>DDCH01000009.1:159427-174873 GCA_002335055.1 Sulfurimonas sp. UBA2011 | reverse complement strand
CTTCCAATTTAAATTATTCTCTACCTCAATTGGTGATTGCTTAATCAAATTTATAAGATCATCCATCTATGTATATACTCCTTTGCTATCTCTGAAAATAGACTTTTTTTGATTTAGGTTATTACACCTTACTGCTGTTCATCTAGCCCTAAATAGGACACTAGATCTAGATTTTTCAGAGTTATCCCCTTGTAGCTAGATGGACAGTAGTAAGATGTAATTGTTGATTGTGATTATTGAAGTTGATTGTTGATTGTGATTGTTAAGTTGAGCAGCAGTATTAATACATAACTACTACTACTCAAGGGAGAGTAATCTCTAATGGAAGGATAGAGATTAAATTGTTGGACTTATAGAGAGTTGTTAATAGTGGCACCGAACCAAGGTATCTACTAATATCTCATGCCAACTTTTTTAGTCTTTACTTGTAAGCTGCTCTATCATTTTCTGTTCATTAGCTTTAAACAGTGCAGCTAAGGCCTCTTCAATGACTGTTACTTTAGGTACTTCTTTAAACTTTCCTGTTCTAGAGTCTGTACCTCCTAGGTATGCCTGTAAAATTCTCAACTGTTTATTAGTATTAGTATTCATAATAAGTTGTAATCTAACTGTTTTTATTTCTTGTTTCATTCTGTTTCTTTCCTTTCTTTGTTGTGTTTTAACTCTTCATATGAGAGCAGGTTGTGTATGTTGTCTTTTCTACCTTTCCTTTCTTTTTGTTCACTTCCTACATTCACTTTATATGCATACTCATTATTTGTTCGTACTACAGGTACTTACAGAGATAATTATCTGTGTGTAGTGAATATTCCTGTTTTTGTAGTTACCTTATTACATTCCTCTTGACACTCCCTTTCCTTATTTAGTGGGCACTTCCTACACAAAGTTCAATTGTTATGTCCAGAAAAGACTACCAGCAGGGCCTCACATAGCTTTTTATGCTTGTGTATTAGAAAGCTCTACAGAAGCTCTATTGTTTCCTTCAACTTTTTGACATCATAACCCTTGAAATATCTATCCATTGTCATTTGATTTCCTTGTAATGAATGGCCAACTAAGGCAGATACAATATTATTGTCAGCTCCTAGATTGATGAGCTTGGTTATAAAAGTGTGGCGAAGGGAATAAAGTGTTGCTGTAGATGGTAGGCCTAACTCTCTGAGTGCTGTAGTTGTATTCCTACTAATTACCTTGACAGTTTTATACTTAGCTAGGACACTTGTTAGTTCCTCTAGCTTAGGGATCAATTTGGAATGGATAGGTACAAGTCTTCTCGAATTAAGATTCTTGACTTGAATATTAGGATTTCTCAGATCAAAGCACAGGATATTATCTATTTCTGTTACCTCACTCTGCAATAACTCTGTAGGTCTTAGGCCGCTAAACCTCATACCAAGTAGGAATAGCCTTTCTCTTGGATTAATTTTTGTCAGTATTTTCTCTATTATCTCATCAGTTAGAGCATCTGTTTTGAGAGAAGCGGCACCCTTGTCTTTGAGTTTAATAACTAGATCTGAGTAGTCTTTTGTGAGGTATTCCCTAGCATACACCCACTTTAGAATTGATCTAAACAGTACTAGATATACATTCACAGTACCTATACTGAGTAGTTCACTCTGTCTGTACTCCATATTTATTATTTCTTTAAAGAATTTACTCTTCTTTAGTATCTTATATCTCTTAGGTATCTTGGTCTGGAGTGTAAGTATTATTTCATCTATGATTGCGGGTGTCATTTCCCTAGCATCTATGATTGAGTAAATTATATGTAATCTTGCTCTATAGGCTTTTATCTTATCTTGGCTGATTACTAGACTTGTTAGATACTTCTCTATAATATCTGTAGTAAATTTAAGCCTCTCAACTTTGATTACTATGGTTGTATTCGCACTATCAGAGAGTAAAGGTTTAAGTATGCTAATGATGTTTTCTATAGGAATATCTATACTACAAGCCAACATAGCTTTATGGAGGATACTTGTATAGTAACTAGCTTGTTGTATTGCAGCTATCTTATTTGAGGTACAGAGACTTCTTTTGATTATTGCAGTATTTAATATGGGTATTAGTATTTGGGGTGTTTTTCTTCTGTAGTAGTAGGTTGTATTTTTCTTTGTTAGATACATTCTTAGCTCTTTGAATTAGACTAAGAATAACTTAAAAGGTGACCTCTAAGGTGACCCCTCAGAGGATTTAGAACAATATATTATAAGTAAATGTAATACATTGAGTGTGTCTATAAAGTGCTAGAAGTACCTGTAGGACATCTGTCTGAACTCTTTAGAGTGAAGATAGAGGCTTGGATATCTTTTTTAGAGTCTATTAATGTTCCATCCATATCAAATATTACTATATTTTGCATTATTTCATCTTCTCATATATCTCACATAAAGCATCTACAAAGAGTTCACTGTCATTAGGACATCTACATACTCTATACTCTCTAAACCCAAGCTTCTCAGCTATCTCTCTATACTCAACTTCTAGTTCAAAGTCAGTCTCAGAGTTATCTATTGTAAAGGCGATAGGCACAACTATAATTCCACGGTTACGTACTACCTTTAACTTCTCTTCTAGTGATGGTGAAAGCCACTCTAGGGGACCTACTTTTGACTGAAAGGCAAGATGTGTTTCATGAAAGTCCATACCCTCTTCTTTGAGCATTTTATTTAAGATAGTGATATGTTTTGTGATATGTTTTTCATACACATCTCCAGCTTTTACTATCTTTTTTGGTAAACCATGTGCAGAAAATATCACATCAAAATCACGGTAATCATCACCATTTACACTCTTTTTTATACTTTCTAAAACACTTTTATTATAACTTTCATTTTCAAAAAAATGTTTTATCTCAACAAGAAGTGCATCACCATGGACTTTATGGTAAGCCTCTTCAAAATCTTCAAGCGATGACTTTGAAGTTGTTGTTGAGTACTGAGGATACAGAGGAATTAGATAAATCTTTTCTACGTTCTCTTTTTGGAGACGTTCTATTACTTCTGGTGCAAAAGGCGGAGTATAACGCATAACAAAATCAACTATAACATCACTCCCGAGTCTCTCTTGAAGTTTCTTTACTAAGTTTTTCGTATGCCCAACTATGGGAGACTTTCCACCAAGTTGTCTGTATATCTCTTGTGAAGACTCAGTTTTTAAAAAGGTAATCAAACCTCCAACAAACTTACGTGCTAAATCACTCTTCATCGTTAAAATATTTTTATCATTAAACATATTTGTCAAAAACATCTCAACTTCATTAAGATTGTTTGGTCCACCCATATTGAGTAGTATTATCGCTTCTTTCACTATTTAGTCCTCTTTCACTCTTAAACTTACTTCGTACATAAACTTTTGTAATGGTAACATATCTTCATAGATTTCATAGAGTTTTTCTATAAGTTCTACTCCATTTTCTATAATACTAGGGTCTAATGTTTTAAATGTAGCCATACCCTTGTATAAAGAAAGGTCTGCGTTTGACATCTCTGCATTAAAACCTCTTGGGTAGCGTTTATAGCCCTTTTCTAGATGTGTGTAGCCTTTATTTTTCTCTTTAATATTCTTAAGAATCTTCTGTAGCTGACTGCGTTTCTTATCATCTTTTATGTACTCACGAAAGGCATCAAGCATTGGTTTCTCGAACCATCTAACACCAACTGCCACCATTAACTCTTCATATGAGAAGTGCATATAGAAACAAGAACTCTGCATTCGCTTGTTATTGCCCTGCCAAAATATTATGCCAATACGCTCTTTTATAGGCATTTTATTTGCACCCATTCTTCGGGAGTCTCTGTAAATTCTGTAAAGGGATTTATTTATTTTTGGGATTGCGTTTATTGTAGGCTCTAAGGCTTGGAGGTGTTCACCCATCTCTTCTACAAATGCACGAGATGGATTTAAAATGTACTCTTCATATTCTGATTTGTGAGCGGCAAACCACTCTTTATCGTTATTGTTTTTTATTTGTTTTAAAAAAGGTAGTGCCTTTTTAGAAAAACCAGTAAAGACCACTACTACTACCTAAACTATCTTTCTGTTTCTAAACGCAAGTAATATTACCACCGCTAAGATAGAGTAAGTTACTGGAACAAAGTCCGGTATAGGAACTGGATCACCTTTTGCATATGAGTGCATTCCTGCAAGGTAGTAATTTACCCCAAAGTATGTCATAAGTACTGATGTAAATGATAATAATGAAATCACACTAAAGTTAAACTCACTATAAAGTGACTTTAAAAATCTCAAGTGAATTACTACAGCATAAACTAAAATAGTTACAAGTGCCCATGTCTCTTTTGGATCCCAACCCCAGTAACGTCCCCAAGACTCATTTGCCCAAACGCCACCAAGAAAGTTTCCAACAGTTAAAAGAACTAAACCAACCATCAGACTCATCTCATTTATAGAGTTTAACTCTTTTATAGAGAGTGTGATTTGTCTTTCATTTTTATCAGTTTTAATCATAAAAAGTAAAAGTGTTATAAAACCTAAAAGTGCTCCAAGACCTAAGAAACCATAAGAAGCAGTAATCATACTAACATGGATACTTAACCAGTAAGAGTTCAGCACTGGTACAAGGTTTGTAACCTGTGGATTCATCCAGTTAAGGTGTGCTACAAAAAGGATAAGACCTGAGAGTATAGCTGTTGATGCTAAAGTCATTGATGAACGTTTAGAGAATATAAATCCTGCAAGTACTGTTGCCCATGAGATATAAACCATAGACTCATACCCATTTGACCACGGTGCATGACCAGAGATATACCATCTAAGTGCTAAACCAACAGTATGTGCTGCAAAGAAAAGTATTAAAAGATAAAGTGACGCTTTTGTAATAAGTCCCATTTTTAGCTTTGGTTGAATTATTTTTGTAAAACTAAGTATTAAAAGTACAAAACCCATTAAAAGGTACAGTGGATAAATACGTTCAAAAATATTTGCCTTATTTGCAAAGATTTCTGCTTTTATACTGTTTGCACTTGGATAAACAGCCGAACCATTCTCTTTTTGATACTTAGCAATACTTGCTAATGCTTCATTACTATCTCTCCAGTCACCACTTTTTAGAGCAGTATCAACTGATGTGAAGTATGTTACAGCTGTATCACGAACTTTAAGACCATTAGGCTTGTTAAATGTTTCTAGTGCTTCTATAGTTGCATACCACTTGTTTCCTGCATCACTTTTAAGTGGCCACATCTTCAGAAGTGAACCTGTAAAAACCATATATGCTACATTTACTTTTTCATCTACTTTGAGTGCGGCTTTATCAAGTTTATTTTTATGTTTTGGTTCTTTTCTAGCAGCTTCATCGATAATCTCTGCAAGTTTATATCCTCTCATATTTTCAGCATCATGAAAAAACTGAGAAAAAGATACATACTTAGCATCACTAGGTGCACCGATAGCATCGTTTATCTTTGGGTCTTTTGTACGGATAAGTTTTACTTCACGGTAGATATCTGGTCTAATCATCATTCCAAGGATTACTTGATCTGGTGTCAGAGTATATGAACCGACCTTAAGAGATGAGCCTCTATATATCTTTGCTAAAATCTCTGTAGCAAGTGTATTCATAGGTTTCATTCGACCTTGGGTGTCTTGTACTATTAATTCTCCAAACTTCTCAGCATGTTCTTTATCAAACGCAAGTATAGTTTTTATAGCAGGGTCTAAATCCTCTGCATTTACATCAGAAGGTAGAGTACTAAAGATAAGTCCAAAAGCTAAAAGTGCTGGAACTATTTTCGCATCACTCGCTTTTTTTGCTTTTGCTGCAAGACGAGAAAATCTATGTTTTTTAGAAAGAAGTGTCCAAAAAAGTCCAATTGCTAAAAGTAAATAACCTAAGTATGAAGGAAGAGTTCCAGGGTCATTGTTTACTGAGAGCACAGTACCCTTCTCGTCTCTATCATAAGAGGCTTGAAAAAATCTATAACCACGGTGCTCTAAAATATTGTTCATAAAAATCCTATAGTCTATTTTTATACCTTTTTCTTTATCTATAAGAGTAACTTCACTTGCATATGATGCTGGACTCATAGAACCAGGATAACGATCTAATTGAAAGTCATTTAAGTGAATTTTAAAAGGAATACTTATATCTTTAGCACCATAAGAGACAGCTACTTTTACACCAGATACAAGAATACTTGTTGGAGCAGTGATAGTACCTCTTTTACCATAAACAAGTACTTCTTTTGAAGTACCATCTACATTTACATCAAAACGAAAAGCATCTATTCCACCAGAGTTCATTTTCATTTTTCTATTCATACTTGAAGCAGAACTACTAACCATCTTTTTAACTGCATGCATCATAAAATCACGTAGAACAAAACTTCCACCATCTGGTGTAGTATACAGAACACGTTGATTTAACTCGTCCGTACTCTTTGCTTTAAGTTCACCTTTTTCACGATTAGCCATTCTAAAAGAAGAGAGTGCTTCATCATGTGTGATATATGGAATACCATCTTTAAGTGTGATAGAGATAAGAGGTTTAGAAAATGTTTCACCAGAACCAAAATCAATAATAAAAGAACCACCATCAACAAACTGCCCTTGAGCTAGTGCTACAGGTTTACCTTGACCATTTTTTGTCAGCATAAATTTAGCTATTGGTTTTCCGTGTTCTTGATCTTCTACAAGTGTTTCTACAGCGTCAGGAATATATTCTATAAGACTTACATTTACATTTTTTTCATTAACTGAGAGTGAAATATCTACACTATTTGAGCTTCTTTCTGAAAGATATACTTTCTTTGATTCACTTTCAAACTTACCTGCACTTTGTACAGTTACACCAACAAATGTATCTGCACTAACCATAGACGATGCTTCACCACCCTCTCGTATATGCATAGTACCTTCATATCCTGCGTATCTAGTAATAGTAGCACCAAGTAAAATAATTAAAAAACCACTATGAAAAAGAAATATTGGAGCTTTTTTTAATGTGTACATTTTGTGTTTATGTATATTTAATGCTAAGTTCAATGCAAGAAGACCTAAAAGAGCCTCAAACCATCGTGCATTATAGATTTCTGCTTTTGCAGTCATCGTACCAAAATCATTTTCAATTATAGTAGCATAGCCTACTGAAAATGCGAATATTAACATCAAAATCGCCATAGTTCTCATCGAAGAGATGAAAGATAAAAGTTGTTTCATTTTTAAGCCTTATATATAAAGAAATATTGTAGTGAAAGTAAGCTAATGGAAGGTATCAAATGAAGGAGAGGTTCCCTCTATTGAACTTTTTTTGGAGAAAAGTCTATATGCTGTATCAGGACATTAGGCTCTTCTTTTTTTGTCTGTATTTTTTTCATTATACGACCCTTACATGCCAACTTCTAGTAAAGTAAGTTTTAACCAGTTCCCTATAAAGTGAAATATTCATTAAAAAGAGAGATAAGTTGAGGAAATATTATTTCCAACCTTTTATAACGATTTTAAAGGTCTGCTTCAAGATAATAAATATTATACTCATCAGCATACATAGCATGAAGAAAAGCGGCTAATTCTCTGAGTACCATATCGCCAATTATAAATCCACTAGTACCATTTATCAAACTAAAATCTATGATATCTATCAAAATAAGTGTTTGATTTGTTTCAAACTCACAGTCATTATTGAGTTGTATTCTATTTGGAAGTTTTGTTAAAGGGTTATATGTCATCTGATAGAGTGTATCTTCATACTTTTTTTGAAGTAATCTATGTCATACTTTTAAATAACATCCTTTAGAATAAACAATAATTGGCGACTTGGTGAGAATTATTTAAATATTTTTATTTCAAAGCACTTTTTTACACTATCTACTAACTTTACAGAACCACCATGAGCTTCAGCAATCTGTCTTGAGAGTACAAGTCCGAGACCATTGCCCTTAAGTTTGGTACTTTTAAAGGCTTCAAAAAGATTCTCTTTGTTTTCTATAGCAACACCCGAATCAAAAATAGTAAATATATGATACATCTCATCACTTGTGTAATAGAGCTCAATAAGCCCTTCTTCATCCTCATCTTGTTCTATCGCATCAATAGCATTAATAATAAAGTTTGAAAAAAGCATATCAAGCAGATCTTTGTCTGCGTTTATAGTAAAATCTAACTCGGGAAATACAAACTTTATCTCTTTAGAGTAAGCATAATAACCAACAGACATATCTATAGATGTTTTTAACTCACTCCACTTAAACTCTTTTTTTGTCGCTTCAACACCCTTAGAAAACATCAATGTTGCTTTTATGATTCTCTCAATTCTAGTAACTGAGTTTTGTATTTCTTCTACTATGGGTATATTTTCAGGAATAACTCTTTTTTTAAGGGTTGAACTCATCAAAGAAATAGCCCCAATTGGGTTACGTATCTCATGAGAAAGATGTGCTGCCATCTGTCCCATAGTTGCAAGATTTTCTTTGCATTTTTGTTCTGTAATATCTGTAGCAGAGAGCATAATTTTATCTTTATATGAAGAGCTTTTTATAAGGTATGAGCAGGAGTTAAACTTGAGTTCGTAGTCCTCATTTTTATACTCTAATAGTTTTAGAAGTTCCCAAAGAGAGCGTGCTTGAGAGTTTTGTAAAAAAATAGTACCATCACTATTTACTATCCAAATAGCATTTGGTAAAAACTCAACAACTTTTTCAACCGTATCACGAAGGTGTTCATACGAGGCTTTAAGTTCATTAAACTCCCCTTCTACCTTATAAGTCTGCTCGATTAAAACATTAAGTTCTTCAGGGGTTATTGTTGACATTAGTTCTTAAATGCAACTAGTATTTTATAAAGTGAATGTGCATCTGCATTTCCTGCTAACTCACGGATAGAGTGCATTCCTAAGGTTGGGAGTCCAACATCTATAGTCTCTATTCCTAGTCTTGTTGCAGTGATTGGTCCTATGGTTGAGCCACATCCCATATCACTTCTTGTTACAAAGTTTTGCAGAGGTTCATTAATACTTTTAGCACTATCCATAAACTTTGAGATAGTTACTGAGTTTGAAGCATATCTCTGGTTAGCATTTATTTTTATAACAACACCCTTGTTAATATACGGTGCATGTTTTGAATCATGTTTAGAAGAGAAGTTTGGATGAATGGCATGTGCATTATCTGCACTAATCATCATAGAAGTTCTTATCATATTCATATACTCATCCATATCAGGGAACATTCGTTTAAGTGTAGACTCTAAAAAACTCCCCGCTGCTCCTGATGTAGATTCACTTCCAACCTCTTCATGGTCTGATGCGATAAATAGCATTGGTTTATTTGCATCAACACTACAGATACTTAACATTCCAACATAACATGAGAGTAAGTTATCAAGTCTTGCACTCGCTATAAAGTCATCATGTAGACCAAGAAATGCAGCCTTCGCAGTATCATAAAAAGAAAGCTCACTCGCATACACTTCTTTGACATCTAAAATCTCATTTTTACTCAGTTGCCACCTTAAGAACTCATCAAACTCAAAGTCATCATTTGTAGTAAGCACTGGACATATATCGGTCTGTTTGTTTACAGTTTTATCCTTGTTTGCCTTATCATCTAAGTGAATTGCAAGAGAAGGTATAGTTGCTATACTTTTTTGCACATTTATAAGTGTCTCTTTTATCTCACCCTCAGAGTTTAAGTAAGAAACACGACCCGCTAAAGAGAGATCTCTATCAAACCATGGAGTAAGTAAAAGTCCACCATAAGACTCTACTCCAAACTTTACAACACCATGTTCTTTTATAACGGGATTTGGTTTAAGTTTTAGGTTTGGTGAGTCAGTATGAGCCCCAACCATCACATAGTTTTTTTGCTCTTTAGGATAAGTAAACGCGATAACAGAAGAGTCGTTACGAGTTACATAGTACTTTTGACCCACTTCTAGTTCCCACTTATCTACTTCATTTAGTTGTAGAAAACCTGCGTTTGATAACATCATAGACATATTTGATGTCGCATGAAAAGGTGTTGGCGAGGCATCTAAAAATCCTAAAAGCCCTTCGTTAAAATCTTCTTTTTTCATTTTATGCTCCTAAAACATTAATATCAGCATTACCCTCAAGGGCTGCTAATATTTTAGAGTCAACATGTATGGCTGAGTCTATCACCACATTGTGAAGTTTTGAGACTATCGTTATACTTAGAGGGCGGTTTCCTCTGTGTTGGTTTATCAACTGATAAAGTGAGTCTAAAACAGTTGGATTAGCATCGAGTCTAACAGAGAGATTTATAGATACTGGTGGTGCTTCTTGTATCTCTTTTTTAACTTTTTTTGTCTCGCGTTTTGCCTCTTGAAGTGTCATGATTTTACTGATGTTTATACGTGCTCCAAAATCTGTTATGGTTATGCGACCTTTAAATGCTATGGGTTCTTCTTGGTTCATCTGCTCTAGTTTTTCTAACTTATCTGAAAAAAGCATGATCTCCATATTTCCATGGAAGTCCATCAGGTTTACTATACCAAACTGATTTCCCTTTTTACTTATCTTTGTTACAACATCTTCTACTTTTCCGATAAAGATAGCTTGGGAACCATCTTTTATATTCTCTAGTTCTGAAGAGAGAGTATAGTTTAATTCGTTCATCTCTTCTCTAAAATCATCCATTGGGTGACCAGAAACATAAAACCCTAGAGTATCTTTTTCTAACTCTAAAATCTCTTTGAGTTCATACTCGTCAGAATTTTTAAGATGAAGTTCTACCGTTGTTATATCTTCATCATCTCCAAAAAGACTTCCTACTGCATTTTTCTTCGCTTCGCTTGATTTTTTAGCAGTATCTACTATGAGTTCTATCTGGTCAAGAAGTGCTTTACGGCTGTAACCATATCTATCAAAACCACCGGACTTTATCATAGCCTCAATAACCCGCTTATTTACCTTTGATGGCTCGATTCTATTTAGAAAATCTTGCCAGTCACTATAGTCACCATTTTGATCACGCTCTATTAGCATTGCTTCAATGGCAGCAGATCCTACTCCCTTAATCCCACCAAGACCAAAAAGAACGATGTCTCTTCCATCTTTAGTGATAGCAGAGAATTCTAACTGAGAGTCACATACATCTGGGGGACCAAGTTCTATACCCATGCGTTTTACTTCATCTATGTAACGCACAACCTTATCTGTGTTGTCCTTGTCTGAAGTGAGTAGTGCTGCCATAAACTCATTTGGATAGTAAGTTTTTAACCATGCAGTTTGAAATGTCACCATCGCATAAGCGGCTGAATGTGACTTATTAAAACCATACCCTGCAAACTTTTCTATGAGTTTAAATAGGTCTGATGCCAGTTTATAATCCAGGCCGAGTTTTTGAGCACCCTCAGAGAAAAGACGGTTGTACTTTTCCATCTCTTCAACTTTTTTCTTACCCATAGCACGACGAACAATGTCCGCTCCACCAAGACTCATACCACCGATAATCTGCACTATCTGCATTACTTGCTCTTGATAAACAATCATTCCATATGTTGGTCCAAGTGTGTCTTTAAGCAGGTCAAAACTCACTTCTTCAAATGGATAAAACACTTTTTTTCTACCGTGCTTACGCTCGATAAAGTCATCAAGCATTCCAGACTCCATAGGTCCAGGACGATAGAGAGCAAGAACGGCGATAAGGTCTTCAAAATTATCCGGACGAAGACGACGGTTAAGGTCTTGCATACCACTCGACTCTATCTGGAACATTCCCACAGTCTCACCCGTTTGAATAGCAGCATAAACGCCAGCATCATCAACATCTATCTCATCCCAGTTAACAACTTTGTCATAACGACGTTTAATAAGTTTTACTGCGTTTTGGATAACATCAAGAGTTTTTAAACCAAGAAAGTCAAACTTAATGAGGTCGATATCTTCCATATAGTTTAGAGAGTACTGAGTTACAAATGTATCTTCACCAGATGGTTTATAAATAGGTGTTTTTTTCCAAAGTTCTTCGTTAGATATAACAACACCAGCCGCATGAATACCTGCGTTTCGCTTAAGCCCTTCAAGTTTTTTTGCAAACTCCCAAACACGTTTTGCATTTGCATCTTCATTAATAAGTTCAGAGATTTTTGGTTCTTTTTGAAAAGCTCCATCTTTAAACTCCCCACCCTTTGTTTTACCATTTAAAGTGATTCCAAGTTCATCTGGAATAAGTTTTGCCATTTTGTCAGCTTGAGAGAGTGGCATATCTAAAACCCTAGCAACATCACGAATAACTCCCTTTGCAAGAAGTGAGCCAAAAGTGATGATTTGAGCCACTTGATTACGTCCATACTTCTCAACAACATAGTCTATAACTTCTCCACGTCGAGCCTGCATAAAGTCCATATCGATATCCGGCATTGATACACGTTCTGGATTTAGGAAACGCTCAAATAGCAAGTCATACTTCATCGGGTCAATGTCAGTGATGTTTAGTGAGAATGCAACTAAACTTCCAGCAGCAGAACCACGTCCTGGTCCAACAGCTATACCCATTCGTTTTGCCTCTGCCACAAAATCCCAAACAATCATCATATAACCAGGAAATTTCATAGAGTTTATGATATCCATCTCAAACTCTAAACGCTCTTTATACTCAGTATGTTTCTCTTGGGGTACAATTTTAAGACGGTGTACAAGTCCTTCACGACACTTATATATGAAGTACTCAGCATCATCTTTATCAGCACCTAACATATGAAGTTTTTTTTCATCTTCACTAGCATTCTCAGCTAAAGGAGCATCATCTTCATGATTTATGTCCAGATCCTCTTCTTTTGCATACTCTTTTGTAAACTTAAAGTTAGGAGGTGTTGGCGTTTTAACGATAGGCACATACTCTTCACACTTATCTGCTATCTCTTGAGTATGAGTTATAGCCTCAGGAATATCAGCAAATATAAGTGCCATTTGCTCAGGACTTTTGAGATAAAATTCATGTACTGAGTGACGCATTCGGTTTGGGTCATCGTAGAGTTTATTCATCCCGATACACATAAATGCCTCATGATATTGTGCATCATTTGGATAAGTATAGTGAGTGTCATTTGTAGCGACTACTTTTATCCCTGTTTCTTTACTAATTTTAAGTATCTGTTCATCTATAAAGAGTTGATCTCCAATACCATGACGCATAAGTTCAAGGTAAAAATCATCACCAAATATGTCTTGGTACTCACGAGCTACATTGAGTGCACCCTCATAACCTAGAGCACCATTTTTAACATTACGTTCGTTTGATAGGTTTAAGTGCCAGTTTACTTCACCTTGTAAACATGCAGAAGTACAAATAAGCCCTTCACTATGTTCTTTTAAAATATTTTTGTTAATTCGAGGAAAATAGTACATACCGTGAATATATGCTTGAGAAGAGAGGTACATTAGGTTTTGATAGCCTATCTTGTTTTTAGCATATAAACAGATGTGAAAACGCTGCCTAGAGCTACGATCATTTAACTCTTCACCGTTATGAATATAACCTTCCATACCTATGATAGGCTTTATTCCAGCTGCTACCATTTGCTTATAAAAGTCAATGGCTCCAAACATATTTCCATGGTCTGTCATAGCAACAGATGTCATACCTAGTGCTTTTACCTCTGTTACAAGGTTTACTAGTTTGTTTGCGCCATCAAGCAGTGAGTATTCGGTGTGAAGATGTAAATGTGTAAAAGGTTGTGCGCTCAAAATGATGTCCTCAAAAAATTATAAAATATTAAATATATTATAGTAAAAAGGTCTTAATGCAAGGTTATTAAATTGAGAAGATCAAGAGATTTAGTGGAGAGTTTAGAAGAGTTTATAACTCTTCTAAACTTGGATTATTTTACTTTTCCTAAGAACTCACAGTCTATAGTATTTACTTTTACTAAATCGTCTATAAGTACATGGTAAGGAACTTGAACAACTGCACCAGTCTCTAGTGTAGCTGGTTTTTTACTTCCACTTGAAGTATCACCTTTAAAGTTTGGAGGTGTATCAGTTACTATAAGTTCCATAAATTCTGGAGCTTGTACTGAGATAGCCTTGTTTCTAAAGAAAACAATCTCAACGTTGATTCCATCTTTGAACCACTTAGAAGCTTCTTCACATTGTGCATACTCAAGACCTAGTTGATCGTAAGTTTCAGTATCCATGAACTGGTACATATCGCCATCATCATAAAGATATTGCATAGTTTTGTAGTCAATCACAGGAATTTCGAACTTATCCCCAGCATGAACAGTTTTTTCAACTATTTTACCATTTAAAAAACTTTTCGCTTTCATACGAACAAATGCTGCGCCTTTACCTGGTTTCACATGTTGAAATTCTACAATTTTACAAGGAACTTCTCCTACGATTAAACGTACGCCTTTTTTGATATCACTCATACTAATTACTGCCATAAATACACCTTACATAGTTATTTTAGGCCATTCTACTACAAATGGGCTTTAAACCCTCTTACATTCCTGATGTATCTATTTGGTTCTCTACTGTTAAGGTGATAGTGTCTGCACCTTTTGTCTACTCTTTACCATCACTAAAGTCAGTAATTCCACTTCTGGCATACGACCTAAAGTACATCTAAAGTTACACTCTATGTCCCATGTATTATTTTTTTGAAGTAGTTCATAAGAATACAGTACATTTAAGTAAGCATTTGTCATTTAAAATGCGATGACATTTGATTTTTTTATATAGTTGTATGCTGCTGCTAGTACTCTTGCTTCTTGCTAGTCTACTTTATTAGTAGTACCAAATCCATCAAAAAAAAATTTGCATAAGTTTAAGCTGTGTCTCATAATTACCCTAGTCTTGTTCTTTATTTCCTTGAATATTTTCTATATGTAATAGTTTCAGGTCATTTATATGCTTTTTATTTGTTATTAGTGTTGCTATTACTTCTATGCCTAATGAGTCTGTGATTAGAAGTAGAGTATTCATAGATTCCCTAGATTGGTCAAGTAAAAAAGTGCTATCTGCCTTTATAAAAGAGGGATGTAACTCTTTTAAATATGCATAATCATTTGACTCTCCACTAAAGGAGTGAATCCCAAATCCATATCCATACTTATCAAAAATGTTTATAAAACTTTTCACAAGTTGTAAGTTTTTGATTACAAAATTATCAGCAATTTCAAATGATAAATTTATATTATTTTCACCTTGATATTGGTGCAGTAAGTTTTCTAAAAGCTCTAAAGCCCCCTCATCTCTAAAAAAATCATTTGGAAGTTTGAGTGTACAGTTTTTACCTGCAAACTTTCTTTGTTTAGAAATAAGCTCTTTTAAAACAGCCATATGCATAATTACAGAGTGTCCAAGATTAATTATAGGTGCTATAAAGTCTTTATAAAGGTATTCTTTTGCATCCTCGCCATAAATATTATATGTCAGTGACTCATGCACTAAAGTATCTGTTTTAGTATTTACTACATCTAAAGACTCAAAATTAAAACTACTCTCTTTTATAGCATTCTCT
>DDCH01000009.1:105406-159248 GCA_002335055.1 Sulfurimonas sp. UBA2011 | reverse complement strand
TCTCTTTTATAGCATTCTCTATTATACTTCTCCACTGCTCTTTGGCAAGTGTGTTTTGAGCATCTTTTTCTTCATAAAGGTAAGCACTACTTGTCTCATCTGCAATTGCATTTGAAAGTGCTGTATCTGAGTGTGTGAGTAGGTCTGCAATACTTACACCACTGTTATATCGATAAAGTCCTATGTTTATGTTTACATTATCTTCATTCATTTTATTTGTACTTAAAAGATTTAAAAAAGAACGGTTGATTCGTCTTTGCATATCGCTTGCTTGGTCCGCTTCACACTCTGGTACGACAAGCAAAAACTCAGTCTCATTCAACCGACAGATAAGTCTATCATCAAACTTTTTTGTCACCTTATCCAAGGTTTTAGTAAAAGCAATTATTAAGTTGTTTGTATGTCTTCTACTTATGAACTGATTAAGAACTTCTATACTACTCAAACCTATAAAGAGTACTGTTCCACCATTGATTTTATTGTTTTGGTTGAGTAAATCTGGAAGTTTAAGCATAAGGTAGCGTCTATTAAAAAGTGTTGTAACAGGATCTGTGTATAGCAGTTCACGGTTTCTTATAGCTACTTCATTTGCTTTATTGAAAATATCTTCCACTTTTTTAACCATAGAGTTCATGCCATTTATAACTCCTTTAAACTCAGTAGTATAAGGCTCTTTTTTTTGAATAACAAACTCATTTTTTAAAATAGCTTCTGCTTGATTTTGAATGAATTTAAGTGGTTTAAGTACAAAATGGAGTAATATACTTAAGACAATAAGAGCTATCAGAACTGAAATTACAAATAGGTATAGTAGTTTAACAAACATCTTATAAAGTGCCTTATAAACAACCCCTATGTCACCCATAACAGTTACTTCCCCGAACATCTCCCATCCAAGAGATACATCACTTGTGACTTTAACTACCTTTATATCTGTATACTTCATAAACCAAGGAGGGACACCTTCTACTACATTATCATCTATCTGTTTATAATGAAAAAGCCCATCATTTGATGTAAATTCTATAAGCATATAGTAACCCGCATCAAACTCTGCATCAATAGTAGTTATAGTTAGTGCTTCATGCCCTTTTGCATCAGCTATTTTGCTACTTAGTGTTGAGATATTGTTTACCGTACTCTGATAAAGGCTATCTATCATATCTTGTTTTGCAGAGGTGTAGTTTATATACATAACTGCCCCAAGCATTACTATAATTATCATAGAGACTACGAGTGCGAGTTGCTTAAAGAGTGTCATAGTTTTTTCCTTTTCATGTTAGCTTCGAGCTTTTTCCACTTTTTTGATTTAGGACCAGTATCCCCATTTATCATCTTAACCACCTTTATAATATCACTTCTTTTTGAAGCAGGTAAAACGAGTCTATTTGTATATAGTACATAGGTAAATTTCATACGATTAGGGTTAATGCCTAACTCTTTAAGTATGTAATATTTTGCGATAGTATAGTCTTCACAATCACCCTTGTTTTTACCAACAAATTTATACAGTGTTGCCCAGTAGTCATTTACACCATAAGTTTCTTTATCACTTTTATAGGAAATCCCATTTACCCAAGTGTTCACAACATTGAGTTTTGTCATCTCTGGTTTATTTTGGAGTTTTACTAAAAGGGATTTTTCTATACTTTTAAAACGATTTTGTGCTCTTGAACCATATACTGTAGTAGCTTTTAGTTCTATCTCTTTTGTCATTTAGTTCTGAGCATCAACAAAGCTGCACAATATAAAAACCAATAATAGCAATCTCAAAATCATCATAAAGGATTATATACTATAATGTCACCATTATAATCATTTAGGAATTTAACACTATGACATTTACACTAGAAGCAACAAGTGGCAAAGCCCGTGCAGCAACTATAGTTACACAACACTCAACTATTAAAACACCCGTATTTATGCCCGTTGGAACGATTGGAAGTGTAAAGTCACTTGATGCAGATGATGTAGTCAATCTCCTTGGTGCTGAGATAATCCTAGCAAATACTTACCATACATATCTTCGTCCTGGTGACCAAACCATAAAAAAGATGGGAAAACTTCATGGTTTTACAAAGTATCCTAAAAGTTTTTTAACAGATAGTGGTGGTTTTCAGGCTTTTAGTCTAAGTAAAATCTCTAAACCTATGAAAGATGGGATAGAATTTCGCTCTCATATAGATGGAAGTAAACACTTCTTTACACCCAAAAAAGTTATAGATATTCAGACAAATCTTGGTTCTGATATTATGATGATTTTAGACGATCTTGTAGCACTTCCAGCTACACAAGAACGCATCAAAACTTCGATAGAGAGAACTACTGCTTGGGCACAAGAGTCTATAGACTACTTTAGAGACCAGCAGAAAAAGGGAATCTGCACAGGACAAAATATCTTTGCTATCATTCAAGGTGGTACAGATAGAGCCTTTCGTACAAAGAGTGCTACAGAGTTATGTGCTATGAACTATGATGGTTTTGCCATTGGTGGTTTAAGTGTTGGTGAGTTAAATAATGAAATGTACGACACAGTAGAGCATACAGTTCAGTATATGCCTGAAGATAAACCACGCTATCTTATGGGTGTTGGAACTCCTGAAGACCTCATAGAAAACATAGAACGCGGTATCGATATGTTTGACTGTGTTATGCCTACACGGAATGCAAGAAACGGGACACTTTTCACCTCTTTTGGTCGTATAAATATCAAAGGTGCAAAGTTCAAAGAAGATGCTGCTCCTGTTGATCCTGAGTGCCAATGTTTAACATGTAAAACATACTCTCGCTCTTATCTTAGCCATCTTTTTCGCTCTAGAGAGATTACATACTTTAGACTTGCAACTATTCATAACCTGTATTATTACCTCAATCTTATGCGAGAAGTCCGTCAAGCTATACTGGATGATACATTTATTCAGTATAAAAAAGAGTTTTATGCAAAAAGGTCATAATTTTAAGTAGTTTTATCAATAAAGTATGTAATATAAATTAAGTTTTAATTTAAATGTAAATGAAGTTCCTATTACAAATGAAGAGTATCAAAATATTTTAGATATTCAATAAGAAGCAAAAACACAAGATATTCTCAATAGACTTTGTGAAATGCTTGAAGGCCTCCTAGCTAATGCACTTGCATCACTTATGCTCAAAAAGACAAGTGATGGTAAGACTTATCAAACTTTAATCTTTTTAGATATAAATAATTTCGCTTATGTAAATACCGCCTATGGTTTTGATATAGGTGACAAAATTCTTAAAATCACTTTTACCTATGGGGCTATTTACTCAAATAAAGATTTTCTAAAATAACTCTTTAATCTCTAGACTATTTACATTAAAAATCACTAAATCAGCTTTCATACCAACTTTTATTTTTCCTCTCTTTAGACCTATTGCTTTTGCAGGGTTTACAACTGTGTAGTTTATTAACTCACTCATTGATATAAAACCACTTTTGACAAACTTTTCATAGTAGTTAGAAAGAGCATTTTTTAAACCCTCACATCCATAAGCAGCATCAAAAAATGCAACCTCTTTGTTTACAGGAGAACTTGGTTGATGCAGTGTAGTCAGAACATCAATCTCACCGCGTTTAAGTGCTTCTTGAAGCAGTAACATATCACTTCTACTTGGCAAAGGTGGGTCTAATTTTGCTAATGTGTTAAAACCTTCGCAGGCCTCATCACAAGATGTAAGATGATGGATAGAAACTTCACAACTCACCTCTACACCCTCTTCTTTAGCCTTAAGTATAAGTGCAACTGAACGCGGACTAGCAATGGCTTTAAATAAAATCTTTATCTGGCAGTGTCTGGCTATCTCTATCATACGAGAGACATGAAGTACTTCGCTTAAGTTTGGAATCCCTGCGAGACCTAGTTTTGAGCTCACATCACCATCTAACATAACTCCTGCATTTATAAGCGAGTTGTCTTCTGCTTTACAAAAAAGTGTCACCTTATACATTTGAACATATTGGGCTATTTTTATTGCTATATCATTTTTTGCAATTGTACTCATATAGGGTGCGACTACACCTTTTTTTAGAAGTATGGCAATGTTAGAGAGTGTACTGTCCTCTTTAAGAGTGTTTAGCATCAAGTCAACTTTAGCACCACTAGATGAAGTAACACCATGTTGTGCAAACTCTAAAACCACTTCCGTATCTATACTTGGGTTTGAGTCAGCATTTAAAACTATGTGCCCTACTCCACCTTTTTTCGCTTCATCTGATATGCTCTTAATATTTTTAGCATTTAAATTAGAGTCTAGTAATCTTACATTTGTATCTACTAAAGAGGGTAAAAGATATGCACCTTTAGCATCAAAAATATCTTCGCTTTTTAATGCAGTTCCTATCTCTGTAACAAGACCATCTTCAACTCGAATCTCAACACTTCTCTCACCATCCATGTCACAAACTATTGCATTTCTTATAACCATACTTAAGCCACCTTTGATATAATAATAGCATTATAAATCATTAAGGCTTAGTTTGCGTTTCATACTACTACTATTTTTAACATTTACATCTATTTTTGCAGAAACTTCATATGAAAAGGGTAAAAACCTTTATATCTCTCATGCTTGTTATGCTTGTCATGGTCATAAACTCGAAGGAATCCATCGTTATTCATATTTAGCAAATCGTGCCAAAGGTTACATGTCCTATAAACTCAAACACTTTAGAGAGCGCAAAGCCGATACTCAACAGCAAGAGATGATGATAAACTTTGCTCTTGGGCTTAGTGATGAGGATATAGATGACCTTACTACTTACTTTAGAGACTATATAGATGAAGATAATGGTGAGCGTTATGATGATAGTTATGAAACTTACGGGGATGGTGGTTCATGAAACTTCTTGTATCTGCACTAGAACACTCAGCAAATGTTCATCTTACTTCTTTGACAAAAGAATTTAAAGGTGATGTAAAACTCATTGGTATCTTTGACAAAAACTTAGGGGAACCTATAGTTGACTTACAGAGTCTCGCTATCATGGGTATAGTTGATGCACTCAAAAAACTACGATACTTTTTTAAACTTGCAGACGAGATGGTAGAACTTGCAAAAGATGCTGATAAGGTACTACTTATAGACTCTTCCGGCTTTAACCTTCCACTAGCAAAAAAGATAAAAAAGAAGTATCCAGATAAAGAGATAATTTATTACATTTTACCTCAAGCATGGGCTTGGAAGAAAAAACGCATACCAGTACTTGCAAAAACAATAGATAAATTAGCTTCTATCCTTCCTTTTGAACCCTCTTACTATCCTGATGATGCACCTATTGAGTATGTTGGACATCCACTACTTGACCAGATAACAGAGTTTAAAAACGAGTTAAACGCAGAGGTAAAAAAAATAGCCTTTATGCCTGGTAGTCGTAAAGGCGAGATAAAAAAGCTTATGTCTATTTATAAAGAGATTATAAAAGAGATAAACACAGAAGCTACTATAATTATTCCTAAACACTTCTCAGAAGAAGAGATAGCAGAGCTTTATGGAGACCTCTCAGATATAACTATCTCATATGAGGCTCATAAAACATTACTAGAATCTGACTTTGCTTTCATATGTAGTGGAACAGCAACACTTGAAGCTGCCATAATTGGTGTACCTTTTATCTTGACCTATATAGCAAAACCACTAGATTTTTTTATAGGGGCAAAACTCTTTAAGATAAAAGATGTAGGATTGAGTAACATTATGTTTAAGAAGTTTAAGGGGAAAAGTATTCATCCTGAGTTTTTACAAGAGAACGTTACAAAAGAAAAACTTTTGATTGCTTACAAAGCATATGATAGAGAACTTTTTTTAACACATGCCAAAGAACTCAGAGAGTATCTGGACCATGGAAGTTCAGCTAAAGTAGCCAAACTTATAGAGGATTAATCCTCTTTAGGTTTTCTTGCTTTTATATTGATTCTTTTTCCACCAGCTTTTGGTCCACCATATTTTACTCTTGGAGTTCCATCATGAGCATGATTTCTATCTCCACTTTTTCCTGAAAACTTTGCTTTTCCATTTTCATCATCACCAAGATATTTATTTTCATCTCTTTTCTTTTTTGCCCACTGCTTTTCCATCTCAATAGTTTTATCAGATTTTGTTGCATCTTCATGGCGTTGTTTTGCTATTTCAGTGATTTGACTTTTTGTCAGTTTTTTCCTAGCTTTTGGATCAAACTCTTTTGGTTTAGGGAGTTCATACATAAAGTCTTCTAAAACTTCTTGTTTAATAGCACGACCAAGTAGTGTTTCTATAGAGTGAAGAAGTCTCTGCTCACTCTCGTTTAAAATCATTACAGCCTTATTAGAAGCACGAGATACTCGTGCCATATATACAATAGCTTTTACAGGCATATCAAAACTGATAAGAAACTCACACTTCATCTCTTTGTCTTTTACAAGTTCTCTATCTTCAACAACTCTTACATTTTTAGAGTCTATTGCTTCTTTTAAAGTACTTACATCAGTAGAACAAACAACTACAATATCAAGCTCTTTATTATCTTCTATGAGTTTGTTAACGAGTGCAGTCTTTTTTTCATTTTCACATGGGTAAACACGGTGATTACCCGCTTTTATATTGATTTGGTTTTCTGACATAAGGTATCCTGAATATTAATTATAAAATTATATCCATTTAAAGCCTAAATTATGCTATTATGAATTAAATATACAATTAATACATACTAGGACAACTATGACATTTAATGATTTAGGACTTAATAAACTCCTCCTTAAAGCGATACAAGAACAAGGGTATGATACACCAACACCCATTCAAGAAAAAGCAATACCTGTAATACTTCAGCGTAAAGATATTTTAGCAGGTGCACAAACAGGAACAGGAAAAACAGCAGGTTTTACACTTCCTATGCTAGAACTTCTCCTTCGTGCAAAACCAGAAAAAGGTAACAGAAAAGTCAAAGCACTTGTACTTACACCTACAAGAGAGTTAGCTTCTCAAGTTGCTGAAAGTATTGGTTTGTATGCAAAACACACTCCATTTAAAACAAGTGTAATTTTTGGTGGTGTTAAGATAAACCCACAAATCGTAGCACTTCGTAAGGGTATAGACATAGTTGTTGCTACTCCTGGACGTTTACTTGACCATATAAGTCAAAGAACGATTGACCTTAGTGGTGTTGATTTTCTCATTCTTGATGAAGCAGATAGAATGCTTGATATGGGTTTTGTAAATGACATCAAAAAAGTTATAGCTGTTCTTCCAAAAGAACGTCAAACTTTACTTTTTTCAGCAACATACTCAGATGCTATCAAAAAACTCTCTGCTAGTTTTTTAAAGTCTCCAAGTCTTATAGAAGTAGCAAGAACAAATGCCTCAAGTGAAATAGTAAAACAAGCTATCTATCATGTAGATAAGACTCGTAAACGCGAACTTTTAACACACCTTATAAAAGAGGGAGATTGGCAGCAAGTTTTAGTATTCACACGTACTAAACATGGTGCCAACCGTTTATGTGGACAACTTGAAACTGATGGTATCACTTCAGCAGCCATTCACGGTAACAAGAGCCAAAACGCAAGAACAAAAGCACTTGCTGACTTTAAAGTAGGTAAAACTCGTGTTCTAGTTGCGACAGATATTGCAGCTCGTGGAATTGACATAGACCAACTTCCTCATGTTGTCAACTATGAACTTCCAAATGTTAGTGAGGATTATGTTCACCGTATTGGTAGAACTGGTCGTGCTGGAAACAAGGGTGAGGCTATCAGTCTTGTTTGTGTAGATGAAGATGAGTTTTTAGCAGGTATTGAAAAACTTATAAGTAAAGACATACCAAAAGTATGGCTAAAAGATTTTAAACCTGATCCAAGTATTAAAGCAGAACCTATTAACATGGGTGGAAATCGTGGAGCTCGAAATAAACCTCGTGGTGGCGGTAGTCGTGGTAATGGTGGCAATAGAAACTCTAGTGGCGGTGGTGGAAGAAATTCTGGCGGTGGTAGAGGTAGAAGATAAAAAAGACTAGCTAGAAAGATTCTAGCTAGTTAAAATAAGTATTACTCTGTAATACCTATTAAAATAGACTCAAAGTCAGTCTGTGCTTTCATTATTACAGCCTCTGCTTCTTTGTCTTTAATTTTGGCAGAACTTAACCAGTTATATACAGCTGGAAATCCAACAACTATTTTATCTTCACTTTTTAGCTTATATACCATAGTTGTACATGGTGCAAATGCAGAAGCCTCAGGTCTAGACTTTGCAACTGTATAGATAACTTTTAGTTTACAGACAGAGTAAGTGTCATAAAAGTCATATGGACTCTCAACAGTTCCCTCTTTTGTAAGTTCTTTATTAAGGTCAAGAAATGAAGGCATAATAAAACAAAAAGGCAATAATTATTTTCTTTAACAAACCTACTCTTCTACTTTAGATTTTTTTAATTCTTTGAGTATTTTAATAAACTCATTTATATGTTTACCACCATTGAGTCTTTTTAATATTTTTTCATTTTTATCTAGAAAATAAAATGTAGGAGTTGCAAAATATTCTAAGTTTTCTGGTAAAAAATCTTCATCAACATCTATTTTTACAGATAAAAATCCTTCTTTTAAAAGTTCATCCACCTCTTTATCTTCAAAAACAACACCATACATATATGCACAACCAGGACAGCCTTTTCTTGAGAGCATTACCATGACTAGTTTTTCACTTTGCTTTGCATCATCATAAATATTAAAGCTATTACACCACTCTACTTTTGCGACTAAAGATGAAGTTAGTATAAAAAAGAGTAAAAAAAATGTTTTCATGTATGTCATATATTATAGTCTGTTTAAGTGAAGTAAAAATTCATCTGGTGCGATAAAACCAACTATAGTTTTTGATTTTTGTACTTCGGTATTTTCATCAAAGAAAATCAGTACAGGGGGTCCAAAAACACCATATTTTTTACTCAGTAATTTTTCCTGATCTGTATTTGCTGTTACATCTGCATGTACTAAAACAAACTCACTCATTTTTTCTATTACATCAGCATCTGTAAATGTTATATCTTCTAGTTCTTTACAAGAGGTACACCAATCTGCTGAAAAATCAAGTAAAATCTTTTTTCCGTTATTCGTGCTCAAAACTACATCTAGTTCTTCTATAGAGTTTATTACAAGAAAACTGTTTTCTTGAACAGTCTTCTTGTTTGTATCTTGAAGCACTGCTGATTGGTTTAAAAAACCAAGAGGTTTTATCATACTTGAATGACCAGCTAAAAAACCTATAAATAAAGCGATAGAGTAAACAAAAATAATCATCGCGATACTATGTTTAAAGAAATGATGATCTGTTTCAAAAACGCCAAGATAAAGTGAAAACCCAATTCCTAAGATACTGTACATAACCATAATGATAGAAGGATCTAGTATCTTCTCAAGCATCCAGATAGCAATAGCTAGCATCATCACACCAAAGATAGCACTTACCATAGTCATCCATGCACCAGGTTTAGGCATAAACTTACCTGCACTCATACCAACTGCAATAAGAGGAAGTCCCATACCAATACTCATAGAAAATAGAGCCATTCCACCAAGAACAGCATCACCTGTTTGACCAATATATACTAATGCACCTGCAAGTGGAGCAGCTACACATGGCCCGACAATAAGTGCGGATAAAAAGCCCATAACAGCGACACCAATATAACCACCACGATTACCACCTGAACTTACTTTTGTAACAAGTGCATCTGGTAGTTTTAACTCATAAAGACCAAACATACTCATAGCTAATACTACAAACACCAAAGAAAAAGAGTAAATCACCCAAGGCATCTGAAGTGCAGCTTGTAAGTTTGCTCCAAATAAGCCCGCGAGAACACCTGCTATAGTATAAGCAACTGCCATTGCTAAAACATAAACAACAGAAAGAGCAAAAGCTTTTCTCGTAGTCAGTCCTTTTCCTTGAGAAACAATAACACCAGAAATAATAGGAATCATAGGAAATACACACGGAGTCATCGCGAGTAATAAACCAAAGCCTAAGAATGTTAAAAGTACAATTCCTATACTTCCTGATTTGATTGTATTTGCTATTGTGTCCGTTTCAGAGAGTTCTAGTGTGCTTGTCTGACCTTCAAGTTTTGAGATATCAAGAGAGAGTGGAAATTCTTTTGCATAAGGGTTATAACACAGACCCATTTCTGAGCATCCTTGATATGATAAAAGCAGAGTAAAATTTTGTATTCCACGTAAACCTTCAGGATTGTCCAAAGTTATAATTAATTGAGGAGAGATAGTATAGACTCTTTCACCATCATGCTCAATTGATACAGGCTTTGTAATCTCTTTAATTTTTAAACTCGTACCTTTAAGCTCTATATTCAGTTTCTCTGCATAAATATATATATCTTTACCTAGAGTAACACCTGCTTCTATTTGAGCATGGTTATTGATTTTTACATATGGTTTAAATGCCTCATCAGGTACTAAAAAATCTCCTGAATAGAGACTAGTTATTGTAAGTGTTATTAACATAAATATTTGTATCATATGTTTCATTTTTTACCTTCTTCTTATATTAAGTAATAATACTATAAATAGTGTGTATTCTTTGTGTAAATTATAAAGTAAAAAAAGTATTTTTATTTTTATACTCATTTTTAATGCTTTTTTACCTAGAATAGTACATAACTAATGTAAAAGAAGAGTAAAAATGATTGATTTAAACACAGAAATATGTTCTTGTAACTCTTTGAGTATAAAAAGTATTGCAGCTTGTATAAAAGAAAACAACTTTAATACCTTAGAAGAACTTATAGAAAACGATGTATGCCCTATGGGTGATAAATGTGAGTCATGTCATGATGTAGGCATAAACAACGATGGTCTAAATATTCCCTTTGTTTTAGCTCGTGTAAAACGCGGAGAATTTTAAAATAAACCTATAAAGTAACCTATAAGAGCTAAGTATAATAATGCTAAAGTAGTTGAAAAAAATGGTTTAAATATCCCTAATTTTAGGAATTTTAATAATGAAAGTTATTCCTTCATGATCTGTTTGAATCTCAATTTTACCTAAAAATTATTTTTCTATAATCATTTGAGACATATACAAACCTAAACCAGTTCCATTCTTCGGGATGAATAGCACTTAAAGATTTTTCTTTGGCTAAGGATCCATTTATTTTTTATTTGCATAACCATATTTCATTAAAATATATATTAATTTTTCACTGCTCTTGCTTGTTAATCTAATTAGTGTAATATTATAGATATAATACGAGACTTTTTACCTATATCGAACAAAACAATTAAATAAATTTTAAAAGAGAAAAAATGTCAAATAGACTAGCGAACGAAGATAGCCCCTACCTCCAGCAACACAAAAACAATCCAGTTGACTGGTGGCCTTGGTGTGAGGAAGCCTTTCTTAGGGCAGAGAAAGAGAATAAAGCTATATTTATAAGTATAGGTTACAGTTCTTGTCACTGGTGCCATGTGATGCAAGAGACAGTATTTGAGAACCAAGAGTGTGCTGATATACTTAACCGTGACTTCATATCTATAAAAGTTGATCGTGAAGAACGTCCAGACATAGACAAGCATTACCAAGAAGTACATCAACTACTCAATCGTCGAGCAGGTGGTTGGCCAACATCTGTTTTTAGTACCCCACAAAACAAGCCATTTTTTGCAGGAACATATATTCCCCCTGAGTCAAACACAGGAACTATAGAAGGAATGGGGTTTAAAGAACTAACCACTCTTATAGCTACAAAAGTAGCTGAGCATGATGAACAGATCTATAAAAATGCAGATGAAGCTGAAGGTTTTTTAAATAATATAAAGCACCCTACAGAAGCAACTGTTTTAAATGAAGACTTTAGAAAAAACTTCATGCTCCAAGCAAAAAACAACTTCGATGTAAAAAATGGTGGTTTTTCTATAAAACCAAAGTTTCCACATGCTTCAACACTTAATGCTCTACTCACAATAGATAGACTCTATGATGATAAAAGTGCTAAAGCAATGGTAGAAACTAGTTTAGATGCAATGAAAAAAGGTGGCATGTATGACCTTGTTGATGGAGGCTTTTGTCGCTACTCAACAGATGAAGAGTGGAGTGTGCCTCACTTTGAAAAGATGCTCTATGACAATGCCCTTTTATCGAGTGTTTATGTGGATGCTTACCTAACTTATGAAAATGAGTCTTACCTCACGATAGCAAAAGAATGTGTTGATTTTTGGTATAACTTTATGAGTGAAGATGAACTTTTCTACTCTGCAAGTGATGCCGATAGTGAAGGGGCAGAAGGTACTTACTTTATCTATACTTATGATGAAGTGACTCAGGTTTTAAATGATGCTAATATAAGTGATGTGACAAATAAACTAGCTCAAATGTCTATAACTCAAGAGGGTAATTTTCAAGGAAAAAACATAATCCGTTTTGAAGATGGAGTCGTACCAGAGTGGTTTTTGGATATAAAACCCCTTCTCTCTCAAATTCGTTCACAAAAAGAGTACCCTTTTGTAGATAAAAAAATACAAACATCATGGTCTGCTATGATGATTCATGCTATGTTTAAACTTGGGAGTATTGATGCCAAGTACAAAACAAGAGCTATCAAACACCTTGATAAACTTCTCAACACTATGTTTATAAACAGTACACTCTACCATACAACCCTTATCCATAAAACTCCAAAAGTTGAAGCATTTTTAGAAGACTATGCGTTTCTTTCACAGGCATTACTGAGTGCTTATAAGTATACTCAAGATGAAGTTTATCTAGTTTATGCTCATAGGTTTGTAAATAAAGCTTTAGAAGAGTTTTACGAGAAGGGAGTATGGAACTTTAGTGCGGGTGAATTTATAACTCAAGCTGAAATAAGTGATAATACCTATACAAGTTCTGTCAGTATTATACTTGATGCATTACTAAGCATTGGTACACTACTTGAAGATGAAAAGTATACACATTTTGCTTTTAAAACTCTGGAGTATAACTCTTATGAGTTAGGTCGTAAACCTATATACTCCCCTTTCATGCTAACACAAGTTCTCAGACATCTAAAGGGAAATAGAGTCATCAAGACATCCTTGGAGAACATTAATATAAGTTCACTCACTTTAGCAAAAATAGACTATCCCTTTATTTTATTAAAATCAAGCGAAGAGGATGAGTATATGGTTTGTGGTGAAAAGAGTTGTTTTGCACAGACAAAAAATGCCAAAGAGGTAAATTCTTTAGTAACAAACTCTTTTTAGAAGGTCAGCCCTAGTAGAATGCTCGCAGTGGTGGTTTTGAACCTGTTATGGATTTTGTACACAAGAAGAGCATAAACTGTATAAAATATATATTGATTATCCTGATAAAATCTTTAATAATAATGACAATTATAGCACTTGCAACAATGAGTGTACTATCAGGATGTGAAAAACCTGACTATCAACATCCAGGTAACAGAAGTGGTAAAGTAAAATAGCCACTTTGTTACTGTTTTTAGCTATAATTTACCTTTAATAAAAGGTAATATATGCTAAAAAAATTCGGTCTTAAAAACATAGGTAAATTTATATTTATGGTTGGGCTTGGTCTCAAATATGTTCACATCTTCAAAAAAACTTTTTTCCACCCCTTTATCACTCTAAAACCAGCATACCAAGAACTTTCAAAAGAGCGTCAAAACTATTCTAAAGAAGTTTTAGATTTTTTAAACATTGAAGTGAAAGTACACGGTTCTCTTCCAGATGAAAATAGAATCCTCTATGCAATAAATCATCGTTCACTTCTTGACATAATGGTAATGGAGTCCATTTTTGCTAAAAAAAATAAAAATGGTTCTTGGATAGCTAAACAAGAACTTTTTGACTCAGCTATTTATGGTAGGTTTTTTGAGTATAGTGGTTGTATAAGTGTAGATCTTGACAATAAACGCAGACTTTTAAGCTTCTTTAAAACAATTAAAAAAACATTTAAAAAAGTTGATAATATGAACCTTTATATGTTTCCAGAGGGTGAACGTTTTAAAGGTGAAGGTATTACATCTTTTCAAAGCGGTGCTAGTAAAATAGCAAAAGCGAATAAGCTTCAAATTATTCCTATCTATATCACAGGAAAAAATGAAAAAAACTTTGAAAATGCTCCTTATAAAGAAAAAATGATAATTCATGTACATATAGGTGACCTTATCCAGAGTCAAACACTCGAAGAAGAGTATACAGAATTTTATAAAAGTATTGGTGGAAAATAGATGGCTAAAATGACCTTAGGTGTGAACATAGACCATGTAGCAGTGTTACGTGAAGCACGACGTGTTAATGACCCCGATATACTCCAAGCACTCTATACAGCTTGTGAATCAGGTGCAGACCAGATAACTATCCATCTAAGAGAAGATAGACGTCATATCCAAGATAGTGATGTCACAAACATTATGGCTAGTAGTAAACTTCCAGTTAATCTAGAATGCTCAATAAACAAAGAAATTTTAAACATTGTATCTACTGTAAAACCACATCGTGCTACATTAGTACCGGAGAAACGCGAAGAAGTCACAACAGAGGGCGGACTCGATGTGTTTAAGTATGAAGAGGAAATTCATTTTGCTATAGAACAACTCCATGATAGTCTAATCCCTGTATCTCTTTTTGTAGATCCAACTATAGAAGCAATGGATAAAAGTAAAGAACTTGGTGCTGAAATGGTAGAACTTCATACTGGACTATTTGCTAACCTTTGGGCAATGATTCATTCAAACATCTCTCACTCAAACCACTCTATAAAAGAATTGGAACTCCCAAGGTATGAGTTAAGTCAAAGACTTGAAGAGTCGCTTGAGCAGATACAAGCAGCAGCAACTCATGCAAAAACAATAGGTCTCCAAGTAGCAGCTGGACATGGACTTAACTACCATAATGTACATGAGATGATGAATATAAATGAAATAACCGAGTTAAACATCGGTCAAAGTATCATCGCACGTAGTGTATTTACTGGCTTAAGTGATGCTGTTAAAGAGATGAAAAAGCTTACAACTCGCCATGACTAAACCTACTTTAGCTATCAGCATAGGTGACCTAAATGGTGTTGGAATTGAGATAATACTCAAAGCACATGAAGAGATCTCAACACTTTGCCACCCTATCTACTGCATCAATAAAACGATGATAGACAAAGCTTCTAAACTTTTAGACATAACACTCCCACAAGATATACAACTTCATAATGTAGTTGGTGATTTTTCTATAAATGCAGGTTTAGTAGATGCTTCAAGTGGTCGTTATTCATACGACTCTTTTATGGCAGCTATAAAACTTTGTGAAGAAAAAAAAGCTGATGCAGTTGTAACTATGCCTATCCATAAAGAAGCTTGGATGATGGCTGGGTTAGAGTACAAAGGGCACACAGACCTTCTTCGTCAACACTTTGATACAGATGCTATTATGATGCTTGGTTGTCCTGAGATGTTTGTAGCACTTGTAACGGAACATATCCCTCTTAGAGATGTGACAAAAATTGTAAAGTACAAAATGCTCAAACAATTTCTACTCAACCTTCAAAAGGAAATTCCAAAAGAAAAAGTTGCTGTTTTAGGTATAAATCCGCATGCTGGAGATAATGGTGTTTTAGGGCATGAAGATATGCGAATCCTCAAAGCCATTAAAAGTGTAAACAAACAGCTTGGATGGGAACAATTTTTCGGACCTATCGTTCCTGATGTCGCGTTTACACCTCACTTTCGTAAAGATTATCACTACTATGTCGCAATGTATCACGACCAAGGTCTTGGACCCCTTAAAGCATTACACTTTGATGAAAGTGTAAATATATCTTTAAATCTACCCATAGTAAGAACTTCCGTAGACCATGGAACTGCGTTTGACATCGCTTACCAAGGAAAGGCGAAAACACTCTCTTACATAAATGCAATTAAGAGTGCCATACAACTTAATACAAGGAAAATATCATGAGTCAAGAAAAATCATTTCAAGAGGCGATGGCATTTCGTCATGCTTGCAAAGTATTTGATGAAAGTAAAAAAATAAGTAATGAAGACATTCTTGGTATTTTAGAAGCGGGACGAACATCACCCTCTTCTTTTGGTATGGAAGCATGGAAATTTTTAGTTATTACAAATGATGATTTAAAAGCTAAACTCAAACCTGCATGTTGGGATCAAAAACAAGTTACTTCTTGTTCTCACTTAGTAATAATTCTTGCAGGTATAGACTCTCTTAAACCTGAGAGTGGAGAAGTAAGAAAACGTTTTGCTCGTCGTAACATGCCAGTAGAAAAGCTTGAGTTTTATCTTGGTCTTTATGCAAGTCACTTAGAAAAAACTCTTGCATCTGATGAAAACATCTACTCTTGGAGTGTAAGACAGACTTATATCGCTGCAGGGAATATGATGACTGGTGCTGCTGTATTAGGGATTGACTCTTGTCCTATTGAAGGTTACGAGAAAGAAAAAGTTGAAGAAATTTTAGGACTAGATACTTCAAAGTATCAACTCTCAGTAGTTTTACCTTTTGGATATAGACTAAATGAGCAATCAACACAATTAAGACTTCCACTCGAAGATGTAGTAGAGTTTATAAACTAAGTACTACTTCTTTTTGAAGATAAGCAGTGTCTTATCTTCAGTGTCATAAAGTGAGAAGGTCTGTTTTTCTATAAGTTTTAACTTCTCTATTTTTTGAAATGTTTTAACCTTATGAAAATACTGTATGATTGAGTCTTGATGTTTAGTGTACGAGCCATCTTCATTTTTTTCAAACAGTGTAAACTGTGTATCGAGCTTATCATTTTGAAATATTGCATCAACACAAAGAAATTCATCATCTCGGTCTTTACTCATAGTTCCCTCTGCTACATCTGAGAAACCATAGAGAGTATTTATATCAGCTATTAAAATCCCATCATCATTGAGTTTATCTGCCATAGCATTTAAAAAAGTTACAAGTGTTTCGTTATCCATAAAATTTAGTACATCAAAAATACTTACAATTGCATCATACTTACCATCTATATCCACTGCATTTATACACTCAGCATCAAGACCTTTTACTTTACACTCACTAACCATAAGAGCAGATAAATCAACACCCTTACACTTCACCCCATCACTTATCATACGCTGCATAAAGCCACCACGACCACAACCTACATCAAGTAGAGTCTTTACATTCTTACCATCAAGTTCAGAACGATAGAGGTCATAAAGAGCTTCTGTTGCCTCTTCTATACCAAGTAAATGTTCTGCTTTTGCATAAAGGTCTAAGTTAGTCATTTTCTGCTTTTATAACAGCATTGATTTTTTCATAAATATCTAATACTTCATCTTTTTTTGCAATATAAGAATTTTTATTTGCAATTAGGTATGTTGAGCTTGTCATGATATCTTGAACTACTTCAAGACCATTTTGCTTCATCGTAGCACCCGTTTCAACAACATCTACTATCATATCAGCAAGACCGATTAGAGGTGCGAGTTCAACTGAACCGTTGAGTTTAATAACTTCAACACTAACGGCTCTCTCTTCAAAGTAGCGTTTAGTAATGTTTACCATTTTAGAAGCCACTTTTAACTCAGGTTTAGTAAGGTCTAGTTTTTCCCCTACTTTCATACCAATAGAAACTTTACAAACACCACGTTGAAGGTCAAGTAAACGCACAACATCAAGGCCTTGTTCTTCTAATGTATCTAAACCAACAACACCTATATCAGCTGCTTGATGAAATACATATGTTGCAACATCTTGGTTACGTACAAGTAAAAAACGAAATTTTGGTGTTTCTAAAATAAGTTTTCTATCATCAAACTTAAAACCATCACCAAAGAGTGTTTCAAATATTTCTAGTGTTTCTTTAGCGATACGACCTTTTGGAAGTGCAACTGTTAGCATAGTTTAGCCTTTTTTATTATCTGTTTCATACCATCAAAAATGAGTGTTTCATTAAGAAGGGCATTTTTAAATATCTTTTGTAATTCTTTTGCATTACCACCAGTGAGCACAACAGGGAGTTCATGTGACATCACTTCAGAGTAAAGTGTTTTCAAAAAACCATAACTTATGGCATCTTGTGAATTTTTTGGCATTATATCTAAGTCTAGGTCAAAGTTAAATGAATAATCTAGTGCAGAAGAAATATTTTTATAAGTTTCTCTCATTGCATCAACTCCAGGATAGATAAATCCACCTTCAAAATTACCATTGTTTACGATATCAACGGTAATAGCACTACCTGCATCAACAATCACAGCACTCAAAAGAGCTTCAACTGCTACAATTCTATCAATACCCATAGTCACATAATACTTACTTTTATCTATCAAATCAGATATATCAATCCAATTTTTTAATGTTTTGAGTACTGCATTCACTTCGCTATTTACACAAATATAATATACATTTTTACTTATACTTGAAGCATCAAAACACTTTACATCTTTTTTATAATCTGTTTCACCATCTAAGAAATGATATGAGGTATTACCAATGTCACATAAAAGCATTACTGAATTTTCCAGCCCGCTTCTTTAAAGGCGAGTTTTGCTTTTGAGCATAAAGGTGCATCTATGAAGATAATCTTATGTTTAAAATTATGTTCACAAAAGAGTGTAAGTTTGGCATAAATTTCCTGGAACTTATGAACATCTTTCATCAGAATTCTACTCTTTTGACTCACTGCAAATATAGCCCAAAAGTAACCCTTAGTATCGGTTGCTTTATAGATTTTTATCTTATTTCGTATGCCCAATTCTTTTGGAGCAATTTCAAGCATTTTTTTATAAATTTTCCCTTTTTTTCGAAGGGCATCAACTATCATTTGCATATCTATATTTTACCTTGACTAAGTATTTATGCTATTTTACCATCTTCTTTTTGAATTTATAGCCTTAATGACTGTTTTAATGTTTTTATCTTTTGAATAACAGAGTCTAATGGTACATGCAAGATAATCATCATACTTTTCTTCTTTTGTAAGTACATATGGATAGGCTATCTTTTGTATCTCTTTCTTATATTTTAAGAGGTTCTGTTTTTTACTTTTTAGAGTTGTTACTTTCAAATTCTGCATAAGATATGCTTTTGCTAATGCAGGTGCATCAGACTGTATAAATTTAAGTGCATCAATCTGAAGTTCAAATGTAGCTAATACTAATTTTTCATAACGAAAAGAAGCTTTTAATGATGCAATATTTATAATATTTTGTAGCATTTTTGAAAGGGGCGAGGCATAGTACTTATCTATAAGTCCCGCTTTAATATCTAAGTTATCATCACTTAAATACCAAACACCTTTTTTATAAAATTTCGCATTAGCATGATTAAGCAGATACTCCGCAAAATTGAGTTTATCTTTGTCATAATCTACTTCATACCCAGCTATTAAAGCTCCAATAAAAAACTATAATCTTCTAAGAGACCCTTTTGTCTTGGTGTCATTCCAATAATTGTTTGATGGTAGAGATCATAATTTTTAAACATTAACTCACTTAAGGCTTTAAGTGTCTTATCTGCTTTTTTCTTATACTTTTTATCAATGATAGAAGCACTATAAAGTGCTTCTATCATCAAAGAGTTCCATGCAGTATTAATCTTTTTATCAATAAAAGGATACTCTCTTGTTGAACGTACCTTAAGTAGTGTCTTTCTCATTCTTTGAAAATTTTTAGGTCTTTGGTTCTCATAGATATTTAAATGCATTTTATCTTCAAAGTTTTCTATATACTCTATTCCAGAACCTTTGAGGTCTTTTTGAGTAAAAATATAATATCCACCCTCTTCATGATCTGTATCAGCATCACTAGCAGAATAATATAAGTCATCTTTAACATAACGTTTATCTAACATCGCTATTGTCTCTACAACTACATTCTTGTAGAGTTTTTTACCTGTTTTGAGATATGCTCTTACATAAATAGGGATAAGTTCAGCTTGATCATACAGCATTTTTTCAAAGTGAGGAATTTCCCATGCTGCATCTACTGTATATCGAAAAAAGCCACCTTCTACTTGATCATATAAACCTCTTAACGCCATAACATCTAACATCTCATATGAATAAGCTTCTAACTCTTCATCACTATTTATTTCAGCTAAATCCATCATTAAAGAGAGTTTCGATGCTTCTGGAAATTTTCTTCCACTTCCAAAACCACTGTATATGTCATCAATATTTTCTTTAAGAGACTCACTTAAAGTATTTACCGAGATATCTGTCTCTTTTGCCTCTTCATATACTACTTCAGCATTGATGATTTGTTGAATAGCTGCTAAATCTTCTTTAAACTTAGTATCATTTATTTGGTACATTTCACCAAGTTTTTCTAAGAGTGTATCTAGACCTTCTGAGTAGGGTTTTTTATGTGCAGGAATATATGTAGCTGCATAATATACCTCTTTTTGAGGTGTCATAAAGAGGCTCAAGGGCCAACCACCAGAGTGATGTCTGATTTTAAGATAGACTTCTTGATAAAGTGCATCAAGATGTGGCATTTCTTCACGGTCAACTTTTATACAAATAAAATATTTATTAAATAATTTTGCGAGTTTTTCATTTGAAAAGGAGTCTTCTTCCATTACATGGCACCAGTGACATGTTGAGTATCCTAGTGATAAGAAGATAGCTTTATTTTCTCGTTTTGCTTTAGCAAAAGCTTGCTTACTCCAAGGCAACCAGTTTACTGGGTTATTTTCATGTGAAAGTAAATATGGTGATGATTCGAATTAAAGTTCATTACTAAACTCTTTTGCATTTAAACTAAAAAGAATCAGACTAATAAGAAATAATATTTTCATGTTCAGATTATACATTTTTATTGTAAAATTTATGTTAAATACTTTTACCGTTTAGTAAAAGTAAATTTTAGCTTAAATTGTAAAATGTGATATACTAATCCTGTAAATTTACAGAAAATAAGGGATTCAAATGAAAATAGTACTCATTTTGATGATATTGCAACAGATATTGAGTGCTTCCACGTATGCACTCACTTTAAATGAAGCGATTGACTTACTACAAACTCAGAACTTACAAATAAAAGCAGCAACTCTAGATGTAGCAATAGCAAAAGAAGATGAAAAGAGTGTTGCTGGGACTTCTTGAGGTAAACTAGACTTTATTCAAGATGCTGCACGGAGTAATGAGTACTCAGGGACTTATGATTCCATTAACGGAACTTGTGAGTATAGAGATGGAGGTTTCACATCCTATGATACTCTCTAAGAACCTTCACATGATGAGTAATGTTATGGCTGAAACGGATATGGTCTCACAAGTCTATCCTCTAATGGATGCTAGAAATACAATTTTAAAGACTTTTAGTGATACTTATACTATAAAAAAGATTGGTCTTTTTAATCTACAACTAACTGACAAAGAGAGTGCCAAAGTTTATAAGCTTATTTGGGATGGTGAGATGGAGGTTACACTTGATACCTTTGTTGAACTTGGAGCTGCGTTTATTGCAGCCCTTGTACTAATCTTTTTACTTATGGTAATCTATTATAAAAGTTATGCAATTAGTGGTATTATTCTTCTTGGATCTTTTCTATCTATCATAGGTGTGATTGTTGGGCACTTTATCATGGATATATTTACAGTTGAAACATTCTTTTTAACAGCAACATCACTCATAGGTTTTATTGCACTAATAGGCATAAGTTCACGTAACTCGCTTTTACTGATTGACTTTACAAAGTCACTTATGCAAGACAAGGATATGGATCAAGCTTCTGCCATTGCACATTCAGCTGCAACTCGTGCTAAACCTATCTTTTTAACAGCTGTTGCTATTATGCTGGCTTCGACTCTTTTAGCTGGAGATGCTGTTTTTGGTGGGCTTGGAGTTTCACTTATATTTGGAACAGTTGCAGCAGTTGTGGCTTCACTTCTGGTAGTACCTGTTTTATTAAATATTACAGACTTGAAAAAACAGTTTGATATAGAGTAAGAGAGGGATTGAAGGGACTTATGTCCCTTCGACTAGAATGAGCTTAGCTCATTCTAGTCTATAAACAAAAGAATATTAAACGCGAGCGTAGTTTACAGAAAGGCAAGCTTCTAGAGCTGCTAACTCTGTAAGAGATTTTTCAGATACTGCATTATCAACTAAGATAACAGCAAGTGCTTCACCCTTATCATTTCTAGCTAGAGAAAAGTCAGCTATGTTTACACTGTTGTTAGCAAGAACTGAACCGATACTTCCAATAACACCCGGAACATCAGAGTTTTTAAACATAATCATATCACCACGAAGAGCAACATCGATGTCAAAACCATCAATATTTACTAAACGCTGTACATTATCATCAAAAATAGTTCCAGAAATAGTTGTAGTACCTTCACTTGTAGTAAGCTTTATCGTTATTAAGTTTTTGTATACAGTTGAATCTACACATGCTTCAGACTCAATTTTAATACCTTTTTCTTTTGCTACAAACTCTGCATTTACATAATTGATAGTATCACCACTATTTTGACTCATTGCACCAACCGCTACAAAAGTTGAAAGAGACTCAACATACTCAGCAATTTCACCGTGACCAGTCACTTTAATACTAATGATTTGAGACTTACTCATTTGAGATTCTAAGAAACCTATCTTTTGTCCCATTTCTAAGAATGGTTTTACAAATGAAGGAATTGTTGACTCATCAATTGGTAAGTTCATAGCATGAGGATAAGCGATACCCTTAGCAGCTTCTATAGCATTATTAGCAGCTTGCGTACCAATGTTGTACTGAGACTCGTAAGTGTTCGCACCCAAGTGAGGAGAGACCACCACATTATCAAGATCAAGTAAAGGATGGTCAGTTGCAGGCTCTTTGTTAAATACATCAATACCAGCAAAACGAATCTTACCATTTTGTAAGTATTTTAAAAGTGCATCTTCATTGTAAAGTCCACCACGAGCACAATTAATTACAACTACGCCATCTTTCATTTTAGCAAATTCTGCATCATCTATCATCCCAATAGTCTCTTTGTTTTTAGGAGTATGAATTGTGATAATATCACATGCTAGAATATCTTCAAAGTTTTTAGTATAAGTCATATCAAGGTCAGTAACTTTAGATGGGTTGATATATGGGTCAAATGCCACAATATCCATCTCAAATGCAGCTGCACGTTTTGCAACACGAGAGCCAATGTTACCAAAACCAATTACGCCTAGTTTTTTCCCTTTCATCTCATAACCGTACCACTTCTCACGCTTCCAAACACGTTGGTTTTTAAGGTGATCGTGAGAGTATGGAAACATTCTCATACAAGAAAGCATATGTGCCATTGTAAGCTCAACTGCTGCTATAGTATTTGCTGTTGGTACATTCATTACAATGATACCTTGCTTTGAACATCCTGGAATATCTACATTATCAACACCAACACCAGCACGAACTACTGCTTTAAGGTTTTTAGCATTTGCTAAAAAAAGATCATCAACATCAGTTGAGCTTCTTGTTATTGCCACATCTGCATTTGGAAGAATCTCAGTTTTTAGTTTATCTTTTGGCTCATCAGCTGCCATAATGAAGTTGATATTTTCATCATCTTCTAGCATTTTAAGTCCAGCTTTGTGAATATGGTCACAAACTACAACTGTATATTTTTTCATTAGTATTCCTCTTTATATGGCTTTATAATCGCCGAAATTTTATAATTTTTTAGTACTTTTACTAAGTTTCTTAATTTATCAACATTTTGTGAATAAATAAATAACTCTATATCTGTTTTACCTTTGTTAAGATAATATTTAAGTTTATGGTTTTTTAGTTCCTCTTTAAGACAAAACAATTGATAAGGGTCTAAAAGTTTTGCGGACAACTTATAAGTTATAGTTTTAGTTATTTTTTCTTGTAAATCAACTTCTACATAGACTTCGTTTACTGGATAAAAATACCCTTTTCGTTCTGATTCTCCAAACTTGTCTAACCATATTTTTTTTGGTTTTTCTTGTGTTGGTTTATTCCCGAGGGATAGTGGTTCTGTGTCTATAAAAACTTCATTCGAGTTAATAGAGATAAGAAAAAAGATTATAAAGATAGCCACTCCAACTGCTATGAGAGGAGTGAGCCATTTTAAAATCTTTTGCATTTATAAATTCTTAGTTGAATTTATCTTTGATTAAATCACCTAAAGAGTGTGATTCATTATCATTAATTTCTTCAAGCATTGCTTGATTTTTAATGTAATCTAATTTTTTAACAGATAAACGGATACGATCACGTTTAGTATCTATGTTAGCGATAGCAGCTTCAATCTCTTGACCCGCTTCTAACTCTTCTTTGATAAGTGGAGTTAAATCTTCATCACGGATAAGTGCATCAACACCATCTTCTAAAGATACAAATACACCGAAGTCTTTGATGTCACGGATAGTTCCAGTAACAACTGCATTTACTTTGTTATTTACAGCAAATTTATCAATAGGAGACTCTATAAGAGTTTTTCTATTTAAAGATATTTTTTGATCTTCAGCATTAATTTTAGCAATCTTAACTTCAATTTCATCACCAGACTTTAAAACTTCTTTTGCTTTTGTGTTCTTATCCCAAGAGATATCTTGGTTATGTAACAGTCCCTCAACACCAGAAATACGAACAAATGCACCAAAGTCAGCAAGTGAAGTGATAGTTCCAGTAACAATGTCACCTTCATTATAGTTCTTTAAGAACTCATCAAATGGTTTTGGTAAAAGTTTCTTTAATGAAACACGTAACTTATGAGTTGTAGAATTGATTTCGATAACTTCAACATCAATCTCTTCACCAACAGTTAAATAATCATTAGGGTTTTTAACATTTTTATTCCAAGAAATCTCAGAAATATGTAAGAAACCTTCGATATCGTTTCCAAGGTCAACAAATACACCATATGCTTCAATATTTGAAACAGTAACAGTGATTGTATCACCTTCATCTAACTCAGATTCAACTTCAGCCCATGGATCTGGAAGAACAGCTTTGATTGAAAGAGATAAGTGACGCTTATCTTTATCGTAAGAAATAGCTTTAACAGTTACAGTGTCACCTTCAGCAAAAAGCTTAGATGGGTTAACTGGACCCTTATAAGAAATCTCGTTGTAATGAACAAGACCATCAACACCACCAACATCTACGAACATACCGTAAGAAGTGATTTTTTTGATTGTACCTTCAACAACAACATCTTCTGCCATTAGTTGATCAATAATTTCTTTCTTTTTCTTTCTTTCTTCATTAAAAAGTTTTCTACGAGAAACAATGATTGAATTCTCAGCAGCATCAACTTTAACAACCTGAGCTTTGATCTTACGACCAACAACTTCATCAGTGTCTTTAAACGCTGCAAGTGAACGAGGCATAAAGAAAGAAACTGCATCAGCTTCTACTACATAACCACCACGGTTTTTCTTAGTAATGATACCTTCAATGATTGTATCTTCAAAATCGTCTTTGTGAAGTTCAATAAATTCAATAGTTTTTTCTTGCTCTAAAACTTTTGTATAAGAAATTTTAGGACGTTCATTATAGTAACCCATTTGCATTACTTTAATTTTGTCACCACAAGCAAACTTAAGTTCACCATTTTCGTCACGAATTTCGCTAAGGTTTAAAATACCCTCTAACTTATCGCCAACACCTACTAATGCTCTGTCTTCATCCATTTGAATTTCAACTATCTCGCCTTCTACTATACGGCTAGTCTCTTGTTTCTTTTCGCTTTCTGCAAACATCGCTGCAAAATTTTCTTCATCTAATAATTCGTTATCGAACGCCATTATCTATCCTCTGTTACATAAAAATTGTCGTGATTATACCCAATTAAAAATTATATAGTTATTAAGTTAAGAAACTTCTTTGAAGAAAGGAGGAAAGTGTTAATTATACTTGGTCCTACTTAGAAATATTTTCTATACTACTAATAACATTTTGAATAAGCCAGTCAGGAGTTGAGGCTCCAGCACTCAGGCCACAGAATTCTTTTCCATCAAACCAAGACTCTTCTAATTCCGTTTCATCTTCTATGTGATAACTACTTTGACAGTTATCCTTTGCTATGCTGAAGAGTTCTTTTGTATTTGAAGAGTTTTTTCCACCAATGACAATCATCACATCTGCATTTAAAGAGATTTTTTCTACTGCATCTTGATTTTCAAAAGTCGCATTGCATATAGTGTTAAATACTCTTACTTCTTTATATCTAGGAATAAGATAACGAGCAATTGCCATATAATCTTCAACTTTTCTCGTAGTCTGTGCCACTAGGGCTATTTTTTCTTTTAATTTTAACTTTTTTACATCTTCTACACTTGATACGACTATCGCCCCGTGAGTTGCATAAGACTTCACGCCTTTTATCTCAGGGTGATTCTCATCCCCAAAAATAACTACATCATAGCCTTCTTCACTCATCTCTTGGCATATCTCTTGTGGTTTTGTTACATAAGGACAAGTTGCATCGACAACATCAACACCTTCTTTAATAAGAGCAAACAGTTCATCTTTCACGATACCATGAGTACGTACTATCGCTTTTTCTCCTTTTTTAAATCTAGTAAAATCATCTACTAAACCTACTTTAAAGTCCTTATCTAAACGAGCTATCTCTTTAGAGTTATGAATAAGCGGTCCATATGTAGAAGCATTAGAATTTTCTTCTGCTATTTTAATCGCACGTTTTACACCAAAACAAAAACCATAGTTCTCTGCAAGTTCTATTTTCATTATGAAAGTTCCACCTTAGTAATTTTTTGTAAAAGTTCAAAGAAGTTTGGAAAAGAAGTATTTATACACTCTAAATCTGTCACTTCCATACCACACTTTAAACCAGCAATAATAAAACTCATAGCAATTCTATGATCACCATCACTATCTACTATAGTAGGTTTGAGTTCACCACCTATTATTTTATAACCATCTTTATACTCATATACTTCTATACCAGAAGAACAAAGCCCTTCTACTACGGTTGAAATTCTATCAGACTCTTTCACTCGTAGTTCTTCTGCATTTTTAACAAGAGATTCGCCACTTGCACATGCCATTGCAATACTTAAAACTGGAAGTTCATCAATCAACCATGAAATATTATCTTCTATAGTTATACCATGAAGTCGTGCATACTTTACAGATATATTTCCAATTGGTTCGTACTTATTATCAGTAACTTCATACGATATATTTGCACCCATTCTCTCTAATGCTTTAAAAGCTTCTATACGAGTAGGATTTAGAGTAACACCTTCTAATACTATATTTGACTTAGGTGTGATAGCTGCCGCAACTGCAAAGAAAAAGGCAGATGAAGGATCAGCGGGCACACGGATAGTTAAAGGCTTAAGTAGTTCTTTCATCGGAGCAATAGTAGTTTTTAACCCATTTACTTCAATGTCCGCTCCCATACCTTTTAGCATTCTCTCTGTATGGTCACGAGATAGTTCAGGTTCTGTATATGTACAAATCCCATCAGCTCGCAGAGCTGCAAGTATCATACATGACTTCACTTGTGCAGAAGCAATTTTACTCTCATAATCAAAGGCTTTTAAAGATGCTCCACGAATAGAAAGTGGTGCTAAATCACCCTCATTTCTTCCATCAAGTTTTGCACCTATACTAAGAAGTGGGTTTGTTACTCTCTTCATTGGACGAGAACGAAGATATTTATCTCCTGTCAAAATAAAATGACCATTTGCCGAACTTAAAAGTCCACAAAAAAGACGCATACCTGTTCCTGAGTTACCACAGTCAAGTACTTCAAAACTCTCTTGTATTCCATCACTAGAAATTTTGATGATTTTGCCATCGTCTTCTACTTTAGCACCAAGATTTTTTACAATCTCTAAAGAGTTCATAGTATCTTCAGCACGTAAAAAGTTTTCTATTACACTTTCACCATTTGCAAGCATTGCAAACATTACACTACGATGCGAGATAGACTTATCAGGTGCTATCTCACTTATGTTTAAAGAAAATGATGATGCTGGAGATACAAGAACCTTACTCATTATCTAAGACCTATGCCTAACTCGCTTTTAAGAGCTGCTAAAATAGTGTCCATTGCAGAAGTAATATCTTCTTCTTCAAGTGTTTTTTCATTAGACTGAAGAACAAAACGCAGACTTAGACTCATATTTTCACCTAATGCCTCATCGCTGTACTTATCAACAGGATAAAAACGAATTAGATTAGCTATTTCTGCCGCACTAATTACAGATTTAACTTTTTCATAAGACATAACTTCTGGCATAATCACACTCAAGTCTCTAAAAGAAGCTTGGTACTTTGATGTTTTTTGTGCAACTTTAAGTCCATATGGAATTTTTGCAAAATCAAGTTCACACATATAAGTAACATCTAAATCATAATCTTTTTCAACATTAGGATGTACACGGAAAAGTTCTCCCACAATAATACCATCAATTAAAACTTCTGCCGATTGAAAATCATGAGAAAGTGCATGTGTAGTTTTAGTTTCACGAAGTTCTACACAACCAACTACATCTGAGATTTTTTGTACAAAGTATGCAAAATCTACTTTAGAAGGTTTTCCAGCATTTGTTAAGTTCTGAGTCTCTTTATCTCCACTAAAGATAAATGCCATGTTATACGACTCTTCGCGAAGAGGAGTAAAAACAGAACCAATTTCAAATAGTCTTACCGATGAGTAACCATTTTTTACATTGTTAGATGCAGATTTTAAAAGACCAGTTAAAAGTGTTGGTCTTAAAGTATCTAAAGTTTGAACGATTGGATTTAAAAGTTCCAACTCTTCTTTTGTTGTTTCAAAGCCATATTTATTTAAAGTTTTTTTCTCATCAAAAACGAAATGAATAGCCTCATAAAAACCATTATTTGCTCCACGATGTCTAAATATAGAACGTCTTTTATATTCAAAATAATTATCTTCTAAACGATTATCTTCAGTTAATATAAATGGTTTTGATGGAATATTATCTATTCCTACCATACGAACTATCTCTTCAACAATATCTTGTTTATTTATAATGTCATGACGAAACTGAGGTACAGATATTACAAAACTGTTTGGAGAAGACTTAGATATATCAAAACCAAGGTTCTTAAAAATCTTACTTACTACAACCTTATCAATTTCTGCACCAATTATCTTATCTATCTCTTGTTTTGTAATACTAACAATTTTTTCATTATATGTATTAGTAAGTTCAATTCTTCCACCAAAAGTAGATGAATTTGAACTTGATTCTATTAAATCAACACAGTATGCAAGTCCAGTTTTTAACTCTGGTTCTGAACCACGTGAAGTTTTATAAAAGAAAGGGCCAGATTCTATCTTAGATTCTGACATTTTTTTACTTATTATATCAGGTGGGATATATGATGCTTCAAGTAAAACAGTTCCCTCTTCTTTTTTAGATTTGGAAACATCTTTTTGTACTATTCCAACTATAGAAGCTGTCTCTTTGCCTTCAATGATTGCATAACCATTTGCATCTACACTTAATATCACTTGTGCAATTTTATCTTCTTCACCAGTACAGAAAAACTCATGTTCATATGCTCTTAAAATCACACCTGTACTCTGAGTAACATAGAGTAGAATCTCTTCTATTTTAGATTTTCTGTCTTCTTCAATCTGTGCTAATCTTAAAGCGATTAAAGTTGGTACATTTAAATCTTTTAAAGAGAGTGCTTTGTAACTAAGATTTACATTCAAATCTTTTTCATGTGAAAGTGCAAAAACTCTTCCAATCCCACGTTTATCATCATTGTCTGTAACTGTATATGCTTTTATAGGTCTATCAAACGCAGCTGAAAGATCACGAGCAACACCACGAATACTTAAACAATCACCACGATTAGCAGTTAATTCAATATCAATTAAGTCATCATTAAAAAGTGGATTTGTACTTACTTCGTTTCCGAGTTTACACTCACCCATACTAGCATCTATCTCTAAAATACCCTTGCCCATATCAGCTAGACCTAACTCGATAGCTGCACAAATCATACCATCAGAATCAATACCACGAAGTTTTACAGGTTTTATTACTAAACCACTAGGCATATTAGCACCAAGTGTAGCAACAGCAACGGTGAGTCCAACTCTTACATTTGCAGCACCACAAACAATTTGACGAATTGATGAACCGATATCTACCTGACATACATTTAGTTTATCAGCATCAGGATGTTTTTCACACTCTAAAACTTTAGCAAATACTATTTTTTTAGGTACACGAAATTCTTGTATTCTATCAACTTCTAAACCGATACTATTAAAAGTTTTTGCTATTTCTTCTGTAGATATTCCACTAAGATCTATCCATTCGTTTAACCAAGATCTAGTAACTATCATTGAAATTGCTCCAGTAATTTAATATCGCCTTCAAAAAGTGAACGAAGGTCTCCAATTTGATGAATAAGCATTGCGAAACGCTCTACACCGAGTCCAAAAGCATAACCACTTACATCTTTGTAATTTACTGCTTCAAATACATTAGGGTCAACGATACCACAGCCTAGAACTTCTAACCAACCAGTATGTGAACATACTCGACAGCCCTCACCCTTACAAAAAACACAACTAATATCTACTTCAGCAGATGGTTCTGTAAAAGGGAAAAATGAAGGACGGAAACGTACTTCTACTTCACCAAACATATACTTTAAAAAATCTTCTAAAATAAACTTGAGGTTTGCAAAAGAGACAGTGCCCTCTTTATCTACTAAAAGACCCTCAACTTGATGAAACATAGGTGTATGTGTAATATCGTAATCACGACGGAAAACTGCACCTGGTGCGATCATACGGATAGGTGGTTTAGTAGACATCATTGTTCTAATTTGAACAGGAGATGTATGTGTGCGAAGCATCATTTCATCTTTAAAATAAAATGTATCTTGCATATCACGTGCTGGATGATACTTTGGAAGATTAAGTGCTTCAAAGTTGTTAAAATCATCTTCAACTATTTGACCTGTTTTTACAGCAAAGTTCATAGATGAAAAGTATTCTACGATTCTATCCATAGTTTCCATCACAGGATGTAATGCACCTGACTGACTAGATGTTGAGAACATAGAAACATCAATAGCTTCTGCTTTCATAGCAACTAAAAGTGCCTCTGTTTGTAATGTTATTTTTTTTGCAGTGAACTCATTCATAAGAGAAGCTTTATGAGTGTTTAACTCTTTTGCTAGTTTCCCTTTTTCTTGACCAGAAAGGTCTTTCATTTTTGCAAATTCTGCGGCTAAAACGCCTTTTTTTCCGAATACACAAATGCGAATCTCTTCGAGAGTTTCAACACTTAATGCATCGTTTATTTTATCGTACCACTCTTTCAAATAGAGTCTCCATACATATATAAATTTTAAAGAGATTATATAAAAACATTACTAATAAAGAGCTTCATTTACTATAATTTGTGATACAATAAGTGATACTTAAAATAAAGGAATTAAACACTATGTGCCTATTTTGTAAAATAATAAAGAAAGAAATCCCTTCAAATATTATCGCTGAAAATGATGATTTTTTAGCATTTCATGATCTCAATCCTAAAGCACCTGTTCATATCTTAGCAATCCCTAAAAAACATGTTGATAGTTTTATAGAAGTATCACCTGAGACTATGGCTGGTATGACAAGTTTTATTCAAGATATAGCTAAAACTGTGAAAATTGATGAAACTGGGTATAGAGTTATAACAAATATTGGGGATAATGGGGGTCAAGAGATAAAACACTTACACTTTCATATACTTGGTGGAACAAAACTCAAATGGGGCCATTTTAACGATAGTGATCCAAAAAACAACCTCTAAGAGGCCTGTTTTTAGCTAGGACAAGACTCAATTTCGCCCATGTCGATATTCGTTCCTTGACCTGAAATTATTTTCTCATTCTCACAAATAACTTTGCCATTATGAGTAATAGAGTAAGAAAGAGCTGTAGTATCACGGATAGTATTAAGTGTTGAACAGTATGTCTCAATAGAAGCCATAACCCATCTCTTTGCCATTGTGTCATCTGCATCAGAGTTAAAGTTATATGTTAAGTGAAGTGTTTCAAATTTAGCTGGATGTGGCTCGGCACGAGTTATTTCACCATCAACTACTAAATCAGTTACAGTTTTACCTTGATTTTTAGGAATCATGATTAAATCTGTTGCACTACAAGTAATGATACCTGACAAGAAGTACTCAATTGGTGAGATTGTTGGACAATCTATAATAAAACTACTTTTAGCAGTTTTAGCCTCAAATTTCATTCCATCTTTATGTGTTATTGTTATTTTCATCGCTTATTTTCCTTCTAGGTAATTTTTAAAATATTGAAGTTGTCCTTTTGTTTTTACAGTTGCAGTTCCACCCTCAGATGTTCTTGCATTCATAGAGTGACGAAGACCTAAGTATGCCATCACATCTTCGTTAATACGAGTATCTATCTCTTTGAGGTATTTAAAGTCCATCTTAGAGAGGTCAACATTTAACTCTTCACCCTTAGCAACTGCACGACCAGTAATAAAGTGTGCTTCACGAAATGGAATGTCACACTTCTCAACTAGGTAATCAGCTAAATCAGTTGCAGAAAGATGTCCTACTGCACATGCTGATTCCATGTTATGAGATTTTACTTCCATAGTTTTAATAGCTTCTTTTAAAATCTCTAAAGAGATAGTAGCTGTTTCAACGGAATCAAATACACCCTCTTTATCTTCTTGAGTATCTTTGTTATATGCTAAAGGAAGTCCTTTCATAACTGTTAAAAGTCCCATAAGTGAACCATATACACGACCTGTTTTACCACGAAGTAGTTCTGGAACATCCGGATTTTTCTTTTGTGGCATGATTGAACTACCTGTTGAATATTCATCAGAGAGTTCAACAAAACCAAACTCATATGAAGACCACATTACAAGTTCTTCACTTAAACGCGAAATATGCATCATCATGGTAGCTATGTTAAAAAGTATCTCTAAAGCAAAATCTCTATCACTTACTGTATCTAAACAGTTTACACTTACACTATCAAAACCTAAAAGTTCTGCTGTCATACCACGGTCTACATTATGTGGAGTCCCAGCAAGTGCTGCACAACCAAGAGGAGAAACATTATTACGTTTATGTGAGTCTTCAAATCTTTCGATATCACGTTTAAACATAGATAAATAAGCACCTAAATGAAATGCAAAGTTTATAGGTTGTGCATGTTGTAAGTGAGTCATACCTGGGATAAGTGTCTCAGTATGTTTATCCGCAACTACGATAACTTCTTTCATTAAAAGTTTAAGCCCATCTACTATTTCTAGGTTTTGACGTAAAACATAACGTCTAAAGTCCACTGCTACTTGGTCATTACGACTACGTGCAGTATGAAGTTTTTTACCTGCATCACCGATAATAGCAGTTAAGCGCTTCTCGATACCCATATGTAAATCTTCATCACTTATGTTCCATACAAACTTATCAGTTTCAATCTCTTCTCTAACTTGATTAAGTCCATCAACGATTAAGATTAGCTCTTCAGTTGTTAAAATTCCTTGTTTAGCAAGCATTGCTGCATGAGCTAAAGAACCTTCTATATCTTCCTTGTATAATTTTCTATCATACATTATAGAAGCATTAAACTTATCTAACAGACTAGAAGCACTCGCACTAAAGCGACCTGACCACATTTTATCCATGTTGGTTTCTCCGATTTTTAAAAGTTTTGTATTTTAGCAAAATAAGATGATTTTACAAAGTTTAAGAGGGGTATAAAGTAGAAAATCTACTTTATTATAGAAGTTTATCTAGCAGTTTTAATTACATGCTGGAACATTACCACTATCTTTTGCATATTCTATAAGGAACTGCTTTAAGTGTTTCGACTTTTTTGAGTACTTTTTACTCTTGAAATATTTCCAAGATTTTTTTGATTTTTTTGATTTTAAATGTAATGAAGCTAAAGGTTTACTTTTTTTTTCATCCATTTTTTTCATTTTTTCATTTTGTACTCTGATACAAAACTTTGCCCACTATCATGGCATTTTATACACTTTTTAACAAAGATTCTCTGTCCTTTATAGAGAGCAGCATTTGCCGAAGTAAGTGAAAAAATAGTTAAAGATAAAAGAATTAATATTAATTTAGTCATACGGTACCTTTTTAAGTTATAAATCCATCTTACATTAGAAATTATTAGAAATTCCTTATATTAAGAGAATATCACATACAAAGTATCAAACTAATTATAATTGATACTTTGTATTGAGAATTTCTTCTAAATCCCAGAGAGACTTTTCTTTTAACAATTCTACAACACTCGGTGTACACTCTACATCATCAGGCCACTCTCTAGTAAATCCATCAATACTCGACTTGTTTGTTCCATCAATTCCGACCATAAGTCCTGAAATAAAAACATCTCTCAAAGCATCCATATTATTTGTCACTCTCCAAATAAGCATATAAGAGTTCCCAATATCATTTGCTTTTTCATCTACAAAAACAACTATTCTCATGTGAGGACTGAGTTCAACTAAAGCATCAAAATAAAGCTTTGCATTTTTTGTTTTTTTAAGACTAATAACTGTAATAGGGTTATTTGTTCTTATCATATACTGATGTAGATTTACTACATCAGGGATAAGCTCTTTTACTTTAGTGAGTAATTCACTATCGCCTAAAAGGTTCGGTGCTTCTACAACTTTTGCTGCAGTTGCATCGATACCTAGTTTACCACCTACTAAAGTCTCATCCGAAGAGTGATCAAGTGCATCTAAAATACCTTCTGTTATAAACATAGACTTTGGTGTAAAACGGTTAAGTACATAAGTTGCAAAAACTTCATAGTTGTCAAGTCGAGGTGCTCTTTCATCTACAAAAATTGCATGTTTCACAAAACTCATCTGTCCAGCTCCCCAAAAAGCATGCATAAATTGTTTTGCATGGCCCTTATACAGTGGTTGCATTTTTGCGAGTATGAGATTATGGAAACCTGCATTCTCAGGCATATGATAATCAAGTAAATCAGGCACTGTAGTTTTTAAAAGTGGAAAAAATATTTTACCAGTAGCCCAGCCCATATACTTATCTTCTAAAGGTGGTTTTCCAACAACAGTTGCTAAAAATATAGGCTCTTTTTTCATACTAATTGCAGATACTTCCATCACAGGGTATGGTTCTTCTAAAGTATAATAACCTGTATGATCACCAAAAGGACCCTCTACTTTCATCTTGGTTGTATCAACCCAACCCTCAATAACATAGTCTACATCTTTAGGAATATACAAAGGTGTTGTAAGTGATTTTACAAGTAAAGCAGGTTTTTTAGTAATAAGTCCGTACATAAGTAACTCATTAACACCATATGGAAGGGGTGCAGTTGCACACCATGTATACAGAGGGTTTCCACCAATTGCAACAGTAACAGGCATCTTTTTACCAGCTTTTTGATACTGGTCAAAGAAGTGTGAACTATCTTTATGAATCTGCCAATGCATACCTAAATGGTTTTTATCATAAACTTGGAGTCTATACATTCCAAGGTTTACCATCTCACCATCAAGACTTTGTGTATACACTTGCCCCATTGTTATAAAAGCACCACCGTCTTGTTCCCAAGTAGTTAAAACAGGTAACATTGAGAGGTCTATCTCATCTTCAAAAAATTGAATATTTTGACATTCACCCTCACCTTTTAATCGTTTAGGAAAGATATTTTTAAGAGAAAAAAGATCTTTAGCCATATTGATTTTACCCATAAACCCACTTGGTGGTTTCATATGAAGAAGATTTGTTATCTCATCTGCTACAGACTCAATTGTGCGACCAAAAAGTAGTTCGCAGCGTTTATATGAACCAAAGACATTCATCAGTACTGGTTCATTAAACTTTTTATTGTTCTTTTTATCTATTACATTTGTAAAAAGGAGTGCTTTACCACCATCTTCTTTTTTCACCTCTGCATATGCTAAGTGTGCAACTTCAAGATATATATCTAACTCAGTATCAATTACTCTTAATTCATCATGCTTTTTTAAAAGTGCTATTGTTGTTTTCATTTATTATAATCTTTGTGGCATTTCATCTTTAAATGCTATTTTCGCAGCATTTTCTAAAAGTTTTAAAGCACCTGCATCTATCATCTTTTTTGCTAGCTCTTCACCTAAATTTGTACATTCACTCAGAGGTTTTATAACTTTTTCTTGCATAATATTAGTTCCATCAGGAAAACCTATCATGACTCTAAATGTTACTTCACCTGCGTTTACCACAGCATTACAAGCAACAGGGGCAGAACACCCCGCTCCAATTTTAGAGATAAACTGGCGTTCAATTTGTGTACAAGCATAAGTATTTTCATCTTTAAGTGACTCTGCAATTTCACGAATTCTATCATTACCTTGTACTATCTCTATCCCTAAGGCTGCTTGACCCATAGGCGGTATCATCATATCAAGAGAGAGTTTTTGGGTATATGGAACATCTTTGAGTAAATCAAGACGATTAAGACCAATCCATGCAAGGATAATTGCATCGTACTGACCTTCAGAAAGTTTTCTCAGTCTGGTATTTACATTTCCACGTAAATCTTTTACTTTTAAGTCTGGTCTTTGTTGTAGTAGTTGCATACGACGTCTTAAAGATGTAGTTCCAACAACAGCACCCTTAGGTAATGCGTCCAAACTTGAAAACTTATGCGATAAAAAAACATCACTTTGATCTTGTCTTAGTGTAACAGCGACTAGTTCTAAACCATCAGGTATATATGTAGGTACATCTTTAAGTGAGTGTACAGCGATATCCGCTTCGCCTGCGAGCATCGCATCTTCAAGTTCTTTAGTAAAGTGACCTTTACCACCAATGAGAGCAAGAGGTTTATCTAAAATCTTATCTCCATTACTCACAATTTTATTAAGTAGTACTTCTATTTCAGGATACTCGGTCTCTATCCGCTCTTTAATGTGATATGCCTGCCAAAGTGCTAAGTCTGAAACTCTTGTTGCTATTGTTATTTTTTTCATGTAATTATTTTACTGTCTTATATTTTATTCTTGTCTTATCCACTTTTGAGTCAAAATAGATAGTAGGTGTACCACTTACAAACAAGTTAGTTGCGAACTGAGTATCCTGATTAATTGCAGCGTTGACAGATGGGTCTTTAAGGTCAGCTTCTGTAACATTTGAACCAACAACTTTATTAAACGCAATAAGTATCGTCTGTACATTATTCTCTTTTGCATTCACTTGGATATCATACATCTTAATGCTTACATCTTTAATACCAGCACGCTCTGCCACAACTGCAGCTCTAGTAATAATAGCCGATGCAGGGTGAATACGTAAAAGAGGGAAATGATAATAATAAACTGCAAATATCTTAGGATACTTTTTCATATACTTAAGTGCTTGGGGAGCAAAATCTTTACAGAATGGGCATAATGGGTCTGAGAAAATTGCTACCTTATGTTTAGCATTTTCATTACCGTATACAAGGTTTTCTTTAGAATATTCAGATGCTTTTATATCTGGTTTTACTTCATCCCCATAGTTTTCACCATTGCTTAAATTTGTAAGTTCTTTTGTTATCATTGAACCATTTGAAAACCAAATAACTTTTTGTTTTATAAGTTCACGTGGTTTATTTTTAAGTGTAGCTTCCAAACCCACTACATAGGCCTTCCATTCTTTACTAGCCTCGAGTTTTTTTACCTCTTCAACTTTTACTATAATCGTTTTTATATTGTCGTTATCTTCATACTTGTTAGTTAAATACTCTTCTATCTTTTCACTCGTAGTTTCTGCATATGAAAAACTAGTTAATAGTAGTGTTATTGTTAATAATTTCAACATCAATGACATCTGAATCCTTTTTTAAATTATTTTGTGGAGTAAATGACTCATCACATTTACCTGATTTTACATTATAACGGTTAACAAACATACTCGTAAAAACACTAAACTGCATTATAATACCAAGTATATCAGTTAAAAATCCTGGAATAATAAGTAGGATGGCTCCAAAAAGTGTAAAAAGGTTTAATCGCTGGAACTGTGCTAAGTCTATGCAGTTGTATGAAACGGCTGTCATATTTTCAACAAGTGTTTTTCTAAAGTTTATAAGTATACTTATACCTACAAAGGCACTTATCATTATCTCTAAGAAGGTTAACAAACCACCAAGACTAGAAGAAATACTAACAGAGAGTAAAACTTCTAAAAAGAGATAAGTGATAAAATAAATCATACTAAATGAGTTCCATCACTTTAGCGAATATTTCATCTGCACTTACTGCTGTTTTCTCAGTAGATGAACGCTCATAAACCTGAACATTCCCATTAACTAACTCTTTACCGATAATAATAGTGTAAGGGAAACCAATAAGTTCTGCATCTTTCATTTTAAACCCAAATCTCTCTTTTCTATCATCTAACATAACTTCAACATTTTGCTCTTGAAGCTCTTTATAAAGTTTTTCACCCGCTGCCATTTGTGCTTCATCTTTAATATTACTCACCATGATATTTACCATATAAGGTGCAGTTGTTTTTGTCCAGATACAACCATTCTCATCATGATGTTGTTCTATTACTGAAGCAACTAAACGCGATATACCCATCCCGTATGTTCCCATAATAAAAGGCTGTGCTTTTCCATTTTCATCCAAGTACTCAGCTTTTAAAGCTTTTGCATAAGTAGTACCTAGTTTAAAGATATGACCAACTTCTATACCTTTAGTAAAAGAAAGCTCCCCATCACATTTCGGACAGCTATCTCCTGCGTTTACCTCTGCGATATCCGTAAAGTAAGCAACTTCACTTATAACTGAGAAGTCTACACCAACATAGTGGTAGTCAAGCTCATTTGCTCCACAGACCATATTTTTTGCATCTTTAAGTTTAGTATCAATTACGTGTTTTGCCTTGTCCTGATCAAGTGGACCAATAAAACCTGGTGTTATACCAAGAGTTTTTAACTCTTCTTCACTTACATCTTCTATTTCTAAAGCACCTGCTGCATTTACAGCTTTTACTTCTTGGAGATTATCACAACCGCGTAAAAAGAAAAGAACGACTTCACTCTCGTTTTCATAGATAAGTTTTTTCGCCACACATTTCACTGTGTAGTAAGGATCAATCTTAAAAAATGATGCCAATTCTTCTATACTTTTTACATTTGGAGTGGAAAACTTGTTAAACTCTGCTTCTGGTGCTTCTGGTATCTCTTTTCTTTTCCCAGAAACTGCTGCTTCAACATTAGCACCGTACTCACATTTAGAGCAAATCGCGATAGTATCTTCACCACTATCAGCAATTACCATAAGCTCTTTAGAACCACTTCCCCCTATTGTTCCACTATCAGCTTCAACAACACGGTAATCAAGTCCTAAACGAGTAAGGATTCTTTTATATGCAGCTTCCATCTCTGTAAATTCACGGTCTAAGTCTTCTTCACTTGAATGAAAAGAATAACCATCTTTCATTATAAACTCACGTCCGCGCATAAGTCCAAAACGCGGTCTTGCTTCATCACGGAACTTCGTTTTTATCTGGTACAGATTAAGTGGTAGATTTTTATATGAAGTTATACGATTTTTAATAAGCTCAACCATCATCTCTTCATGTGTTGGCCCTAGAACAAACATATTATCTTTTCTATCACGAAAGCGAAGAAGTTCTTTTCCAAACTTCTCTATTCTTCCACTTTTTTCCCATAACTCAGCAGGTGTAACAAATGAAAGTTCAACCTCTTGTGCCCCTACTTTAGTCATCTCTTCGTTTACAATATTTTCTATTTTTTTGATAACACGTTTTGCAAGAGGCATATAGTTATAAAGGCCTGCTGCACTTTGTGAGATAAAACCTGCACGTGCTAAAAATATATGACTTGCTAAACTTGCATCTGATGGTGCTTCTTTACTTGTTGGTATAAATGCTTTACTTCTTCTCACTTGTCTGTCCTTAAACTTTTACTTTCATCATTGAAGCCATTGCTCCACTCATCAGTTCTGTGTGTGTATCTTCTGCTGCACTTCTCATATTTGTTGTAAACTCATGTAAAAAACGCTTGAGTGCTTGTTCACACATTTTTTGAGCCTCTTTTTCATACTCAGCAGGAATATAACCGGCTTTAATTGTTCTTAAAGTCTCTTGCTTGGCTGCTATGTCTGCACGAGTATATATCTCTTTTATAAGAGGTTCTAAGTCTTGTGTATTTACCTCAAAAAACTCGATAATTGCTCGACCTATAACACTATGTGCAGCACGTGATGAGAGTTCACGAGATGAAATATTTTCATCAACTATCATTTTAAGATCATCAATTACAAACAACTGAATTTTCTCACCCTTATTATAGTTAATGTCACGAGGCAGTGCTAAATCAAACCAATACCTATCAAAATCCCTTGCTTCAATAACTGCATCCGTAATGATAGGTTCCGAAGAAGATGTAGCAGTATAAAGTATCTCAAACTCATTTATTGCATTTGAAAGTTCACTAAAGTCAATAACTTTTGCAGAACATTTTTGTGCTAAAGCTTCTGCCTTATGTTTAGTACGATTCATAATATAAACATCTGCACCTGCATTTACTAAATGTTTAGCTGTTATCTCACTCATCTCCCCTACCCCAATAATAAGAGCTTTTTTAGATGAAATATCATCTACTAAGGATTTCAACTGATTTACTGCCACACTTGCCATAGATACTGGTTTTGAAGATATATCTGTTGCATTTCGTACTTTGGCTGCACACTTAAATGCAGACTTCATTGCAGATGCAATTTTTTTGCCACAAAAGCTATTATCATATGTAAAACGAAAAGCATCTTTAAGTTGTCCAACTATCTGTGTCTCACCAATTACCATAGAGTCTAGAGATGCTGCTACACTAAAAAGATGATGAATTGCAGAACTATCATCAAAAATATCAGCCCGACCCTCAAGTTCTTCTATACTTATGCACGAACGTATTTGTAACATTTTAAGTATATGCATCGTTGCAACAGGTACATCACTACAGTAACAAAAGACTTCCATTCTATTACAAGTTGAGATAAGCATAGCTTCAGATATAGCATCAGAGCTTAACAGTTCAGTTAAGCAAACACGTTTATTTTCATCATCAGGGTATGAAAGTTTTTCTCTTATCTCTAGTGTCGAATTTCTGTGTGTAAAACTTATGTTTAAGTAGTGCATTAAAAATTTCTCTTTATCATAGATTCTAAAATACTAACAAGTTCACTATCTTCACTCATTGCATTTTTTGCTTCATTTGAGAGGATTTGTGCTAGTTGAAATGACTTCTCTATGCTTGTATGTTCTTGCATTTTTTCTTGTATCCAACGTGTTTCATCTTTACTTATCTTTTTAGTATGAGAAGCGACTAAACGCTCCTTATCATCTGCATTTAATTCTTCATAAAGATAGATATAAGGCAGAGTACATTTTCCCTCTACATAGTCATTCATAGCAGGTTTACCAAGAGCTTCTTCAGTTGCTGTGATATCTAAAATATCATCAATTATCTGAAAAGAAAGACCAAGATTACGACCATAAAGTGCATGTTTCTCGGAATCTTTACCAACTAAAAGAGCACTTGCTTTTGCTGCAGCTTCTATTAGAGTAGCTGTTTTAAGATAGAGCATATCAAGATAAAGTGATTCGTTCGAGTTAAACTTCTCTGCCATTTTTACATCCATCATTTCACCCTTTGAGAGTGCTGTCACAGAAGCTGCAATGGTTTGAGCCACATCTTTGTCAAATGAAATGAGTTCTGTAAAAGCTTTTGAGTATAAAATATCACCTAGCATTACAGCTGTTTTACTACCATGACTTGCATTTACAGAAGTGACACCACGTCTTGTCATCGCATCATCTATAACATCATCATGAAGCAGGGATGCTCCGTGAATTAGCTCTACTATTGCAGCTAAAAGAGGGGCTTTTTCATGCTCTGGTGCAATTTTTAAAATAAGTTTTGCACGTAAGCGTTTACCACCACTAAGAGAACTAAAAAGTTCCGTTACTTCGTCATAGTCTATCTCATTTATTAGTCTAGCTATCTCTGTTTCTACTCTTTGCATTAGCTCTTCTTCTCAATTTTTTCTAGTTTTATTAAGGCTTTTTTATCAGATAAAAAAACTTCAAATTTTGCTCTATTTTTCTCAAAATCAAACTCTTTAAATTTCACTAAAAGGTAAGGTGCTTCATAAGAGGCACTACTTTTGGGTTTTAGAAAAACCTTAAAACTTTGATTTGTCGTGTTTAAGTACAGTATATTTTGTGCAAGTTTAGCATCGTAAGAATGAAACATCACTAAACCATCGTTGACATAAAGTGTCCAACGAAATTTAAATTCTCTTATGTAATTATTGTATTTTACAAGAAATTTTGTTGATTCATCCTTTTTGACAGATATTTCATACATATCTGTAAACTCTGTAGCACCAAGGGTACTAAAAAGTAATACAGTTACCATAAGAAAACGTACAAAAACTTGCATATTTAGCCTATTATCTCTGTTCCAACACCCTCAGAAGTAAACAGTTCTAACAGCATAGAGTGCTCAAGGCGACCATCAATAATGTGTGCTTTTGCAACTCCACCATCGATAGCTTCTAAACATGCATCAACCTTTGGAACCATTCCACCATGAATCGTTCCATCAGCTTTCAGTCTTTGTACTTCTTCTTTTGTTAAAGATGAAAAAAGCTCTTTATCATTGTTAAGAACTCCTGATGTATCGGTTAAAAATATGATTTTATTTGCACCAATAGCTTTAGCTACATACGAAGCACAAAGGTCTGCGTTTATGTTAAAACCAGGATGTCCCATCTCAGACCCCGCTGCAATAGGAGCGATAACAGGGATAAAACCTTCTCGAATAAGATTACATACAACATCTGAATCTACATCAGTAATATTTCCTGTAAGTCCCCATTTAGCAAAGTCTTTTGCCTCAGCTTTAATGAAGTGTGCATCTTTTCCACTCACACCAATAGCTTTTGCAGAGTGAGAGTTTAAAAGTGAAACTATCTCTTTGTTTATCTCTCCACTTAAAATCATCTCAGCGATTCGCATAACTTCTTTTGTAGTTACACGTTGCCCATCGATAAACTTAGTCTCTATGTTTAAAGCATCAAGCATCTCTGTGATTTTTTTACCACCACCATGAATGATAACTGGCTTAATTCCCACAAGGTACATAAGTAAAATATCTTCAGCAAATTTTTCTTTTAACTGAGGTGATGTTTGTGCTGAACCACCGTACTTTATAACAACTATCTCTTTACGAAATTCTTTTATAAATGGAAGGGCATCAAGGAGTGTTTTTACTGTTTCTATTTTTGCTTGCAATGTTTTTCCTATATTTATCTATATAATTATGCTATTTTATCCAATCTTTGTTTATTTTTTGGTAAAAGCTTATGAAGCTAAACTGGAGACTCTATCCACTTATAAAGATCTTCCACTAAATCATCTGTGATACTTAGTGTATTTTTAAAATACCACTTCACTTTTTTTATCTCTAATATTTCTGATTTTTCTATAATAAGCATTGAGTTACCCATGAGGTCTAGTCTATTTTCTATTATATCTATTTTAACAAAGTAAGTTTTAAATATTTTAGTTATTATAAAAGTAGCAAATATAAAAAGTAGTGTTAAAATCAACATATCGGTAGGGAAGAAATAATAGTCTCAATAACTGTATGTCGTTCCTAATTAAAATTTATTTTATTCTCAAACAGCTTTCAGTTCTATCTCTAAATCAAGTAAAGATAAAACTAAGCCAAAGTTTTTTACTTTTACAAAGTCTTTATAGGTTACTAAAAGTGAATCAGACTTATCTCTTTGTAGTATCTCTTCTAACTCAGGTTTGGTAAAAGAGTGATGGTCTGCAAAGTAATTTTTACTTACAACTTCTGGTAAAAATTCATCGAGTCTTTCTGGTCTTGCTATAGCAGTTACTAGTGACATTTTTTGTGTTGCATTTTTTAACTCAACCCTGCGTTTAAAGTCTCTACCCTCTTTGTAAATACTCACTTCTTTACCCTTCCAAAGTCTCTCCCTGTATGGACCAGAAGGAAGACATTTATTGTTTGAAGTTTTGACTTCTATGAGTATATCTTTCTTTTTTATGTCATGTTTTGAGTAGGCATCATCTAAAAAAACACTTGTCACACCCATCTCTTTTGCTTTTTTTATACCCTCTTTTCTATCTTCGCTGACTATCACTACTGCGTTTGGAAGTTTATGTGCATATATCATCGCTTCATCACCACTGACACTTACATCACAGAGTATTGTATATTTGTCTTTTACCACATGGAGTCCCGAAGAATCTCGGCCATAACCTCTCAGTATTATTGCTGTATTTTCATGAGATGAAGCAAGTGCTATAACTAAAGGAGTTTTACCACTGCCACCAACTGTTAGGTTACCAACACTCACTATGTCTATACCAAAGTCTTCAGCTTCTTTAGTTTTAAAACGCAGCCACATCAAAAAGCAGTAAAGGAAAGAGAGAGGAAGTAAACAAAAAGATAAAACTTTTTGTAAGAAGCTTGGGTTATAGAAGTATTTCTCAACCCAAAATACAAGAGAATTTTTCAAAAATTTTACACTCTTGTTTTAGCTATTTTTTTCACTTTGTCTATCACAGATTTAACCTCAGCATCACTCATGTTTGCATATATAGGAAGAGAAAGTACTTGTTGGTATGCGCGCAGTGCTACTGGATAATCATTTACTCTTAAAGAGTATTTAGTTTTGTAGTATGAAAGAAGGTGAAGTGGAATGTAATGAAGTCCCGTTCCTATACCAACATTTCTAAGTTCAACTGCAAAAGAGTCGCGATTTTTATCAATTTTTATAACATATAAAGAAAAAGGATCTTCTTCATTTTCCATAGTTGGTACAGTAACATGCTTTATACTAGCAAGAGCATTAGAGTACATAGAGGCTATCTTTTGTTGTCTTTGGATAATAGCATCTTGATCAGAAACCATTGCACGAATGTATGCTGCATTTAAAGCACTTAAAGAGTAGTCATTTCCAATATCTACAACATCGTAAATATATTCTAAAGCATTTTCATTACGAACAATTGCATGGTTCATTAGCAGCCTAGCTCTCTTTATAATTTCATCACTATTTGTTACAAGCATACCACCATTACAGATATTTTTCTTTAGATGTGGAGAGAAGTTAAAACATACTATATCTGCACCAGTTGAACCTATCTTTTTACCCTTATATGCTGCACCAAGAGCATCACTTGCATCTTCAACTACTTTTACACTGTAACGTTTACCCATTGAGTATACACGTTCTAAGTCTACAGTAGCACCACCAAGGTGTGTGATGATAACAGCTTTTAGTTTTTTACTTTTATTCTCATCTAAGTACACATCTAGTTTATCAAGGTTAATATTATACGAGTCTGCATCTATGTCTATAAACACAGGTTCAGCATCAAAATGACGTACTACTTCGGGTATACTTGGATGTGCATTCACAGAACATACTACTTTATCTCCACGTTTAAGGTCAAGTGCTAACATCGCTAAATGCAAAGCCGAAGTTCCATGAGAAGTAGCAAGAACATAATCAGCTTCAACATAATCAGCGAATTCACTCTCGAGTTCCTCTACCTGATTTATATCCTCTCCATCGAGAGTATCGCTGACATGTGAGTGTGCATCACGAGAACTTTCATATCTATTAAATGGTATTTTCATTCTTTTTCCTTTTATAAAGTTATATCTCTTGGATAGTTAAAGTCATGGTTCAATGTTCTTGATGTTAGTTTTGCGATAACAGGCATTTTTCTCTTAAAGTGATTAGAAAAGATTTTCTGTATTATCATATCTAACATTTTCTCATTTATACCTTTTTTTATTATTTCTTCACGAGAGAGTCTCTCTTCTACATAAAGTTTCATCGCCTCATCTAACTCTACATATGTATACCCTAGGTCTGCTTCATCACTCTGTCCATCCCATAAATCTGCTGAAGGAGGTTTTTTTATGATACATTTACTCACACCTAAGTACTCAGCAAGTTCAAATACTTCACTCTTATACAGATCTCCTATTGGGTTTATAGCCGAAGCCAAATCTCCATAGAGTGTTCCATATCCAAGCATCAATTCGCTCTTATTACTTGTACCTAAAACTAAAGCACCTTTTCTAGCACTTATGTCAAAAAGAGTAGACATTCTCATACGTGAAGAGAAGTTTCCTTTTCTTAAGTTGTTTAACTCTGGATTTAATTTTTCATATGCTCTGAGCATTGGTTCTATGGATGCTGTTATTGTGTTGAGAGAAAAATCTCTACACAACTCGTCTGCATCATCAAGTGAGTTTTGCGATGAGTACTGTGATGGCATTTTTACACATAAAAGGTCTTCCTTAAAAACAGCCTCAGCTAATACAGCGACTACTGCCGAATCTAAGCCCCCACTTAAACCAACCACAACCTTACTAAGTCCTGTTTTTTTTACTTCATTTTCTAAAAAACATTCTAGATACTCAGTTATTTGACTATATTTACTCATTTTAAAAATAAAACCTTTATAAATTATTAACTAATATTATTATAACTAAGTTTCGTAACAAATTAAACTTTAAGATTAAAAGAACTACTATATGTATAAAGATAACTTATTCTTATGTAGTTTAAGGAGTTCAAAATGTTTAAAAAATCGCTAATCATTTCATGTTTACTTTCAAGTATAACATTGTTCGCTCAGTATGAAGCAGCAGAAGAGTTATTTGATGATGCTTCTTGTATGACATGCCATACTGAAATGGACTTCGTTCCTAAACCAGGGAAGGTTGATAGCTTTAAAAAACTAATAAGAGTGGTTGATGCTTGTCGTTTTGCTAACGATGTAAGTTGGTTTGATTATGAAAGTTTAGATGTAGTAAGATACTTAAACCATAAATATTACAAGTTTGAAGAAACAGAATAAGTACTGTATTTAACAGACTTCTTTTTTTGACATAAAATTTAACTCTTTACAAGAAAATCCTGCTTTTTTTCTGGCTTCAATGTTCAAGTCATTTGGCCGTAAAAAACTTCTGGGATAGTACTTTGATATGATATCAAAGAAAATATCAGTAGAGAGACCTTCTTTCTCACATACAAAAGAAAACCACACATCCCCTTTTTTTACATGGTCTACTTCTTCCTCTAAAATAGTACTTAATACATCAATGATTTTATCTACACCCTTACTAGAAGGTAGTTTTTTTAGTTTTTTGAGTATCATAGGTGTTGCATCAAGTCCATTTGCTTCTAAGTATCTCGGGACTACTGCCATTCTCTCAACTAAGTTTATAGTCTTTTGTCCAGCTTCAAACAGAGCATCATGCACAATAACAGTACCGTAAGTTGAACCTAAGTCTTGGAGTAATTTTTCTAACATCATAAAATGGCGAATCTCATCACTTGCTACTGATAACCAGTCATCATAATAAGCTCTTGGCAAACCACTAAACCTATATGCACTATCAAGAGCCAAGTCTATAGCTGAGTACTCTATGTGGGCTACGGCATGAATAAGATTTATCTGTCCATCTACTGCTGTAAGATTCTTACGCTTTGGAACATCTTGGGGAGGTACTGAGGTACAAAAGGGAAAATACGAAGGTTCTTTTAACTCTATTGCGGGGCTACACTCTTCAAACACAAGCTCATTATTTTTATACATTTGATAAAAATTATTAAACAGTTCTATCTTTTCTAAAGGGCTCTTTGTTAGTAAAATGGTTTCTAAGGTCTTAAAATAATTCATAGTCATATAATGCTATAATTCGTATAAAAAAGAGATAAATATGAGAGTAAAAGTACAAGCTATGGGAGTCTATCAGACAAACTGCTACATTGTGAGTCTTGAGGGTAAAGATTTTATCATTGACCCTGGTGTAAATTCTTTAGAGTGGATAAAATGTAATGTTACAAATCCTATCGCTATTTTAAACACTCACGGTCACTTTGATCATGTCTGGTCAAATACTCAAGTTCAAGAAGAGTATGGCATAGACCTTTATACTCCAGAGGGCGATGTTCCCTTTCTAACTGATAGTTCATGGATGCCAGATTTACCACCCTCATTTCCCGATGTAATTATCAAAGGCGATGAGGAGTTAGACTTTGATGGTATAAAAGTAAAATTTCGTCATTTCCCGGGTCACTGCCCAGGGTGTTCAACCATAGAGATAGGTGATGCTATGTTCAGTGGTGACTTTATCTTTAAAAGAAGTATTGGAAGATCTGACTTTCCTATGTCAAATCCTGCTGATATGAAAGCATCATTAGAGAAGTTTAAACTACTAGACTTTGACAAAACTGTTTACCCTGGTCATGGTGGAAAAACAACTATAAAAGAAGAACAAGCACATGTTGACTACTGGATTGGAAGTTTATAAATGTCAGACTATTTTGCAGATAAAGCACAAGACTGGGATAAAGATACTACAAAAAGAAGTACTCCACTTAGTATTGCAGAGGCTATTAAAAAGAACTTTGATTTAAACAAAGATATGAGCATAATGGATTTTGGTGTTGGAACGGGTCTTTTAGGCTTTCTTATAGCCAAAGATGTGAAAAAAGTCTTTGGTGTAGACATGTCGCCAAGTATGTTAAAAAAACTTCGTGAGAAAAACACTCCAGAACTTTCTATTGAAGCTATAGAGCAAGATATTGTCAAAGAGCCTTTAAATGATATTTTTGATGGAATTATTAGTTCAATGACGCTGCACCATGTAGAAGATTTAGAAGCATTTTTTACTAGTATCTACAAAAACCTTCATACAGACGGTTTTATCGCAATCGCTGATTTAGAAAAAGAAGATGGAAGTTTTCACTCGGACAATACTGGTGTGTACCATTTTGGATTTAAAAAAGAAGAACTCTGTGAGATTGTAAAAAAGTGTGGATTTAAAGATGTTACACTTGATAATATCGCTACTATCAACAAACCCCAAAGAGACTTTGGAGTGTTTTTACTTTGTGCTAAGAGATAGATCCATTTTCTAGGTTATTACCATTTTCATCAAGTACGTGAAGTTTTAAAACATGGCATTCTGTAACCACAGTTTTAAACTCACCCTCAAATACTTTGATATCTAAGACATATCCTTCAACATTAATATTTCGCTTTCGGCCCTCTTTGTGACGAACCCTTGCAATAAATTTCACTTCATCATGAAACTTTACGGGAGAGAGAAACTGACAAGTACTAGAACTTCACCACACAAGTCATTATTAACCTGCTCGTGTGTGCTAAGCATAACTTCATTTTCATTTTTATCATAATCAATTTGTAATTCTTCCTCTAATTCTTCTTCATTAGCCATTATCTTTTGTCCTTTATTAATCGTACATAGACTCTTGCAGGAGCAGGGTATCCTTCTACTGTTTTAGAGCTATCATTTGGATCAAGGAAGTCTTCCAAAGATTGTCCCTCTATCCACTCAGTCTTTCTCTGCTCATTTGGCTCTGTTATACTAGTTTCTAATACTTCAAAACTCTCAAACCCAGCACGTAAACACCAGTTTTTAAGAGCAGGTATAGTTGGAACAAAGTAGATATTTGGTATTTTAGAGTAAGAAGACGCAGGACATAAACACATCTCACTCTCCCCTTCTATATAAAAAGTATCTAAAATCACTTCCCCCTGTTTATCCAGACCCTTATAAAGTTGCTTTAGCATCGCTACAGGATCACTTCTGTGATATAAAACACCTAAACAGAAGATAGTATCAAACTTCTCTTCATAAAACTCAACATGTTCTACACCTAAAAGTTCGTAAACAATATCACTCTTGACAAAATGGTTTATAAAATCAAACTGGGTCTTATATAGAGGTGAAGGGTCAAAACCTACAATAGACTTTGGTTCATTCTCAAGCATCTTGAACATATAATAACCATTGTTACAACCTATATCGGCTACACGCTTATTTTTTAAATCAAAATGGGGACGAAGCAGATTGTATTTAATATTACTTTGCCACTCAGTATCTATGAATGTACTTCCTATTTCAAATGGGCCCTTGCGCCATGGCATAAGAGCTTTTGCATCAAGAAGTAATTTATCATCATCTAAGTCAACATCTATTTTAACTACATCACCAAAAGTAACTGTAGCTTCTACTTCTTCTAAATTGTCTATAATTGCACGTAGTGGTGCTATGTTTTTCCAAGTCATCCACTTTTGTCTTTCTAGTCTTAATTTTTCTAAATCCATTTTAATCACTTAATCACTATAGTATATTTATTTTACTATAATTGTATCTAAATTAACCAAGGAATATTTTTATGCGCTTAGAGAAAAAAGCAACACTTGTCTCAACATCTGTCGCAGGAGTTCTAGTTTTACTAAAAATGAGTGTAGCAATTTTTAGTGGAAGTATCGCTATACTCGCTTCTGCAATTGATTCAATGCTAGACCTTTTAGTCTCTCTTTTTAACTATTTTGCTCTACATAACAGTGAAAAAAATCCTGATAGTCAGTTCCAGTTTGGACGCTCTAAGATAGAACCACTAGCAGCGGTTATAGAAGGTGCAGTAATACTCTTTTCGGCTCTTTTTATCCTCTATAATGCCCTACTAAAAATGGTACACCCTAAAGAACTGGCATTTATGAATGAGAGTATTATAGTTATGATTCTATCTTTTGTTATTACTGCGTTTTTAGTACTGTTTTTGCGTTATGTTTCCAAAAAGACAAACAACCTTGTAATCCGTTCAGATGCCCTGCACTACGAGACCGACCTTTTTTCCAATGGTGCAGTTTTATTTACACTAGCAGCTATCTCATACACAGGGGAACAACTTATAGACCCTATTTTAGGTATCGCTATCTCTTTGTATATGATTTACTCAGCTATACCCCTCATCAAAGAAGGAGTTTTAATGCTTCTTGACGCGGCCCTGCCAGAAAAAGATATAAATGCTATAAAAGAAATTTTAGACACGGAACCAAATATACAGACTTATCATAATCTCCAGACTAGAGAATCTGCTTCTCATGTATTTGTTTCTGTACATGCCGTTTTTAATGTCAGTATCTCTTTGTATGATGCACATTTAGTATCGGATAAAGTTGAGGATAAAATTAAAAATTATTTTGGGGATAAGAAGTCTCATGTACTTATGCACATGGACCCTTACGATGACTCGGAGTTAAATGGAGAAAGAGAAGAGTGGTAAAAACTATCTCTTAGCTTGTGGTTTCTTAACCTTTTTAGCTTTAAACTCTTTACTCGCTATATTTTCTAAAAACACTGTTGCATAAGAACCTTTTGGTAGTGTAAATGCAATGTGCATTTTGTCAAAACCATCTGTATACTTCATCTCTACATCTTTTGGAAAGATTATAGCAGCACGACGTAATCCTTTGTCATAAAGAAAACCATCATCATACTTTGCTTCTATCTCAGCAGCTTTTGCAGTAGAACGGTAAACACCACGACCACAAAGCAGTCCAGTAGGCACTACTTTTTTCTTCTCAAAATCTTTTTGTTGTGGTGTTTTGGGAGTAAATAGTTTACCTTTAGAGTCTTGATATAAATCGCCCTCTAAAAGCATAAACTTATTGTTATTTTCATTACGACTCATCTGAACACGTTCTGCTAACCAGTCGTTAAAACGGACACTTTGATAAATAGAAATCAAAAACCTCTTGAGTTTTGAATCTTCTATGTGTAAGTCACCCTCTATCATCTTCTCAGCTTGTTCTATAGAGTCACCATCACGACCAAAACGCTGATAACCAAAGTAGTTTGGAAGTCCAAGTTTTTCACTTTTACGTGCTAGTTTTTCTATCTGACCTGCTTGAATTTGAGTCACTTCAAAAAGGTTTATACTAAAACGATTTCCCACTAAATCACCCATACGAATAGACTGTGAATGTCTCGTACCACTAAGTATTTTTATCTGAGGATGTTTAAACTTCTTTAACTCTCTCTCATATTTTGCTTCTATACTTATATACTGAGTAGTAGTTGCATGCTTATCTTTAAGTCCTGCATAACCTATCTTCTCTGCGTTTATATTAAGAAACTCTGCAAACGCAGCTATCATGTCCCATGTAGTAATCTCTACTTTTTTTATATGATAGATAGAAAAGTTACCACTTCCCTTCCAGTCTAAACCTATCTCATCAACAACAAAGTCTTCTTGGTTCTGTTCAAATTTAAAATGGATTGGTTCTTTTTCGTCTAAGTATATTCTTTGCATTAACTGCCCTTTATAGTTGTAAAAACTTTAGCTCTTTACTTGCTTTTGCTATGTCTGATTTTATAGCTTTTTTTAAAGACTCTATTGAGTCAAATTTTTCATTTTCTCTTATATATGATACAAATCGTATATCTGCTTTTACTGTACAGAGCACTTCACCATCAAGTATGTGTGACTCTATAGCAAAACTACCATCTGTAGTTTCTCTATGCCCTACAAAGCTTACACTAGGATGAAAGTGTTCTTCATCATCTATGCGAGTTAAAGTAGTATAAACACCCTCTTTAGGTACTAAAAACTCTTTAGCTTCTATGTTTATAGTTGCTACTAACTCTTTTTTACCGATACCTTGACCTTTTACTAACTTACCTTCGATAGTATAGTTATGGCCTAAAAACTCATTTGCAGTTTTTAGGTCACCACTACGAAGTTGTTCTCGTATCTTATGAGAGTGCACAGAGATATCTTTATGCTTTACCTCATTTACAATAACAACCTCACCTTCAAACATATCCTTTAGGTCTGCATAAGAGTAGCGTCTATTCTTACCAAAGTGGAAGTCATAACCAACAACTATCTTCTCTAGATCTGTGAAATTTCCTTGTAAAAAATCCACAAATTCTATACCATCAAGGTGACGGATATCATCAAGTTCGAGGTAAAATACAGGATACTCAGTAAACTTCTCTCTATGAGTAGCAGGAGTCATGTTTGCATACCCTGTTTCTATCACGACAATAGCACCAGAATCTTTGAGTTCATTAAAAAGTGCTTGATGACCGATGTGCATCCCATCAAACCCACCAATTGCAATTGCTTTAATATTTTTCATTAAAGAAATTATACCTGAATGTTGTAGTGTGTTAAAAGTGTTACAATATTTGAGTAAATATCATTATAATTTAAGCTTTGTACAAAACAATTATTAGGGGAGAACATGGCTTTTTATATGTAAGTTATATAAGATTATTTAATTCTTGCTATAATTATTTAATTTTTGCTATAATAATAAAAAGCATATAAACTGGAAATTAATGGTAATAATAGGTATTGGAAATATTTTACAAAAAGATGATGGGCTTGGTGTTTATGCAGCCACATATCTTCATCAAAACTATACATTCTCAGAAGAAGTAGAAATTATTAATGGTGGTGTAGAGGGAATACATTTATATAATGTACTTGAGGAAAACTCTCATATAATCGTTTTGGATTGTCTACAGCTGAATGATACCCCTGCTTCTATTTATGCTATACCTGCAAAAGAAATTTCAGGGTATGGTCTTAATAACGGAGGGGCTCATGAAATTGGTATCCTACAATGCATGGATATGATGGAACTCCAAGGTAAAGAAATTCCAGAATCTATTGTTATTGGAATAATTCCATCAAGTGTAACATTTGCATTTGGATTAAGTCAAGAATTAATAGATGCATTTGAAGGGTATATTTCTGTTGTTTTACAATATTTGAAAAAACAAGGGATAGATGCAACAAAACGAGTAAAAACAACGACATTAACTGATATAATAAATAAAGCTCAAGACCCTTCAGGGGTTATGCTTTTAACTAAGTCATAAGGGAGTAACACATGTCAAACAACGAATCACGAATAGAAAACGAGGAAACTCAAGAAGAGTTACAA
>DDCH01000009.1:103762-105183 GCA_002335055.1 Sulfurimonas sp. UBA2011 | reverse complement strand
GAGGAAACTCAAGAAGAGTTACAATTTGGATATCTTTCAAGTATTATATTTATCGCTTTTGTCGCTTTTATCATTTATATTTCAATCAGCTGATAATCTGTCATTCTATAACACCTAGTTTATCTAAAGTAATATCATTATTATGATAATATTAACTTAGATAAACGAAACCTATATTTATTTTTTAATAAAATATAAAAAATCACTTTTTTTCTGATATCCGGCTTTCTTTTTTATAATTTTATCTGTTTTATAGTTTACAATATAAGACATAGGAATAATATTTGTAATAAACTTCTCTGGAAGTTTATCAATATCTTTATTTATAATTACAGGTATAAATAATTTATGTATCTTTTTTTGTATAGCCATATCCTTTAAAACTCTATTCTCAAGTTTTTTACACCAAGAACAATAGTTTACAACTGTTATAAGTAAAATATTCTTCTTTTCTTTTCTTGCTTTGAGATATGCCTTTTCATAATTTGTTTCATAGCTGTATACATCAGCAAACTCTTTATATGTTTGCCCATTAAGTAGCTCAATGACAATAACTAAAATTAATATTGCTTTCATTCATTATCTTCTTCATACTGTGTGCTAAACTCTTCTAGTAATGTTATTAAATTATCTTCAATATCTTCTTCAATATCATTTACAACAAATAGAGATCTATTTTGATAGCTAATAGAAAATATTTCTTGTTTATCTTCTAGACGTAAAGTAGGTTCATGAATATAAAGTTCAAGTTCAATTATGGATAACTCTTTAGTTACTTTTAGTAAGTGAATTTTAACCCCTAAAACACGTCGAGAAAGCCTACTATCAGATATACCTAAATCATCTGCATACTCGTTTAAAAGTTCATATATATTAGTTTTATATTTCTCTAGTACCTTATTGCTATCAGCTTTAACAACAATATGTGCAGTAGAAAATTTCTCGAGAATAAATGGTGTCTGTGCAAAAAGAGTAACAGAAAAAAAACTATGTAGTAGTATTTTAGTAGCTATGTTTAACATTCTATTTCCTTTATAAAAGAATTATATGTTATTTATTTTATAAACACAAGTAAACATAGTTAAATGCTAAGGTATTTAACTATGTTTATCTTAAAGTCATTCATTACATGATTTAGAATCAGGGTCTTAATATCTAATAATGTAGGTAAGGATGCTAATAAATAATTAATATCGAATGTTACCTAGTTTATCAAGAATAAATATTACACTATAGTAAGNNATTTTAGTAGCTATGTTTAACATTACATTTCCTTTATAATTAAATTATATATTATTTATTTCATAAACACAAGTAAACATAGCTAAATGCTAAGGTATTTATATTTTTATCGTAAAATCATTCCTTGCATGATTTGGCATCAGGGTCTTATTACCAAATAATGTAGGTTAGGATGTTAA
>DDCH01000009.1:0-103612 GCA_002335055.1 Sulfurimonas sp. UBA2011 | reverse complement strand
TTTATCAAAATTGGAAATGAGATAAATAGTATCATAGATGGAATAATCAACCAAACTATAGAATTGGAAAATTCTACAGCACTTTTAGTATCATTTGTATCAATATACATCCATATCATTGCGAGTATTGATACTAACGGTAGGGAGGCTAACAATGCACCCATTAAGCTATTTCTCTTCGCAATCTCTGAAATTAGTACAATAAGCAGTGTAGTAATTACAAGTTTTATGATGTAATATGTCAAATATTTATCCTACTTTTAACACTGACTTAACTACACTTGTTTCCCATCCATCATACTGTGCATCATAAAACTCTGCAATATCGATTAAAGCTAATGTCATTTCGTCCATATCATGATAAAAAGGTTTATCTAGACGATAAAAGTCTAAACCATCAACACCATCTTCATTTTTTATTTCTTCTTTAATTTTAAAGCCTTCTTTTTCTAATGCTGCTATTAAGTCTACTTTACTCTCTTTATTTGTAAAATAAACCTTATGCTCAATTGCACGTTCAACCTGAAGGCTGTCACCTTGCTCTTTTAAACTATCACAAACTTTATGATTTTGTATAATTTGCCACTCTTTTGGAGTTGGATATAGCAGATTTTTATAGTAGTTCCAATCAGGATCATGACTATGTCCATTTGTTATCTCGTATGAAGTATGCTCCGTAAGAGCAAAATCAATAAAATGAGACCAATTATATGTAAATTGTAAATAATATATAAAAGTTACATAACCATCAGAAATCACACGTCCTACATACTTTCCAATACGAAATTTAAGCATAGCTGCTTCAAGCTTATCTTCCATAAAAAGTATCTCTGCTTCTTCTGCTTCACCAAGAAAACCTTTTTCATTGGCATCTTTTAGTTTTGCCTTAACAAAACCTACTATTTGATGTGAATAACCTAGCTCTTCTAAGTCCATAGATATACCTGCATTAAACTGTATTAATGCAGCCTTACCTTCTAAGTTTTTCATATATAATTCCCAATACTCTTGCATTCTAATTCCTTTATTTCATTTCTAAACTCATGAGGTACATATCTTCCCCATCAAGTACTTTGACCCTAAGACTCTCACACTTCATACAAAAATAGCGTACTTCATCAACTTCAAAGATATCTCCACACTCCTTACACTCAAGTTTCAGTTTTTGAGAGTTAAGAATCAATTCTGCTTCATCACATATTGTTTTTTCTTTAAATGTATCAAATGCTACTTGAAGAAGGTGCGGTTCAACACCAGATAAAACCCCAATTTTCACAATAACCTTCATTACTTTTGTAGCCTCATTTTGTGCAGCTACCTCTTCACATTGATTTAATAATGCTTGTACAACACTATACTCATGCATGGTATTCATCCTTTATCATTTGTAGTTTCAATCTTGCAGGTGTCTGAGCTGGGCATACTTTATAAACAAAGTCATAGCGTAAATGATGAAAATCACTTTCCTCCCCCCAAAACTCAGGATGCATTACTGCAAGCTCTTTCTCTTTTAGATCTTCTATAAAAGCTCTATTTTTTTCTAGATACTCTTCTTTATTCCATAAAAACTCATCCTCATATTTTGATACTGCAAACTTATGAAGTGAGTTTAAATAATCATCATGGGACAAGACTTCATCAATTATTCCTATTGATTGTGCATAGGCAGCTGAGATTGGTAAACAATCGTTTAATAATTTTTCAGCGGTAGTTTTTCCAACTCGCTTAGGCAATGTGTATGTATGATATTCACTTCCACTTAAGCCTAAAGTTTTATAATGAGGGTTCAATACTACACCATCTTGTGCAACTACATAGTCACATGCTATACCCATAAATACACCACCTGCCCCAGCATTACCATTAAATGCAGCTACAGTTACTACTTCATCTGCATAGAGTATTGCCTTAACCACATCATTCATGGCATTTATGTTAGCCCAACCATCTTCACCTTGTTTTTGACTGTCTTCTAAGATGTTAAGATGTATACCATTAGAGAAGAAATCTTCCCCTCCCATAAGGACAAGTACATCACATTGTGTTTTCAGATATTCTATAGCATACTTCAGACGAATACACTGTGCTGTACCCATTGCACCATTATGAAAATTAAAATGTAGATAAGCAACATTATCTCTTTTTTGCATACTTACTTCATAAAATGTATTATAACTTCGCTCAAATACAAGTGCTAAACGTTCTTCCTTAATGCCTTGAAGTTTCTCTTTAAGCACATATGTAGCTGGCAACTTAAATCCATTTACAATCTTAAGGTGTGTAATCCAGATAGCACCATCGATAGTTCCTAGACAAATAGCTCCATCACGTTTAGCTATCACTTCTTTAGGTTTAGCTTTTAACTTATCTTCTTTATGCACACCATACAGATAACAAGGTATCCCTAAAATTTCATCTAATATACCGGGATGTGAATCACAAAGGTGAATTTTATCTATAATTATTTGTGTACTATCAGTTAACCAGTTTATTTTTCTTTGATCTTGTGTAAGGTATTCATGAATTGGATTAAGTTCTTGTCTGATAAAATTGTCTTCTTCTATGTTTTTAAACAAAACATCTAGCGCATTAAGCGAAGCACGAACTATCTCTTTTCTATATAAAGATGCTTTGTAAGTTGCTCTAACAGCAAAGTTTTCTTCTGCATAGATATTGCCACCATCGTACTCATTATTTGCACGAAGGACAACCAATCCCCACATCTTAGTATGTATCTGTAGAGCATGTTCTAGAGAGTGTGCTCCTCTATCTCCTCGTGGACCAGGATGAAATATATATACAGGATATGCATCATATATTTTAGAAGACACATAGCTTTTGAGAAAAGGACAAAGAATTAGTTCTGGTCCAAAGTCCTCTATTTCTAGAAGAGTTTGTTTTTCACCTTTGTTAAAACATACTGAGACTTCATGCTTAGAGTCTTTTAGTTTTGTGTATACAGCTTGCGTTTGTGAGTTAAATGCAGTTACCAAAAGAAGGATTTTCATCAACTCACCTTAACAGATACGAGGTAACAACTCACCAGTTGGTAAATCTAAAAATCTTTTTGTTCCCCAAGAGGAATTTAATAAAACTCTTCCCTTATATTGTTCACTAACGGTAGCTATAAGTGTAGAAGTTTTATGAGTCTCTTGTAGTACTTCTAAAGCTTTTGCTTCATCTTTTTTTGGTACACACAAAACATAAGTTCCTTCATTTGCAAGGTCAACGGCTTCAAATCCTAACATTTCACAAATACCTCGAACCTCTTCTTGAACGGGGATACTTTCTTCTACGACTTCTATACAGACATCTGAACTTTTTGCCCATTCATTTAAGACAGCACTTACTCCACCACGTGTTGCATCTCTAAGTGCAATAATCTCAATTCCAGAATCTATAAGTTTTTTCACCTCTGGATATAATGAGGCACAATCTGTTTGTAATTTACTCTCTAGCTCAATACCTTCACGTGCTGCAAAAATAGTAGCTCCATGTGTACCTACATCACGACTCACAAAAATACTCATCCCTTCTTTTAAATGAGAAGCTGAAATTCCTTTGTATTCTATTTCACCAATTCCTGTAGTATTTATAAATAACTTATCTACACTTCCTCTTGGTACTACTTTTGTATCACCACTTACAACAATAGCACCATTTATATCAAGTTCCTTTTTCATCGACTTCACTATTTTTTCTAAGTCACGAGTAGGAAAACCTTCTTCAATGATTACTGAACAGGTCATATACTTAGGTTTCGCTCCCATCATAGCAAGGTCATTACATGTACCACATACTGCAAGTTTTCCTATATCTCCACCAGGGAAGAATAAAGGGCTAACGGTAAATGAGTCCGTAGTAAATGCAAGTTTTCCATTCTCAATTACAGCAGCATCTTCACTTTTAGATAAAATATCATTTTCAAAATGTTTATAAAATACTTTTTTTATAAGCTCATTATTTTCTTCTCCACCATTACCATGTGCAATTGTGATAGTTTTTGTCATATTAAATTTCCATATTTGTAGTATGCGGCACAAGCACCTTCACTACTAACCATACATGAACCAATAGGTGTTGTAGGCTTACATGCTGTACCAAAGATAGTACATTCTTGAGGTTTTGCCATACCACGCAAGATATCACCACAAATGCATAGTTTATGATCTTCTATCTCTGCAATTGGTAGTACACTTTTGTAGATTTTTTCTGCATCATATTTTTCATATTCATCTTTAAGTTTCAATCCACTATCAGGTACATTACCAAGTCCTCTCCATCTAAAAAGGCTCATTTTTTCAAAGTAAGTATTGATTAAATCCTGTGCTTTTAGATTTCCATCATGATTAACAACGCGTTTATACTGTACTTCAAGCTCACATCGCTTCTCTACAAACTGTTTGACTATCATACTGATGCCTTCCATCGCATCAACTGGCTCAAATCCAGTTACAACAACTGGACGACCATAATCTTTTGGAAATTTATCATAAATCTTAGAACCGGCTATAACACTAACATGACTGGGCCCAAGAAAAGCATCTATTTCATTGTTATAAGAGTCAACATGAACATCGCGGCTATCTATAAGTTCTACCATTACTTCAGGAACTGTAACATGATTAATATGAAAAAGAATATTAGAAATTTTTGACTTTATTACCTGATCAACAAGTACTGCCGTCATTGGTGTAGTTGTCTCAAAGCCTATAGCAAAAAAGATAACTGTTTTGTCAGGATTATCTTGAGCTATTTTAATACACTCTATAGGTGAGTAAACAAAACGAACATCTGCACCTTTTGCTCTAGCATCTTGTAAACTTCCGTTAGAACCTGGTACTTTTATCATGTCTCCTAAAGTTACGAGAATAACATTTTCTTGCATTGACAATACATATGCATGATCAATACGTTCTTTTGGCATAATACATACAGGACAACCTGGTCCATGAATGAAATTTACATTTTTTGGAAGTAGTTGAGGCAGTCCAAATTTCATGATAGTATGTGTATGTCCGCCACATACTTCCATAATATTAATAGGTTTTTTTAATTTTTTTGCATCCTCTGCAATTATTTTAGCAAATGCTTTTATGGTATCTCCGTCACGAAAATTATCATAAAGGTTTTTTAATTGAAGTTCTTCCATTATATATTAATCTCCTCCGCATATTTTTCACCACGTGCTTCACATTCATCATCTTCTAAAATTGCTTGCTTTCTATCTTCTTCATTCATATGTTCAAGTATTTCTTTATATGTATCAATGGAAGACATCGCCTCATCTTCATCAATTTTATTCATAACAAAGCCAATATGTAGCAGTACATAATCACCTATACTAACATCACCATCTTCCATCATCATTAAATTTGCATCGCGTTGTACTCCCATTGTATCAACAGTACACATTGTTTCATCATCTGAAATTTTAACTACTTTACTTGGAATTGATAAACACATATTAGCCTCTCATCTTACGTTTAAACGATATCCAGTCTGCTACTGCTTTGACTGAATCTATATCGTTTACATTTACTTCTAAAATATCAACATTCGGTTTGATTCTTCTAGCCTCAGCTTTTTCTGCTTCCATATCATATTTAAAATGTGGTAACAAGTCTGTTTTAGTAATAAGTACTAGATCTGCTTGACGAAACATCACAGGGTATTTTGCTATTTTATCTTCACCTTCAGGTACTGAAACTAGAACTATATTTAAGTGTGTTCCGACATCGTAAGATGCAGGACAAACAAGATTTCCAACATTTTCAACAAAACATACATCCATTTCTTCTAGTGGCATATGATGCATACCTTTATGAACCATAAAGGCATCTAAGTGACATGCTGTACCCGTTTGTATCTGCTGAGCATGTATTCCCTTAGCACGTAAGCGATCTGCATCACGTTCTGTCTCTAAGTCCCCTTCTATAACTCCAAATTTAAAATTTGCTACATCAACAAGGTGTTCAAGTAGTGTCGTTTTTCCTGAACCGGGACTTGACATAAGATTAATACCTAAAACACCATTATCTTCTAAATGCTTTCTAATAAGACTTGCTTCTTGATCATTTTTATCAAGTATCTTTTGAATAACAGCGATAGTTTTAACATCATTTAGTTGAGGGTTATGATGTAGGTGCTCATGAGCCTTTTGATGTTCACCAGAATCTACATCTCCCTCTGCACTTTTTTCATGAGAATGAAATGTTTCTCCTCCATCATGACTATGTTCTTCAGCCTGCCCTTTCATTCCTCTTATACTACATCCACAATCTACACACATATTTTCTCCTATCCTAATAAAATATTTGTTCCAACAGCAATTGAAATCACACCTACTGTTGTAAAGGTTCGTCTAACATTTGTAAGACTTCCTAATAAGTTTTGGTTAACATAAAGCATAACCATTCCAAATGCACCGAAAATCAGCATAACGCCTAGGGTAAATGCCCCAACCATCATAAAATCAACTGTACCACCATTTACTGCACCAAGTGTTATAAGCATACCCCTGACACCTCCAGCACCCATTAGAAGACCTAAGGTTAGAGAGGAAGTTTTAGCTACTGAATCCTCAATATGTTCATGAGACTTACCATACCAGATATGGATATGTTCTTTATTTTCATGAATATGCTTTCGTAACTGAATACGCTTAGTTCCTACCATATAAAGTATATACAGACCCATACTGATGATAACTCCAGCAGAAACAATATCTCCATATGCTAATAAGTCTTGTGAAATTTCCATTGATTCTAAAAGTTTTGCAAATACAAAAAGGCTTATACCGTGTCCTAATGCAAATATAAATGTAATCAGTAATGTTTTTCGCTGGTTTTTTCCTACAGAAAAATCTGCAATGGCACTAAGGTGATCTGGCCCAAATGCATGGACAATCCCATACCAAAAAATAACAACTAAAGATAATTCCATCTACTTTCTCCTTAATACTGAATAACTATTCACTATAATAGTATTTTATATTTAATTATTTATTAAAAAATAAATTTCTACTCTATTTTAAGAACTAAATAGTATAATTTGATATGAAATGTATCTATTGCACACACCCCCATACATATGTATTAGCAGATAATCAGCATAAATGTAGTAAATGTAAAAGAAAATTTAGTATCAAGAAAATTCAAAGGGAAGAGAAACTCCTTATGTATTTTAAAGATGGTGATACTGCTAGACAAACTTCCATACAAACTAAAATGCATTTTCTAACAGTTCAAAAATATTTTGAGAAATTTAGAAAAAATATTTTACTTTATTCTGATGAAATGTATCAACACAATAACCATAGAGTAAGCGACTATGATGAATACCTATATTTACCACAAAGTCTCAATATCCAAGATAATATTGATAAACTACAACATTTTCTTACACTTTCATATGATGACACTATCTACAATATTATGATGCCAAAGACAAAACAATCACTCTTCCACATGAAAGAGGATCAAGGACATAAACTTATGATGAAGTACCTCAAGTTTAATACTATCTCTAAGCTTTCAAAGTCTCAAAATACAATTACAAAATTTTGGGATTATTTTGAAAAATTTATTTGTCGATATAAAGGTGTAAGTAATGAGAAGTTTATTTTTTATCTTAAAGAAGCAGAATGGCGTTTTAATATTCAGCAAAAACAAAAGATAAAATGATACACTACTTTAAAAGGATAAAATATGCCACATCCAGTAAAAACATACCTAAATAAAGGTGAGACATACCAATTTTGTAATTGTGGGAAAAGTGCAGATGGTGTTCTCTGTGACGGAAGCCATAAAGGTACTAAGTTCATACCAACAGAGTTTATTGCTACACGAAATTCAGAATTTTTATTATGTTTATGTAAAAAAACTACTTGTACATGGCAGTGTGATGGTGCACATGCAAAACGCGAGCAATTAGATTTGAGTTTTCTATCAGATTAACCTCTAACTTTTGGACACTTAGTTCCAAAAGTTTTTTACATCTTTTTTGCTAAACTCATAACCTAACACATCACAGAGTATTTCTGATGAATGTGCTTTTACAACTTTATTTTCTCCCTTAAAATGTGTCTCATCAAAAGAAAACTTTGTACTATTTTGTCCAAATATTACTTTTTTTGTGGACTGAATAGGTGCTATGACATTAAAGATTTTATCTTTAATCCTGCTTTCGATTACACTTTCTATGATACCAACTACATCATCACGATGTACATAGTTTGTAGGTCCGTCTTTTATTGTTTTTCCAGATGTATATTTTCCCGCAATTCTATCGTAGCCCATTAAACCTGCAAGTCGCAAAATTACTGTATTTGGATCTTTTACCTTAGCAAGTTCTTCCGCTTCAACTATAAGCTTATCGTCATCATAAAACGATGTTGAACTCAAAAATATCATTTGTGTATCAATAGCTTCATTTAAAGAGACAGAAAAGTATACATCTTCAATCACATCTAAATACTCATCAGATGGAGGTACAGCGATAACTAATGCATCACAATTATAAAAGCCAATTAGTGTATCCATATTTACATCACGACAAAGACAGTTTACTTCATGCCCCAGTAACTCAAGTTTCTCTTTTAAAGCCTTACCAACCCAGCCACATCCTAAAATAGCTATCTTCTTCTTTTTAGTACTCATTATTTTCCTTTTTATTTTTTAAGTTATAGATTTTCGTATGCTGTCCTTCTGATATAGCATATATGAAATTTTCTTTTTGTTTTAAGCTAATTGGACTCTTACTAAAAGAGGCTATTGGCAATAAACGTATAGGTATATTATCATCTTTTACACTTACTTCGTATCTTAAATCATTATTTTGATGTACATAAAAAACTTTATCCTCAAATTTATAATCTTGGATATAAGTACTCTTATCATATCCCATACCTATCATTACCATAGCGAACATACCCATATAACACAGAAGTAATGCTGCATACATTGTAACTTTATAAAGCGATTTTTTTACTTGGTTTTCGTAAATAGTTCGAATCATTATATACACAAAAAACATTGGCACTATATATAATATAATTATAACAATATTAATAATATTCTCAAGCATTAATGATGGAATCCACTGAATAAGGTTTAAAGTAAAACTTAAAAATAGATAAACATTTATTAGTATAAAGTTTTTAAACAGTATCATTATTGGTACCTACTTGTATTCATTGTTGCCATTACTTGACCTAGGGCAATTCCACCATCATTAGGAGGAATTGTATTAGAAATTATAGCCTTCGGAAATCGCTCTAATATTAAGCCCAATAGTACTCTATTTTGAAATACACCACCAGATAATACTAAAGGTAAATCATAGGGTTTATAAACTACAGCTACTATTTCTACTAAAGTATGAAAAAACTTACTCACAGCTATTGAAATGTTTTTTTCCTTAAGCAATGCACTAAGCATAGGCAGTAAATCAATTTTTCCATTTTCATAATTAAATGCATAACTTCCTGTAACAGAACTATCAAATAATTCTTCAAGTAGCATACCACTTTCACCTTCAAAACTCATCACTTGACAAATCCCAAGCAAAGAAGCGACTCCGTCAAAGACTCTACCCATAGAGGAGCTTAAAGGTGCATTTAAGCCTTTTTTCCATGCCGTAAAATAGCTATGAAGTTCATAAGATGAAAACTCTTGTGTAGTTGGATTGTTTAAAGTGAATACCTCTTCTTTATATAGACTAAAGAGAAATGAAAGAGCAACTCTTTTTGGCTCCTTAATAGCTTTAGCCCCTCCTAAGAGCTTAAAGTATTCCACAGATGCTACTCTCTCATAATCCGCACAATCACAGATAATAAATTCACCACCCCAAAGCATTCCATCATCTCCATACCCCGTACCATCAAAGGCTACACCAAAGACTTTACTTGTAATCTGCTTTTCCGCCATAACAGCTAAGATATGTGCATGATGGTGTTGTACTTCTTTAGATACTAGGTCTGGATTCTTCTTTATTATTTGCTTTGCAATCTTTGTAGACTCATATTTTGGATGCTTATCATAAGCTATAACTTCGGGAGAAAACTTATAAATTCTCTCTAAACTCTCAATATTTTTTTCATAATACTCTACAGATGAGATACTATCTAAATCTCCAATATGAGGAGAAAGTATAACTTGATCCTCAATGCCAATAGCAATAGTACTTTTTTGGTTAGCACCAAGGGCTAAAACTTTCTCTTTAAGAGTAAAAGGTAGTTCAATACGAACAGGTGCATAGCCCCTAGCACGCCTTATCATTACCTGCTGTTCTTTAACTACCATAAGTACTGAATCATCACATCCATTGACTATATCTCGATTATGATCTAGTACATAATCATACACGTTTTGTAGTTTTTCTAAACTTTCTAAATTGGTACAAATAGGCTCATCTGTAATATTAGCAGATGTGGCTACAAGTGGAAAACTCAACTTATCCAATAAGAGAAAATGTAAAGGAGTATAAGGTAAAAATAATCCTATTTTGGAGATACCAGGTGCGATATCACTAGAGTATTCATCTTTCATTTGAACAACGACAATTGGACGTTCTTGTGAGACTAAAAGTTCTTCTTCTTTTGGAGAAATGAGGGCAAGTACATTAGCCATATTTATATCTCGGACCATTACTGCCAAAGGTTTTGTAGGTCTTTTCTTGCGTATACGTAGTTCTTGTATAGCACTTTTATTTGTAGCATCACATACTAAATGATAACCGCCAAGACCTTTAAGGGCTATTATTTTCCCTTCATTTAAAAGCTCAATAGTTTTCTCTATCTCATTTATTATAACTTCTACTTTTATGCCTCTATTATCTAGTAAATTTAATTTTGGTCCACAATCATGACAGCCAATGGGTTGAGCATGGTAACGTCTATCTAGTGGATTATTGTATTCTTCCTCACATAACTTACACATCTGAAAAAACTTCATCGAAGTATGTTCCCTATCATAGGGTAAATCATAGATAATTGAGTAACGTACACCACAATGAGTACATGTGATAAATGGATATCCATAGCGACGGTTTGTAGGGTCTAGAAGTTCCTTCTCACACTCTTTACAGATACTTAAATCAGGAGGTATATTAACAGTTATATCCCCACTATCCTCAGTTTGAATAATTTCAAAACTATCGAACTGTATGTAAGTTATCTCACTGTGTTCAATTGTATCAATACTTGCTAAAGGAGGGTATTCATATTCAACAGCGATAAGAAACTGTTTCAGTGTGAGTGTATCGGTGTTGAGAATTATTTCAACACCATTACTGTTATTACTGACTGTACCAGTTACTAGATATCTTTGAGACAAGGCATAAACAAATGGACGGAATCCGACACCTTGTACTGTACCTCTAATATTTATCTTATAAGTACAAAGCTCCATGTACCGCATTCTCCTTACCTATAGGAAAATTTTTACTCATCAGAGGATTTTTATGTCCTAGTGTCTTTTCTATTCTTCCATAAAGTGATTGGTTCGCAAAAGTTTCTCCCATGAGTACAACAATATTTGTTTCCACTTTATCACAAAGTTGAGGAACGAGCTCACCGATGTAATCACCAAAAGACTCATAAATACTATAACACATAAAATTATTTTCAACATCACCTAGTTGATATGACATGATACTAGTTAAAAAAGCATAATTGTCAAAACGATTATCTTTAACTTTTGTATCAATCTGTAATCCACCTTTACCTAAAAAGCTCACTGCTTCAGCCGAGATACCCTCAAAGCTTTCATCTTCAAGTCCAAGAGTGATAGCTGTGACCTCAAAAATATCCATATCACCCTTTAGGTTATCTAAACGTTCCCATACTTCAGGGTAAGCTTTTTTATAATTATTTACAAGTCTATCTGAACCATCTCTAAGCGTACTTATCTTTTCCCATAAATTATCAGACTCAAATGATATTGCAGGAACCGCGTTTATTACTTTTTTACCGTTATAATATAAAAAATTTAATGTACCATCAAAATGTACACCTATAGCTTTTTGTCCAACTTTATCACACTCTCCCAAAACTGACAACATAGAAGCTTCGTATTGTTCAAATCGTTTTTCGTTACTGTGACCACTTTCAAAGTCTTTTTCTGTATCAAGCACATATATCTCTTGTGTAGATACAGAATCGAATACTTCAAGTGAATCAATAATATTTACTCCATCTACCTCTACACAAGCTAAATTATGAGCGACAGTAACTCGATTTATTTCATTTTCTACAATAGTAGGATATATAATACGTTCTCCTGAAACAAAAAGTTTTTTATCTTGGTTTATAAACAGTTTTGTGTCTTTTTGTGAATTAATTGGCATATCAAAATCGACGAGAAAATCTGCTTCTTCTGTACTCTCACATTCAATATATGCTATATATTCTAAACCATGTTTTACAGCTTCTGCTGCTAAAAGCATTGTCATTCCATCATCTGGGTATTTAACTAATGCAGAAGAGCCATATAGTCTTTTCATAGCATCACTTTTTGTAGCAACTCTCAAGAGTGGTCTTTCAATACTCAACAAGGCATTAAATTCCTGTTCAACCAACATCAAATGTTCATTAAAACTAGCTGCATTTACCATAAGTAATGTTGATAGTCCAACTTTTTCTTCACTGATTTGATTAAAACTATATGGTGATTTTGCTAAACCAATATCTAGTTTTTTATCTGTAAACTTTATCTTTTTTATAGCATCTAAGTCTCGGTTAGGATAAAAAAACTTTCTATAACCATTCATTGTTTTCATAAGAACAGTTTTACCTGCGCTTATTGCACCCGCACTTGCTTTAAAAAGATTACGATAATCACCTTTATCAAGTGCCATGTATTCTGATTCTTTACTCAGCATACGTAAACCGATACCACACTCTATACATGATATAAGAGGGTAATTCTTACGTAACGAGTTATGTGCTCGTTCATCTTCACATTCACTACATGGTACTAAAAATTTCATTGTAGTATTTTCGCGAACATATGGATACTTCGTCAAAAATGAATGTTGTGGCCCACAATTATTACATGATGTAAAAGGATAATAAAAACGACGAGTACTCACATCAAACATCTCTTTTTGACATCTTGGACAGGGTGCAATATTTACAGGAAGATTTGTTTGGCTCACTTCAACTAAAGACGGTTTTTCTTCAGCGAAATGATGATATCCTTCACCTAAGAATAGAGAAGCTGGAATCACATCTTGCATATCTAATAAAAAACTTTCCAATTTTTCATCATCTTGATTAAAAATCATTACTATTCTATCTTTTGTTTGCAGTATTTCTGCTTCGATACCTACTTCTTCAGCATATGCGCGTATTAAATTTGCTATATAGTTTTTGTTTGAGCTGAATGCTATCTCAAAAATAAAATACATTTATGTTCCTAATTTTAAATTATTGTTTACTAAACAGCTAGACTAAAAATCTAGCTGTGCACTAAACAAACAGTATATAAGTTTTGATTTTAAGAAATACACTTTGACATATCTATCAAGTTTTCAATCTCTCTCTTCAAAACAAATAGTAGTTAAGTTTAGATTTTTAAGAAATACACTTTGACATATCTGTAAAGTCTTCAATTTTGGGGTTTGCATATGCTTCAATAATACTAATAAAGCTTACTTCAGCTGATGCTTTTCGTGTAAGAATGATATCAGAGTTTTTTAATTCATTTAATGTTTCAGCTACGAGCTTAGGCATACAAATTAAAGCCTCAGGTGTCATCGCATTTTTAACATCTATAATATCATGTGGAACCATAGTGATAAGTTGAACTTCACCCATATCTTCATGAAAAGAGCATATTTCTATCATCATTGTTATCTCTACTTCATTTGCAGTTTTACGTGTTGCAGATTCATTTGCCATAACTTGGTCTGCATTTTCTGAGTTAATAGTGCCGACAGGACCTATTTTAGATCCTGTTCCAACAACTATAACTTTGTCATAATCTTGATAGTATGTCATCAAAGTAAAACCTAAAGTACCACCCTCAACAATAGTGAGTTTAGGGTGAGCTTCATAATTTTCTTCAATATACTTAACTAAATAGGCACCTAAGCCCTCATCATGAAACATAATGTTTCCTATACCAATGAGTGCTATCTTGTCGTATGCCATTTAGCTATTTTCTCCATCTTCAATTTTAACATATTTACTACCACCAACGATAATAGAGATATCACCCTCTTTCCAGAAAATTGTTCTCCAAAATTGGTAGTAGATATGAAACACTACCCATGTGATAAGTAACCACATAGTTATATGATGTGATATACGTACATCCATTAATGTTCCCCCTGCTTCAGGGTTAGCACTACCAATTAAGAATGTAGCCGCCGGAATAGTCCAATCTGTTACCAGATGTAGCATAGTCGGCCACCAAGTACCAATTCCACTTAGTCCCGATTCTAAACCATGTACATACATTTGTAGACCTGTTAATAACATCCAAATCATCAGAAAGTGAAAGATAAAAAAGTATGTAATATTAAAACTATCATTATGTGCTGAACTAAAATCTTTACGTCTATTTAACGTAAGTAAGTTAACAAGAACTGCACCAAATTCTTTTAAATTATCTTTATTCGGTATAACTTTCTTCCATGGTGTGTCAACACGAGAAAAGAATGTTAGATAAAAGATAATAATCGATGTAACATCAAAAATAATTGCCACCATAAAGTGACCCCAACGATTCCATCCCATTACGTATTTATCTACAGCACCTTCGGCTATAAATGTTTGATAATAAGGTGCAGCAATATACAAACCTGTTGCAATCGCTACCATCATTGAAAGAACATTCACCCAATGAATAATTCTTAGGGCTCCTGTTCTACGCTTTACCTGTGTATATCCTGGTTTAGCATTCATATTGTACTCCTTTTAAAATGCACAAGTAGGGTCAACTTTATAAACAGCTAACTCCTTACCATTTGTATCCATAACATGTACAGCACAAGCGATACATGGATCAAAACTGTGTACAGTACGGATAATTTCTAATGGCTCTTCAGGGTTAGCTACTCTAGTCCCAATAAGTGATGCTTCATAAGCACCAATTTCACCATTTGGCCCACGTGGTCCTGCATTCCATGTAGAAGGAACAACTGCTTGAAAGTTTTCTACTAAACCATTTTTAATAACGATCCAGTGACCTAATGAACCTCTAGGTGCTTCAGCCATACCTCGACCTCTACAATCTTTACTTACTTCGTCAAAATCAAATTCTGTCCAAGTATTAAGGTCACCATGTGCTGCATTAGAAGCAAGTTCAGCTGACCAAACCTGCATAGCATCACCTATCAACATAGTTTCAATTGCACGTGCTGCTGTTCTACCAACAGTAGAAAAAAGTACAGTTATTGGTAATCCTGAATTCTTAAGAAAGTCACCTACATATTTAGTGATATTTTCATCACCTTTACAATATCCAACTACCATACGAGCTAAAGGTCCAACTTCTACCTTACGGCCATCATAAAGTGGAGATTTAATCCAAGAGTATTTACCATCAGTTTTAAGATAAGCATAACCATCATCTCTTTTATCAAGTCCTGTATATTCAGGAATAGTTGTTCCAACATAAGGATGTTCTGGAGCACCAGTACCCTCAAACCATGAGTGTGTTACATCTTCTGTAATTTTATCTTCATCGAGCTCATGTACTGTACTAATATCACCATCAAGAACTAGACCTGAAGGTAAAAATAGTGCTGAGTTATAAAAGCCAGTGTCATCAAGTCTAAAGTCTCCATAAGACATATAAGATAAGAGTCCTCCACCAGAACCACCGATTCCTGTTCCTATTGTTCCTTTATGGTTTGTACCATGAAAAGATTGTGATGCATCTGTAGCTTCTGCTGCATATGCAGTACCAGCCATATAAATATCTGGAAGATAAGCTCTATGAACAAAGTCATTTGTTTCACGTAATAATTCTTGAAACAGTGATATACGTGCAGGATTTTGAATATCTTGAACACAAGTAACTCCACCAACAACGATTGATTGTGGGTGTGGAGATTTTCCACCAAAAAGTGCATGCATTTTTGACATACGTCTTTGTACATCAAGTCCTTGAAGGTAATGAGCTACACCAATAAGGTTTTGCTCAGGAGTAAGCTTATAGCCTTTATTTCCCCAATATCCATTTCCAAAGATACCTAAACGACCCTCTTTAGCAAACTTAATAATACGATCTTGAATATTCTTAAATTCTGTAGCTCCTGCCATATATGGAGTTGTTCCAGCTACTTTAGCCCACTTAACTGCTTCTGCTGCTGTTTTATCAACATCTGCTGTAGTTGCAGAAATAATATCTACAAAGTCAAGTGCATGTAAATGATAAAAGTGTACAAAGTGATCATGAACTTGAAGAGAACCTTGAATCAAGTTACGTACAATTCTTGCATTTTTAGGAATAGTTATCTTAAATGCATCTTCAACTGCTTCTATAGATCTTTGGTAGTGTGTACCTGTACAAACACCACAAATACGCATTGTCATTAAACCAACATCTCTAGGATCTCTATTTTTTACAATAGTTTCAATCCCTCTAAACATTGTTGAAGAACTCCATGCATCTATAATTGTATTATCTTTATCAATTATAGCTTCTATTCTTAGGTGACCTTCAATTCTTGTAATCGGGTCAACAATTATATGCTTGTTTCCGTTTGCGTCCGTTTGATGGAAGTTACCATCTTCACCGTGTACTTTACTCATTAATATTCTCCTCCGTCTTCTCTTTTACCTGCGATAGCACTTGCTGCTGCATGTATACCTATACCGATACCAGCGACTGTTAACAGCCCTAGACCAAACTCATCAACAGTTTTTTCAACACCACCTGTTGGTGCTTTAATATTAGCATTTGCCATTGGTCTTTCATATGCATATTTGTCCCAGAAGTCTGGCTCTGAACATCCTATACAACCACGTCCAACACCAATTGGCCAGTTTACACCCTCATTATAACGAATGATAGAACAGTTATTAAAAGTCATTGGACCTTTACATCCTACTTTGTAAAGACAGAAGTTGTTTTTAGCACCTTCATCACCCCATTCTTCAACATATTCACCCGCATCAAAGTGTGCACGTCTTTCACAGTTATCGTGAATTCTATATCCAAATGCAAACTTAGGACGTAAAAGTGAATCTAGTTCAGGTAAAGTTCCAGTTAATACGTAATGTAAAATTACACCTACCATATTTGATGGATTTGCAGGACAAGCTGGAATATTTATAATTGGCTTACCTTTAATAACATCCATTACTCCAACTGCATCAGTTGGATTCGGAGCAGCCGCTGGTATACCACCAAAAGTAGCACAAGAACCAACAGCAACTATAGCTGCAGCACCTTCAGCTCCACGGTGTAAGTGATCTATAAAAGTTTCACCTGATGCACCAATTGTTCCATAAGTTCCATTATTACCTAGTGGTACAGAACCTTCAACAAAAAGTAAATACTTACCTTTAAAGTGCTCCATTGCTTCATTCATTTGCTTTTCAGCTTGATGTCCTGAGGCTGCTTGAAGTGTTTCGTGGAATTCTAATGAGATAATATCTAAGATGATTTCATCAATTTTTGGTCCATCAGAACGTAATAGTGCTTCAGAGTTACCAGCACAATCTTGTAATTCCATCCAAATTACAGGTACTCTATTCATTAATACTGCAGCCTCAGCTACCAGTGGTGTAAAAGAAGCTGGAAGCATAAGCATTGCAGTAGTTGCTGAGGCCCATTGTAAGAAATCTCTTCTTCCAAGTCCTTGCTCTTCTATACTTTCAGTAAAGTCAACTCTATTATTAAGGGGCTTAAGTTGTTTTAAGTCCTCAATTCTATCTTGGCAAGTCGCATATAACTCTTCATAATACTGATCACCTTTATTAGTGTCAACCTTCGCGCTCTCTGCTGTAAAAAGTTTTTTTACAGACTCTTCTTTTTGCATACTCATTATCAATTCCTTTTCGCTTATTTTAATAACTGTGGTTATGTTATATCTTTATAACTTACAACTTACTTAATCTATTTCACTATTAATTTATTTGTTGATAATTGTAACAATTGTAACAATTGTAACAATTATTAGATCTCCCTCAGACTTATTTATTATTTTTTCTTATAATTATAACTTACAATTAACTATAAATTTTAATCATAGGAGATGATACTGTTTAAACACTATACTTGAACTTCTAGGGAGCTCTCTAAAACTATTCAGAAGAAAGAAAATTAGTTAGAGTGACTTATATACTCTAGGTAATATTCTCTGAACTTATCCATCATAGCTATTAGTTTTCCTGTGAATTCTAGTGAGATTATTTAAAAACAGCCGACATTGAGAAGTATATTGTTCATGTTAGTGTAAATGAATAAAGTACTATCTTAGTTTCTATCTCTGTAACTATTAGAAATTGGTTCAGATTAAGGATGTTCCCGGTAATATTATTCTTAAGAATTATTTTATACAGTTACATACAATAAAGATTCACTAAGGATATTGATGAACATAGATGAAATGAAATTTAAAGTGAAAACTTTATTAGATATAAGAGATGAGCTAAATAATAAAGCTATTGATTATGCTGGATATTTAGTTTTTAGTGTATTGGGAATAATAATCTCCCTGGGAAGTATTATATTAGATAAGTTCTTTGGTTTTGATATTCTAAATGATATTCTTGATGATACCATATATGATCAAAGTCATGCGATTATAATAATCTTAATCATCTCCAGTATTGGATTTTTCTTGATTAGAGCAATGAAAAAAAATGTAGAAAAAAAATATTTAATTGCTACTAATAACTACTTTAGTGCTTTAAGCGAGTTGAAAGACATGACAAAAAAACCTGAAAACTCCAAATAATAAAATATTATATAAGAGAGCTATAGCTTCATATGGACCAAAGCCTGCAAAAAACGGAGTAAATCGGATACTTATGGTAAATTGTAGTAGACAAACCAATGTATAGTAAAGTAGCTTGTAGCTTCGTTGTTTAAAGTAAGTAATTTTAGGGGGATTTAGTTCTTCAGTGGTGGAGAAGGAGGGGTTCGAACCCTCGATAGAATTGCTTCTATGCGCCCTTAGCAGGGGCGTGGATTCAGCCACTCTCCCACTTCTCCGTTTGAAGACGGTGATTATAGTAAATTGTTAATAACAATAAGCTTAAATTAGCTCTAAAATTCTTTTTACTACATCAGAAGGGTTCTGTGCCTGATAAATAGGACGTCCAACTACTATGAAATCTACAAGAGCTTCTTTTGCAAATGCGACATCAGCAACTCTTTTTTGGTCACCAGCATCTTCACCAAAGGGTCTAATTCCTGGAGTTAGAGTCATAAAGTCAGTCGAAGTTGTGTTTTTAATAGATGCAGACTCATAAGCAGAACAGACAACACCATCAAGCCCACTGTCCATTGCATCTTTTGCGAACTGGTCTGCTTTAGAAGCTATATCTTTTTCATACACTGCAGTAAATTCATCTTCACTAAACGATGTAAGAGCTGTGACGGCTAAAACTATGGGACGAGACTCATACTTCTCTAAGCGCTCCATAACTGTCTTCATCGCTCTCTTGCCAGCACTGGCATGTACATTAAACATATCTACACCAAGACCCATGATGGATTCAGCGGAATCAGCCATAGTGTTAGGGATATCATAGAGTTTAAGGTCTAAAAATATTTTAAAATCAGGATTTATTTTTTTGATAGCTTTTAAGAAATCTTCACCATCACGAATGTAAGTACGAAGTCCAACTTTAAGCCAGACATCGTGGTCTTTGATTTTTTCTATAAGGGTTAAGTTCTCTTCTTTTGTAGCTAAGTCTAATGCAACACATAATTCCATAATATCTTCTTTATAATTAAATTATGAAATTATAGCATTTCTAATCTTTTACTATCCGTTGACCATTGCTTCAATTTTAGCAACGATAGAAGGATCTTCAAGTGTAGAAATATCTTGAGTGATTTTCTCACCCTTAGCAATAGTACGTAAAATACGACGCATAATTTTTCCTGAACGAGTTTTAGGTAAACCCGGAGCAAATACGATGTCATCACAAAGAGCGATGCTTCCTATCTCTCTTTTGATGATACTGTTGATAGACTTTTTCTCAGCATCTTCGTCTTCTACACTAGACTTTAAAACGATGTAGGCAAATATACCCTCACCTTTAATCTCATGAGGTTTCCCGACAACTGCAACCTCTGCTACATTGCTATCTTTGTTTATTGCAGCTTCTACTTCTGCTGTACCCATTCTGTGACCAGATACATTTATAACATCATCTGTACGACCCGTGATAGTGATATAACCATCTTCATCATACTTTGCACCATCACCTGTAAAGTAGACAGCTTTACCATCTTTTTTCACATCACCAAAGTAAGACTTTATAAATCTTTCTTCGTCACCCCAAACACCACGAATCATTGAAGGCCAAGGACGAGTGATACACATATAACCACTCTCCCCTAGTCCCACTTTTTCACCTGTTTTAGGGTCTAGTATCTCTGCTATAATTCCCGGAACTGGTAGTGTCGCACAACCTGGTTTAATTGGTGTAGCACCTGGTAGAGGAGAAACTATATGTCCACCTGTTTCAGTCTGCCAGTAAGTATCAACGATTGCACACTTACTTGAGCCTACTTCTTCATAGTACCATTTCCAAGCCGGTGGGTCTATCGGTTCACCAACTGTTCCTAAAACTTTTAAAGAACTAAGGTCATATTTTTTAGGTTCATCTTCACCCATTTTGTGCAAAACACGGATGGCTGTTGGTGCTGTGTAAAACTGAGTTATCTTATGCTCTTGTACCATTTTCCAAGGACGTCCAGCATCAGGGTAGGTCGGAACACCCTCAAACATTAAAGTTGTAGCACCCATTGCAAGAGGACCATACACGATGTAAGTATGTCCAGTAATCCAACCAACATCAGCAGTACACCAATAAGTATCGTTTTCTTTTACATCAAAAACCCACTCCATAGTCATCTGTGCCCATAAAATATAACCTGCAGTATTGTGCTGTACACCCTTTGGTTTCCCTGTACTTCCTGAAGTATAAAGTAAAAAGAGAGGGTCTTCTGAGTCCATAACTTCAGGTTCACACTCATCTGATTTGTCTTTAATCAGTTGAGCATAAGAAAAGTCACGTCCTTTTACCCAAGTAATCTCTTCTTTATTTCTCTCTACTACAAGTACTTTTTTAACTGGAGTGTCACCTTCTAGTGCAGTATCTACAACTGGTTTTAGCATATAAGGTTTGTTCTTTCTAAATGCACCATCTGCTGTTATCACAACTTTTGCATCTGCGTCTAAGATTCTATCTTTGAGTGCTTCTGCTGAAAAACCACCAAAAACGATACTATGAATAGCACCTATTCGAGCACAGGCGAGCATTGCATAAGCAACTTCTGGAATCATAGGCATATATATAACTACCCTATCACCCTTTTGTACACCAAAGTCCTCTTTTAAAAGGTTAGCAAATTTGTTTACATTTTTAGAGAGTTCTGAGTAAGTGATAGTCTCTGTATCTCCACGGTCACCCTCAAAAATTATCGCAGTTTTATCGCCTCTAGTATCTAAGTGACGGTCTATACACTGGGTAGTAACATTAAGTTTTCCACCATCAAACCACTTTACAAATGGAAAGTTAGACTCATCTAAAGTCTTTGTAAATGGTTCAATCCAGTTTATCTTTTCTTCTGCAAATCTTTTCCAAAAACCTTCATAATCATTGATAGCTTCATCTTGAAGTGCTTGGTATTCACTCATATTTTTTATTCTTGCCCTTTTAGAAAACTCTGCATTGGGCTGAAAAACTGGTTTTTTTACTTCTGACATATTGTATTACCTTGTAGTATTTATTCTTTTAAAAATTATATCTCAGGAAAATTTATCTCTCCTTTAATATCTCTCTTACTTAGTGTTCTGATGCACCTTCTGCTCCAATTCCCGTCTGAGAACGCATAAACTGAGCCTCAAACTTTGTTCTTTCTTCTTGTGCACCTGATGAGTTATCTGTTTTAGATATAAAATAGATACTTATAAACGCCATACTCACAGAAAAAAGTGCTGGATACTTATATGGAAAAATCGCTTCTGAGTTTCCAAGTATATCTACCCAAACGATAGGTCCAAGTATAACTAGTACAACCGCGGTTGCAAGCCCCAGAGAACCACCGATAACGGCACCCCTAGTTGTAAGTTTAGACCAGTACATAGAGAGTATAAGAACTGGAAAGTTTGCTGAAGCTGCTATGGCAAATGCAAGTCCCACAACAAAAGCGATGTTTTGTTTCTCAAACATAATTCCCATAATAATTGCTACGATACCTAAGATAACAGTAGCAATTTTACTTACTCTCATCTCTTTATGATGATCTGCATCCCCATCTTTAAGCACTGAAGCATATAAGTCATGGCTAATTGCTGAAGCACCTGCAAGTGTAAGACCAGAAACTACAGCTAAGATGGTCGCAAATGCAACTGCTGAAATAAAACCAAGAAAGAAGTCACCGCCAACAGCATGAGAGAGGTGAATGGCTGCCATGTTATTTCCACCGAGTATTGGAGAACCACCATTTATTGCTTGTTTTGCAAGGTCTAAGTACTCTGGATTTTGGTATACCATAACAATAGCCCCAAATCCAATAATAAAAGTAAGCATGTAAAAGTAGCCTATAAATCCTGTTGCATAAAAGACTGATTTTCTAGCCTCTTTTGCATCACTAACAGTAAAAAAACGCATAAGAATATGTGGTAAACCTGCGGTTCCAAACATCAAAGCAATTGCTAAAGATATAGCAGATATTGGGTCATCTATAAGTCCTCCCGGACTCATAATAGCCTCACCCTTTATAGCAACAGCATCGCTAAATAGTGCTTCAAAACTAAAGTTATAATGACTCATCACCATCACAGCCATAAAAGTAGCACCAGAGAGTAGTAAAAATGCTTTAATGATTTGTACCCAAGTAGTTGCAAGCATACCACCAAAAGTTACATAAAGTATCATAAGTACTCCCACTAAAATAACTGCCACTTCATACTGTAGTCCAAAAAGTAGTTGAATCAGCTTTCCACTTCCAACCATCTGTGCGATAAGGTATAAAATAACAGTTGCGATTGAACCAAACGCAGCAAGAATTCGTATAGGAGCTTGACGGAGTCTATATGAAGCAACATCTGCAAAAGAGTACTTTCCTAAGTTACGAAGAGGTTCTGCAATCATAAAAAGTATTATGGGCCAGCCAACTAAAAACCCTATGGAGTAGATAAGTCCATCATATCCCTTAAGGTATACAAGTCCTGAGATACCTAAAAATGAAGCTGCCGACATATAATCACCTGCGATAGCCATACCATTTTGTAATCCTGTTATACCACCACCGGCAGTGTAGAAATCCTTAGGACTTTTTGTGTGTTTAGCAGCCCAATATGTGATACCCAAGGTAGCACCTACAAAAATCACAAACATAATTATTGCGGGAATATTTAGAGCTTGTTTTGTAATTTCACCATCTATTGTGCCTGATGCAAAGAGACCAAGTGAACCCAAAATTAAAAATATGAATGCTTTATTATTCATTATTTTTCTCCACTAAAGAGTTTTTTATCTTTTTTGATAAATCATCAAACTCACTGTTGGCTCGTCTAGTATAGAGTCCTGTTAAGACAAAAGCTATAAAAATGACAAAAATTCCTATGGGGATCCCTATGGTAATAATACTAGTGTCACTAATAGTTTGTGCAAGTAACGAGGGTTTAAACGCGATTGTGAGTATAAATGTGAAGTAGATAACTAACATTGTTATTGTCAGTCTAATTGCATACTGTGTTCTTATCTTGACTAACTTAATATAGTCAGGATTATGTTTTATTTTTTCGACAAACTCTTGTTTCATTGTTTTCCTTGTGTATTACATCATCTCAAAAATATGAATGAACTCTGCTTGAGGAGAGACAAAGACTCTGATGAAAGAGTTATTTCTTTAAGGCCTTTTAAAAATAAGACTGTGTTCAAACCTATTGGTGGCACAATGATAAACATATTTTTATTAAAGTGACCTATGAATGTTTCAGGCATAAATTGTTCTCGTATCTTTTTTATATTTGTAGAGAATGCACTTTCAAGTGCTGTTGCCGCTTTTTTACGATATATCTTTTCAAAATGTTTAATACTCATAAATATTGTTGTAAGTGATTTTATTTTTTGGACATCTCAGTGACAAAATAATGTAGTGTAAAGTAGCTGAGTATAAATACTCATAGTGAAAATAAGTTCCTATAAAGTACATGGACACAGATCTAAAAAGATAGATTAAGAGAAAAATGACTTTAAGCCTGTTTAATAATGTAATCAAAAAATTACTTAACATATCTATGCCTTTAGTATTATCTTAAATATATAAAAATTCAATTAAATTATACTAAAACTCTAAAATAACTTTAAATTTGTCTCTTATTTATTTCTCACCTATTAAAGCAAACAAACTTACACTATAATTCTAAAAATCAATTACTAAAAGGTACAATAATGTTCGGACAAAAAGAATTAAAAAGCTACAATATCAGTGCAGAAGACTCACTGAAGCAACAATATGCAAAAGTAGATACAGCTAGAGGTGTTATCTGGATTAAACTTGTTCCTGAGGAAGCTCCTAACACAGTAGCAAACTTTGCACATTTATGTGAGACTGGTTACTATGACAACCTTAACTTTCACCGTGTAATCCCTGGATTCATGGCTCAAGGTGGTTGTCCAGAAGGTACGGGTACTGGTGGTCCAGGTTGGGCTATAGAGTGTGAGACTTCTTCAAACACATCTGTACACACACCAGGTACACTTTCAATGGCTCATGCAGGACCAAACACTGGTGGAAGCCAGTTTTTCATCACTTTCGTAGACACTCCTCACCTTGATGGTGTTCACACTGTTTTTGGTGCTATTGAAAAAGAAGATACTACTAGTTTTGATGTTTTAGCACAGATTCAAGGTCAAGATGCAATCAAGTCTATTACTGTTGTAGAGGCTAAAGACTAAATGTTAGTTCATATCTGCTGTAGTGTTGATAGTCACTTTTTTCTAGAAAAGCTACAAGCAGATTATCCGCAGGAGAAGCTAACAGGCTTCTTCTACGACCCAAATATACACCCATATTCAGAATACCAACTTCGTTTACTTGATGTTGAACGATCTTGCAAAAAGTTAGGAATTGACCTTATTGAAGGAAAATACGATTATGAAAACTGGCTTCAAGCCGTCCGTGGACTTGAAAATGAACCTGAAAAAGGTGCTCGTTGTGAAGTCTGTTTTGATAAGCGTTTTAGTGTAAGTGCTGAAAAAGCCCTCGAGTTAGGTGAGAAAAAAATCACAACTACTCTACTTGTAAGTCCCCTGAAGTCTCAAGAACAACTTAAACGTGTTGGAGATGCTTTTTATGAAAAAAATGGTGTTGAGTTTATTGCTGTTGATTATAGAAGTGGTGGTGGAAGTCAGGACCAATCTCGTGTAACTAAAGAAGAACAACTCTACCGTCAAGACTATTGTGGCTGTATTTTTGGACTCACTATGCAAAGAGAGCAACAAGAAAAACTAATGGATGAAATGTTTAGCCCAATTTCAGGTTCTATCCTTCCAGCATCTATAGAAGAGCGAATCGCTATGTATACGCTTCGTAACCAGCTTGAAGATGAAAACAAAGAGTATAAAATCATCAAACAAAAGTTCCTTAACTACCGAGAGTTTAACTTCAAGGTAACTAAGGGGAAAACTAATGTACTTGATGCATATGCTCTGTCTTACTCAACACTTCCAAGAAAACGTGCACAGGGAAAAGTTGAATACAATGCTCAAAATATCCATTATTTTAACCGTGAAGAAATAAAATTTATCACATTAGAGTTTTTTAATGAGCAAAACCAAACTCAATATAAAACTGTTAAAGAGTTAATTTTCAATCCTTTAAGTCAAGAAAGAGAACTAGACTTTAGAGCAAAAATAAACGATACAAACTATGATTTAAGCCCTATTATCGTGATGCAAGAGATTCCCGAAGGTAAGCTCACTATCAACCTTGACAGTAAAACTTATGAAGACACCAAAGAAAAACTAATTATTCTATAATCTTTATTTGGGTAAAATAACCAAAAATATTACTTTATAAGGCTTTTAAATATGATAATGGATGTTACAGAAATACAAGAGATACTCCCTCACAGATACCCTTTTTTACTCGTTGACCGTGTTACAGATATAGTAAAAGGTGAGTCTATTCTCTCATATAAAAATGTTTCCATCTCTGAGCCTGTTTTTCAAGGGCACTTTCCCGGTCACCCAATCTACCCAGGTGTTATGATTTTAGAAGGGATGGCACAAGCTGGTGGAATACTAGCATTTAAAAGTATGGATTTAACTCCCGAAGATACTCTAAATAAAGTTGTTTACTTTATGAGTATTGATAAGGCAAAATTTCGTGCTCCTGTAAAACCAGGCGATAAACTAGAGTACAAAATAACAGTACTAAAAAATAAAGGTCCTATCTGGGTACTTAAAGGCAAAGCATATGTTGATGGCAAGTTAACAAGTGAAGCAGAGCTTAAAGCCATGATAGTTGATAAGTAAGTTTTAAAATGTCAAAAATATCTAAATTAGCTCTTATTGAAGACGGTGCAGTTATTGGTGAAAATGTTGAAATAGGTCCATTTTGTTTTATCTCAAGTAAAACGACTATTGGGGAAGGTACAACTATTGCTGCTAATACTTGCATTTATGGAAAGACGACTATTGGAAATAATAATAAAATATTTTCTCATGCCGTTATCGGTTCTATCCCTCAAGACCTAAAATTTAATGGTGAAGATGTTGAACTTATAATTGGTGATGACAATACTATCCGAGAGTTTACACTTTTTAACCCTGGAACAAAAGGTGGAGGTAGTAAAACTATTGTTGGAAACCATAACCTTTTTATGGGTTATGTTCACCTAGGACACGATGTGATTATCGGTAACCACTGTATCTTAGCAAATGCAGCGACACTTGCCGGTCATGTTGAGCTTGGTGATTATGTTGTTATTGGTGGAATGACTCCTATTCATCAGTTCATTCATATAGGTGATTATGCTATGATTGGTGGAGCTTCTGCTCTAGCTCAAGATGTACCACCATTTTGTATGGCTGAGGGAAACCGAGCTAATCTTAGAGGTCTAAACCTTACAGGACTTCGTCGCCATCTTGAACGCGAAGATATCAATGCACTAAAATCTGCTTACCGTGATCTTTTTGAGTCAGGTCAACCACTTAAAGAGACAGCAAGCAGACTGTTAGAAGAGACTAAAAACCACTATGTTAATGATTTATGTGACTTTGTTTTAAAAACAAAACGTGGAATCCCATTTGAGAGAAAAAATAATGATAAATAGAGACTGTAGTTTTTGTGATGCGAGCGAGAGTGAAGTAAATCCTCTTATAGCTGGTAATGGAGTTTATATCTGTAAAAACTGTGTAGTTTCAGCATATAAGATTATGTTTGGCGATGAAAGTGAAACACAGATACAAGAAAATGAAGAGCTTCTTGAAGCTGTAGATAATTTAATGACTCCAAAAGAGTTAAACAACTTTTTAGGTGATTATATCATTGGTCAAGAACGTGCTCGAAAACTTTTAAGTGTAGCTGTATATAACCACTACAAGCGTATATTTAAAACGCAACAAATAACAGATGATGATACTGAAATAGCAAAATCAAATGTACTTTTAATCGGTCCAACTGGTTCTGGTAAAACACTTATGGCACAGACTATTGCAAGAGTTTTAAATGTTCCTATAGCTATAGCAGATGCAACAAGTCTGACTGAAGCAGGTTATGTTGGTGAAGATGTTGAAAATATTTTAACAAAACTCATTCAAGCAGCTGATGGCAATGTTGAACGTGCACAAAAAGGTATCATCTTTTTGGATGAAGTTGATAAAGTAGCTCGTATGAGTGAAAACCGTTCTATCACACGTGATGTTTCAGGAGAAGGTGTACAACAAGCACTTCTAAAAATCATAGAAGGTTCTTCTGTAAATATTCCACCAAAAGGTGGACGTAAACATCCTAACCAAGAGTTTACATCTATAGATACTACAAATATTTTATTTATTTGTGGTGGTGCGTTTGATGGTCTTGAAGAGATACTCAAACGCAAACAAGGTGCAAATATCTTAGGTTTTGGACATGAGAAAAAAACAAAAGATGAGAAAAAACCTACATACGATATGGTTGAACCTGATGATTTAGTTCATTTTGGTCTTATTCCTGAGCTTGTTGGTCGTCTTCCTATCATTGCATCTTTAAGCGAAATTAGTGAAGAAGATATGGTTCGTATCCTCACTGAACCTAAGAACTCTCTTATCAGACAGTATCAAAAACTTTTTTCTATTGATGAAGTTCAGCTAAACTTTGAAGAAGAAGCGCTTTTAGCAATTGCCAAAAAAGCAATAAAACGTAAAACTGGAGCTCGTGGACTTCGTGCAATTTTAGAAGAAAACATGATAGACATTATGTATGAACTACCAGAACATGCAGGATATGAAGTGCTTATCACAAAAGCAGTAATAGATGATGGGGAAGAACCTGTCTACATTAAAACAACAACACAAAAAACAGCATAAGGTAACTAAATATGATTTTCAATAAACTAATAGGGCTTTTCTCAAACGACCTTTCCATTGACTTAGGAACTGCAAATACTATTGTTATAGCTAAAGGTCGTGGAATCATTATTAATGAACCTTCTGTTGTAGCTGTAAGAACTGAAAAATATGGTCAAACGCGAGTACTAGCTGTTGGACATGAAGCAAAAGCAATGGTTGGAAAAACACCTGGAAATATTAGAGCAATTCGCCCGATGCGTGATGGTGTTATCGCTGACTTTGATATGACTGAGAAAATGATTAGAAAGTTTATTGAAAAAGCACACGGTCGTACTTCTTTAATTAGTCCTCGTATCATTATCTGTGTACCTTATGGTCTTACACAAGTTGAGCGTAAAGCTGTTCGTGAGTCTGCTCTCTCAGCAGGGGCACGTGAAGTTTTTCTTATAGAGGAGCCAATGGCCGCTGCAATTGGAGCAGGTGTTGATATCCGTGAGCCAAAAGGAAACTTAGTTGTTGATATCGGTGGTGGTACTACTGAAATCGGTGTTGTCTCTTTAGGTGGTCTTGTACTTTCTAAGTCTATTAGAACTGCTGGTGATAAAATCGACCAATGTATTATCAACTATGTTAGAAAGAAATATAACCTTCTTATAGGTGAGCGTGTTGCTGAAGATATCAAGATAAATATCGGAACAGCAGTTGATTTAGATGAAGAGCTTACGATGATTGTAAATGGTCGTGACCAAGTTGAAGGACTACTTAGTTCAGTTGAACTTACAAGTGAAGATGCAAGAGAGGCCATGAAAGAGCCACTTAAAGAAATTGCAGAAGCACTTCGTAATGTCCTAGAGCAAATGCCTCCTGATTTAGCCGGTGATATCGTTAATAACGGTATCATTTTAACAGGAGGAGGAGCACTTATTCGTCAACTAGATAAGCACCTCTCAACTATTGTAAGAATTCCTGTTTATGTAGCTGATGAGCCTCTACTTGCTGTTGCTCGTGGAACTGGACGTGCACTCGAAGAGATCGATTTATTACAAGAACTATTTGAGAATGAATAAAGAGTTATTTTCCTATCTCTTTGTAATCATAGCACTGCTGACAGGTGCTTTGTATTACAACAATACTATTCAGTCACCCATTATCTCTTCCCTTAATGCAATAAAGATTTCCTATCATAATATTAATCAATCAATTAAAAATAATTTCAATGAACATTTTTTTCAAGTAGCTACAATTCAAGATTTACGACAAGATCTATTGAAATATGAAAACAACCATCTTGTAATGCAAGAGTTAACAAGTCAAATTCATGATTTATACCAAGAAAATCACTCCCCTTTAAAACTAGAGACAAATGTAGAACTAGTACGTACAATATCTTATGAAAAGTTTGGAAATTTCAACCGCCTTTGGATAGAAATTCCAGACTATAATGGTTCTAAGATTTATGGACTAGTCTATAAAGAGTTAGTTGCAGGTATTGTTATTTCAAAAAATGGTCGGCCTCTAGCACTACTCAATCAAGATATAAAAAGTGCATATGCTGTTTATATTGGAAATAAGAATGCTCCGGGTATAGTACATGGTAATAATGATGATTTACTTATAGTTAACTTTATCCCTGCATGGTTTAAGATACAAAAGGGTGACGAAGTCCTTACATCTGGTCTTGACAATATTTTTATAAAAGGTCTTAAAGTTGGGCGTATTCTCTCAGTCACTTCGGCACAAGGTTATCAAAATGCTGTAATTGAGCCATACTATAAAAGTAATGAACCTAGTTACTTTCACATGATAAGGAGTATTCGATGAAATACATATTGCTACTAGCCCTCTTAACTCTCTCACTTTATGGTGAAGAGATGCAAAAAAAGAAAAAAGTCACTCTTGGTTTTGGACCATATATGCAGACACAACCATACAAAGGTGTTGACCCACTTTTAGTACCCTCCCCTGTTATTTTCTTTGATAACAGTCTTTTTTATGTACGATGGAGTCGTGCCGGAATGTACTTTTTAGGAGACAAGGGTGAAGAGTTTTCATGGGGGTTATCCCTTACTGCACAACCTCGTACTTATGGGTACAAGGCTGAAGACTCTAAGTACTTAGAAGGTATGGATGAGAGAGAGATTACATTTGAGGGTGGTTTAGCATTTAGTGTTTCATACAATGACACTTACATAGAGACTATGCTTTTAACTGATATATTAGTACGATATGAGTCTTGGTTATTTAAAACAGAGATTGGCGATGAGTTTAAACTTGGCAAGTTTACATTTTATCCAAGTATTATTGTAGTCTATGAGTCTGATGAATTTGTGAATTATTACTATGGTGTCAAACAGCATGAAGCCAGAGCTGACAGAGCTCAGTTTACTCCTGGTGCAGGTTGGCAAATAGGTGCTCAAACATACATTGACTACCCCTTTACTGATAAACTCGCAGGACTTATAAACCTTCGTGTTGATAGACTCCCATCAAGTGCTTTAAACTCTCCTCTTATTGAGAGTGATTACATCTATTCTGGATTAGTTTCTCTCATATATACCTTCCACTATTAGACTACTATGGGCAAAGCCCATATTAACGCCAGGGACAAAAGTCCCTACACCCCCTAAAGCTACAAAAAAATCATTTTTTGCGAAACATCTTACATGCTCTTAAAAACTCATCAAATTTTAAGTGCCCTTTAGCTATAATAATTAAATTTTTATAAACATATTTTGAAGGGTCAAAATGCCAAAACGCACCGACATTAATACTATTTTACTTATAGGTTCTGGTCCGATTGTTATCGGTCAGGCTTGTGAATTTGACTACTCTGGTACTCAGGCTGTTAAAACTCTTAAAGAGTTAGGCTATCGTGTAGTCCTCATTAACTCTAATCCTGCAACTATTATGACTGATCCTGAGTTTGCAGATAGAACTTACATCGAACCAATTAAAGAAGATGTAATTGCTGAAATCATCAAAAAAGAAAATATAGACGCAATACTTCCAACAATGGGTGGTCAAACTGCATTAAATGTTGCAACAAGTATGTACGAAAAAGGTATGCTTGAAGGTATAGAGTTTTTAGGTGCGTCTCCTGAAGCTATACATAAGGGTGAAGACCGTTCTGCATTTAATGAAGCTATGATTAAGATTGGTATGGATTTACCAAAAAGTAAAAATGCTTACACAGTAGAAGAAGCGATAGAAGTAGTAAAAGAGATAGGTTTTCCTGTAATCTCTCGTGCTTCATTTACGCTAGCCGGTGGTGGTTCAGGTGTAGCTTACAATATGGAAGAGTTTAAAAAACTTGCAGAGGAAGGTCTGTCAGCTTCTCCTGTAAACGAGATAGAAATTATGGAGTCTCTTCTTGGATGGAAAGAGTATGAGATGGAAGTTATTCGTGATAAAGCAGATAACTGTATCATCATCTGTACCATTGAGAACTTCGACCCTATGGGTGTTCATACTGGTGATAGTATCACAGTAGCCCCTGCTCTTACTCTTACAGATAAAGAGTACCAAAGAATGCGCAATGCATCTTTTGATATCCTTCGTGAGATAGGTGTTGATACTGGTGGATCAAATGTTCAGTTCTCAATTGATCCAAAAACTGGTCGGATGATTGTTATCGAGATGAACCCTCGTGTTTCAAGATCTAGTGCACTTGCATCTAAAGCAACTGGTTATCCTATCGCTAAGGTAGCTACACTTTTAGCTGTTGGTTTTACTCTTGATGAGATTACAAATGACATCACAGGAACACCTGCATCTTTTGAGCCTGTAATTGACTATGTAGTTACTAAAATACCTCGTTTTACATTTGAAAAGTTCCCTGAAGCTGTAAGTACTTTAAGTACTTCAATGAAGTCTGTTGGTGAAGTTATGGCGATTGGCCGTACTTTTAAAGAGTCTATGCAAAAAGCACTCTGTTCTTTAGAGACTGGTATTTGTGGATTTGATGAGATGGATGGTGATATAGAATTTATTCAACATGAGATTCGTCGTCCAAATGCAGAGAGAATGCTTTATGTTGCAGAAGGTTTCCGTAGGGGAATGACTATAGAAGAAATGTTTGATACATGTCAGATAGACCACTGGTTTTTATATCAACTCAGTGAACTAGTAGAAAAAGAAAAAACTATCACTGATAAGATTCTTTTTGATGCTGAGATGATGCGTGATGTTAAAGTTGATGGTTTTTCAGATAAACACATAAGCCAACTCATAGAAAAAAATTCGAATCATAAAATAAATGAAATGCAAGTATATGATGCACGTAAAAAACTTGGTGTTAGTATAGAGTTTAACGAAGTCGACACATGTTCTGCTGAGTTTAAAGCACTTACTCCTTACCTTTACTCTAGCACGAACATTACAAAACTTCCAAATATCAAAAACCGTGTAAATAAAGATAAGAAAAAAGTACTTATTCTTGGTGGTGGACCTAACCGTATCGGTCAAGGTATCGAATTTGACTACTGTTGTGTTCATGCTGCATTTGCTCTTAAAGAGATGGATATAGAGTGTATTATGTACAACTGTAATCCTGAAACAGTATCTACAGACTATGACACTTCTGATGTTTTATATTTTGAGCCAATAGACCTTGAGCATGTTCGTGAAGTTATAGAAAACGAAGAACCAGATGGTATCATCGTTCACTTTGGTGGTCAAACACCACTCAAACTTGCAGATGCACTTACAAAAATTGGTGCTAAGATTGTAGGAACAACTTCAGAAGTCATTGACCTTGCAGAAGATAGAGAACTCTTTAGTAATTTTGTTATTAAACATGGTCTTAAACAACCAGAAAATGGTCTTGCTCGTAAAAAAGAAGAAGCTGCACCAATTGCTAATGGACTTGGTTATCCTGTACTTGTTCGTCCATCATTTGTTCTTGGTGGTCGCGGTATGAAAATAGTTTATAGTGAAGATGAACTTAACCAGTACATGGACCTTGCTATATCTGTTTCAAATGAAGCTCCTGTTCTTATTGATAAGTTTTTAGATCAAGCAATTGAACTTGATGTTGATTGTATCTCTGATGGAAAAGAAGTTTATATCGGTTCTGTTATGCAACATATCGAAGAAGCTGGAATTCACTCAGGTGATAGTGCTTGTTCACTTCCTCCTGTAAACCTAACACAAGAAATGATAGAAAAAGTTGAACAACAGACTAAAACTATTGCTCTTGGACTTGGTGTAGTTGGTCTTATGAATGTTCAGTATGCTATTTATCAAGATGAAATTTACCTAATTGAGGTTAACCCTCGAGCTAGCCGTACTGTACCTTTTGTGTCTAAGGCTACTGGTATGCCACTAGCAAAAGTTGCGACTCGTGTTATGATGGGTGAGAAACTTGTTGATGCACTTGCTTACTATGACAAATATGACATCGTAGAAGTTGCTAATGGTCTTCGTCGCCCAAAACTTAAAGGTCACGTTTCAGTAAAAGAGGCAGTTTTTCCTTTCCATAAACTCTATGGAGCCGACCTTGTTTTAAGCCCTGAGATGAAATCAACTGGTGAAGTTATGGGAATCAGTAAAAACTTTGGAGTAAGTTTTGCAAAAGCACAACTTAGTGCTGGTAATAAGATCCCAACAGGTGGAACATGTTTCCTCTCTTTTGTTGATACAGATAAAATTCATGCAGCAGAAATTGGCCGTGGTTTACTTAAACATGGTTTTAAACTTGTAGCAACTAAAGGCACACAAAGTATCTTATCTGATGCTGGTATAGCATGTGAAGTTGTTCTAAAGATTTCTGAAGGTCGTCCAAATATTGAAGATAGTATGAAAAATGATGAAATTGCAATGGCAATAAATACTTCTGATAACAATACTAGTAAAAAAGATGCTGTAGTTATTCGTCAAGAGGTACTTCGTCGTAGTATTCCTTACTTTACAACACTAAGTGCTGCTCGTGCACTTATTTTAGCACTAGATGAAATGGGTGATGGTTCATGGACAAAATCAACAGCACTTCAAGACTTTTTAGTTTAGAATCAAAAGTTCTTCTTATTCAAACCGACACTACTGTCGGTTTTTTATCGCAAGATGAGTCACAACTTCAATCTATAAAAGAGAGACCTTCCACTAAACCTTTTATCAAAGTATACAAAAGCTTTAAATCTTTACAAAACTCACATATAAGAGTTCCATCAAGACAAAAAAAACTTATTCGCCGTGCAAAAAAAACAACATTTATTGTAAAACACACATCCTTTCGTATAGCAAAAGACACACTTCACTCCAAACTATTAACAGACATAACTTGGAACTACTCAACATCAGCTAATGAACGCTCAAAACACTTCGATAGAGGATTTTGTGAAGTAAAAGCTGATATAATAATCGAAGATAAGAACTCTTTATATGAGGGGAAATCATCAAAACTCTATAGAATCAACAATATCAAAAAGGTGAGGTTACGATGAGTAAAGTAGTACAAGCATTTTTAAGTGGTATATTTTTCACTTTTATTCTAGATTTTTTTCTATTTCTAGGTGTATTTGAGAACTATATAAAAGCAAAAGAGATTGATGTTTATTATAATATCTTGTTTGCAGACCATCAAAGCCTCTTAATCTTTCTTTTCTTTAGTATTATACTTGGATATATAACACTTTACAAGGAGACTAAACTCTCTCTAATTGTTATAGGGACACTCTCGATTATCTCACTTTCCACACTTATTCCTCCTATTGGAAGTACTTTGGGTGAAGCTCTTTTAATGAAAACTGATGTAGAGATACATATGATTAAATACTCATATAGTGGTGATATTCTTTATGATGGTAGAGACAAAATAACTTTTAATGACTCTAAGTTTAAAAAAGTATTACATTTAGATAAAAATCAAATAATAGGTGAATATTAGAATGAATAAATTTACAAACAGCGTTTTACTCGGGAGTACTGGTGCTCTTATGATGAGTGTTTTAACAGGTTGTGAAGCACCTCAAGAAGAGCAAAAGAACCGTTTTTTAGTTATAGAACAACAGACAAATGGTAAGTACATAGTAGTTGAAGAGATGCCAACTGATGGCCCGTCTCGTGCTATCATCCGTGAAAAAGATGAACAAGGCAATACAGTTGAGCGTTTTATGAATGAAGCGGAGATGAAAGCATTAGCAGAACAAGAGTACAAAAAAGTACAAGATGGTTCATCTGAAACACTTAGAGATAATGGTGGTGGTGCAGGAATGGGACTAGCAGGTACTATACTCGCTGTTGCAGCAGGTTCTCTTATGGGAAATATGATAGGAAATGCTCTTATGGGTAATAAAAACTTTTCAAAGAATAGTGCCCGTTCTAACAAAAGTGCTTATAGTCGTTCTGCAGCTGGTAAGGCTAGTAGAAGTGGAACTTCTAAAAAAAGCTTTTTTGGTGGAGGATCTAAAAGTTCTTCGTCTAGTAGAAGTGGTGGTTTCTTCGGTGGATAATATTAAACTTAGCACTCAAGAAGCACAGGCCTATTATGATGCGGCAAATGAACTATATGATATGTATATTGAAGCAGCTGATCATGTCATCGATAATGACCTCTTTTTTGAATTAGGTATTCCATTTAACCTTGTAGATGTTATCAAAAAAAGCTGGGAAAGTGATGTGCATTGGCATATTTATGGAGCATTTCTTTTTAGTGGTGGTTTAAACAATAGCCCTATAAAACTTTTAGAGTTTCAAGCAGATACTCCAAGTAAACTACTACAAACTTCTCAAGAACAACTGGGTGAACACAGCTTTAATGAGATCTATGAAAAAGTAAGTGAAAATTTTAAAAGACTTATCACACTTGATGATGGTCTTGAACACTTTGATGAAAGATACGACAATTGGAAAATACTCTTCTCAAGTCCAAGTGATGATGAAGAAAAAGAAAAAACATCAAGATTTTTACAACACCTTGCAGATGAAGCAGGATTCCAAACAAGTTTTTCTTATTTACATGAAGTAGCCTTCAATGAAGAGGGTATACATGACCAAGAAGGCAATAACTATGAATACTGGTATAAGAACTACTCATGGTTAGATATAGCGACTGATGAGGGGGAATTAGCTACTACTCTCACAAGTATAATGGACAAGCAACAAGCAATTATTATAAATCCTGCCTATACCCTACTTTTTGAGTCTCGTGGTATGCTAAAAATCCTAAAAGATTTATATCCTGACTCACCTTATTTACTTAAAACCTCTTTTAAAAGTTTTAAAGATTCACAAATGCGAACTATGTTTGGAGAGGGTGAAGAGTATTCTAACTTTACAAAGATTTATCAAGAAGAGAGAGAAGACACATATAATGCAAAAGTATTTTTTGCTTATGAAGCATGTGGACTTAGTTTTTTAAGTGAAGAAGAAAGTTTTATAAAAGCAGAGTATGAATAAGCTTTTTTTAATAAGAAAATTTAATAGATATATAGTGTACATTATGGGCACAGTATCTAAATAAATTAGTTTGAATATCAGTGTTTATGGGGTTTTATAAAGTGTGGCTCCGGATGCTGGATTCGAACCAGCGACCAAGTGATTAACAGTCACCTACTCTACCGCTGAGCTAATCCGGAATGTAAAAGAATTATATCATCAGAAATTTAAAAGAAGCTAAAACTGAGCTATTTTTCCTTTATAAATTTTTATATCTTCTTCTCTATCATGTTTTATAGCACCTTTTAGTAATAAAGTGTACTTTTTAAGGAGTTCTTCTTTTATCATCTGTACTTTTTCTTCATTTATCTTGTTTTTATTCTTTAGTAGTTTTTCCAAAGTAAAAACTCTAAACCTATCCATACCCCAGTACTTGAAGCTTAACTGATCTTCATGCCCAGCATACTTTCTTATCAATTTTTTATCTACTAAAGCTATTTTATTTTCTATCATGATTCGTAACCATAGGTCATAATCTTCACAGACTTCCAAACTTTCATCAAATAAATCAACACTTTTAAATATACTTTTGTGTAAAAGTGCAGAAGATGGAGCTATATTGCAAAATGATAAATTTTCTGAAAATACATCTTTACCGATTTTTCTAAATTTCTTTGGTATTTTTACATTTAAAGCATCTCTTAACCATATTTCATCTGTATAACTCATAAGAACATCAGAATTATTTTCATGAAATGAGACTTGTTCTTCTAATTTTGAATCTATCCACTCATCATCAGAATCTAAAAAAGCTATCCACTCATGACTTGCATTTTTTATGCCTAAGTTTCTTGCAGATGAAACACCAGAGTTTTTTTGATATATATATTTTATATTTGGAAATTTTTGGAGAATTTGGGAAGTATTGTCGCTTGAGCCATCATCTATGACTATGATTTCATATTCTTGATGAGTCTATTGTAATACAGACTCTATAGCTCTTTGTAAAAACTCATATCTGTTATATGTTGGGATAATAACAGATATTTTAATAACTTCTTACCAAACCTTTAGTTCATTATATAAACTATCACGTTCTATTGGAGAAAAACCACTGTTTTTAATGAGTGCTGTAAAATCTTTAAGAATTACACCATTTGCACTCTTAGCACCTGCTGCTGAGTTGATAGACTCTTTTTGAATCGTTCCATCTAAGTCATTTGCTCCGAACTCCTGAGCTACAAGAGCGAGGTTCACAGTTGATGTAACCCAGTAAGCTTTTAAGTTAGGTACATTATCAAGTACTAATCTTGCTACTGCCATAGTCTTTAGTACTTCATTTGCTGTAATTGGTGCTTCTATCTTTAAGTAGTTGTTCTCAGTTTGATACACAAGAGGAATAAAGCAGTTAAAACCACCTGTAATGTCTTGTAAGTCACGAATACGCATCATGTGATCGATTCGGTTTTCTCTCGATTCAATATGACCAAAAAGCATAGTAACATTAGACTTTTTACCTCTCTCGTGCCATTTTCTATGAATCTCAAACCACTGATCAGAAGTAACTTTTCCCTTACAAATCTTTTCACGAACTACTTCATCAAAGATTTCTGCACCGCCACCAGGCATAGAGTCAACACCATTTTCAATCATAAGGTCAAGTACTTCATCATAAGTAAGTCCATGATGACGAGAGAGGAAGTCAACTTCTGCTGCTGTAAGTGCTTTTATATGTAGGTTCGGATACTGTGTTTTAATCTTTTTAAAGATTCCCAAGTACCACTCAAGTGTAACATCAGGATTATGAGCAGAGACTATATGAACTTCAGTTATGCCATTTTTGTCAATCTCTTCTACAATTTTGAGTATATCTTCGTGTGTCATTGTATACTGGTTTGGATTTTTACGATTTGCAGCATAAGCACAAAAAAGACAGACATCAGCACATATATTTGTAGGGTTTATGTGGCGGTTTATGTTGAAGTATGTTTTTTTACCATGAAGCTCTTTGCGTTTTTTATCAGCTAAATCACCAAGGTCAAAAAAATCCATATCATACAGTTGTAAAGCAGTATCAAAATCTATTCTGTTCATATATTCTCAATTTATTTTTTCTGATTATATCAAAATAGTTTTAAGCCAACTTAAGGATAATTCAACTTAGTCTCTTGCATTAAGAATATAACAATACAATATAGCACTAGAAGTAAATTTAAAGATTCTCAAAATCAGTGACAAAAAGGCTAAAAAATCATCGTAAAGAAAAATAATATAGCAATGTTTATAGATTGTGATAATGTAAGTTCTAAATATATAGAAGGCATATTTGATGACTTGTCACAGTATGGTACTGTAAATATCAGACGTGCTTATGGGGACTGGAAAGACAGAAAACTCCAAGGTTGGGAAAATGTTTTACAAGACTATAACATTAAACCTATTCAACAGTTTGCTTATACAAAAGGGAAAAATGCTACTGACATCGCTATGATTATCGACATCATGGATATTCTCTACACTAAAGAGTTAGAGGCTATTGTTCTCATAACAAGTGATAGTGACTTTACCCCTATAGTTACAAGAATACTCTCTGATGGTTTAACAGTGTATGGATATGGAGAGGCAAAAACTCCTATGGCATTTGTAAATGCCTGTGGTCAATTTATATATGTTGAAAAACTATCTCCTATTGAGGAAGAGGAAGAAGTAGCACAAGATGTTTTAGTAAAGAAAAACAACTCTGCTGTCACTGAAGCGGTCACCAAGTATCTTGGAAACAACTATGACATACGAAAAGACTTCAAGCTCATCAACCTACTCAAGCAAGGTGTTGAGCGAACTGCGGATGAGCAAGGCTGGGCAGATGTTAAAGACATTTCAAAGTACATTAGAAAAAATTCTTCTTTTTCCCAGGTAAATTATGGATTTAAAAAGATGGGTGAGCTCATAAAAGCCGTAGATAAGTTTGACATAGAATACATGGGAGATAGGAAAACTCAACTCATGATAAAAATAAGAGAAAAAACGAAGACAAGAAGATAAATACTTGGTATTTTACTCCTCATAATGGGCAAAAGCGCCCTCAACACTCAAGACATTTTTATATCGAGTGTTAGTTATTCTCACATCTCTCGTTTTTATGTCACATATAGCAAGACGATAGCTAGAGCTCATAAAAGGCTCAACTATACAAATAATTTTTCCATTTACCTCTCGCGTTGCATGAATCTCTCCATGGAGTTTATAAAAGAAGTACTGAGGATAACTTAAAGGTGTAATCTCTACAATGTTTACACTCTCTCTATCTTCTAAACTCTGAGCGATAATGTTTGCATCTTCAAAGTTATCAAACTGCACACACCAGTCATCAAACTTCTTGTTGAACTTGATTAACTCTTCATCTAAAAAACCACCTGCTGGGGACTGTAGAGCAAAAACAGTTCTATTCATTTTACTATCAGGGTTTATAATATTATTCTCAATTTATTTTCTCTGATTATATCAAAATAGTTTTAAGCCAACTTAAGTGCTTTATTTTAATATTTTATAAACACTATCTTCACTTTTCATTTGTATTGTAAACTCTACTCGTCTTGATTTACCTGCATCTTTTAGTTGTGAAAATGCCATGCCATTGGCTCTAAAATATTTTTGTAACCAAATTCTATTATTTACTACAGTTTTATCTTCTAGACTATAACAATAAGACAAAACTTCATAAGCTCTATTTTGTGAAAGTTGCATATTTTTAAGATATATTTCTTCTTCACTTCTTGCATTGAACCAACTATCTGAAGTATGCCCTTCTACTCGTAGCTCTAAGATTTCATTTTTATACTCTGGAGCAGTTAAAATTCTTATATACCTAGAGAAAAAATCTTTTAAAACCACTTTAAACTCATTTTTTATCTCACTTTTACTTACTTCAAACAAAACTTTCTCAGAAGAAAAAACCACCCTATTATCTTTTGTAATTCTCGCATCCCAACTTAGTAGGTCATTTTCAAACTCTTCAAACAGAGCTTCATTAAGGTTAACTTTTGTATCTCTATACTCAATTGCCACATCTTTCATCACCTGCATCTGTTCCTCAACTTTCACCATAAAACTAATCGCGATAAAAAGAAAAACTAACATCAATCCTGACATCATGTCTGATATGCTTATCCACTCTCTATTCGTTTTCTATCTTACTTCTTAGTGTTTCTTTTACTGAGAGTATTGTAGAGACACTCATTCCCACTATCGAAGTAAAAAATGCAGTTTTGAGCCCCACTAAGATATCATTAACACTATTTGTAATATCTTCTGGATTAAAAGCTTGCAGGCCTATAAATATACCTACAAAAGTACCAAGTACCCCAACACTAACAATCTGGCTCTTTAAGTCTTTGCCAGTTTTATAATCAATAAAACCAAGAATAAAAATGATAATAACAAATATAATGTTGATAGGGTCTAGTAAAACATCTATAAGTGAAGAAGTGTAAGAAGTATTTTTCACATCAGCTGTTTTACAGATGCCAAGAGATAAGTTAGTCTTATTATTAGCAATTATTTTTTCACTAATCCCATCAATATTTGCTAAGTCATTTATACTTTTAAAACAGCCATTTATTTCTCTATAGTTTATAATTTTTTGAGATTTTGATTTACCGATGCCATTTAACTCTAAAAGTTCATCAAACGTAGCATTGTTTAAATCAACTAGGGCAAAAAGGGTACTATATTAAGCAGAAGTATTAGAATATATTTTAAGATGATACTATCCTTTATCTATGGGAACTAATAATTTTTAATAACCTTTACTAGTAGTTAAAAAATCATGAATAAAAACTTGATTCCTACCACTGTTTTTAGCCTCATAAAGTGCTATGTCTGCTCTATCAATAGCCTCTTCAATTGTCTGATCTTTTTGTAAATGAACTTCAGATACACCCATACTAACTGTAAATTTTAATGGAGTTGTATCATCAGTATCAATCATAATCTCATCAATACGATTATTTATCTTATTCGACATACTCGTTGCCCCTTTTGTATCTGTATTTGGTAATAAAATTAAAAATTCTTCGCCTCCATATCTACAGATAATATCACTGCTTCGGATAAGCTCTTGAAGTGCATCTGATAACGAAACTATAACCTTATCGCCTGTTTTATGCCCATGAGTGTCGTTTACAGTTTTAAACTTATCTATATCAATCATAATAACTGATAAGTTTACTGTATCTCTTTTTGCCAGATGAAAGATATGCTCTGATACTTCAGAAAAATATCTTCTATTATAGAGTTTTGTGAGAGGATCAAGGGAAGCTAAAACTTTGAGTTCTTCTGTTTTAACTTCAAGCTCTTTTTGGGTTACCCATGTTTCATTAGCTAAAATTCGGCCTTCTTGAGGGAAAAAGTCCCAAACACCGATATTTGCACCTTTGATAGCATCGTCAAGTCTTTTGAGGTTTTCTTGATCTTCTAAAACCTGTTGCTCAAGTATTTTTTCAATAGTAACATCTAAAAAGCAGGCAATAATATCATTATTGTCATCTTTAGTTAGTTCTATTTTGAGATCAATATCTTTATACTTATGCTCAAATGAAAGATTATTTTTTAAACCTTTATTTAAAGTTTTAAAGAGTCTTTTTAATTCATCTACCTTATTTTGTGTACAAAAATCAAATATTGTCTGTCCTAACATCTCTTTTTTAGAAGTTTTTTTTAAGTCCAGTAGTTTTTTGTTGACAAAAAGAAAGTCCCCCTTAGGAGAAAGTTTAGCTATACCATAGGGGATATGGTTGAGTATATTATGATGCATTAGTCAGACTGATTTTTAAGTAGATTAATATTGATTTATCAGGTTTTTTATCCATTTATGGCCTTATAGCATATTCAAATGCTATAAAGTATAACTTATTATGTAAGTAATTACTGTTTTCGTAAGCTGAAAAGAAAAACACTTCATAAATTATTACATTTTATAACAATATATTTGTTTATTGTTAATTTTAGTTAAAACAAAAAGTTATAAGGGTCTGTTTTTATATTATTTTACAGCTATTGTAATCTTTATTTCATCATATGTTTTTTAGTATTTTTAGTAGCTACAGCCTCATAAGGGTTTTCAGGCCAGTAGTGACGTTTGTACTTTCCTCGTAACTCTTTTCGAACCTCAGCATAAGAATTTTTCCAAAAACTACTTAAGTCGTATGTTATCTGTATAGGTCGCATAGCTGGTGAGAGGAGTTGTATCTGTAGAGCAATAGTCTCATTAAATATTTTTGGTGTATCTTCTAGACCAAACATCTCTTGGAGTTTTACATAAAGTGCTGGTTTTGTGATATCACTATAGTCTATAAAAATATTTGAGCCACTTGGAACCGATACTTTTTCCGGTGCTAAAGATGAGAGTTTCTGTTGGTTTTCCCATGAAAGGCAAGAGAGTATCATCGGGTAGATATCTAAAGACTCTAACATTTTAGGCGACTTAACATCCCCCATAAAAGGTTCAAGCCATACATCTAAGTGTGCGAGTAAGACATCATCAGATAAAGACTCCATTTGCTCATCAAGATGCAAATTCACAAACGCCACTCTATCTTGCAGAATTTTAGCACGTTTACTCCAAGTAAGTAGTTCTAAACCCTCTTGTTTTATAAGCTCTAAAAGAAGTGGTGTCATCTTATGTTTTTGACTTAGGGCAAGTGGTTTTGAGTAGAGTTCTAGTTGTAAAAAATGAACAGACTCTTTTAAGTCAAACTTTTTACTCTCTTTATTGTAAAGGAGTTGTTCTTTTATCTCTATGGTATGAGCAAAATATTCTTCTATAGTAGCTAGGTCAATAGCCATAGTTAGGTTTATAAAGGAGTCTTTTGCATGTGCATGAAGATTTGCCACAACTAGGTATTCTTCATTAAAAAGGGGATCTTCTACAGATATAACCGCTCCTTTTGCATTACTCAGTTTATATCTATTATCATTTTTTGCTCTGCGTTTAGCTAGTCTATCAGGATATGCAAGTAGAAGTAAAACAGCTATCATATCAGCTTCATAAGCCTTCTCTCGCTTAGATACTTTTTGTATCTTTTTAAGTTTTTTGAAAATAAAATCAGCCTGTTTTATAACTTCATGTGCCACAAAACTATTTATATACTGCGAGTTGAAGTCTCTCTCTTGTAAATGTGTAAAACGAGATAAGAGGTCGCTCTCATCTCTAGCATTTTTAAAGATCTCTCTCTCACCAAGTATTGCACAAAGAAGTGAGGCTTCCTGCGCATATCCCATAGTATTAGCTTTAAGTATCATATATGCGAAGCGTGGATGAACACCTAAGCGTATAGCATCTCTTCCAAACGCAGTGATCTTATACTTAGAATCTAACATCTCTAGTTTACAAAGTGTGTCTATTGTCTCTTTTAAAATTTTATCTTGTGGTATGTCTAACCATTTGAGTTCATCAAATGAAGTTACACCCCAAAGGGAAAGATCAAGAACAAGTGAACTCAAGTCTGAACGCAGTATCTCTGCTTTTGTACTTTGCATCAGTACCTTTGATTCATGCCAGAGTCTATAACACTTCCCATGACTCATTCTTCCAGCTCTACCTGCTCTTTGTACGCTAGAGTCCTTCGAGATAAAACTAGAGTCTAGATGGTTCATTGCATTTGCATAGTTAAAGCGAGAGAGTTTTTCTAGTCCAGAGTCCACAACTATACGAACACCTTCAATTGTGAGTGAAGTTTGAGCAATATTTGTTGCGAGTATTATTTTTCTTTTGTCTGATTTTTGTAAGGCTTTATCTTGTTCTTTTTTACCAAGAGCCGAATACAAAGAACAGATTATAGTTCCATCATCTTTTATAAGCTCATTCAATAATTTAGCAAGAGTGTTTATCTCTTTTACACCTTGAAGAAAAACAAGTATATCACCCTCATCATTTTTTAGTGCATATGAAAGAGTTTTAACAAGTTCTCTGTTCATTGTTTTAAGAGTGAGTCCAGGAGTTTTAATGTCAAGATAGTGCATCTCTACATCATAACTTTTACCCTCTGAAGTCACAATAGGAACATCTCCCAGAAGTGAAGTTAGAGCAGAAGCATTTAGTGTTGCAGACATTATAAGAATTTTCAAGTCTTCACGAAGCAGTTCTTGTACTTGCAGTGAAAGAGCTAAAGAGAGGTCACTATGAATACTTCTCTCATGGAACTCATCAAAGATAATCATACCGACTTTCTCTAACATCTCATCAGCTTGTAACATTCTGACTAAAATAGCCTCAGTTACAACAAGTACTTTTGTCTGAGCTGACTGTACACTATCCATCTTGACTTGATAACCAACACTCTCTCCTACATCTTCTCCAAGAACTCTTGCCATTTGAGTTGCGACCATACGAGCAGCAACACGTCGTGGTTCTAACATGATGATGATTTTTCCATTTAGATATGTCTCATTCATAAGAGCAAGAGGCACTCGTGTACTTTTTCCAGCCCCAGGAGGTGCTTGAAGTATAAGTGTAGAGTTATGTTCTAAACCATGTCGAACATCTTCTAAAACAGCTTCTATTGGGAGTTTATGCATGATATAAAATACTACTTTTTAAAGTAGTAACAGTACTCTAAGTTACCCTCTTTTCCTGTAAGTTTTGAAGGCTCTTTTTTTACTAAAGACCATCCCATTACTTGTGTTGCCTCTTCAAATTTGATCATCGCGTTTGATATAGCTTTTTTATCTAAAACAACACCATTTTTATCGCGTTTAGCCTCACGACCTACTTCAAACTGTGGTTTAAAGAGTAGTATTATCTCATCTGATGCTAGTCTATCTACATCAGAGAGTATGTGCAAAAGTGAGATAAATGCCACATCGCTCACAACTAAGTCAAACTGCATATCACTCTCAAACTTACGAATATCACAAGACTCATAAACATTTACACGTACATCTTCTCGTATGGACTTATGTAACTGCTCAGTTCCCACATCTACACAAGTGACTGCTTTAGCACCTCGCTCTAAAAGTACCTGAGTAAAACCACCCGTAGACGAGCCTATATCTAGTGCCACTTTATCACTAACATCTAAAGAAAGTTCTTCTAAAAACTCCAGTAACTTAAACGCGGCTCGTGAGACATACTGTTTATGTTCAGCCACACTCACTTCATCACCCTCTTCTACTTTAAAAGAGCTTTTTTTGATGACTTTTTCATTGACACTAACAAGTCCATCTTTTATCATAGTCTGAGATTTATTTCGACTATCTACAAACTCTTTTTCAACTAAGTAAGTATCTAAACGCATAAGTACTTCTTAATCACAATAATCAGGCTCTTCATCTTCAAACTCCGATACTTCTTCTTCAAGTGGCTCTTCATTTAAGTAGTCAAACTCTTCTTCTACCTCTTGTGTATCTTCATTTTCTTTAAAATTTATCATCAAAACTCCTTTAAAATATATAATCTACTAACAATAAAATCGATCCAAGTGCTATAAAGACTACGGGAATTATAAGGATAACTCCACTAAAACATCCCTGTTGCTTTCTACAATCCCAAATCATAAGTAACCCACTTAACTGTAGATAAATAAAATTGGTATTATAGATATCATAAGAATATTTATATTAATTCCCTCATCTCACCCTCAGTCAAAGTCTTAACCCCTAACTTTTCAGCCTTATCATACTTACTACCAGCATCTTCGCCGTAAATCAAAAAGTCGGTTTTTTTACTTATGCTTCCTGACACTTTTGCACCTAATGTTTCTATCATCTCTTTTATCACTCCACGACTCTCACTCATTGTTCCAGTAAGTACAACTGTTTTTCCTTTAAAAGGATTCTCTTTTGCTTCTTCGCGTTTCACAGGCTCTAGTGGTTCTAAGATAGTTTGTAGTTTAGTTATAGTCTCTGCGTTTACTCTCACAAACTTTAAAACAGACTCAGCCATCTCTTCGCCTATTCCCTCGCACTCTATTATCTGCTCTTTTGTTGCAGTTACGAAACTAAATCCAAAGTTTTCAGCTAATGTTTTTGATGCTACTTCTCCTACATGTTCTATGCCAAGTGCATTAATAAAACGCCAGTAGTCTTGTGCTTTAGCATTTTTTAAAGAGTTCAGTAAGTTTTGAGACTTCTTCTCTTTAAAACCTTCTAATTCTAAAAGTTTTTCTAAGTCCAAGTCAAATAAATCCACGACACTTTTAACAAGTCCTGATTTAAAAAGAGCCTCGACTATTTTTACACCTAATCCATCTATATTAAGACAAGGTTTTGAAGCGAAGTACATGATGGAGTTTACAACCCTTGCATCACACTCTAAGTTTTGACACTTAAGAAGTACCACTTCTTGAAGTAATTCACTCTCACACACAGGACACTTTGTAGGTTTTATGACTTTTACCTCAGAACCACTTCGCTCGTGTGTTAAAACCTTGATGATTTTAGGGATGACATCGCCACTTCTTAGGATGATTACTTTGTCACCAAGTCTTATGTCTTTACGCTCTATCTCATCGAAGTTATGTAGTGTTGCCCGCTCAACTACAACGCCATCTATATTTGTTGGTTCCACTATAGCAACTGGTGTTACAGCACCTGTTCGTCCGACTTGGAGGATTATCTCTTTTACAGTCGTGATTTTCTCTACTGCTGGGAACTTGTAAGCAACTGAGAAACGCGGTACTTTTACCGTATAACCCATATCTATTTGTGCTGCTATTTCGTTGACTTTAACGACCATTCCATCAAGCATCATATCGTAGCTATCTCTATCACGGTTCATCACTTTGTATATCTCTTCTATCTCATCATAACCTTGTGTTACTGCTCTTTGAGGTGGTTTTCTAAATCCAAGTGAATATATGTATTCCATCTTATCACTTAAGTATTTATACTTTAAAGTATCTATACCTACACCATACGGTAAAAAGACGAGGTTTCTTTTAGCTGTTACACTAGAGTCAAGTTGTCGAAGACTTCCTGCTGCTGCGTTTCGAGGGTTTGCAAAGACTGCTTCACCCTCGTGCAAACGCCGCTTATTTATTCTCTCAAACTCATCTTTAAAGATAACTATTTCACCACGAATCTCAATAGTCTCTTTATGCTCTATCGTTAAAGGAATAGACTTAATTGTTTTGACATTACGAGTGATAAGCTCACCAATAGTTCCATCCCCACGAGTCACACCTTTAACTAAAACACCATTTTCATAGATGAGATTTAGACTTGCACCATCATACTTAGGCTCACAGTAAAAACTAATATTGGAGTCTAGTTTATAAGTTTTTGTGAGCCATTTATCTAACCCCTCTTTGTCAAAAATATCTTCAAGACTCCACATACGAGAAAGGTGAGGCTCTTTTGTGAAACCTTCACTTATCATGTCCCCTACTCTTTGTGTCGGAGAGTTTTTATCCAACTCATTAGGGTTTGATTCTTCATACTCTACAACTTCATGGTAAAGTTTGTCATAGACCTCATCTGTAGTGATAGGATCATCTAAAACATAGTAATGTTTTGACCATAAGTTTAGTGTTTGCATCGCTTGTTTATACTCAGTATTATTCATAAAGTTATTTTATCTAAAAATCACTTTATAGAGTTTAAGAGTTTATATCCAGTACTTAGGATAAAACCTTTTTGGATTATTTGATAAGTTGTTGATTAGAAGTGCAATGCAGAGCATCAAAACAGATCCTGAAAGGATAGGAGATAAAATAAGATAAAATCCTAAGTCGTGTATTTGATCACTTCCGATTATGGAGATAAGTGCTGTTGCTCCTCCTGGTGGATGCATAGTTGATGTTAAATGCATAGCAACAATAGAGAGTGAAACAGCTAATGCACTCAGTATCATCAAATCAAATGAGAGAAATTTATAAATAAGTACACCCACTAATGTTGAGATAATATGCCCTCCGATAAAGTTTCTAGGTTGCGAATAGTCAAGTTGTGGTGCACCATAAATAAGTACCGCAGAGGCCCCAAAAGAACCAATAAGAAAAAAGTTATCCATAGGACTAGTCGCTAAGTATTTTGTAAAAATAAATACAGCTATGATAGATAAAAAAGCCCCTAAACCTGACCAAAGTATTTCTGAGATACTTTTTGGTTTAGGACTTTTCTTAAGACTCTTCATTTTATTAAAATATTTTTTTATCTGTAAAAACATGAGAATTTATCCTTCATAAACATTATACCTTGATAGATGAAGCTATTAATCTAAATCTTGCTAAAATAGAAAAAACTATTTTTGGAAAATATATGAATATGATAATGGCAGAGTCACAAGATGCAAAAGGTGCTTATACTTTAGTGAGAAACTTACAAAAAAGATTTGCTGATAAACTAGATGTAATTAGTAGCACTTTAGGTGAATGTAAAAACTTTGAAGAAGTACTTTGGCTTCGTGATGAGGGACTTCATGGTGGTGGTAGCCGTTTTGAAGCGAGAGACTTCAGTCTTTTTAATACAGCCAGTGTAAATGTTTCTCAAGTACATTATGATGAAATGCCCCAAAAGAACCTCAAGTCTGCTACTGCTATTTCGACTATTATTCATCCTAAAAATCCGAATGTTCCTTCTATACATATACATATTTCACTTACAGAGTTAAGAAATGCCCCTGCTTACTGGCGTGTAATGGCTGATCTGAATCCAAGTATACTAAACAAAGATGATAAAAACAGCTTTGATAATGCACTAAAAGATTTAGCAGGTGGAATTTATCAAGAGGGGAAACTTCAAGGCGAGAAATACTTTGATATTCCTGCTTTAGGGAGAAAACGTGGAGTATCACATTTTTATCTTGAAAACTACAAATCGGCAGATAAAAAACAAGACCTTGAACTTGCAAAAAGTTTTGGTGAGGGAATCATAGATAAGTATATAGAGATTATCACGGCTGCGTTTACATCCAGAACGAAGATGAGCCAAGCAGATATACAAGAACAACTAAACTACCATACTCTCTATCTTTTCCAAGTACTTACACTTGACCGTGGAACAACATCTGGATTACTCATTCACAATCAAAATGATGTTGGTATCATGGGGTCCCTACCTTCGCATGTAAACAAAAAGCTCCTTCTTTCATGGGCTGAAAAAGTCCAAGAACCACAAGATAAACTCGTGAATGCTCTTAGTGCAGTTATAAATGATAAAGGTGAGATAGATGTAATCACTAAAGTAAAACTAGCAGAGATCGTTCGTACTCATTACAAAACTTTTCCAAATGCACTCAGTATGCAAGCGAGTGGAAACACTATTCCCTCAACTGTGAAAAACCACTAAGGCAAAGAAGAAGAAATGCAACAAATTAATTTCAATAATAAAAAAGTTACCCCATCTAAAATTATCTGCATTGGTAGAAACTATGTTAAGCATATCAAAGAACTGAACAATGAAACACCGGACAGTATGGTGGTTTTTAATAAAACGAACTCTGCATTAAGCTCTGAGTTATATTACATCAATGAAAACACAAGATTTGAAGGTGAGATATGCTTTTTAATACAAAACAAAAAGATTGCAGGTATAGGCTTTGGACTAGACTTGACTGATGCAAAGGTACAAAAAAAGATGAAAGAAAAGGGTCTTCCTTGGGAGAGAGCCAAGTCTTTTGATAAAAGTGCAGTCTTGAGTGATTTCATTGAATTTGAGGGAAATATTGAAGATATTAGGATGGAGCTATTTTTAAATACTAAACTTATTCAAGAAGCGACATATGACTTGATGATATATAAACCAAATGAAATGTTAAAAGAGATAGATTCATTTATGAGTTTAGAAGACAATGACATTATCATGAGTGGCACACCAAAAGGTGTTGGTTACTATAAAGTAAATGATAATTTTACAGGTAAAATCTACAATAAAAACAAACTTGTCTTAACTATAGACTGGCAAGTAAAAAGTTTATAAGTCGTAAAAAGCTACTAGTTTACACCTTTGTATGAAGCCACCTTTTTTGCTGGTAAATATACCAGTAAATAACACCTTTTATAAGTGTCTCAATATTCATAATCATAAAAATCACTATAACACCATACCCCATCTCATAAGCGATATACGAAGGGATAACTCTTAGTATCCATAAACTCAAAACATTAACCTTTAGTGTTGTTTTAGTGGCCCCTGCCCCACGGATTGCTGAGGAGTATACAAAAACTATTGCAAGCGGAATTTGTGCGAGTCCTACTAGTATGAGGTACTTTGATGCTACAGCTATTGTTAAACTGTCTTTTGTAAAGAACCCAACTAAATACTCAGGAATAAGTATCATAATAAGTCCTACACTTCCCATGAAAACATAAGCAATTCGTCCACTTATAATTCCAAATTTATATGCTTGGTCATAGTTGTTTGCACCAATATTCTGTCCGATTAAAGCCATCGCAGCTATTGCAAAACCAAAACCTGGCATAAATGCAATACCCTCAACTCGAAGCCCTACTTGATAGCCTGCAAGTTCTGCCGTTCCATATGCAGTTATGATACCCACAAAAATTATAAAACTCAAACTCGATATAGCACGGTCGAGAGCTGCTCCCCAACCAACATCCCATACACGAATCAAATCTTTTATTCGTATAATTGGTAAAAAATCAAGTTTAGAGTTCATCTTTTTTATCAATATATAATACGCAAGTACATTAAAAGTATAAGCAATTATTGTTGCAATCCCTGCACCTTCTATGCCCATCGCATCAAATCCAAAATGCCCAAAAATCAGAACATAATTTAAAGCTGCATTTATACATGCCGATACAAGTTTTATATAGAGTGAGCTTTTGGTATCCCCTGCTGCTGAAAGGGCATTGTAAAGCAGGTTGTCTATAAAGATGACTACAAAACCAAGTGAAAGTATTTTAAAGTACATACTCCCTTGAGCAACTACATCCGGAGCAGAACCCATCATCTCATAAAACCAAGTACTTCCAAGATAGCCTAGTATACTTATAAAAAATGAAAGTATAATTGCAAAAATCACAAGAGAGTAGAGAAGTGCTGAGGCCCTGCGTTTACGACCTTGACCTATAAAACGAGAGATAAGAGCATTTCCCCCGACTACATATAAAGTCATTATGACATTTATAATCATCATAAACTGCATACTCAACCCAACAGCGGCAAGTGCTGCTGTGGATATAACACCGACCATGAGCATATCTATAAGGATTTGAAGGATATCTACGAGGTGTTTTAAAGCTGCAGGAATTGCAAGACTAAATACTTTTTTTGTATCATTAGAGATTAGTCTAAGTATTTTGCTACCTCTTGAATCTCAGCTATTAGGGCCTCTTTTGTTTCAAATATAAGTGTTGTACGTTCTTTTACATCTTCGTTTAAAGGAGTAAAGTCAAAAACAAGTACATAATGTACTATCTTTACCTTATCCCCATAGAGTTCTTCCCACTCTAGACTCATTTCAGCGACTTCTCCTTGCATATCTACAACAACTGCAGGATACAGCCTAGTAATATTATCTAGTTCTAAGTCACCTTTACTTGATTTATAAATCATTTTCTTCCTTAATTATACTTTTATTCATTTTTCCACGCTTCATTCTTAAAAAGGCTAAAAGTCCAAATGTCACACCAACAATAATAGAGACAACTCCCCAAAAGTCTTCGCGCTCATAAGCCATGACAATCCAACAAATATCTGCAAAAAGATACACTCCAACAGCTTCATATATCTTGCCTTTAAAGGTTAAATATGCACCAATGTTTAAAAGTAAACCACCTATAACAGCAAAACTTATCATGAAATTTCCTCTAACTTTTCTTTTTTTAATACCCAAGCATAATAAACACCACCTACCATAAATGCAAAACCCATAATTACCGCGATATACTCTAGCGAAAAATCATGTGTTGCTAGAAAGCCTATCATGTAGGAAGTAAACGCAGCCGAACCTAAAAACATCATATCATTATAAGCGACTATTCTACCATAGTACTTCTCATCAATATTTTTTTGTAAGAGTGTATAGGTATAAGACCAGAGTGTTGTTGTAAAGAGTCCCACAACTACACTAGCTATAAGAGAAAGATAAAAATCATGCATCATATATGCCCAAAACCAAACTGCAAACCCCTGACCTATAAAAAGGAAGATTATTCGTTTGTTAGTAATCCACTTTCCAAAAATAATCGGTCCAATAACTAAACCAAGAGCACGAGCTGAATGAATAAGTCCTAATGCTAATGAAGTTGCAATAACCGAAGCATAATATTGATCTACCATCAATGCAACTAAAGCATCAAATGCAGTTAAACCTACAAAAGCATGTACTATAATGAGATAAAGTGCCTTTGGAGTTTGGCTTAGATAAGAAAATGTATCTAACATCATACTAAGGAATTTCTCTTTTACAGGATGCATTGTCACTAGTATCTCTAGTTTAAAGAGTAGATAAAAGGCCACGACAAAGATAGATGCATCAAGGATAAATGCAACTTTTACACCTAAAGCATATACGACAAACCCACTAATAGCCATACCTAAAGTGTATGAAAGTGACCATATAATAGAATGTATCTCATTGGCTTTTTGAAGCTTATCACCATCAAGTATTTTAGGTAAAAGAGACATCTCAGTTGTAAAATAAAACGAAGCAGCTGCCATTTTTAAAAAGATAAGTATATAAAGTAACCATAAGTCTGAGAGTTCTGTTATAAATATAAGACAAAATGTTGCAATAACTTCAATAGAGATGAGTGAAAGCATAAGTTTTTTTGGAGACATTCTATCTATAATAACACCTGAAATCGGAGCTTGAATCACTCCTGCTAAAAAATGTAACATTGCAACAAAAGCAACAATTTGAGCACTTACATTCATCTCTAAAAGTAATGTATAAATCGCGACATTAGAAAACCATGCACCAAAGTATGAAATAAGTTGAATAGTTGATAGTCTTAGTAGGACTGGGTGCGATTTTAATAGGCTAATATACTCTTTCATAAATGCAAGATTATCATAAAAAAACAGATAAATACAAAAAAAGTATCAATTTAATTAAAGTTTCAAAATATTCTGTCGATTTTTCTTGTAATAACTATGGTAAAAATAGGATAAGGAGCACATCATGGATGGCATAGCAAATGTAGCAAAACAACAATCACAAGTAACTGGGCCTCAAATGCAAGCAAAAGCAGTTGAAGAAAATGTTCAGACACAGCCTAAACAAGAGAATATTTTAAAAGAGATTCAACAAGAAGCAGTACGTGTAGAGGAGAAAATTAATTCTCCAAAAGATGTTGAAAATTTAGTAAAAGAACTCAACGATACATTAGCACCGATGAATACTAACTTAAAGTTTGGGGTTGATGCCCATGATGTATTTTTTGTTTCTGTCATTGAAGAGCAAACACATAAAATGGTTAGAAGGTTTCCAGCGGAACAAGCACAAGACTCTCTTCCAAAAATGCAAGAAGTAACAGGTATCTTATTTGATTCAAAAGGGTAAATAAGCCTACCCTTTAGGTCAATCTTCATCTACTCTTATATTTTAATCCTATCTACTTATTTATAAGCATAATCTCACATTTGTTTTGATATAATCGCGTTAATTATTACTCTATTATAAGGTTATCATATGAAAAAAGAAGTAAAAAAAGTAGTCCTCGCATACTCAGGCGGACTTGATACTAGTGTTATTTTAAAATGGCTACAAGAAGAGTACAAGGCTGAAGTTATTACATTTACAGCTGACCTTGGTCAGGGTGAAGAAGTTGAACCAGCTCGTCAAAAAGCCCTTGACAATGGGATTAAACCTGAAAATATTTTTATTTTAGATGTTCAAGAAGAATTTGTTAAAGATTATGTATTCCCAATGTTTAGAGCAAATGCTATTTATGAAGGTGAATATCTTTTAGGAACTTCTATAGCTCGTCCACTTATCGCTAAAAAGCAGATAGAAATAGCAGAAAAAATGGGTGCTGATGCTGTAAGTCACGGAGCGACAGGAAAAGGAAATGACCAAGTAAGATTTGAGCTTGGATACCTTGGACTTAATCCTGATATCACAGTTATTGCACCATGGAGAGAATGGGACCTTAATTCACGTGAGAAACTTTTAGCTTATGCTAAAGAACGCGGAATAAACATCGATGCAAAACATGTAGATGCTGAGGGTAACCCAACTGTTAGCCCTTACTCTATGGATGCAAATCTTTTACACATCTCTTATGAAGGTCTTCACTTAGAAAACCCTATGAATGAGCCAGAAGAGTCAATGTGGTTATGGTCTGTAAGTCCTGAAGATGCTCCTGATGAGAAAGAGTACATCACAATTGGTTACAAAAATGGTGACCCTATCTCAATAGATGGTAAAGAGTTAAGCCCTGCAACAATGCTTCGTACACTGAATGAATATGGTAACAAACACGGTATTGGCCGTATTGATATCGTTGAAAATCGTTTTGTTGGTATGAAAGCTCGTGGTTGTTATGAGACACCAGGTGGAACTATCATGCTTAAAGCACACCGTGCTATAGAGTCTATTTGTCTTGACCGTGAAGAAGCACATATGAAAGATGGCATGATTCCAAAGTATGCTGAACTTATCTACAACGGTTTTTGGTTTTCGCCAGAACGTGAGATGCTTCAAGCAGCAATTGATACAACTCAAAAATATGTACAAGGAACTGTTAAACTCAAGCTTTACAAAGGTAATGTGGAAGTTGTAGGACGTGAATCAGACATGTCTTTATACTCAGAAGAGCATTCAACTTTTGAAGAAGATGAAGTTTACAATCAAAAAGATGCAGAAGGCTTTATTCGTTTAAATGCACTTCGTCATATAATAGCTGGTAAAAAAAGAGGAACTAAATAATGAGTATGATTAAAATAGATATGAATTCACCTGAATTTATCGAAAGAATGGAAAAGACTGTTAAATTTACTGACAAGGTGATTAGTCAATTTGGTTGGGAATACAACCCTCAAGAAGAAGTAAATGAGGGTGTACAGATGGGTCTTGCTCGTAACAAGATGATGTACAACAAACTTTTTTGTCCATGTTTTATGGTTGAAGAAGTAGATGGTAAACCTCAGTCTGTTGATAACAGAACTTGTCCTTGTACTCCGGCAATTGAAAAAGAGATTCCTGAACTTGGAGCTTGTCACTGTGGTATCTTTTGTACTCCAGAATTTGCAGCTGCAAAAAGAATTGAGTTAGGACTAGGTGAAGCTGTTCGTGTTCATTCACGTGGTTTAACGAAAGAAGAGTGTGAAGTACTTGTAAATCAGGCTGAAATTGATTCAGATGAGATGGTAGCGCTTCTTGAAGCTAGAGATTTAGGAATGGTTAAATTTAAACTTGTTGATGTTAGAGAAGACATGGAATGGCAAATGGGACACATCAAAGGTGCTGACTCACTTATCCCTACAAGTAGTTTTTACCAAGCTCTTGAAGAAGCAAACCTAGACAAAAATGAAAACATCATTCTTTACTGTCATGTAGGTAGTCGTTCAGCGCATGTTGCACGTATTATGCCTGACTTAGGGTATACAAAACTAGGTAACCTTACACACGGTATAGTTTCTTACGGTGGGGAAAAAGAAAACTAATGAAGGTTTTACTAATTAAAGATGTAAAAAGTCTTGGAAAGTCTGGCGAAGTTAAAGAAGTCAAAGATGGTTATGGTAAAAACTTTTTAATTGGAAAAGGTTTTGCAAAAGCTGCAACTACTGAGATTTTAGCACAGCATAAAGCAGATGAGATACAAGCTGCTGCTGATTTAGCTGCTGAGATTACTCTTCAAAAAGAGAATGCAATTAAATTAGAAAAAGCAGAAGTTGTCATCACTAAAAAAATGGGTGATAATGGTCATCTCTTTGGCTCTATCACTAAGGATGAAGTTGCTCAGGCACTATTTGAGCAACACGGTATTACAATTGACAAAAAACATATCACTGATAAAAAAGTTATTAAAACTGTTGGTGAGCATTACCTAGACCTTAAACTCGGTCACGGTATCCATGCAACTTTACATGTTGATGTTCAAGGTCAGAAGTAGTACTTATGTTTGATGCCACTACCATACTTGCATATAAAAGTAAAAATAAAGCTGTTGTCGGTGCTGAAAGAACTCGTACATAACAAATTAGACGAGGTTGTCGAAGATGATGACCTCTCACGATATATCTTATAAAACACATAAAAAGGTGACTATATGACAAAAGCTGGTTTTGTTTCTTTAATTGGGCGTCCAAACGCAGGAAAAAGTACTCTAATGAATTCCCTTCTCGGTGAAAAAATTGCTATGGTTAGCCAAAAAGCAAATGCAACAAGACGTCGTTCTAATGCTATTGTTATGGTTGAAGATACGCAAATAATTTTTGTAGATACTCCTGGATTACATGAGAGAGAAAAAGTACTCAACCAGTTTATGATGGATGAAGCACTCAAAGCTATGGGTGATTGTGACCTTATTATCTATCTTGCTCCTGTAACTGATAGTGTTGAACATTACCAGAAGTTTTTAAAATTAAACAAAAAAAATATTAAACATATAATCGTTATAAGTAAAATAGACCAGGTAAAACAAGAAAAACTCTTTAAAACAATTGCTTCTTATAACCAGTTTGCAGAACATTTCGAAGCACTTGTCCCTGTTGCTATACCTAAAAAAGTAGGTCATGAAGATTTACTAAAACTCATCACAAGAAACCTACCTGAATCTCCTTTTCTTTTTAATCCAGAAGATTTAACTAGCGAACTAGTACGTGATATATACTCAGGATTTATTCGTGAGGGAATTTTCGAGAATGTAAGTGATGAAGTACCTTATGAATCTGATGTTATCATTGAGAGTATTGATGAAGAGGCTCATGTTGATGTAATTACAGCTATGATTATCATAGAAAAAGAGTCTCAAAAAGGGATTATCATTGGTAAAGGTGGTGATTGTATTAAGAGGATTGGTAAGTCTGCCAGAGAAAAGATAGAGAGACTAAGTACTAAAAAAGCTTATTTAAACTTACATGTTGTAGTCAAAAAAGGCTGGACTAAAGATGTAAACTTTTTAAAAGAAATAGGCTATGATAATGCAAAATAAAAGTAAATTATTTTTTTAATATTACTTTTTTTCTTATACTATTCCTAACTCTCTATATTCCAATGCTTTAACATAATAAAATCTAAGAGTTTATATTAAGTAAACTATCTACTAAATTCAAAGAGTAATAATTACTCTTTGAACCTTCTCTAAAAACTTTCCCATACTCTCTTCATCTGCTTTTATTTTATATATCGTTTTATTCTCAAAAAATTTCTCTAAAATACTTATATTAAAAGCTTTACACTCATAATCAATAAAACGAATATCACTATATTCTATCTCTATACTTACTTCTTTTTCTTTTTTGTATTCTTCAAATGATGCTTTATTTAACACTAAATTTACTGCATCACTATAAGCCCTTACTAAACCACCAGTACCAAGTTTAGTACCACCAAAGTAACGAACAATTATTACGGCTGTATTTATAAGTTCTTGACCTTGGAGCACCATAAGTGAAGGTTTACCTGAGGTTCCCTTTGGTTCACCATCATCACTCAAATGCTCTACTATCTGCTCAAACTCATTTAGATACCTATATGCAGTAACAAAATGTCTAGCTTTTGGATGTTGTATTTTTAATTTTTCTAAGGTGATTTTATAAGTATCGTAAGGAGTAAGCCAAGCAATAAATTTCGATTGCTTGACTTCAAGTGTGTTAGTTGAAATATATTTTACATATTTCATAAAAGAGTTATGCTAAATTTGTATATATTTTTTGTACATCTTCATCATCTTCTAATCGTTCTAAGATTTTATCAATTTCTTCTTGCTGTTCTTCATTAATCGTAACTGGAGTATTTGCAATTCGTTCTAATGTCGCTTTCTTAATCTCTATTTCCATCGCTTCTAGTGCTGTATTTAATGTACCAAAACTAGTAAAATCAGCTGTCACTAAACACTCACCCTCTTCTTCTTCAATCTCTTCTAGACCTGCATCAATAAGTTCAAGTTCTAATTCTTCAATATCCATACCATCTTTTAAGTCAAATTCAAAAAGGGCTTTACGGCTAAACATAAACTCTAATGAGCCTTTGTTTAACATCTCTGCACCATTTTTTGTCAGTATATTCTTTACATTAGCAACAGTACGAGTGTTGTTATCGGTGGCACACTCGATAAAGATTAAAACACCATATGATGCTTTACCTTCAAAGTTTACCTCAGTCATATCTTTTAAATCTTTTGCAGTAGCTCGCTTAATAGCCGCATCAATATTATCTTTTGGCATATTTTCAGATTTAGCATTAAGAATTGCAGTACGTAGCTTAGGATTCATATCTGGATCCCCACCACCCTCTTTTGCAGCCATTGTTATTACTTTACCAAGTTTAGGGAAAAGCTTTGACATTGCTCCCCATCTCTTTAATTTTGATGCTTTTCTATACTCAAACGCTCTACCCATAAAAGTTCCTCATATTTATTATTTCGTAATTATAGCGTTTCATTGTATAATAATGTTTAAGGAATATATATGCGACTTGGATTTCGTCTTAAACATTATTTTTTCAGTGCTTTTCGTGAGTTTTTTGTACATCACCATGGTTCTCTAGCATTTCGTGCAAAAATATTTACACTTGTAATTGCTGCGAATGACAAACTACCTCTTGAGTATTATAAAGTAGTTAAAGATATTGGAATGAATATCTATAATGGAGATGAAGAGCGCTCTGACTTACTAATGATTGCTACTCAAGAACTCATACAAAAATGTAAAGACAACAATTTTGATATAGACCAACTTGTCTATAGTATATTAAAAGAACTAAAAATTGTTCCTCGTTATGCAAGGAAGATAGATATAAAAGCGCTTAAACCCCTTCTTTTACTATCACATGACCCAGATACGATTTCTTACCAAGAAAATATTTTAGAATTTTTACAAAATACTAAAGAAGAAATCCTAAATAAATCAGCTCTTGAAGCTTAATTAAGTCATTAATGCTAAAATAACATTATTATTTTACGGAGTACTGAAACTTGTCATTAAACCTACAAACATATACCGAACACTTTACAAATCCACTCTATTTAGAGAGTGGACGTATTTTAGAACCTTATGACATCACATATGAGACATATGGTACTCTTAATGACGATAAAAGTAATGTAATAGTAGTTTGTCATGCACTCACAGGGAGTCATCATGCTGCAGGAATGTATAAAGATGATAATAAGTCAGGTTGGTGGGATGGCCTTATAGGTAGTGGTAAAACTATAGACACTGATAAATACTTCGTAATCTGTTCAAATGTTATAGGCTCTTGTTTTGGTTCAACTGGCCCAATGAGCATGAGACATCCCCATCATGAAGCATATCGTTACAAGTTTCCCGTTGTTAGTATAAAAGACATGGTAAAAGCACAAAGAATTTTATTTGATAGACTTGATATTCATAGAGTTGAAGCAATTATTGGTGGGAGTATGGGTGGCATGCAAGCATTACAATTTGCCATTCACTATCCAAACTTTGCAAATAAAATTATATCGCTCGCAACAACTCATGCAACACAGCCTTGGGCTATAGCTTTTAATAAGGTTGCACAGGAGTCTATCCTTAAAGACCCTGACTTTAAACAAGGTTACTATGACCCTGAAATTATTAAAGAACAGGGTTTATCTGGTATGGCTGTTGGTCGTATGGCTGGACATATAAGCTTTCTTTCACATGAATCAATGCGAGAAAAATTTGGACGTGAATATAGACTTACAGATGGTTTATATGAGCTTTTTGGAAAGTTTCAAGTAGAGTCTTATCTAGAGTATAATGGTTATAACTTTACAAAATGGTTTGATCCACTTGCTTATCTCTACATCACAAAAGCTATAAATATTTATGACTTAGCTCGTGGATTTGACTCACTTGGTGAAGCACTAAAAAGAGTAACTTCACAACTCCATCTCATCAGTTTTAAGAATGATGGACTGTTTAAAAATTTTGAGATGCAAGAGTTAGCAGAAGAACTCTCGGCCATAGGAAATACAGAGCATACATACATAGATATAGACAGTGACTATGGACATGATGCATTTCTTGTTGAACTCGATAAATTTGACACATATATAAAGGATATCCTCAATGGCTAAAACAGACTTTGAAACAAAATTGCAAAATGCAAAAAAAACATTAGAGGTACTAATGAGCCCTGAAATAACTCTACAAAATAGTGTTAAGGCTTATGAAAGTGGCATGAAAGAACTTCAAGATGCACAAAAAATTCTTGAAGATGCTAAGATAAAAATCCAAGAGATTAAAGTATCTTAGATGAGAGCTGCTGTTCTTCAGTTAAATGCACAAGGGATGAGTTCTACAAAACTCTATAATAATATTCGTGTAGCTCATAAAAAAGGTGTAAAAGTTTTACTTCTAGGTGAGTATGTTTTAAACCCTTTTTTTAAAGAACTCCAAAACATGTCACTAAGTATGATAAAAGAGCAGGCAAGTCACCAAATAAAGATACTCAAAGAACTCTCATCTACTTACTCTATGACAATAATAGCACCCCTAATTCTTGTAAAAAAAGATGCTCTGTTTAAAACAATAGCAAAATTCTCACCCTCTTCTACTTCTTATTATCAACAGCAAATTTTAATCAACTATAGCCACTGGAATGAAGAGAAATTTTTCTCTAATACTATAGATACTATACAAACTCCAATGATATTTAAAATTGATGGTTTTAAATTTGGTGTTATAAGTGGTTTTGAGCTACACTTTGATGAGATATTTCACTCATTAAAAGAAAAGAAAATCGATGCTATCTTAGTTCCAAGTGTAGCAACATTTGAGTCTTATAAAAGATGGAAAGCACTCATAAGTACACGTGCTTTTACAAATAACTGTTATGTATTACGGGCAAATAGAATCGGTGAGTATTTAGATAAAGAATTTTTATGGAAGTTTTATGGAGACTCCATTCTTGCTTCACCTCATGGTGAGATACTCTCTCACTTAGGGAATAAAGAAGAGTTAATGATAGTTGATATGACTCATACTGAAGTTGTTCATGCACGTCGTGCTTGGGGCTTTAAAGATACAATAAATAAAAGGATTAAATCATGATACAATATTTTCACAGACAAGTACAACTTTGGGGCGAAGAGACACAAAAATCACTTCAAAACAAAAAAATTGCTATTGTAGGTTCAGGAGGACTAGGTTCTTCTCTCGCATTTGCTCTTGGTGCTAGTGGTATTGGTGAAATTCATATGATAGACTTTGATGAAGTAAGTCTGCATAATATTCACCGTCAAATTGCTTTTACTATGGGTGATGAAGGCAAGAACAAAGCTACTCTCAATGCTAAAATAATAGAAGAAAGGTGCCCTTATGTTAAAGCTATTGCTCATGAGTGTGACTTTAAAACTTGGAGTGAAAAAAACATAGAAGTTGACTTAATTATAGATGCGACGGATAACCTTCCTACTCGCGGAGATATCAATACTTATGCAAAAAAAGTAAACCTACCGTGGGTTTATGGAAGTGTTGAAGCTTTTCATGGTCAAGTATGTTTTATAGATAAGTCATCTTTTAATGATGCTTTTAAAATTATCACAAAAACTCCTGCTGGTATTGCTGCTCCTATAGTTATGCATATTGCATCACTTCAAGCAAACCTAGCCTTGCGTTTCTTAGCGGGAATGAGTGTCAAAAAGGATATGCTGTATTATCTTTTCTTTAATGAAGATGGTGAGATGGTTACTCAGAAATTTGGACTTCCTTCCTCAGACTAATTTTAAATTAGTTTTGGAAGTTTCCATTGATATTTGATAGCTAAAAGCCTCATAGCAGTTCCAAATACTAAAAGTAAAACTGATATAGTAGTATTTAGAATAAAAAAATTGTCTATAAACCATATTAAAAATCCAAGTAAGATTGCAATGGTTCCATAAAAATCATTGGTTAAGACAAATGGCACCTTATTCATCATCATATCACGGATAATTCCCCCTCCTACAGCCGTTAAGAAAGACAAGAAAATTACACCGGCCAGGTTGAAATCAGCCTCTAAACCTACCACGGCACCAGTAAATGCAAACATACTCAGTCCTATACTATCACTTACATGAAAAACAATGTTATCAGTAAGTCTTGTATGTTTATGAAGTTTTAATAAATAAGCAATAATTACGGTTAATAAAACGATACTGATAGGATATGTCTCATGAAAAATAAAAGGGACTCTGTTTGTAAGTAAGTCTCTCACAATACCACCACCAAAAGCTGTAATAAAAGAGACGACTAGAATTCCCAATATGTCATACCTTGCTTTGGCTGCTAAAATATACCCAGAGAGACTAAATGCAATAGTTCCGATGATATCTAAAAATACAGTATATTCCATTTTACAATCCTGGTGCTTTCCACATACTTGTAGTAATGTTTTCATCAACTAACTTGAGCTGTGTTTCATATGCTTTTTGCCATTTTATTTTTATAGCATCATAGATTTTTTTATTTAGCATATTTGGTTCGTAAGTTTTGTCCCAGACAACTAACTCTTGTGCAGCACTTACTAGGTCTTTATATATACCACAGCCAACTCCAGCAGCCATTGCAGCACCTAAAGCAGTAGCTTCAGTAACCTTAGGTATTTTAACTCTGTAGCCTGTTACATCTGCGAGTATCTGTGACCAAAGTGAACCACGACTAGCTCCACCTGCAAAAACTATCTCTTGTATCTCTATACCACTAAACTCTTTAATTCTTTCTAGGTTTATACTTGAGACTATCGCTGCATTTTCTTCTAAACTTCTAAACATACTTGCACGATTACAGATACTAGCATCTATGTTCAGATTTAAAAAGCTAGGAGCTGCATGATACCATTTTCCATACTTCATAGAGTCAGAAAATATTGGCATAATATCGTAAGAACCAACAGGAACTTCTCTTGCTTTTTCTTCTAATACAGTATAAACATCTATGCCTCTTTTTTTAGCTTCAATTTTTTCCATATCGCATAAAGCATCTCGGAACCAACGCATGACTAAACCACTAAAAAAAGTAATTCCCTCTGCTTGAGACAGAGAGTCAATAACATGTGGATTCACTCGAATACCCATATCTTTTGGAGGTTCTGTCTCTTTGGGTATATTTACAATTTGTTGCCAAAATGAACCTCCAAGGACTGCTACGTCTCCAGCTTTTACTACTCCAAGTCCAGCAGAACCGAGTTGGACATCACCTCCACCCATTACAACTTTTGTTGTAGTACTAAGACTTGTCTCTAAAGAAGCTGTAGTAGATACAGAATCCATCACTTCACCAACTTCTAAAACTTGAGGAAAAATATCATCTTTAAGACCAACTTTTCTAGCCATCTCTTTATCCCACTCGCGTTTGTTGAGAGAAAAGACACCAGTAGTTCCACCATTACTTGGGTCAGTAGCGATGACGCCACTGAGTTTTGCTAAAATCCAGTCACCTATCATCGAAATGCTAGCTACTTGCTCATACAAATCAGGACGATTATTTTTAAGCCACAGTATACGAGGTAATGCTCCAAGTGCAAAAGTTTGACCACTTTTTGCATAAAACTCTTCTTCAATACCCTTAAAATTCTCTTTTAGGTACTTAACCTCAGCATGTGCCCTTGCATCAACATTTGCCACGGCCCAAAGCTCTTTACCACTCTCATCATAAAGCACTATACCCTCTCGCATACTCGTAGCACTAAGCCCTAAAATATCATCTGCATTTATCTTGGCATTTAGTATAGACTCTTTGATACAAGTACACACTAAAGACCAGTTTTTTACAAAGTCAAAACTCATAGAGTTAGCTATACCCTCTTCTTCTAGATGTGTCCATTCTTTTTGACTAACTGCTATTTGATTACCTTTAGTATCAAAAATTACAGCTCTTATACTTCCTGTTCCTGCATCTATTGCCATTAGGTATTTCAATTCGCTCATTATTATGTCCGTTTATAAAATGTTTTTTATGTAAAAAATGCAGCCGAAATAAAATCTTTTTTAGAGGCTCGTAAGTCGAGGGATTTGTCCTCTCAAAAAGGTTTTATCTAGGCGAAATATTGTTACAAGTACTAAAAGCTACTTTTTCAGTTTAGCTTGTTCTAGTTCCCAGTACTCCATAGCAAAACTATCTGCTACACTGATGCTTTTATATCCACCTAGTTTATCAGCCTGAAGTACAGCTCTCATTGTATGCTCAACAATGTCATTAACTATAGCTGCTTCTTTTGGTGATTTTCCAAAACTGATTACTGCAAGATCTTTTATAACCATATAGTTAGGTGCTGCATTTAACATCACCTCATCACTTGCGAACTCTTTAAAATACACTTCATACTCTTTCATATATCTCGCAATTCCAGCCTCTAAATCAGTGTCTTCCATAATAAGAGGAATTCGTTTTGTTCTGATTATATGTTCAGGTGTTAAAACACCACGAGTAGCAAATTCACGTAAGTTTTCATGTGAGGCATAATGACTTGCTAATGGTGACTGATTAATATTAATTGAGACCTTATAACCCTTAATCTCCGAGAGCACTTTAACTATCTTTTGCATATCACATTTACTTGATGCATAAGAACTTGCTATATGAAGTGTTGCATTCTGTGCTAAAAACACTTCTGCTTGAGAAACTGCATCTATCATTTTTTCATATGACTCTCTCGCATCATCATCAAAAGTAAAAATACCATGATTGTGTAAGATTATTCCATCAATACTTGACCAGTCTAAGTCTTTTGTCATTTCATAAATAGTATGTGCTAAAATAAATCCTGGCATAACATAATCAATAATTAGAAAGTTTGGAAAAACTTTTTTTATATCTCTTAAACCATTCTCTGTATTTGAAATAGTTACAACGGCATCAGCATGAGTATGATCAACAAACTTGTAAGGAATAAGAGCATGAAGGATAGCTTCAACTGAAGGGTTTGGAGCAGTTTTATCTATCATTGCTGCTTTTTGTCCGCTTACCATATCGCTATCGCTTAAACTGTCTAATGCAGCCATTTCTAAAAGAGTTTTCATCTTTACAGGAGCAAAACCTTCAGCTTTTATACTAACTAAGTCCCACCCACTTCCTTTTACAAGTAATATCTCTTCACCATCTATAGTAGTCTTTACCGAAGTATTTCCACCACCATGTAGAACTAATGCATCACTTTGACCTAAGAGGTTTGAAGTATATACACGTAAGTCTAAATCATTCTCACAAACTGTTGCTTTTTTAACATCATATAAGTTTTTCATCAATTAACCTAAAACTTCTAATTCATCACTATATTTATCATCACAGTATGGCTCATAACTTGACTTATATACTGCATAATGAGCTGAGGTTTTATGTCCATCAAGTGCGGCTTCATTTTCCCAAGTCTCCACAGCCATAAAACGCTGTAGTTCATTTTTATATTGAAATATTTCATAAAAAAGGCAACCTTGTTCTGCCTTACTTGGAATTACCATTGCTGATAGAAGCTCCTTCATTTTAGCTTCACTACCTTTTTTTGCTATAAATGTTACACTTTTTGTTATTGTCATATTTTTTCCTATCAATATTATTAGTTATATTACTTAGATTACTTAGATTATATCGTGTTTAAAATAACTACACTATAATAGTTAAAATATTTATAAGAGAAAGATATGAACCTACCCCTAGAGATAGAAGATATTATAGATAATAATGGAACAGACTTTGCACTTAGTAAGCTTTTTAAGCATTACATTAACGACTATAAAGAGTCTCTTCCTAACTTGTTTGAGAAAAACCAAGGAAAAGACTTTCTTGTTTTGCATACAAAAAGACTAGACTCTGTTATGTCACTTATGTACAAAACTGTACTGCGACGCCTCTTTGGTCATTATATACCTATGAGAAGTTCTATTCCTATAGCACTTGTAGCACTTGGCAGTTATGGAAGGGAACAACTATGTGTGCATAGTGATATCGACCTACTTATAGTCTATGAAGATGTAGAGGGTTACAATACCAAACTAATCATAGAAAAGCTTTTTTATCTCGCACTTGATTCAGGTCTAAAACTAGGCCATCGTGTACATGAAACTAATGACCTTTTTCGTGCTGCAAACGAAGACTTAACAATACGTACAGCTTTAATGGAATCTCGCCTTATAATAGGCTCTCCTTTCACATGGCAAGAGACACAGCGCCAGCTTACTCGTATTAGACTTCATAATAAAAAAGATTTTTTAATTGCTAAGGTACAAGAGGCCCAAATCCGCCGTAAAAAATTTCCTGTTTCAATGGAGCCAAATATCAAAGAAAGTGTTGGAGGTCTTCGTGATTCACAACTTTTATATTGGATAGCACATACTATCTATGGTATTAACACTATAAAAGAGCTTGTTGATGTGGTTTATAGCGAAGAGTCTTACAAGGAGTATAGAATTGCTTTAGAGTTAATGTTTAGAGTAAGAAGTGCCCTTCATCTCATTACAAATAAGCAAGAAGACACTCTGCATTTAGAGTATATTCCTAGTGTCGCAAAAATGCTTGGATTTAATGACCAAATTAAACTTGCGACTAAGGTTATTGCCGCTGGATGGAGAATAGATAATTTTACCCGCATATACACAAAAAAAATGATTCGACCTTATCTTTATGATGTACAAATGATATCTCAACTCAGAAAAGGTCGTATACGTAAAGGACTCTATGAGTTTAAGGGTCGCATTTACATTTCATATAATCAAAAAATGAATGACAATAATGAACTCTTAGAACTCTTACTTTCACTAAAAGATAAAAACTATAAATTTGACTCAGGAGTATTATCAAATATTACTTATACTAAAATTTTTCATCCCTTAAGCCAAAGTACTTATAGCCTACTCAAGCAACTACTCCAAAGGAAATATACTTACTACTTTTTAAAACTTTTTTATGATGCGGGGATATTACATGAACTCTTTGGTAATTTTCGGAAAGTACGCCATATGCCTCAGTTTGATGGTTATCATCATTATCCCGTAGATATACATTCTGTTGAATGTATTCATGCACTCGAAAATATAAAAGAACCATTTATTCAAGAACTTCATGATACTCTGAGTGATGATGAAAAACTAATAGTTAAAATAACAACACTCTTTCACGATACAGGCAAAGGAAGGAAACAAGACCATTCTGAAGTTGGAGCAAAACTCATTGTACCTTTTCTTAAAAAAATGAAAATGAGTCAGGAGATGCAAGAGAGAGCAGTTGTTCTTGTCAAACACCATATCCTAATGAGTAATGTTGCTTTTAAAGAAAATATTTACAATGAAAAAACACTTTACAAGTTTATGTCCAAAGTCGGAGATGTAAAAAACCTTAATATGCTGTATGTATTAACATATGCTGATATAAATGGAGTTGGAGGTGGAACTTACAACTCTTTTAATTCCAAACTTCTTAAAGATTTATATAAAAGTGCTTTAGAAGTGGCTCAGAATCAACATAGAATTACTGATGCAAAAAAACGACTTACTATTGAAAAACGTGTACAAAACCTTCTTGTTTTTAAACAGCTACCACGTACTTTACAAAAGAAGATACTCACTATTGAGTCAAATCTTTTCTTTTTTAAACGTACACCTCAAAATATTATAGAAGTTGCACAAAAAGCGCGGGAGACAAAAGAGTATAGTTTTACACTAAAGAATGAAAACTCTTTAAGTATTGAGATTTTTAGAAAAACTCCACTTAACCTTGGTTTTTTACTTGCTTCTCTTTCACATATTAGTGTTGCAAGTATGGAAATTTTTACTCTCTTTGATGATATAAAGTATTTTAAAATAGAGTTTATTCAAAAGCTAGATGAGAGTGAACTCTTTTTAGTTGAGCAAAAGATAGATGCTGCATTTGATATGAGTAAAAAGACAAAACTTAAAGATATAGTGATAAAAAGAGAAGAAATAAGTATTGATTTTGAGCATTCTTTAACACATGCAGAGATATTAATACATACAAAGAACCAGAATGGACTACTCGCATATGTTATGCATTGCTTTGATGTGTTAAATATAAATATCGTTACTGCAAAAATTCATTCGAGTAAATATAAGGTAAGAGATAGTTTTTTAATGGACAAACACAATGATATATGCAATAATGCGGAACTAATTTACGATATGTTAACAAAATAAGGAATTTATATGTGCGGAATTGTCGGTTACCTAGGGGATAAAAACTCCAAGGAGATACTACTGAGTGGACTCAAAGAACTTGAATACCGCGGTTATGACTCTGCTGGAATTGCAGTACTTCAAAATGGTAAAGTTGACTCATTTAAAGCGATTGGAAAACTTGTTAACTTAGAAGAAAAAACAAAAGATTATATAACAGAGGATTTTTCCATCGGGATTGGTCACACAAGATGGGCCACTCATGGTAAACCAACTGAGCTTAATGCACACCCCCATATCGGAGACGAGTCTTATGTTGTTCATAATGGTATCATAGAGAATTATGCTGAGTTAAAAAAACAGCTTATCGCAGATGGTGTTACTTTTTTAAGTCAAACTGATACTGAAGTTATAGTCCATCAGTTTGAAAAAAACCTCAAGATATCTGACTCTGCCTTTGAAGCTTTTAGAAAAACAATTTCTGAGTTAAAAGGTGCTTATGCAACACTACTTGTAACAAAGGGTGAAAGTAAAACCATCTTTTTTGCTAAAAATGGTTCTCCAATGCTTGTAGGAGTTAATGATGACAATGAGAAATATTTTGCATCTTCAGATACACCCCTTATAGGACAATGTTCTGATGTTAATTATTTTGAAGATGGTGACTATGGTTATGTAACACCTACTGAGTTGGCTATTTTTACTAAAGATGATGTAAAAAAAGAAGCTATATTTACAAAACTTTCTACAAACAAACTCTCTGCCCAAAAAGATGGGTTTAGATTTTTTATGGAAAAGGAGATTTATGAGCAGAGTAGTGTTATTGCAGATACATTACTTGGAAGACTTTATGATGATGAAATTCTTTTTGATGAACTCGATGACTCACTATTTGATGGTATAAATGAAATTAAGCTATGTGCTTGTGGAACTTCTTACCACTCTGCACTTACTGCTACTTATCTTTTTGAACGCTATGCTAAAATAAAAACTAGTGTCGAGGTTGCTTCTGAGTTTAGATATCGTCAACCTATTATGAGTAAAGATACTCTTTTTGTTGTAATCTCACAAAGTGGGGAAACAGCAGATACACTTGAAACACTCAAAATGGCAAAAGCTGCTGGACTTAAAACACTAGTAATTTGTAATGTAGATAACTCGTCTATGGTACGTTTAGCAGATGCATGTATTTTAACTCGTGCAGGAGTTGAAAAAGGTGTTGCTTCAACTAAGGCCTTTGCTACACAGGTAACTGTTTTTTGGATGATGGCTCTCTATCTTGCAAAACGAAATAATTCTCTCTCTTCGCAAGAAATAGTAAAACAGATTAACCTTTTACGAGAAGTACCTTCAATTGTAAAAGTAGAAGATGAGATGCACGAGAGGATTAAAAGACTTTCTAAACGCTACCTTCATGGTCATGGTTTCTTCTTTATAGGTCGAGATGTATTTTATCCACTTGCCTTAGAGGGTGCTCTCAAACTCAAAGAGATCTCTTATCTACATGCAGAGGGTTATCCTAGTGGAGAGATGAAACATGGGCCTATAGCTCTAGCTGATCCAGAGCTATTTACTATTGCACTACTTCCACAACATCTTTTATATGAAAAAGCAAAATCTAATGTTGAAGAATTAAGTGCAAGAGATAGCACTATCTGTGCAATAAGTTCTTTAGCGTTTGATAAGGCTGACGATTTTATACCTATTAATGAGTGTACAGATTATATGTTAGAATTTTTTGAGATGATGATTGTAGTTCAAATTTTCTCTTTAGAAATCTCTGCAAGGCTTGGTAATGATGTAGATATGCCACGAAACTTAGCCAAAAGTGTTACAGTCGAATAGTAAAAGATTAAAATAGCAATGCATTTACCCCAAGGGCATTTCCTCCCTTTTGGTCAGGGTACTTCTCTCCTCACCTACATAAGTAGGCTTCCTCTTTCACCCCTTACTACATCACTCTTTTAACTTTTCATTTTAAAATTACTAAAAATTTGGCATAAAAAAAGCCCGAATGTACAAAAAGTACATCGGGCTTTTTTAATTACATGCAGTTATCTGATTAGTGACAACCACATCCTGTACCACAAGACTCATCAGATGATGCTTCTTTTTTAGGTTCTGGTGCAGCAGCAGTTGAACAAGCTGATACACCTGGAGGTGTTGTAGGCTGAACACCTTTGTTATCAACTCCGCCATTAGCATTAATCTCTTCGATTGTTGCCCAAATTGAAGCAGCAGCCGCGATGAAACGCTTAGCAGACTCTGAAGTAGGGTTAGCAAAAACGATAGGCTTACCTTCATCTCCACCAGTTCTGATTGATGGCTCTATTGGAATTTCAGCGATAACTTTAGTATCAAACTCAGCTGCCATTGGAGCAGATGTTCCTTTACCAAAGATATCATACTCAACACCAGTATCTGGAGCGATAAATCCACTCATGTTCTCAATAACTCCAGCAACTGGAATATCAAGTTTTTTAAACATGCTTAATGAACGACGTGAGTCATCTAAAGAAACACTTTGTGGTGTAGTTACTGTAATACCAGCTGTAACAGGTACAGACTGAGCAAGAGTAAGCTGAGCATCACCAGTTCCCGGTGGCATATCGATAACTAAAACATCTAACTCTGACCATAAAATATCACGTAAGAATTGCTCAATAGCTTTCATTATCATAGATCCACGCCAGATTAAAGCTTGACCTTCATCCATAAGTGCACCCATAGACATCATCTCGATACCATAAGCTTTAAGAGGCATAACTTTATTCCCAGTTACTTCTGGCTTAACACCATTTAAACCCATCATACGAGGAATATTTGGACCATAAATATCTGCATCTAAAAGACCTACTTTAAGTCCTTGTGCTGCAAGAGCAACTGCAATATTTACTGATGAAGTTGACTTTCCAACTCCACCTTTACCTGAACTTACCATCAAGAAGTTTTTAACTTGTGGAGCAATGTTCTTACCTTGAGATGAAGACTCTTTAGGTATCATAGGTGCCTGAATGTTACAGTTAATCGCAGTAGCTCCAGCACTTTTAAGTGCTTCGGCTGATTTATCTTTGATTTCTTGTGCAACTTCTGGTGCATTTGATGTAATATCTACAGTAAAACTTACTGCAGTTCCATCAATATTTATATCTTTAACAAAACCAAAAGTTATAATATCCTTAGTGAATCCTGGATACATTACTTTTGAAAGTGCTTCTTTTACAATTTCTTCAGTCATTAAAATTTTCCTTTAATTGATTTTCGCATACTATCATATTTAAATAAGACAAAAATTGTCCTATTTAACTATTTTTATATTTTAAGTTTGAGCTTATGCTAGAGCAGCAGCTTCTTCTGCTGCTTCTTTAGCCTTATTGTCGTCGATAATTTTTTGAATTCCCTCAGGATTATCCATAATTTCTTGAGTAATTTTGTAAGAACAAAATTTTGGTCCACACATAGAACAAAATTCTGCTTCTTTAAATACATCTTGAGGAAGAGTTTCATCATGGTACTCACGAGCACGATCACCATCTAAAGAAAGCTCAAATTGCTTTTCCCAATCAAATGTATAACGAGCATCACTCATAGCATCATCAACATCTCTAGCGCCTTTACGACCTCTAGCAATGTCAGCAGCATGAGCTGCAATTTTGTAAGCGATAATTCCCTCACGAACGTCATCCGCATTTGGAAGACCTAGGTGCTCTTTTGGTGTTACATAACAAAGCATTGCTGCACCATGCCATCCACCTACAGCTGCACCAATAGCAGAAGAGATATGATCATATCCAGCTGCAATATCAGTAACTAGGGGTCCTAGAATATAAAAAGGAGCTTCATGACAAAGTTCTCTTTGAATCTTCATATTACGTTCAATTTGATTGATAGGCACGTGTCCTGGTCCTTCAACCATAACTTGAACATCTCTTTCCCATGCTCTTAATGTAAGATCACCAAGAACTTTAAGTTCGCCTAACTGTGCTGCATCAGAAGCATCAGCTAAACAACCTGGACGAAGTGAATCTCCAAGAGATAAAGAAACATCATACTTTGCACAGATATCAAGAATGTCATCAAATGCAGTATAAAAAGGATTCTCTCTATGGTAATGCATCATCCATGCAGCCATTAAAGAACCACCACGAGAAACGATACCCATCTTACGCTTAGCAATGTTAGGCATAGTTTCTAAAAGGAAACCTGCGTGAATTGTAAAGTAAGAAACACCTTGTTTTGCTTGACGCTCTAAAACATCTAACATTACTTCTATAGTAAGGTCTTCGATTTTATTTCCAACATCATGAAGAATTTGATAAATAGGCACTGTTCCAATAGGAATCTTTGAAGCACCAATAACTGCTTTACGGATTTCATCAAGATCTCCACCAGTTGAAAGGTCCATTGCTGTATCTGCCTTATATTTTTGAGAAACTTTCATTTTCTCAACTTCATCTTCAATGTCAGCTGCAATTGCAGATGAACCAATATTTGCATTAATCTTACACTTAGCTGCAATACCGATAGCCATTGGCTCTAATGATTCATGCATTACATTTGCAGGAATAATCATACGTCCACGAGCAACTTCGCTACGTATTAATTCTGGAGACAAGTCTTCAATCTTAGCAATATATTCCATCTCACCTGTAATAATTCCTTTTTTCGCATAAAACATCTGTGTTCTAACTGGGTCATTTTCTCGTTCTTTCAACCATGCTTTTCTCATAATATCTCCTAGTAAAATTATAAATATATATCGTAATATAATCAAATAAAGTTAATCTAAGCTAAAGTTAATAGCTTATCTAAATATTTTATCTGAATATGGGTATGAATGGACCATCTTAAGATATAAAAAGTTTATAGAGTGTATAATTTCGTAACACATTATAACTTTGGGGTGATTTATTGTCTGATTTGTCTTTAATCTTACTGTCTGCTGGTAATTCTAGCCGTTTTTCAATGGGTGTTAAAAAGCATTGGTTACGTATAAATCACCAGCCACTGTGGCAATTTGTAGCACTTCGTCTTCAAAAAACGGAAAAATTCTCTAAAATTATTATTGTTTCATCTGATGTAGACATAGCCTTCATGAAAAACTATGCAAATTTCACTTTTGTAAAAGGTGGAGCCATGAGACAAGAATCTTTAAAAAATGCACTTGACTCGGTAGAAAGTAAATATGTGCTGGTTAGTGATATTGCTCGAGCATGTGTTAATGAAGAGTTCTTAGAACGAATCATAGCTCATAAAGGTCAAAGTGACTGCATTGTGCCCTACCTCAATGTAACTGATACTATAGTATATGAGAATGAGACAATAGATAGAGATAAGGTTAAACGGATTCAGACACCACAACTCTCTTCGACAGATGTATTAAGAGAAGCACTTAATACAGACAAAGAGTTTACAGATGAGAGTAGTGCCATTGTTGCAAACGGTGGTAAACGTTCTTTTATCTTAGGTGACGAAGATGCGCATAAGATTACCTATATTAAAGATTTAAATAAAATCCCTTGTTTGGATGCACCTTCAAGTGATATCCTAAGTGGTAATGGCTTTGATGTTCATGCTTTTGATACACAGGGAGAAATGTGGCTTGGTGGGGTAAAAATAGAATCTGATTATGGATTTTTAGCACACAGTGATGGTGATGTTGCCCTACACTCCCTTATAGATGCGCTTTTAGGTGCTGCTGGGATGGGTGATATAGGTATGCTTTTTCCTGATAATGATGATAGGTATAAGGGTATAGACTCTAAACAACTACTTAAAATAGTTGTTACGAAACTAAATAGTTATGGTTTTTTAATTGTCAATGTAGATATAACTATAGCGGCACAAAAACCTCGTATTGCTAAATACAAGACTCAAATGAGAGAAGTTATAGCTGAGATACTTGGTATTGATAGAGCCCGAGTAAATGTAAAAGCAACAACAACTGAAAAACTTGGTTTTGTTGGAAGAGAAGAAGGTGTTGCAGTCACCTCAAATGCAAATTTAAAATATTTCAACTGGAAGACGATAGGATAACATGAAGATATTAATTATAGAAAACGAAGTTTATTTAGCCCAAAGTATAGCAACAAAACTAGGTGAGATAGGTCATATTTGTGAAATGTGTACCTCTACTAAGGATGCGATTCAAAGTAATAACTATGATGTCGTTTTACTCTCAACAAACATCAATGGTCAAGATTTTATTCCTGTTATAGAAACATTTAAAAGCTCTATCATTATACTTATGATTTCATATATTAGTAATGATACAGTTGCCAAACCTCTTGCAGCAGGAGCAAAGGACTATATACTCAAACCATTTATGATAGAAGAACTTATTCGTAAAATAAACCACTATCAAGATTATGAGAAACTCAAACGCCGTACGGCTGCTTATGAGAAGTATCTTACACATACATTTTTAAATGCACAACATCAAAAATCTCTTGATAATGTAGAACTTCCTCTTTTTGTTAGTTCAAGTTTCCAGAAGTACTCAGATGCATTCGCTTTTGAATATGCACAAAAAAATGACTTACCAATACACTTTATTACACTCAGTAATTCTAAGTCTTTAGCTGAAGTTGAACTTTTACCACAGAACACTCTTATTTATGTAATTGATTTTCAAGTACTTAAGAAAAACGACAAAAAACAATTTTGTGAACTAATCTCAGGAAAACAAGTTATCATATCTAGTACTGAAAAAATTGATAGTGAAGAAGTAGCACATCCTATTTTAGAAATCAAAAATGAAAACAATGTCTTTGATCAGGGTGAGATTTTGCCTATTGAAGATTATGTTAAATTTATAGTACTTAATTATCAAGATAAATACCCTGATACAGAACTATCGAAAAAGCTCGGTATAAGTCGTAAAAGCTTATGGGAAAAACGTAAAAAATATGACATCATCAAGAAAAAATAACACACTTTATATAGATAAAGAAGCAGCCTCTGTTTTAGAGCTTGTTGCAGATGGGCTTCTTTCGCCTATCACAAAACTTATGTGTGAAGCAGAGTCAAAACAAGTTCTTGAAACAGGACTCATTGATGGGAAGTCATTTCCTTTTCCTTTTATACTCGCACCAAGTGGTAAAAAAAACGAAGAAATCATTGCTGCTTTAGAAGTTGGTCAAGATATTATTTTACTTTCAGATGGAGAAGAATTTGCTCTCTTACATGTTGAAGAGACTTTTCAAATAGACCCACATGAAAGAGTAAAACATATCTATGGTACAGATGATGTGACACACCCTGGTGTTCAAGCAACAATGAAAAGACTTGGTTCATGGGCCATAAGTGGAGAATATACACTTCTAAAAACAAAACCCAACAAGGGTAAAATTGATATTTTAAATGCAAAAAAGAGAGTAAATGCTAAACATACTAGCTCTTTAGTAATGGCAGCAAATCCTTTGCATCGTGGACATGAACGTCTTATTCGTCAAACACTTGATAGTACAGATTTACTCGTTATTTTTCTTCTTAAACCTTACAATACAACTAATATAAATTATGACATCAGACATGAAGCTTTAGAGTATTACCTAAACAACTTTTTACCAAAAAACCGTGTTATTATTGTTCCCCTAGAAAACTCTTATATCTTTGCAGGCTATAATGAAATAATCCTTGATGCAATTGTTGCAAATAACTACGGCTGTGATAGGCTTACAATAGGTCGTAACCATGCTGGACTTGGAATGTTTTATGATTGTAACTCAAACAAATCTATTGTAGATCGTGTTGTTGGTATAGATATTGAGATTCAAATTGCAAGTGAGTATGTTTACTGTGATCAGTGTACAACACTTGTAAGTAAAAACACGTGTCCTCATGGGCAACACCATCAAATCTCATATCACTCAGAGTCAATTCTACAACTTCTTGAAGCAGGTCTTTTACCTCCAGCTGTTCTTGTTAGAAAAGAGATTAGTGCATTTTTACTTTCAAAACTCTATCCAGATAGATTTAAAAATTTAGAAAAACTCTATTATGATACCTTTGCCACAAAAGGCTTACTCGAAGAACATACGGAAAAAGATTTTTATCTTGAACTTATGAAACTTTACCAAACATCTTCTCTTACATAAGAAGCAAGGATTTAATTATGAACTGGTTTTTTTTAACACTTGGATATAGTGGTTTAACTCCAAAAGCCCCTGGCACAGTGGGAACACTTGTCTCTTTACCTCTTGGTATGCTTATCCTTATCTACTTTGATACAAACACTCTCTTTTTAGCAACTATCCTCATTACACTTATAGCAATTAAAGCTATAAATAAATACGAAGAGAAAAGCAAAACACATGACTCTCAAAACATTGTTATAGATGAGTTAGTAGGAATGTGGTTAGCACTAAGTATAGCGCCTGCAGTTGGAGTTACAATGAGTGAAGTAATGAATTTTGAAAATGGTTTTCTAATTCAATCTCTTTTAGCATTTGCGCTCTTTAGATATTTTGACATCACTAAACCTTCTATTATTGGTCGTATAGATAGAGAAGCAAAAGGTGGAGTTGGAGTTATGGGTGATGATATTATTGCTGGTGTCGCAGCTGGTATCTCTACAGCTGCATTGTGGCAGGCCTATCTTTATCTATCCGGACTGATTTAAGTAAACTCTTTCATATCTTCACTTGAGATTACTCGTATCATATTTGTAGAACCAGCCTTGCCTATTGGGTCTCCGGCTGTAAGTATGTAAGAGTTCTCTTTTTTTATAGAGCCTTCTTTTAAACCTCTTTTCATAAATTTATTTACTACATGTTGCAAAGATGATTCATCTACTGACATTAATGGTATAACACCCCATAGTAGACTCATTTGTCCTCGTACTATCGAATTATGTGTTATTGCATAAATAGTCTTTTTCGGTTTATATCGTGTCAGTTTTCTTACACTAGCACCTGAGGAGGTAATAGCAAAAATACCTTTTACATCTACATCATTTGCCAGTCGAACAGCCGACTCACTTATAGTATCACCTATATCTTTATTTGTATATCCGGAATATCGATAGTATTTATAAAACTTTTCTGTTTCCACAATTGTATTTGACATTGTTTCAACTGCAAGAACAGGATTCTCACCAACAGCACTCTCTTCTGAAAGCATAACTGCGTCAGTTCCATCCATAACAGCATTTGCAATGTCAGATATCTCTGCACGTGTGGCTCGCTCATTTTTTGTCATGGAGATCAGCATTTGTGTTGCTGTTATAACCGGTATACTTGCTGCGTTTGCTTTGCCTATAAGTATCTTTTGAAGGTTTGGTACTTCATAGTAAGGTACTTCTATACCTAAGTCGCCACGAGCTACCATTAGACCATCACTTGCTTCTATGATTTCATCTATATTCTCAATAGCATCAAACTTCTCTATCTTGGCGATAAGCTTTTGTTGGCCACCATGACTCTTCACAATTGCCCTAGCATTTTTCATATCTTGTGCAGACTGAACAAAAGAGATAGCCATAAAGTCTACACTATTTTTTACACCCCACTCTATATCTTTTTTATCTTTATTTGTTAAAACATCTACACCGAGTCTAGTGTTTGGAAAATTGACACCTTTTTTTGAAGAGAGTGTACCTGCATTTTCAACATTAACTTTAACTCCTTTTTCATTTATTTCTGTAACCTTTGTACGGATAGTTCCATCATAAAGGTAGATATAGTCACCCATATTTAGCTGTTTTAAAATTTCTGGGTAATTTATACTGACTTGGTAAACATTGTGTGAGAGTTGTTGACCTAAAATCTCTAAAGCGCTAAAGATAAGAGTATCATTCTCTTCTAAAAAAAAGTCTTCTTTAAGATCACCTATACGGATTTTAGGACCACTTATATCTTGCAGTACTCCAACCACTAAACCAGTAATCTTCATAGCTTCATGTATTCTTTGTAAAACGATAAGATGTTGCTCATGAGTTCCATGGGAGAAGTTTAAACGAAAAACATTGACTCCAGCATTTATAAGCTGAATAAGCATATCTAAAGAGTCACTAGAGGGTCCAATAGTAGCTAAAATTTTGGTGCGTTTTTTCATAAGAAATACCTTTTTAGTTAGTATATCTCTTTAACCCGCCCTACTTCACCACTCATTAGTCTTACTTTTATCCCGTGAGGGTGAGAAGATGATTTGGTTAAAAGATCACGAACTATACCATCAGTTAAGCGTCCTGTATCTTGGTCTTGTTTTAAAACAATTGCAACAGAATCACCATGTTTAATATTGGCTCGTTTAGTATTATCTAACATTTATAATTATTATACCATTAATGGATCAGAAGTAGGTTCAATCTCTTCAAAATCAGATATTATTGTTTCAAACATTTTAGCCATTTTCTTTGCTTTAGTAATGTTTTCCTCAAAAATAGACTTAGAAGCAGGAAAAGCTTCTGCTAGTTCTGTATAAATTAAAATACGACCATTTATGTGTTTTGTAATCTCAGTAAATGCTCCACTAAGATACTCTTTTTTTGTCGTATGACGAAAAAGTGCTCTTACCATCTTAGTACGCTCTTTTATAGGAATAGACTCATCTATAGCTTCAGCCACACGTTTGATATCTATACGAGAGAGATAAACTCCACTAACTGCAGGTGCTAATAGTCTTTCTGTAAGTGCGTCAACAAATTGAGGAACTGGCTCGTCATCAGTTTGATCACCACCATCTTTGTTTTGCTCTATCTGTCCATCTTCACCGATAGCACACTCTTGTTTTACAAACTTATCAAACTCTGCTCTTAAATCACTTAAATCTTCATTCATAATCTTTATCTCCTCTATTTTTTAATTTCTATATATGCGCATGCAGTAAGTTTATCAATAATTCCATCATAACTTACATACTCAGTGTTTAACTCTAATGCTCTCTGCTTTAGAATTGAAAATTGTTTATCATTTTTCATATCCATTGAAAGCTTTGGTAATTTTTCTATCATACTTAAAGATGCAAGATTAGAAAAATCAAGTACAAGATCAAAGTCTGAAAAATCAGCGGGTATATCATTTGCAATACGGTTAATATCTGCATCACTTAATTCTAATTCCTGTGTAAATGCCATTAACTCTTCAAGGGAATCGTTAAAATAACTCACATTAAAACCACAAGCTAAAAGTGAAAATGCTTTGGCATAATGGTTGGTTCCGATGATAGCAATTTTAGTTACCATCATATCTTTAAGATGCTCAGTTAAAACTCGAACACTAAAAATATCTCCACGAAGTGTTTCACCTTCACGGTAGAGAATATCACACATACCTGCTCGTTTAACCATTTCAGAAGAGTTATCAAGTATATCTACAACATTTGTAACAAACTCACTTGATATAACAGCACCATTTACCTGTGATTTCTTCATATTACTCACAGTAAAGTAGAGGTCATCTTCTCTAATGTTCATCGGTATTATCATCGTATCATCATCATTGCTTTTGAACTTCTTGTTCATAATAGCTGAGAATCTACTTACTCCAGCTTCAGTACCAATGAATCCAAAAAGTTTTGTTACTCTTGAAATCTGGTTATCATCATTCATCATACTATCTTTCCTTCTCTACATATCATCTGTGATACCCCAAAGCTCTCTTGCTTCTTCCTCTTCACATTTACATCTATAACACATTTTATCTGCACTATTTGTACTAAAAAAAGCATCACATTCATCACAACGACGGACATTAAAATTTATAAGACTTTGTACTTTTGGCTCAAAAAACTCTTTTATATGATAAGAGTCTGCTAGTGTAATCGCATTTGGTTCGCATACATCATGACAGATATGACACTTGATACAAAGAAAAGGATCAAAATCAATCTTTGAGTTTTTTCTATCTGAGACTAAAGCACCGGTTGGACAAACTCGGTAACACATTTGACAAGCAGTACAAGCTTCTTCATCCATTAGTTTTTGAGAAGTAAAACTCACTTCTCTTGCATCTACTACATGAAACTGTGAAGGTTTTTCTACTCTTTTAATCGCTGTAAAAAATATCTTACGGCGATTTGGAATCGTTTTTCTGCGCAGAAGTGCTATATCAGTTTTTTCTAAAGTATGTTCAGTAAGTTCATCACTTGCTTTTTGTACTTCATCTTCAAAACTTTTTTTCACTTTCGCTACAGTTTGAAGGTTTACTGCATTTAAAAAATCACGACGATTAGAATCTTTTGATTCATTTATATAACAGACATTTTCAAGTCTTATGACTGCTTCATTTTCCATAGCTTCTAAAAGATAAGTTGCTTCTTCATAGTTTTTCAGTATCTGCGCTTTACAAGTGTGAGCTATGTCACAAGCATCGCAGTAACCCATGTCAAAAACTATCTCTTTTTTTAAAACTGCTAAAGAGATGATATGCTCAACACTCAAAGCAGAAATACATGGAACATTTTTACTACAAGAGAGAAGGTTTTCTTTATCATCTACAAAGTCAAAAAAGAAGTTTGTAGCATCGAACTCATCTAAAGTCAGTGCTTCACTCGGACATATTGCTGTACAGGCACCACAAGTAACACACTCTGAAAAATTAATTGCAGGAAGGTTACTCTCGCCAATAGCTATAGCTGTTGTAGGACAAACCAGTTCACACTTGTTACATTCACTCTCTACACTTAGTGAACGTACACATAGTCCTGCATTTAACTTTAACATTTATGCACTAAGCTCACTTGTTAAGTATTCATTATCACTCAATATAAATTCTAATGCCATTTCAGCACCATCATAATAAAGTGGTGTTCTTGCTTCGTATTTCATGTTTATAAGATACATTGGAGCCCACTGAAGTAAGTGTTTATTTAAGAACTCGTGTTGAGTTTCTCTTAACTCTTTTACTACATCCATGTTCTCATCTTCAAGTGCTTTAAGTTCAGCACTTGCTAAATGATGCATAAACTCTAACTCCACACCAATATGGTCAGATGAGAGTGTACGAGCCACTTCATAATCAACCATAAAGTCATATGCAGAGTAGATATCCGTAACAGGGTTTGCTACACCTGTCTCTATCATCTGATCATCTCTAGTGTAAAAAGTCTCATAAGGGATAAGGTGGAGAACTGAAAGGTTTACAAAGTCAGGATTTATAATTTCTTCTAGTAGTTTTTTTTCTTCAAATTCTTGGAGGGGTGCCCACTTTTTAAAAGTTGGGAGAAAGTCTAAAATAGTTTCATCACTATTTATCATCTTTAACATCTCAACATCTAGCTCTTGAAGCATAATGCGAGAAAGAAGGGCATAAAGGTTTATTCTTGATTGTGTCTTTTGCATAAACATTCTTTGTATGGAATTTCAAATTATTCTATCTAAATAAACTGAAACTAGCTTTAGATTTTTATCGTTACTTTTCATTATAAATAGATAAAGAGGGAAAAGCAAATTCTAAATTATTCGCTTCTAAAATGGCCATAATTTTATGCATAACATCTTCTTTTGTCTCCAACCATTCTGCCCATTGAACAGACTTAGAAAAACAGTATACTAAGATATTTATACTTGAACCAGAAAACTCATCAAGATACACAAGTAAATTGTTTTTTACCCCTTCTAAATCGTCTTTAGAGACAAGTTTTGCAGTATGGGTACTCTCGTTATGGTGCGTGTACTTTGTAGCTTTTGTTGCAATTCCTGGGTGTTTATCAAGCATAACTCTTATCTCCCCAATCGCACTCTTAATATCTTTGCTTTTTGAGTCATACTTCACCCCGATATGCATCTTTATACGACGACCAAGTATACGTTTATCCCAGTTTTTTACATCTTGAGATGCAAAAGTTCCATTTGGTATTGCTATGAGTGCATTATCAAATGTTCGTATTGTTGTTACACGTAGTCCAATTTCTACAACTACACCTTGATGCCCATCTATCTCTATCCAATCACCTTGTGAAAATACATCTGAAAAAAGAATAGAGAGTGTTCCAAAAAAGTTACTTATTGTATCTTTTGCTGCAAATGCAACTGCGAAACCACCTATTCCTAGACCTGAGAGAACAGCTGTTAAATTTACTCCTGCATAAAAAAGCATGATTAAAAGCCCTATGATTAAAATAGTAAAATTAATTATTTTAATCCCTACATTTACTAAATCATTTTTAATAGTGCCCTTATCACTCGTTGTATTTGAAAGCTTGACCTTTGCTACTGTATTTACTATTTTATAAAGGAGTAGTGTAAAGAAAAAGCCATATATCATATTAAAAAATCTTGAGATTATCTCTATAGAGCTAAAGTCAAGATAGACATAAATAAGCATATTTATATTGATTATGATTATAAGGGATTCGATAGACCCCTTAATCCTGTGAGCTATCTCTACTGAATATTCACTCAGTAAATCTACTCTCAAGATATAGCGTTCTAAAGAGACATAGACTACTTTTCTGAAGAAGTATATAACGAGTATAAGGAGTAACATTGAGATAAGTTTAATCACACTTAATCCATACACTTCTAAAACAGGATTTAATGCTGTTACTATTGCAAAAGAGTTCACATAAATAGCTATAGATATGAGATGGTACTTGGAGTACTTATTTAACCTATACATTTTTGTACTAAATTTATAAATATACCCAATTAAGTCAGCATTTACACCTTGTAAAACTGATAATTCATGTATGTTTTCTTTTGTTACCTGTAAAATTTTACTCTGAGTGTCAAGTTCTAAAATCTGTATATAATCTTTTTGAAAATATACTTGTACTTCTTGTTGATTGTTTCCAACAATTACATTAAGTTTCTCTTCATACTCTTCTATACTCTCAGAGTCTAAAGCAAGAAGCACTGCTTTTAGCATTCTATTTTGACTTCGTAAAATAAGATAAATTTTTAAAGCAACTTCATCACGTAAAATAGCAAATTTATTTCCTGCTCGTATATTAATACTCTTTACTTTCTTGAGTGAAAATATTTCATCTTCATATTGTTCTATATCATTAATAAATCTACTTTTATTTGACATAATTGTATTTACAGATTTTTCATATAAGGTATTTTGAACTTTCAAAAGAGAGGCAATACTCTCTTGAGTAGCATTAGTCTCTGTCATTCGCTCAATAATGTTCATTTGGGCTGTGACAGAGGTGCTATATGTAATATTTCCAGCAAGAGCATATGAACTAAAGATTAAAGAAAAAATTAAAAATTTTACAATATGCATTAAATACCTTCCGCAATCATTGCATCAGCTACTTTTTTAAATCCTGCGATGTTTGCACCATCTACATAGTTTCCATCTACACCATAGTCTTTAGCAGTGAGGGCAACACGTGTACAAATCTGTTGCATATTAAGTTTTAGTTTTTCATCAACCTCATCAAATGTCCATCTACTCATAGCTGCATTTTGAGACATTTCAAATGAACTAACAACTACACCACCCGCATTAGCAGCTTTTGCTGGTGCAAAACATAAACCATGTGACTGAATTGCAGCTATCGCTTCTGGAGTTGAGGGCATATTCGCACCTTCAGTTACACTCTCACAACCATTAGTAATTAAATTTTGTGCATCTATTTCATTTAACTCATTTTCTGTAGCACAAGGAAATGCAGCATAACATGGAATATCCCAAACTGCATGTGCATTTTCTGGGTAGTCTGAAACTGCTATATACTGAGCACTTTCATGGGTTATAATATATTCTTTTAAAGAAGCATGGCATTCCATTTTAAGCTCTTTTAAAAGTACTAAATCAACCCCTCGAGGATCATATATTGTACCTTTTGAGTCTGTACAGCTTACAGGTATTGCACCAATTTGCTGAAGTTTTTCTATGGCATGAAGTGCAACATTTCCCGCCCCACTCACAGTACATATTTTACCCTCAAGAGACTCTTTTCCTTCTATTTCAAGCATCTGCTGTGTAAAGTAAATAGCACCATAACCTGTAGCTTCTGGACGCATAAGTGAACCACCAAATACAAAAGGTTTTCCTGTGAGTACTCCTTCATATGATGAAGTAATCTTTTTATACTCACCGAAAAGAAAACCTATCTCCTTTCCACCTACCCCAATATCCCCAGCTGGAACATCTATACGCGGACCTATGTACTTGTGAAGCTCCGTCATAAATGCAGAGCAAAACTTCATAATCTCAAAATCACTTTTACCCTTAGGGTCAAAGTTACTTCCACCCTTACCACCACCTATAGGAAGTCCTGTTAGAGAGTTTTTTAAAATCTGCTCAAAACCTAAGAACTTTAGTATACCCTCGTTTACAGTTGGATGAAAACGCAGACCACCTTTATAGGGCCCTAGTGCATTGTTAAACTGCACACGAAAACCAGTATTTACTTGTATTTCATTATTATCATCTAACCATGTTACTTTAAACTTTATTGTTCTATCTGGCACAACTAAACGTTCCAGTATTGCATGTTTTTTATACTTAGTGTCAGACTCTAAGAGTGGTGCTATAGAGCAGATAACCTCTTCCATCGCCTGGTAGAATACATCGTCTTCTGGACAACCATGTTTTTTAAATTTTTTTATTTTATCTCTTGCAATTGACATAATGGTATTCCTAAATAAATTAAATATCATATATTGTATCACAATGTTGTTATGCTTTGTCTCTATCATTTAAGAAAACAGACCTTACATAAAGCTTATAATTTTAATTTAGAGAATTCAATCCATACCCTAAGAAATTTATATGTTTCAAAACATGAGTATCCAAAAGAAGATGAACTACCTAATCACTATGGCTATAAATAATGCAAGTGTTGAAGAGTTAGCCAACCTACTTGCACTAAATATGGAAAATAGTATCTTTATCGTTCTTGCAAAAATTGATCATATTCTTTATAAGTCACGTGCATATAATTCAATCATGTCACTTGATCCAATACTTAAAGAGATGGGGATATCCATCACTAATAATCTAAAAAAAAACAAAAGCAAAGTGCTTATACTATTTTCTGAAAGCTAAGCTTTAAAGCCAACTACAGATATGTAGGCATAGAGTAGTCAGGGTTTAACCAAGCCAAAACAACTACAACTAAGATACTCTTAATACTTACAGAACACAGCTGCAATTGGGGTAATGCACTCCATGTAAAACGACACACTCAATGCGACTGTACTTCTTAGTATGTTTTGGTCACAACTGGCAGTATGATGTCAGAGATACTCTCGTTGTTAACCTTGGAGTCATTGATTACCTAAATACAAGTATAAAAAGTAAAAAGCCTTTTACTAATGCCATCAGCACAATGATAAAACATGGATATTACTTTTAGTTTTTTAAAATTCCAAACTAATATACTTTTAGAATATAAATATAAAATTAGAATTTATTATAATTCTTTGCTGTATTTTGAGTTTTTTTATGATAGAATTGTGACAAGCACAGATAGAGATTTCTATACTGGCTATTTTAAATTTAGGAGAATCATTATGAGAACTGAAATTAAAGAGAGACTGGAAGAAGTGGTAACACTTCTCAATGACTCCGAGGCTGTTGTATTAGATAAAGAAGTTAAAGAGAAACTTGAAAAAGTTTTATCTTTATTATCCAACCCAGGTAAACTTGCTGATGAAAAAGTTGCACTAAGAAACAGAATGAAAGAGATTAAAGCACTTGTTGACAAAGCGATGATTGATCTTGAGGTAGATGTTGAATATTGTATGCCTGATTTAGTAACAGATGCAACAAGTTGTGATATGGGTGGTGAACCACATATATTACTGACTTATAGCGAAGATCAGTACACAACACGGACCCGTAAAGTAAGTTTAGGGAAAACAGCTCTTCAAAGTTCACCTGCAGACTTAACACTTCATATCCTTCAAGCTATCGAAGTCTTCAAAGAAGAAGCTGACGATATTAGAATGGGATAAAAATATTTACAAAGCCTATCCCTATAAAGATTAGGCTAAGTAACAATTGTTATAGCCAGTACTAGATTTTCTACAGTTCTGGTATATAGTACAGAGTATATATATGTTTAACTAATTAAATTATTTTAGGAGAATTATTATGGACCGCGTAATAAAAGAAAAACTTGAAGAAGTTGTTACACTTCTCAATGATACCGATGATGCAATAAATGTTGGCGAAAAGGAAATTAAAGAAAAAGTAGAAAGAATTCTAGCACTTCTAAATGACCCAACAGAAATTGAAGGAGCAAAAGAAGACCTCAATGACAGACTTAAACAAGTTATAGAACTTGTTAACAAATCAATGGTGGATCCTGATATTGAAATTGACTATTGTATACCTGATGTTGAATCAACAGTTTCAAACTGCGATATTCATTCCGATCCTTACATCATGGTAACATATGTCATAGGTGACTACAACAAACCTACACGTAAAATTCGTTTAAGAGATTCAGCACTCAGAAGAAATACACCTGAGTCAGTTGCGAATCAAGTGACTTTTTCTATTGAAGAATTTAAAGGCGAGATTGATTCTGTACAGATGGGATAAATGGACTCCTTCTCTAGGAGTTCATAGTACATAATAACTTATAGTTTTTAAAACCTTATAACTATAAGTGTCCCTTCACCTACTACAGAAGAGACTGAAATATTTATATCCATTAAATCACACAATTGTTTAACTATATCAAGCCCTATCCCATGTCCACTTATTTACTCTGTATAATTTCTTTTAAAAATATTTTGGAGTTTTTGTATTCCTACACCAGTATCTTGTATATAAAGTGTTTTACCTTTAGTATATACTTTGACATGTCCTTCTTGTTTATTATCATTGTTTCTTCTTGCATAGGTCTCAGTACACGACTAGAGAGAAAAAAACTAATAATGGCAAAAAGTGCTAAAAGCAGTACCTTAGTGAGGACTATTGCACTTTTAATTCAAAAAGAGTATCACCAAGGATGATATCATCTTCTAGAAGAAGGAGTCTAAGCATTTTATTTTATGTTTCCCAGTCATCAAACATTGAGTTAGCATGTTTGTCTTTTTTATAGCGTTTTGCATTTTTACTCTTATCTAACTGATTTGAAGCATAAAGAATAGCCTCTTTTATACTATCTATATCATCTTCACAGTCTTTATAGCCTATCATTTTTTTCACAAGAGTTTGCAGGTCTTTTAACTCACCCTTGTATAGGTCTATCTCATCAATACGCTTGAGAAGTTTTAAAGAGTTGTCTATTTTTTTGTTAAGACTTTTATGAGTGAGCTCAGGTGTGTTGAGTAAAAATGAAATCATACTCTTATGAAAACGCTCTAATGCTCTTATGTATCTGAGTCTATTTGCATTGTTTATCGCTTTTACAGATGCTGCCATTGTATTCCTATTTAGATATTATTGATATAATTATACAAGAGCTTACTTGCATTACTCCTTATGGTTTAACAAGTACCTAAACTCTAACACATTTTGGAGAAAAATTGAAAAAAATTATTTTATTATTAATGCTTTTATCTGCTTCACTTTTTTCAGAACTTACAAACTCGTACTTAACACAAGAAATGCTAAACTCTGACCTTCCTATCGTGGATGTAAGAAGCATTGGCGAGTGGAAAAATGAAGGTATTTTAAAAGAGGCAATACCCATAGAGTTTTATGACGAAAAAGGGAAATATGACATTAATGCTTTTTTAACAGAGTTAAATGCTAAAGTTGACACAAGTAAACCCTTTGCAATCATCTGCCGTACAGGCAGCAGAACATCAATTATAGCTTCTTGGATGTCACAAAAACTAAACTATGATGTTACTAATATTTTAGGTGGTATGGAGTATGCGATAAAGGGACTTAAGATAAAAGTTCACCCTTACAAAAAGTAGTTATGAAAATACCTCCTTTTGTAAAATTCTTATACCACTTTATACTAAGGCTTATTATAGTTTTTACTATTTTAGGCTTTTTAATATTTTTACTTTGGGGTATACTCTATCTTCTCCTTATTAAATAAAAACTCAAATGCAAACATACTTCTCGCAGGTATTCTCTCTATTATCATTGGTGTTGGAGTTGCACGCTTCGCATTTACTTCACTTTTACCATCAATGCTCCAAGATTATCTCTCTGTCACTCAGGCTGGTATTTTAGCCTCACTCAACTTTTTTGGTTATTTATCTGGTGCACTTTTTTCTGTTTCACTCAAAAACATACAAAAAAAAGTTTTTTATTTCCGTTTAGGTATTATTTTGAGTATATTAACTGCACTAATCCTAGGAACTACCCATAGTGAAATTTTATGGATTGTCTCCCGTGTTTTAGCTGGATTTGGTTCTGCTATGATACTTCTAGTAGGTGCTTCATTAGTTATGCTCAAGTTAAACCTAGAGTTTAAAACAAAGGCTATGGGTATTCATTTTAGTGGTATTGGTTTTGCCATCATTACTAGTGAGTTAGTATCACAGATGGTGGTAGAGAACAACTCATGGGAAGAGGCTTGGTTAGTACTCGCGTTTATGGCCTTTATTTTTTCTTTTTATATCTTTCATATTTTATCATTTGACAAAGAAGTACATAAAGCAGCCCTACAAAAAGAGAGTAACAAGTCTATTTTTTCGCCCTATGTAATTTTACTCATCCTTGCTTACTTAACTGAGGGAGTAGGATTTGTGGTGCAAGGTACTTTTTTACCAGAGATAGTAAACTCCCTAAAAGGTCTAGAGGGAAAAGGAAATCTTGCATGGCTTATAGTAGGTATAGCGGGAGTCCCATCCTCCATACTCTGGATGCGTTTAGCTCATAGATTTAATAGTGTAGATGTCATTATCTTCGCACTTTCACTTCAAGTCATAGGCATACTGCTACCAACACTGAGCACAAACATATATGTAAACCTTTTAAGTGCCGCTCTTTATGGAAGTACTTTTATCGGTCTTGTCGCACTTTTTATGAATATAGGTGGACAGATATCTAAACATAACCCCGTTATACTTATGGGTTCAATGACAGCTGCATACGGTATAGGTCAAGTCATCGCACCACTGTACAGTGTAGCACTTATCGCCCACTTTGGTAACTTTGACACAACACTTTACCTCACTGCATTTATAGTCTTTTTAGGTGTAGTGTTAATGCTTCTTACAAAGTCTGACACAGTAATAAAAGAAAATATTAGACAATTATAAAAAGTTAAATACTTCTGATTTACTTACTACACTCGAAGATGTTGGTATAATTTTATGTGAATAATCTTTTGATATACTTACAAAAAAGTTATTTGAGTTAACTACGGAGTCACTATGTCTATCAGCAAAAGTCTTATTACAAACATCACGGCCATCATTCTTATAGGACTCTCGTTTGTCCTTTTAGAGTTACATAATGCCCTACTTTTTACGGGTCTCTTTGCCCTCTCAGGTGCACTTACAAATCAACTTGCTATTCATATGCTCTTTGAAAAAGTGCCTTTTCTTTATGGATCAGGTGTTATTCCTCTGCGTTTTGAAGCCTTTAAAGAGTCTATCAAAAACCTTATGATGAGTGAGTTTTTCACCAAAGAACAACTAGATAACTTCTTTGCAAATGAAGAGCAAAAAATCAACCTTGAACCTATCATAGAAGAAACAGACTTTTCTCCTGCATTTGATGCTCTTTCTAAAACTGTTATGGAGTCATCATTTGGTGGTATGCTTGGTATGTTTGGTGGAGAAGCTGCCTTAGAAAACTTAAGAGAGCCATTTTCAACTAAGATGAGAGCCGCTGTTATAAAAATTGTAAACTCTTCTGCATTTAATAACACTATGCAAAAGCACCTACAAAGCTCTTCACTTAACGATGATATGCTAAACTCAATAGAGGCAGTAATCGACTCGCGTTTAAATGAACTGACACCAGAACTCGTAAAAGAGATGGTTCAAAAGCTCATAAAAGAGCATCTTGACTGGTTAGTAGTTTGGGGTGGTGTTTTTGGTGGACTTATTGGGCTGATTAGTTCGTTTTTTATCTAAAACGACACTTCACTATTAAGTATCGTACTCACCATTGTTATAGTTCACTTCAAACCATTGTGGCATTGCTTTTAGAACAAATGGGTATGCATTTAGAAGATGTAAAATAGTGTCATATACGACAGTAGCATCTTCTGCAGCATACTTAATCTGGTTTGAAGATAATTCCTTGGCTTCCCAGTTAGATACACTCATTTTTTTTGATTTTAGTAAGTTTTTGTTGAGGAAAACTTTAGCTACTTTTTTGGCACCTATACTGTTTTTTGATGTAAGTTTTGTTAAAACACCATCAAGGTCTAGTGTGCCTTTCATATGGATTTTATACTCATCATAGAGGGCTTTTTTATCACCTACTAAATTTATCCCTATTTTCACAAAGTTTCTATCTCTGATAAAGTCTAAAAGTGGGCTAATATCTTTTATTTGTAGTACTTGGACGAGGTAACATACATCTGTATTTGCGAGTTGGATAAGTGAAATTTTATTTGCTTTTTCACCTTTTTTAAAGGTAGGTTTTTGTTCACTATCAAAACCAATAAGTTTTGTCTTTTTAAGTGACCTTATCGCCAACTCTAACTCTTGTGTAGTTTTAACGATACTAACTTTTCTCTTTCCTGTTGTGTACTCAGGTAAAATATTTTCTTCATCTGATTTAGGTGTGTCAAGTAGTGCAAAAAACTCTGTTATCAGCTTAAGAGAATCAGAGCCATTAGCCAGGACTTCAGATATAGCCTTATCTAACTCTTCTATAGTCTCTTTACCAGCAAACTTCTCAATTAGAGCTAATCGTTTTTCGTTTGCTATAATTTCAAGAGCTTTAATTATTCTTTTCCAGCCACTACATCAATCTCTACATCACCACCGATGACTAGATAATCGCCTGCAACTATTTTTGCACGTTTACGTAACTCTGGTTCGCCATTTCTTAAAACATAACCATCTGAAACTATCATTTTTGCTTGAGCACCACTGTCTACTAAATCTAGTACTTTTATAAGTTTAAAAAGTTCTATATACTCGTCTTTAAGTTCAAATTGCATCATTATACTATTGTCCTGATATTTTTATTAAAGAAATTATATCATTTAAGTACTATAATAGAGATTATGCAAAGTCAGGAGAGGAGCAGCAAACTCCTACTCTAGAATTTTCGGCCTAAAAAAGCATTGAGCTGATTTGCAAAAGATTCTACATCTTTTACTCCAAAAGCTTTAGGCCCCTTAGTTATCTCTCCACTCTCACGAATTTTTTCCATCAAGTTTCGCATCGCTAAATATTGTTTGATATTATCAACACTATACAACTCACCCCTATGGTCAATCGCATGAGCATTTTTACTTATGATTCTGTCTGCTAGTGGTATGTCTGCAGTTATCACCATATCACCCTCTTCTACCATTTCCACTATCTTATGGTCTGCTTCATCTGCTCCGGCTTCCACTATCATGTATGAGACATATTTACTTTTACCGAGACTTATTTTTTTGTTTGCTACGGCTATTGTTTCTATACCTAAACGCTCAATTTGTTTGAGTAGTATTGGTTTTAGAAGGTTTGGAAATGCATCACCATCTACATATATTTTAAACATTTATAAGCTCCAGTTTTGCTTTTCTATTTAGTTTTTTGATGACATACTCGCGTTTAGATGCAGAACTTCTATCTTCACTCGTTTCACTATACATAAGTGAAACAGGACGACGAAGTTTTGTGTACTTAGCACCCTTATCTGAGTTGTTATGTTCATCTACCCTCCGTTTTAAATCCGTAGTGATTCCCGTGTACAAAGTATCATCACTGCATTTAAGTATGTAAACGAAATAAGCCATCAGTCTTCCTAGTCTTTAGTAATGCAATACTACTATTATTTATAGCCATTTTCACTTAAGCAAGCTTATGTTGTTTAATGCTATTTGCGACAAATAATACTCCTTTACTCTTCCTTGATTTATCATATATTGTTTTCATTTGATATACTGTGCTTAACTAAAGCATTAGCTAGCACCAAAACAACTCACATGAAGCAGGAAACTATGCCCCATTTTATAATAGATTGTTCAGAAGATATTTTAAAACTACACTCGGTAGATGAGATTATCAAACAAGTAAATTCATCTGCTATTTCTACAGAACTATTTTATAAAAATGATATAAAAGTAAGGGTAAATGTTGTTGCACAGTCTCATAAGGGAAAATTTGTGGCACATACTATCGCATAAACAACTTTATATATAAACACCTAAAAAATTATCGCAGTAAAAGCTCATATCACTGCGGATGAACATTATATAAATTAAACAATGGTGACCCAGTAAAACTAAACTGAGATATATTTTTAAAGTACCTACTGACTTTAAAATTCCAACTCATTGCCATACTTCAGCCAAGAGAATGGTTTTAGTCTCTGGTAATCTAGAAGTAACTTATGAAGGTCAAGATACGAAACTCAAAACTCCTTTCTTTACAAAACTATATTTGTAATGTATAATATTAAGTACTTTTTTTAGAGTACATTATAAGGATATATATTTGGCTTACACACTCGATAAAACACTCGTTATAGGCATCTCTGCTACTGCCCTTTTTGATCTAAGTGAAGCTGATAAGCTCTACAAAAAAGAAGTTCTCAAACATCCTGATACTGCCATTGAAATTTATCGTGCATTTATGCTTAAAAACGAAGATGTAGTACTAAGCGAGGGTATCGGTTTTCCACTAGTTAAAGCCCTACTCAACCTAAACCGTTACCAAAAAAAGGGAGAGCCACCACTTGTTGAAGTTGTCATCATGTCAAGAAACTCTCCTGATACCGGTGTTCAAGTTTTAAATACTATCCGTGAACTCGGACTAAATGTTACTCGCTCAGCGTTTACTGCGGGAGAGTCTAGTGCTGATTACCTTGAAGCCTTTGATGTTGACCTTTTTCTTACAACAAATGAGAGTGATGCACAAAAGGTTATAGATAGTGCTGTTTGTGCCTCTGCTGTTTTAAACATACCACCTTCATACAAGCCTGACACTACAGATGATGAACAAGTCCGTATTGCATTTGATGGGGATGCAGTACTTTTTGATGAAAGCAGTGAGCTTGTATATAAAGAAGAAGGCTTAGAAGCTTTTCATGAAAATGAAACAAAAGAGCAAAATACACCTATGAAAGAAGGGCCCTTTGCTGCGTTTCTCATCAAACTAGCTAAACTCCAAGAAAGACTTCCTATGAAGATGGAGTTTTCCCCTATTCGTATCGCCATTGTTACCGCACGAAATGCACCTTCTGACCTCCGTGTTATAAAAACTTTGAGACATTGGGGTGTTTATGTAGATGAGGCTTTTTTCTTAGGTGGTTTAGAGAAGAGTAAAATTCTAAAGTCTTTTAAAGCCCATATTTTCTTTGATGACCAAGATGTACATCTTAAAAACTCATCTTTAGTGGTTCCCTCTGGAAAAGTTTTATACCCATCACATTCTAAACTAAAGAACTAGTATTTACTAGTTCTTTACTCTTTATTTTAAAATTTTATTGATTATCTCAAAAGTATTTTTTGAGAGTCCTTTAGTAGCTGCAATTTTCTCTAACTCTTTTTTCATAAGTGCTTTATTTTGCGCATTCATTCTAGTATAGATTTTAAAAGCACCTGCAAGGCCTGAAGCCATCTGTGCATTTATCTTATCTATCTCTATGATTTTTTCGCATACAAAAGAGTAACCATATCCATCTTTTGCATGAAAGTGTTTATAGTTTCTTGCAAATACGCCTATGAGTGAGCGCACTAAGTTTGGCACTTTCTCATCATAAACCTCATCATTTTGAAGAGCTTGAACTCGGTCGAGTGTTCCTTCTCTATGTGATGATGCAAGAATAGCGAAGTACTTGTTCATAACAAGAGTTTGGTCTTTATACTTAGAGTAAAAGTTAGCATGTGCTACCTGAGCAAACTCAGGATGAGAGTTTTCAAGTATATCAAGTGCTACTACTCTATCACCCATACTTTGTGACTCTTCGTACTGTTTTCTCGTCAGCTCGGCTAGAGCCTGTGTTTCATTACCACAAAGGATACGAAGTACTCTGTTTTTAAGGCTACGTTTACCCATACTTAGGCTATCTAACTCAGCATCTGTTTGGTGAGACTCTGCATAAAGTGAAAGAAGTTTTTCTTCGTAGACGAGAGCTAAATGTTTTGTTAATTTTTCTTTTGCTTCATAAATAGGCTCAAAATCCACTTCCTCTTGTCTTTGCATAAGCGTAGAAACGGATGGAAGTTCTAAAAGTAATGCCTTGTATGAAAGGTCTATGTCTAAAGAGAGTAACTTTCCAAAAGACTCTGTAAACGCAGGATTTATTTGGGAGCCTTGTATCATTGCCTCTATTGTCTCTACTGCAAAAGATTGTGCAGCCTCGTACTTTATGAAACTGTTTGTATCATGTTGTATTAAAAATGCAAAGTCTACATTCTCTTGTTCTATGATGATAGGAGCTGTAAAATCTCTGTTAATAGAAAGCACTGGTTTTTTTTCTAAGTCTTTATAAACAAAAGTCTCTGTATCTTTTGAAATGGTAAGCATCTCATTGACAAGTTCTTTACCCTTAGCATCAAGCAGAGCTATCTTTAAAGGATAGTAAAAAGCTTTTTGCTCTTTACCATCTACTGTGTTTGGAACAGTCTGAGTAAGTGTTAAAGAGTAAGTTCCCTTAGTGAAGTTTTCACTAACAGCAAGTTTTGGTGTACCACTCTGATGATACCAGTTTTTAAATGCAGTCAGGTCAACTCCACTCGCTTCACTCATAGCCCACAGAAAATCATCAGTAGTTACAGCTTGTCCATCAAAACTCTTAAAGTATAGGTCAGTCGCTTTTCTGTAGTTCTCTTCACCTAAAAGAGTGTGAATCATTCGTATCACTTCTGCACCTTTTTCATACACAGTTGCCGTATAAAAATTATTCATGCTTATGTAAGACTTTGGCTGTATTGGGTGTGAAGTTGGAGAAGCATCTTCTACGAACTGGCGTTCACGAAGAGACTTTACATCTTCTATACGTTGTACTTCTTTTGAGTTTAAGTCAGCAGAGAAACATTGGTCACGAAAAACTGTGAGTCCTTCTTTTAGTGTGAGTTGAAACCAATCCCTACAAGTGATACGGTTTCCTGTCCAGTTATGAAAGTACTCATGTGCGATAACAGACTGTATGCCCATAAAGTTAACATCACTCGCTGTATCTGTATCTGCTAAAACATATGCAGAGTTAAAGATATTAAGACCTTTGTTCTCCATCGCTCCCATATTAAAACTATCTACAGCTACAATGTTGTATATCTCTAAGTCATACTCACGGCCATATTTTTCTTCATCCCATGTCATCGCTTCTTTAAGAGACTTCATTGCATGATCACATTTAGCCTCGTTTCCTTTGTCACAGTAGATATTTAGTTCTACATTCTCTCCAGTTGCTGTTACAAATGTATCATTGATACTACCTAAGTCTCCTGCAACAAGTGCAAAAAGGTAAGAAGGTTTTTTATGTGGATCGAACCAAGTAACAGAGTGTCGTCCATCAGTAGTCTCAAGTGACTCTTTTTTATTACCATTACTTAAAAGTACAGGGTATTTATTCTTATCGGCTATCACTGTTGTTGTAAAAACACTCATTACATCTGGACGGTCTAGGTATGGAGTGATACGGCGAAAACCTTCTGGCTCGTTTTGAGTACAAAAGATATCACCTGACTTATAAAGTCCTTCTAGTTCTGTGTTATTTTGCGGGTAAATTTTATTGTTTATTTTTATAGTAAAAGTAGCTGGAACATTAAGTATAGTTAAACTCTCATCCTCTATAATATAACGACTCTCATCTACTCTCAAATCATTAATGTAAAGAGATACTAACTCTAAATCAATACTATCAAGTCTTAAATGCTTCTCATCAGACTCGTTTTTTTGAATCTGCATTGTTGAAGTCACTAATGAGTACTGTTCAAACAACTCAAATTTTAGGTTTATCTTCTTTATACTAAAGGCTGGTTTTTTATAGTTATGTAGGTATATCTCTTTTATTTCACTCATATATTCTCTTTTTATTATTTTTTACTAACAAGTTTTACGTATTATAACAAAATCAAGCTACATGCTTTAAATAAAAAAGTTAAATTCTTTTAACATTCTTTTAAACACCTCATCGAGTGGGGCTTTAATAAAAAGCTCTTTCTCGGTGTAAGGATGTTTCACTCTTAGACTTATTGCATGAAGCATAAGTCTATTCATATCATACTTCTCTCTCACAAACTTATTATGTTCCCCTCTTCCATACTTTGTATCACCTAAGAGATGATGGTTTATATGTTTCATATGACGACGAAGTTGATGTTTCCTGCCTGTATGCGGTTTAAGTTCTACAAGTGAGTAACGGACAGTATCGTATCTTCCTACACTTGCATCTATCTCAATTTGTCCTAAACACCTAAACTCAGTTACAGCCTCTTTAGCTTCTTTATCTGCACTCTTATCTCTGTCACTGATTTTATCGAGTTTTTCAAGAAGTGCATGTTCTATCACACCCTCTTTCTCTACATATCCTCGTCCAATAGCAATATATATTTTCTCGATAGTATGGGAAGAGAACTGTTCCCCCATCAGTTTTGCTGTAAAAGAATCAAGTGCAAAGAGAAGAACACCTGATGTGGGTTTATCAAGCCTATGAATAGGATAAACCCACTTGCCTATCTGATCACGAAGTATCTTCATTGCAAAATATATCTCATGTTTATCTATCATCGACTTATGCACTAAAAGTCCTGTAGGTTTATTTATGGCTACAAGATACTCATCTTCATAGAGTATTTCAAGGCAATAGTTTTCAAACATTAGAAGTTATAATTTACTATGAGCTGAAATCTATCAAAATCAAAGTCAGTTTTAGTATCTTGTTTTAAATCCTCTTGCATCATATAAACACCAGTGACTAAAAACTCATCATTTAAATTATACTCCATGCCGATATTTTGTTCTTTTACATGTTCACTTTTACTTAAGAAGTCCCCACAAGCATATAAAAATTCAAAGTCATTCACACTATATACAATACCATAAACTATGGCTTCAGCATCAGAACTGTTCGCAAGATTATCAAGACCTATCGTGTCCATATTGGTAAAAAGTGCTCCTCCACCTGTTCCAGTAAAACTTGATTTATTTTTATTTATCAGTGCTTTATCATATGCAATGTTAAAACCTATACCATAAACTGTTAGCTCAAAAAGTCCACCATAAATAATTGCCTCAGTACCGCTTTGGTTTAACTCACTTTCATCTAAAAACTGTACTACTGTATGTAGGACGATATCCTCACTAAGGGAGTACTCAAACCCTCCATCAAAATAAAAAGCATTTGTATTGCCTGTTATATTGTAGTACCAAAGGTTAAGTGCTACTCCATCATCATAGGTCACACCACCAAAGTATGTTCCATTCTCACCTGCTTTAGCCCAAGGTGTCTCAAGCCCAGTATCAAAACCTTGCCAATTTTGAATACTACCCGCCATGATTTCAAAACCATTTATGTTAAAAGTCGCTACATAAGCCTCAAAAGTGTTCTGAATCATACGCTGATCATCGTTATCGGCTAAGGGTGTTGCTAGTAGTTGACGACCTGCTCTAAAGTTAAAATCTTTATACTTATAGTTTATATATGCTTCTGCTATCTCAGTGTAAGAACCTGACTGAGAAGAGGCTTCACTATTTTGATTTATTCCAGTTCCTGTTGCAAAAGAAACATCATGTGAAGTATAAATTGCTCCTCCTGCATTAAAACCATTTAAAGAGGCTAACTCATATTTTATTATGCCACCTATCGCAGTTGCATAAGTGTCGTTTTTATTTTTATAGTTGTAATCACCATACATTATTTTTACTTGACCACTAACTTCTGCATCTAAAAACATACTTTTAAAGTTATTGACATTTGAAACTTCTTGATTTTCAATTTTTGAAATACCGTCAATAGCTTTTTTAGAAGAGTATACCCTCTCTATAGGGATACAATTAATTTCCATAGCAGTTTGTGCATATGCTGAAGTATTTAGTGTAAAGTATGCAATAAATATGGCATAAGTGAATATTCTTCGGATCATAAATTCCTTGTTATTTAGAGCTTCTTAAAATAATTAAATAAATAAAAAATGGACCACCGATAATAGCTGTAAGTATACCAATAGGAAGTTCACTCTGTGTTTGAATTAAACGTGAGAGTGTATCACAAAAAACTAAAAAAAGTGCCCCAAAAAGTGCTGTTTTAAATATGCGTTTTTCAACTGTTAGGGGGTAGAGTTTGATGACAATATGAGGAACAACAAGCCCAATAAAACCAATAGGTCCACTTATACTAACCAAAATTCCGATGGCAAGTGAAGATACAACTAATAGTATTAAAGTTACTTTTTTTGTATTGACTCCCCTGAGCTGAGCACCTTCATCAGATATGCTCAAGAGCTGCAATTCATAACGATAAATATAAATAGTTAGTATTAAAATAAATGCCATCAATCCAAGTAGTATAGGATGTTGCCAACCAATGATAGAGAGAGAACCCATAGTAAAACGAATGAGCACATCATTTTGAACACTACTTCCCAGATAAAAAACGACCATTAAAGCAGATGTATAAAAGAGTGAGAGTGCTATTCCTAAAAGTAACAGGGACTCATGCTGAGAACTTCTTAAAAATTGTGAGAGATAAACAAGTAAAAAGACTGTAAGTATCGCCCCTGAAAATCCAAAAAGAGAGATAGCAGTAATGCCAAATAAAAGAGAGGTTAGTCCAAGTTTTATAGCAATTCCTGCTCCTAAAACTGCCCCACTTGAGATACCTAAAGTATAGGGTGTCATCAGGGCATTTCTAAAGAGTGTTTGAAATAGAAGACCAGATAATGCTAAAATAGCTCCTGCAAATAGTGTAAAAAAAAGGCGAGGCAAACGCAGGTCAAAAAAGATTAGTGAGTCTAAGGAACTTACATTAAACAGTTCATTAAAAGAGAGACTCACTGCTCCTAAAAAAGGAGACACAAAGACAATTGCTACAAGTGAAATCCAGATAAGGGCTTTAAGCAAACTGTACTCCAAACTTCTCAAAATTCACTTCATACAACTCTTGAAGTTTCTCTTTCTCAAAGAACTCTTTTGCATATAAACTTACTTTTTTATTCTTCACAAAAGCTACAGGTGCACCTATAAATGCTGCTAAAGCTATATCATGTGTTATGAGTATAACCTGATGATACTCTTGTAGACTTTTAATATGCTGTGCGATTATCTTAGAATTTCGAGGATCCAAGTTAGCCGTCGGCTCATCAAAAATGATTATTTTACTCTGTTGAGAAAGTGCTTGGGCGATGAGAGCAAGTTGTGTCTCTCCTGAGCTTAGGGAGTGTAAAGTATTGGATGACAAATGCTCAATATCTAAAAATTCTAAACATTCTTTGGCAATTTTCTTATCTGTAAAAGAATAATCTAAAAGTGAGTTTTTATGTGCATAGCGCCCTAAAAGGACAAACTCGTCTAAAGTGATAAAACTGTCATAAACATCTAGTTTTGCAGGTATGTAAGAAAGAAGTTTTGCTCTCTCTTTTAAAGTATACTCATGAATCTCTTTATCATTTACTACTACAGCACCGTCAAAGTCTACTAAATTACAAATAATTTTAGCAAGAGTACTCTTCCCCGATCCATTTGCTCCTAATATGCTCAAGTGTGAAGGAATATCCAAAGAGATATCTTCTAAAATGGTTTTTTTACTAAAACGGCAAGTAATATTTTTAAGTTTAATCATTTAAAACAGCCATCAGTCTTTCTATAGTGAGTGCTACACGATGAGAAGGGATGTGTAAATAATCTTCATCTATAATTGTAATTTTTTTGTTTTTACTTGCACGAGTTGGTAAACTATACCAAGAAGCAAGTGCTTTTTTTATATCTACATTTGGCTCAGTGTCATGAGAGTGTAGTATGATTATCTGATCTGGATTAAGAGCTATAACATTTTCATAGTTTAGAACAGGTTGTGCTGTACTTTCATCTGTGTAGGCATTAGTATTACCACTAAGATGGATAATATCATTAAAATAAATCTCTTTTCCTGCGATGTATATCCCACTTCTCAGGTCTTCTTTGAGTCCATATACTATCATCACACTATGTGGTTCTTTTGCTTTTTTAAACTTTTCAATGGAGTTTGATATTTGATCTACTAATTTTCTTGCCGTCTCTTCTCTACTAAGTCTTTTTCCAAGAGTAATAATTGAATCTTTTATATTTTGTATAGTTTTGAATTTTAGTATTAATGTTTTGATGTGGAAATATTGTAGTTTATCTAAAGTATTTTGGTTATAACCATGCCCAATTACAAGTGTTGGCTTCATGCTAAGAATTTTTTCTATATGAGGGTTTGTATAACCCCCAATAATTGGAAGCTTTTGTGCGGCAAGTGGATAAAGTGAGTAGCTTGAAGTTGCTATTATCTCTTCACCTACACCTAAAGCATAAAGTATCTCTGTTACGGATGGGCTTAGAGAGACTAGTCTCTCTTTTGCCTCTAAAGAAAGAATAAAAAGTAGAATAATAAAAATATTTTTCATATTTTATCCTTTATGCTAAACAGTTAGTATTTTGCGTTCAAACCGATATAAAAGTTACGTCCGGCAGTTGCATAACCATCTACTTGTTGGTAATGTTCATCAGTGATATTATTAAGCTTAGCATATCCTGTAACAAAGTTGTTTACTTTAACATTAGAAACAAGATTCACAACAGTGTATTCACCAGTTTGTGGACCTTGTTTATCAGCGCTATCATATCTTTCACCAATATACTGAGCACTAACACCTAAATCTAATGTTTCATTTACATAATACATAGCTCTTACATCAACTTGTTCTTTTGGACGACGAGCAAGTTCTTTACCGTCAGCATCTTCAGTCTCTACATATGTGTACTGAGCATTAACACCTAAGAAATCAAAGAAGTAATTATTATAAGCAAGTTCTATACCTTTAGATGTTGTTGTACCTTTTGCTTGTTCGTATGTCCAAGAGCTGTAATCATAACCGATTAAATCTGTTACTTCATTATAAAAACCTGTAACAGAAACTACATCATTACCAAGTGTAATGTCATAAGTGAGTGTTTTTTCAGGTTCTAAACCGATGTTAGTATGTGTTAGTTCATACAGTGTTGGAAGATTATAACCAGTTCCAATATTTCCACTTACATATATATCATTATTTACAAACTGTTTAACACCAATTTTACCAGTTAAAGAGTCCTCAAAATCATCATATTTATCATATCTCATTGATTGAGTAATAATTGTATTCTTACCTTCAAATAATTGAAATTTATGATAATTAGTCGCGAATACTGATTGTGTACTATACTCTACTTCTGACTTAGCAGTTACATCTTCTAACTCAAATTTTTGATAAGAAGCACCAACACGAACGAAACTATCTCCTAGATAGTTTATTTTATCATCAACTCTTAGTTCATTAACTGAACCCTTTTTATGACCCTTGTTATCTGATGTAACTCTCTCAAAAGTGGATAAACTCTCGCTGAGATTTATTATATGAGTTTCCCCTTTATGTTTATAGTCTACAGTATAAAAACGATTAGATACTTTATCATTTGGTATTGTCGAATCACCTAAAACTGGAAGATTAGTTAAATAATCAGTATAAGTTATAATTCCTCCACCCGTATCATAATCTACTTTACTATTTATAGTTTTAATATTCAATGACACTCTATCATTTTGGCTTATGTTATACCCTAATTTTATATTAAAAGATTTATTTTTATATCCATCTTTTTCTAATCCTAAGTCATCACCACGTTGTCCATATTCTGATTCACTTTGCTTAGGTGCATTAGCAGAGAAACCAGCTATATTAACAAGACTAACACCCATTAAGATATCAAATTTATCTTCAGCATAAGATACTTGTAATGATGATTTTTTAGAATTAAATGAACCATACTCTACATTTGCTTGAGCATGAAGTCCTAGTTTTGCTTTTGAAGTAATAATATTTATAACACCACCACTTGCATCAGATCCATAAACACCAGACTGTGAACCTTTCATAATTTCTATCTGAATTACATTAGAAATCATAAGTTGAGAAAACTCAGTTGTTCCTGTAACTGGGTTATTAGATCGTACACCATCAATTAGAACTAGAATATGTTTTGTTGCCATACCTCGAATAAACATAGAAGCGACTGTACCTGCTCCACCATTTTGGGTCATTGATAAACCACCCAATTTGTTAATAGCTTCATTTACTGTACTAACTCTAGCTTCTTCAAGAACCTCTTTAGTGATAATTACCACTGAATCAGTAACATCTTTTTTGTCAAGTGTAGTGCTTTGAGAAGCTGTTACATTAATAGTATTTATTGTATATGAGT
>DDCH01000006.1 GCA_002335055.1 Sulfurimonas sp. UBA2011 | reverse complement strand
CAACGTGTGGCAATTGCAAGAGCAATTTATAAGCACTCTTCACTTTTACTTTTTGATGAGGCAACTTCAGCTCTTGATAACGAGAGTGAAAAACGCATACAAAAAGTACTTGATGAGTACACAAAAGATAAGATAACTATAACAATTGCACATAGATTAAGTACAATTGAGCATGCTGATAAAATACTTGTGATGCAAAAGGGAAAGATAATCTCTAGTGGAACACATAAAGAGTTACTTGAAAGTTCAGAAGTGTATCAGCGTTTAGCTGGAAAATTTGAGGAATAGTTAAGTAATTTGGTGTAAAATTCTATAAAGTAAAAATATTTTTAAAGATGGTGAAATTATGGGTAAATTGATAGAAGATATATTTAGTTTTGATGAGGTACAAGATGATTGTATAAAATGTGGGAAGTGTATTCCTGTTTGTACAATTCATATTGTAAACCCAGATGAGGTTACAAGCCCTCGTGGTTTTATAGACCTTTTAGGTGCATACAAGCAAGGAAACTTAGACTTAGACCAAAATGCAAAAGATATTTTTGAGTCATGCTTTTTATGTACAAACTGTGTAGATGTTTGTCCAAAAGACCTTCCAGTAGATATGATTATAGAACAAGTTCGCTCAGACATAGCAGAGAAGTTTGGTATCGCTTGGTATAAGAGGGCTTTCTTTTTACTCCTACGATATCGTTGGTTAAATGATATCGCGTTTAAACTCGGTTGGGCATTTCAAACATGTGGTTTTAAAATAAAAGGTGATATAGATTCTATGCACTCGCATCTTAATCTACCAATAATTAAAACGGATAGACTTATGCCAAGTCTACGTAAGACTTCATTCTTAAATGCACACCCTGAAAATATTGTTAATGGTGGTAAACGTAAGGTCGCTATCTTTATTGGCTGTTTAGCTAATTATAACTATAGAGATGTTGGTGATTCTCTTTTAGAAATTTTAGAAGCATTAGAAATAGATGCTTTTTTAGCAAAGAGTCAAAAATGCTGTTCTGCTCCTGCTTATTTTACTGGAGATTTTAGTACTGTTGATTCTCTTGCTAAGTTTAACATAGAGTACTTTGAGGGTTTTTCTAAAGATGTAGAGGCTATTATTGTTCCAGAAGCTACTTGTTCTGCAATGTTAAAGATTGACTATGAACACTATTTTCATGATCAACCAGAATGGAAAGCTCGCGCTAAAGCTATTATGTCTAAGGTATATATGGCGACAGAGTGGTTACAAAATCACACAGAACTTGAAGCACTTTTAGCTTCAAAAAAGAAAGTACCTAAACTTGTAACATACCATGACCCTTGCCATGCAAGGAAGATGCAAGGTATTCATGAAGAGCCTCGAAACTTGGTGCGTCAAAACTATAACATAGTTGAAATGAGTGATTCAAATGCTTGTTGTGGATTTGGTGGAATCACTATGCAAACTGAAAAATATCATTTTGCAAAAGCTGCTGGAATTCCTAAGGCTGCTATGATTGAAAAAACTGGAGCTGAGATAGTCTCTGCAGAGTGTTCAGCTTGTCGTATGCAGATAAACAATGCTATGGGTGTTGAGAGTAAAACTATCTTTAAAAACCCTATAGAACTTATTGCAGAGGCACTACGAGATTAATGGAGTATTTCATTTGGAATGCTAGTCCTATAGCTTTTTCATTTGGCCCCATTACTGTTTTTTGGTACGGAATTTTATTTGCTACTTCAATTCTTCTGGGTTTGGAGTTTATGAAGTGGGCTTTTAGGCTTGAAGGTAAAAGTGAAACTTCTATAGAACCACTTTTTTTATATACAGTCGTGGGTATAGTAGTTGGTGCTAGACTTGGGCACTGTCTCTTTTATGATCCAAGTTTTTATCTATCAAATCCTTTAAAAATCTTTGCTGTATGGGAGGGTGGACTTGCCTCTCATGGTGGAGGACTTGGTGCCATTATTGCTTTGTATTTCGGTGCAAAAAAGTATAAGATGAACTTCTTATGGCTCATAGATAGACTCATCGTTCCTACGGCACTATTTGGATTTATAGTACGTATGGGTAACTTTATGAACTCTGAGATAGTAGGTGTGCCTACTGATGTCTCTTGGGCAATAATATTTTCAAAAGTAGATAACCTGCCTCGCCATCCTGCACAGCTTTATGAAGCATTTTCATATTTAGCTATTTTCATCTTACTATTTTCTATATATAAATTTTCAAAAGCAAAAGTGCAACCTGGACTTCTTTTTGGAATCTTTTTAACACTTGTTTTTTCTGCACGGTTTCTTGTTGAGTTTGTTAAAGTGAAACAGGCTGATTATGATACAAGTTTTCTTTTTATGAGTACAGGTCAGGCTCTGAGTATTCCATTTTTACTGACAGGTCTGGGTTTTATTATCTGGAGCCTAAAAAAGTCTTAGAACTTTTTAACGATGATGTCTATGCTTTTTTTTAGCAGTATGGACAGACTTTTTCCAAAAGTGATTTACTGCCCAGTAAGCACTAATAGAACCGACAAGAGAGTAAATAAAAGTCCCTAGGTATAAAGGGATAAAAATATCATCTATGTTATTTTGGAACCACTCTATGCTCATCTCTACATTACTAATCTCACTTCCTAAGAAAAATGATCCAGTTAAATACTCCATATAGTACATAGGAGGCATAGTAAAAGGATTACTAAGCCAACACATAGCAAGTGCTATTGGGACATTGAAACGGAAGACTGGCATGAAGGCGAGCACAAGTGCCATCTGCATAGGCATAGGAATGAAAGCTATAAATATCCCAATAAAAATACCACGACTCAACATTTTACGATTAGCTTGGAGAAATTCTGGTGGTACTTTATACTTTTTTATAAAAGCTTTGAGTTTTTCACTTTTAGTGGTTTTTTTAAGGACTTTTCTTATCATAATTGTATTTCTTAATATAGTGTTTTTACTATTATATCTATTTTTTTTCTAAAGTAGCTTGTGGTTTACCAAAGTAGTAGCCTTGAGATTTGTTTACTCCAAGTTCAATAAGTTTGTCGTTTATCTCTTTAGTCTCAACATACTCACCAATAGTTTCAATATTCATCTCTTTTGCAAAGGCTACGATTACGGAAGTTATAAGTTCTGCACGTTTATTTGTAGTGATCTCTTTAATGATACTACCATCGATTTTTATATAGTCAGCTTGCAGGCGCATAAGATATTCAAAGTTAGAGTATCCTGTTCCAAAGTCATCGATAGAGATACGACAACCATAGTATTTCACCATCGTTATAAACTTTTCTATAGCATCAAAATTTTCTATACTTTCACTCTCCACGATTTCAAAAATAACACGATTTGAAATATTATACTTATTTAATGTTTCTATAATATAATTATTCATATCTTCATCTAAAATATCATCAATAGTGATATTTACAGAAAAGTCATAATCATTATCTTTAAAAGCTTCAAAGGCCTTATTGAGTACAATTTTTGTAAGTTGTTTATATCGTTTTGCTTTTTTTGCTATTTCTAGGAAATGGTGAGGTGTTATAACATTTCCTTCTTTATCAATTAGACGAAGTAGCACTTCATATTTTTTGTGTGAAGGGTCATTATTATCAATTATAGGCTGGTAAAATATTGTTATTCTATCATCTTCGATAGCATCTTTAATCTCTTTAATCCATTTTAGATTATTTTCGTACTCATCGTTTAGTGAGAGTTTATCTGTATATATTTTTATAGATATAGACTCTTTTCTTGCTGCAACTATTGCCATGTTTGCAGTGGTGATAAGTTGTCTGTTTTCTTCAAGTGAAATACCAATAGTAATATTTAACGAGACCTCTTGTTCATCAATGAGTATACTCGTATCTGCACATTGTTTAAAAATTTTTTGTGCACATTGATAAGATTCTATGAGGTTGTTATTTGGAGAGATAAGGATAAACTCATCTCCACTTAAACGGTACAATTCCATCTCATTGTCTTGACAAAAGTTATCATACACAAATGTACTAAACTCCAGAAGTACCTTATCACCAAAATTTTCACCATTAAGATTATTTATATGACTAAAGTTATCTATATTTATTAAAATTGCTGAGAGTTTTATATCTGTCTGAATATCTTTTATCAGTGCATTTCTATTTTTAAGTCCAGTACCTGTATCTGTATAAAGTAAGTCGGTCAACTCACTTTGATGCTCAATGAGTTTAGTGATATCGTGACGAATAGCTATAAACTCTACTATTTCCTTGTCCTTATTTAAAATGGGAGAGATAGTTGTATCTAACCAGCATGAAGTACCATCTTTTTTTATATTTTGAAGTGTACCATGCCATGTTTCTTTATTAAGTATTCTTTTCCAGAGTTCTTCAAAAAGTTCATCATGTGTGTGAGGATTTCTTACTATATTGTGGTTTTTTCCAATAATTTCTTCATCAGTATAACCTGTAATATTGTAAAAATTATCATTTGCAAATGTGATAATACCGTTTATATCTGTTCGTGTTACTATAAGATTATTGTCTATATTTGTTTTATAACTTTGAAGGTATGAGATGTTATTATCTAATGCTTTTATACTATTTAAGAGTGCATCATGCTTTATCTGTAGTTGTGTATCCGCATTTTTATCTTTTTCTTGAATAAAGTAACGAATTAAAAAGTATATTCCCGAAAGTGCAACACTTATATTGAGTATCAAAAAGATTTCAACAGTCAATTGTGATAAGTGAAAACTCATAGTTTTATGTAACCATGAATCAATAACAGTCGAGAAAATAATAAGAGAGATAAAAGAGTATAACCAGTAAAGTGACTTAGAACCTTTGTCATGGATAAGTGCGATAATGGGTGCAACAAATGCCCATATAAATACATAACTACTCTGAGCAAATCCACCTAAAGACCACATAAGAAGAAAAGGAAGTATTAAAATAAGTGACATTTGGGATTTTTGCAAAAAAATCATATTGTGTGTTTTTCTAAAGTTGAGTACAGTGAGTAAGGATACAATTGTGTAAAACAGAGGTATTGAAGCAGTAATATATTGACCTAGTGCTAAATAAATTATAGACCAGATAAGACCAATTGGACCCATAAGTAATGGAACCATATTAATGGAAATCTTTTTAAGTCGTAATATTTCACTATCAGTTGAGCTTATCCCCGTGTGTAAAAGTCTACGGAGAAGGTTATGGAATATATTCAAATTTATTAATGGCCTACTATAATATTTTAAAGTACTATAGCATATTGTAAATATATTGTAAAGATAAAAATTGTAACTTAAACTTTAATATAACCATAATGTAAGATATAAAAAGCATAAAACTATGGTAAAATTCCATATATATAAAGAAGGTAAATTATGTCATTTGAAAAACTAGGAATTATTAAACCACTGCTCAGTGCAATCAAGGATTTAGGCTATGAAAATCCTACTATGGTGCAAACACGAGCTATTCCGTTAGTTTTGGCAAAAAGTGATATTTTTGCAACAGCTCAAACAGGTACAGGAAAGACTGCTGCATTTGGTTTACCACTACTACAGCGTTTACGTAAACCACTAGAGGGAAAGGGTGTTCGCGTAGTTATCCTTTCACCTACTCGTGAGTTAAGTATTCAAATTTATGAAGATTTACAAAAGTATGCTAAAAATATGAAAATAAAAATCATGATTTTAGTTGGTGGAAAAGATTTAGCAAAACAAAAAGAGACACTTAAAGAAGGTGTAGATATAATCATAGCAACACCTGGACGCTTGATGGAACACACGGATAGTGGTTTTAGCTTAACAAGTGTAGAAGCTTTTGTTCTTGATGAAGCAGATAGAATGCTAGATATGGGTTTTACAAAAGATATACGTAAAATTCATCCACTCCTTCCAAAGCGTCACCAAACACTACTTTTTTCTGCAACATATAGTGAAAAAGTTCGTAAACTTTCTAAACTAATTCTTACAAAACCTGCATTTATAGAGACTGCAAAGAAAAATACAACTGTTGACACAATTAATCAGACTGCTTATCTTGTTGATACTGCTAGAAAAGCAGAACTTTTAGCATATCTTATCGGGTCAAGAAACTATCCTCAAGTTTTAGTATTTACTAGAACAAAAAAGAGTGCTGATGAGTTGTTTATTGAACTCAAGAAAGATGGACTTAAATGTGGTGTACTTCATGGAGATAAAACAAAAGCAAATCGTTTAAAAACTCTAACACAGTTCAAAGAGGGTGTATTTAGAGTACTTGTTGCTACTGATATCGCTTCACGTGGACTAGACATTGAACACTTACCATATGTAATAAACTATGAACTTCCTTCTATACCTGAAGACTATGTGCATCGTGTTGGACGTACTGGTCGTGCTGGTCGTCAAGGTGAGGCTATAAGTCTTATAGATATTTATGAGAAGTATGATATTAGAGATATTGAAAAACTTATAGGTCAAAAAATCCCTCAAGATACAGTAGAAGGGTTTGAACCTGATCCTACTATTAGACGTAAAGATGTAGATGAAGTTAAACTCAAAGCAGAGCATAAACGTGCACCAGCTAAAAAAGAACGTCAATACAATAAAAATACATCAAGTGTACCAGTAACGAGAAAACAAACTAAAGTTACTAAGAAGAAAAGAAAAACAACTAAACGCGACGGTTAAGTCTAAGTTTTATGAGTAAAGTTTACCTAACAGGTGCTGGTCCCGGTGACTTAGACCTACTAACCATTAAAGCTCTTCGTGTGATTGGCGAAGCTGATATGATAATCTATGACAGACTTGCAAATGCTGAGATACTTAAAGAAGTTAAAGATGGCTGTGAGTTTTTATATGTTGGTAAAGAAGATGGCAAACACACAATCCCTCAAGATGAAATTAATGAAGCTATCTTTGATGCTTCACTTAAGCACGAGATAGTTGTTCGCCTTAAAGGTGGTGATCCTTTTGTATTTGGTCGTGGTGGAGAAGAAGCCCTGTATCTTAAAGATAAAGGTGTAGCTTATGAAATTATTCCAGGTATTAGTTCGGCTATCAGTGTTCCTGCTTATGCTGGCATACCTGTAACTCATCGTGGTATATCTACTGCGTTTAAGGTAGTTACTGGACATATATCTGCTAATAATGACAGCTCAAATATTAATTGGGATGACTTAAAAAGTGATGATACTATAGTCTTTTTGATGGGATTTAAAAATATCAATACAATCTGTAAAAAACTTATCTTACTCGGAAAACCTAAACAATACCCTGTCGCGGTTATCTCTAAGGGCACTTCACCCGAGCAAAAAGTGGTTGTAGGTACACTCCAAGACATTGCCCAAAAGTCAAAAGGTTTAGAAACTCCAGCACTTATTGTTGTTGGAGAGGTTGTAAGGTTGCGAGAAAAACTACAATGGTTTGAGAGTATTTCATAATTATAGAATCAGTTTTCTCTGCTATAATTGCGAAAATTGAAAGCTAAGAGATCCTATGCATACACCTAAAGGTTTTGGAAAAAACTACTTTTCATTAGCAGCGATACAAGCATATATATCTTTACAAAAGATTATCTCTACTATCTCAAGTGTCTGTACACTTAGTGGAAAACCTCTTAGACTCCAGATAAACTCTCCTCCTGTTTCTTAAACAACTACTTTATAAAACTACAAAAAATTATATAAATATTTAAGGACAAAAATGAAAAACGCAATAAAATTATCAATACTCTCATGTGCTCTTCTAGGGCAACTAAACGCAGAC
>DDCH01000007.1:12845-121971 GCA_002335055.1 Sulfurimonas sp. UBA2011 | reverse complement strand
TGGTGCGGATGAGAGGACTTGAACCTCCACGCCTTGCGGCACCAGATCCTAAGTCTGGCGTGTATACCAATTTCACCACATCCGCATGTGATTGTTTAACGAGATTCGAATTATATCTAATAATTCTTTGTTCTACTTTAAAAGTAGTGGTGCCCCCTACTCGATTCGAACGAGTGGCCTACGCCTTAGAAGGGCGTTGCTCTATCCAGCTGAGCTAAGGAGGCATATTTCTAAAGGTGGTGCGCCCGATAGGATTCGAACCTATAACCCTCGGAGCCGAAATCCGAAACTCTATCCAGTTGAGCCACGAACGCTACTGTATATTAGTTACTATTTATTATTAAGTTTTATATTTATTAAATTATGGGGTGGGATACGGGATTCGAACCCGCGACCCCCGGCACCACAAACCAGTGCTCTAACCAACTGAGCTAATCCCACCATATTTTAAGTAGTAAATATAAATCTTGATATTTTAAAGGTGGTCGGGGTGAAAGGACTCGAACCTTCGGCCCCCTGGTCCCAAACCAGGTACTCTAACCATACTGAGCTACACCCCGACCTAATACAAAAATCGAACAGCTAGTGCTGATTAATGAGCCGGAATTATAGACAATTAATGATAAAATGTCAAGAGTATTTAGCATTAATTGTAAATTACTTTGCTACAATAGGTGAATTAGTATCTTACGGGGGTTATTTTGGGTGAACTTTTTTCGGTTGCAAACTCTTTTTTAGAGACTGTTTTATTTTTTGACATACTTTTTGGAGCTATTGATGGTGTGAGTCTTCCATTTTTAGTTATTTGGCTTATTGTAGGGGGTATTTATCTTACTATTGTAACAAAGTTTATTAATGTAAGAGTATTTAAACACTCATTAGACATTATTAGAGGTAAATATCGTACAGCTGATGATAAAGGTCAGATATCTCCTTTTGGGGCTCTTACTACTGCTCTAAGTGCTACTGTAGGTCTAGGAAACATAGCTGGTGTTGCACTAGCTGTTGCAATCGGTGGTCCAGGGGCTACATTTTGGATGATTTTTGCTGGTTTTTTAGGAATGAGTCTGAAGTTTACGGAAGTTACTCTCTCTATACAGCATAGAGTTTTTCTAAAAGATGGAACTATTATGGGTGGTGCGATGCAGTACCTCTCTCATGGTCTTGCTCAAAAAGGTTATCCAAGTTTTGGAAAAGTTCTAGCCATAGTATTTGCCTTTTTAATGATTGGTGGTGCTATTGGTGGGGGAAATATTTTCCAAGTTTCTCAAGCATATAGTGTCATTTCTCATGAGATTCCTTATTTTGCAGCTAATCCTTTACACTTTGGTTTCATTTTAGCAGCCTTAACCGGAGCCGTTATTATAGGTGGTGTTCAAAGAATCGCTTCTATTACAGAAATGTTAGTACCTATTATGGTAGTCATTTATCTAAGTGCTTCTATCTGGATTTTAGCTGCCAACTCTGATAAAATATATGATGCATTTGCACTTATTTTTTCAGAAGTATTCAATTCAAGTGCTGTGTATGGTGGTACTTTGGGTGCTTTAATTCAAGGTTTTCAAAGAGCTGTATTTTCTAGTGAAGCTGGAATCGGTTCATCCCCCGTTGCTCATGCACCAGCTTTAACTAAGTACCCAGTTCGTCAAGGTTTTGTAGCCTTGTATGAGCCTTTTATAGATACTGTTATCATCTGTACTATGACAGCTCTGGTTATCATCATCACGGGTGTATATGAGCCTGATGGTGCTTATACTGCTCTTATAGTGGCAAAAGAGGGTGCGGCCTTAACAAGTGCAGCATATGGAACTGTAATCTCATGGTTTCCTACTGTTTTATCTGTAAGTATATTTTTATTCGCGTTTTCAACAATGATATCATGGTCATACTATGGAGAACGTGCTTGGGTATATCTTTTTGGTGCTAGATTTTCGATAATCTATAAAATAATGTTTTTAAGTCTTTCAGTGATTGCAACTGTTGTGAGTACTGGAATTTTAGTAGACTTTAGTTTTATGCTTATGCTCGCTATGGCACTACCAAATATATTGGGACTACTTATACTCAGTGGAGATGTAAGAGTACAGTTAGACATATATATGGCGAAACTAAAAAGTGGTGAGTTAGATGCAGAGGCTATTAGAGATAAGTAAAATCTCTGATGAGTGTAAGAAGACTTTATTAGAAGAAAATATTGATATTTTCTCTGAGATGGATTTTGATGTTAACTCTAAAGTACATACACTTAGTTTCGAGTATATTATTGACACCTTCATGCAAGCATCGGATGAATCACAGTTAGTCTTTTTAGCTGCTTTAAAACAAGCTCTTTTAACAGATGATATGGGAGTGGAGAAGTTTTTTGAAGGTATGGGTCAGTTATTACTGATGACCCATCTCTCGACTAAGATTTAGTCGCGTTTACTATAAACATTGCGCTAACAGTGTCTAGTGTTTCTATGTGGTTTAAAAGCCACGGGATTAAAGAACCATCAACATAAGAAGTTACAAGAGAAAAGTCACCCTCTCCCTCGCTAAAGATTCTAGTAATATTATTTAACTCTTTTAAAACTCTGTCATGTTCAGCTTTATGAATAGCAAGGGGAGGAAAGTTATACTCTTTCATCATCGCTTCTTCACCACTAAAGTGAGCCATACTATGCTCGATTAACTCTTCTAAAAAAATCTTTGTAGCAGGAATATTTCTACTCTGTGCTGCAGCAGAGAGTTGATTTATCAAGATAATATCTTCTAAATGTGTATCATTCATGCTAGGCATTGCTACCATAGGCAGTTCTTCTTGAGCTATCATTAGAACTGAATCATTCCATTAACAGGGCTTGAAGCAGTAGCATAAGGCTTTTTAGGAATACGTCCAGCAAGGTAAGATCTACGACCCGCTAAAACTGCATACTTCATAGCCTCAGCCATTATCATAGGGTTTTGTGCTTGAGCAATAGCAGTGTTAGTTAAAACACCATCAGCACCTAACTCCATTGCATAAGCAGCATCCGAAGCACAACCGATTCCAGCATCAACGATGATAGGAAGATTTACAGCTTCACGAACAAAAACGATGTTGTAAGGGTTTTGGATACCAAGACCTGAACCAATAGGAGCAGCAAGAGGCATAATAGCATGAGCACCAGCATCTTCAAGACGTTTTGCCATGATTGGGTCATCTGAAGTATAAGCCATAATAGTAAAACCCTCTTTAGATAAAACTTCACAAGCTTTAATAGTCTCTAAAACATCAGGGTAAAGAGTTTTTTTAGTATCACCAATTACTTCTAATTTGATAAGATCTATTCCAGTTGCTTCGCGAGTTAAACGAAAAGTTGTAATTGCCTCTTCAGCAGTTACACACCCAGCACTATTTGGCAAGAATTTTACATTTGTTCCAGCAAAAGTATCTCTTAAGTTTTCTTTGTCTGGGTCAGTGATGTTCAAACGACGAACAGCAACAGTGATAAGTTCACTCCCAGAAGCAAGTGTTGCATCTTTTGTCATCTCGAATGAGTCATATTTCCCACTTCCAACGATTAGGCGTGAGCCAAGTTCATATTTTCCGATTTTTAAAATGTTATCCATATATAGTTCCTATTGTAGTATTTAATTTTTTATTTTATTATTACTGATTTGTCGTAATTATAATGATTTTTTCTTAGAGATTACCAATTTCTTCTATTAAATCATCAGGAGTAAGAGAAAAATCAGTACCAGTATAATTTTTTGCTAACTTGGTATGAGTGAGTGAAGCATGAATAGCTGCATTTAAGGGGGAGTACCCTTGTGCTAAAAGTGAGCCTATAAGTCCAGATAAAACATCACCACTTCCACCTTTTGCTAGAGCAGCTGTTCCATGAGGATTTACAAATATTTCTCTCTCTTTTGCAATGATTACATTTGCTCCCTTTAGGAGTAGGGTTACATTTTTATATTTGTCGCAAAAGAGTTCTACATAAGTGAACCGGTTTGTTTGCAGTTCCTCTATAGATATATCGGCAAGACTTGTTAGTTTTAAAAGAGATATAAACTCTTTAGGATGTGGAGTGAGTACAAGGGCATCACGTTCTAGTAGTTTGAGAATGATAGGCATATAAAAAATGTCTGCATCAAGTATAAGTGGAAGCCCATTATCAAAAAATGTCTCTAAGTCATCCTGACTAAAAGCATTTCCTAAACCCATACCACAGCATAGTGCTGTAGTGTTTTTTGGGAGTTGTGTTGCACTCATAAGTGAGTAGTGAAAGGAGTTGTTAGTATCATGAGTGATAAGTGTCACTAAACCACAGCCAAAACGAGTGGCTGCAAGAGCTGACATTGTACTAGCTCCTCTCATTTCTCCATGGGCGATACTAAGATGACCAAAACTTCCTTTATGAGTATTTTCTTGTGTACGGTAGGGAAGTTCTAAGTCAGCTTCATCAAGAAGTTTACAATTAGACTCTATTTCATATAAATCTCGGTGTATACCTAAGTCGAGGACTATTATCTCTCCAACTAGGTCTTTTACTTTGTCACAAAAAAGAGACTTTTTTAAGCCTCCCATTGTTAAAGTAATATCGGCATTAAAAACAAATCCAGAAGGAATGTCACAGGCTATTTTAAACGCATTCAGGCTGTTCATATCTTCAATTAGAGCTGTCATTTCAGGTTTTAATTGACCCTTAAAACCAGTTCCAACAATAGCATCTACAAGAATATCAGACTCTAAAAGAACCTCAGATTCTGTGATATTGAGATTTTGGATACGCTTGTATTGGAGTTCTGCCATTTGAGTGGAAGGAGTTCTTGTTAAATAAAGAGTTACATTACAATAAAGATGGAGTAAACGGGCAAGGGCTAAACCATCTGCACCGTTATTTCCACAGCCACAGACGATGGTGAGTTTAGCACCTTGTGTAAAATTTTCTTTGATGTATAAAGCTATGCCTTGTGCTGCATGTTCCATAAGTAAGTCCTCAGTAAGTCCAAACTCAGAGCAAGAGCGTTTATCTAAAGATCCAACTTCATCAAAGAGATTTTGCATCTTAGTCTTCTAAAATATACTCGTCTATTTTAACGATATTACTTTTTATCGAATTAAAGAGTAGAGTTTGGTGTGCTGTTCTGTGCTGATAGTAAAATTCATTTTTTCCTAATGTTTTTATAATAGCAGTGTTAAAATAGTTCGTATTTGAACAACGTCCAAGATAAAGGAAAGTGAAAAGTAGTTTGAGGTGTTGGTTCTCAAAAGTAGTATGAGGTTGTGCAAGAAATGTAAACCCGAATCTTTGAAGATGACTAAAACTTAATAGGTAGAGTAAAAAGTCTTCAAATTTTGTATAAAAACCATTTAAATTGTCAATGTCATGAAAGAAGTAGTAGTAGTTCTTTAGTAAAACATCTTGAGCGATAGTTTTTGAAAGATGACTTTGAATATTTTTTTTGTTTGAAAAGTAGTCTGGATTTACAGCCATATAGATATGCTTTTTTTGTGCTGTAAGTTTTGCAAACTCTTCATCAAAAGCATCACTCTCTTCAAATTTGATATAGTTAAAATGCTCATCTTTGTAGCGAAGTTCTATCTCCTCTTCAAAAGGGTTATTAAAATCAAAATAAATAGTAGGTACATCACTATCAATAGCAAAGTTGCGTATTCTACAAGCTAAATTTGTCTTACCTGAGCCTACTTCCGCAATGATAAGTGTGTTGTGTGTTAGTATTCTGTCTTCAAGTATTAGTGGGTTAATTGTATTCGTATATTGTCCAATATTATTTCTCATAGTTGTTCCTTCTATATTTGTGCCGTATTTTAACACATTTTAGATATTATTTGGCACTTTAATGTTTGGAAGATAATGAACTGGTTAATTCACTTTCACCTCTTTGCAGCTATTGCATGGATAGGTGGTTCTATATTTATGTTTGTTTTAGGGGTTACTCTTTTAGATAAGGCCAAACAGAAGTCTGTTTATCCTCATATTGGCCCGATATTTGGTTACTTTGAACTTGTCTCATTAGCTGTTCTTTTGGGTTCTGGTTTAGTGATGATTTATAATAACAAACTTTTAGAATTACTTCTAAGTGGGGATAATTCTGTAGTTGTAGAGTTACTTGCTGAGAAGCTTATTCTTGTGGCTGCTTTGATAGTTATGACTGTGATACATCTCTTTATCGCCTTTAGAACAAACAAGAGAGAGAGAACAGCTATAGAGAATTTCTTCTCACGTGGTTCTTCTTTATTTATCTTTTTCATAAATCTTTTTGTTCTACATTATGCAATTATAATTCGTTCAATGCTATCTTAAAATAATACAAAATAAGGATTCCCCTTGGCTACAAAAGCAACAATTTATAAGGCAAACATCAACATCGCAAATATGGATACTCACTATTATGCTGAGCATTCTTTAGTTATAGCAAAGCACCCCTCCGAAAATGACCTACGTTTAATGGTGCGTTTGACTGCATTTATCCTGAATGCAAGTGAGACACTAGAGTTTACAAAAGGAATAGACCAAGACGATGAACCAGATCTATGGCAAAAGTCTATGGGTGGAGATATAGAGCTTTCTATCATACTCGGTCAACCTGATGAAAAACGAATAAAAAAAGCTTCAGGTACTTCGGACAAAGTTATCATTTATGTCTATCAGGATGGAATGGCGACTTCTTGGTTTAAACAAAATGAAAAAGTCCTCAAACGTTTTAAAAATATAAGGGTAGTATTTCTTTCATTTTCTAGCGATATAGAAGAGATATGCAATCGTTCAATGGACCTGCAATGTAACACTGATGATAGAGAACTCACACTTATTTCGGACGAGAATTCTATGATAGTGAGTGAAGATATTTGGAGTAGAGATTAACTACTTCAAGGACAAAACGCTATAATACATTTATGAATTATAAAACAATTGCACAAGAGACTCTAAACATCGAAGCAAAAACACTTTTTAATGCGGCAATGCTCATTGATGATGTGTTTGACAGAGCTGTTGCAGTCATCTTAAAATGCAAGGGTAAACTTATCATTACTGGTGTTGGAAAAAGTGGACTTATTGGGGCTAAAATGGCTGCAACTTTCGCTTCTACTGGAACATCAAGTTTTTTTCTCCATCCAACTGAAGCACTCCATGGTGACCTTGGTATGATAGGTGAGGGTGATGTAGTGATAGGTATTAGTTATAGTGGTGAGAGTGAAGAGCTTAGCTCGATTTTACCTCATATAAAACGCTTTAATGTACCGCTAATTGGTATGACCAGAGATGAAAAATCTACACTCGGATCTTTTAGCGATATGGTTATAAAGATAAATGTTGAAAAAGAGGCCTGTCCAATAGACACAGCCCCAACTTCTTCAACTACTTTAACACTTGCACTTGGTGATGCATTAGCAGTTTGTCTGATGAAAGCTAGAGACTTTAAAAAGAGTGATTTTGCTTCTTTTCATCCTGGTGGGGCTTTAGGTAAAAAACTTTTTATAAAAGTATCAAACCTGATGCAAAAAGAAAACCTACCTACTATAAGTAAAGATGCAAAACTTAAAGATGCGATTTTGAGTATTAGCGAGGGGCGTTTGGGTACTACACTTATCGTAGACGAAAATGCAAAACTCCTTGGACTTTTAAGCGATGGTGATGTCCGTCGTGCACTTTTAAGTGATTCGTTTTCACTCGAAGATGAGGTCTTAAAGTATGCAACTCTCAACCCTATGACTTGTCAAAATGCAGACATGCTTGCAAGTGATGCACTTGTTTTAATAGAAGAAAAAAAGATACAACTGTTGGTTGTTACAGATAAAAATAAAAATATAAAAGGCGTGCTTCATATTCATACGCTAATAGAAAAAGGAATTTCATAATATTATGATGAGATTAAACAAATTTATAGCACACTACTCGACTTATTCGCGTAGAGAGGCTGACAAAGTAGTCCAAGATGGATACGTACGAGTAAATGGTGAGATAGAAGAAAACCCAGCGACTCAAGTTGATGAAAAAGAAGATGTAGTGTATGTGAGCGGAAAACAGATAAGCCGTCAAGAAAAATACACTGTAATCGTTTATAACAAACCAAAAGGCGAACTTGTAACAAAGTCTGACCCTAAAGGTCGTCGTACTATTTATGATTCACTGAGCCATGAGTTTAAGCATTTTGTTCCTGTTGGACGCCTAGACTATGCAAGTGAGGGTGTGCTTCTTTTAACAGATGCTTCTCATGTTGCAACTGCTCTGATGACTTCAGATTTAGAACGTCGTTACAAGATAAAGATAAAGGGCGAGGTAACTTCAGAGATGGAGACTGCTATGCTTGAAGGTATGTATATAGAAGATGCAACTGCAGGTGGGCACTCTCACTCTAAAATTACATCGATGCAATTTAAACCATTCTTAGGTTATCAAATCCAGAAAAATGCACATAACTACTCAACTCTTAAGGTTGCGATTTCTGAGGGTAAAAACCGTGAACTTCGTAGATTCTTCGCACACTTTGATGCTGAGATAGCTGACCTTAAACGTGTAAGTTTTGCAGAGATAGAGTTAAACAATCTTCCAGAAGGGAAAACACGCTTTCTTACTCGTAGTGAGTACTCAGCACTTTTCACATTTTTAAAATCAGAAGAAAAGTTAGCACGTGAAATGGCAGGAAGTAAACCTAAACCAACGTTCAAAGCAAAGTTTAACAAGGGTAAACCTGCTCCTAAGCCTAGAGGGGATTCAAAGGCACATCCAAACTCTAAACGTAAAAAATAATAAACGGAGATAATATGTTAAAACAGTTCATAATAACAGCATTAACGATAAGTGTGAGTTTTGCAAGCAGTTTAAGTATAGATGCTAAAGATGCAGGACTTGTAGCGATTCCAGCAGATAAAACTGCTCTTTTAAAACTAATAGATGATAAGAGAAATCCTATCACAGCAGAAAAAACTGAGCTTGGTAAACTGCTCTTTTTTGAGCCGCGTTTATCTAAGAGCGGACTTATCAGCTGTAATACTTGTCATAACCTCGCAACGGGTGGGGATGATGGTTTAGCTGCTGCAGTTGGTCATAAGTGGACTGTTAACCCACATCATTTAGGTTCTCCAACTGTTTATAATGCAGTTTTTTTTGATGCACAGTTTTGGGATGGTAGAGCGGCAGATGTGGAAGCACAAGCAGCTGGTCCAATCCTAGCAGGCCCAGAGATGGCAAATACAAAAGAAAATGTTGTAGCAACTGTTACATCAATGCCAGAGTACGTAGAGAGATTTCAACTCTCGTATGGTAAAGATGTAAAAATAACTTATAAATTAATAGCTGATACTATAGGAAACTTTGAACGTACACTTGTAACACCGTCTGCATTTGATGATTATTTAAACGGTAAGGAAGATGCACTCTCAAAGGCTGAGAAAGCTGGAATGAAAAAGTTTATAGACATTGGCTGTACAACTTGTCATACAGGTATAGCACTTGGTGGATCTATGAATATGCTTGGTCTTACTGCAAAGTATAAGTATGCAAATGTTGGTGACTTTAAAGGTGATGCAAATGCTATGGTAAAAGTAGCAACACTTAGAAACATCACTCAAACTGCACCATATTTTCATAATGGTCAAGTGACAACTCTTAAAGAAGCGATAGTGGAGATGGCTAGAATCCAACTAGCAACTGATATCTCTGATGCAGATGCAAGTTCAATTGAACTATTTTTACATACACTTGATGGAAGAAAACCAGAGATAGTGTATCCAGTTTTACCAACTAGAACTGTAAATACTCCTGAACCAAATATCAACTAAAGTCGAGTTTTTTTGCTCGATTTTACACAAGTCCTTCGACCTAAAAGTTTTGATGAGATAGTAGGGCAAGAACATTTAAGTTCTGAGGGTTCACCTCTTCGTACCTTATGTGAAAAGTTTGCTTTAGGACATAGTTTTTTTTATGGTCCTGCTGGAACTGGTAAAACTTCTATAGCTAGAATCATTGCAAAAACTATGGACTTACCCTTTTATGAGTTTAATGCAACAAGCCTCAAGATAGATCAACTCCGAAAAATATTTGAACAGTATAAAAATGCCTTACAAAAACCATTGATCTTTATAGATGAAGTACACCGTTTAGCAAAAAATCAACAAGAAGTTTTACTTCCTGTTATGGAAAACAACTCTGTACTCATTATCGGTGCTTCTACTGAAAATCCTTTTTTCTCACTCACTTCTGCTATTCGTTCACGTTCTATGCTTTTTGAACTAAAACACATAACAAACACAGCACTAAACACACTAGTAAGTCGAGCATGTACTGTAGGCGAGTTGAGTTTAGATAAACAAACACAAGAGTACTTAGTTGCAAGTTCTGGTGGTGATGGACGAGCTATGCTAAAACTCTTAGAGTTTGCATCTAACCTTGATACACCTATAACTATCGAAGTGCTAAAATCCTTGCGTCCAAATGCTCTTGCCGCTGGAAGTAGTGAAGCGGGTGTTCATTATGATCTTATATCTGCCCTCATTAAGTCAGTTCGTGGAAGTGATGAAAACGCAGCTATTTATTATTTGGCTCGCCTTATTGAAGGTGGAGAGAGTGCGGACTTTATAGCTCGTAGACTTGTAATACTTGCGAGTGAAGATATAGGAAATGCAAATCCACAAGCGATGACACTTACAGCATCATGTCTAACATCTGTAAGTAAGATAGGCTTTCCAGAAGCGAGAATTATTCTAGCACAAGCAGTTATATATCTTTGTGGCTCACCAAAGTCGAACTCTGCATACTTAGCTATAAACGCAGCTTTAGAGTCAGTAAGAAGTGGAAATATCTTAGATATACCACCTGCACTGCAACAAAATGATGGGCAAGGCTACTTGTATCCTCATGACTATGGTGGTTATGTGAAACAAAACTATTTATCCAAAGCTATGAAATTTGTAGAGCTTAAAGATATAGGTTATGAGAAAAAAATGAAAGATTGGTTGAAAAGTATATATAGTTAACCTTTTTCGTGATATATTATGTAATACAAAATTATAAGGTTTTATTATGTCACAATCTCAACGTAATTTCGAAGTTATAATTGTAGGTGCAGGTATATCTGGTGCAGCACTTGCTTATGAGTTAGCTCGTTATACCGATGTTAAGAGTATAGGTATTTTAGAGAAGTATGAAGCTATCGCAACCCTTAATTCAAAAGCTACAAGCAACTCTCAAACTATTCATGTTGGAGACATTGAAACAAACTACACCTTAGAAAAAGCAGCTATTACAAAACGAACAGCCAAAATGGTTGAACTCTACTGTTTACAGCATAAGCTTCAAAACAAAGCAATCTTTTCACATCAAAAAATGGCTCTAGGAGTTGGTGAAGATGAAGTGGAGTTTTTACTTGATCGTTATGAAGAATTTTCTGAACTTTTTCCTTACTTAGAAGTTTGGGATAAAGATAGACTCAAAGAACTAGAACCTAAGGTTGTTTGGGGTGCTAATGGAAAAGAGAGACCTGAACCTATAGTGGGAATAGGAACACGAGGACAATGGACAACAGTTGATTATGGTGTTTTGGCTGAGGACATGATACAAAAAGCAAAAGAAGATGCAGACACCGAGGTAGAGATATTTTTTAATACTGAAGTTACTGTCATGGAGCGAAGCGGGAAACGTGGGTATAAGGTTTTCACAAATGGAAAAACTTTTTATGCTGACTTTGTTGTTGTAAACGCAGGGGCACATAGTCTCTTTTTAGCACATAAAATGGGTTATGGCCACAACCTTGGCTGTTTACCTATAGCTGGAAGTTTTTATCTTACAAAAGAACACCTACTCAACGGAAAAGTATATATGATTCAAAATCCAAAACTCCCCTTTGCTGCACTGCATGGGGATCCTGATGTTTTAGTTGATGGACATACTCGTTTTGGACCTACTGCACTTATGTTGCCAAAACTAGAGCGCTTTAAACCAGGTACTTACATGGACTTCTGGAAAACTCTTAGACTGGATATGCATATAGTAAAAGCACTGTGGAAATTACTCAAAGAGAGTGATATTCGCTCTTACATTATAAGAAATTTTCTTTTTGAAGTACCTTATATAAACAAGATACTTTTTTTAAATGATGCGCAAAAGATTGTTCCATCACTTACAAAAGAGCAGTTTACTTATGCAAAAGGTTTTGGTGGGATACGACCTCAGGTGATAAATAAAGATGATGAAAAACTTATGCTTGGAGAGGCTTCTATCAATACAGGTGAGGGTATCATCTTTAATATGACACCATCACCAGGAGCTACAAGTTGTTTAGGAAATGCAGAAAGAGACCTGCATTTTGTGACTGCTTACTTAGGAAAAAGTTTTGATGAAGAGCGTTTTAAAGAAGAACTAACAGAGGGTGAATATTGTGCTCTCAAAGAGCCTATTGAAACTCAAAAAGAGAATGTAAACCGTATAAGAGATGCGATTAGAAAAACATATGAAGAGTACTATATTGACCATATAGAGGGTGAACCAGATGAAGAGTTCTGGAAGCAACCACATAGTAAACTTTAAGTCTCTAATAGACTTAGAGTATGACTGTTTTATGCTTTTTTATAAAACTGTATAAGTCCGCGTTTAGCTCTAGCATCTAACTTGTAAGAGATCAGTTTTAGATATTCTAAAATATCTTTTTTACTTATGCCTGTTTCATCTGATGCTTTTTGCAAGAGGTACTGGGGTATTTTCACATTTGTTTTTAAAAACTCTTTTTCTATTTTTTGGTATACTTTTTTATCTTTATGGTAACAAAGTAGGGCAAAAACAAAGGGTAGTTTATATTTCTTATACCACATAGCTGCAAGATCGATATACTCATCATTACTCAGTGCATAAGAAAGTGCTTTATCACCTATAAGAACTTCACCTTCTACATTTAAAATATTTGCAAGAACATTTGAACTTGCTGACTCCTCGTCACTTTTATTTTCTAAAGAAGGGATGACTATAACACTTTTGACTGCTTTTTTGGCAATTATTCCAAGTCCTACATACTTACTTCTTTTGGCACTGATACTTGAGATAAACGCAGCATCTACTCTATGAGAGTGAAAGTCTTTGTTTATTTTAGAAGGTACACCGCGTTTATGCTCCATACTTATTTTTGAAGAGCTGTTCTTTAAAAAAGCTTTCATAAAAACATGAAACGGAAGAAGGTTAAGATACTGTATTTTGCCAAAAATCATGAATGTATTATACTTTGATAATATTAATTTAGATACTATTTCATAAAAACAAAGTCAAGGGAATAAAATATAATATGAATGAAATGTACAGCCTAGGATTATCCATACATAGTGTCGTAGCACTTGCTACTTTAGGAGTGATTTTTATGAATCTCTTTTTACTAATAAGTAATAATGATTTAAAAAAGTACAAAAGACTTCATAGTATAGTTCTTTGGCCTCTTACTTTTAGTATTTTAGGTGTAGTTGTATTTACAGGTATCACTATGATGGCCGCTAAACACTTAGACTTTAGTTTTGCAAATATCATTATGATTCTTATCACTATAATCTACATCATTTTAGAAGTCAAACGTGTTAAATCTTTAAAGTACTTAAGTGATACTAAAGAGCATGCTTTTAATGCATACAAACCAATGGCACGAACTATTTTACAGATAGAATTTATACTCATACTTGTTCTTTCTCTTGGAATGTGGTTTCTTTGATATACATCTTTGATGATAATGCAGGTGAACAAGCACTTACATTAAAAGGGGAACTGCATAAGTACCTTATAAAAGTACGTCGCCACTCTCTTGGGGATATTTTATCTTTTAGAAACAAAGAGAGTGTCGCAACTCTTTTTAAGTATAAGATTATAACACTTGAGCCAAGAGTCGCTACTTTAGAACTTATAAGTGCAGAAGTTCTCGAAGTTAAGCCAAGTAAAGAGTTGCATGTGGCGTGGTGTATCATCGATCCTAAGTCAGTTGAAAAAGTACTCCCATCCTTATGTGAGATAGGTGTATCTCGTATCTCTTTTATAGGCTGTGATAGAAGTCAAAAAAACTTCAAAATTGACTTCAAACGCTATGATAGAATAATAGAAGCTTCTATGCAACAAAGTGGGCGAACTTCATTTATGAGTATTGATACATATAAAAGTATAACTTCGTTTATAGAAGAGTTTCCAGATACAAAAGTTTTTGATTTTACACAAAATATTTTACAAGACAGTAGTGACTTTAGGAGAGTACTTATTGGTTGTGAGGGTGGCTTTTCGCAGAATGAGAAAGAGCTTTTAGAGAGCCAAGAAGTTTTTAGACTAGATTCTAAAATGGTACTGCGTTCAGAGTCTGCTGTCATGGCAGTAGCTTCTAAAATTTTGCTATAATTCTTTACTAATAACAAGGAAAAATTAAAATGAATACAAAAACTTTACACAAACTAACACTAGTACTTCTTTTAAGTTCTAGCCTTTACGCTGCCCAAAGCACAAAAGTAAATGAAAATACAGATTATACAGTGAGTATAGTTCCTAAAAAAATTACTGTTCAAGCTAAAAAACAACGTTTTCGTGACCTAGTGGTTCCTGCAGTAAACAAGGTGTATTCTGATTTAAATGCTAAGTATAAAGAAGCAAAAATAATAGTAGATAGTGGTAAAACTAATGCAAAAATAGAAAAACTTATGAAATCATATAGTGCTAAGAGTCCACAAGACTTATTAGTAAGAATGAAACCTCATGCAAAAAGTGTAGCTATAGCACAAGCGGCTATGGAGTCGGCATGGGCAACTTCTAGATTTACAAGAGTTGCTACAAACCTTTTTGGCGTTTGGTCATTTAATAAAAACGAACCAAGAGTTGCAGCAGGTGAAAAACGCGGTAAAAAAACTATTTATGTAAAAAAGTACTCAAGTGTTGAAGCCTCTATTCGTGATTACTACAGAGTTTTAGCGACTGGTAGAGTTTTTGGTGACTTTCGTACTGAGAAAATGAGAAGTAACGACCCATACAAGTTAGTAAAAAAACTTGATAAGTACTCTGAAAAAGGTGCTGAGTATGGGAAAGAGTTAAAGTCTATGATTAGTTATAATCGCTTTTATAAATTCGATTAGAATTTTAAGAATTATTAAGATATAATTGCAGTTCAAAAATCTGCACCCATACGGATTTAAAAATATATAGTATCACGTTAACCTCGTAATACAAAAGGCAAATAAAATGAGAAAAGATTTACACCCAAACTTCGTAACTTGTACTGTAACATGTGCATGTGGAAACACTTTTGAGAACAGAGCTGTTCAAGATACACTTAAAATAGACATCTGTAATGAGTGTCACCCATTCTTCACAGGTTCTGAGAGAATGGTAGATACAGCTGGTAGAATCGAGAAGTTTAACGCTCGTTATAACAAAAAATAGTCAAGAACTTTTTTTGCTTAGTCTAGTTCCAACTCCCATTGGTAACATAGGCGACATTTCACTAAGAAGTATTGAACTTCTTAGTGATGCTGATATACTCCTCTGCGAAGATACTCGCGTTACAAAAAAACTCATAAATATACTGAAAGTTCGTTACAACACTACTTTTAAAGAAGACCAAGAGTTTATCTCCTTACATTCACATAATGAAAAACATTTTATTGAAAAACTATCACCTGATTTTTTTGACTCAAATGTTGTTTATGCTAGTGATGCTGGTATGCCAGGTGTTAGTGATCCAGGTCAAGCACTTGTAGCATACTGTTTGGCTAATGATGTTGCTTTTGATGTTTTGCCGGGTGCAAACGCAGTACTAACTGCATTTGTGGCAGCAGGATTCCAAGAAACAAAAATGCTCTTTTTAGGCTTTTTAGACCATAAAGGAGCTTCTCGTGCTGCAGGACTTCAAAAAGCTCTTCATAATGGTTTTACTACTATTTTGTATGAATCACCACACCGTTTAGAAAAACTTCTTATAGAGTTAAATGAAGAAGAACCTACTCGTGAAATATTTTTAGCAAAAGAATTAACGAAGAAGTATCAGAAGTATCTCAAAGGTACCCCGTCAAATATCCTAAACACTCTTGATGGAAATTTTCGTGGAGAGTGGGTTGTGGTGATTAGTGCCGGTCAAATGCAGGCAGACTCCGCTATTAGTGAAAAAGATATACTCGCTCTTGACCTTCCTAAGAAGGTTCAAGCAAAACTCATATGTAAGATTACGGGAGAAAATAGTAAATTATGCTATAAAAGATTATTAGAATTATAATCTTTTCCTAAAAAATAATATTTCTTCACTAAATTGACACTTTTTTTAGATAGAATACCCACATGTTAATTTATGCAAAACAACCAATATATTATTTAATTAATAAATACCCCAACAAAATCAAAACATTGTATCTAGCAAAAGAGCTAGAGAAAAAAGAATATTCTCGTCTTATGAAAATGGGATTTGAAATTAAAAGAATTCCAAATGAAGCTGCACAAAAGATGTGTAAAAATGCTTCTCATCAAGGTTTTTTAGCTGAAGTTGATGATGTTCACCTTCAGCCATATGATTTCCTTTTAGAGAAGAAATTTGTACTCATTCTCTCTGGTGTGACAGATGTAGGAAACATAGGAGCACTAGTTCGTAGTGCTTATGCCTTAGGAGTAGATGGAATCATCGCCTGTGGTATAAAACAACTCCCACTTGACACTATTATGAGAACAAGTACAGGTGCTTTGTATGATATGCCATTCGCAGTAGAAAACAACATTCATGATGTAATTAATGACTTTAAAATGTCGGGATTTACAACATATGGTGCTGATATGAGTGGTATGGACATTAGAGAGACTCGTATTGATAAGAAAAAGATACTTGTTCTAGGAAGCGAAGGAGAAGGTTTAACTTCTCGTATTGTTTCAAAATTAGACTGTGCAGTTAGTATAAAAATGAAGCACGAATTTGACTCACTTAATGTAAGTGTAGCAGGTGCAATTTTAATGGATAGGATGAGATAATGAGTGAAGAACTAGCAAAGTTGAAGAGTTTAGGTGCACAAAAAATATATGAAGATACACATATCCCGGTATTACATGTAGAAGGCATTTTCGAACACAACTTTGCTACATTACAAAGAGTACAGTTTTTAGGATTTGTCTCTATTTTAGAAAGAGAGTATTCTTTAAATCTCTCAAGTCTCAAAGCATCTGGTATAGCTTTTTTTGATGAAAAAGATGCAACAAGTTTAGAAGAAGGTCTTTTTGTTGTTCCAAACGAGAAGAAAACAACAAGAAATGCAATTTACTTACTTATTGTTATAGGAATAGTTATAGTTGGATATCAGATCGGTTATTTTGGTGAAGAAAAAAAAATAGATAATGCACTTATCCAAAAGGTGCAAAAAACAATAAAACCAGTAAAAATTGTAGAAGAACTCAATACTACAAAAGTAAATAATATTACTAAGACCAAAGTCAAAGTGATTGAAGTTCCTGAGGTAGTTGTAAAAGTAGCAAAGTCATTTAAAATTTTTACAAAATCAAAGGTTTGGTTTGGTTATATCGATGTAGAAACCAATCAAAAGAAGCAAAAAACATTTAGAGGTGAGATAGATTTAGATCCTAATAAAAAATGGTTACTACTTTTTGGACATGGACACAATATAGATATGTCTGTAAACGGAGAATTAGTAAAACTGAGGTCACGATATTATGATATTCGTTTTTTATATGAAAACTCTACTGTGAAAATGATCTCCCTTGAGGAGTTTAAGAAATTAAACAGAGGTCGTAAATGGTAAAATTTTTATTAGGATTTATCCTAATTTTTAGTCTATTAGATGCTCAAGATTTAGAATTTTCAGAGGGTGAAGACTTAATTGAAAACAAACTTACTTTAAAGATAAAAAGTTTTTTAGATGAAGCAACATATAGGGAAAATAGTGAGTTTATAAATGTTATTTTTGATCCAGAGAGTGCATTTTATAAAAACCAGAGAATAAACTCGGTTAAAGTTGCACAAACACTCAAGGAAAATGGACTGCTCAAACTCTTTTTTACTAATCCTAGAGAGTTAAAACTCAACTTTAAAACGAGTGGTACACCACTCTTTTTTGTAAAGATAATGGGCGACACCCTTCGAAACATTGGTTATTACCGTTACGTAACAATAGCTTCAAACCTTGATGCATCAGAGTTCACTTGGAATATATCGCTGACATCAGAGTATGCAACTGACCCTCTTGTTTTAGAACAAGAACTACAAAAAAGTGGCTGTAAAATCATAGATATAGAACGTAACTCACCCTATGAGTGGACATATGTTATTGACATGGATAGGGGTTATTTAGACATTGCGGTTATCACTTCAAGAGAAGACATCAGGCTCAAACGTTCTTTGTATGCACACTGGCTTAATGTTTCAAAGATTAAAACACTAAATATTTCTAGTAGCCGTCGTAATAGTTGGTACCCATATATCTCTTATTATGATGCATCATTACATCTCTTAAAAGTAATTAGAGAAGATGAAATCTACCACAGTATCAGACTGGATATCCCCCAAAATGCAAAGTATATGAAAATTGCAGACCTCTATACTATGAAAAATATTCGTGATGAACTAAAGCTTCAAGCACAAGGGATGAAGTAGTAAATCACTCTATTAGTTTATTCTCAATTTATTTAGATAAAATGTCATTAATAAATTTAGAGGGCTAAATATGTTTGATGAGATAAAGTTTAACAGAGTTGAGAGATTGCCGAAGTATGTATTCGCTGAGGTTAACGACATTAAAATGCGCGAACGCCGTGCTGGTAAAGATGTAATAGACTTTTCTATGGGTAATCCTGATGGTGATACTCCAGAGCACATTCGTGCAAAACTTGTTGAATCGGCCCAAAAAACTAAAACACATGGTTACTCTACTTCTAAGGGTATCCCAAAACTTCTAAAAGCAATTGCAGACTGGTATGAGCATCGTTATGACTGTATTCTAGACCCAGAGACTGAATGTGTAGCAACTATGGGAAGTAAAGAGGGTTATGCTCACTTAACATATGCTATCACAAATCCAGGTGATGTTGCAGTTGTCCCTGATCCAACTTACCCTATCCATGAGTTCTCTTTTATACTTGCTGGTGGAAATGTTGTAAAGTTTGGTATCAAGTTTGATGAGAAGTTTCGTATTGATGAAGATCACTTTTTTGAGAACTTAAACCGTGTATTTATGGAAAGTAGTCCTAAACCAAAGTATGTACTTGTAAACTTTCCACATAATCCAACTACAGCAACAGTAACTCAAGAGTTTTATGTACGTCTTGTTGCAATGGCTAAAGAGAAAAGATTTTATATTATCTCTGATATCGCTTATGGTGACATTACTTTTGATGGTTATGTAACTCCGTCTATCATGTCAGTGCCAGGTGCAAAAGATGTTGCAGTTGAGTCATTTACACTTTCAAAGTCTTATAATATGGCTGGATGGCGTGTTGGTTTCTTTGTAGGAAATGCTAAACTTATCGGTGCACTTCAAAAGATAAAATCATGGTTAGACTATGGAATGTTCACTCCTATTCAAGTTGCAGCTACTGTGGCACTTAATGGTAATCAGCAGTGTGTAAAAGACATTACAGATAAGTATGACCATCGTCAAGAAGTACTCATCGAAGCATTTGATAGAGCTGGTTGGCATATAGAGAAAAATGAAGCAACTATGTTCTCATGGGCTAAAATGCCAGAGTGTGTTATGCACCTAGGTTCATTAGAATTTTCAAAACGCCTTTTGATGGAAGCTGGTGTTGCAGTTGCTCCTGGAATCGGGTTTGGTGCATTTGGTGAAGGATATGTACGTATCGCATTAATAGAAAATGACAATAGAATCCGTCAAGCAGCAAGAAACATAAAAGAGTTTTTAAAACAGTTTGAAGAGTGTAAAATACCAGAGGAAGTAAAATAGTATGATAAAAGTTGGAATAATAGGTGTCGGTACTGTTGGAACAAGTGTTGCAGAAATTTTAAGAGATAATGCTGATGTAATATCTGCTCGTGCTGGTGTAGACATAGTTGTTAAAAGCGGAGTTGTAAAAAACCTCAAAAAAGACAGAGGTTTAGACATCATTATCACTGATAATGTAGATGATATTTTAGATGATAAAGAGATTGATATCGTTGTTGAACTTATGGGTGGTGTTGATGAACCATTTCAAGTTGTTAAAAAGGCTTTAAACGCAGGAAAAGCAGTTGTTACAGCGAACAAAGCATTACTCGCTTACCACCGTTATGAGCTTCAAGCTATTGCTGGAAACATTGCATTTGAATATGAGGCTTCTGTAGCTGGTGGAATCCCTATCATTACAGCACTACGTGATGGTTTATCTGCAAATCATATCGAGTCTATTATGGGAATCATGAATGGTACTTGTAACTATATGATGACTGAAATGACTAACAATGGTGTTTCTTATGATGCTATTTTAAAAGAAGCACAAGACTTAGGTTATGCAGAGTCTGACCCATCTTTTGATGTTGGTGGTTTTGACGCGGCTCATAAACTTCTTATCTTAGCTTCTATTGCTTATGGAATTGATGCTAAACCAGAAGATATCCTCATTGAGGGAATTGACAAGGTTAGAAGTGAAGACATCGCATTTGCAAAAGAGTTTGGTTATGCAATCAAACTTTTAGGTATCGCTAAAAAAGATGAAAATGAAGTTGAACTTCGTGTTCATGCTTGTCTTATAAAACAAGAAGAGATGATAGCCAAAATTGATGGTGTAATGAATGCTATATCAGTAGTAGGGGATAAGGTAGGGGAAACTCTTTATTATGGTCCTGGTGCTGGTGGAGATGCAACAGCATCTTCTGTTGTTGCTAACATCATTGATATCGCAAGAAGTGGAAAGTCAACTCCTATGCTTGGGTTTAACAGACCTATGGAAGGCAGTAAACTGACTCTCAAATCAACTGATGATATCAACTCAAAATACTACCTTCGTATAAATGTTTCAGACCGTACTGGAGTTTTAGCAAGTGTTACAAAACTTTTTGAAGAGAATCAAATCTCAGTTGAGACTATGTTACAACGCCCTTCAACTTCAGGGTCTGCAAACTTACTTATCTCAACTCATATAGCTTTAGAAAAAGATGTACAAACACTTATAAAAGCACTTGAAGCTCAAGACTTTGTAAATGCTACTCCAGTTATGATTAGGATAGTATAAGTTTTTTATGAAAATTCTTATCACGGGGGCTAGTTCCGGTCTCGGTGCAGAACTAGCACGACAATATGCATCTTTAGATAATGAACTTATTCTTTTAGCTCGTAGAGAAGATAAACTCTATGCTCTTCGCAGTGAACTTTTTGAGACCTGTAAAAGTGTTGAAATTATCGTTGCAGATGTAACTGACTTCAAAATCCTCCAAGAAAAAATACGTAAAATCACTACTTTAGACATGGTTATCTTAAATGCTGGTGTTTCACTTGGGCATTCTGGTGACACTGAACATATTCCTACGATTGATGAATTTGAGAATCTTTACCGTGTTAATGTACTTTCAAATCATGCAATTTTAGAGATACTTTTACCAGTTTTTAAAGAGCAAGGCAGTGGAAAGATTGTTTTTATATCTTCACTCGCTTCACTATTTACAATGCCAAGTTCAAAAATATACTCTTCTTCTAAACGTGCTTTAAATGCTTATGCAGAGGGTATTAGATACAAGTATAATCGCTATGGAATCAAGGTTGTAAACATCTTACCAGGTTTTATAAAAAGTGAACTTACCGATAAAAATGAGTTTAAAATGCCTTTTTTACTTGGCACTAAAGTAGGGGTGCAAAAAATCATTAAAGCGATAGAAAAAGACAAAAGAACATACATTTTTCCCCTTAGATTTTATTTAATCATTCGACTATTAAATCTACTTCCAAGTTTTTTAAGAGAGAAAATTGTAAACTCCCTCGCTTAAAAACTAGCTAAACGCTACACAGAAGACTCAAAGTTAAACAATGTTTTTGGTGATAAGAATAAATATAATAATAAGGAACTAAAAATGGAAATATCAGAAGAAGCAAAACTAGACATGAAAAATGCACTTAACGGAAAGTTAAGTGACAACTACGATGAGTTAAAAATAGTCCTAGAGAATCTTACTGCTAAAAAAGCAGTAACTACAGACCATGGAAGTTTTAAACAGATAGATAAAGCTATTGGTAAAGTACAGCTTAAAATGAACAGACTACAACCATAAGTTCGACTTCTACCTAGATACAAGTTCTTCTTGTATCTATTCCCTCTCTCCGACTTCCAAAATTCAATGTATGTTATAATTATTTTATGATATTCACAAATAAACAAATAAAGTTAAGTATATGAGCCGAGCTAAAGGAAATATAGCCGAAGATAAAGCCTGTGTATTTCTTTATGAAAATGGCTATGAGATAGTAGAGCGAAACTTTTACTCTCGTTTTGGTGAGATAGATGTAATCGTCACTAAAGAGAATGTTCTTCATTTTGTCGAAGTGAAAAGTGGTGAGGATTATGAACTTGCCATTCAAAATATAACTCCTTCTAAACTCTCAAAACTACTAAAAACTTGCGATGTTTATATGAAAAAAAATGCTTACAATGGGGACTATATGCTTGATGCTTTAGTGGTTACTCCCGGGGCAATAGAACATTTAGAAAACATTACAATCTAATTTTTGCTATAATTCGCTTATAATTTTAGAGGATATTAATGATGCAAGCAAAGATATTTTTTGGCTCAAGCCAAGCAATAACAGATACTTTTAGTGAGAGAAAGTCACCTTTTAATGGGGAAGTAGTTTCAACTGCTCCTTTATGTACAGCAGATGATGCAAAAAAGGCACTTAGTATTGCTAAAGAAGCTACTGTAGCAGCTAAGGCATCAACTCTTGCACAAAGATGTAATTGGCTTTTAGATGTTGCTTCAAAGCTTAAAGAGAATAAAGAAGACATAGCAAAAACTATCACTGATGAAGTGGCAAAACCTATTACTTTTGCTCGTGTAGAAGTTGAGCGTTGTATAGAAACACTCACTCTTTGTGCTGAGACTATGCGTACTATGCATGGTGAAACTATAAACACAGATGCTATGAATAGCGGGAAAAAAACACTCGCATTTTTTCGTCGTGAACCTGTTGGTGTTGTAGTTGCAATTACTCCTTTTAACTTTCCTCTTAACCTTGTAGCTCATAAACTAGGACCTGCACTTGTAGCTGGAAACACGGTTGTACTTAAACCAACTCCAGAAGCACCACTTACAGCATACAAGTTCGCAAAACTCTTCATCGAGAGTGAGTATGCTATAAAAGATGCACTCTCAGTAGTGTATGGTGATGCAGAAGTTGGCTCAGCACTTATAGGTTCTGACATACCTCGTGTTATCTCTTTTACGGGTTCAGTGCCAGTTGGAGAAATCATCACAAGAAATTCTGGTATCAAAAAGATAGGGCTAGAACTTGGTGGAAATGCAGCTACGTTTATAGAAAAAACAGCTGATTTAGCACTAGCTGCTTCGAGATGTGCTCTTGGTGCATTTGTAAACTCAGGGCAAGTTTGTATCTCTCTACAACGCATTTATGTTCAAGAGGAAGTTTATGATGAGTTTGCTTCACTTATGGCGATGGAGACAAAAAAACTTAAAGTTGGAAGTCCATATGAAGATGATACTTTTATGGGCCCTCTCATAGATGACGAAGCTGCTCAGCGTGCAATGTCTTGGGTAGAGTCTGCGATAGAAGAGGGTGCAGTACCTCTTCTTCCACCTCACCGTGAAGGTAGAATGTTTCATCCATGTGTGATGGCAAATGTTACTGATGACATGGCCATAGTATGTGAAGAGGTTTTTGCACCAATAGTTAGTCTTGTAAAAGTCGACTCTTTTGATGATGCACTTCCTCGTATGAACAACTCTCCTTATGGACTACAGTTTTCAGTATTTACAAATGATTTACGTATAACAAACCGTGCTATTGATGAGTTAAACGCAGGGGGTATAGTTATAAACGACATGCCTACTCTGCGTTTTGACATTCAACCTTATGGTGGGGTGAAACTCTCTGGTGTTGGTCGTGAAGGTCCGCGTTTTACTATTGAAGAAATGACAGAGATTAAAAGCATTGTCATCTGCTAAAAAGAGAGTAATCATCTCTGCTTGTTTACTTGGAGAGTATTGTCGTTATGATGGTAAAACTAAAGTAGTAAACGCAGTGATAGAAGCCTACAAAGAGTATGAAATCATTCCATTTTGTCCTGAAGACCCTCTCTTTGGAACTCCTCGGGAGAGGATAAATGTTGTAGAAGTAAATGGTGAAAATAGAATTATCACAGACATAACTAATATGGATGTGACCCTATGTTTAGAAGAAGAAATCAATGCATTTTGTGATAAACATCCCGATATAGATGCAATAGTTCTCAAGTCAAAATCCCCAAGTTGTGGTTATAAAACCACACCTATCATAAATAAAGAGAAAGTTTTCTTACATTTTGGTAGTGGTATTGCTAGTACAATACTTTCAAAAAAGTATCCAAATATAAAAATAGAAAATGAAATTGACTTTGAAGTGAAATAGAAGAGATAAACTATATTTTTAGCACATTTTAGATATAATCGCGTAATTTTATAAAAGAGATGTAGCTATGAATATCAAAGAAGAGTACCTTAAATTTTTCGAATCTAAACAACATAAGCGTGTGTGCTCTGGACCATTAGTGCCTGATGACGCAACACTACTTTTTAACAATGCAGGAATGGTACCATTTAAGTCCATTTTTACAGGTGAAATTCCAACACCTTCAAACCCGAGAGCAACTTCATGTCAAACATGTATTCGTGCAGGTGGAAAGCATAATGACCTTGAAAATGTTGGTCATACAGCAAGGCACCATACATTTTTTGAAATGATGGGTAACTTTTCTTTTGGAGACTACTTCAAAGAGGAAGCTATCGCTTATGCATGGGAGTTTATAACTGAGGTTATCAAACTTGATGTAGATAAGCTTTGGGTTACAGTTCATGACTCTGATGATGAAGCAGAGCAGATGTGGAAAAAACACATAAGTGCTGATAGAATCATGCGTCTTGGTGATGCGGATAACTTCTGGTCTATGGGTGATACAGGTCCATGTGGTCCATGTTCTGAAATCTTTTATGATCAGGGAGCTGAAGAGTTTAACGGCCCTGAAGATAGAATGGGTGGAGAGGGAGATAGATTTTTAGAAATCTGGAACCTTGTTTTCATGCAGTATGAAGTAAAAGAAAAAGGTGGAGAGAGACTTCCTCTTGCTAAACCTTGTATAGATACAGGTATGGGTTTAGAGAGAGTTGTTGCTATTAAAGAGGGTAAAACTTCTAACTACGGTTCTTCACTTTTTATGCCGATGATAGAGCAAGTACAAGAGATGATTGGTAAAGAGTATGTTTATAAAACTGGTGCTTCTTACCGTGTTATCGCTGATCATATCCGTACATCTGTTTTCTTACTAAGCCAAGGTACAAACTTCTCAAATGAAGGTCGTGGTTATGTACTTCGTCGTATTCTTCGTCGTGCAGTTCGTCATGGTTATTTACTTGGTTTTCGTGCTCCTTTTATGTTTAAAATTGTAGATACGATTGTAAATATCATGGGTGGGGAGTATGACTACTTGAGAGCAAAAAAAGAGGCTGTAAAAGAGCAGATAGAACTTGAAGAAGCGAGATTTTTTAAGACTATCGAGTCAGGTATAGCACTTTTTGAAGAAGAACTTAAAAATACTAAAGATACTTTTAGTGGTGCAGTGGCATTTAAACTCTATGATACTTTTGGTTTTCCACTTGATCTTACAGAGGATATGCTCAAAGAAAAAAACCTTGGACTTGACAGTGAAAAATTTAAAGAATTGATGTTAGAGCAACGTACACGTGCAAAAGCAGCATGGAAAGGTTCTGGAGATGCAGCTACACAGGGTGATTTTAAAGTACTTTTAGAAGAGTTTGGTGAAAATACTTTTGTTGGCTATGAGTTTACAGAGCACTCAGGAGAAGTTCAAGCACTTCTTAATGCCGAGTATAAGAGAGTAGAGCAGTTAAACACAGGAGAGTCTGGTTGGGCACTACTTGATATCACTCCTTTTTATGCAGAATCTGGTGGACAGACTGGTGATGAAGGTTCATTAGAAGGTTTTGCAAAAGTACTCGATACGAAAAACTTTTTTGGTCTTTCTCTCGTTGAACTTAGTGTAGAAAAAGAACTTAAAGTTGGAACTGTTATTGATGCAAAAGTAGATACAAGTCGTAACGAGATTATTAAACATCACTCGGCAACTCACCTGCTTCATGCTGTTCTTTCAGATGTTTTAGGGGAGCATATTGCACAAGCGGGTTCACTTAATGATGCAAGCCGTCTGCGTTTTGACTTCTCACATCCAAAAGCTATAAGTGATGCAGAACTTACAGAAATAGAGACTCGTGTAAACAACGAGATTATGCGTCAAATTTCCACTAAAACAGAAGTTTTAGGTATAGAAGATGCAAACAAGTCTGGTGCAAAAAGCCAGTTCGGTGAGAAGTATGGTGATGAGGTTCGTGTAGTCTCATTTGGGGATGCAAGTATTGAGTTTTGTGGTGGTGTTCATGTTGAAAATACTGCTAATATAGGCTCATTTATAATCACTAAAGAGTCTGGTGTAAGTGCTGGTGTTCGTCGTATAGAAGCTGTGTGTGGAAATGCGGCATATAAGTACTTTGCTGAACAAAGAGCACTACTTCAAAGTGTTTCAGCAGAAGTGAAAAACCTTGATGTAATCGCAGGAATCAATAGACTTAAGTCAAATGTAGCAGAACTCAAAGTAGAACTTAAAGACGCACAAAATGCTTCAAAAGTTGAAGTTGTCGCTAGTGAAATAAATGGTGTTACTGTAGTTGTTGAAGAGTACCCATCAGGTGACATTAAAGAAAAAATAGATGCTTTAAAGAATGAAAACGAAAAACTCTGTGCCATGCTTTTTCAAGTAAAAGGCGATAAGGTTCTTATCGCTTGTGGTGTAAAAGATGCAAATGCAAAAGCTGGAGACTGGATTAAAAACATTGCTCCTATTTTAGGTGGTGGTGGTGGTGGTCGTCCTGACTTCGCACAAGCAGGTGGAAAACTACCTGCTAAACTACCTGAGGCAAAAGAGGCAGCTCTAGCATTTATTACAAAGGAACTTAACTAATGAAAGAATTAATATACGAAATTTTTGCAGATTATAGAACACCAATAGTCTTTTTACATGTAATATCAGCTGTAGTTTGGGTTGGTGGTATGATTGCTATGCGTTATGCTGCACATAACTCTTTTATCCATATAGAGTCGCCTTTAAATAGATTAGAGAGAATTTCTCATGCATTAAAACGTCTTTTTGTTATAGTAACTCCTTTTGTTATTATTTTAATTATTACAGCTGTCATCATGGCTGTTGGACTTGGATTTCGTGAGGCAGCTGTAGATGGGGATCACAATGTAATCGATGAAGCAGCTATGGTTCTTTACAATATGATACATATAAAAGAGGCTATCTGGATGCTTATGGCTATGAACTTAGCACTTATGGCTATCTTTAGATCACAAGCAGATAAACTTTTAGATAAGGGTGATACAAGAGGTGCAAAAGCTAAACTTAGTCGTATCGGAAAGTATATGGTTCCTCTTAACATTATCCTTGGTATCATAGCTATTTATATGGGTGTTTTTTTAAGGAATGCATACTAATGCTTCGCCTCGCTTCTTCTTCTCAGACTCGTTCAATGCTACTAAGAAATGCAGGTGTGGCATTTGTTCAAGAGAGTGTTGATTTTGATGAAGAAAAAATAATTTCCTCATCTGCAAAAAACTTTGTATATCAAGCAACGTTAGGAAAGTATGAAGCGAATATTAAAGCTTTTGGTTACGAGGATATGCCACTACTTGTAGCAGATACAGTTGTTACCTCACAGGGAAAAATCTTACGTAAAGCAAGTTCTGTCGATATGGCTAGAGATATTTTACTGACACAGAGTGATAATGTCACATCTATCATTACTTGTATGATATATCACTCAAAGTCTAAAAAGATAATAGATATCTCACAAACTGATTATTTATTTAAAGCATTTGACCCAGAGGCTTTAGATAAATACTTACAAAGTGGTGAGTGGAGAGGAAAAGCTGGTGCTTGTATGGTTGAGGGCTTTTGTAAGTCTTATATAAAAGAGGTGCGAGGATTTGAGTCGACAGCAATGGGTTTGAGTGTAGAAGTCTTAAAAATATTTATGGAGCAGCCACATGAATGATCTTTTAGAGTTAAACAATATACTATGTTTTGGGATAGTTGAGTATGAAAAAGGTGATGATGCTCAGAGTATCTTTAAACGCGCAGATACGGCACTATACAGAGCCAAAGATACAGGACGAAATAAGGTTATTATTGGATGATGTTTTATGAGGGAGAGCTAAATGCACTTCGCAAATCAGGGAGATATAGAACAAGAGAGATAAGTGATGACTCTAAACTTGATTTTGCTTCAAATGATTACCTTGGACTCTCGCATATAAACTCTCTACATAAACAAACTACACAAATACTTGATAACTTACACTCTCATAGTTCCAAAGCTTCTATGCTTGTAAATGGTTATCACCAGATACATAAAGACTTTGAATATGCTTTGTGCCAGGCGAACTCCTTTGAAGCAGCTGTTGTTTTAGGCAGTGGGTTTAATGCAAATATTGGACTTATAGAATCCCTTGTGCGAAAAGGTGATGAACTTTTTATGGATGAGTTATATCATGCCTCTGGAGTTTTGGCAAGTAACTTAAAGTCTGTAAATGTTACATTTTTTAAGCATAATGATATGAAGGAATTAGGCCAACTACTTGAAAACTCAAATGCTAAACGCTGCATTGTAGCAGTTGAGGGTATATACTCTATGGATGGCGACTTATGTCCAAAAGAAGTTTTTTCTATTTGTGATAAAAATGATGCTATTTTAATTGTAGATGAGGCACACAGTAGTGGTGTTGTTGGGGATAAGCTTATGGGTGTGTTTGACTTGTATGGTATTAGCCCGAAAGCTAACCACATAAAAATGGGAACATTGGGTAAGGCATATGGAAGTTTTGGAGCTTTTATCTTAAGCTCTGGGCATATAGTTGAGTATTTGATCAACCGTGCTAAACCAATCATTTATGCAACATCTCTTTCTTTATATGACACACTTTTGGCACATCAATCTCTTAAATATATTTTAGCACATCAAAATGAACTAAGAGAAGAAATACAAGCGAGACAGACAATAGTGTTTGATGAACTAGGCATAAATATAAGTGGATTAATTGTGCCTATAGTTATAGGAAATAATAAAAAAGTTTTAGAGATAAAAAAAGAGTTATCTACATTGGGATACAGTGTAGGAGGGATACGCCAGCCTACCGTAGCTAAAGCAATAATAAGACTCATTGCTCGTTTAGGTCAAAGCAAAGATGAGTTAAGAGCTTTATGTCAAGAATTGGTTAGAATAAAGTAATGAAAATAAGTAAATTAAAAATCATGATAAATAAAGATGTTTTAGTAAACATCGCATTTGACATAGCCTCATCTTTAGCACTTGTTGGACAGAGTGGTAGTGGAAAAAGTTTAACACTTAAAGCACTGCTTGGAATGTTACCTAGTGAAATGAGTTTAGACTTGGAATGTAGCTCAGACTTTGAACTTATAGCTGGTAAAAGTGTGGCATTTATACCACAAAATCCTTTTACAGCACTCTCACCTCTTACAAAAATTAATAAACAGTTTTTTATAGATGAAAATAGAGTAAAAGAACTTTTTGATAGTGTTGGTTTAAGTCATGACTTACTTGATAGGTTCCCTCCAGAACTCTCGGGTGGACAACTCCAACGTGTAGTTATTGCAATGGCTCTGAGTAATAAGCCCAAACTTTTACTTCTTGATGAACCCACTACAGCGCTAGACCCATCGACTCGTGTTATGATTATAGACTTGCTTAAAACATTACAGATACAAGAGGGTTTTAAAATGCTTTTTGTAACACATGATATCGTATCTGCAAAGAATTTATGTAAACATATATGTGTAATTAAAGAAGGAAAAGTTATAGAGAGTGGTTTGATGGATACTGTGATAACTTCGCCAAAAACAGACTATACAAAAATATTAATAGAGGCAAACTTTGCCAATAGGGAATTTAGAATATGAGAAAATATTTCAAGAAAATTTTAATAAGTTTAGCAATTATAGGTTTTATATCACCTTTTATTTTAGTCGGATACTTTTTAAGTTCATATGATTATGATATATCAAAACTTGTGGATTATAAACCAGAGCTAACAAGTAGAATATATGATAAAGATGGAAAAAAAATAGCAAATATTTTTAAAACAAAGCATAGATATTATGCACAATTTGATGAAATTCCTCCTCGTATTATTGAAGCACTTGTGGCTATAGAAGATACTACATTCTTTGAACACCCTGGGATAAATATAGATGCGATATTTCGTGCAGCTATAAAAGTTATACGTGCAGGAAAAGCTGTTGAAGGTGCGAGTACCATTACACAGCAGTTAGTAAAAAATGTATTACTCACACGAGAGAAGAAACTTTCACGTAAGATTAAAGAGGCTATATATGCCATTAAGATAGAGAGAGCATTAAGTAAAGAGCAAATCCTAGAATGTTACCTTAATGAAATATATTATGGCCATGGGTATTATGGTATAAAAACAGCTGCAGATGGTTACTTTCATAAAGACTTAAATGATTTAACACTCAAAGAGATGGCAATCCTAGTAGGCCTTCCAAAAGCTCCAAGTACATATGCCCCTACAAAAAACTATGATATTTCTATGGGTAGAGCAAACCGTGTTATAAAAAGAATGCATGTTTTAGGTTGGATAGACGACACAACATATGAGAGTGCTTTAGTAGAGAACCCAAAAGTATTTCATGGCACACTTACACAAAACAGAGCCCCATTTATAGTGGATGAAGTGGCACGTAGATTTAGAGATATGAATATAAGTGATTTAAAAACTGGTGGTTATGAAATCTACACTACCATTGATCTCAGACTACAAGTTGCAGCTAGAGAATCCCTTACATTTGCTTACGAGGAGTCACTTAAACGCATAGAAAAGTACAAAGAAAAGGACTTAAAAAAACTTGCTAAATTTCAAGAAATAAAGGATCCAACCCAAGATGATATTTTTGAATTACAAGATGTAAATATGACTCAGTTCAATGGTGCTTTAGTTTCTCTTGATTCGGCAAGTGGAAATATCTTAACACTTGTAGGGAGTTGTGATTACAAGGTGAGTTCATATAATCGTGCTACACAAGGGAGACGTCAACCTGGATCAGCATTTAAACCCTTTATCTACCAAGTGGCTATTGACCTTGGCTTTAGTGGAGCAACTGAGTTGGTAGATATAGCAAAAACATATTCATATGAAAAAGATGGCGAAGAGATGAAGTGGAGACCAAAGAACTATGAGAAAAACTATAAGGGTTTAGTGACACTTAGAGAAGCTCTTGTACATTCGCGTAACCTTGCGACGATTAACCTCGTAAATGATATAGGTTTAAATAATCTCCTTAGAGAACTTAAAAAGTTTAATATTAAACATATTCCAAGAGATTTGTCTATCTCTCTTGGAACTATGTCTATGTCACCACTTCAGTTAGCAGAGGTTTATACTTCATTTTCAAACTATGGCGTTCAAGTAAAAGCACATTTAATTGAGAGTATAGATAGAGATAATCAGACTATCTATGAGAAACAGGAGATAAGTCATATAACTTCGATTCCAACGCAGTCGTATATTATGACTACAATTCTTCGTGATGTTGTAAACCATGGAACAGCAAGGCGTGCTCGTGTGAGAGGTTTGGAACTTGCAGCAAAAACAGGAACAACAAACTCAAATGTCGATGGTTGGCTGGCTGGTTACTCACCAACAATTACAACAGTTGTTTGGTTTGGAAATGATGATAATACACCTATGTATAAGCATGAAACAGGTGGAAAAATAGCTGGACCTGCATTTAGAAGTTTTTACCAAAAGACATTAAAACTTTATCCTCAGATTAAAAGAAAATTTGATGTTCCTGATGGTATTACGGAAGTTCATGTTGGTAAAAGAATGGAGTACTTCAGTGATATATCTAGACCACCAAGAGTGGAGCAAATTTCAGACCCCGAAGAAGAATTATTATGGTAGTCTCAAAAGTATTTTCCACTTTTTAGGAGAGTTTTAAATCTTTTAAGAGACCATCTTTAATATCATAAATCCAAGCATGTACATGCAACTCTTTACCATTACTAAGAGCATTTTTTACAATAGTAGTATTCTTGACATTTCGAACCTGCTCTAAAACATTAAGTTCACAGAGTCTGTCAAACTTCTGTGTCTCGTTCGTAAAAGTTTTTAATTCTGTCTCATGAAGACGCTGGACATCTTTTATATGGCGTAACCAGTTATCTATAAGACCATGTTGTACCTCATCCATTGAAGCTTTAACACCACCACAGCCATAATGACCGCAAACGATAATATGTTTTACTTCTAGTACTTCTACAGCATACTGTATAACTGAGAGAGCATTTAAATCAGTGTGGACGATTACATTTGCGATATTACGGTGAACAAAAACATCACCAGGGGGAAGGTTCATAATTTGGTTTGCGGGAACACGGCTATCGGCACAACCTATCCAGAGGTAATCTGGATTTTGTTGTGTTGCAAGGGAGTTAAAAAACTCAGGATCTGCACAAAGAATATCTTTTGCCCATGACTTATTATCTTCAAATATTTGAGATAACTTATTCATATGTTTTCCTTTTAGTTAAAAGCCCTATTAAGTGCACAAAACATTGCTTTAATAGAAGCAGTTGCTATATCACTATCTTTACCTGCTCCAAAACAAGAACTTATGTCTTGTGTTTGTAACTCTATATAAGCCACAGCCGTAGCACTGCTTTTCTCACCACAAGAATGTTCTGAATATGAGTTGATACTAAACTCATGTGCATAGTTCTTCATTAATGCACTTTTACAAGCATCAATAGGACCATTACCTTCACCTTGTGCTGTAATCTCTTTACCATTGTACATATATGTAAGTGTACATTTTGATATTTTATTATCTGATGTGAGAGTAAAGTCTACTAGAGATATACTTTCTTTAAGCTTGAAGTATGTAGCTTCAAAGATTGCAAAAATTTCTTTAGAACTCAGGACTTGTCCTTTCTCATCTGTAACTGCTTGAACTATATTTCCTATTTCAGGATGCATAGGTTTTGGTAGTTGATAACCATACTCTTTTTCTAAGATGTAAGCGACTCCACCTTTTCCAGATTGAGAGTTTATACGGATAACTGACTCATAAGAACGACCAACATCAGCAGGGTCAATTGGTAAGTATGGAACTTCCCAAAGTTCATCTTTTTTACTCTTTTGATATGCAAGACCCTTGTTTATGGCATCTTGATGAGAACCACTAAACGCAGTGTATACAAGTTCCCCAACATAAGGATGTCGTACATGAGTGTCTATCTCAGTACATCGCTCAACAATTGCTAAAACTTCATCGATGTTTGTAAAGTCTAGTTTAGAATCCACACCCTGTGTTGTAAGGTTAAGTGCTAGTGTAATGATATCTACATTACCCGTTCTCTCACCATTACTTAAAAGTGTACCTTCAACTCTATCGGCACCTGCTAAAAGTGCAAGTTCAGTTGCCGCAACTGAAGTTCCTCTGTCATTATGAGTGTGAGTTGATATAATTACATTCTCACGGTTGTCTAGGTGTCTAGACATCCACTCTATCTGATCAGCATAAATATTTGGTGTAGCCATTTCAACTGTTGCTGGTAAGTTAATGATAACCTTACGCTCAGCACTTATACCCCAACAAGCTGTGACAGCATTAGAGATATCCGCAGCAAATTCAAGTTCAGTACCTGTAAAACTCTCAGGAGAATACTCTAAAAATATTTTACCATCATGCTCTTTCTCATAATCTTTTACAATTTCAACTCCAGCTAATGCTAAAGCAGTTATCTCTTCTTTGCTTTTGCCAAAGACTATCTTTCTTTGAGCAACAGATGTTGAGTTATATAAATGTACAGTAGCTTTTTTTACACCCTTAAGTGCTTCAAAAGTTTTTGCTATTAAGTGCTCACGTGCTTGGACTAAGACCTGAACTGTAACATCATCAGGAATTAAATTATCATTTACTAAACGGCGTAAAAAATCAAACTCGACTTTTGAAGCAGAAGGAAAACCTACCTCTATTTCTTTAAATCCGAGTTTGAGTAAGAGTGTAAAAAGTTCAAGTTTTTTAGTCATATCCATTGGGTTAATTAGTGCTTGATTACCATCACGTAAATCTACACTACACCATACAGGAGCATTTGTAATTGTTTTTGTAGGCCAAACTCTGTTTGGTAACTCTATAGCTGGATAAGCTCTGTACTTACCCTTAGGAATTGTTTGATTCATAAAGAACCCTTTAACTTGAAATTTTATAATAACACACTCTTACATCTGTTATTAAGTTCGAAATTATATCCTATTTTGATATACTATTTGCATCAAACAAAAGGGATGTCTTTGAAAATAATCTTTATTTTATACTTTATCCTTCCTCTTACACTTTTCTCTAGTTCAGTTGTTGATACTGTAGTGGAACAAATGTAAGGTTTATGGGGTGTGGGGGCAAAAGTTCCAAGTAAAAATTATGTAAACTCTAAAGATAAAGTCACTTTAGCTCCTTATATATTTGGCTCCTATAGTGTAGCGAATATAGAAGCGAGACATGATGCATGGGGAGATTTTTCTTACTAAGTTCTTTTGGTCTACCGTATCAATCTTCTGAGTTATCAAACTACTACGGGACATCGGTCTATGATACATCAAATTTTTAGTGGTGTGGGTTATAAGTTTTAGAGTGTCTTTTTATAGCGGGACTTCAAGTGAGAACATTGCACCATCTTCTACATTTTTTACACTAAGAGTTCCACCGAGTTTCTCGGCTATCTGTGTACTCATATACAGACCAATTCCCGTACCTTTACCATCAACTTTGGTAGTCACTTCTGGTTTAAAGATATGCTGTATCACTTTAGCTGGAATGCCACCGGCATTATCTCTAATGTGTAAAGATATCATAGCTTCAGTTTTGGAAAAGTTTATATAGATATCACGTACTTTTATATCTTGTTCGTTAAAAGCATCTTTTGCATTGTTTATAATGTTTAATACAAGGTGTTTAAATTCATTCTCAATTCCAAATATTAGAATTTCTTGGTCACTTTCGATATGGATATTTATATTGTTTTTCATAAATTCATCATTTACAAGAATTAAAACAGAGGAGAGTGAGCGTTTTACACCAAAACTCTCTTTCGTCTCTTTTGGACGAAAAAAGTTTCTAAACTCTGTGAGTGTACTCACCATATGTTGTATTTGTGTCTGGATGTCTTGAGAAAACTCATCTAAGTACTCTTGGTTTACAAGCTCACCTGAGAAGTCATCGACCAGCATATCAGACATCATGGAGATAGCATTTAGAGGTTGTTTCCATTGGTGTGCCACAGCATCCATCATCTCACCCATGGCAGCCATTTTTGCTTGTTGTTCGTAGCGTTTTTGAGCATCTTGTGCTAGTTTTAGTTGTAGTGCTATTCTCTCTTCTAAGTTTTGGTTGAGTTGGTCAAGTGCAGTTTGTTTTTCATTATATCTAAAGAGAAATATTTCAAGTAGTATATCTAAGTAACCACGGTGCAGAGAATTTGCACTTAGCTTTACAGCATCTAATAAATCTTCAGTATTAAGTTGAGCATATTTTCCTCTCGGATTTTCTCTTCGTTTTATGACTGAATTAGTATTTGCAAAAGGATTATTGTTCATGTTAATAGATTATAACAAAAAAAGTGTAAAATAAATATATAGATTTTAAAATTGGAAGAAGAAGGGAATAAAACGAGGATAAACCTCGTTTTATTGGATTAGCACTGGTACGTAGTTTTATACTCGTAAGCAGTTGGACGACCTTCATCTGGCCATACATCACGTTCAAAACGGTAATGTTGGTAAGCATTGATAAACTCTTCAGTAAATACAGGCTTAAGGAAATCGTGATCTGAAATAAGACCTTCAACAGCTTCACGAAGTGTGTGTGGCATTTGAGGAATTCCTTTTTCACGAATCTCATCAAGAGAAAGCTCATAAAGATCTTCATCCATTGGACCAACAGGAACATCAGCGTTCTTGATACCATCAAGACCAGCCATCATCATTACAGCAAATGCTAAGTAAGGACAACAAGAACTATCTGGGAATCTCATCTCTAAACGAGTAGCACCTTCACCTGCACCGTATGGAATACGACAAGCAGCAGAACGGTTTTTAGCAGAGTAAGTAAGAATACTTGGTGCTTCAAAACCTGGTAAAAGTCTCTTGTAAGAGTTAGTTGTTGGGTTAGTAAACGCACTAACAGCAGCAGAGTGTTTAAAGATACCACCAGCATACTGAAGAGCCATTTCAGAAAGGTTACCGTAGTTTCCTTCTTTGTAGAAAAGGTTCTTACCATCTTTCCAAAGTGATTGGTGAACGTGCATACCGTTACCATTATCACCAAACATTGGCTTAGGCATAAATGTAGCAGTTTTACCGTTAAGGTGTGCAATCATTTTGATAACATACTTATACTTTTGAACATTATCAGCAGCACCGATGATGTCAGAGTAAACGATACCGATCTCGTGTTGTGCTTGTGCAACTTCATGGTGACCAAGAACAACTTCAAGACCAACTTGCTCTAGAACTTGCATCATTTCAGCACGAATATCTACAGCAGAGTCAGTGGGTGCAACTGGGAAGTACCCACCCTTTGTACCTGGACGGTGTCCAGTGTTATACATATCAGGATAAGGGTTGTTTGAATTCCACTCACCCTCTTCAGTATCTACTTTGTAACCTGACTCATTGATGTTATCAACAAAAGTTACAGAGTCAAACATGAAAAATTCATTTTCAGGACCAAAGTATGCAGCATCAGCTACACCAGTCTCTTCAGCATGCTTAAGTGCTTTTTTCGCGATTGAACGTGGACATCTTTCATATGATTGGTTTTTGTAAATGTCATAAACATCACAGAAAACAATGATAGTTGGATCAGCAGTAAATGGATCTAAAAATGCAGTACCGATATCAACTTTAAGAAGCATATCTGACTCATTAATTGGTTGCCATGCTTCGATAGATGAACCATCAAATGGTAAACCATTGTCCAGTTGACCTGAAGTTACAGCACTCATTCTATAACTAATATGGTGCCATGCACCTTTAATATCTGTAAATCTAAAGTCTACAAATTGAACATCATTTTCTTTACAGAATGTAAAGAATTCTTCTACATTATTAACGAATTTACCCATTAAATATCTCCTGATTTTTTTCTGTGATAATTATATCGGATAAATGAACAATAAACTCTCTAAGTATGATTAAAAAGTATGCAGATTAATAAGAGTATTTCTAAAAGTTATAGGGATATAGTTAGATTATACCATTGATAGCATGATGTATGTTTAAAACCTTACACTAAATGTAGAACCTTGATTTTCTTTACTCTGAATGTCTAGGGAAAAATTATGGAGTGTTAAAATATTGCTCACTATAAAAAGACCTAATCCAAGGGAATTATTCCAGGTGTTTTCATTTACTCTATAAAATTTATTTGTGATATTTTTTAAGTTTTGAGGAGAAATTCCTATACCGGTATCAACAACATCAAAACTTTTTTTCGTATAGTTAATAGTCACGTCATCTTCTGAATATTTAAAAGCATTTTCTATAAGGTTTGTAATAACTACACTAAAGAGTGAAGCATCCCCCTTTATAGTTATGTCTATATCACCATTAATGATAACTTTTCGTTTAGGATAGCTCAGTTTAATGTTATCAACAGCCTCGTAGATGAGTTCACTTAGTTTGATGGACTTAGATGTCATCTTTAAAAGACCGCTATCAAGTTTTGATGAGAGTCTGAGTGTATCGATGAGCTCACTGAGTCTAATCCCATTATTATATATTTTGGTGATAAACTTTTGTCTTGTGTTTGCATTAATATCTGGGTCTTCAAGCAGTGTTTGTGAATAACCATTGATAATGGCAATTGGATTTTTAAACTCATGGCTTATAGCTGAAATAATGTCATCTTTTTGTTTGTTAGAGCTTTGAAGCTTTTGTGTAAACTTACTCTTTTGTTTTTCTTTTTTTTCAAGAATGTGTGCTACTTTAGTAAGTAGTGCGGTTATATTATAAAACTCTATAGAGAGGGATGAACGGATGTAAGTCTCTTTTTTCTTTTTTGTCATAGAGGTTAAAAAGTTGACGATTTTTTCTACTTCGAGTTCTATACTTTTACTAATTTTCAAAGTTATAAAAAAGATGAAAGCAAAAAAGAGTGCTAAAATGAAGAGAATTTCTTCACCAAGTAGTAATATATCTTCATTAATACTTTTAATTTCTTTGGAAACTCGTATATACATGGGTCTAGATAAGTGAGGAAACTTTTTCACAATATAGAGTAAATCCTCATCTATTGTTTGAGAGTGTCGTACTTTATAGCCATATTCTTTGCTATTTGACTCTAGTATTTCTTCTCTATATTTATGATTCTCCATTTTAGATTTATCTTTATGCGACTCAGCAATAATCTCTCCATCTAAAGATATTAAGGTTAAACGCAGACCCAAATTTTCTTTGATACTAAGTGCTAACTTATCAAGAGTTGTAGTTGAAGGTATTGTAAGAGATAGTAATTCGATATTGTGTTTAAGAGACTCTTTTGTCTGCTCTATATAAAAGTTTTTGACCCAAAAGTAAGTAATGAGGCCAATTGCTAAAAAAAGCGAAGAGAAGATAAGAAGAAATTTTCGTATTATTAGCTGGTGAAACTTTAACAAAAGATATATCCCTCACCACGGATGGCTTGTATATAGTTTTTTTCACCCTTTGGATCGATGTGTTCTTTAAGGCGTTTGATTGCAACATTTACAGTTTTTGCTTGTCTATTTTGTGTGTCACCCCAAACTCTTTGAAGTAATACATCCCTAGTAAGTAAAATGTTAGGATTTTTAATAAACTCTAAAAAAAGGTCACTTTCAAGATTAGTGAGTTTGATAACTGAACCATCAATAGTAAAACTTTTATTTGAGTCATTATAGATAATATCTTTGTACTTTATAATATCTTGTGTTTTACTTGTTCTGCGTATCATAGCAGTGACACGGGCTTTTAGTTCATTGATTTTAAAAGGTTTTGTTATATAGTCATCACCACCACGCTCAAAACCCTCAACAATATCATCAGAGAGGTCTTTTGCACTAATATAAATCACAGGATGAGAATACCCTTCATTTCGTAAAGATTGAATAAAAAGACTTCCCTCTACACCAGGAAGATTTCTATCCATAAGTATAAGTGAGATATCTTCTTCATCTAGAATATCTCTAACATTACTAGTGTCAATACAGGTAATAGTATCATAACCTGCACTACTAAGAGTATAGTCCATAAGATCTAAAATATCTTCTTCGTCATCAACGATTAATATTGTTTTATTCATATTGATATTGTATCAAATTTCTTAGTTATGAAAGCTTCTACCAACTTTTACCGCTTTTATAACAATGTCTATAATAAACCTTATACTCTGAAGCTCCCAAAGCAATTCCTGCTGCACGAAGTTCACGAAGGACAAGAGAGAGTATATTTTTGTTCCAATCAGAATTAGAAACAAAGTTAAATCTAAATTCATCAATGGCAGGTTGTGCTTTCGTTACATAAAGTAGTATAATTTTAGACTTAGATATATATGTACTTATGATACTTAGTGTAACCAAGATGTAATCGCTTTGGCATATACTTTCACTACTTAAACATAACACCAAGGAAATGAAAAATGAAAAAAATTGTTTTATCAGTAATAGCTGCTTTAACTTTCGGTTGTTTATCTGTGTCTGCAGATGAGATTAAATTATATCAAAATGCTAATGGTCAAGTATTCACTACTTCTGCTACAGATCGTACTCCAATAGATATGATAAATTTAAGTGGAGCAAGAAAATCAATAACTATTATTGATAAAAAATCTCCTGACTTTTTACTTGGTAAACAGACTCATATCAACATGAAGTTTGTAGCTGATGACAACTCAGATATGTGGTTAAAAGCGGGTGTACGTATTCAAGGTACATTTGAAAATATAAAAACAGATGATAAGAGTGTTGAAAATAAAGATACTTCACTCTCAGAAGCATATCTTCGTCGTGTCCGTTTTGAGGTTGCTGCAGGTTTTGGTAAGCATGCCTCTTTTGTTATGGATATTCGTAATGACAAATCAAACTACGGTATAGAAAATACAGAGGGCTCTTTTAGTGTTGGTGATGCTTATGTGAAAATCAAAAAACCTTTTGGTACTTCACTTGTAAACTTTAAACTGTATCGTGCAAAAATTGATGTTTCACGTACAGAAACTGTTAAGTCAGCTCGTGTAGTAGCTTATGATAGACCATATATCGCAGATTCTGCTGCTCAATATATCTCTTTTAATCGTCGTGGAACAAATGCACAAGTATATGGTAACTGGGAACATAAGATTCAGTACCAACTTGCAGCAGGTGCAGCTACAAGTCCAGATAAAACTATCTCTGCAGATGCTGATAAAGGAACAGGGATCAATTTAACAGAGCAGAGCTTCTTTATCGGTGGTAAAGTAAAAGCATCTCCATTTGATGGTTGGGAAGAGTTACAAAATACTGAAACATATATGGGTCAAGGGAAACACTTTACTTTAGGTGCAGCATACTGGATGATACCAACTATGAAAGGTGCAAATGCCAATGGAAATAATGTTGATTTAAAACGTTCACTTATAAATGTTGAAGCATCTATGCACTATAAAGGTTTTATGGTTCAAGCTGAGTACTTTAAGTTTAACGATATGGTAAAAGAGTGGAATACAGCAGTTACAATACCTATAGAAACAGGAACTTCAGATGGTTGGTACGCTACAACTGAGTATGTTTTCACAGACTTTTACTTTGTAGCTCCATTTGCTAGATATGAGTCTTGGGATAGATTTAATGGAAGTGCTGGTTATGAAGTAACTTCGGCACTGGTCGGTGTTAATTGGTACTTACGTGGTAATACAACAAAAGTTGGTTTAGTAGCTCAAAAAGATACTTATGGGGTGAATACTGGGGATAAAGATGTAACTAAAGTTCGTGTTACTTCACAGTGGTTCTTCTAAAAAAGAATTATTACTAGATAAACAAATTTCAAATTTCATTTCTTTTTATAAAGGCACTCCCTCTCCTTGTGCCTTTAGTTATAAATAAATTAAAAATCCATTCTTGTTTTATATTCTATAAATTCAGCATATTCTTGTTATTATAATTATAATAATAAATTTTTTACCTAAGGTCAGAGGATGTCGACAATTTATCCAGATAATTTTAATGAGTTAAAAGCAGAAGTCCGTGCAAGTGGACTTTTAGAGAGAGTTCCTGTGAGGGGAAGTATAGAAATGATAGCTATCTTTATTAGTTTAGCTATAGTGTTCAGTATAGTAATCAACTGGAGTACATTAGTTTCAAACCCTCATTTGACTGCATTTGGACTTGGTCTTTTTATGGTAGTAATTTTTACACGATCAGTTTTTGTATCTCATGATATTTTACATTTACAGTACTTTAAAAGTAAGTCTTTATCTTTTAAACTATCCTACCCATTTTCAGCACTAATACTCTCAACAAGCTCTTCATGGTGGGACTTTAAACATAATGTTAATCATCATACTTGGTGTAATGTAGTAGAAAAGGATGAAGATATCTGGGCCTTAGATGGTGCATTCACTCCAAATAACAAGGGCAATAATCCTTTTCTTAAGAAGTACAAGCATATCGTTTTTTGGGGTGCTATGTTTTTTATGTATGGTGCATTTATCGCTCAATCATATAGTTTTGTGATGAAGCGTAAGCTTTGGGGTGAGTTTACTCTTATGCTTATGCATATTCCTCTTATATGGGGAACTATCTTTTATTTTCTTCCATTGGCTGATGCATTTATAGTCTTACTTACACTTAACTTTATACTTTCTCCATGGTTGGCTTTTGGTTTTATAACAAACCATTTAGGCTGTGAAGTGTTTGACTATGAAGAGGGAAAAAAGTTTTCTTGGATGGAGTTACAGATGAGAACTTCTCGTTCACTTAAGGGTGGTTTTTTAGTACACTGGTTCTATGGTGGACTTAACACTCAGATAGAACATCATCTCTTTCCAAGAGCACCGCGTTTTAATCTTCTTAAAGTGCAAGCTATGACAAGAGCATTTGCAAAGAAGCATAATCTTACGTATTTTGAGACGACTCCAACTGATGCATATATCCAGATAAATGACGCACTAAAAGAGTACTAGAACATATTGTTCTAGTACCTATATACCATCTATTCTTAATACTTTCGTCTTTCCTACCATCAACTCTAAAGTCATAGCCATTCTTTTAAATACTGATTCTTGTCTGTACTCTAAGTTATGCTTTTTACATATCTCTTTTACTATTGGTTGCATCTCTTGGTAAAAACTAAGAGGCATATTTGGAAAAAGGTGATGCTCGATTTGGTAGTTTAAAAAACCATGTAAGTAATCTATCAAATCATTTCCAGTGTTATAGTTCACACTTCCCATAATCTGTCTAAGGTAAAATTCACCCTGCGTTTTATGTGGTGTTGAAAACTGGTATATATCTTCTGCAGAGTGATTTGGAACGATAACAAGAAATGAGTGAAGGTTAGCATATAACTCAACAAGCAGCATAAATACTAAAGCACTAGTAGCGGCTGCTGTACCAAGTGGTAAAAATAGAAGTGGTAAAAATGCAAAACGAAAAAGTCCATAAGGAAGGATATATGACAACCATAATTCTTTTCCATTTTTTGTAAAAGGAGAGATTTCATAGTCAGTTGTAGGTTCTTCTCCTCTTGCTATACGTTCTTTGTTTTCTAAAATTCTGAGTGTATTTGGTCCATAATACGCAACCTTCCATATAGAAGAAAAAAATAAAACAACAAGGTACTTTACAAAAATAGGTACCTTCATATCGTGAATCCATTTCACATCTTTTTCTACATTATCAGGGTCGTCAAGTTCACCTAGGTGATAGTGGTGCATGATGTTATGCTCATAAGCCCATGCCTCAGGTTTAATCCAGTCAAACCAGTCAAGCCATCTTCTGTTTCCTACCGCAAAACCTTTTTTTGTATAACGAAAAGGAATATTTGGAACCTTATCATATGCACCATGTAAAATAGGGTGGGTTACATTAGCCCATCTTGAAAGATTTCCCATTCCCATAAGAGCTACACCCATTAGTCCAAAAAACCAAAATGCAAGCTGAGATATATCTAAAGTCTGAGCATCAAGAATGATAACACTTGTGATTGAAAATGCACCAAGGAGAGTTGAAAAACGTCCCCACATTTCAAGTTTAAGTAGGTGTCTAAAATCTTTTTCACCTACTTTTAAAGTCTTTTTTATATCGTCTATATCAACTTGTAGTTGCTCTTGATTTACATCTTTATAGTTTGTATATTGTGTCAAGTGTTTATCCTAAATTGTATTTAATTCTTGCAATTATATACAAAGATACTTAGAGTTAATACTATATAAATATCATTTAAGGTAGAATAAGCATAATTATAAAAGTATGGAGAATTTATGGACGCTGCCAAATATATTTGGATGAATGGAGAATATGTTGCTTGGGAAGATGCCAAGGTACATGTGCTTTCACACACACTGCACTATGGAAATGGTGTAATCGAAGGAACTAAAGCATATAAAACTGCAAAAGGTTATGCAATATTTCGCCTAAATGAGCATACTACAAGACTCAAAGAGTCTGCAAAAATGACACTTATAGACATTCCTTACTCAGTAGAAGAATTAAATCAAGCACAGATTGAACTCATTCGTAAAAATGAGTTTGTAGGTGACAATGTTTACCTACGTCCTTTTGCATTCTTGGGTTATGGAGTTATGGGTGTGTATCATAAAGATGCTCCTGTTGAGACTGTTCTTTCAGCTTGGGAATGGGGTGCTTACTTAGGAGAAGATGGTCTTAAAAATGGAATCAAACTTAAAATTGCATCTATGACAAGACCTTCAAATACTTCAAATATGGGAAAAGCAAAAGCAACGGCAAATTATCTCAACTCTCAAATGGCAAAGTATGAAGCTATTGACTGTGGATATGATGAAGCACTGCTTTTAGATGACCAAGGTTATGTTGCTGAAGCGAGTGGAGCATGCTTTTTTATGGTGAAGAATGGAGAGTTAATTACTCCTCCAAATGATAACTCTTTAGCAAGTATCACACAAAAAATGGTTATTGAAATGGCAGAAGACTTTGGTATCAAAGTAACTCGTCGTCGTATAACTAGAGAAGAAGTGTATGTAGCTGATGAGGCATTTTTAACAGGAACTGCAGCTGAGATAACTCCTGTAGCAAATGTAGATGCAAGAATCATTGGTTGTGGATCCCGTGGAGAGATGACTGAAAAATTACAGTCAACTTATTTTGATATAGTGTTCGGACGTAATAAAAAGTACGAACATTACTTGACTTATATAGACTAAAAAAATTAAATTAAACTAAGGAAATTAACTATGGCATCAGATATGAATGATTATTTTAACAAAAAAAAGAGTGAAGGTGGAGGACAAAAGAAGTCTTCTGGTGGAGGCAATGGTCCAACAGTACCTCAAATGCCTAAAATGCCAGACTTTGGTGGTAAATCAGGAATTGTGTACTTTCTTATAGCAGTTGTGGTTATGTTAGTTTTAGCAAAACCTTTTACTATCATCGAAGAGGGTCAACGTGGTATTTTAAGTACTAATGGTAAGTACCAAGATCAAGCACTACTTCCAGGACTTCACTTTATTGTGCCTATTATTCAAAAGGTTTATGTAGTTGATACAAAGGTTCGTATTATTAACTATGCTAACCGTATTGAAGCAAGTTCGAACGCATCAGGAATTGTTGCTAAACAAGCCATTACTGTACTTGATAAACGTTCATTACCTGTAAGTATAGAGTTAACAGTTCAGTATAGACTTAACTCAGAGTTCGCAGCACAGACTATCTCTAACTGGGGATTTTCTTGGGAAGATAAAATCATTAATCCTGTTGTTCGTGATGTTGTTCGTAATGTTATCGGAAAGTATGATGCAGAAGCACTTACTCAAATGAGAAACAATTTAGGTTCAGAGATAGAAGCGGGGATTCGTGAAAGTGTTGCAGGTCTTAAAAATACTCCAGCAGTACTTCAGTCAGTACAACTTCGTGATATCGTTTTACCTACAAAAGTAAAAGAGCAAATTGAAGCAGTTCAAATTGCAAAACAAGCAGTACAAAAAGCAGAACAAGATGTTCAACGTGTAACACAAGAAGCATTAAAACGTGCTGCTGAAGCTCGTGGTGTTGCTGAGCAAGCTAGAATTGAAGCTCAAGGTAAGGCGGATGCGATTACGATTAATGCTAATGCAAAAGCAAAAGCAAACCTTCTTATAAGCAAATCTTTAACTAGTAAACTTTTACAGTTAGAGCAGATGAAAGTTCAAGGTAAATTCAACGATGCACTTCGTGTAAACCGTGATGCTAAAATTTTCTTAACTCCTGGTGGATCAACTCCAAACATCTGGGTAGATACAAAGAATGCAAGACAAAGAACTACGGCTAAGTAATGATAAACGCAGTAGATAGAGTAGATTGGGAGAAGTCAGAACTTCTTCCCGTTATTGTTCAAGAAGTTTCAACAAATGAAATTTTAATGATGGCTTATATGAATAAAGAAGCATTAGAACTCTCTTTAAATACAAAAATTGCACACTACTTTTCTCGCTCAAAACAACGTATCTGGAAAAAGGGTGAGAGTAGTGGTCACACACAGACAATTGCCTCTTTTAGTATAGATTGTGATAATGATACTCTTCTTATAAAAGTAACACAAGAAGGAGTTGCTTGTCATACTGGTCATAAATCTTGTTTTTTTACAGAGTTAGAATCAGGTGAGACTAACTCAGAAGTAGAAGTTGATACAACTGCTGCTTATGGCGTTATAGATACACTCTATCATACTATACAAGAGAGAAAATTAGCTGACCCAACAACTTCTTGGACAGCTAAACTTATTCATAAAGGTGACAATACTATTTTGAAAAAAGTAGTAGAAGAAGCTGGAGAATTTTGTTTCGCATATAAAGATAATGATGAGAGTGAGATGATTTATGAAGCAGCTGATTTAACTTATCATATGCTAGTAGCACTTGCTGTTAAAAATATCTCCCCTGATAGAATTAAACAAGAGTTGACTCGTAGATTTGATATGAGCGGTATAGCTGAGAAAAACGCAAGAGAGGACTAATGAACAATAAAATCACTCTTTTTATAGACTCTCTTATTAAATGGGATTATCTATTATTTGGAAGTGTTTTTGTTCTTTTTCTGCTCTGTGTGATACTTGGTATAGTACTTAGAAAAAAGCTTCTTTTAGCATTACTCTTTATACTGCTTGGATTCTCTATCCTTCTCCTTGGCCCAACTTTGGGTTACATCAAACTCCACGAAACTCTTTTTAAAAACTCTACATTACTAAAAAGCCAAAAAAGATTACAATTTAGTCAAGCTGTAGTAGTTAAAGGAAGTATCACAAATGAATCAAACAAGTACTTTAAAGAGTGTAAAATTACAGCGAGTGCCTATAGTGTTAGCTCAAATAAACTCAAAAACTATCTTAAAAAATTTAAACCTTTCAAAAAAATGTCGATTATAGAAGTGGATATACAAAAATCAGAGACTAGAGAGTTTAAGATTATTGTTGAACCTTTTACCTATAGTAGGGATTATAATATTTCAATTGGAGCAGATTGCAGATGACACTTTTAAACTATTGGCACTTTATCACTTTTAGAGTAATCTTTCTTCTTTTTACAGCGGGTGCTATTGGTGCAATGAAACAAGATGAGACATAAATATAGCTAGGTATGTTTATATCTATTGTATGTTTCTTTTTAGCAGGCTTTTCGGTGATAGTAGTTGACAAATACACAAAGGTTGTTACACTTTATAAACTCAAAAACAAACGTTTACTCAGTACTGAATAAATTGTCTACATGGGAATAGTAAGAAATGAAGGAAAGCATAAAATTGGTAGAGTTACTTTTGAGTTAAAACTTGTAAACAGAGGTCATGCTACTGGAAATGTTAAGGGTGGAAGCTTTTAGAGTCTACTTTAGATACCCACCATACTTTAGAAGTACAGCACAGTTTTCTAAAGTACGGGGACACTAGTACTTAAGACCAACTTTTTTAAGTGCTTGATTTATATTTTTAACTTGAATATTTTTATTTCTACACCACTGAGGTGCTAGGAGTGAATCATCATCTAGTCCAGCTGTTATTCTTTGTACATGAACATTCTCGGGTTTCATCTCTATAGACTTAACCAAAACATCAAGATATTCTTGTTCACTGATGGGAGTAAACTCTCCACGCTTGTACTCATTTGCAAGTGCTGTTCGGTTTACTACATATAGTGGATGGTATTTTACAGAATCGATTCCCCACTCATAAGCTGCACGTGAAGTCTCAAGCATCATCTCCTGTGTTTCGTTGGGTAAACCAAAGATTAGGTGTCCACAGACATTAACTCCAGCTTTTTTAGTCTTGATTATCCACTCTTTAACATTATCACTATCGTGACCACGATTAATCTTTATGAGTGTTTCATCATATACAGATTGAATACCAAACTCAAGCCATATCTCACTTGTTTTTGCAAGCTCGGCAAGATAGTCTAGTGTCTCTTGTGTGATACTATCAGAACGTGTACCAATACTAAGACCAACTACATTGTCAAATGAAAGTGCTTTTTCATACAGAGCTTTTAGTGTTTCAAATGGAGCATAAGTATTTGTAAATGACTGAAAGTAAACAAGGAACTTCTCTGCTCCATATTCTTTGGCTTGGCGTTTAGAGATAGCAGAGAACTGCTGTTCTAGTTGTAAAAGTTGTTTGTCTAAGTATGGGTTTTCTAATGAGTCAAGGTTTAAGTGAAAACTTTTAAGCTCTTGTACTTCATCTGTACTTGCTGAAAAAGAGTCGTTTTCACAAAATGTACAACCACCTTTTGCAACTGTTCCATCTATGTTTGGACAAGTAAATCCAGAAATATTAATACCAACCTTATAAACTTTAGCATTAAACTTCTTCTTTAGGTAACCACCGTATGTATATATTTGTTCCATTAAACTATGTATTTCCCAGTAAAACATGCAGTACAGTACTTTTCTTCATCTACAGTAGAATTTACACTTTTTAGCAGTGAATCTTCATCAAGATAAGCAAGTGAATCTGCTTCGATGTAGTCACAGATTTCTTGATTTGTCATATTTGAAGCGATTAGCTTATCTTTACTTGGAGTATCTACACCATAAAAACATGGATCAGTTGTTGGAGGAGAAGAAACACGCATATGTACTTCACTTGCACCTGCCTCTTTTAGCATTCTGATGATACGACGAGAAGTTGTACCACGAACAATAGAGTCATCTACAACGATTACACGTTTACCTTTGATAACATCTATCATGGGGGAGAGTTTCATTTTTACTTTTAAGTCACGCATCTCTTGTGTTGGCTCTATAAAAGTACGACCGATATAATGGTTTCTCATTATTCCCAACTCATAAGGGATACCACTCTTTTGAGAGTAACCAATAGCTGCTGGTACACCACCATCAGGCACTGGTATAACTACATCAGCTTCAATTGGTTCGACTGATGCTAAGGCTTGACCCATATTTTTACGCATTTGATATACAGACTGACCATAAACAGTAGAGTCAGGACGAGCAAAATAAACATACTCAAAGATACAGTGTTTAGGTGTTGGCTCATATACTTTGATACTTTGAGGTGCCTTGTCTTTTTCAAATATAAGCAGTTCACCCGGTTCAACATCACGAACTAAAGTAGCACCAACAAGGTCAAATGCACAAGTTTCACTAGCAACAATATAACCTCCATTTGGAAGACGGCCTAAACTTAGAGGACGAAAACCAAAACGATCGCGCATAGCAAACATTTTCGTTCTACTTAAAAATACTAAAGAAAATGCCCCCTCTATTCTCTGAACTGCATCAATAATTCTATCAACAAGTTTGTCTTTAGGACTTTTAGCGATTAGGTGAATAAGGTTTTCTGTATCCATAAATGTTTGAAAGATTGCACCTTTCTCGATAAGTGAAGTACGCACTTCTTGAGCATTAGTAAGGTTACCATTGTGAACAATAGCCATCTCACCAAGGTCATAACGGGCAAAGACTGGTTGTGCATCAAGAATTGAATCATCACCAGCAGTTGAGTAACGTGTGTGCCCTACAGCAGATGAACCACTGAGTGTTTCTAGATTTTTTTCATTAAAAACTTGCATTACTAGACCACGGTCCTTAATAGTATGAAGTTTTTTTCCATCAGATGAACTGATACCTGCAGCTTCTTGGCCACGGTGTTGTAAAGCGTGTAGTGAAAAGTAAGCTAGTTTAGAAGCCTCTTCATGACCAAAAATTCCGACAACAGCACATTTTTCGTTTATATCTTCGCGCAAATTATATCCTTCTAACCTAATAGTAAATAATTAATGCAATTATACAAAAATTACCTATAAATAAAATGAAAGCTTATTGAAACTATAAATTAACACAGTAAGTCTGAAGAAAGTAATAGAGTGGAACTCTTTTTACTTAATTTATAAAAAACCGTCCTAAACGTAAGGTATATGGATTTTTAAATCATCATCACGCAGGTAGAATGCTTTTTTTACCAAAGTCTGTTCTTGTTTTTCGTAATGAAAACCTTACTGAGGTGAGAGAAGAGTTTATACAGCAACTCAGCGAACATCATGCGAAAACACATGATTTTAAGCATGAGTTTTTTCTAAGAAGTATGTTAAAGTTTGGAACACAACCTATAAAAATTGAGTTAGAAAAACTTCAAGAGCCAGAAGTTATAAAAGTAAATCTTTATGCTTATGATAAAAACACCTAACTCGTGGGTTCTTAACTATATGCGTTCCCAGTTAGAAGTATATGTAGAAAGAGGGACAGATCTCTCCCTTGTGATAGATGTCTCTGATTTTAAAGCAAAAGCAAGACTAGAGAGAGCACTTAATAAACGGCATATCTTGCACTATAAGATTCAGTACACTTACGATAATCATTTTATGTCTAAACTCTATAGCGATTTTGCTAATTTTAGTTTTGGTGATTTATGTAAAGAGGAAGAAGATGAGAACACACTTTTTTATACAGTACTAGAATGTCCTGTAGGCGCGAGTCAAGATGCTCTTAAAAAGTCATACAAAAAACTAACTAAAGTCTACCATCCTGATAAGGTAATTCATGAAGCACCTCATATGGTAGAACACTATACTCAAAAGTTTCAACTACTTCAAGAAGCATACACAGCATTGAAGGTTGTGAGTTAAATAAAATTTTCTATAAGTTCATCTTTTGAAACATTTTTGAGTAAGGCTTCAAAATCTTCTGAGCTATAAAGTACAAGAGCACTACTCTTTAGTTGCTCTAACTCTTTAGAAAACCCACGTTTTGAGAAGAGAATAATTTGTGTAGGAATTATGTCAAGTTTGACACATTTTTCATTTAGTTTATGTAACTCTTTTTTGTTTATAATATGATTTGTCCACTTGCACTCACTTACATATATATTTTCATCATTTGTAAGGGTTAATATATCTATCTCTAAGTTCGCATCCCAGTAACTACCTGAACTGATAATCTGTGCATCTCTGAGATTATAATTAAGTAAAACTTCACTTAACTCTTCAAAAATGAGACTTGTGTAGCTATTTAAATGCTTCTCAATATTTGAGTGTAGGGCTTCATAATTTTTCTCTTTGATGTTGGCGATTTGAGGAGTGATAAAATAAAACCAGAACCTAACAAATGGATGGGAAAAAAGTACCTTGTGAGAGATTCTATGTCTTGCATCACGGCGTTTTAGTTTTGCATTTGGATTTATCTCTCGTGGGTGGCGTTCTCTAGAATACTCCATCTGAATTAGTCCTACATCTTGAAGGTAGTTGAGTGCTCCTCCTCCATTTCCATTGTTGAGTCCAGCTCTCTTAAAGGCAGAAAAGATTTTTCTATCTCCAGTAGCTAATGCCTGAAGTAGGCGTTTATGTGAAGGTTGTGTATCTATTAACTCTTCTATTTTTTGATTTAAAATATCAAAGTTTTCTATGATTAGCTCTTGTATTAACTCATTAATGGGTTTAGAAGTGTCTATATCCCATCCTAAACCACCAAAAACTGAGAAGTAGGAGATTTGAATCTCCATATCATTTGGGTAGTTACGAAAATAAAAGGAGCGAAACTGCTCGAGTAGTTTAGAGTTTGTCATAGTAGATATTGTATCATATAATGATTACATTTCACTGCCCCATTTTAATGTATCTATGCCATACTTCTCTCTTAAAATTTGTGTCTGTTCTGTTAGTTTTTTCATTTTTTGCTCTTCATTAAATCCTATGAGAGAAAGCTCTTTTTTAGAGTCTCGTGTAAAACTAGAACAATTAATACTGAGATTTATAACTTTGAGTCTTTTTTGTGTATCTGCTTGGTTAAAAAGTTTTATGCATAAAGAGTCAAATTTCTTTTCTGTAAAGAGTTCTGCAAGTGAGATATTTTTATGAGATTTTTGATTCATTTCATAACGAATACCTAAGTGAAATACAGTAGGTATAACATCTAGTTTTAAAATAGCATAAGCGAGATGTCGGGTAAGTATATGAACACGGCGTTTAAGCTCTCTCCTGTCATAGAGAGGATCCATAGTTCGGCTAATACCTATAGACTTTCTTTTATGGCTTGTTTTAATGGCTGCATCAACCTCACCGTTAATACGTTTATAAAGATCAGTGGAATAAGGTCCCCAAGACTCTAGAGTACCTCTGCGTTTACGAATGTCACCTAGAGTATGAATCTGTGCACCATAGAGTTTTTGTTTCATACTTTTACCGATACCTGCAAAATCTCCCACAACAATAGGGTTTACAAAAGAATCAAAGTTATACTTATCTATAACCTTCGAACCAAAAGGTTTGGCATAGGTAGTTGCTAGTTTTGCTATGTACCTAGTAGGGGCAGCTCCTATAGATACTGGGAGTTTTAAAACATGAAGTATCTCATGGCGGAGTGTATCAATAAAGGCAGGGATGTCTTTATCTTCAACCCAACCACTTAAATCTCCATAAAACTCATCAATGCTTGCCTGCTCAACTAGAGGAATCTTTGTACATAAGAACTCATGGAGTTCATGTGAGAGTTTTTGATACAGAGACATATTTGGTGCTTTTATGATGAGATGAGGACAGAGCTGTAGTGCTTCACGGATAGTCATGGCTGTTTTGATGCCAAATGAACGAGCTTCATATGAAGATGTAGTTAAAATTCCTCTTATTTTACCATTTGCATCTGTGAAGGATGCTATATCATCGTCTTTTTTCTCATAAGCCTTATAAAATGTAGGAACAAAACTTCCAGTGTTTTCAAAGTTTACAGTCTGATTTTTTGCATCTTTATTAAATATTTTTGTATCACTTCTCCCACCAATAGCCACCGCTTTATGCTCTAACCCGGGCTCTACAATACGAGCAGCACTAACAAAAAAACAGTCGATATCTATGTGAATTTTCAAATTTTTACCTATATAAGAAGTTTAATTGTTACTTATAGTAGCAGACTAAACTGGGAAGTGTGTATAATATGACAATTTGCCAATTTTTCTATATTCAGTATGTTGTTTTGAAGCTAAAAAGTTATTTTTCTACTCAATAGGTAGATATTTTAATTTTAATATACTATAATTTTGAAATTATATTATTAGAGTGTATTTTAGTATCTTACAGCTCTTAATTACAAAGGAAACAACATGATTCACGAAAATGGAAAAATAGTAGATATCGCAATAATTGGTGCAGGCCCTGGTGGAATGGCATCTGCTATTGAAGCAAAACTTGCAGGTGTTGAAAACATAATTGTTATAGATAAAGCACCACATCATAATGACATGATTCATAAATTTTACAAAAAAGGTAAACGTGTAGATAAAGACTGGATGGGAATCAAGTTTGAGTTTACTGGTAATGTTTCTTTTGAAGAGTGTTCTAAAGAAGAGTATATTGAGCAAATGGAAGTAAAACTTCAAGCTGCGGGTGTACTTGATAAGTTTGAGTATAACCATGATATCATCAGAGTAACAAAGAATGAAGACGGTCTTTTTGAAATGATTTTTGGTCACGATGACATAGCAGAAGGTATTGAGACTATTAGAGCTAGAAATGTTATTTTATCAGTTGGTCGTATGGGTAAACCAAATAGACCAAAGTATAAATTTCCAAAAGAAATCAAGCCAATGCTAAACTTCAACCTTTCTAAGGTTCAAAATGGCGAGAGAGTTATGATCGTTGGTGGTGGAGATACTGCTGGTGAGTATGCATATGGTCTTGTTGAACTTGAAGATTTAGAAGATTGTGTTGTAACACTTAACTATCGTAAAGCTGAAATTACACGTATGAACCCTATCAATACTGAAATGTGTACTAAGTATTTAGATAATGGAAAAATTCTAAATAAAATGGGTGTTGATGTTGAGAGTCTTGAGCAATCAGAAAGTGGAAAAATCCAAGTAAACTTTACTGATGGTACATCTGCTGAGTATGATAGAGCTGTTTATGCACTTGGTGGTACAACACCTAAGGATCTTCTTGTAAACTCTGGTGTTAAAACTGGTGAGTGGGATGTTCCTGTATACGATGAAAATACATTTGAAACTAATGTTGAAGGTCTTTATACTATCGGTGATGTTGTCACGGATCAAGGTAGTATTGCATTAGCATTCAACCATGCAAGTGATGCAGTAAAAAGTATCGTTTCTAAACTTAAATAATTTCTTCCTAACTATACTCTTTATGAGTGTAGTTAAGCTTTCTTCAATTCCCCCGCATAAATGCTATAATTCTAAATATTCTTAAATAAATCAAGGCAATATGTATGCTTCATGTAAAATATAATATATTCATTTTACTTTTTTTCTTAAGTGCTTGTAGTATTACAAACTACAAACATTCAAAATCTAAGTTTATTACCATTAAAACAAAAATTTTAAAATTTTCCGACTTAGGGTACATAAAAAACACAGATAATTCTATACGACTTGAACTTTTTGTAGCAGGTAATAATATACAAAATATTGAGATAAATAATCTCATCTGTCTTAATGAAGGCTGTATGCTTCGTAGTAGTTTTAACAGTGAGTATTTAAGTGAAAATTATCCTGATACAATTCTGCAAAATATTGTTCTAGGTAAGCCTGTGTATGAGGGGAAAAACTTCAAAAAAACAGGCTATGGATTTGAGCAAAATATACAAAACTCAGATGTAGAGATACTATATAGAGTGACTCGAAATGAGATTTGCTTTAAAGATAAAAAGAACAAAATACTATTTAAAATCAAGGATATAAAATGAGTAATAAATTTGTAGGAGCACATTGCTCTGCTAGTGGTGGAGTGTTTAATGCAGTGACAAACGCAGAGGCGATAGGTGCAAAAGCATTTGCTCTTTTTACTAAAAATCAACGTCAATGGGTTTCAAAAGATTTAGATACTGAGACAATCGATAAGTTTAAGTCAGCTTTAGATAAAAGTGGGATATTGCCAAAGCATATACTCCCACATGACTCTTACCTTATCAACTTAGGTCATCCAGAAGTGGAGAAATTAGAGAAGTCTCGGGCTGCGTTTATAGACGAGTTAGAACGGTGTGCATTACTAGGTCTAGATCGTCTTAACTTTCACCCAGGTAGTCATCTCTCCAAGGTAAAAAAAGCAGATAAAGAAAATATTGAGATTATGAAACCGATTGAAGATGTTTGTTTAGATGTTATAGCAGAGTCAATAAACATGGCTCTAGATAAGACAAGTGGTGTGAGTGCTGTTTTAGAAAATACAGCGGGACAAGGAAGTAATCTTGGTTGGCGTTTTGAGCACTTAGCTCACATCATAGATAAGGTAGAAGATAAGTCTCGTATAGGTGTTTGTATAGATACTTGTCATATGTTTACAGCAGGTTACGACATAAGAACAAGAGAAACTTACGATAAAACTTGGGCTGAGTTTGAAAAAGTTGTAGGTTTTAAATACCTTATGGGTATGCATATAAATGACTCTAAACCAGTCTTAGGCTCTCATGTTGATAGACATCACTCTCTAGGGAAAGGAGAAATTGGTCTAGATTCATTTAAATTTCTAATGCAAGATGAGAGAATGAATGATATTCCTCTTGTTTTAGAGACAATCGATGATACTATATGGAAAGAAGAGATAGAACTACTCTATAGTTTTGAGAATTAAGTAATAATATTAATGACACGAACTAAAGTTCAGCGACACAGCATAGTTTGACTTGGTTTAAGTATAGTAGTTCCTAGTGGCTTGACTTGAAAGTGGAAAGAAAAGCCTGCTAAAACTTCTGCAGAAGAGTTTACACTTTAAATGATAGAGATAAATGCTAGGGTAGCTTATGAAGTTACCAATGAGCTAGCTATCTCTTTTGGATGTAGGTTTATCAGTACTTTACTCAATGAAAGAAGAGAGAGATATTTCTAGCTCTGTTAATGTAAACAAGATTAATGGTACATTAAGTCACTCAAACACACTTCTCATCTCAGCCGGTGTAGGTTATAAATTTTAAGGAAAGACTTGAAAAATTTAGTAAATTTCTTATCACAAAAAAATGTGAGTAAAACTATAGTTTTTACACATCTTAAATGTAGTAAAATTGAAGCAGAGATGCTTCAGTTTTTAGCACAAAAGTATATGGAAGGTGAAGATGACTTACTTGTACTTACATTACTCCAAGAACTTTATAGTGTTCAAAATTTTGAACATTTAGAGCACTTAAGTGAGCTTAAAAACCTACTAGAACTCGGTTGGATTCATCAACAAAGTTTTACTCCAATAAAAATTTCAGAAGTAACACCCTTAGAACTCTTAAACACAGCAGTTGGACTTACTCCATCATTTTTACGACTTCTGCAAGAGGGGTCTATAGAATCTGACTTACCTGATGTAAAACCTTATGCCGATCACCTAGAGTACCTTCAAGACCAATTTTTTCGTATTGAACTGTATCAGAAGATGTCAGTAATTCGTCAAAATGTACATGAACACTCATTAGGAATAGATAGACTTCAGGCAAAGCTGAAACTTCTTGAGATTCGTATAGATGAAAGAGTTGCACAAACCTCAGAAAACCTAGTATTAGATAAATTTTTTAAAACAAAAAAGATGACTACTTTAGAACAAGTTATATTTATAGCACTACTTCGTGAAGAGTACAGTGCAAGTGATGCCTCACTTCGTGAGATGAATGCTCTCATAGATTTAATATCCTTAGATGATTATGAGCGCATAAAGAACCGTTCTTTACTTGAAGATGGTGCAAACCTTATAAGTAATGAAATCATTGACTATGAAGAGATGCTCAATCCTTTTGGTGGAATTTCACGTGCATTTTATATAGTAGATGATGTACTTCAAAGTATAATTCATCCACAAAAAAGAAAAAAAGTAACACGTTTAAAACTTGGAGCACTTATAGAAGAACAAGATATTTTCGAACTTATAGACAGTGACACATCGTTAGATGAAGTAGTTCTTAATGATACAACTCGTGAGACCCTTGACAACCTTATGCAACAAGTAGACAAAGAAGTAGTGGCTCGCCTTGTAAAATGGGGTATAAAAGATAAAAAGTCTGGTATAGATGCTCGGATTATTTTTTATGGGGCAGCTGGAACTGGTAAAACTATGACAGCATACTCCCTGGCAAAGTCTCTTAAACGCCAAGTCCTTGCATTTGATTGCTCAAAGATACTTTCTATGTATGTAGGGGAGAGCGAAAAAAATGTTCGTAAGATTTTTGACACCTTTTATGAGTTAAGTGAAAAGACCAAAACAGAGCCTATTTTACTACTAAATGAGGCTGATCAGTTCTTAGGTGCGAGAAGCTCAGGAACAATAACTGGTGCTGACCAGATGCATAACCAAATGCAAAATATTTTTTTAGAACAGATAGAAAATTTTCGTGGTATGCTTATAGCGACAACAAACTTACTTGAAAATATCGATAAAGCATTTTCACGTCGCTTTAACTACAAGATAGAGTTTAAAAAACCTGATAAAATGCAGCGTTTAGAACTTTGGAAGTTAATGCTACCTACTGATGCTCCATATGAGAAAAAGTTTGACATAAAAGAATTAGCTACATATTCACTTACTGGTGGACAGATTAGCTTGATAGTTAAAAACACAGCTTATAAGGTTGCAGTACGAAAAAAACCTCTTTTTACTACACAAGACTTTATTGATGAGATAAAAAGAGAAAAAGATGCAAACTTTGACAGTGAAAAATCTATGGGTTTTTTAAGTAAATAACAAAACTTTTTTTACATTATCAAAAGTAAGAAATAGTTTTGAAGTCCAGAGTAATAAGATAACTGCTGTTTGCTAGTATTTCATATTCTTATCTCATGATAAGCACCTCAAATCAATAAATAATAACAATATTAACACGAGTATTGATAAATGCAAAATAATAAGTAATTTAGTATTTGAATATATCTTATTAGTTATGTAGCAATAAGTGACACTGCCTCATACTTAGCTTCAATAAAATAATAATTTAATACACTTTTTGATATAGTGCATTAACTGTTTTTTCCTCGACAATTTGATGGAAAACAAATATTTTAAAGAGTTATATTTATTATAAATAAAACTCTTGACTTTTAAAGGTAGGTTATATGGAGCATATAGTAACTTCAAACCCATATTTTGGTGTATTTGTACTATTTGTAATGACATTTGGTGCATTTACAGCAACAACAATAGTGGCACGTCTAGCAAGTCGTGCACTAGCACGTAAAGATAGCGAAAAAATTAAACTCTCAGTATATGAGTGTGGACCAGAAATTACTAAACAACCAAATAGAATTTCACCACAGTTTTATCTTTTTGCATTACTATTTTTACTATTTGATGTTGAAATAGTTTTTATGTTTCCATGGGCAGTAGACTTTAAACTACTTGGTTGGTTTGGTTTTGCTGAGATGTTAATATTTATATTACTTCTTACTATCGGTTTCGTATACGCATGGAAAAAAGGAGCCCTAGAATGGCACAGCATAAAGTAAATTACACACAAGATGGTGGACTTCCAGTCGCACTTACATCAATTGACAAAATAGTAAATTGGGGTCGTTCAAACTCAATCTGGGCACTGACTTATGGTCTTGCTTGTTGCGGTATTGAAATGATGGCATCAGGTGCATCACGTTTTGACTTCGATAGATACGGTACTATTTTCCGTGCTTCTCCACGTCAAGCAGATGTTATGATAGTTGCAGGAACACTTACAAAAAAACATGCTGAGTTTATTAAGCGTTTATATGACCAAATGACTGAGCCTAGATGGGTTATTTCAATGGGTTCATGTGCGAATACTGGTGGTATGTTTAATACATATGCAACAGTTCAAGGATGTGATAGAGTAATTCCAGTAGATTTATATCTTCCAGGTTGTGCACCTCGTCCTGAAACACTTCAGTATGGTGTAATGTTACTACAGAAGAAAATTCGTGCTAATAAAGCTGGTAATGCACAGAAGCCAAAAAGGTTAATGTAATATGAGAGCATATACTCCCAAAGATGATGTACAAGCTAAAGCTTACTATACAGATAGATATTATGTAGCACCGCAAGTTCCAAAACAAGAAGTAGAAACTGATGAAGTTTTTGCAGCAGATTTAGCAGCTCTAAAAGAAAAATTTGATGTTAAAGAGTCTTTTATCCAAATGAAGCAGATGATAGTTTATATCAATGCTAGTGATATTTATGGAGTTTTAGAATTTTTAAGGGATGAGCTCACATATACACAACTAAGTGAAATGTCTGCTATTGATTGGTTAGCTAAAGATAATACTTTTGAGATTTTTTATCAAATGCTTTCTATGACTAAACGTAAGCGCCTTCGTATTAAGTTTTTCATCAATAATGGTGATGCAGTTGATAGTGTTGAGTCACTTTTCCGTTGTGCTGATTGGAGTGAGCGTGAGATGTTTGATATGTTTGGGATTGAAGCAAATAATCATCCATTTATGAAACGTATTTTACTTCCTTACGATTGGCAAGGAAATCCACTGCTGAAAACTTACCCTCTAGAGGGTGATGAGTTTGCGGCTTGGTATGAAGTAGATAAAATTTACGGAAAAGAAGCTCGTGATGTAATCGGACCTGAAATCCGTGATACAGCTCGTGTTGATAGATATGATTCAGAGCGTTTTGCTCGTCTTGGTTTTGAAGTACCTAAGGGAACTGAAATCACTGGTAATGAAGAGCCTAATAAGCAGGATTATCAAGAAGAGGGTGGCGTTTTCCTCGTCAAAAAATTTACAAAAGATGCATCAAAAATTATTGATGATCCACAAAGATAGGGCGGTAGATAATGGCACAGGTAAAAAATAGATTAACACCATTTTTTGAAAATATTTCTTTTGATAGGGAAGATAATGAACTTATATTAAATTTTGGTCCTCAACACCCTTCTGCTCACGGGCAGTTGCGTTTAATGCTTCACCTTCAACAAGAGCAGATAGTAAAAGCACATCCAGATGTTGGATATCTTCACCGTGGTATGGAGAAGATGGCTGAAAATATGATTTATAACGAGTTCATGCCTACAACTGACCGTATGGATTATATTGCTTCATCTTCAAACAACTATGGTTTCGCTCTTGCAGTTGAAAAACTTATAGATGTAGAAGTTCCTCGTCGTGCGAAAGTTATTCGTATGATGCTTTTAGAGATTAACAGACTTATGTCTCACCTTTTCTGGCTTGCAACAACTGCTCTAGATATTGGTGCTATGACAGTTTTCTTATATGCTTTCCGTGAGCGTGAGTACTTAATGGATATTATCGAGGGTTATTGTGGTGCACGTTTAACACATGCAGCTATCCGTATCGGTGGAGTTCCACTAGATATTCAAGATACTTTTCTTTCTCAACTTAAAACATTCCTTGATAAGTTACCACAAAATATCAAAGATTATGAAGACTTACTTGATACTAACCGTATTTGGCTAATGAGAATGGAAGATGTTGGTGTAATCTCAACTGAGATGGCACTATCATGGGGTTGTACAGGTCCAATGCTTAGAGCATCTGGCGTACAATGGGATATTCGTAAAGAAGAGCCGTATGAGTTATATGATGAAATCGAGTTTAATGTACCTTACTCTGATAAGGGTGACAACTTTGCTCGTTACCGTGTATATATGGAAGAGATGAGAGAAACTGCAAAGATTCTTTATCAAACAATTGATATGTATCAAGAGACAGTTAAAAATGGTCAAACAGACTTAATGGCTCATGCACCAAAATATATATCAGCTCCAAAGATAGATATCATGACTCAAAACTACTCTTTAATGCAACACTTTGTTCTTGTAACACAAGGTATGAGACCGCCAGTTGGCGAAGTTTATATTGCAACTGAGTCACCAAAAGGTGAACTTGGTTTCTTTATTAACTCTCAAGGTGGACCATATCCTTATAGACTAAAGTTACGTGCACCATCTTTTTGGCACACAGGTATTTTAACTGACCTTTTACCAGGTCACTATATCCCAGATGTTGTATCGATTATTGGTACTACAAACATTGTATTTGGAGAGGTAGATAGATAATGAAAAGATATGATTTAAGACATTTAAAAGACAACTTTGAGTCTCGTATGAAAGAGATTCTTAGTGAGTCTCATAAAGCAACTGAGACATTGATCTTTCTTTTTGAAATTGGTGATTTTACTCCAGTTCAAAGAAGTGCAGATTTAGTAAAAGAGTGTGGTTATGAATTGTACAACTCACTTAAATTCAACGAAGTCGATTGGACTGTCGTTGTAAAGAAAGATTAGCGAATATTGTGTTCTTGTAGTAAGTAGTGGTATTTTTACACATTAGTGTGTTATAAATATCGCAAAACTTACAACTGTTATCGAAAGATATAGTAAATTTTTTCTTGTCATAATTCCGAGTGATGTGAACACAACTAGTGTTTCTCTCTTATATGCTAGATGAAATAAGTTACGAGATAAATTCAAGTTTTGATATAAGTAAAGACAAACGTCTTTATAATCTAATATAATGAGAGTAGAAAAATGAGTAATGTAAGTATAAACATAGATGGAAAAGAGATTGTTACACAAGAAGGTGAGTTCATACTCAATGCAGCACGTGCGAATGATATTTACATCCCTGCAATATGTTATCTGACAAGATGTAGTCCGACTTTAGCTTGTCGTATTTGTCTTGTTGAAGCTGATGGTAAACAAGTATATGCTTGTAATGCTAAAGCTAAAGAAGGCATGAATATTACAACTACGACAGAAACGATTGAAAAAGAGCGTCGTGCTATCATGGAAGTATATGATGTAAATCATCCTCTTCAGTGTGGTGTATGTGATCAATCAGGAGAATGTGAACTTCAGAACTATACACTAGAAATAGGTGTGGATTCACAGTCTTATACAGTTCAAGATGTAGATAGAGCTTCACATGATTGGGGTCACTTACATTATGATCCGGGTCTTTGTATCGTTTGTGAGCGTTGTGTAACTGCTTGTAAGGATATGATTGGGGATAACTCATTAAAAACTATTGCACGTGGTGGTGATCCACTTAATGCAGAGTATAAAGAGAGTATGCCTAAAGACTCATATGCAATGTGGAATAAACTCAACAAGTCAGTGATTGGTCTTACTAATGGTACTGATGTTCTTGATTGTACATCTTGTGGAGAGTGTGCTGCTGTTTGTCCAGTTGGAGCACTTGTTAGTACACAGTTTATGTATAAGTCAAACTCTTGGGAACTTAAAAGTATTCCAGCTACATGTGGACACTGTTCAGCAGGTTGTCAAATCTCTTACGATGTGAAGCATACAAGTGTTCATAATCCTGATGAGAAAATCTACCGTGTTATGAATGAGTGGAACTATGTATCACTTTGTGGTGCTGGTCGTTATGGTTTTGATTATGAAAACAGAGATGTTGTAAAAGATGAAGTTGCATTTGTAAAAGCTCTTGAAGCATTTAAAAAAGCTGATACTATTAAGTTTACTTCAACAATTACAAATGAAGAAGCATTTATACTTGAAACACTCAAAAATAAGTTTGGTTATAAGCTTGTAAATGATGAAGCAAAATCTTTTCAAACTTTTTTAAGTGATTACTCTGCTGTAAGTGGAACAAGTCTTTACGGAAGTGATTTAAAAACTTCAATGAATTCTAACTTTATTGTAAGTATTGGTACAGCTATTAAAACTGATAATCCTAATGCTAGATATGCTCTAAATAACTCTCTTACTACAAACAAAGGTGCGGCACTTTATTTCCACCCTCTTGCTGACCCAGTTGTTGATGATATGAGTAAAAATATAGTAAGTATTAACCATAAACCTCTTCAAGAAGAGACAGCGTTATACTTAGTTTTAGATCTATTTGCAGATAAGTCAAAACTTCCAACTGATATAGTTGAGTACCTTGCATCATTTCACTCTACAAAAACTATTACAGTAACTGAAACTATTAAAGAAAAAGTTATCCAAATCGTTAAAGAGATGAAAGTAAATGAAGAAACTGGCGAAGAAGAAGAAGTTGAAGTAGAAAAATCTAAAATGGTTCCTAAGAAAGTAAGTAAAGAAGTAGAAGTTGATGATAACAGACTACTTTCAATGCTTGGAATGGCTGATGACTTTATGGAAACATTTGCAAAACTTATGAAGAAAAAAGATACTTTCTCAATGATAGTTGGTCCTGACCTTTATAACCATCCTAATTCAAAAAATCTTGCTCGTTTAGTTGCTTTAGTTGAAAAGTACTCAGAGTTTGAATTAATCATGATTCCAACACTTACAAATACACTTGGTGTAGCGATGATAAATGAGTTAAGTGACACTGCTGGATCATATGCAGTTGGATATAACACAGATGCTGATTTCGTACTTAGTGGTTTAGGTGAGGGTGATCTTGATATGCCAGCAATAAACCAACAAGAGGGAACACTTACGAGCATTAACAAAAGTGTTAACCCGACAAATGCAGCACTTCCTTATGGTGGTTATACACTCAATGATATAGCAAATGCTTTAGGACTTAATGCAGAGAATACTATAGACTATACTGTAGAGTTAGGCAGTATAGATGGATTTAAAGCAGAAGCATTTGATGATCTTCCTGATCATTATACAAATGCTGGAGAGGAAATACGTGGTTATAAGCTTGAGAGCCTAAGCACAAGTACTTCAAGTGATGAGAATGTGATTAAGATCGATGAAGCACTTGGTTTAGATGGTGCTATTATTTATTTAGCAAACCCGGTTAGACAGTTCACAGACTTTACAAAAAACACTACTAATCTTGATGAGAAGAGTGGTGTTTATATGAGTACTGAAGCTCTAGAAGCATCAGAACTTAATGAAGGTGACAGTGTATCTGTCAAAACTGACAATGGTGAACTTACTGCAAATATCGTATGTGATACTAAAATTGCAGGAAACATCACTGTTTTACCAACATTTGATTCAAAATTAAACTCAGGAGCTTTAGTAAACGGTTATCGTTTTGCTAATGCTTCGATACAAAAGGTGTAATATATGGATAACGCATATTTAATTGAAACGGTTATTAAAGTCGTTGTAATTTTACTTGTATTCTCAGCATTAGCAGGAATCGGTACATACTTTGAGCGTAAGATACTTGCTTTTATGCAACGTCGTCTTGGGCCAATGAATGTTGGTCCTTACGGACTTCTTCAAGTTGCTGCAGATGGTATTAAACTCTTTGCTAAAGAAGATATTATCCCTTCAGGTGTTGTAGTACCTATCTTTAAAATTGCACCAGTTATTACAGCTGCGACTGCGTTTATGGCAGCAGCTGCGATTCCTTTCTTACCATCATTTACAGTTTTTGGTTATGAAGTTCACCCAATTGTGGCAGATATTAACATCGGTATTTTATATGTACTTGGTGTAATGGCTATTGGTCTTTTTGGTCCACTTCTTGGTGGTATGGCTTCAGCAAATAAGTTTGCACTACTTTCAGCTGCTCGTGCGGCAGCTGTTTTTATCTCTTATGAGGTTGTAACAGGTCTTGCTGCTTTGGCACCAATTATGATGGTAGGTTCACTATCACTTATTGACTTTAACAACTATCAGATTGAAAATGGTTGGATTGTATGGTCTCAACCCGTTGCATTTATACTTTTTTGGATTGCTGCATTTGCTGAAACTGGTCGTACACCATTTCACCTTATTGCAAATGACCATGAAATTATTGATGGTTTTGGTACTGAGTACTCTGGTATGAGATGGGGTCTTTTCTTCATCGGTGAGTATGCAAATATGTTCTTTATCTCTTTTGTTATTCCAATCATCTTTCTTGGTGGTTTTGGTGATGGTACAGTTTTAGGTGCATTTGCATTATTAGGTAAGATGGCATTTTTCTTCTTCTTTTTCTTATGGACAAGAGCAGCATGGCCAGATGTTAGACCAGATCAACTTATGTGGTTGTGTTGGAAAGTACTTATGCCATTAGCAGTGATAAATGTTGTTATCACTGGTTTTGTGATGATGTTTTAAGGGAAAATGATGGAACAATTTAATAATAGAAACGTAGCTGATAACGGCTACTTTATGGTTGACATTGAAGACTATCCAACTGACGGTTGGGGAAAATTCAAACGTGTAATAGACAGAACATTTAAACTAGAGCTTTTTGTTGGTTTATGGGTAGTTATGAGAGAGATGATTAAGTTTGATATTCATACTATCTCTTACCCTGCAGAAAAAATGCCTATTGGACCACGTTACCGTGCAGTTCATGAGATGAAACGTCTTTGGGAGTCTGATGCTGAACGTTGTATTGGTTGTGGACTTTGTGAGAAGATTTGTATCTCTGATTGTATTCGTATGGATACAAAAATAGATGAAGAATCTCGTAAGGAAGTTACAGAGTATACGATTAACCTTGGTCGTTGTATCTTCTGTGGATATTGTGCAGAAGTATGTCCAGAGTTAGCAATTACGCACGGTGGTGAGTATGAGCAAGCATCTGAGCAGCGTGAACACTTTATTGATTATGACTATATGCTTACACCGATTGATGTAATGAAGCAAAATGCTCAAAAAGAGTTCGAAGGTTTTGGTGCTATTACACCACATGAAGATGAGCGTGTTACTAAAACACCTTTATCATATTAAGGAGATTGGACTATGTTTGAAGCAGTAGCATTTTACCTGTTTGCATTTTTAACGATTACAATGTTTTACATTACGGTAACTACATCACAAGCGTTATATGCACTAAGTGCATTAGCAGCAGGAATGATTTTTATATCAGCATTTTTCTTTATTCTAGGTGCTGATTTTTTAGGTGCGGTACAGATTATCGTTTATACGGGTGCAGTTATGGCACTTTATGCCTTTGGTATGATGTTTTTCGATACTACACGTGAAGTAAAAGAGAATCATGGTAACAAGTACATTGTTGTAGCTCTTGGAACTTTAGCAGCTGTTTTAGTTGTTGTAATCTTTGCAGCACCGATGGTTTCTACAAATATGCAAGCTTTTTATCCAATGACTGAAGGTGCAGGTAATACTGAAATGGTTGGTATGGTTCTTTTTACTAAGTATCTTGTTCCATTTGAAGTTGCTGCATTTATGCTTTTAGTAGCGATGATTGCTGGAATTGTTTTAGCTGGTAAGAAGATGGATTTATCTCTGACTATTATGAATGCTGAAGAGATACAAGCAAGTGAAGATGAAAAAAATAAGAAGGTACTATCATGATGGAAATTGGTTTAAATCACTACCTAGTTTTATCTACAATATTATTCTGTATTGGTTTAATAGGTGTAATGCGTAGAAAAAATCTTCTTCTACTCTTTTTTGCAACAGAAATTCTACTTAACGCTGTGAATGTAGGTTTTGCAGCAATTTCACATTACTATGGTGACTTAACAGGTCAGATGTTTGCATTCTTTGTAATTGCAATCGCTGCTTCTGAGTTAGCTGTAGGACTAGGTTTATTAATCCTTTGGCACAAGCGCCACGGTACAATTGATTTAGATACTATGACAAGTATGAGAGGATAAATAAATGGAAAAATATTTATATATAGCACTTTTTGCTCCCTTAGTGAGTTCACTTTTTGCAGCACTGTTTACAACTACACCAAAAAAGCAGTTTGTAGGAATAGTTGCAAGTCTTCTAATCTTTACTGCATTTGTTTCAAGTGCAATACTTTTAACACATATTTTAGGTACTGGAGAAATTGTTCATGTTGAGTTAATGACTTGGATGGCAACTGGTAATCTTTATATTCCTTTTGGTTTTGTTGTAGATCAAGTATCTGTAACTATGATGATGGTTGTTAGTCTTGTTTCAACGATTGTTCATATTTACTCAATTGGTTATATGGATCACGATTCTGGATTTAATAGATTTTTCTCTTATCTTTCAGCATTTGTTTTCTCAATGATGATTCTTGTTATGAGTGATAACTTTGCAGGTCTATTTATTGGTTGGGAAGGTGTTGGTCTTTGTTCTTGGTTACTTATTGGTTTTTGGTTTCATAAAGAATCAGCTACATGGGCAGCGAACGAAGCATTTATAATGAATCGTATTGCTGACCTTGGAATGTTAATTGGTATTTTTCTTGTATATTGGAATACTGGAACACTTCAGTATGATGGTGCATTCGCAGCATTTGCTAACTTAGATCATGCGACACTTACTTGGATTGGTATTTTCCTTTTCATCGGTGCTATGGGTAAATCAGCGCAGTTTCCACTTCATACGTGGCTTGCTGATGCAATGGAAGGTCCAACTCCGGTTTCTGCACTTATTCATGCTGCAACGATGGTAACAGCAGGTGTTTATCTTGTTGTCCGTTCACATGAATTATATGCTCTTATTCCGAATGTTGGTCTATTTATCGCTAGCCTTGGTGCATTTGTTGCTATTTTTGCTGCAACTATGGCACTTGTTAATCGTGATATTAAAAGAGTTATCGCTTACTCTACACTTTCACAGTTAGGTTATATGTTTGCTGCTGCTGGACTTGGGGCTTACTGGGTTGCACTCTTTCACCTTATGGCTCACGCATTCTTTAAAGCACTTCTTTTCCTTGGTGGTGGTAATGTTATGCATGCAATGAATAATGAACTAGATCCATTTAAAATGGGTGCTCTAGGTAAGACTATGAAGGGAACAATGATAATGATGACATTAGCATCTGTTGCTCTTGCTGGTATCTTTCCACTTGCAGGTTTCTTCTCAAAAGATTTAATCTTAGAAGTTGCATTTGTTGATCATCATTTTATTATCTATACAGTACTTTTACTTACTGCTGGACTTACTGCGTTTTATTCATTTAGAATTATTGCACTAATCTTTCACGGTGAAGATAGACACACAGCACTTGGTTTTCATCCACATGAAGCATATAAGTTTATGTTAGTTGCGATGAGTCCTCTTTTAATTCTAGCTATTATCGCTGGTTTTACTATGAAAATGCCGTACTTTGAAATGGTTACAGAGCTTTTACCAGCTACTGAGTATCACATTCATTCACATACTACATATTGGATTATGACTATTGGAACACAAGTATTTGTACTACTTGCAATCTTTTTCGCTTATAAAAAATATATGTGTAGTTCGGTTAAAGTACCTGATGGAACAAGTAAAATGGAAAAGAACTTTTTCTACAAATTACTTATTAACCAGTACTATATTCCGTATTTTTATGAAGAGTATATTGTTAAAGCATATAAAGCACTTTCTGTAGTATTCTGGGAACAGATAGATAAAAAAATTATTGATGCAAGTGTTGATGGTATAGCTAATATCTTCTATAACACTGGTAAGAACACGAGACATATGCAAAGTGGAAATCTTTCTACAATGTTAAAATGGATGGTTGCAGGTACAGTTGCATTACTATCATTAGCTGTAGTTTTCGGACTAGCAGCAAGATATTCTGGTGAGATAACTATTATCTTATCAAGTTTAGGAGTTTAGTATATGTTAGATCATATTTTAAGTATTTTAATTTTTTTCCCAGCATTCGCAGGAGTTATGGGATTTATGATAAACAAAGAGAGCATGAGAGCTTATGGTACTGCTGTTGCAGTTATTGAGTTTGCACTTTCTTTATGGTTATGGTTTGCATTTGACAACAATGTGTCTGGTATGCAGTTTATGGAGCATATCGCTTTAGTACCATCTTTTGGTATTAACTATATCTTAGGTGTTGATGGTATATCTTTATTTATTATCATTATGGCTTCATTTTTTACAATGATTGGTATAGCTTCATTATCACCAACACATAGTATCAAAAATATGATCATTACTCTTCTGTTTTTACAGATGACAATGATTGGTGTATTTGCTGCTCTTGATGCAATCGTATTTTATGTATTTTGGGAACTTTCACTTGTACCAATGCTTTATCTTATTGGTGCATGGGGTGGTCCTAACCGTATATATGCATCTGTTAAGTTTTTCCTTTATACTTTTACAGGTTCACTTGTTATGCTTGTTGGTATGCTTTTTATGGCTTACTTCTTTTACCAAGCAACTGGTGTTTGGTCATTCGCAATCCTAGATTGGTATAGACTTATTCTTCCTGAATCATTTCAGTTATGGTTATTTGCTGCTTTCTTTGTTGGTTTTGCCATTAAAGTACCTATGTTTCCATTTCATACATGGTTACCATATGCACACGGTCAAGCTCCAACTATCGGTTCAGTAATACTAGCGGCTGTTTTACTTAAAATGGGTACATATGCATTTATCCGTTTTTCTCTACCACTATTTCCTGATGCTTCAGTATTTTTTATGTACCCGATTGCGATTCTTGCAATTATCATGATTATCTACACTGCAATGGTTGCATATGCCCAAAAAGACATCAAACAAGTTGTTGCTTATTCATCTGTATCACACATGGGTGTTATTATTCTTGGTACATTTGCTCTAAATGTTGAAGGTATCTCTGGAAGTATCTTTTTAATGATTGCTCACGGTGTTGTTTCAGGAGCACTATTCTTACTTGTTGGTGTAATTTATGACAGACGTCATACAAAACTTATGAGTGAATTTGGTGGTCTTGCACATGTTATGCCTAGATATGCAACTATCTTTGGGTTAATGTTAATGGCTTCAGTTGGTATGCCTCTTACGATTAACTTCGTAGGTGAGTTTTTATCACTTCTAGGTTTTTACCAACAGTCTCACATATTAACTCTTTTAGCTGGAATAGCTATTGTTGTTGGTGCGATTTATATGCTTACTGCATTTAAAAAGATCTTTTATGGTGAAGTTACAAATGAAGAGAACAGAAATCTTCCTGATGTAAATAAGCGTGAGCTACTAGCACTTATACCTTTATCAATCATTACAATATGGTTAGGAATTTACCCTGCACCTGTTCTTGGTCCGATAAATAATTCAGTTGAGTCTGTTGTACAATTGATGCATAACAAAGCAACTTCACACGAAGCAAAAATGAGAATACCTAATGTAACAGGTGTTGTTATCACTAAAACTACAACTAAGGAGGCACACTAATGTTAAGTCTTGCAAATATTTCTTTAGAATCTTTAAACCTTATTACTCTTGCTCCAATGCTGATTCCAATTATTGGTGCTTTACTTATTTTGGTGATTGATATCATTAAAGGTGGTCTTGATAAGACACTTTATGTTGTGCTTTCTATCCTTATCTTAGCACTTGATTTTGGTGCTCTTTTAGAGTCTGCTGGTGCGTTTAGTAAAGACGGTATTATGCTTGGTGTATTTGATGTTATGCTTATTGATGGTTTAGCGATAATTTCTCAGTTTATCATTGTACTTACATCTATTCTATTTATTCCATTAGCACTTACAAATAAACGTTTTCACGAATTTTCATATCCTGAATTTTTTGCACTTTTCTTATTTATGATTTCAGGCTTTCAGTTTATGGTAGCAAGTGATAACTTAATCCTTATCTTTGTAGGTTTAGAGACAGCTTCTTTAGCTCTTTATACTCTTATCGCTATGCATAACCGTGACAAATCATTTGAAGCGGCTGTTAAGTACTTTACTATGGGTGCACTTGCAGCAGGTTTTTACTCTTTTGGTTCAATGGTGTTTTATGCACTTACAGGTTCAATCGAGATTAACCAAATAGCTGCAGTTCTTGAAGCTAATAATTATGCTGACATTGGTTATGTGCTAGTTGGTGTAGTTATGATGCTTGGTTCTTTTGGTTTTAAACTTTCAGTTGTTCCTTTTCATACTTGGACACCTGATGTTTATGAAGGAAGTTCTGCGGCAATGGCTGGGTATATGTCAATCGTTCCAAAGATAGCTGCATTTGTTGTTGCTATGAGACTTTTTGAATTTTTAATTCATGCAAATATTGTTTGGTTAGAAGTAGTTCTTTATGCACTTGTTGTTATTACTATGACTGCTGCAAATATCTGGGCATTAGTTCAGTCTGATGTTAAACGTATGTTGGCTTATTCTTCAATAAGTCATGCAGGTTTTGTAATGGCTGCTATCCTTATCGGTACGACTCAGTCAAACTCAGCACTTTTTCTTTACTGGATTCTGTTTAGTTTTACTAACCTTGGTGCATTTTCTATGCTGTGGATCTCTCGTCAAAAAGAACTTCCAGGATATCAAAAGAGTGATCATAGTTTTGAGAAGTTCTCAGGTATGATAAAGACATCTCCTATGGCAGCAATTGTTATGGGTCTGTTTATGTTAAGCCTTGCAGGTCTTCCTCCATTTGCTCTATTTTGGGGTAAGATTTATATGATAAGTTCTGCAGTTACAAGTGGTTACACAGTACTTGCATTGATTATGGCACTTAACTCTGCAATTGCAGGTTACTACTATATTAAACTTATTGTATTTATGTTTATGAAAGATCCTATTGCATCAAATGTAGATAATAATGGTCAACTGTATGTAGCAAATGCAACTACAGCATTAAAAACTATTATTGGTTTTTCTATTATAGGAACTGTTTTTGCTTTTGTAGCATTAGATTCATTACTTGAATTTGTTACTGCATTTGTATATAACAGTGGTTACTAAATTCTAAAACACCACTCAAGGAGGGGAGCATTTGTTTAAAACTATACTCTTAGCTCTTTTGTGTGTTCATACTTTTGCACTTGACATTTCTATGGATAGTGCAAAAGATGACTTCTCCACATACTCAATTCTCAAAATTACTGACACAAAAAGATTCATCTGTCAAAAAATGAAAGATGATTTTGCTATTACAAACGAAGTAATATGTGCATTTTCAAAAAAACCATCAAGTATTATAAAAACCTTACAAAATGAATTTTTTAGAGTGCATACTTTTATTAAAGAAGATACTTTTTTTATAAGTATAAAACCTATTTACAAGATAAAACTTATTGCAGATATCTTTGACCTTAGTACTGAAAATAATATCTATCATGCTGATGTAAGTTTGAGCAATAGATGGACTATTATAGGTTATAAAGAAAATATACCACTTATTAATAATAGACAAAGACCAGATATAAGTATTAACCTACCATTTTTTATGGACAATAGTAAACTACCTTATGTAGGGAGCCTTGATATTAAGGGTAATCCTGTTCATATACAAAATGTAGGGGATGTGAAGGATTATCTCAAAGTAAAACGCTACTACAAAGAAAAAAGATATGAACTTTGTATGGGTGTTGTGGATAATATTTTAGAAGAGTACCCAAATACACTTTTTAAAGCAGAACTAATTTACTATAAAATTAAATTATTTCAAAAGTTAGCTGATTATGATAATGTTATTAGCAATGCGACAGTTTATCTAAGAGAATACTCATCAAATGAAAATATTCCAGAAATTTTAGAATATACAGCAGAGGCATATGCACAGATTGGAATGAGTACAGATGCAGACTACTTTTTTGATAGACTTTTTAGTGAGCATGAAAATACAGTTTTTACTGAATGGGGCTATATTTACAAGGCTGATATGTTAGCTGTAAGTGGGGGAATTACTCCAGCTTTTAAGTTTTATAAAAAAGCACTTTACCGCACAAAAGACTTAGACGTGGCAGCAGTAGCTGCATTTAGAATAGCTAAATTCAAACAAGAGATATCTCTGAAGGATTCTGCAAAATTTATTGATAAACTCATAAATGCAAAACCATCTTATATGCAAGAAAAAGAACATGAATCTAAAATTATGATGAATAATTTTGCGGATGAAGAGTACTATGAGACAGCATCTAAAATAGCTGGGGCACTTATAGATGAGATTGACTATACCTATGATGAATATGAAACACTTCTTAGTCAAAAGGCACTTTGGCTTGCTAAAACACAAAATAAACAAGAAGCATTCGTAGCAATAAATAAGTACATCAAAGAATTTCCAGATGGTGAGTATATAAATCCTATAGATATTGCCAAAGATGAACTGTTTTTTGAAGTACTCGATACTAATACAAGTCATAGACTTGCTCAATACGACAAACTCATGCAAACATATGCGAATGATACTATAGGTAATCGTGCAATTTATGAAAAAGCAAAACTATTACTGAATCAAGAGATGTATGCAAATGTTTTAGATATGCAAGATGAAATATTGGGTCTAGATGATGATAAGTATACAGATGTACAAGATTTAGTACAACAGAGTGCTATAGGTGTGATGAAGAATTCTTTAAAAGAAAAAAAGTGTAAAAGAGTTTTAATCATGTCTAATGAGTACAATGTAACATTATCCAATGAATGGGATGATGGTATATATGAGTGTGCTATGTATGGTGGAGATTATGTATTGGCTAAAAATATTGCACTTAAAAATTTCAAAAGTAAAAATTTAGATCATAGAAAAAAATGGCTTTTTAGATATGTTAAAGTAGATTTTTCAACTGGAAACTATAGTGATGTCATTGATGCTAGTAAATATCTTGTTATTCTTATACGCGAAGATAAAAACTCAGCTTACAATGAAGTATATAGATACCTTTTTGATACATATGATAGATTAGAAAAAAAAGACGAAATGATAATAACTATGCTTAAACTAGAAGAATTATTTGCTTTAGATTATAAGGATATAGAGCGTTATGTCTCAATTATGAGTATAGGTACAGCCCGTAGAGATAACAATATAGTTATAAAGTATGCTATGAAAGTGATGAGTATTCAAAAGAGCTCAAGTTCTAGTGCTCAAAGCCCTTATGTTGAGTTTACACTCTATGAGTCTTATATAAATAGAGAAGATTATAACAAAGCCTTTGATGTAATAAGCTCTTTAGATAAGATTGATTTAAGTAAGAGTGATAGATCTAGGCAGCAGTACTTAAAGGGTGCAGTTTTAAATAAACTTTGGAGAGATCCAGAAGCACAAACTGCATTTACAAATGCAGTAGCAGCAAAACCTGATTCGGTATGGGCAAAACTAGCGACTACTGCTAAAAGTATTTAGTGAATATCTAAGCAGTCACTGATAGAGTAAAGTCCAGCTTCTTGAGATACTAACCAAGATCCAGCTCGGATAGCACCTTTAGAAAAAGTACTTCTTGAGGTTGCTGTATGGTTAAGCTCTAAAAATTCACCATCATTATAAAAACCTACAGTATGACGACCAACTATGTCCCCACCACGTATAGCCATAACAGCAATCTCATCCTTAGTTCTCTCACCGATATTACCATCACGACCACTTACTCGTACTTTATCAAGTTCTAAACCACGACCACGTGCAGCATGCTCACCAAGAGTAAGAGCAGTACCACTAGGAGCATCTTTTTTATGTTTATGATGATGTTCTACTATTTCTATGTCGAAGCCTTCTAGAGCCATAGAAGCTTGTAAAACCAGTTTGTTTAAAAGTGCAACTCCAAGACTCATATTTGTAGCATAGAGTATAGGCATTTTAAGACTTGCTTCTTTAAGAAGATTGAGTTGATGTGTATTTAAACCTGTTGTACCAATAACTAAGGGTTTAGGAGTTACCATAGCTGCTTCAAGGAGAGACTCACAAGCATCAGGTAATGAAAAGTCAATAACAATATCACAAGCATTTAAAAATACTTTTATATCTGTACTAATTAATACAGAAGGGTCAATTGAAAAGTTCAACGTATTCCTAACAAATACACTGCTTAGACTCATATTTGGAGTCTCAATAAGATTTTCTATAAGTAATTTTCCAACACGGCCATTCGCCCCAAATATTCCAACTTTTATCATTTTTGACCTTTATTAATATTTTTAAAATGATAACATATTAAATAAGTTTTTTGATTATCCCTTTGATTACTTTTGAACTAACATGAGGATTTAGTTCTATGAATTGTGTAAATTATTTTTTTTCACTTTAAGTAAGGTAGTATCTTGTGTCACTTTAACAGAGGCTGTGTGTTTAGTCTCGCCTAAGAGTGCAATGGCAGTAATAAAAGCATTTTGAGTATAGAGGGAAAGTGAAGTCAGAAGAATAAGAAAGAAGTTTTTACTGTATTTCCTTGAGTTATTTGCAGGAATACTGCAAAACATAGGAAACAAAATACTTACAAAAGAAGTGCGAGAACTTAGTTTAGCAGTTCATCCACATAAGATATAGCAGACAGTGCAGCAACAGCACCATCACCAGCAGCTGATACAACCTGCTTTGGAGCTTCTTGACGCATATCGCCTGTTGCAAAGAGTCCAGGTACAGATGTTTTCATGCTTAAGTCAACTTTTACCTGTCCTAAGTCATTCATTTCACATAAGAACTTACCGTCCTTTTGCATAAGAGTTTCACTGTTTACATCATTACCAACAAAAGTAAAAACACCAGGAACTTCTATATTACGGCTCTTTCCATTTTTGTTTATAATTTTTATACCTGTTACACCCATATTGTCACCATACACTTCATCGGGAGTTGAGTTAAGTACTAGTTCTATATTTGCTGTGTTATGAATACGTTTTATAGTGTTTGGAGCAGAACGAAAAGTATCACGGCGATGTACTAGATATACTTTTGAGCAGATTTTTGCTAAGTAGAGTGCTTCTTCAAGAGCGGTATCTCCACCACCTATAACAGCAACTTCTTTTCCCCTGTAAAAAAAACCATCACAAGTAGCACAAGTACTTACACCCTTACCAAAAAGTTCGTTTTCACCAGTAAAACCAACACGACGAGGGGATGAACCTGTTCCTATGATAACACTATGTGCATCAGTAGTCTCTCCATCTTCTGTATGGATCGTAAAAACATTACCTTCTTTACTAATACAAGTAACATTTTTCATCTGATGAATTAGACCAAATTTTTGACACTGAGCTGGCCATGGTATCATAAGGTCCATCCCTGTTATCTCACCTGTAACACCTGGGTAGTTCTCTATCTCAGATGAGCCAGTGATTTGCCCACCAGGCATACCTTTTTCAAACATAACTACATTATTTAATCCACCACGTGTTGCATAGAGGCCAGCAGTAAGACCTGCAGGTCCACCACCAATAATTGCACAATCAAGAATTGCCACTTTATTCCTTTTAGAGAGAGTCTATCTTCTGAGATAACTCTTGTAAGTTATCCAGTTTACGTATCATACTATCTTGTTTATAAAGAGTCTTTTTGCTTCTCTTTATAAAGAAAATAGAAGGTGATTCATAAATGTTAAAGCGTTGTATAAATGCTAGAGAGTTTTTTGTACCGCTTCTTAAAAAAGTAGTACTTGTAGTATTTTCTCTTACTCTGTTATAATAATCAACTGCAAGAATAGGAAGAGTTAGATTGATGTCAGCTAGAAGTTGCATTGTGTCTTTTTCATGTGAAGAGTAAAAAACAACGATATATTTATCTTCTTTAGGTGTGAAAATATCACTTTTTTCATAAAAAGTCCACTCTTTAAAGTCAATAAACTTATATTCTGAAAACTTATAGTTGAAGTAAGCAAAGGAGGCAGCAATCATTGCTGCTCCAAAGAAAGAGGCTAAAAGTGTAGAGAGAGAAAAAAGTGATTTTCCTTTAGCCAAGGTAAAGTCCTTGGGAGATTATCCTAAAAGACCGTTGATTTTGTCAGCTAAAGCTTGTTTACTTTGTGCACCAACAACTTGGTCAACCATCTCGCCATCTTTAAAGAACATGATAGTTGGAATAGAACGAATACCAAATTTAACAGCAATTTCTTGCTCTTCATCTGTGTTAACTTTACAAATTTTTGCTTTACCATCAAAATCTTCTGCTAATTCTTCGATTACAGGAGCGATCATACGACAAGGTCCACACCATGGAGCCCAAAAGTCAACTAAAGATACACCTTCTGAAAGTGTTGCTTCGAAATCTGCACCAGTTAATTCTATATATTTACCCATTTGTAAATCCTTTATTTTAATATTTTAAAGCATTATACAATGTATTAGTAAATTATATCTTTACTTTAAATAAATTTAAAAAGATACAGAATACTCTTTACGCTTGATAAAGTAAGAACATTTAGTATAACCGACCTCTTTTGCAAGTGCTACAATCTCATCGTTGTACATTGCAACTTGTTCTGGTGAATGTGCATCAGAGGAAAAAGTGATAGGAATATTTAATGCATACGCCTTTTGTAAAAGTGCTTTAGAAGGATAGGGCTCTTGTGTTTTTTTTCTATATCCTGCAACATTTAGCTCTAAAACCATACCGGACTCTTTTATAGCGATAAGTGCAGGAGTTGCCATCTTGACTATGTCAGATTTTGGCATAAATTTAAAAACTTTGATGAGGTCTAAATGTCCGACAATATCAAAAAGTTTAGTTTGTGCCATATGGGCGATGGTGTTAAAGTATTTTTGCCATATTTCGTCTATATTTTGCTCTTCCCACTTTCCTATAAATTCGGGATTATCAAAACCCCAACCCTCTAAAAAGTGAATACTGCCAATAAGGTAATCTACATCTGCATTTAAAACTCTTTTATCCATATGACCAGGGAGGTAATCAACCTCATAACCTAGAAGAACTTGTATCTCTTTAGCATACTTTTTTTGAGCATCTAAAACATCTTTTTCATATTTTTGCATATCTTCAAATTTCATTCTATACTTTGGGTCAAAGTCCATAGGCGCATGATCTGAGAAGCCAAAGAACTCTGTTTTAGCCTTTATTGCGGATAAAACATACTCTTGTATAGTGCCCTGGGCATGATTACATAATGGTGTATGGTTGTGCATATCAACTATCATTTGTATTCTCGTATTTATATATTTTATGCTATTATAGTGTTAATTTAATAAATATATACAATTTGACCTCGGAGAGAGAGAAAATGACACAAGAAGAACTAGATGCTTTAATGGGTGGAGAGGTTGATTTAAATGAATTAAAAGAAGAGGTGGATTCAAAAGCAGGCGAAATTTTTGACATTATTGAAAATATTAGTAATGAACTTATGGAAAAAGAAAAAGATGCTAACAAGACTATAGACACACTTACAAGTAATATAGAGCTTTTTAAAACATTAACACAAAAATTTCCAGATGTAGCTGTATTTTTGACTAGTTTGGAACAAAATGAGGAGGCACTAATCGCGGCACAAACTATTATAGAAACTATGCAAGATAGTGGTGATGACATAGTAAATGTTATGGGCATTATGCAGTACCAAGATATTCACCGCCAAAAAATAGAGCGTGTTATAAATGTGATGCGTGCACTTTCGAAGTACATGAACACTCTTTTTGAGGGTAAAATAGATGATGATAAACGTGTATCATCTGCACAACATATTGTTGGCGATACACATAACGACATTGCTTCTGATGATGACATCGAAGCATTACTTGCACAGTTTGGTAAATAATGAGTAAAAAAGTAGAACTACTGTCTCCAGCAGGATCACTGGAAAAATTAAAAATAGCACTAGATTTTGGTGCTGACGCTGTTTATGGTGGTGTGAGTCACTTTTCACTTCGTATTCGCTCTGGAAAAGAGTTTAGTATGGAAGATTTTGCTGAGGGCATAAAATATGCCCATGAAAGAGGTAAAAAGGTTTATGTAACTATAAACGGTTTTCCATTTAACTCTCAATTAGCACTTTTGAGAAAACATATAGTAGCGATGGGCGCTTTAAACCCAGATGCTTTTATCGTAGCAACGCCTGGTGTTTTAAAACTTTGTCATGACCTTGTTCCAGATATGCCTCTTCATCTTTCAACACAAGCAAATGTTATGAATGTTCTTGATGCACAGATTTACCATGAAATGGGTGCAACTCGTATAATTACAGCTAGAGAAATAAGTCTTAAAGATTTAGTAGCTATAAAAAAAGAACTTCCAACCCTAGAGTTAGAAGTTTTTGTTCATGGAAGTATGTGTTTTGCATATAGTGGACGTTGTTTAATCTCTACACTTCAATCTGGTCGCGTACCTAACCGTGGAAGTTGTGCAAATGATTGCCGTTTTGAGTATGAAATATATGCTGCAAATCCTGATACAGGAACACTCTTTCGTTTAGAAGAAGAAGAGGGTCTTGGAACATATATAATGAATGCGAAAGACCTTAATCTTGCTTCACATATGAAAGAGATTTTAGATGCTGGTGTTGTTGATAGTGTTAAAGTTGAAGGTCGTACAAAAACGGCTTACTATGCTGCCACAACTGCCAAAGCATATAGAATGTCAATTGATGACTATTATGCGGGTGAATTTAATGAAGATAAGTACCAGTATGAACTTCAATCACTTCAAAACCGTGGTTATACAGATGCATATTTAGTTTCTCGTCCATTTGAGAGAAATGATACGCAAAGTCTTGATTTTTCTATGCAACTAGGAACACACCAAGTAAGTGGTGTTGTTAACCCTGCGGGAACACACTTTTTATGTAAGTTTAAAACTGAACCAAATGATGAGATGGAAGTTGTTTTTCCTATGGGCAGTAATGTAGCTATAGTAGATAATGAGATAGGTACAACGTATGAAAAAGATGGAAGATTTTACATGAAACTCAAACAGATTAAAACTGATAAAGGAAAACTGTATGAGGCTATTCATAGTGGAAACACAAATGAAATCATTCTGCCAACAAGTTTTCCTGCATTTACATTTTTTAGAGTACCGTCTAACTTAGCAATGGGGACAAACCCTCGATGAAGTTTGTGTCAATTGTCCTAGGCTCTAAGAGTGATTATGCTGTGATGAAAGCATGTTCAGATACATTTGAAGCCTTTAGTGTTAACTACGAACTTATTGTCTCTTCTGCTCATCGTTCTCGTACTCGAACATTGAAGTATATTGAAGATGCAGAGGCTAAAGGTGCACAGGTGTTTATAGCGGCTTCAGGTATGGCGGCTCACCTAGCAGGAGTACTAAGTTCTAAGACAGTTAAACCCATCATTGGAGTACCAATGTCAGCTTCAGCACTTGCGGGAATAGATGCCTTACTCTCAACTGTTCAAATGCCAGCTGGAATGCCAGTTGCTACAGTAGCTATAGGAAAAGCGGGTGCAATTAACTCTGCGTTTCTTGCGATGCAAATTTTAGCTCTGAACAATGAAGAGTTATCGATTAAACTCAAAGAAGATAGAATTGCAAAAGAAAAAAAAGTTGAGATGGATTCATTAGAAATAGAGACCATTATTACATAAGGAACTTAGATGACATGGATGAGTGACGAAGAGTATTGTGAGTTAACTGGTTTAGATATATCTGCTATTGATGACTTATGTGAGCGGGGAAAGCTTACTGTAAAAGTTGAAGATGGACTTAGATATATTGACCCGACTAAAGGGACTACTGAAGTGATAGTTCCTGCAAAACTTGCAGAACTTTCAGAGCGAAATACTCATGAGATGGTAGTCCAACCTGCGTTTATTGAAAAAACTATTGGAACTATTATAAATCTTCATGAAAAAGTTCTTGATGCAAAAGATGAAACAATTAAAGCTGTAAAAGTTGAAAATGAGTTTCTCCGTGAAGCGCTTGGATCACTTCAAGAACTTTACGATGAAGATAGAAAAACAATCGCAGCATTAACAGAACAATTCAAACTTTCTCAACAAGAAGTAGAGTTTATGCGAAGAAAATATAAACTCATGTGGAACAAAGCCATAGATGAGCATACATCATAGTAGGGACTAATACCCTAAAGTTTTCAAATATATTTAATAAGAGATAAATAATGTTAATTGATAAAGAATGTGTTGCCTGTATAATCAACCAAAGTGTTAAAGTTGCCAATGCTATAGGTGCACAAGAAGATGTAAAAGAAGAACTCCTCTCTCAAGTAACAAAAATGAGTAAAGACTTTTCCTTTAGTAATAATCCCCCTGAAATAGCTGCAGATGTATACGAAAAAATGGCAGAAATTGCAAATAAAACTGATCTTTATGATGAGATAAAAGAGCTCTCTACTAAAAAAGCAGCAGCACTTGTTCCTGCCTTAAAAGAGAAACTGAAATTTAGTAAAGATAAACTTCTGACTGCAACAAAAATAGCAGTTGCTGGAAATGTTATAGATTTAGCAGCAGCTGTTGAATTTGACCTAGAAGAAGAGTTAGTCAAAGTATTTGATACTGAGTTCGCACATAATGACTTTATGGTAATGCAAACAGAACTAGCCAAGGCAAAAACTATTTTAGTTATTGGCGATAATGTTGGAGAACATATTTTTGACTATCTTTTTATAGAAGTTTTACAAGAACTTTACCCGAGTGCTGAGTACTCATACATGGTTAGGGGAAATCCTATCATTAATGATGTAACGATGAAAGAAGCAAAAGAGGCAGGTTTTGATAAACTTTGTAATCTTGTGGATAGTGGAGTCAATACTCCAGGATTTGCTTATACTCGTGCAAATGAGTATTCACAAAAGCTTTTTGATAAAGTTGATGTGGTGATAAGTAAGGGTATGGGGAATTATGAGTGTTTAAACGAGTCTAAACGCGATAATATATTCTTTTTATTAAAAGTAAAATGTGATGTTGTGGCAAATTCTCTTGGTAAAACTATTGGCGATATCATCTGTAAAGAAAAAGGATAGGTCATAAAAAAATCTCTCTTAATTTTTATATTATTATTTTTTACTAGTAGTTCACTTGTAGCAAAAGAGGATACATTATCATTATCAGTAGCACTAGTCGGTATGAGTATGGATTATAGAGAGTATAAGGATAATGGTGTAATTCTTGATAGTGAAGAATCTAACTTGAATGATATTATAGGTTCTGAGTTTATTTTGGATTATACACGTGTATACGAAAATGATAATTATGCACAACTCGGTATAGAGATGCTATTTTTAGGGGGTAGTACTCAATATGTAGGTTCTTTAATTAATGATGCTAACTGTAAGACTTATGGATGTCATCAATCTACAACTCAAAACTCTATCTCTGATTTATCAGCTTATTATATGTATACTCATTCTATTAATGATAGTCTAGATATTGGGTATGGGTTGGCCTTAGGGCATCGCTCGTGGGAGAGAATACTTTCGGCTTCTCAAGTTGAGGTCTATTATTGGTATTCTGTTCGACCACGAGTCAAACTAACTTATAAATTGAGAGCATTATCTATCGCTGCTTTAGCTGAGTATCAGTATGGGATAAATCCCAAAATGTCGGCTACAGGATTTTCTTCAGACTTTAAATTAGGTTCGGCAAATATAGCAAAATTAAAAATACCATTAAAGTATGAGCTAAATAAAAAGGTACACTTTTTTGTAGAATATGTTTACGAACATCAAATCATAGAAAAATCAAATGTTCAAAGACTTGATTCTGATTCAAGTAAATTATTTCTAGAGCCTGACTCTACTGCAAATAACCAGTATGCAAAGATTGGAGTTGTATTTAAGTTCTAGTAACTAAGATATAAGCTATAATTTCGTAATTTTTTATAAGAGAGAAAGTATGATAACTTTTAGCACAATGCTTCTAAAACTACAAGAATTTTGGATGAATGAAGGGTGTAATATAGTACAGCCTTATGATATCCCCTCAGGTGCAGGAACATTTCATCCTGCTACTTTTCTTCGTTCACTCGATTCTACTCCTTGGTCGACTGCTTATGTTGCACCTTGTCGTCGTCCAACTGATGGACGTTATGGCGAGAACCCCAATCGTCTTGGTTCATACTATCAGTTCCAAGCTCTTATTAAACCAAGTCCAGACAATATTCAAGAGTTATATCTAAAGTCTTTAGAATTTTTAGGACTTGATGTGTCTAAGCATGATATCCGTTTTATCGAAGACAACTGGGAATCTCCAACACTTGGTGCTTGGGGTCTTGGTTGGGAAGTATGGCTGAACGGTATGGAGGTGACACAGTTTACTTACTTTCAACAAGTTGGTGGGATAGAGTGTAATCCTGTAGCCGTTGAAATCACATACGGAACTGAGCGTTTAGCTATGTACTTACAAGGTGTGGATACTATCTTTGATATAGTCTGGAATGAAGACAAAAATGGAAATAAAACTTACTACAGAGATGTACATAAAGAGACTGAAATAGAGTTCTCAAAGTACAACTTTGAAGTAGCAGATACAGATATGCTTTTTCATGAGTTTGATGCTAAAAGTGCAGAGTGTTTAAGAGTACTTGAAGCTGGACTTCCTCTTCCAGCATATGATTTATGCATGGAAGTATCAAATGTTTTTAACGTTCTTGATGCAAGAAAAGCTATTTCTCAAACAGAACGCCAAAACTATATGTTAAAAATTCGTGAACTCTCAAAAGGCTGTGCTGAGTTATACAAAGCCCAAGAGCCAGAAAGAGTAAAAAGAGTAAACGGATAATCTTCTGCAAAAGTATTGCAGATTGCCATGCTTTTGAAGGTTTTCCCCTTTTTCTCTTATACTTATAAGACAAAAAGGAAAATCATGGAAAATATATCAGATACTTTTGTAATAGTTATAATCGCTACAGTGACCTTGATAGTTACTAACATGCATTTGAGAATAAAAAGCCTAGAGAAGAAACTCGGTAAGTAGGCATGAAACTCTCCAAAGATGTAAGTACAAAATTTTCCAAACTTGATATCAGTAGTTATACTGAACTAGCCCTACTTATTCCCAACTCCTACGAAGACTATAGACTTAAAAATAAACTAATAGAACATAAAAACCAACTCATAGATGCCACAGTTGAGTCGGTCTTTCGTGCACCTAACACCATACAGATAACTTTTTTTGTACATAATTTTGGACACTCAATTACAGGTGTAATTTTTAGACCTAGACCATATATGATACATCAGTTTAGTGTAGGCAGTCGTGATAATTACTATGGAATGATTGAGTGTAAGCAAGGGCAGTGTAGTATAAGTATGCCAAAAAAGATTTCTATGGTTGGTGAGATAGTTGCAAAATACAAGTGTGGACTTCGTACTGATGTTATGGGGCGTTTAATAAAAAAAGAACTAACAGTAGAAAAGTTAGAAGAAGAGGGAATACCTCAAAGTATTGCAGAGACTCTTTTAGGCTTACATTTCGAAAATGCAGAGATTTTAGATCAAGATGAATTGGACATAAAAAGTTTAGAAGCATTAAAATTTACAGAACTCTTTTCATATATGAAACTCTTAAAAGAGAAACGCAGGTATTTTAAACCAATAAAGAGTCTCAAAGCAGCTTATAAAACTTGGGCAAAGAGTTTACCTTTTGTATTGACAGAGGAACAAGTAAAGACTATAGAAGATATTCAAAATGATTTTACTAAAGATACCGCTTCTAAACGCATGATAGTTGGAGATGTTGGGTCTGGTAAAACTATGGTTATTTTGGCATCAGCATATATGATAGGAGATGCTAAAAGTATTTTGATGGCTCCTACAACTATACTGGCACAACAACTCTATGAAGAGGCTTTAAAGTTCTTGCCAGAGATGAGTGTAACTCTAGTAACTAACAAGACTAAAAAAACTGATTTAAGTGAATATGACTTTATTATAGGGACTCATGCTTTACTTTATAGAGAATTACCTAAAGCTGCTTTAGTGATGGTGGATGAACAACATCGTTTTGGAACGAAGCAGAGAAGTGTTTTAGAAAAACTTGTAAGCGAAGGTGAGAAAAAACCTCACTTCTTACAGTTTTCCGCAACTCCGATTCCTAGAACATTAGCGATGATAGAGTCAGCACATATAGATGTGAGTCTTATAACTACAACACCTTTTACCAAAGATATAGACTCTAAGGTTATTCATAAGAATGATTTTAAAGAGTTAGTGGTGCATATAAGAGAAGAGATACAAAAAAACAACCAAGTTCTTATCGTTTACCCCCTTGTAACACAGAGTGAAGTCTTAGACTACCAGAGTATAGAAGAGGCAAGGGCTTACTGGGAAAATAACTTTAACGATGTGTATGTAACTCATGGAAAAGATAAAGAAAAAGAACAAGTATTACTAGACTTTAGAGAGAAGGGTAGTGTTTTAATTAGTACAACTGTTGTTGAGGTGGGTATCTCTTTACCGAGACTTACAACTGTTGTCATAGTTGGTGCTGAGCGACTTGGACTCTCTACCCTACATCAACTTCGTGGTCGTGTCAGTCGAACCGGTTTGAAGGGTTACTGCTATCTCTATACTAACAAAAGTAGTTCTGAGCGTTTAGATAAGTTTGTAAAAACGAAAAGTGGCTTTGACATAGCAAATTTAGACTTGAAGTTTAGAAAAAGTGGAGATTTGCTCAAAGGATTGAGTCAAAGTGGAAATCAGTTTAGATGGTTTGATTTTGCTGAGGACTTAGAAATAGTTAAAGAAGTAAAAAAATGTTTAGTGTAGAATGCTAAGAGGAACTTGTTCCTCTTAGTAACTTTGATTAATAGAGTCCAAACTTTGCATCGTTTCTTTTGTAAAGAACACGAGTTTTTCCATCATGGTCTATAAAAATTTCAAACAGTTGTTTACCCTCTTTTAAGTCAGTTAAAACATCTTCTACTTCACGTGGTTTATAAAGTTCAAGCTCAACAGGAACTATTTCATCTTCCAGATCTATTATAGTTGATTTTACATCAACATTATCAGCCTTAATTTCATTAAGACCTACTTTTTGATGGTCACTCTCTCTATCGTGAATACGACGCATCGCTTTTTGAGCACGTGAGATTGCAATATCTATTGCAGCATATAAGTCATCACTATTTTGTTTGATTACTATAGAGTTTTTATGTGCAAGGTTAATAAGGAACTCAACTACTGAATGCTCTTTACCCTTTTTAGTCTGTGCGGATGCTACAACATTAACAGAGATGATTTCTAAGTTAAACTTGTTAAGTGTTTCAATCGATGTAGTCATATGTGCTTTAATAGCATCTGTAAGTTCTAAGTGTCTACCTGTTAGAGAAATATTCATAATTTAATCCTTTATTTGTGATATAGATAAATTATAGCGTTAAATTGTTTAGAAAAAATAATATTTTGTGAATCTAAAGAATTTATGAGCTCAAAATCTTGTGTTCCATTTCTATATACTGTTGCCGCAATCACATTACTAGAAAGTAGTAAAAAATACAAGGGAGCATACAATAGTTTTAGCAGAGTTTTCATAATGTCTCCTTATAAAAAGTAAAAAAATACACACATAAACAGGGTTCAGTTGCAAATCATTACTCAATTAACACTATTATTCAACTCCATAGCTTAACTTTTACTTAAAATGTCTTAATTTAGTAAAAAATGTTTATAAACATTACAAATAGTTATTTAAATTATTGATTTATTAAAATATAAGCTAATTATCGATGAATCCACTTTAGTTAATAAAAGAGACTAATCTTTTAGATAAAATTACAGTTACAACAACAAATAGGAAAACATTCAATGAGATTTAAACTGCGACTCTTACTACTAGCTACAAGTTTTATACTTTTTTTTAACTCATGTTCTAAAGAACTTGAGGAGTACAACAAACCGGCGGTGTATTGGTATGCTAAGATTATTGAGTCCATCTCTGAGGGAAGTATTGATAAGGCTGATAACTATTACTCATCACTTCAAGGTGAGCATATTGGGTCTTCACTTTTACCAGAAGCTACGATGATACTTGCTATTACTCATATGTATTATGAAGAGTATCTTTTAACGGAACATTTTTTAGATGAGTATGTTAAACGCTATGCAAATTCAAATGAGAAAGAATTTGCAGAGTTTTTAAAGATCAAAGCAAAGTATATGGCATTACCTAATCCTCGTCGCGACCAAGTTCTTATAGCTGAAGCTATAACGGAGTCTGAAAATTTTAAAAGAACTTATCCTAACTCTATGTACTATAGTATAGTAGATACCATGGCTACTAACCTTTACATGGCAGATGCTGCGTTAAATGAAACAATTGCTTCTCTTTATGCACGTATAGATAAACCCAAAAGTGCCGCTTATTATAAGGCTATTAAACCACAAGCATGGATAGTGTGGAGTGAGATTGAACGTGCAAATTCACCTTGGTACAAAGCATGGTTTGAAGGTGATGGAGGAGAGAGTTGGTATGGTTACCTTATACCAGACACAAGAAGTGTTGTTTCTCGCAACTCAATCTCAGACAATGAAGAATCAAACAAATAATTTTTTAATAAAGGATACAATTTTATGACACTAAGTAATTATGGAAAATTTCCAGCAGATATACCAGTTATCGCAGAAGACGAACTTTTTTTATACCCGTTTATGATCAGTCCACTTTTTTTAAGTGATGAAAAAAATATAAAGGCGGCAACAAAAGCTATAGAGGATAACTCTTTAGTCATTGTATGTACAACAAAAACAGGTAAAGAGGGTGAACGAGACTATGACTCACTTTATGATGCTGGTGTTGTTGGTTCTATCATGCGAAAAGTTGCTCTCCCTGATGGTCGTGTTAAGGTTCTTTTTCAAGGACTAGCACGTGCTAAAAGTATTAATGAGGTCTCAAAAGACCCTCTAATAGCTCATGTAGATATTATAGAAGCGACAGAAGTACATACACTTAAGATAGATGCTATTTTAGAAGTAGTACGAGAGAAAGTTAGAACACTCTCTGCTGTGAGTAGTTACTTCCCACCTGATTTACTTCGTACTATAGAAGAAAATCATGACCACAACCGTATCATTGATTTGATATGTTCAAGTGTAAAGCTCAAAAAAGAGCAGGCATATACTCTTTTTATGGAGTTAGATACTGAAAAAAGATTTTTAGACCTTATCGACTATCTTATAGAGCAGATAGAAGCAAATAAACTTCAAAAAGAGATACGTACAAAAGTGCATACTCATATAGAAAAAGTGAATAAAGAGTACTTCTTAAAAGAACAACTCAAGCAGATTCAAAAAGAGTTAGGAACAGATAGCTCACGAGATGAAGAGATAGAAGAGTACAGAGCTAAACTAGAAGCTAAAAAGAAAAAAATGAATACTGATGCATATAAAGAAGTAAACAAGCAACTAGAGCGTTTCGCACGTATGCATCCTGACTCTTCTGATGCTTCTATGACTCAAACATATCTTGACTGGGTTTTAGATATACCTTTTGGAAATCTTTCTAAGAAGTCTTTACATATAGATAATGTGCAAGCACAACTTGATAAAGACCACTTTTCATTAGATAAACCAAAAAAACGCATAGTTGAGTACTTTGCAGTTAAAGAATTACTTGAACTTCGCGGTATAAGTAATAAAAAAACTGCAGGGGCTATCCTTTGTTTTAGTGGACCTCCGGGTGTTGGTAAAACTTCACTTGCTAACTCCATCGCTAAAGCACTTAAACGTCCTCTTATCCGTATAGCATTAGGTGGACTTGAAGATGTAAATGAACTTCGTGGTCATCGTAGAACTTATGTAGGAGCTATGCCTGGACGTATCACTCAAGGTTTAATTGATGCAAAGAAGATGAACCCCGTTATTGTTTTAGATGAGATAGATAAAGTTTCTCGTTCTAGTCATGGTGATCCAACAGCAGCACTTTTAGAGATACTTGATCCTGAACAAAATCATGAGTTTAGAGATTATTACCTAAACTTTAATCTTGACCTCTCAAATGCAATTTTTATTGCAACAGCAAATGATGTTGGACGTATTCCAGCACCACTTCGTGATAGAATGGAGTTTATCGCTGTAAGTTCATATACACCACAAGAGAAATTTGAAATCGCATCGCGTTATCTTATACCTCAAGAGCTTAAAAAACATGGTCTGAAGAAAAGTGAACTTGGTATCTCTAAACCTGCATTAAGAGAACTCATTCATAGTTATACACGTGAAGCTGGTGTTCGTAATCTTAGACGTCGCATAGCAGATATGAGTCGTAAAGCAGCACAAAGTATCTTGCAAAACACAAAGACAGAAAAAGTTTCAGTTACACTCAAAAACTTAAAAGAATTTTTTGATAAGTCGGTATTTGAAATAGAAAAAACTGATAAAATTCCTGTAATTGGTGTTGTAAATGGTCTTGCTTGGACTGCTGTTGGTGGAGATGTCCTTAAACTTGAGTCTATTCGAATTAAAGGTAAGGGCGGTATGCAACTTACAGGAAGTCTTGGTGATGTAATGAAGGAATCAGCAAGAATTGCTATGAGTGTTGTAAAAACTCTTATCGATACAAGAAAGTTAAAAATAGCAGCTGATCAGATTCCTATGACATTTAAAGAAAAAGAAGATGATGTTAAAATGGATCCTAGTGAGGTCTACAAGCGTTATGATCTTCATATCCATGTTCCTGATGGTGCAACTCCAAAAGATGGGCCTAGTGCAGGTTTAGCTATGTGTTGTGTTATCGCTTCTATATTAAGTGGTAAGAAAGTTCGTTCTGAGATTGCTATGACTGGTGAAGTATCACTGAGTGGCGATGCATTACCTATTGGTGGACTCAGAGAAAAACTAATTGCGGCACATAAAGCGGGTATGACAAAAGTTTTAATTCCTGCAAAGAATTATGACCGTGACTTAGAAGATATTCCAAAAGAAGTAAGAAATACTATGGAAATAGTAGGAGTGACTCGTATTGAAGAGGTATTAAAACAAGTCTTAGTTTAGACTTGTTCTAAGGAGATTCTCTCCCTAGTTATTTTAGACGATTACAGTTGCTATCTTTTTCATAAGTTCTTCATTTCTAATAGGTTTCATTAAAAATCTTAAATAACTATAATAAATATAAATATATCATAAACAAAGCTAAATAATACTTATTTATAATAATTTTTAATGTTTTTTGCATCTTTTGTATTTAAAACTGCACTTATTTCCTCAAATGAAGCATTTTTTAGTTCACCAAAAGTTCCAAATATTTTGAGTAGTTTTTGAACTTTTGCTTGTGATATCCCGTTTAAGTTAAGAAGATTACTTTCTTTATCAAGTTTGAGTTTTGTTTTTTTATGAAATGTAATGGCACTTCTATGTGCTTCATCTCTTAGATTTTGTGCCCACTGTAATCGTTTATCACTATTTTGAAGTCTAAAAATATTACTTTGTGTATAAAGTATATCATTTGCCTTACCTTTTGCCCTATGTGTTTTGGAGTCTATTTTTTCTTTTGATATTGCTATTACATCAAGATTGATGGCATTGGAAGACAAAATATCTAAGGCAAGTTTTAAGAGAGTAGCTCCACCATCAAGTATCCATAAATCAGGGGGAGAATTTTTACTAAAACTTGCAACCCGACGTGATAGTGTTTCACGCATCTGTCCATACTCATCCTTAGCATCCAAATGATAAGTTCTGTAAGAACCTTTATCAAACTTACCATCCTCATAGACTATCATTGCTCCAACGGTTGCAACACCAGACATATGTGAGTTATCAAAGACTTCAACCCTAGAGGGAATCTTTTCTAAAGTACATAGTTCCTGCATCTCTAATGGAATCTTAGTATGGTCTGTTCTTTTATCTCGTTTAAGAAGTTCTGTTGCGTTTAAGAGGGCAAGTGTGATTAAGTCCTTGCGTTTAGAACGTAGAGGCACTGAAATATTTGCCTTTTTCTCAAATATACCTGTAAGGTGCTTTTGTATAGCATCAAGCCCTTCAATTTCTTTAGCTATCAGTATAGGAGCAATGATTGGTGGTTTTTCTTCTTTATAGTAGTCCAGTAAGGCTCGATAATAGAGTTCATCTTCAAAATAACTCTCATTTATATTTATAAAATCATGTGAAGAAGATATTATCTTACCATTACGCATAAAAATTCTCACGACTACTGCTCGACTTAGAGAGTTTTGTACAACAAAAATATCGTAGTTTTCATTACTTGCAAAATCAATTTCACTCTTAATCTCTGAACGACTAATTCGTTCTATCCTATCTCTGAGCTCTCCGGCTTCTTCAAAACGCATCTCTTGTGCATAAAACTCCATTTTTCCTTGTAAACTTTTAATAAGTACATTTTTATTTTTAATAAGTTTTGTTGCTAAATCTACTTCCTCTGTATACCTTTCTTTACTAACTGGAAGTTCACAAGGACCAAGACATTTATCAATCTGATGATAGAGGCAAAGTTTATGTGACTTAAGACAAGACTTTTTCTGTACGAGTTTACATATCTCATATACAGAGTCCAAAATATCTCTAGCACCAACAGAGTAGGGACCAAAATATGTGATATCTTTAGAATTTATTATCTTTCGAGTAATCTCAAAACGAGGGTATTTCTCATTATTATCTATGTATATGTAAGGATAGGTCTTATCATCACGGAGTAAAATATTATACTTTGGGTTGAGTTGTTTAATAAGAGAGTTTTCAAGTATAAGAGCATCATGCTCACTATTGACGACAATATAGTTTAGGGATACTGTCTGTTCTATCATTCTTTTAATACGTAAAGAGAGTGTTTTATTTGCTTGTAACTCAGGAGTAAACTGCCAATAACTTTTTACTCGGTTACTAAGGTTTTTTGCTTTACCAATATAAAGTATGTGTCCATCTTTATCAAAATACTGATAGACCCCGGGTGAAGCTGGTAATTGTTTTATAGTATCAAGAAGGTTCATTGTGCTCTTTTTTAATAATCTCTTGTATATTTTGAGCTAGGGCATGGAGTTTCTCATCTTTGATATCTATGTTTATATTACCACTTGCTCTTTCTGTGTAAGTGATTTTATGTGTACATGTAATGTGTAAATCGGTCTCCATTTTTGGTTTATGGTCAATATAAACTATTACATCTTCAATATTCATATCGTCACACTCAATAAAGCGTTCTGATTTTAGAATCATGGGAGAATTTAAAACACCTTTAATGGTTTTTATAATATTATCCTTGTCATATTTATTAAGTGCAGCTGTTATAATAATATAAAAGACATTTTTGTTAATATATCCATGTTTAATGTTTCTTCTAATAGCTGGAAGAATTGTTGAAAGGAGTTTGTTAATGCACTTGTGGTGTAAAATTTTTTTAAATTGAGGTTTATGTTGAATAGAAGTAAGTATGTCTTGAGTAGTTTTCATATACTAATTATAGCAATCTTTTTGTTTAGTCTTAGTGGGTGTGGATACAAGGCCCCACCATATTATGAAGAAGAAGCACCTCAGGGTGATCAAAATATCGAGTTTATTATAAAAAATAAAGAAATTATCAAAAATGAAAATAATGAGAGTTGTGAATAATGTTTAAATACGATGTGATAATAATTGGAGCTGGAGTTGCTGGTCTTTATGCGGCAATGAAATTACCTAAAGATAAAAAAGTTCTTATAATTAATAAACGAGAAACTTTTAAGTGTAATACATTTTATGCACAAGGAGGAGTGGCATTAGCAAGAGATACAGCAGATATCCCTGCCCATATGCAAGATACTCTTGATGCAGGTGATGGTTTATGTGATGAGGAAGCGGTAAAAGTTCTGTCACAGTTTTCTCGTGAGGCTATTGATGATTTAGTAAAAAATGGTTTTAAGTTTGATACTGATGAAAACGGAGAACTGCTTTACACAAAAGAAGCAGCACACTCATGTGAGAGAATACTTCATGCTGGCGGTGATGCAACGGGGAGATACTTACACTACTTTTTACTCTCGCATAACCCTCACGCTATGCTTGGGGATGCAAGAGTAGTGGATTTACTAATAAAAGATGGTGTCTGTTATGGTGTCACTGTTTTAGACCATAGACAAAGTAGAAATATTTATGCAAAAGATATCATAATTGCAAGTGGAGGAGTGGGTTCTTTATATGAGTATCATACAAATGCTCCTTGTATTAGTGCAGATATTCAGGGTTTATGTGTTGAGAAAGGAATAGCTCTTGATAGAATGGAAATGTTACAGTTTCATCCAACTGTTTTTGTAAATAGTGATAATGCCCAAAAAATGCTTTTAACAGAGGCACTAAGAGGTGAAGGTGCAACTATAGAAGATGAGAGTGGAAAGCGTTTTTTATTTGATTATGATAAACGTGGAGAGTTAGCCTCTAGGGATATAGTAAGCAAGTCTATCTACCTCCATAAAAAAAAGACAGGTATGAATAATTATCTAGTATTTAAAAACTTTGATGAAAAATACTTTGAACATCGTTTTCCAAATATCTCTCATTATTTAAAAGGTATGGGTTATGATGTACCACATGTTAGAGTACCTATATCTCCTGCATTTCATTATGCAATAGGTGGTATTCGAACTGATTTAAAAGGTCGTGTCCCAAGTGTAAAAAACCTCTATGCAATTGGAGAAGTTGCTTCCACTCGTGTTCATGGAGCAAATCGGCTAGCTTCAAACTCTCTTTTAGAAGGTTTAGTTTTTGCAGCACAAGCAGTAGAAGAGATTCTTTTAGATACAAAAGAAAAAGAGTTTCTAGAGTTTGAGGTATCACAAAATATCATGAGCCGAAAAGAAGATAAGGCAAAGAAAAATCAACTTAGACGGATAATGTGGGAAAATGTATCTATTATTCGTACAAAAAGAGGGTTAAACGATGCACTAGAGTCAATTAATGTTCTTTTGAATGAAAAAATAGGTACACTGTTGAAATTTCGCTTATTAACTGCTAAAGAGATAGTCCTAGGGGCACTCTCAAGAGATAAATCGATAGGTGTACACACAATAGAAGAGGAAATATAATGGAACATAGTTCAATAGCAGACTCAGCAATAGCTGCAGGTCATGTGTTAATAGAAGGTCAAGTAATAAACTTGGCAACGAGTTGGGTTGGATGGTTGAGTTTAGCTGTATTTGTAATTGCATATTATTTTATTGCAACTGAAGATAAGTATGAAGTAAATAAGGCTAAACCAGCTCTATTTGCCGGTACATTTATGTTTATGTTAATAGGAATTTTTTATGCGATTAATGGGTTAAACCCAGACCCTTTACATAATGAACTCTCACATCTTATTTTAGAAATTGCAGAAATTTTCTTTTTCTTACTTGTAGCTATGACATATATTGAAACACTTATCGAACGTGGTGTATTTGATCTTATGAAGTACAAACTTGTATCAAAAGGTTTTACATATAAGAAGCTTTTCTGGTTAACAGGTATTTTAGCATTTTTTATCTCTCCTGTTGCAGATAACTTAACAACAGCACTTATCCTTTCAACTGTACTTTATACAATTGATAAGAAAAATCTTGCATTTCTTGTTCCCGGTGCTATAAACATTGTTGTTGCAGCAAATGCTGGTGGTGCTTGGTCTCCGTTTGGTGATATCACTACTCTGATGGCATGGACAGCAAATAAGGGTGAGTTTATAGACTTTTTATTCCTTTTCCCAGCCTCTGTCCTCGGTTGGTTAGTTACAGCTACATTACTTAGTATGTCAGTTCCAAAAGGTCAGCCTGCATTTGATGCAGCAACAGAGAAAAAACCTGTTGTTTTAGATGGTGGAATGGGTGTGGCTTATTTAGGTGTACTTACAATTATAATAGCAGTTTTAGGACACCAGTTCTTCCATTTTCCTGCTATGTGGGGTATGATGTTTGGTATGGCTATACTTAAACTTTTTTCTGTATTTCTTACAAAAAAAGGTGCAAACTCATTTAATATATACATAAATATGCAAAAAGTTGAAAATGATACACTTCTTTTCTTCTTTGGTATTCTTTCAGCTGTAGGTGCACTACACTATCTTGGGTTTCTTTCATATATTCATGATATGTATAGCCTTGTTGGCCCAATGTGGGCAAATATTGGAGTCGGTTTCCTCTCAGCAATTGTAGATAATGTTCCTGTTATGTCTGCAATTTTAAAATCATCTCCTGATATGGAGTTAGCACAATGGATGCTAGTTACTATGACTGCTGGTGTTGGTGGATCACTTATCTCTTTTGGTTCAGCGGCTGGAGTTGGTGTAATGGGTAGACTTCATGGTATATATACATTTGGTTCACATATGAAACATGCATGGACTATATTAGTCGGTTATATTGTTTCTGTGTCTGTCTGGTATCTTCAGTTTGAAGTTCTAGGATTTTATATTCCTCACTCATAACTTTTATATATCTCCACTTTAGGTGGAGATATCCTTCTTTAAACCTTTGGTAAATCAAACATTAATCTTTATTGTAGTATCCTTTCATAATTAATTATTTTATTCCCCTAAAAGGCATTTATATGACAAATGTTAGCATCATAGTTTTAGATTTCGGTTCTCAATATACACAGCTTATAGCTCGTCGTCTTCGTGAAGATAAAGTTTACTGCGAAATTCTTCCTTATCATACTTCAGTAGAGGATATTCAAGCTAGAAACCCAAAAGGTGTTATTCTTAGTGGTGGTCCATCTTCTGTTTATAATGAAGATGCATATGAAGTAGATCAGGGTGTGTACTCTATGGGTATTCCAGTTCTTGGTATCTGCTATGGTATGCAAAGAATTGCAGTTGACTTTGGGGGAAGTGTTATCCGTTCAAATCATCATGAGTATGGTAAAGCTGAGTTAAAACTAGAAACTAAATCTCCACTTTTAGATGATTGTGATGAGGCTAGAATTGTATGGATGAGCCACTCTGATAAAGTTGATGTTTTACCTGAAGGTTTTTCTCCTATAGCAACTTCTGAAAACTCTCCTTATGCAGCTATTGCAAATGAAGAAAAACGTGTGTATGCAATGCAGTTTCATCCTGAAGTTCAGCATTCTGAAGAGGGTTATCTAATGCTTCGTAACTTCGCAAGAAAGATTTGTGGTGTTACTGAGAAATGGAAAATGGAGCACTTCTTAAAAGAACAAATTAAGATGATTCGCCAAAAAGTAGGAACTGGTAAAGTTCTTTGTGGTTTAAGTGGTGGAGTTGATAGCTCTGTTGTTGCCGCAATGCTTTATGAAGCTATTGGGGACCAGCTTGTCCCTGTTTTTGTTGATAATGGTCTTTTAAGAAAGGGTGAAAAAGAACAGGTTGAAGAAGTTTTCAAAATCAACCTCAAAGTACCTTTGATTACTGTAGATGCTGTTGATAACTTTTTAGGGAGACTTGAAGGGATTTCAGACCCTGAGCAAAAACGCAAGATTATCGGTCATGCTTTTATAGAAGAATTTGAAAAAGAAGCAAAAAAGCACGATGGTATTAAGTTTCTTGCTCAAGGAACACTGTACCCTGACGTTATTGAGTCTATCTCTGTAAATGGTCCTTCTGAGGTTATTAAGTCTCATCATAATGTTGGTGGTCTTCCTGATTGGATGGATTTTGAACTTATCGAGCCTTTACGTGAACTTTTTAAAGATGAAGTACGTAAAATCGGTTTAGAACTTGGTCTTCCAGCAGCTATGATAAACCGTCATCCGTTTCCTGGGCCAGGTCTAGCGATTAGAATTATGGGTGATGTAAATGTTCCTGATTTGACTATTTTACGTGAAGCGGATGTTATTTTACTTGATGAGTTAAAAGCGAGTGGGTATTATGCTAAAACATGGCAAGCATTTGTAGTATTACTGAATGTAAAATCAGTTGGAGTAATGGGTGACAATCGTACTTATGATAACACTGCATGTGTGAGAGTTGTTGAAGCTGTTGATGGAATGACTGCTACGTTTGCACACCTTCCACATGATTTATTAGAAAGAATTAGCCGTCGTATTATCAACGAAGTTGATGGTATTAACCGTGTTGTTTATGATATATCTAGTAAACCACCTGCAACAATTGAGTGGGAGTAGAGAACTTTTCTCTTCTCCGATGAAACCTTACCTTTTTTCTACCTCTTCTCATCCTGATACAATTCATATAAATCCCTTAGAGATCTCTTTTTTTAAACCTTCTATACAATTTTCTCAGTATGACTATCTTATTTTAACTTCAAAACAAGCAGTTAAGGCTTTAAGTCAATACAATAATGGTGATTATAATATGAAACAAGCTCTTTGCATCTCTAAGGCAACAGCTTTAAGTTTTCAAAAGGCTAATGGAAAGATTTTAGAGATTGGAAGTGGTTATGGAGATAATTTATCAGAGATTATTAGCTCGTATCCAAAAGATAGAAAATGGCTCTATTTAAGAGCAAAAGAAGTAGCCTCTAATTTTGCACAAGTAACACGCGATTGTGGATATTGTATAGATGAAAGTGTAGTCTATGAGAGTAGCTGTTCTTTAAATATAAAGACTCTTAAAATTAGACCAAAAGCAACACTGATATTTACATCTCCTTCAAGTGTCAAATGTTTCTTAAAGTATCACAAATTAAATGAAGACTATAAAGTGATAGTTATTGGAAATACTACAGCAAAGACTCTTCCCACGGATATTAAGCCTATGATTGCTGAGGAGCCAAGTATAGAAAGTTGTTTAAAAATAATTAATTTATTATGATAAAACTAATTGAGTTAAGGGATATTAGGAGATTTTTTTTGTTACTAGCTGCATGTATATTTTTAGCGACTGCTTTAAATGCAGAGTATATAAGAAGCCCAGAAGAGTGGATGAGTCGAGACCTCGACATTATAAATCTAAGTACAGCTCAAGTCAAAGTAGTACAAAAAGAGAAAGAAATTAAAAGCACTGTGATACCTCTTCGAGAGATTAGCGATTCATACACTTATTAGATAGTATTAGCTGTTTAACCTTACTATCAAGTAGAGAGATTCGTAAAACAAGTAAATATAATAATATTCCTATTTTTGCATTAACTGGTGATGTGATGGATGAGGCGATAACTAAAGCGATGCAAAAGTGGTATGCTAGGGCATATTACAAAACCGATAATTATAGATATGTTTTATAAAAAATACTAGATACACTTAGTTATGAGTGTAAGGATACAGTGGATAAAAATCTTATTTGTATTAACAACACTAAAGATAAAGATACTTTTATTGAACTCTCTGTCAGTGTAGGCTTAGCTAGGTGTCATGGTGATATTGAGTTTTATATAACATACTAAAAGATGTTGCCTTAAACATTGGAGCATAGAAATGATATTTTTTGAAAATCCATATAAAGAGCTTCTAGCTTTAAAATAGACTTAGGAAGGGGAGGAAGTGAATCTATTCTTGCTATGAGCGGGGTATAACTCATGTATGGTGCCTTAATTATTTATTGATTTTGTATTATAATTAAATAAGCATAAAACTAAATCAAGTAAAACTTTTGTATAATTATATATAGACAATCTGAGTGGTACGAATAATCGCACCAATGAGGGTTCTACATATTCAATTTGTGAACTAGTAGAGCTTTTGTGAGTCAGTGCCTTCGTTTGAGTTATGGAAACATATACGAGAAGATGCCGCCGTTAGTAAGCTCTCTCTTCACCCAAATTCGGCTTTTAGAACCAAGCCAAATGCGAAACGGCTACTCGGGTTTTCTATCACAAAAGTATTTATTAAAAAGATGTGTATCTTTTGAATAAATACTTTTTTATTTTATACGGAGCAATATATGAAGATTTTGATTTTAGGTAGTGGTGGACGTGAGTACTCAATAGGACGTGCAATTAAAAATGAGCAAGAAGAGCATGAACTTTTTTTTCAACCTGGAAATGGGGCAACTGAGAACTTGGGTACTAATATTAATATCAAAGATTATAATGCTTTAGCAGCATTCGCAAAAGAGAATAAGATAGAATTAACTATTGTAGGCCCTGAAGCACCTTTAGTTGATGGTGTTGTTGATATTTTTAAAAAAGAAGGTCTTACTATCTTTGGTCCTTCAGCTGAGGCTGCACAACTTGAAGGCTCAAAAGTTTATATGAAAAACTTTTTAGCTAAGTACAATATTCCAACAGCTGCCTATATTGAATCCGATAGTATTGAAGAACTTTATAAGTTTACTGATACTCTTAGTACTCCAATAGTTGTAAAAGCAGATGGGCTTTGTGGTGGTAAAGGTGTTATCATTGCAATGAGTCATGATGAGGCAAAAAAAGCAATTGGCGAGATGCTCAGTGGGAAAAGTTTTGGTGATGCTGGAAAAAAAGTAATCGTTGAAGAATTCCTTGATGGTTTTGAGCTTTCTATGTTCGCAATTTGTGATGGTGAGGATTATATTTTACTCCAAGCTGCACAAGACCATAAACGCATAGGTAATGGAGATACAGGGCCAAATACTGGTGGAATGGGTGCATATGCACCTACACCATTAGTTGATGATGAACTCTATCAAAAAGTAAAAGATAGGGTTATCCGTCCTACTTTAGATGGTATGAAAAAAGAAGGTGCACCTTTTGAAGGTGTTCTCTTTATCGGAATTATGGTTGTAAATGGTGAACCAATTACTTTAGAGTTTAATGTGCGTTTTGGAGACCCAGAATGTGAGATTCTTATGCCTCTAATGACATCATCTGTATCTGAGATGTTTTATAAAGCAGCTACAAACCGTTTAAAAGAGATAAATGTAGAATTTTCTTCGCAGTATGCAGTAGGTGTTGTAATGGCATCTGCTAACTATCCATACTCAAGTTCTTTACCAGCTGAAATAGTTGAGGACAAAGTGCATCATGAGGTTATAGAAAAATACACTCATATTTCATATGCGGGTGTGATGAAAGAAGATGGTATTTTATATGCTAGTGGTGGTAGAGTTTTAGTTTGTATAGGGATTGGTGATACTATACAAGAAGCAAGAGACAGAGCATATATGCGATGTGGACAAGTTCATTTTGTAGGTAAAAAGTTTCGTACAGATATTGCTTACCAAGCACTATAGGATTATAGATATTGAATGAAGAACTACTAATACGGCTCCATCATGAAGAGATTACTTTAGCATTAAACAACAAAAGAGCTGTAGCCTTTTTTATAGATGAAATACTGCTTTCTTTTATCCTTATTATCGCTTTATGGGATTCATTTACAGAGGCAAGCTCCACAGAAGAGATCATTTTACTGACAAATAGTTTTGTTTTAGAATTTATGATGATGAAAATAATTTACCAAAGTTTTTTTGTGATGCAGTATGGAGCAACTCTAGGTAAGTTGGCAATGAAAATAAGAGTGATTGAAATTAAAACACTGAATAATCCAAATGTTTTAGTAGCACTAAATCGCTCAATTATTAGAGTGATTAGTGAGATGTTACTATACCTTGGCTTTTTGTGGGGAATACTAAATCCCGCGCGACAAACTTGGCATGACTTAAGTGCTAAAACCTTAGTAGTTAATGCTTAAACTTTTTTTTCTTTTTTTATCCTTATTTTTATCTGTAAACCTTTATGCAGGTGAAAAAGTAGAAATATTTTCTTCGAATATGACTTCAGAAGGAAATATTGTAAAAGCAACAGGTGGTGTGACCGTTGTGTATAAAAACTATTTTATAACTGCTGATAGAGCAGTGTACGATAGAAATACAAGTGAATTAGAACTTTTTGATAATATACGTGTAAATCAAGATAAGTCTTATAAGGTTCTTGGAAAGTATGCTAAATTAAATATAGCCCAAAAAGAGAAATTTTTTAAACCTTTTTATATGTCAGATAAAGAGAGCCGAGTTTGGATAAGTGCCAATAGCGGTACTTCTACAAAAAAACTACTCGAGATAAACGAGGGTATGTTAAGTGGATGTAATCCAATAGACCCCATGTGGAAGATAGAATTTTCATCATCTAATTATAATTCTGATTCAAAATGGATGAATCTATATAATGCAAGGCTATACATAGATGATGTCCCTATATTTTATATGCCATATTTTGGTTTTTCACTTGATACAAAAAGAAAATCAGGGCTTTTGATGCCTTCGATGGGTTACTCAACTAATGAAGGGGCCTTTTACGAACAGCCAATCTATATTGCAGTTGATAATGGGTGGGATTTAGAACTTAAACCACAGATTAGAACACAACGTGGTCAAGGAATCTATCAAACATTTAGATTTACTGACTCGGCTACTTCGGTTGGAGAGATAACTGCAGGATACTTTAAAGAGTCTGGAGAGTATTATAAAGACAAGAACTTACACAATGACTCGCATTATGGATTTAATTTTAAATATGATAATAATGATTTCTTAAACCAATGGTTAGGAACAAATTTTGAAGGACAATCTAGAATCTATGCAGATGTAAGTAGAATGAACGATGTTGATTATATTAATCTTTCATCTAATGAGACAAGTAATAATACAACTGCAACACAGGTTCTCTCTAGAGTCAATATATTTTACAATGCAGATGAGAACTATGTTGGAACTTATTTTAAATATTATCAAGATTTAACACAAGTAAGTAATGATGATACAATCCAGCAACTACCGACTATTCAGTACCATTACTATTTAAATACATTTTTAGAAGACCATCTTCTGTATAACTTAGATATTCAGTCAAATAATCTAACACGTAATATTAATAAAACTGCATTACAAACAGATATTAATGTCCCCGTTACACTACAAACATCTCTGTTTGGTGAATACATAAATATCTCTTATCGAGCCAACTTATATATACAACACTCTAGTTTTGGTAGTTCTGAGCAGAACTTAATACTTAACAATGAGTATAATGATGGATATATTTTACGAAATTTTCATACCTTAGCAGCATCTACACAACTTACACGTGGATATGAAGACTTTTCTCATGTCATCAGTTTTGGAGTTTCATATAATAAAGCTGGTACTCAGTCTAGTAATGGATATTATTCTGATAATGAGAAATTCTGTGATAATCCTCAAACTAAAGATGACGCTCGCTGTGAATTTTATAATATATCAGAAATAAAAGAGGAAGCTCAGGTTGATTTTATACAATACATTTATGATGATGAAGCGACAGAGATACTTTACCATAGGCTAGCACAAAAAATTTCCTATGGAGATACATCTAATCGTTATAGCGAGTTAGAAAATGAATTAAATTATAGAGTGACAGATTATCTTACATTTTACAATAATCTATTTTACAATTATGAAGAGATAAATTTTTCTAAAGTTTTTAATAAACTTTCATTAAATAAATTTGGTGTTAATCTAGCCTTCTCCCATCTTTATAAAGATAGCTTTATCCCGACTACTACTGAGGTACCACAGTTTACAAGTTACTTGACATCTACGCTTAGCTATACTTACAATAATCACTACTCTTTTAGTGCACTTTATAACTATGATGCAATTAGCAAAACTGCTAAGACGCAAGAGATAGGTTTTATGTATAAAAAAAGATGTTGGGATTTTGGGATTAGATATAGTGAAAGTAGACGTCCAATTTTAACAAATGATGTAAAATCATTTGTTGATGAACGCTATATTTATTTTACAATCTTGTTAAAACCTTTGATGAATGCGAATGGTTCTTCAAATATTCCAATACAGTTACCAAATGCAAATTAATAAGGAAATCTTTTATGCTGTCATATAAAAACATAATTGTAGATAGAAAAGATGCAGCTACTAAACTTTTAGATGTAATACCGATGAATAAACTTAAAGAAGAAGCATGGGATATAGTGGCTGTCTCTCGTGGTGGTTTAGAAGTTGCGGCTTGTATTAAGGGTAAACTTCCAAACAACTTAGAGATTCTTTTTTTAGAAGCTATTATGGCACCCAATAATCCTGAGTGTGAAGTAGCAAGAGTCTCGGAAACCGAAGAGATAGTTATAAATGAGCAACTCGTTAGTGCTTTTGAAATTCAGTATGATTATATTTATGGTGAAGCACATAGAAAACATGAAGAGAATATTTTAAGTCGTATTTATCAGTATAGAAAAGGACAACCTTTTCCTAGTATGAAAGATAGAATTGTTCTTCTTGTTGATGAAGGAAGTGAAAGTGGTAGTAAACTTATGACAGCACTTAAGACTGTTTTAGTTCAAGGTCCAAAGGCTGTTTATATAGCAGTGCCAGTTTTACCAAGTGATGTTCTTGAAACATTAGAGCCTTTTGTAGATGATATATTCTTTTTACATGATATAGGTGATTATGTAGAAACTGCTCTGTATTATGAGCATTTAGAACCAATAAATGATGAAAAAATTGAAAAAATATTAGAGGAATTAAAATGAAATATGATGTAAGTTTAGAGTTAGAAAATAGAGAAGAGTCTTACTCTTTTGGAGATGTGGCAAAACAAGCAAATGGTTCAGCATGGATTAAATCAGGTAAGAGTGTTATCCTGGCGACAGTTGTTATTAATGAAACAGAAATAGTAAAAGACGACTTTCTTCCTTTAACTGTTCAGTATATTGAAAAAACATATGCTGCAGGTAAAATTCCTGGTGGCTTTTTTAAACGTGAAACAAAACCAAGTGATTTTGAAACACTAACTTCAAGAATTGTAGATCGAAGTTTGAGACCACTTTTTCCAAAAGGGTTTGGACATCCAACTCAGATAACTATTATGGTTTTTTCTGCTGATAGTGAGTCTGATTTACAAGTTTTAGCTCTAAACGCAGCATCAGCGGCTCTTTTTACTTCTGACATTGATATCAATACTTCTGTATCTGCAGTTCGTACTGCTAAAGTTGATGGTGAGTTAGTAATTAACCCAACTCTTTCACAACTTAAAAACTCTACATTAGACTTATATCTTTCAGGTACTAAAGATGATCTTCTAATGATTGAAATGAGAACCTTTGGTGGTGAGGAAGTTGAAGTATCAGAGATGATTATTGACCCAATGCTTGACCCTACTATGAGCGGAGCAGTTATAAGCTCACATGTTTCAAATGCAATGAGTGAAGATGAGCTGATAGAAGTTTTTGAAAAAACTCAAGCAGAACTTTTCTTGGCAAATAGTAAATATGAGGAAGCATTCGCTTCCTCTCAAAAAGCAATTTTACCTCTTGACCTTAAAGCACATATCTCAAATGCAGAGATGATGACTTATGTGAGAGATACTCATATGTCAGAAATAAAAGATGCAATGAACCAAATGGCTAAGTCTGAGCGTTCAACAGCATTGCGTACTCTGCGTAAAAAAATTCTTAAACTTAAAGAAGAATGGACAAGTGTTGAGTTAGAAGTAGAGCTTAAGGATGCAATAGACAAAGTGAAAAAAGATGAAGTACGTGCACAGATTTTAAATGACAATATCCGTGCAGATGGCCGTGCCTTAACTGAAGTGAGACCGATTACTATTGATACAAATATTCTTCCAAGTGCACACTCTTCATGTCTCTTTACTCGTGGACAAACACAGGCATTAGTTGTCCTTACTATGGGTGGATCAAAAGATGCACAGATGTTTGAGTCTTTAACAGACAGTGGAACTCAAAATGAGAATTTTATGGTTCATTACAATTTTCCAGGTTTCTCAGTAGGTGAAGCATCTCCAGTTATGGGAACAAAACGAAGAGAATTGGGTCATGGTAATTTAGCTAAGCGTGCACTCTCTCCAGTAGTAGACTTAGAAGGTCAAACTGTGCGTTTAGTATCAGAAATACTTGAATCAAATGGTTCAAGTTCTATGGCAACAGTATGTGGTGGTTACATGGCACTTAAAGCTGCTGATATAGAGACAAGTGATACTATAGCTGGTATTGCTATGGGTATGGTGAGTGAGAACGGAAAGTATGCAATCCTTTCAGATATTATGGGCCTTGAAGACCATGATGGAGATATGGACTTTAAAGTGACTGGTTCAAAAGAGGGTATTACTGCAATGCAGATGGATATCAAACTTGGTGGAATTAGCTTAGATATCTTAAAAAAAGCTCTATATCAAGCAAAAGAGGGTCGTTCTCATATAATTGACATTATGCTTGAAGCTGAGTCTAAAATAGAGTTTAATGATGGTGTTCTTCCAAGTGTAGATTTTTTCCATATAGATCCTTCTTTTATCGGTGAGGTTATCGGTCAAGCTGGTAAAACTATTCGTGAGATGATAGAGAAGTTTGAAGTAGCGATTGACATTGATAAAAAAGATGGAAAAGTAAAAATCACTGGTAAAAATAAATCAGGTGTTTCTGGTGCTCGTGGTCATATAGAAGGCATTGTTAATGCTCCTAAAAAAGAGAAAGTAAAGTACGAAGTAGGGGAAAAGCATGAAGGAACTGTTAAACGTATAGTTGACTTTGGTGCATTTATAGAACTTCCAGATGGAACTGATGGTTTACTTCATATCTCTAAAATTTCTGAGCAAAGAGTGGATAAAGTATCTGATGTCTTAAGCGAAGGCGAAAAGATAAGTGTTGAGATTTTAGAGTTTAAAGGGAATAAAATCTCTTTAGGTCGTGTATAGTCTCTCTTTAAACTCTTCTTTAGAACTGTTTAACTATAATTCGACTATCAATAACAAGTAGGGAAATCCTAGCATTTATGTGTGGGTTGCTTCATGATTAAAAATGAGGTTACGCTATCCGAAAGTAATTGTAATAATTTTAAGGACATATAATGAAAAGAATTCTTTTTTTACTAGTGGCATTTTCTGCTGCTGCATTCGCAAACGAGGGTAACGTTGCTAACGAAACTCTTAAAGCATACTCAATGATCGCTGCTGGTCTTGGTCTTGGTTTAGCTGCATTAGGTGGAGCTATAGGTATGGGTCATACTGCTGCTGCAACTATCGCTGGTACTGCACGTAACCCAGGTCTTGGTGCTAAACTTATGACTACAATGTTCATCGCTCTTGCAATGATCGAAGCACAAGTTATTTATGCACTAGTAATTGCGTTAATCGCACTTTACGCTAACCCTTACTTAGGTTAATCGTTTAACGATACAATTAAGTAAACCTCAGTTTAACTCTTTAGGGAGTTAGACTTTCTTAAATACTACATTTAAGTGCACTCGTGGTGGAACGGTAGACACGCAACGTTGAGGTCGTTGTGCCTTCGGGTGTGGGAGTTCAAATCTCCCCGAGTGCACCATTCATACAGAAATCAAATCTCGTCCATCTTCCAAGCTTGAATCGCATCATTAAGATTATCAAAACTACAACAATTAATACATGTATAGACTTTAAGTAAAAAATAAAAGTAAAATACCTTAGTAATATGATAAGGTTACTTGACTTTAAAAATCTAATGCACTAATATTATATAAATTTAATAAATACATCTAAATGTATATTTATTTAGTGTAGAATAACCAAATAAGGAAATATATAATGAATATCGCAAATAATATTACAGAGTTAGTTGGTAACACACCATTAGTAAGACTCAATACTCCATCAGAGTTAAGTGGTGCTACAATTTTAGGTAAATGTGAGTTTATGAATCCAACAAGTTCTGTTAAAGACAGAATAGGGATGAATATGATTCGTAGAGGTATAGAGTCTGGCCTTATAAAAAAAGAGACAACTATTATAGAACCAACAAGTGGAAATACTGGTATAGCTTTAGCTGCTAACTGTGCAGCACAAAACTTAAAACTTATATTAACAATGCCAGAGTCTATGAGTATAGAGAGACGCAATCTACTTAAAGCATTAGGGGCTGAGTTAGTACTAACTCCAGCGAATAAAGGTATGAATGGTGCGATAGATAAGGCAGCTGAATTACAAAAAGAGACAAAAAATTCTATAGTATTACAGCAGTTTGAAAATTCATCAAATCCTGAAGTACATGAACTCACAACTGGACCAGAACTTCTTAGAGATACTGATAATAATATAGATGTATTTGTAGCGGCAGTTGGAACAGGTGGTACACTTACTGGATGCTCACACATCTTAAAAGCTGCAATTCCAAATGTAGTTGTAGTAGCAGTTGAACCCGCTGATTCTGCAATTCTCTCAGGTGAATCGCCAGCTCCACATAAGATACAAGGTATTGGTGCTGGATTTGTTCCTAAAAACTTAGATACGGATGCATATAGTGAAGTTATTAAGGTGACGAACGAAGATGCTATGGCAACTGCAAAAATGTTAGCAAAAAAAGAGGGGCTTCTTGTAGGTATTTCAGCTGGTGCAAATGTATGGGCAACTATGCAAATTGCATCTCGTCCAGAGTTTAAAGGAAAAACACTTGTAACTATCCTTTGTGATACTGGTGAGCGTTACTTAAGTACTGAACTCTTTAGTGAGTAGTGTGTTTCTTGAAACTATAAAAATCCTTGATGGAGTTGCTTTTCACTTAGAGTACCATCAAGAGCGTTTAAACACAGCCCTACAAACTCCAGATAGATATAATCTTTATACACTGATTAATCCTCCTTCTAATGCTCTATATCGATGTCGTATACTTTATGACATAGATGAGATAGAAATAGAGTACTTACCATACACAAAGCATTGTGTAGAGACACTAAAATTAGTTTTTAGTAAAACAATTATATATGACAAAAAATATGCAAATAGAGATGAAATAAATATGCTTTTGATGCACAAAGAGCAAAGCGATGATATCTTAATTATAAAAAAAGGGCTTGTATCTGATACTAGTATCGCTAATATTGCTTTTTATGATGGTAAGTTATGGTTTACACCTGCATCAGCATTATTAAAGGGAACATGTAGAGCAAGACTTTTATCAGAGGGTAAAATAATTGAGAAAGAAATAAGAGTTGAAGATATAAAAAATTATAAAAAAATAGCACTTATGAATGCAATGATAGATTTTGATATAATTACATCAGATAATATAGAGGAAATAATTTGTTAGAACATATAATAGATGAGGCCGAATTTGCAAAAATCATGCAAAACAGTATTCAAAATGTGATTATTCATTTTTTTGGGAAAGAACAAAACTTTGGAATTCTTTGTAAAATTGAAGAGGTTCATTTTAATCCGAGTCTTCCAGAGAGTATAAACTCTGAATTTAGACCATTAACACTATTCTTTTTAGCAGGTTATACATTTGATACAGCACGTATAGAAGATGATATTCTTATCTTTGAAGCTGGTTTTGGCAGTGATAACTATGGAAGTGTTGTAAGTGTTCCACTACTGAGTATTATGCAGATTATTATCGATGAAACACCAGTGCTTATAAACCTTTCTGTGTATAAAGAGTCACAAGGTGAACAAAAAGAGGTCAAAAAAGAGGATGATACCGGAGTTGAAAACTCAATGGCATCATTTTTAAATAATCCAGAGAATTCAAAGTTTTTAAAGTAATAAATAGTCTTTATGGGGTTGTAGGGACTTTAGTCCCTGCCACTATAATGGGCTCTGCTCATTATAGTGTATAAATAATGTAGATTAGATTTTATTTAGTGAAAGAAGAAAGTTCACAACATTATCAACAAATGCATCATGCTTTCTCTCTTTAAGGTAAGCGATATAAAAATGTCTGCTTATCTTTTGGTTTTTCAGTTTTGCTTCATAGAGTAAACCACTTTCTAGTTCTGACTTTATAACATGACGAGATATTATTGAAACTAAAGGTCTCTCCGCAGTTTTGTCAGCATGTAAAATAGATTCTTTAATTGAAGTTGGACTCGCTAAAACACCAAAAACATTCAGACAAGATATCTCAACATTCATCTCATCAAAGACTTCAGATGTTAGTTTATATGTATGCGATTTCTGATCTCTACATACCCAGTCAAATGAAGTTAAGTCATCAGCATTAAGATTCTTTTTAATTGGCTGATTTGAGAATACAACAAGTTCATCTTCAACCCATTCTCTATAAATAATTCCATCTCTAAAAATTGGTGATTCAATAAGTGCTACATCAATTTTTTTATTTTCTAAATCATCAATGATTTTTGACGAGATATCTACAGTCATAAAAACTTCGTTCTCTATACGTTTTTTAATCTCTCCAAGATAATTTGGAAGTATATAATTACCAATTGCAAAAGATGATCCCATCACAAATGTGAACTCTTTATTTATGATTTTTAGTAAATCTTTTTCACTACTTTGAATTGATTTTTCAAGTTTTGTTGCGATACGAAAAAGGTCTTCTCCCTCTTTAGTTAGAACGATACCATTTTTCTTTCTATCAACAATTTTTGTATCAAGAAAGTCTTCGATAAATTTGATCTGTTGTGTTACAGCAGGCTGTGATATCCCTAGTTTAGCGGATGCTTTAGAAAAGCTCTTTTCTTTTATGACCATTAAAAAAGTTTGTAGTTTAGCGAAATCTTTTAACATAATAATTCCTATAAGTATATATAATAGTGAAATTATAACAATAAATTATAATTAATGCAATACTTTTATAATAATTTATTAAATTTAGCTATAATAAAAGTAATATAAAATTATAGTGGTAATTATGAAAAAAATATTTAACAGATTAAATGAATCGCAAGCAGCAGCAGTAAAACAAAGCGAAGGTCCTGTCCTTATTCTTGCCGGTGCTGGTAGTGGTAAAACAACAACTATTATCTCCCGTTTGGCATATTTAGTAGAAGTTTTAGGTATCCCCGCTTCAAACACTTTAACATTAACTTTTACAAATAAAGCAGCAAAAGAGATGAGAGAACGTGCTCTTGGTATGATGGAAAATGTTGCATACCCACCACTACTTTGTACATTCCATAAGTTTGGACTTCTNNTGGTAAAACAACAACTATTATCTCTCGTTTGGCATACTTAGTAGAAGTTTTAGGTATACCCGCATCAAACACCCTAACACTTACCTTTACAAATAAAGCCGCAAAAGAGATGAGAGAACGAGCTCTTTCT
>DDCH01000007.1:0-12720 GCA_002335055.1 Sulfurimonas sp. UBA2011 | reverse complement strand
GATACAGATGATAAAAAGAAAATTATAAAAAAGATAAACACTGAACTTCCAACACCACTTGTTGCGAGTGAGATATCACGATATAAAAACTCTCTCCTTTCACCAGATGATGCATATAAACAAGCAGAACTTTTTAATTACAAACAGATTGCTGAAGTCTATAGAGAATATGAGAAACATTTACTTGAAAATAACCTTGTAGACTTTGATGATTTAATAGCATTAACATACAAACTTTTAGATGAGAACCCAGAGCTTGCATCTACTACTTCTAAAAAATATCAGTATATTATGATTGATGAGTACCAAGATACAAATGAATTGCAGTTAAAACTCATTCAAAAACTCTGCAGTGAGCATAATAATATATGTGTAGTTGGTGATGATGATCAGAGTATTTATGGTTGGCGTGGAGCACATATTCGTAATATTATAGAGTTTGATCAAGATTTTAAAAATGCAAAAGTTTTTAAACTCGAAGAGAACTATCGTTCACGTATTCCAATTTTAAAAGTGGCAAATGCATTAATTGAGCATAATCGCTCACGTTTAGGAAAGAAACTTATCGCAACTCGTGGTAATGGTGAGGAAGTAACTGTACTAAACTCTATAGATGAAAATGAAGAAGCACGTAAAATTTCAATCAATATTCAAAAACTATTAGATAAGGGAATCGCAGCCAAAGAGATCGCAGTTCTATACCGTGTAAATGTACTCTCTCGTTCAATAGAAGAGGGTTTAAATCGTTCAGGAATCGGATATAAACTTGTTGGAGGACAGCGTTTCTTCGACCGTGCAGAAGTTAAAGACCTAATCTCATATCTTCGTATTGTGACAAATCCACATGATGACTTTTCAATTAAGCGCATAGTAAATAAACCTAAACGCGGACTAGGGAAAGCTAGTGTAGATAAGATAGAGCTTGCGGCACATGCAAATGAAACTTCAATATATGAGTACATTAAAAACTCAGACATTAGTGTTTTAGTAGAACTTGTAAAAAAGAAAAATGCAAGTACACTTAAAAACTTTGTAGAGAACCTTGATGAAGTTGCTCGTGTGGCCAAAGAGTCTACATATGAGTTTATTGATGTACTCGAAGAGACTTTTCATTTAAAACAAATCTATAAGGGCATGCAAGATGAAGAAGATAGAGTTCGTAATATGGATGAGTTTTATGGACTTTTCCGTGACTTTATCAAAAAGTCTCCAGATGTATCTTTAGATGAGTTCTTAAATGAGTTAACACTACAAAGCGAGCAAGACCAGGTAGAAGGCGAGTCAATCTACATGATGAGTATTCATGCTTCTAAAGGTTTAGAGTTCGAACATGTTTTTATCATTGGTATGGAAGAGGGCTTTTTACCACTTGTAGGTGATGGTAGCGATTTAGAAGAAGAACGTCGTTTAGGATATGTTTCTATGACTCGTGCAAAAGATACATTGACTCTCTCTCATGCAGGTAGTAGGTTTTATAAGGGTAGAAGAAGCGATTTATCAAAGAGTCGATTTTTTAATGAAGCAGGACTTTGCGAAGGTTCTTTAATAGTCACTAAGAATACAGCCTTTAAAAAGGGAGACTTAGTTAGACATAAAGTTTTTGGGACAGGTCGTATTAATGGTGTAAGTCGTGCGGGTAAAGAATTCAAATTAAACATTAATTTTGCAGGAACACAGCGCGATATCCTTGCCTCATTTGTGGAAAGACTATAAGGTGGGACTGAATCGTCTCTTTGTAGCTTATAAACCAAGTGGTATAGGTTCAAATAACTTTCTATATTCTCTTAAACGAAAGTATAATGATAAAAAAGCAGGTTTTTCAGGAACACTTGACCCTTTTGCTAAAGGAGTCTTACTTATAGGCTTTGGTTCGTATACAAAACTATTTCGTTTTTTAAACAAAACACCCAAGGTTTATAGGGCAACTTTATGGCTAGGTGCTAAAAGTGACTCACTTGATACTGAAATGATAGAAAATGTCGATATATTAGATACTATTAGTGAAGAAGAAGTACTAAAAGCTGTCAAGTCTTTAGAAGGAGAACTCGAATATGAACCTCCTATCTTCTCAGCAAAACGTATAAATGGTAAACGAGCATATGATTTAGCACGTGCAGGTATAGCATTTGAGTTAAACAAAATCAACTCTAGTATATATGAAACGAAGCTTATTCATTACTGCCATCCTTTTGTTACTTTTGAAGCTACAGTAAGCGAAGGAACCTATATCCGTTCACTCGGGTCTATAATAGCCAATAGACTTGGTGTAAAAGATGGGAGCCTTAGTGCTTTAGAAAGGTTAAATGAAGGGCAGTTTTTTTATGAGAATGAAGAAGCTCTTGATATAAAAAAATCACTCAATATTCCTTGTAATGAGTATTTAGGTGATAAAGAAAATATTACTTTTGGAAGAGTTCTTAATTTGAGTGATTTAAAGACTCAGGATGAGGGAACTTACTGGCTTGATAATGGTGAAAATATTTCCATCATTACACTCAAAAATGGCGAAGTAAAATATGAATTAGGGAGAATATGGTGTTAGTATTAGCAAGAAAACTTGATGAATCGATAGTTATTGGTGATAACATAATAGTAAAAGTAGTCTCAGTAGAAAATGGAGTAGTAAAACTCGGTATTGATGCGCCACAAGAAATCTCTATTATGAGAAGTGAATTACTTGAACAGGTTAAAGAACAAAATATGAGTGCTGCTGGAAAAACCGACCTAAAAGTGTTAACTGAATTAAGTAAGATTTTAGGCAAAAAATAGTTCTAATGAAGCAGTATAAAGCCTTTGCAAAAGTAAATATTTTTTTAAAAATCACAGCTAAACGTGGTGCTTATCATGAGATAATCTCGCGTTTTATGAAAGTGAAAAACCTGTATGATATTTTAGAATTTGTTCCAAAAGAAGAGACAGATGCAAAAGTAAATGAGTTTAAAATAATAGGCTCCTTTTCTTGTAATACTGAACAAAACACTATATATAAAGCCTACTTCGCACTAAAAACTGCAACTTCCTCAGAGAAATTAGAACAGTTAATGCACAGATATGCTATTAAAGTTACAAAGAGTATACCTGCATTTGCTGGTCTTGGTGGTGGGAGTAGTGATGCGGCAACTTACCTCAAAATGTGTAACTCTAGCTTAGACTTAGGACTGAGCCTTCATGAATTAGCTGCGATAGGACTAAAGGTAGGTGCGGATGTACCATTTTTTGTATATGGCTATGATAGTGCTAATGTTAGTGGTATAGGTGAAGTAGTACAAGAGTTTAAAGAAGAACTTTTAGATATAGAGACCTTTACACCTAGTATTGAGATAAGTACACCTCATGTATATAAGATTTATAGTGAGGACTTTTATAATCCTATTGATGGTTTTAAAACGCAGGAATTAAAAGAGACTTCTTCACGGGATATTTTAAAGAGTATGAGTGCAGATGAGGCAAACGACTTGTTTAAACCAGCACTTCAAGAGTATAAAGAATTAAAAAATCATTTTAAAGCAGGCTACTTTTTCAGTGGAAGTGGTAGTAGCTTTTTTAAAGTAGTAGACTAAGAGAGAAGAGAAAATGGGCGAAACAATAGCAAAAAATAAAAAAGCATATCATGACTATTTTATAGAAGAGAAGTTTGAAGCAGGTTTAGTGTTAATGGGAAGTGAAGTTAAAGGTCTTAGGGCTCATAGAGTGAACTTAAAAGATAGTTTTATAAAGTTCGTAAAAGATGAACCTATACTTTTTAATGCACATATAGGAAGACTAGAAACTACAAATCATTATTTTGGTCATGAAGAGAGAGGAAGTCGTAAACTTTTACTGCATAAAAAGCAGATAGAGAAGATGCTTAAAGCCGTAAACCGTGATGGTTATACCATAGTACCAATACAGCTCTATTTTAACGATAGAAACCTAGCTAAGATACAAATAGGTATAGCAAAAGGAAAACAGCTTCATGATAAGCGCCAAGACTTAAAAGATAAAGATCAAAAACGTGATATTGCTCGTGCTATGAAAGAATACTAATGAAGTTTATTTTTGTATTCTTGACTTTATTGAGTGCTTTGATAGCTTTAGAAGTTGAGGTACTCAGTTGGAAGATTTCAAATGGACAAACAGCACTTTTAGAGTTTCCAAAGACAGAAGGTTTAGAGTATAAAAGTGTTAAAGTAGGTAAAAAAAGTTTTACTATATTTAGTAAACCAAATGACAATACAAAAAAATATGTACTCATCCCATTTTCCTACTATGAAAAAGCAGAAAATAAAACTCTTAAAATTCATTACAAGAAAGACAATAAAGAACAAGTAGAGAGTTTACTTCTTAAAGTAATCAATGGGAAATATGCCAAAGAAGAGATACATGTAAGTAGTGCTAAGGTAAACCCAAGAAGTAAAGAACTTAAAAAACGTATATCTCAAGAGTATAATGAAGCTATGAAAATCTACTCTACGGTTACACCAAAGAGTTATATATCAAAACCATTTATACAACCACTTTATTCTAAAATAACGAGTTCTTTTGGAAAAGCTAGAGTCTACAATGGTACACATAAAGGTTATCATAGCGGTACTGACTTTCGGGCACGGATGGGTACTCCAATAATTGCTGCAAATGATGCTAGAGTTGCTCTTGTAAAAAAGAGATTTTATTCAGGTGGTACAGTTTTACTAAACCATGGGGAAGGGATATATACTTGTTACTTTCATATGAGTGCATTTGAGGTCAAAGAAGGACAGATGGTAAGACAAGGAGATGTTTTAGGTCTTTCAGGTCAAAGTGGCCGTGTTACAGGTCCTCATTTGCATTTTTCAGCTAGAATAAATGCAGTACAAGTTGACCCTTTACAACTTATTTCACTTTTAAACAAAAATTTATTAACAGGAAACTAAAAATATGACACTCTTTCAAATCCTTATGCTAGGGGCTTCTGCCTTTTTTGCATATAAAATTTATGAACACATTCAAACACTTAACGATCCCGTAGAAAATGTAAGTGAACCAAGTAGAACAGCAGAGAGTTTTTCTACATCTGATTCTGCTTCTCTGGTAGAAAAAGCTGATGATGAGGTAGTTGCAGGGAATTTAGATAAGGCATTAGCTATTTATAGTGAAGCAAATATTAAAGAGCCAAAAAATGGGGAAACACTTTTTAAAATGGCATTTACACTAGGACTTCAAGAGAGAAATGAAGAGGCTTTAGAATACTATAAAGATGCACTTGAAGTGGATGCAAAGAATCCTTTTTCTCATTTAGAAATGGCATATATATATCTTAAAGATGATGAACATGCTAGTGCTAGAACTCATTTAAATGAAGCCTTAGAATTAGATCCTGACTTAGAAAAAGCTACAGTAGAACTAGAGAAACTAAACGCAGGGATATAAGATGAAAATATCTAAAATTTATGAATTTTTAAATGAACTCTCTCCTTTTGACCTTCAAGAAAAATGGGATAATTCAGGACTCTTAATAGGCTCGTTTAATGAAGATATAAGTCAAATTGCTTTGAGTATTGATGTTGATGAAAAGCTTATTGATTCACTAGAAAATGACACACTTTTAATCACACATCACCCTATCATTTTTGGTGGATTAAAACAGCTAGAATTTTCAAAATATCCAGCAAATTTAATTCAAAAAATGATTAAAAAAAATATTAGTAATATTGCGATGCATACGAATTTTGATCAAACACACCTTAATGAATATGTTGCAACAGAGATACTTGGCTATAAAATTTCAAAAAAAGATGGATTTGTGGCTTACTTAGATATTGATGAAGATTTTGATGTTTTTGCTCTAAAGGTTTCGACTGCATTTGGGCTCAAATGTGTACGGTCAGTGAAGTGTTCACAAAGAGTAAAGAAAGTCGCTTTCACCACGGGTTCAGGCTGTTCTTTGATGCGAAGTTTAGATGCTGATTGTTTCTTGACAGGTGATGTAAAATACCACGATGCGATGGAAGCAAAAAGCATCAATTTATCGCTAATTGACATCGGTCATTATGAAAGTGAACACTTTTTTGCAGAAATTTTAGAGAAAAATTTGAAAAATTTAGGTTTAAAAGTTATAATTGCATCATCAGAAAACCCATTTACATATATACACCCTTAAAGGACCTAAATGAATAACCACCTTCAACAGCTTATTGACCTCTCTATTATTGATAAAGATATCGATGCATTTGAACCTCAAATTGAAGAAGCAAACTATAATTACGAAGCAGCACTTGCCAAGACTAAAAGTATTGAGTCTGACATTGAGAATCTAAGTAATGAAATCAAAGAAGAAGAAGTTAAAAAGAGTAAAAATGAACTTCACCTTGCTGAACTTTCACAAAAACTTGAAGAGAACTCTAAAAAAAGTGGTGATGTAAAAACTGAACGTGAAATGAAATCACTGCAACTTGAAGAAGAAATTGCTAAAGAGCAAGTAACTTTTGCAAATGAAGAGATTGCACGTTTAGAAAAAATTATTGAGTTAAAAAAAGAACAAACAGAAGTGGCAGAAGCATCTTTAGTTGAACTTTCAGCTTCACTTGAATCTGTAAAAGCAGATGTTGATAAAAAACTTGAGACGATTAATAAAGATCGTCAAGCAGTCTTTATCAAAAAAGAAAAACTTCTTGGTGAAGTAAACCAAAAAGGTTTAGCTTTTTACCAAAAGATTCGTAGATGGGCAAAAAATACAACTGTAGTTCCTGTAGATGAACAAGCTTGTATGGGTTGTCATATGATTATTAGTGATAAAGTTTATTCAGATGTTATTAAAGCTGAAGAAATTACAACTTGTCCTCACTGTGGTCGTATTCTTTACACAAAGCCTAACGAAGAGTAAGTTTGAAACCCTTTACGTTAGTCTATTACACTGTGAGTGTGATGCTATATCTTATAGCATTACCCCTTATTGTGTATCTAGCGTTTAAGTCTAAGTACAAAGAGTCAATCCCTGCACGTTTTTTTCTTTTTAAAAATCCTACATTTTCCAAAACTGGTGCTATCTGGTTCCATGTATGCTCACTTGGTGAAGCAAGAGCTTTAAAACCTCTTTTATCTTTACTCAATGATAAAGAAGTGTTAATAAGTACAATTACTCAAACAGGGCATACTGAGGCTAAAAAGTATGATGCAGAGGTTCGTTATTTACCTTTTGAGATGTTTTTGCCATTTTGGGTAAAAAAACAGAAAATATTAGTAGTCCTTGAGGCGGAGTTTTGGTATCTTCTTTTTGCAGTTGCTAGTAAGCGAGGTGCAAAATTAGTACTTTTAAATGCTAGAATTTCTGATAAAAGTGTTAAAAAGTATTTGCAGTTTGCATGGTTTTATAAAAAACTTTTGGCTTATGTAGATACTTTATATGTACAAAGTGAAGTAGATAAAAATCGTTTTATAGCACTAGGTGCAAGAAACATAAAAGTGATAGGCAATATTAAACTTGCAGGTGAGATAAAACATACTCTAGAGTATGCTAAACCTGATGTTTTAACAATAGTTGCAGGTAGTACACATAAAAGTGAAGAAAAATCATCTTTAGCTGCGTTTATTGAGTTTAGGCGAGAACAAAATGCAAAGTTGATTGTAGTGCCTCGTCATCCTGAACGTTTTGATGAAGTGTATGAGTTATTGTCAGAAGGTGCTAAAGATAATGGGCTGAGTCTTAGCCGTTTTTCTGAGTCTCATGATTTTAATGCAGACATTGTTTTAGTAGATATGATGGGTGAGTTAAATAATATCTATCGTATAAGTGACATAGCCATTTTAGGTGGTGCATTTAACGAAGATGTAGGTGGACACAATCCCCTTGAACCTGCTCACTTTGGATGTAAGATAATCACAGGGAAGCATTTTCACGATCAAAAAGAGCTTTTTAAGTATGTACATCATGTGCAGTATGTTGAGCGAGATGAAATTTTTGATGCTTTAAAAAAAGCAGAAGACTTACCATCTTCTTTAGTTGAGGAAACTATTGATTTAAAACCGATAGTAAATAAAATACTCGAATTATAAAAAATAAAAGGAAAAACACAATGGCGACAGAAAAAGCATATAAAATTCTTGCAATGCAAGAGGGCATTTCTAACAACAACGCAAAGTCTATGATAGACCGTGGGCTAGTGTATGTAGGAAATAAAAAAGTAGTAATTGCTCGTGGAGAGTTAAACTCAGATACAAAGTTTAGAGTGATTAAAGTAGAGAGAGCTAAGATAATCTTTGAAAATGATGACATAGTTGTAGTTGATAAACCAACATATGTAAACTCAGATGAGATAGAGCGTCAGTTTAAACCAGCAGTACTATTACATAGACTTGATCGTGAAACATCAGGTGTTTTGATGCTTGTTAAAAACGAAGAGTTTCGTGAGAAAGCTATTAAAGAGTTTAGACAAGATAAGGTATATAAAGAGTATATTGCTTGGGTTGAAGGTATCATGAGTGAGCCTATAGAAGTTGATAAAGCTATCTCAACACAAAAAAAGAACAATAAAGCATACTCAAATGTATCTCCAAAAGGAAAACCTGCAAGAAGTGAATTTTTTCCAGACTTAGTAAGTGCAAATAAAACAAAAATTAAATGTATTATTCATCATGGACGTACACACCAGATTCGTGTACACTTACGTTACATTGACCACTCTATAGTTGGTGATGAGCAGTATGGTGGGCGTCGTGCAAAACGTGTAATGCTTCATGCACATAAAGTAAGACTACTTGGTATGGAGTTTAATGCTCCTGAGCCTAAAGAGTTTATACACTTTCAATAGCATATCAGCAATGCTTTGCTAAAATGCAAAAATTAAATACCTAAAATAAGAGAGAAATATATGTTTGACACTTTAACAGATAGTTTTACAAATGCAATAAAAAAGATTCGTTTTCGTGATGATGATAAAGCTTTAAGTAAAGCACTAGCAGAATTAAAAAAGAATCTTTTAAAAGCAGATGTAAATCATAAAGTTGTCAAAGAACTCTTAGAAAAAGTAGAGTCACGTACAAAAGAGAAGGGTATAGGTAAAGATCAGTTTTTAGAAGCTATGAGAGTTTCTTTAACTGAGTTGTTAGAAGTAGGAGGGAATAAAGGGTTCGTTTTCGCTCCAAATCCTCCAACTACTATACTTATGACAGGTCTTCAAGGTTCAGGTAAAACTACTACTACGGGTAAACTAGCAACTTACTTAAAAAATAAACAAAAGAAAGTTCTTATAGTTGCAGCCGATTTACAGCGTTTAGCAGCAGTAGAACAACTTCGCCAAATTTCAGTTCAGATAGAAGTAGAACTATATGAGGATGAAGCTACAAAAAATCCTGTAGAAGTTGTTAAAGCAGCTATGAAATATGCACACTCAAAGATATTTGATGTCGTACTTATAGATACAGCTGGACGTTTAGCTATCGATGATCTACTTATGAATGAGTTAGAAGATGTAAAAAAAGCAGCACAGCCAGATGAAATTTTTTATGTAGCTGATTCACTAACTGGTCAAGATGCAATTAGAACAGCAACAAGCTTTAAAGAAAAAATCGGTATAGACGGTGTAATCCTGTCTAAATATGATGGAGACTCAAAGGGTGGGGTAGCACTAGGACTTTCAAGTCAAGTACAAGTACCACTGCGTTTTATCGGTAATGGTGAAAAAATGGAAGACTTAGAAGTTTTTTTACCTGAACGCATAGTAAATCGTCTTATGGGATTTGGTGATGTTGAAGGTTTAGCTGAAAAAACTGCTGATATTATAGATGAGAAACAAGCTAAACGTTTGAGTAAAAAGATTCAAAAGGGAAAGTTTAATTTTAATGACTTTTTAGAGCAGATGGAATCAATGAAAAAGATGGGTAGCATGAGCTCTATCATGGGAATGATTCCTGGAATGGGCTCGATGAGTAAGGCCATTAAAGATTTTGACTTTGAGAACTCAGGTGAGCTTAAAAACATTAAAGCAATGGTTGGCTCAATGACAAAAAAAGAGCGTGAAGAGCCAGATCTTATTAATAACTCACGTAAGCAAAGAATAGCAATTGGTTGTGGACTTACAATCGTTGAGATAAATAGAATGATCAAACAGTTTAAAAACGCAGGTAAAATGGCAAAAAAATTCTCTGGTAAAAATGGAATGAAACAGCTTCAATCTATGATGGGTGGAGCAGGTGGACCTGGCGGTATGGCTGGACTACCTAGGTAATACACACAACTTAGCAAAATGTATCCTTGTGTAGGGAGATAAATCTCCCTCAAACCCTCTATATCTATAACAAGTAAACATTTGAAGAGTGTACTCTGTACATTTTTTGTATTATTATTGCTTTTTAACTCTTTCTTCGTTATAATTCCACTATCGTAATAACTTCTGAAATAATCCCTCTGTGATTAGAAGGTATCTCCGTTAAAGAGATATAAGACGCCAAATGGCGGTAAGAGGCACAATAAACTACTTGTATTTATTTACAAACTATATTTATTCTGCAAAAAATACCCCTAAAATATTTATAACCTAAAAGGAAACACATGACAGTAATTAGACTTACTCGTATGGGAAGAAAAAAGAGACCATTTTATCGTTTAGCGGTAACAGATAGCCGTAAACGTAGAGATGGTGGTTGGATCGAACTTATCGGTCACTACAATCCAATGAACGAAGAGAAAACTCTTGTTGTTGATAACGAAAGACTTGACTATTGGTTAAGTGTTGGTGCTCAAATGAGTAGCCGTGTTAAAAAGATTACAGGTCGTTAATCATGATTGCTGATTTTGTTGCCGAGTTTGCAAAACTAATCGTGTCTAACCCAGACGATGTAAGAGTTGAAGTAGAAGAAGGTGATGAAGTAACAGAAATCGTACTCTATGCTAATCAAGCCGATATCGGTAAATTGATTGGTAAAAGTGGTAAGATGATTGGTGCTATTAAAACTGTGATCTCTGGCTGTAAAGCTAAAGATGGCATGAGTTATAGAATTAATGTCGAAGCACTTTAAGGAACAGTTACTTCATATCGCTACTATCGGCAAAACTGTCGGTATAAAAGGGGATATGAAGTTTCATGATAAGTCGGATTTTCCTGAACAGTTTAAAGTAGGAAGCTCTTTTTTAATTAATAAAAAAGATACAATCACTTTAACAGATGTAAACTTTGAACGTGGGCTAGTAAAGATTAATAATCTTTCTAATCCACAAGATTGTAAAAAGTTTGTGAATGCAAAACTTTATACAACATATGAAGAGACAAGACAAAATTGCCAGCTTGCAAAAGGTGAGTATTTTTTCTTTGACTTGGAAAATTGTCAAGTTTATGAAGATGGAAAACTACTTGGAGTAGTTCAAGAGATAGAAAGAATAGCCGTAACTAACTATTTATATATAGTTACGAACGAAAGTTTAGTTGAAAGTGGTTTACCAAAGAGCTTTTTAGTTCCTTTTATAGAACCATTTAAAAAAGATGTGGATATTAAGAAAAAGATTATCACTTTATGTGGTGCTTTTGATATTTTAGAAGCTTCTTAATGACTTTTACTTTTGTAACACTTTTTTCAAACTTAGTAGAGGGTTATTTTAATGACTCTATATTAAAGCGTGCGATAGAGAAAAATATATTTAGTGTTAAGTATCTTAATCCTAGGGATTTTTCTCTGAACAAGCACTCTAAAGTTGATGATACAGCAGTTGGTGGTGGAGCCGGAATGGTTATGAATCCGCAGCCGCTGTTTGATGCCTTAGATAGTTTGAAAAAAGAAGATGAGAATGTGTATATAGTTTTTTTAACTCCTGTTGCTAAACCGTTTGTGCAAAATGATGCGAAACGTTTAAGTAACAAGTCCCATATAGCTTTTGTGAGTGGAAGATATGAGGGTATTGATGAGAGAGTTATAGAAAAATATGCAGACGAAGTTTTTTCTATTGGAGATTATATATTAACTGGAGGAGAATTAGCCTCTTTGGTTATATGTGATGCAATAAGTAGAAATATAGAGGGTGTGTTAGGAAATAGTGACTCGTTAACTGTTGAAAGTTTCGAGACACCACTTTTAGAAGCACCATCGTTCTCAAAGCCGAAGCTCTATGAAGGTTTAAGTGTTCCATCAGAATACTTAAAGGGAAATCATAGTAAAATTCGCTCATTAAAACTAGCTATGTCTGAGTGTAAAACTAAGTTTTTCAGACCAGACCAGCTAAAAAAACACTGTCAAGGTGTAAAATAAAGGAACTTTTTATGAGAAATAAATACATAGAAAACTTTGAAAATGCACAAACATCTGAGAAAAATATTCCAGATTTTCGTGCTGGTGATACTGTTCGTTTAGCAGTAACAATTAAAGAGGGTGAGAAATCACGTACTCAGAGCTATGAAGGCGTATGTATCGCTAAACGTGGTCAAGGTACTGGTGCAACAATTACAATTCGTAAGATTGGTGCTAATGCAATTGGAATTGAAAGAATATTCCCATTATTTAGTGACTCAATCACAGAGATTAAAGTTATTCGTCGCGGTCGTGTTCGTCGTGCAAAACTTTTCTATCTTCGTGACCTTGCCGGTAAAAAAGCTCGTATTAAAGAACTTAGAAGAAAATAATTCTTCTAAGCTCGACCCCTCTCTCTACATAAAACTACCTTTACTTATATCTTATTAATAACTATTTAACTATACATTACTATATAAAAATTATGTATATAAACTAAAGTAAACCTTATATTTTTTACTAATAAAAACAAACGAAAAAACTCTTTCC
>DDCH01000015.1:15481-17198 GCA_002335055.1 Sulfurimonas sp. UBA2011 | reverse complement strand
TTAGTATCTTGATGCTTTTTTTATATAAAAGTTATGCAAACTTGAATCGTTCAAATATTCTTTTACATGAAGAAGTACAAAAAATATCAAAGATACAAAAAATTAAAAAAACTATTTTGATGGATTTTACAAGTGCAATAAGTGTAAATATACTAAAGCAAGATACAAAAATAGATATAGGATTTTTACAAACTAGACACTCTTTATATCTACGAATTAACCCATATGTTGGATATATAGTTAAAGATAAAATGCTTTATAGGATTGAGTCATTTAAACCCTTAACCGAGTTTCCATTAGTTGCAGATAGTGAATTTATAGCTGAAGAATTAGGTCAGATTAAAATATTTCGTATTTACAAGGCTAAAGATACGAAAACAGATTTGTATCTCGTGCATCTTCTTTTTGAAGATACTACCGAGATACTTTTAAAACTTAATCCTCTCGGTGTTTAGAAATACCACAAGGCTGGTTTGGACTTGGTGGATTCTCTTTTAGATATGTTAAGTCTTCTAAAGTTTGGGATAAAACTCTTTTTTGTTGGAGTATAGGAAGCATAAGATTGTCTTTCTCATTAAGGGGAATATCCCAGTTTAAAAGTATAGTTTGTACTTCGTCATCAAGTTCTTTGAGGGCATTTTGTATATGTTTGATTGAATTCATAGCTTAATTATAGCAAGATTTTATAAATATTTGGGTATAATCCCACTCTTAATTCTGTCGCAATACAGATGCAAGAATTTTACTTAAAGGATTATCGATGCCAAAAATGAAATCGGTAAAAGGCGCTGTTAAGCGTTTTAAAGTTAAGAAAAATGGTCAGATTAAACGTGGAAAAGCGTTTAGAAGTCATATTTTAACTAAACAAGACGCTCAAACTCGTCGTGATCAAAATAAGCCAGGAACAGTTGCAAAAGCTGACGCTGCTAATATTAAGGCTATGATAAACTAATTTTAGTTTTTCATTACATCTCCAATTTATTTATATAATTGGGCAAGACCACCAAAGTAGTGGCACCTTGACTGCGTTTTAGTAGCTAGGTAAAGAAAAAGGAAAGATATGCCAAGAGTTAAAACTGGTGTTGTTCGTAGAAGAAGACACAAAAAGATATTAAAATTAGCGAAAGGTTTTTATAGTGGTCGTCGTAAGCACTTCCGTAAAGCCAAAGAGCAAATTGAACGTTCACTTTATTATGCATTCCGTGACCGTAAGCAGAAAAAACGTGAGTTCCGTAAACTATGGATCATCCGTATTAATGCAGCGGCTCGTTTAAATGGAATGAACTATTCATCTTTCATGAATGGTGTACATAAATCAGGTGTTGAACTTGACCGTAAAATTCTTGCTGATATGGCAATGAACGATGCAGCAGCATTTACTGCAGTTGCAGATGCTTCTAAAGCAGCATTAGCAAAATAGTCTAAATCCTTCGGGATTTAGCACTACTCTACTTTACAAAACCTTCAAACTTTTCTTTTTTAATTGAAATAAAAAGTTCAAAAACCTAAAATAAATCCCTTTATAGTATTTCATTATTTANNATATCACTTAAAGATAATTCTTTATATTTATAGCAAGCAAGTTAAAAATACTTTTTTAAAAACTTCATTTTTTTTAATAGCGTTTAAGCTATCTATTTTAGGTATTACTCCTCATCTATAGCAACAAACTCTACCTTTTCTTCCCCACAGTCAGGACAAACCCAATCCTCGGGCA
>DDCH01000015.1:0-15437 GCA_002335055.1 Sulfurimonas sp. UBA2011 | reverse complement strand
AGTATTTCATTATTTAGCCCTTTAGCAGATATTTCATGTTTTTTAATTGCATTAGAGTAAAACTTTAAGCTATTTATTTTAGGCATTACTCCTCATCAATACACAAAAACTCGATTTTTTCTTCCCCACAATCGGGACAAACCCAATCCTCGGGTAAATCTTCAAAGGCAGTTCCAGCAGGTATATTAGCTTCTGGATCGCCAACTTCAGGGTCATAAATATAGTCACAGGTAGGACATTGATACCGTTTCATAATAACTCCTTTTTATGATTATATGTAAAGCTTATTAAAGAGTTTCTTTGATAAGAAAATTAAAAAAGAATCTTATCAATTTTTTCAATTCTAGTGTATAATTGGATAATGATATAAAAGTAAGGAATTTTTTATGAGTGAAAAAAGAATTGTTCTTGGTGGCGGGTGTTTTTGGTGTACTGAAGCAGTGTACCTGAATGTTAAAGGTGTTATCAGTGTTGAGAGTGGATATGCAGGTGGAAATCGTCCAAATCCAAACTATCAAATGATTTGTACCGGTGTAAGTGGTTATGCTGAAGTTATAGATATAAGATATGATGAAGATGTAATTAACTTAAGTGATCTCCTAGATATATTTTTTGTTGTTCACAATCCTACTACCTTAAACAGCCAAGGTGGAGATAAAGGAACTCAGTATCGTTCTGTAGTATATTATACTAATGATTTAGAACATGAAGTTATTAATGATGCAATACAGAGAAATCAAGCTAATTATGAGGATACAATAGTCACTGAAGTTAGCCCTCTACCTGAGACAGTCTATCCAGCTGAGGATTATCACCAAAACTATTATGCACTAAACTCATCACAAGCTTACTGCCAAGCTGTGATAGCCCCAAAACTTCAAAAGTTTATGATTAGTTTTCCGGAAAAGCTTGGCTAGTTTTTTACTCTACTTGCCAGAATAGCGGGGTCTGTCTCGCTTATTTCACCTTCAGGAGTATTGAGTAAAAGTTCTATATCACAGTGAAGATTGATTTATATCTAAAGCTGTATAACTTCCTTTGAGTTCTTTATCTATAAAAAGATTTATAGTTGTTAATATTTTTTTATTTGATATCTATGAATAATTTTTATAACAATCATAACACTTATTACCTGAAAGAGTGCAGCTAAGATAAAAGCATAATAATGAAGCTTATCTATGGAGTTTGCATTAAATGCGAGTGTTGCCATTGCGATGAGTAATGTAAGAGGCATCGAGTGTGAAAGTCCCATTAAAACTGCATCAACAACTCCTAACTCTTTGATAAATACTAAAGAAGCAACAAGGCGCATAATTATCATTACTAGTGTAATAATAAGTGCTTTTTCAATGAGTCCTTGTATTAAAAGTGCATCTAAATTAAATGAGCTTCCAATATGAATAAAGAAAATAGGAATTAAAAAACCAAATCCATAAGAGGCGAGTTTTTCAGGAAGTTCATGCTTATGTTCAAAAAATGTTGGGATAAATATACCTGCAAGAAACGCACCAAACGCAAGTTCAAGATGAAGATAAAGCATTGCACCAATGAGCAGAAAAAGTATTCCCATACTGAGACGAATATCTTGCTCTTTGTTATCTTCATAGGGCATAAGAGCTAATGAGACTTTTGGAAACCACCAAAAGATAAGTTGCATACTGCGAAAAAGTAAAAACATAAAGAGTAAAAAAGCAAGAAGTGCCATAATAGTTTGAAAAAGACCTAGACCAACACCTGAACTTAAAGTCGCAGAAGTAATAGTTAAAATAACGATACTCACAACCTCTCCAATCCCTCCAACTGTCATAGACATGGCTAACCAAGGTGTTTTACCATACTCTTTTGATAGTGTGGCAACCAGACCAACAGAGATAAGAGGCAGTAGCACCATAAAAATCTTTCCAAGTGAAAACTGTATAGCAAAGAGAATAGAAAAAGCATATAAAAAGATAAGATAGACAATAACTTTTTTCATGATAGTGGACGAGGTGTTGAGTACTTTTTTAAGGCTAATCTCTGTTCCTGCGATAAACATAAGGTAAAGAAATCCAAACTCAGCGACTATATCAAAAAGATGGGCATCATGCAAAAAACCGACATAACCAAGTAATGAACCTAAAATTATTTCTATAGGTGTAGTAGGAAGTTTTAGAAATTTAGCAAAAAAGGGAGAGAATATAATGATGAGTGATATTGTCATTATTAATGTGATATTATCATTCATCTTTTCTCTACTCCAGGTTAGACTTTTTTGGCGACTTCTAATTTGAGGGATTGTAGCATATCTAAGTCTTTATTCATAGCACGGCCACTTGTTGTAAGATAGTTTCCTATGACTATGGAGTTTGCACCATGTTCAAAGATTTCGGATTGTCTCTCACCAAACATAAGTTCACGTCCGCCTGCAACCATAATTCTTTCTGCTTTTGGAATCATCTTACGAGTTAAATCGATAAGACTAAATGCTTCTTCTATATCTAAAGAATTTGGCTCTAACTCCAAGGCTTCGTTATGATGATAAAAGTTAATAGGTACAGAAGTAGGATTAAGTGAAGCTAGAGATTCGAGCATACTTACTCTATCTGCCTGCGTTTCACCCAGACCAAAAATACCACCAGTGATAAGTGTTAATCCTGACTTGTTCACATTTTGGCAAGTCTCATAACGCTCACTCCATGGGTGTGTCGTACATATCTCTTTATAAAAACTCTCACTTGTCTCTAGGTTATGGTTATATGCTTTTATGCCTGCTTCTTTAAGAGTAAGGAGTTGTTCTAGTGAAGCTGTTCCATTACAAGCGATTAAACGTAGTTCAGGTGCTACTTCTTGTACCGCATGTGCGACATCACAAACAAACTTTAAAGTTTTAGGTTTAAGCCCTTTATCTGCTGTTACTAGACAAAAACCAAGTGCTCCATTATCTCTAGCCTTTACAGCTTCTTCTTGTATAAGTTTTATATCTTTTTGTTTGTATCTATCTATATCTGCTTTGTAGCGAACACTTTGAGAACAAAACTTACAATCTTCTAAACATGTGCCACTGTTGATATTACAGATGGAGCATAGAAATATTTCTTGATTCATTTTAGTTTCCTCTCATATGTGAATTTTTCTGATTCAAATTTATCTGCATTTTTTTCTTTACTAAAGTATGTAACTTTAAATTTTTTCTCTTTAATCTCTAAAAGTACACATTCTGATACTGGTTTATTTCTTGCACAAGATTCACCAGGGTTTAAAAAAAGAGTACCTTCTATAAACTCTGACTTAAACTCATGAGTATGACCAAAAATAATTACTTCAGTATCTGGAGCCATATAATAGGGAAGGTGCATGAGTTTAAACTTTGTATCTGCAAGCTTAAAATAGTAAGGTTCTTGAACAAGGTTATAGTCATTATGAAACTCAACTAAGTGAGCATCATTGTTGCCATAAACGCAGACATATCTTTTTCCGCAGTTTTTCAAAAGTTCTAAAGTCTCATACTCATATACATCACCAGCATGAATGATAAACTCCGCACCATTTTCAATAAGTAAATCAAGTGTAGCTTTTGCTTTTTTTACCTTTGTGTGAGTATCTGAGAGTATGCCAATTTTCATAATCTATTTTGTCTCTTCTTTTGTTTCTTGCTCTGTTGCTTCTTCTTCTCTTGGAGTACGAGCCTTACATTTTACACACTCATATACTTCTTTGTTTCTATAAGTACGAGGTGCGAGAACACCTTTACACCCTTTTTCTTCACATTTTATAGTAGTTGGTTCAAATTTTGAGATGAACTTACACTCAGGGTAATCATTACATCCCCAAAATGGACCACGACGAGAATTTTTAAGGCTAATAGTTCCTCCACAATCAGGACATGGAGTATCTGAGTTTTTCTCTTCTACATTGATACTTTTTGTGTTTTTACAATCTGGATAATCAGAGCATGCTAAAAACTGACCATTGCGACCATTCTTAATAACCATATCTTTTCCACATTTATCACATTTTTCTTCTGCTGTAGTCTCTTTTTTCTCTACTGCATTTCCTTCTTCATCACACTGCTCAGTGTATTTGCACTTAGGAAAACCACTACAAGCGATAAAGTTTCCAAAACGACCTGAACGTAGGAGAAGTTCAGACTCTCCACATTTAGGGCATGTACGTCCAAGTGGTTTTGCAAGTTTTAAACTTACAATGTTTTCTTTACCATCTGCAACTTGTTGCATGAAAGGAACATAAAAATCAGCTAAAAGTTTTTGCCAATCAGCATTTCCTTCGCTTACTTCATCAAGTTTTTCTTCCATATTTGCAGTAAAAGAGATATCAACAATATTAGCAAAATGTTCTTCTAGTATCTTAGTTACTGTAAATGCCATCTCAGTAGGAACTATCTGTTTTTTCTCTATGTTCACATAAGTTCTTTGACTTAGTGTAGCAACTGTTGGAGCATATGTAGATGGACGACCAACTCCCTCAGATTCTAGTTTTTTGATAAGACTTGCTTCAGAGTAACGAGCTGGTGGTTCTGTAAAATGTTGCTCAGGTTTTACACTTTGAGTTTCTGCTTTGTCCCCTTTTGTAAGAGTTGGAAGGAGTTTATCCTTGTCTTCAGCTCCAGTGACAGCATAAAAACCATCAAAGATTAGTTTTCTACCACTTGCACGGTACTCATTTTCTTCACCTGTGAAAATGATACTTTGTTGCTCAAATCTTGCATCTTCCATTTGACAAGCCATAAAACGCTCATAAATCAGACGATACAGTTTAATCTCATCTGCTTTTAGAAAACTTTGTGCAATTTCAGGAGTAAATGAAAGCATAGTAGGGCGGATAGCCTCGTGAGCTTCTTGTGCACCCTTTGACTTTTTTGTGTAAACCTTAGCTTCTTTTGGAAGATACTTTTTCCCAAATCTGCTTTCAATAACATCACGAACACCATTAACTGCTTCATTTGCTAAGTTAAGTGAATCTGTTCTCATGTAAGTGATAACACCTGAAGTTCCATCTGGAGTTTTTACACCCTCATAAAGAGACTGTGCAATCATCATCGTGCGTTTAGGAGTAAATCCTAGTTTAGAAGATGCAGTTTGTTGCAGAGTTGAAGTCATAAAAGGTGGTGGAGTTGCTGATTTTCTCTCTTTTGTCTCTATCTTTGAGATTATGAAATTATCTGCATTTACACTTTTCTCGATTGCTAAAGCTTGTTCTTTGTTCTGGATTGTCATTTTCGTAATCTTATCACCTTTATGAGCGATAAGATTTGCATCAATGTTCTTTTTGAAAACGGTGTCAATAGACCAGTACTCAACAGGAATAAAAGCTTGAATTTCACGTTCACGGTCAACTACAAGTTTGAGAGTTGAAGATTGAACACGACCACCTGAAAGACCTTTCTGTATTTTAGATGCAAGTAGGGGAGAGAGTTTATAACCAACAACACGGTCAAGCATACGACGAGCCTGTTGTGCGTTTATCATATCCATATCTAGGGTACGTGCAGACTCTAGTGCATGTTTAATAGCAGTTTTTGTAATCTCGTGAAAAACTATGCGTGGTAAAGTAGCAGGATCTTTTTTCATAGCATGGGCAATATGCCAGCCAATTGCTTCACCCTCGCGATCCTCATCGGTTGCGATATAGATTGTATCTGCTTTTTTTGCAAGAGCTTTTATCTCTTTTACAATGGCAGCATTTTCTTTTGCTACAGAGTAAGCAGGTACAAGGTGCCCACTCTCTTCATCTAGGGTAATCCCAAAACGAGATTTAGGTAAGTCACGAATGTGACCTTTAGAGGCGATAACCTCATAACCTTTACCTAAAAAGTTTTTAATAGTCTTAGCTTTTGCTGGTGACTCTACGATAATTAAGTTCAAATAGTATTCCTATATATAGTATAGTAAATTGTTTTAGTTTTGGAAGTGTATCAAAAAAAGATTAAAAGTCTAAATTTACAAAAATTCACAAAAAAGCTAAAGTTATTTTTTTGGGTACCGATATTACTCTTTTATCAAGGCAAGGAAGCCAAGATAGAAATTAACTTAGAGTGCAAGGCTCTGAAAACAGTAGTAAAAAATTAGATATAACTTCTTAGTAAATCACTTTTTTTTACTTATCCAAAAATTTAAACTTCTAATAGTATAGTCACTAACTACAGCACCTTTTCTCATGCTTAGTATATGTCCAACTGCATCTGCGATATCTTCACAGAGGAGTTTTTCATTCTCTTTTTTACTCGTTTCCAAACGCAGTTTTTCATAAAATCCTGATTCTGTCATATCAGGGTTAATGTTAGTGATACTAAGTCCACTTTTACGTGTCTCTTCAAAAAGAGCATCACTAAAGGCTTTGAGTCCTGCTTTTGTGGCAGAATAAACACCAGCAAATTTACTGGCTCTTATCGCCTCAATGGAGTTAATGTTTATAAGGTAACCATCATTTTCTTTTAGACTTCTGAGTAAAGTATTTGTTAGCAACATAGGTGCAGTTAAGTTTAAGAAAGTCATATCAGTAATAGTTTGTGCACTTAGCTCTTCATGTGGTTCAAAGCATCCAAATCCTGCTGCGTTGATAAGTATAGTAAGAGACTCTTTTTGTAGTATTTCACAAAGTTTTAAGGTCTCTTTTTCATTTGATAAGTCTGTGTTTACACTTGTAAAGTTACTCTGCTTAATCATCTCTTCACAAGATGTTCTACTAACTCCTATAACTCTGTATCCAAGGGCTAAAAGTCTCAAACTTATAGCTTTTCCTATACCTGAACTCGCCCCTGTAACTACTGCTAATCTCATGTAATCTCCACTTATTTTGCTATACTACTTGTATGAAAAATATTTATATAACTGACTTAGACCATACATTTTTAAAAAATGATTTATCTGTGAGCGATTATACTAAAAAAATCTGGAATTCTTATGCAGAAGACTCGATTATGAGTATCGCAACTGCTAGGACTTACATGAAAACAGCTCAATTTTTAAAAGGTATAGAGATAAACGCACCGATGATTTTGCTCGATGGTGCACTTATCGCTACTATGGATAAAAAAATTATAAAAACTACAACTCTCGGACGTGATGCCACTGATACTATTATCGAAGAAGGATGGAAGTTTGGGATTTATCCTTTTGTATTAGCACTTGAAGATGCAAAAAATCTTAAAGAGAGTTTTGTACATGATAGAGTTTTAAATAGGTATCAAAAAGAGGTTCTATCTCGTTACTCCACTGCTGATAACATTCAAACAGAGAATGGAATCAGAGGTAAAGACGAGAACTTTAAAATAGTTTATATGGCTGAAGAAGAGTTACTGCGAGAACTTTTAGAACACTTTCTTACTAAGTTTGGAGATAGTGTTAAGTATATTTTAGCTCCTGAAACATATACGGGCTGTTATTTTTTAACCATACTCAATAAAGATGCAGATAAATCCCATGGAATAAAAAGTGTGAGTGAGGCTATGGGATTTGAATTAGATAAACTTACTGTTTTTGGTGATAACTATAATGATATAGGAATGTTTGGTCTTGCTGGGATGTCAGTTGCAATGAAAAATGCACAACCTGAAGTAAAAGATATGGCTAAGATAGTTCTATCTCACACAAACGAAGAAGATGGTGTGGCAAAATACTTAGAAGGATTAAAAGATGCATAAAAAATCAAGTCTAATTCCTATGATAATTATAGGGCTACTATTTTTTATATTTGGTTTTGTGACTTGGTTGAATGGTTCTTTGATACCTTTTTTAAAGGTCATTTGCACTCTTAGTGATTTAGAAGCACTATTTGTCACTTTTGCTTTTTATATCGCTTATACTGTTATGGCCTTACCTATGGCTTATCTCTTAGATAAAACAGGTTACAAAAATGGTATGAGTCTTGGTCTTGGCATGATGTCAGTGGGTAGTTTACTTTTTATTCCCGCGGCATTAAACGCAGAGTTTATATACTTTTTAGTAGCACTTTTTACTCTTGGATCTGGACTTACCTTACTGCAAACTGCTTCAAATCCTTACATAGTTTTAATAGGTCCCATAGAAAGTGCTGCAATGCGCATAAGTATTATGGGACTTATAAACAAAAGTGCAGGAGTTTTAGCACCTATTATATTTACAGTTTTAATTCTTTCAGGAATTGGCTCAACCCAGAATCTATCAGCCTTTGATATTGATACTTTAGCACACAAACTAATTATCCCTTATGGTGTGATGGCAAGTGTTTTGTTCCTTTTAGCATTTTTTGTAAAGTTTTCGCCTCTCCAAGAGTTAGAATTTATACAAGATGAGTATGACGATAGTTCAGTTTTTAGTTTTCCTCGTGTTGTTTTAGGAGCAGTTGCACTTTTCTTTTATGTTGGTATAGAAGTTATTGCCGGTGATACTATAGGACTGTATGCTCAAAGTTTAGGAGTTCTAAATGCAACTGTTTTGACCTCATACACTATGGTTTTTATGGTTATCTCCTATCTTATAGGAGTGTTTTTTATACCCAAGTACCTCTCTCAAGAAAAAGCACTTACTGGTTCGGCTATTTTAGGTATTACTCTTCTTATCGGTGTGGCGTTTAGTTCTACAACTGATAATGCTATATCTACATTTTTATGGGGATGGAGTGGCATACAAACACTTCCAGATAGTGTGACATTTGTAGCACTTTTAGGTCTTGCAAATGCTCTTGTTTGGCCTACTATATGGCCTTTAGCCTTAGAAGACTTAGGAAAACATACAGCAAAAGGCTCAGCCCTACTTATTATGTCTATAGCAGGTGGAGCACTACTTCCTTTAGCTTTTGGAAAACTCTCACTCATTAGTGGAAGTATGCAAGAAGCATATTTATATGGCATCGTTTGTTACGGTGTGATACTTCTTTATGCACTTAAGGGACATAAAGTAACTGGGTGGCATAAAAGCAGTGTTATAGATGATTAAGAAACTAAAAAATGGTTTTAAATTCATCGAGATAAAAAACAAAGTAGCCTCTGCAAAAATAGCACTTCAAGGTGCACATCTCTTTGAGTATACATGTGATGGGGCTAAAGAGATACTATGGTTAAGTCCTAGTAGTTATTTTGAAAATGCAAAAGCTATTCGTGGGGGTATTCCTATCTGTTGGCCGCGCTTTGGTGTTTTAGATAAGGAAATGCCTGCTCATGGTTTTACTCGAACTGCTATCTTTGAACTTGTTTGCATAAATGAGATAGATGAAACTACAACGGAAGTGACTCTAAGACTAAAAGACACCAAAGAGAGTAGAGAGATTTGGGATTACAAATTTGAACTTGACATTGTATTTGTTGTTTCTGATATGTTGAGTGTTAAGATGATAAGTAAAAACTTAGACATTAAAGAGTTTAAAATAACACAGGCTTTACATACTTATTTTGCTGTTTCACATATAGATGATATTAGTATAAATGGACTCGAAGAAAAAGTCTACATAAACACACTTATAGATAAAAAGACAGTTCAAAAGGGCAACATTGAAATAGATTCAGAGTGCGATAGAGTCTATCTTGATGTAGATAAAGAGCTTTTTTTAGTGGATAAAGATAAAACTATCAGTATAAATGCAACAGGTTCTGCATCAGCAGTTGTCTGGAATCCTTGGATAGAAAAAGGTTCTAAGATGGCTGGTATGAAAGTAGATGCTTATAAAGAGTTTGTCTGCATAGAAACGGCTAATGCTTTTGATGATTTTAGAGTGATAAAGCCAAATGAGAGCCATATACTTGGTGTAACTCTAAGTGTGCTTTAAAGACTACTAGAAGTCGTCGTTACTATCAAACGCAGCAGCTTCTTGTTCATTTACAACACGGACATCATATCCAACTACTTCCTCGCCATATTTAAAAAAATCATTCACCTTTTTTCCTTCTACCAATAGTTTGACCTAAGGGTAACATGAAAGACTAAAAAAGGAGTAGAACAAAAAGATGATAACATCAAGATATATTGATTTTAATTAGCTTATTTTGCTATAGTTCCATTAATTCAATATATAGGAATATTTATGATTTTAGCATTTAGCCTCTTTTTAGTGACTTTAGTCTTCATTATCTGGCAACCTCGTGGTTTACAGATAGGAACTTCTGCAGTTGTTGGCGCAGTTGCGGCTGTTCTTATAGGAGTAGTGAGTTTAGAAGATGTAGTTACTGTAACCAGTATAGTTTGGGATGCAACACTTGCATTTATAGGTATTATCATTCTCTCTATGGTTTTAGACGAGATAGGCTTTTTTGAGTGGGCTGCTATTAAAATGGCTAAACTCAGTGGAGGAAATGGAGTAAAACTTTTTATTTATATTTTACTTTTAGGGGCTCTAGTCTCAGCATTTTTTGCAAATGATGGAGCTGCACTTATTTTAACCCCCATCTTACTTGCTAAGATGAAGTACTTAAAGATGAAACCACTAGCAATTTTTGCGTTTCTTATGGCAGGTGGTTTTATAGGGGACAGTGCTTCAAATCCTTTAGTTATTTCAAACCTTACAAACATTGTGACAGCCGGTTACTTTAACATCGGTTTCTTAGAATATATGCAAAATATGTTTTTACCAAATATCCTTTCAATACTAGCTTCAATAGTTGTTCTTTTTATTTATTTCCGAAAAGATATTCCACTCACAGTTGATGTAGATGAACTACCGGAGGCTTCAAGTGTTATCAAAAATAAGACCATGTTCAGACTCTCTTGGTTTTTCTTAACTCTTTTAATGCTCGGTTATTTTATAGGGGATATGTATGATTTACCTATCTCAGTTTTTGCTCTAGGTGGTGCTTTACTCTTCTTAGCGATAGCAAACTACTACAAGGCAGTAAAACCACTAGAGACTATAAAAAATGCACCATGGCAGATAGTATGGTTTAGTATTGGCCTTTATGTAGTTGTATATGGTCTTAAAAATGCTGGGCTAACAGATATAATCGCTTCTTGGATAGTTGAACTTCAGACTCAAGGAACAACTGTAGCTATCATCGGAACAGGATTCCTCTCTGCGTTTATCTCTTCAGTGATGAATAACATGCCTACGATTATGATTATGGATATTGCGATAGACAAGGTAGGATATGCTGGAAACGAAGCTTTAGTATATGCAAATATTTTAGGTTCAAACCTAGGACCCAAAATGACGCCTATAGGCTCGTTAGCAACACTTCTTTGGTTACATGTACTAGCACAAAAGGGTGTAAAAATTGGCTGGATAGAGTACATGAAAGTAGGGTTAGTTATAACACCACCTGTTCTTTTTATAGCACTCTTAGGATTATTATAAAGATAAAACTTAAAAGCGAATCTACATAGATAGACAGCTTATTTATGCTATTATCGCGCAAATTATAAACTTATGAAAATAAAGGAAAAAATATGGAAAATGGAAAAGTACTCTCGTTATATATGATTCTCCCAGATATGATACGTGCAGGTCACCGAATGCAGGTTGATGATTTGGATTGTGATCCAAGTGGGATTGTTGGTAGTAGAGATTATGAAGATACTGTAGATTTTACTATGGTTTTAGTTTGTAAAAAGAGTTATGACATCATAGAAGAAGCAGAACTCGTTCTTGGTGATGGTGTTTTAATGGAAGATATTTTTGTTGATGTTGACCTTTATCACCTTAAAGCTGGTTCAATTATCGAAATCGGTGATGCTATTTTTGAAGTAAGAGGTTTATGTGAAGACTACCGTTATCTTTATGCATTTGCACCAGAACTTCCAGAACTTTTAGAAAAACAACGCGGTCTTATTATTGCACCTATTGACTATGGTAGTATTGCTGTTGGAAGTGATGTTAAAGTTATAAAAGAAGCTTAAGGCATGAGTATTATTGGAATAGGAATAGACTATAGTAATATCTGTAAAGATTACAATACGAGCTATTTAGATAGAGATAATACAGACCCTGATACAAAAAAATGTATGAAAAAAGTAATGATATGGACTAAAGAGTTTGTATCAGAACTTTTAGAAAAGTTTGAGTATAAACTTTACAAACTAAGCTCTGAAATTCCAGTAAAAATAGATGATGTAGCCTCAAAAAGATTTCTTTTTTACTCTCTTGAAAAAGAGATAATACTTCAAAGTTATGTACTAGATAAAGAGTATGTTCAGTATAACAATTTAAGTGCTTGGGAAATGGAAAATAAAAGTAGTCTACTCATAAGAAACGATGAAGAGGGTGGGTCAATTTATTTTTATGTAGATAAAAATCCTAAGGTTCGTGAATGGATTTTAGAAAAACTAGAGAAGTTTTCTTTAGATGAAGTAGAGTTCGAAGCTAAACAGTAAGTACTTAAAATATCATGGCTTTAAACTAGGCCATGATACTTCTGATACACTCTTTTAACATACTTTGCTTTTAAACCAGAAGTATTTATCTCATATAGTTCTTGTTTGATATGCTCTTTTTTTATGTTGATAATACGTTCCCATCTTTGTGCTAAAAATACTCTAGCTTCAGCTTCAAAATCACCCGTATAATCAGGAAACTTTGCATTAAAAACTTCGATAACTTCAGTAAAATCTGTTGCTTTGATAAGTTCTAACTGCTCTAGAGGATGCGTTTTTTGAACTTCAACCAAGTCTGTCCAACCAAGTTCAACAATAGTGTTTAGTTCTGCTAAGAAGTCTCTTTCATCTTCTTTTGGAAAAGCGTTATGCATCTCAGTTGCAATATCTGCAAATGAATGTTTATTTACTAAAAATAACTCATCTTCAAAACATTTTAAGTCCGCTTCATACTCTGCTGCATCATTATACATTTCAGCAATTGCTGCATTTTTAGCATTGTGATTAGGGTTTACTTTTTTTACCCCAGAATTTTGTGCGATATTATCAGCATGAGCTTCTTTTAGCTCTTCCATCTGCAATTCTAAATATCTTTTTCTTTTTTGTTCAGCCATATTTTGAAGCCTCATAATAATTTTTTCGTATTCTAGCAGAATTTTTCTGTGATGTAATTAAATATTTAAAGTGATTGTTTATTTTATAATTAAGTTAGACTATAAACAAGTGTAAGCCTCCCCAAGAACTAGACTACTAAAAACGGAATAATTCTGATAAAATAAATCAGAAGTATTTATGCGAAAAAGTAAGTTTAGTGAGAAGCAGATAATAGAGATTCTTAAAGAGATTGAAGATGGTTCACCAGTAGTAGAAACTCTGAGAGATAAAGGTGTTAGTAAAGACACATATTATAAGTGGAAACGGAAATACAGCGGTATGGAAACTGGTGATGTCAAACGGATGAGAGAGCTAGAAAAAGAGAATGCCAAGCTTAAATAGCTTTATACAGAGATGACACTAGTAAATGATGCACTTAAAGATGTTATCGAAAATTAGCTCTAAAGCCTGATGAAAAAAAAGAGCTTATTACATATATAGTTCAGCACTATTTTTTAAGTATCAATCAGGCTTGTCAAGCTCTTACTTTAAGTAAATCAACATATTACTACGAGAAGAAGATTAAAGATGATAGTCCCATCATTGATGCATTTAATAATCTTGTTGAGAAGCATCCAAGAAATGGTTTTTGGCTGCTCTTTAATCGTTTGAGGAAGAAAGGCTTTACTTGGAATCATAAACGTGTGTATCGTGTCTATAAGGCATTAGGACTGAACTTCAAAAAGAGAACGAAGAAGAGAATACCTGCAAGAGTTCAACATCCTTTACAGGATTTGTTCGAACCTAATGAACAGTGGTCAATGGACTTTATATCCAATACTCTTTTTGGTGGCAAGCGTTACCGTATACTAAATATTATGGATGAGTTCAATCGTGAGTTTATAGAATTTGAAGTTGGTGTATCACTGCCAGCTGATAAAGTCATTCAAGTACTTGTAAGAGCTGTTGAATTTCGAGGAAAACCTAAATCTATTAGAGTTGACAATGGTCCAGAGTTTATCTCATATAAACTTGAACAGTGGTGTTATATTCACTCAATTGAGCTTAAATTTATTCAGCCTGGGTCACCAACTCAGAACTCTAGAATGGAGCGACTTAATGGATCAATGAGAAGAGAATTTTTCAATGCTTATCTTTTTGACACATTGGCAGAGGTAAAAATTATGACTGAAGAGTGGATTTATGACTATAATAATTACAGACCTCACTCAACTTTAGGCAAATTAAGCCCTATTGAATATTTAGATAAGTATCATTTAGAGATGAATTATTCCGTTTAAACTAGTATGGTTTAAGGGGAGGCTTACACATATAGGTAAAGCTTCATTAATTTTCCTCTTTGTTTTTAGAAATAAAGTCTAAAAAGAAAACTAAAAATATAGATAGTATTAATCCAGTTATAAAGGCAACAACCACTATTAGTTTCTTTTTTGGTTTTACTGGAGCATCATTAGTGATTATTTTAGCAACTACCTGAGAACTTCTATACTTATAAGGAAGAAGCATAGATTTAACTAAGTTCTTTTTTTCTATTAATTCATTAACTGATGTTGATATGAGTATATCTTTCTTATTTTTTAAATATATTATGTTGTTGTCTATATCGAAAATGCTATCTGAGATATTATTTTGTTGCATAATCAAAAGAGCAGCAAGAGTTGGGTTCTTTGTGCTTATTTTATTTATATTATTTGTAATATTTCTTAATTGTATAGCATACTCATTTAATCTTTTAGTTTGAAGAGTGATTTTTTTATCAATTAAAGAAACTTCTTTATTTTGAATATTTGATATTTTAGTTTCAATATTTCTTATTTCTAACTCTCTTCTATTTTTAACATCTTTAAGAATTAAATTATCTTCTTGTTGTATATATGAAATAATTTTGTTCAGTTCATTTGATGCCAGTTGATTAGATGTGGCAATTGATTTTATTTCATTGAATTTTTTTGCTTTTTTAGGAACAGTAATTGATAGTATTTCAGCTTTTTTATCTTTAATACTTTTTTGTGTATCAATAAAAATTACAGCTAACTTTTGTGAAAGTTGAGAAGGATTATTAAGTAGAACCTTATTATTATTATTATTATTATTATAATTACCTATTTCTATAAGTGCTCTTGCTTCATACATAGGTGTTGCTGAAAAGACATATACTCCTGCTAAAAGAGTAATAGCAATAGTAAGTATAATTATTAGATATTTTCTTTTAGCAATTATTTTCCAAAGTTCTCTTAAATCTATTTCATCTTCTTCAATGTGTTGTATTTGTTGATTATTCACTAATATCCTTTAATAGGGGGGGTATAATTTTATTATGATAGCTAAAGTTTTATTATAAGTATGTAGAGATTTTCTTATAACCTGTTTTCCAACTCGTATTGAAAAGTAGTATATATCATAAGTTTCACAATTGTAATTTTTAGTTGATTTATACTCATCAGTAGAAGTGTCTATTAGTCCCTTATTATTGGGCTTCATTAGAGTTTTCAGTAATATTTTTGTTGGTTGTTTTAAGTATATTTATGGTGCGGATGAGAGGACTTGAAC
>DDCH01000001.1 GCA_002335055.1 Sulfurimonas sp. UBA2011 | reverse complement strand
GCACCAATCAAATGCCCCTTTCATATCTTTTACATTAGAAACATCCCATTTCGATATATCTTGATTAAACTTCTCACAATCTTTAAACATTTCACTCATTGTAGTTACATTTGAAATATCCCATTGCGATATATCTTGGTTAAACTCTTTATGTTTATAAAATAGTCTACTCATATCTGTAATTCCAGAAGTATCTGCACCTGTTACATCTTCATTATTTTGAATCATTTCAATTAATGTTGCTCTATTTACTTTTTTCATTTTAAATGTTCCTTTTATTTTTTAATATAACCTTTGTATTTCACCTTTAGCTTCAGAAGTAAACCCTAATCTATATATGTAGTAATACTATCTTAGGATTTAAATCATTAAATAATTCTTTTATTACCTAAATCTATTAGAGGACTAAGTGTCTTAAAAGGAGTCAAGAGTTAGACTTAATATATAAGACAGAATTAGTAAAGTATCTAGGGATGCAAGACATCAGATGAAGTTATAGAGATTAAGGTATCAAAACAATGAAAATAATCGAAAAAGGAATCATGAAAAAACTTCTATTAGTACTTCTAGTATTAATAGTGCTTTCTTTTACTCTTTACCAAAAGGCTGCGAATCAGAGAAATGCTGCGGCACAATACAATCTTGGAATGATATATGAGAAAGGTCAAGGAGTAAAACAGAATTATATTAAAGCTGCAAAGCTTTATCAAAAAGCTGCAGATCAGGAGCATGCAGGGGCACAAGCCAACCTTGGATTCCTGTATTACTATGGGCAAGGGGTAAAACAGAATTATATTAAAACTGCAAAGCTTTATCAAAAAGCTTCGAATCAGGGAAATGCTTTGGCACAGTACAACCTTGGAATAATGTATGAGAAAGGTCAAGGGGTAACACAGAATTATGTTAAAGCTGCAAAGTTTTATCAAAAGGCTGCAGATCAGGGGGATGCTGCGGCACAAGCCAACCTTGGATTCATGTATTACAAAGGTCAAGGGGTAACACAGAGTTATGTTAAAGCTGCAAAGTTTTATCAACAGGCTGCGAATCAGGGGGATACTTCGGCACAAAACAAGCTTGGATCCATGTATGTCAAAGGCAAAGGGGTACAACAGAGTAATGTTAAAGCTAAAGAACTGTTTAGAAAAGCCTGTGCTGGAGGAAGTGAATGGGGGTGTAAGGCTTATGCCATCTTAAATAAAAGATAATATAATTAGAACTAAAAATAAAAGGAATTAAAATGTATACAGTATATCTTGCCGGAGAGATTCACTCAAACTGGAGAGAAGAAATTATTATGGGTTGTAAAGATACTGATCTAACATTCCTTACACCTGAACATGACCATGATAGTAGTGACCATATAGGTAAAAATATCCTAGAAGATCAAGGCAGTAACTTTCACAATGACCATATAAGTGCAAAAATCAACTCTATGCGAAGCCATACTTACATAAAAAGAGCTGACATAGTTGTAGTAAAGTTTGGAGAAAAGTATAAACAATGGAATGCAGCCTTTGATGCTGGATTTGCTACCGCACTAGGTAAAAAACTCATCGTCATTCACCCCGAAGAGTTTATTCATGCATTAAAAGAGATTGATGGGGCTGCTTCTGCAGTTGTGAAATCTGAGTCACAAGTTATAGAAATACTTAAACATTTAATTAGATAAGTGTATGAAATATCTTGATATATATTAAAATTTCCATCTAAAATACATATTAGTATACTTTAAGCTTGTATTAGGGTACACTTACATTAATAAAAGATGATTCGAGTTACATCTTTAGTCTGCGTTACATTGATGACTTCTAGTTAACAGTATAATCCGCCTAAAAGAAAGACTTCATATTAGATTTTAAACCACCGCAGAAATGTGGTGTATTCAAACACAAAGGATTACAATGGGAACATTAGTAAACGGAACGATTAAATGGTTTAACGAAGATAAAGGTTTTGGCTTTATCGAACAAGAAGATGGTGGAAAAGATATATTTGTACATTTCCGTCAAGTAAATAACTCAGGTTATGGTCGTGTTTCATTAGCAGATGGTCAAAAAGTTACTTACGAAATTGGTGAAGGCGAAAAAGGCCCTCAAGCAGAAAACGTTACAGGTCTGTAATCTTTCTTAATAAGCGGATTTATCCGCTTGTTAGCTTTCTTTTTTATCTGAGGTAATTTGTTCCTCATCTTCTACAACATCATTAGCATCATTATTTTTCGCTTGTTTTTTCTTAAGTTTTTCTTCTTTTTTCTTTTTCTTTTCCATCTCGCGACCATATTTTTCATAACCGTAGTTTGTTTTTGCCATTAGTAATCCTATTTTTAATATTTATATCTTGTAATATTCTAGAGTATAGCTAAGTTTCTATCAATTTATACATTTAGCATAAAAAATTACGATACAATTAATGCATCAACTATATTATATGAAGGAGACCAAAATGGCAAAAGGTAAAGACAGTCAAAAATCTACAAAAAAAGCACCTGCTAAAACTTTAAAAGAAAAAAGAGAAGACAAAAAAGCTAAAAAAGCAGGTAACGCATAATATAAGTCTCATCACGAGACTTATACTTCAAAACTCATTCTACACTCATTATCCATTTTCTTGACATCTATCATCTTGGTAATATCACTTTTTAGCTAAACTATAGAAAATAAAGGGGTTTTAATGGGATTAATATATGTGGAACAAGTTGAGGAAATGGATGTTGAGGAAATGCAAGCAACACATGAAAATGAGATACAAATTTTAAATGATATTGATAAGCTTGCTACACACTGCCAGATACAAAAAACTCCAACAGATGCCCTTGAAGTAAAACTACATGAATATGTAAAGCATGTACACAAACACTTCGCAAATGAAGAACATTTAATGCAAAAGTATAATTTCCCAAAGTATGAGATGCATAAAACTGCACACGATATATTTTTATCCGATCTTGAACATAGTAGTAGAGAGTGGAGGAAGTATGGAGATTTAAAAAAGATTCTTAACTTTGTACGTAAAACACCTGAGTGGATTGTCCTTCATGTGAACTCAGTAGATGCACCAACTGCTGTTTATCTAAATCAAAGAATGCTAGAGAACTAAGAAGAGTAGCTTTAGCGTACTATATACTCCTCTCTTCACATGTTTCATAACTTATCTCATAAGTATTAGTATCTGTACTTGATTTGTCTTCGTATTTTTGGTCATCATCGTAATCGTCATCATATTCATACACATATTCACTGTGGCTGCTAAATCCTGTTATCTATATCCATATCCTGCATTTATATATGTTTGTTAAAGATATATCCTTAGCTTCTTGATAAATAATTATGTTAGAATTCAGTTAAACTATAAAAGAAGGCTTATCATGGAAAACTCTTCACAAAACTTACCTGGATGTGAAGGCGAGCATATTCTTCAAGAGAAGTATAAAACACAAGATAATGCAAAAAGATTTTATGACAAGGAAGTTTGTCCCTATATTACTGATGTTATGACAGACTTTATTAAAAAACAAACTATGCTTTTTATAGCCACAGCTGATAAAAATGGAGAGAGCGATAGCTCCTTTAGAAGTGGACAAGAGGGTTTTGTGACAGTGCTCTCTAAAGAAAAACTCATCTACCCTGAGTTTAATGGTAACGGTGTTATGGCCTCACTAGGAAACATCTCAGAAAATGGACACGTAGGTATGCTTTTTATAGACTTTTTAGATACTTTAACAGGTTTACATATAAACGGAAAAGCTAAGATAGTTGATGCTTTATACTTTGATAAACACCTTTCTCAAGAAGAGTCTCTAAAAGTAACACAAGCTATTAAATCTTTACCGCAACTACAGGTCACATGGGTTCTTGTAGAAGTAGAAGAGGCTTACATTCACTGTTCTAGGAACATACCAGCATTACAGAAAAAGTAAACTTTATAAAGATGATAGCAGACAAGAATGCTTATGAACTCAAACCATATTATGTCCAATCATATGAACACTTGTCTCAGACCCTAGCAGACTATCCTGATGCTTTTGTTATGAAAGATAAAATATTTGACCCTTTCTTTACAACAAAACTTGGCCTAGGTGGTTCAGGTTTAGGTTTAAACATTATCTATAACCTTATACTACACAAACTCAAAGGTAACATATATTGCACTAGCAAAAATAAGGGAATACTAATAAGCATTACTATTCCTATGAAAGAGTTAGAAGATGAATTATGAATTATTTTTAGATTTTGTATGCGATAGGGATGTTTATCAATATGTAAAAGAGATAGGGGCTGACTGTGCACAAGACTATTTCATTGCAGAACCAAACCCTGAACTTTTAGAGTAAGTAGTCTCTGTGATATAATAAGAACATGAAACTATCCCATTTACGCCAAATTATCACATACCTAGAGCAGTTTAAAAAAATATCTGCTGTGCATAGAGTAAGTGATACCATCATAAAAATAGTCTTTGACAAGAGAGATGCTATTTATTTTAATATGTCTCGCTCTAACTCAAGTATGTTTAAATGTGAAGAGTACCCACGCTCAAAAATCTATAATGCCCCTTTTGATGTGCTTATAGCCAAACATTTTAATCGCTCAAACATTCTAGATATACAACTACTTCATGATGATAAAATAATCCGAATGAAAACTTCTATGGCTTCAGCTTATAAAGAAGAGATAACATATATACAGATAGAGTTTACAGGGAAATACACGAACATCATTATCCTAGATGAGCAAAATGTGGTGATTGAAGCCCTCCGTCATGTTGACCTCTACTCTTCATTTAGAGAAGTACGAGTAGGACAAAAACTTCTTGATGTACCAAATGCTCCTTTTGTTGCAAAAGAGTATCCACTAGAGAGTGTAGAAGAGTTTTTATATGCGGTATATTTTAATGAACAAAATGCAAAACTAGAAAATCTCAAAAAACAAAAAGTAGCGCTTTTAAAGAAAAAACTCAAAAAACTACAAAAACTCTATGATAAACTAGATTCACAAGATGGTTTAGAAAAATTAGCACAAAAGAATGAACATTATGGGAACCTCATGCTCTCAAATGTAGAGAACTTTAAACCCTACTCTAAAAAACTCATTTTAAATGATTATGATGGACAAAAAGTAGAGTTACATATAGATAAGGAGTGTCCAACTCCCTTTATCGCGAGTAATATGTTCTTTAGTAGAAGTAAAAAGGCGAAACAAAAAGCAAAACACCTGCATATAGAAGAAGAATCTCTCTCTTCTAAAATAGAACATATAAAACTTTTTATACATACTGTAACAATGGCAAAAGATGTAGCTAAAATAGAGCTTTTATTTCCAAAAAAAATACAGAGTAAAAAAATCCAAGTAAATGATAGTATTGAGAGTTTTTGGATCGAAGGCTATAAAGTGCAACTTGGAAAGAATGAAAAAGGTAATATCGCCCTACTTAAAAATGCAAGAGCAAAAGACATCTGGATACACTTAAAAGAGCAACCCTCATGCCATGTAATCATAACAACTGATAAACAAAGTCTTCCAGAAAAAATAATAAAATCAGCCGCTAGACTCTGTGTAGATTTTACAACGACTTCACAAGATAAGTATTTGGTCGATTATACTCCTCGTAGAGAAGTAACTATTCAGCATGGAGCTAATGTCCTCTACAACAAGTATCAGACTATAGAGATAGACACAAGGAGTTAGTTATGGCATCCATTGGACCAATTGGAAATGCAATTTTTACAAACCAGATGACACCGGCAGCTGCTTCTGCTCAAAATGCCAATCAAAATCGTGTAGATTTTCAAAATATGATTGCCCAATCACAAATACAAGAAAAAGATGAAAAAGTACTAGAGGTACGTCCTGTAGAAGCAAACAAAGAAGTGGATGAAGATAAAGATCATACACGAGATGAAGCAGATAGAGAAAACAAAAGAAACCCTAAAAAAAATGAAGATGAAGATAAAAATGAAGATGAAGAACCGCTCTACAAACTAGATATAAAAGTCTAGTCACCTAATAATAATGGTACTTGGGGCTGATTACTGTCCTTGGTGTCGTAAGTTTGAGAGAAAAACTCTTAACTCCTCACTACTAAAATCACGACTACAGACAGAAGTAATAACACTTATAGTAGATAAAAAATTTGATATAAAAAAATTTCCCAAACAGTTTCGCACACAGTTTACACCTAAGGTATTTTTTATCAATCCTAAAGATGAAACTGTCATTTTAGATACAACAGGGTACATCAAGAAAAAACTTTTTGCTGAGAACTTAGATAATGCAATAACACTTTACGGAGAGCAGTAATGAAGAAACTTCTTACTCTACTTTTTATTACAGTTCTTAGTTTAAATGCAGCTGGTTTTTGGACACTTACAGGTCTAAACAAAGCAAATGTGTATGTTAAAAACGATGTTGCTCTTGTATCACCCAAGACTATTACAAGTATCAAAAAAAAGATGTCTAGAGCTTTAGTAGATTTAGGTATAAAAACAAAGGTGCAAGATAGTCCAACACTTATGATTACCCTAGAAGACTTAGATGATGATGGCACTCATTATGTATATATTAGACTTGCCCTTGGCGAAGAAGTTCAAACATATAGAGCTGATAAAAGTGCAACTTTTTCCCTTACATATTTTGCTAATGATTTTATAGAAGTAGATAAAGAAGAACTAGATAATGAAGTTTTAGAGAGTGTAGATTTTTTACTCTCGCAATTTGCAGAGCACTTTCTTGATGACAAAGATTAATTAAATTCTCAAAAGGGTATAATATCCTTATAAATAATATCTAGGAATTTTTATGAGTATGTTTGAAAATCACAAAGAGCGAATAGTAACTGGTTTGGCTCTCTTAGCAGCCGTTTTTGTCATAGGACTCATTGATAACTTTTTTGTAATGTGGTTAGTTTTTGGTGGTGTTTATATACTAGCCTTTAAAGAAGCAGTCAAACTCTTTGAAGTTGAGAATGATGGTTTGTTACCTTTTGCGATAGGAATTTGGTTAGTCGCTGGAGTTTACCCTTATGGTGATGACCTTTTTGTTTTAGCAGGTGTAGCTTATGCTAGTGCAGTAGCCTTCAACAAAGAGACTCAGTGGAAGGACTTTTTTCCTTTTATCTATCCAACTGCTGGTATGCTTTTTATGCTTACAATGTACCAAGAGTATGGTGTGCTTTCCCTTTTATGGTTACTCGCAGTTGTTGCTTTAACTGATGTAGGTGCATATGCGGTAGGTAAAAGTATAGGAAAAACACAGTTCTGTGAGACAAGTCCAAACAAAACAATGGAAGGTGTTGTCGGTGGTATAGCAGTTGCAACTATCGGTGGTGCATTTTTTGGTTTAGCAATAGTTGACTTTACTGTTGGTTTCTTTGTTAGTTTTGCAGTAGCTGTTAGTTCAATTTTTGGTGATTTATTTGAGTCTTCACTAAAGAGAGCAGCTGGTGTAAAAGATAGTGGTGACTTACTGCCAGGTCACGGTGGTGTACTCGACCGAATAGATGGTTATCTCTTTGCTGGGATTGTTATGCTTGTACTTTTAAGAGGTCTAGTATAATTTGGTTCTCCTTGGTTCAACAGGCTCTATTGGAGTTAATGCTCTCTTAGTCGCTTCAAGATTTGATATAAATATCGAAGTTTTAGTAGCTGGAAAAAATATCAAAGTTCTAAATGAACAAATATTAGAGCACTCTCCTAAAGTAGTAGTCGTTGCAGACGAAAAAGATATCCCAAATGTACATCATACTAATGTTTATGCAGGGAATGAAGCTATTCTTCAAGTAATAGCAGACTCTCAAAGTGAACTAGTTGTGAATGCTTTAGTCGGATTTTTAGGACTTCGCCCAACACTCAAGGCAATAGAGTGTGGTAAAAAAGTAGCCTTAGCGAATAAAGAGTCACTTGTTGCTTGTGGTGCTTTTATAGATATGAAAAACATCCAACCTATAGACAGTGAACACTTTGGACTTTGGTACCTACTCCAAGACAGACCCGTTGAAAAAATGATAATAACTGCTTCAGGTGGTGCATTTCGTGACTGGGATATCAAAAAACTACACAGTGCAACTCTAGCAGACACTCAAAAACATCCAAACTGGTCAATGGGACAAAAAATAACTATAGACTCAGCAACAATGGTCAACAAAATGTTCGAACTCTTAGAGGCTCGTTGGCTTTTTGGTGAGGGTAAATATGATGCTATCATCGAGACACAATCACTCATTCATGCACTTATAGACTTTAAAGATGGTTCGACTACAGCACACTTTGCAAATGCAAGTATGCAACTCCCTATAGCTTTTGCTTTAGATAAAGATATGGATGAAAATATCTTGGCGCATGTGGATTTAGTAAAAACTGGAAGTTTAGAGTTTAGAGAAATCAAAAGTGATAGATACCCTATTTGGGAGATAAAAAATGATCTTCTACTCAACCCGACTCAAGGTGTAGTGGTAAACGCAGCTAATGAAGCAGCAATACAACTCTTCATAGATAAAAAAATAGGTTTCATGAATATAAGCAAAAATATCATTCAAGCATATGAGAAGTTTACAGATGTCGCTACAACTATAGATGATGTCTTTTTAATAGATAAAGATGTTAGAACTTTTGTGCGAGGTCTGTAGATGATACTTAGTATAGAGAGCTCTTGTGATGATAGTGCAATATCTATTACAGAGATAAAAACAAAGAAACTGCTTTTTCATAAAAAAATATCTCAAGAATTAGAACATAGTGTCTACGGTGGTGTCGTTCCAGAACTCGCAGCTCGTCTTCATGCAGAAGCTTTACCCAAAATACTTGAACAAGTAAAAGAGTACTTCCCTTTACTCAAAGCGGTAGCTGTTACTTCTACTCCTGGTCTAGCTGTGACACTTGTTGAAGGTGTTACTATGGCTAAGGCAATAGCTGTGGCACTAGATATCCCTCTTATCGGTGTTAACCATCTAATAGGGCATATTTATTCTCTCTTTATTGAAAAAGAAACACAGTTCCCACTTACTTGTCTTTTAGTTTCAGGCGGACATACTCAAGTTATGGAAGTTAAAAGTCTTACAGAGATAGAGACAGTAGCTAAAAGCATGGATGATAGTTTTGGTGAGAGTTTTGACAAGGTTGCTAAAATGATGGGACTCGGGTATCCAGGTGGACCTGTAATTCAAGAATTAGCAAAAGATGGAGATAGACTTCGTCATAACTTTACCGTACCTCTTCATCAGTCACCACTTATCGCTTTTTCTTACTCAGGTTTAAAAAATGCTGTGCGTTTAGCTGTTTTAGAAGAAGAAAAAAATGAGAATCCAGACTTTAAAGACATAGCGGCCTCTTTTGAGCATATTGCTACAAAACATCTGACTATGAAATTAAAGAAGTACTTTAAAACTGTTAGACCAACAACATTCGCTATTGTTGGTGGTGCTTCAGCAAATCTTTACCTTCGTTCACAAATCCAAGACTTACTTAAACCGCATAATGCAGAACTCATATTAAGTGAACTTAAGTATTGTTCAGACAATGCAGCGATGATAGGAAGAGTAGCAGTTGAAATGTATGAGAAAAAGATCTTCACTTCTTTAGAAAACTTGGACATTGCGCCAAGAAGTAGCTTATAAACTTAATAAAAGATTATACTTATATACTTCATTTGAAAATAAGAATTGTGTTATCCGATTTCAAATATACTTCCCAAAATAAATATTAAAACAAGGAAATTGAATATGGCAACAACTAAATTCAAAGGTACAGACGTAGAGTTATTAGGAAATGAAGTAAATGTTGGAGACAAAGCACCAGCAGTTACTGTTGTAAACTCAGCAGGTTTAGGTGATGTAGTAGTTGGTGGAGCTAATGGTACTAAACAACTAATCATCGTTGTTCCTTCTTTAGACACAGGTGTATGTGCTACTGAAACTCGTAACTTTAACGCTAAAGTTGCTGATCTTACAGATGTTACTGCAACTATCGTTTCTCTTGACCTTCCATTTGCTTCAGGACGTTTTTGTTCAGCTGAAGGAATTGACAAGTTAACTGTTACTTCTGACTTCCGTAACAAAGATTTCGCAAATGCTTATGGTGTTTTACTTGGTGGATCAGTTTTAGCTGGTGTTACTTGTAGAGCTATCTTTGTTGTTGACGCTGATGGTGTTGTAACTTACAAAGAAATTTGTCCAGAAATCACAGAAGAGCCTAACTACGACGCTGCAATCGCTGCAGTTAGCTAGACCCTTTTTAAAGAAGATGAGTCTTATGACTTATCCTCTTTAGCCTCCTTTTATAAGATCCAAACTCCCATAATCACTTGAGAATTCAAATAAATTTCTCTGATATAATTACCTTTATATATAAAATGGAGATATTAAATGATAAAAATGAAAAAAATGAAAAAAGTATTATCAACTATAGCCTGTAGTGCTATTTTAGCTACAACAGCAAGTGCAGATTTTGCTCGTATTGAGATCGGTGGTGGTACATTTATGCCAACTCCAACAGGGTCTTTAACATATACTGACGGAACTAGTAGCGGTTCATATACTTCACTAGAAAAAGTACAGTCAAATATTTATGCATGGATGCTTGTAAAACATCCAATTCCTGTTATACCAAACCTTAGACTGGAGTACACTACACTCTCTGATGAAGGTAAGGCTCAAGGAAACTTTAAAGATATTAGTGTACCAATTCCATTAGACACTGCATCAACTTTGGAGTTTACTCAAGTTGATGTAATCCCTTATTATAATATTTTAGATAATACTGCTTGGATTACACTAGACTTAGGTCTAGATATTAAAGTGATTGAAAGTGAGTATAAAGTTGATGCTACTGGTGCATTTACAGGATACAATGAGAATATTCGTGTTGTAATGCCTCTCGCATATGTAAGAACTCGTGTTCAGATTCCAATAACAGAGATTGGTCTTGAAGCTGATGTAAAATACATTACATATGGTGGAGATACTGTTTATGATGTACGTGTAAAAGTTGATTATACTTTAGGTTTTATTCCTATTATTCAGCCTGGATTAGAACTTGGATATAGAATGCAGAAGTATGACATCTCAAGTAATGATGAAAAAACAAAACTAAAACTTGATTTTTCTGGTGTGTATGCAGGTTTAGTGCTGCGTTTCTAGTATAATAATCTCACATTCTAAGAGGATATCAAACTCCTCTTGGACTCTGTGTTTAGCTTCATTTATAAGCCACATTGCATCTTCAAACTCTCCACCACCGTTGTTTACAAGAAAGTTAGCATGTTCCTCACTAAAGCACATATGACCTTTCATTAAACCCTTAAGCCCAACAGCTTCTATTAAACGACCTGCATAATCGCCCTTAGGGTTTTTAAAACAGCTCCCTGCACTTGGAGTAGATGGTTGATTACTTCGCATCTTTTTAAACATTTCAACTTTATTTACATCATAACCTTTCTCAAGTGAGAAACTCGCTTCTAGTATAGGTTTATTAAGGTTAGTATATCTATACCCGTACTCTATATTCTCTCTTTTTACAGTACCTTCTGTAGTAGTAATATCGACTAAAACATTAAAAATTTCAAACTCTTTGAGTCCTGCATTCATGTAAACAAGACCCCCAAGTTTACCTGGAAGATGTGAGAGAAACTCTAAGTTTGCTATGTTGTTTCTTTTACAAAATGAAGCAACTTTTCCAGAGGGTGTAGCTCCACCAACTTTAAGAGTATTATTTTCAATCTTGATATAGTCATACATTTTATCAAGCATCATAAGTGCTGGAGGATTAGGGCCTATGAGGGTGTTATTACAAGAGCCAATAAGATAGTACTTATCTATGTCAGAAAAATCGTCTTCTAAAAGGCATACTGAAACTTCAGAACCTATCTTAAAAGAGGAGTATTTTTTAAAGTTAACATTCTTTGTTTTCATTACTCTACAAATTCTGGCATTATCTCAAAAATATGACGAGCAAAGTCAGTCATTTCGTTAAGCATCCATGGCATAGTTAGTACGATAACGATAACAACACCGATAATTTTTGGGATGAATGAAAGTGTCATTTCATTTATCTGCGTTGTTGCTTGAAAAATAGAAACAGCAAGTCCTATAAACATACCCGTAAGTAATCCGGGTAGTGCTAACATTAGTGCAATTTTAAAAGTTTCAACACCAAGTGCTATAAGTTTCGCTTCCATTTTATGACTCTCTTAACTCTGTATACTCAGTTGGAATCATATAGTCTTCTATAGCAACAGGTGCATCATAAAAACCATGCTTGTATCCAAGCTCAAAAAGTTTATCTATTGCCTTATACTGTAGAGGGCTTAAAGTAATTGACTCATCATTTGCATAGAGTTCAAGATACTTATCTAAAGTAGCTGCATCTATTCGAACTAAATCACGTTCTATTAACATACTAGAGAGTCTGTCTTTATGATCTCGTGCAACTTGAACAGCTTTTGTAAGTGTCTCTTCATAAGCAATAGCTTTTGTAAGAGGGAGTGAGCGTCTTATAGCCATTCCACCAAGAGGTAGAGGTAAGTCCTTCCCTGCTAAGTCCTGCCATATATCCCACATCTCACGTTCAACTTCAAGTCTATCATCATATGTTAAAATAGATTCATGAATTAAAACACCTGCATGAACATCACCATCTATCACAGCTTGTTCTATCTCTAAAAAGTTCATATAAGTTATACGAGCATCCGGATAAGCTATACGAAAAAGCATCGCGTTTGTTGTGTGTTTGCCACTCAAAGCAACACGAAAATTTCGTTTGAGTTTTTCACCTTTACGTTTAATGAGTTTAGGTCCATAACCCTCACCAAAACTTACAGCAGTACGCAGTGGTGCATACTCACTTTTTATATGAGGATACAGAGCAAAACTAATAGCTACAATGTCGTATACCCCATTAAGTGCATCTTCATTAAGTGTTTGAATATCTTTTGCTATATTGTCAAAAGTAACACCATCCATACCAACCCAGCCAAATTTAATAGCATAGTACATAAATATATCATCGGCGTCAGGTGAGTGTGCAATTAGTGTTTTTTTCATAAGTCTATTTTAGCCAAATATTAATAAATTTTTGCCCTATAGAGTAGATACAAGTGTAAATCGATATCTACTTTTTCATAAAATAGGAGTTAAGCGAAGAATCATCATGTATACGAGGAGTTGTATGTAGAATAGTATCAGGCTGAATAATTGTAGCTATATGTTGTAAGTCATTGAGTCTACCTTCGTCTCTGCTATATTTCCCCGTTTTATCAATTGTGAAGATCAAAGATGAGATAAGCAGTGGTATTGTTTCTTTTAATATCTCAAAGAAAAAGACAAAGAGTAAGGAAAAGAGTCTCTCAACAAAATAAGCTGGCCCTAGGAGTTTAAAAAATACTGATTCTAAGTATATTCCAAGTATTAGATGTTCATTAAAATGGCTAAAAATGAACTTACTAATACATGGATTAAAAACAGTTCCCACATCTTTTGCAAGGTTATTTGCTAAAGTTGAATAAACCAGGCTATCAAAAAAACTCCATGCTGTACTATCATTTGAACATAAAGATAAAATGTTGAAGATAAAAGAAATTTACTAATAAGTATGACAATTTGCCATATTTTCAATATACTTCTAAAAATAAACATATAATTCTTCAAAATTTAAAACAAGAGAGCCCAAGATGGATGCAAACAAACAAAAAGCACTAGACCTAGCAATGAAGCAAATAGATAAAGCATTTGGAAAAGGTTCTTTAATGCGTCTTGGGGATAAAGATATCCAACCTATGCAATCAATAAGTACAGGTTCTATTGGGCTTGACTTAGCTCTTGGAATAGGTGGTATTCCACAAGGACGTGTTGTAGAGATATATGGACCTGAAAGTTCTGGTAAAACAACTTTAGCACTTCAAATAACAGCAGAATGCCAAAAGACAGGTGGAGTATGTGCATTTATAGATGCTGAGCATGCTTTGGATGTTGTATATGCTAAAAATCTTGGTGTAGATGTAGAAAACTTACTTGTTTCTCAACCTGACTATGGTGAACAAGCTCTAGACATTGTTGAAACTATTGCAAGAAGTGGTGCAGTTGATTTAATTATCATCGATTCTGTAGCAGCACTTACACCAAAAGTGGAGCTAGAAGGTGAGATGAGTGATCAACAAGTTGGGCTTCAAGCTCGCTTAATGAGTAAAGCACTACGTAAATTAACAGCAGTTCTATCTAAGATGAACTGTACTGTTATTTTCATCAATCAACTTCGTATGAAGATTGGAATGATGGGTTATGGCTCTCCTGAGACTACAACTGGTGGAAATGCACTGAAGTTTTATGCTTCTGTTCGTATTGATGTTCGTCGTATTGCTTCACTTAAACAAGGTGAAAATGTTATTGGAAACCGTGTTAAAGCAAAAGTAATTAAAAATAAAGTAGCGCCTCCATTTCGTCAAGCAGAGTTTGACATTATGTTTGGAGAGGGTATCTCTAAAGAGGGTGAGTTAGTTGATTATGGTGTAAAACTTGATGTAATTGACAAGGCTGGTGCTTGGTTTGCATATGAAGACAAAAAACTAGGTCAAGGTCGTGAAAATGTTAAGCAAATGTTTAAAGATGAACCAGAATTAGCTACTGAAATAGAAAATAAAATCAAAGTAGCAATGGGTATCTCTGATATTATGGTTATGGATACAGCTTCTATTGCAGATTCAGATGCAGAAAATAACTAAAAATTTAGTGAAATTTGGGTAAAATGCCAAAAAAATAGAATTATTTTTATAAAATTTGAATAAATCATAAAAGGCAAATATATGTTTATAGATAGTGTAAGCGCAATAGAAGTAATGGATTCACGTGGTAATCCAACAGTAAAAGCAACAGTAGAACTTAGTGATGGAACAATAGAGAGTGCTATTGTACCTTCAGGTGCAAGTACTGGAAAACGTGAGGCTTTAGAGCTTCGTGATGGTGATGAGCGTTATATGGGCAAGGGTGTTTTAAAAGCAGTTGGTCATGTTAACAATGAAATCTCTGATGCTATCATCGGTCTTTCTCCTTTTAACCAAGCCGTAATTGATGCTACGATGAAAGAAGTTGATGGTACTGAAAACTACGGTAAACTTGGTGCAAATGCTGTACTTGGTGTTTCTATGGCAGTAGCACGTGCAGCTGCAAAATCTCTTGGTATGCCACTTTACCGTTACCTCGGTGGTGCAAATGCTATGACTATTCCTACTCCAATGCTAAACATCATTAATGGTGGAAGCCATGCTGATAATAGTGTTGATTTTCAAGAGTATATGATCGTTCCTCTTGGCTTTGAAGATTTTGCAGAAGGATTAAGAGCATCTGCTGAAATTTATCATACTTTAAAAGGTATCTTAAAAGCTAAAAACCATAACACTGCGTTAGGTGATGAGGGTGGATTTGCTCCAGATTTAAGCTCTAACGAAGAGCCGATACAGATTATTATTGAAGCGATCGAAGCTGCTGGCTATAAAGCTGGTGAGCAAATCGGTATTGCCTTAGATGTTGCTGCATCTGAAATTCGTGCAGAAGATGGTGGCTATAAACTTGACTCTGAAAATCGTACTGTTACATCTGCAGAGTTAGTTGACTATTATGTTGACCTATGTTCTAAGTACCCTATTGTATCTATTGAAGATGGTTTAGATGAAGATGACTGGGCTGGTTTTAAACTTATGACTGAGAAACTCGGCGATAAGATTCAAATCGTTGGTGATGACCTTTTTGTTACAAATGTAAATATTCTTTCAAGAGGAATCAGAGAAGGCATCGCTAACTCTATTCTAATTAAACCAAACCAAATCGGTTCAGTTTCTGAGACTATGCAAACTGTGCGTTTAGCGCAAAGAAATGGTTATACTTGTGTAATGAGTCACCGTTCAGGTGAGAGTGAAGATGCCTTTATCGCAGACTTCGCTGTTGCACTTAACTGTGGCCAGATTAAAACTGGTTCAACTGCACGTGGTGAGAGAACTGCTAAATACAACCGATTACTTGAGATAGAGAATGAAGTTGTATACGGTGAGTACTTAGGTGCTGCACTTTTTAACTAAGTATAGAGTTTAAACTATGCAAAATGAAGAACTATTTGAAGAGATTGATGTAAGTGAGAGTGTGACGCAGAAGCATCTTGGTCTCTCTCTTAAAAAGTTCTTTTTTCTCCTCTCTATAGTAGTAATCCTTGGTATTTATCTTGGCATTCTACTCTATGGAACATCCTCTTTAGAAATTCTTTTTGGTTTACAAGATTATCAGGTTTATTTATATGATGAAGTTTCAAGACTCAAACTTGAAAATGCTGACTTACAACGCGAATACTTTGAACTCAAAGAGATAAGTGCACAATAAATCTTTTAATTTGCTATAATACTTAGAAATAAAATAAGGCAAATACATATGATAAAACTTTTAGTAATTTGTCTTGTATTGATAAGTTCTTTAAATGCCCGCCAAAACCCTTTTTTCCCTTCAAAAAATGAAACTGACATCTCTTTTAGTACAAATAAAGTTTCCAAAATTGAACCATTAAAGAGAGCAACACTCACGCTTCCATCAACTGCAAGAACACTAGAGAGTGTCACTATTACTTATAAAAACTTAGATGGTTCTGTTGTTAGTAAAAAAGAGTTGCTTGGTAATAGTGTTGACTGGCATCTACCAATTTTTGTTTCTCAAAATATTGGGGGAGATAAAAAAAGACCAAATGCTAAAGTACTTCCTAAAACAAGTGAACCTTTAACTAAACTCGCTTCTTTATCTTTTATATCTTTATATGCAAATAAAAAACAGTTTGACTTAATAACAAAAGATAAAATGCTTCGAAACTTTCTACTCACAAAACCACATAGAATTGTCTGTGACTTTAAGCGCGATATCAATATAAGAAGTTATGAGAAAAATATAGATACAAAAAGTATCATTAAAAAAATAAAACTTGGAAACCATAAAGGTTATTACCGTGTTGTAATAGAGTTAGATGGGCTGTACCGATACAAAAAAGTACATATAAAGAACGGTTACTCTTTTACCCTTCTTTAGTATTTGTCTAAAGAACTACTCACTTAAGTCTAAAGCAATTCCACTGATAAGAGTTTTAAAACTTAACTCAAAAAGTGTATCTATATTGTCAACGATGTGAACATGACCATCGATAAGAAGGTTAGAGAGTCCATGAAGCATCGACCACATAACAGTTGCCTGCATAAATGCATCATCTTTTTTTAATATATTCGCATTTTTAGTTTTTGTTTTTAGTAACTTTAACCCTAACTACCACTTTGGAGTGGTAACTGCATCCGCACTTATTATCGCAGTAGTAGTTGATTTGGTTGCATTACCTGCACTTTTAATGATTATCGACAACAAGGAAGAATCACGTTTATTATGATTCTATCTTAGTATAGACTTTGATTTAAAGACCATCATTTTCTCATTTGTCATCTCTTGCATGGAGTGGTGTATTCCACCCATGCCTAGTCCACTTTTTTTCGCTCCACCAAATGGCATCCAGTCCACTCTAAATGCAGTATGATCATTTACCATTACAGCTGTTGCATTTAACTCTCCTACTGCTTTAAATGCAGTGTCTATATTGTTTGTAAAAATAGCTGCTTGAAAAGATACATCAAGTGCATTTGCTCTTTTTATCGCTTCATCTATATTCTCGTAAGAGTAGACACAAACTACAGGACCAAAAACCTCTTTTTGAGAGACTAATGTATCATCGCTTGGGTTAAGAATAACAGTAGGCTCGTAACAAGAGTCAGATATTCTCTTTCCCCCAGTTAATATTGTCGCACCTGATTCTTTAGCTTCAAGTACCCATGACTCTACTCTATCAACTTCTTTGTTGTTGATAAGTGGTCCAACTTCTGTTGTCTCATCTAGTTGGTTACCCACTTTTAGCCTCTTTGCATACTCAGTAAGTTTCGATGCCACCTCATCAACGATAGAGCTATGAACATACACTCTTTGTACCGATACACAGACTTGACCAGCATGGTAAAAACCACCCTTACCAATAGAAGGTATAAGTTCATCTATATCTGCATCAGCTTCAACTATAACAGGGGCCACACCCCCATGTTCAAGTGCTACTCTTGTACCTTGCACCACCTTAGAGTTTAAGTACCAACCGACAGTGCCTGAACCTATAAATGTTAAAAAGCTTATTTTTGGTGATGTTGCAAGTAATTCAGCTGCTTCCTTATCACATACTGCAGCAGTAGCCCAGCCCTCAGGTAAACCAGCCTCTTTAAGTAATTCACAGAGTCTAAATGCAGAGAGTGGCGTTTGCAATGCAGGTTTTATAACAACACTACAGCCAACTGCGATAGCCGGTATTATCTGATGGATAGCAAGGTTAAAGGGATGATTAAAAGCAGAGATTGCGGCGACGACCCCTATAGGTTCTTTAAATGTAAAGGCCATACGGTTAGCACTACTAAGAGTATGCCCCATTGCAACTTCTTTTCCTTCAAGCGCATTAAGTGCTTCAATAGTTATTTTTACACCATTGATACCACGTTCAACCTCAACTTTTGAGTCAGCCCATGGTTTTCCACCTTCACTTGCACAGAGTTTTATTAAAGCATCTTTTTGCGAAGAGAGTATATCTACAAGCTTTTCTAAAATTTCTACTCGTTTATACCTTGGCAAACTCTTTTTTTTATTATAAAAAGTTTCATGTGCTACATTTATCATGCTTTTTACTTCATCCATATTGTAAAAGGGAACATTGCCTACTACACTATTGTCAAACGGAGAGTGTACATCTATCTTTTTCATACCAAATCCTTTATACTAAACAGTTTATATTTTTAAGTAGTTCATTTAAAATAGCATGGTTAAGTGAATAATCAACTGCTAAATCAATAACATGAACACCTTTAGAACTTACACACAACTCAAGTATCTCTTTAAATTCTGTACAAGAATTTGGTCTGTGTCCTCTTGCACCATAAGAGTTTGCATAAGCAACAAAGTCAGGATTTTTCAGGTTTAATCCAAAGTCTTCAAAACCCATTCCAGCTTGTTTCCATCGTATCATGCCATATGAGTTGTCATTTAAAATGATAACAGTAATGTCAAGGTTTAAACGCACAGCAGTTTCTAACTCTTGTGAATTCATCATAAAACCACCATCACCAGCAATAGCTACTACTCTTTTTGTAGGACAGACCATTTTTGCAGCAATTGCTGATGGAAGTCCTGCTCCCATAGTTGCAAGAGCATTATCTAGTAACATTGTATTTGGTTTAACACATTTATAGTTTCTTGCAAACCATATTTTATACACGCCGTTATCAAGGGTAACAATATCATCATCATCAAGAATATCTCTTATAGTTTGTATAGCACTTTGTGGGAGTATTGGAAACCTCTTATCCTTGGAATATTTTGAAAGGTGAGAGTTTACTTCTTTAATCGTCCTCATGTAATACTCAAAGTCCCAATGCTCTTGAAGTGTTATTAGCTCTGTTAATAGTGTAACACTTGATGCTATGTCTCCCACTATATCAAGTTGAGGAAAGTATGTATCATCGACTTCTGAGGCAAAAAAGTTTATATGTATTACTTTTTGGGCCTCTTGTGAGCTCTTCATAAAAAAGGGTGGTTTCTCAATAATATCATGTCCTATATTTATAATTAAGTCTGCTTTCTCTATCGCACAATGTACAAAGTCATTTGAAGACAAAGCTGCACAACCAAGACAGAGTTCATGGTTCTCGTCTACTACCCCTTTTCCCATCTGTGTTGTGAAAAATGGTATTTTTGTATAATTGATGAAATTTTTTAAGGCTGCTCCAATTCTTGTTCTATTTGCCCCTGCCCCAATAAGTACAAGTGGTTGTTTTGCCTTTTGGATCATACTTGCAGCATCTCTAAGAGAACTAGGTGAAGGTACTGGATATCGAAATTTTTGGACAGGATAAATATTATCTCTTACCTCTTCACTTGCTATATCTTCAGGTAGTTCAATTAAAACTGCACCCGGTCTCTCTGTAGTTGCGATTTTAAAAGCATCTCTAACCATAGCTGGAATATTATTTCCATTAGAGACTTGCTTAGAGTATTTTGTAACTGGTGCAAACATACTTACAATATCAACAATTTGAAAACGACCCTGTTTAGACTGTTTAATTGGTTTTTGTCCAGTTATCATCATCATAGGCATACCACCTAGTTGTGCATAAGCTGCTGGTGTTGCAAAGTTTGTAGCTCCTGGACCAAGAGTTGATAAACATACACCAACTCTACCCGTAAGTCTTCCATAAGTTGCAGCCATAAAACCTGCTCCTTGTTCATGACGAGTAAGTATAAGTTTTATACTTGATGTTCTCAGCGATTCCAAAAAATCTAAGTTTTCTTCCCCTGGAATTCCAAATATATATTCAACACCCTCATTCTCTAATGCTTTTACAAATAGGTCTGAAGCTTTCATGATCTTTCCTTTACATTCTAGACATAAGTATTATAGCTACTTATCTTATATTTGTTTGTTTAATTAGATATAATTGCACTTATGAATCAACTACTAGACTACCTAAATGCTCACGAAATAGGTGATATGCACCCTACTGATATTGCTAAAATTTTAAAGACTTTAAGTGATAAAGAATTTTCTGATGCCATTAAACTTGTACCAAAGAATCTAGTTGGAGATGTCGCTTTATCCCTTCCTGATAGATACTTTGATGATGTTGTAGAAAACTTAAGTGTAGATGAACTTTCCCATGCTGTTACAGAACTAGAGTCTGATGATCAAGCAGAGTTTATGCAAGAGCTTGAAGAACTTGATAAAAATGTAGCAAGTCAAGTTTTTCTCAACTTACATGTAGATGACCAAGAAGAGATACAAAAACTCAAAACATATGATGAAGATCAAGCAGGTTCTCATATGCAACTCGAACTCTTCACAGCCTATAAAAATGAGATAGTACAAGATGTCATCAAGCGCTTTGCAACACTTCGTAAAGAGAATAAAGTTGAAAATGTGCAAAACCTCTTCATCACCGATGAAGATAAAAAACTAAGATATGCTGTAGGTTTAGATGACCTACTTATTTTTGACTTTTCTAAAACAGTTATACAAAACATAGATACAAGTGAAGAGAGTTTTGAGCCTATTAAAGCCATAGATACGGATGATATAAAAGAAGTCGTACATGTTTTCGAAGAGTATGACCTTGGAGTGTTAGCTATTGTAAATGCTTACGGTGTCTTACTTGGTCGTATTACCTCAGATGATATTTATGACATCATTAACGAGCATGCCACTGAGCAGATGTATAATCTTGCTGGAGTGAATGATGAGGCTGAAGAAGATGAAGAGATACTTCCAGCTGGACGAAAACGTGCAACTTGGTTAGCTTTTAACCTTCTCACAGCTATAATAGCCTCTCTTGTTATAGGTCTTTTCGCTGATACTCTGCAAAGTATGGTAGCACTTGCAGTTTTAATGCCGATAGTTGCTTCTATGGGTGGTAATGCAGGAACACAAAGTCTTACTGTAGTTGTGCGTCAACTTGCCCTTGGAGATATTTCTAAGGGTGATGCTATGCGTATTATAAAAAAAGAACTAATCATCGCCCTTGTAAATGGTCTCATATTCGCTATAATAATAGGAATTATCGCCGCAGTATGGTTTGATACGTCCATGTTAGGTCTTGTTATCGCACTGAGTATGCTCATAAACCTTTTGTTTGCTGGGCTTTTTGGAGCGAGTATCCCCCTTCTTTTAAAAAGAATGGATGTTGACCCTGCTATTGGAAGTACCGTTATTTTAACAACTATTACCGATATTGTAGGCTTTTTCAGCTTTTTAGCACTTGCTACATATATATTACTATAAGGAATTTGTAAAACTTGGATCTATTAATACTATTTTTTCTCCTCTCTATTAGCGTTTCATTTGTCTGCTCCGTTTTGGAGTCAGTACTACTCTCTATCAATATGTCCTACGTGGCAGTTTTAGAAAAAGAGAACCCAATCGCTGGAAAACTTCTTCGTGCACAAAAAGAAAACATAAATAAATCTATCGCAGGAATTTTAATATTAAATACCATTGCACATACTTTAGGTGCTGCTGCAGTTGGTGCACAAGCCGCTTTAGTTTTTGGTAATGAGGCTGTTGTTATTGTATCTGTTATTTTAACTTTTGCCATTCTTTTTTTAAGTGAAATTATCCCAAAAACTATTGGTGCACTCCACTGGAAAAGCCTAGCACCTCTTGCTTCACAATTTATCCGTATTTTTATCTGGTTAACATATCCTATTATACTCATGACTCTTTTTGTTACAAACAAAATCGGAAAAAATATAGATGATGCAAACTCTCTTACAAAAGAAGAACTCCTTGAATCTATGCTTCAAAGTGAAGATGATGGAGTGATTGATGAAAAAGAATCAGATGTTATTGAAAATATATTAAATCTTGATAACATAAAAGTAAGTGAGGTTTTAACACCGCGTTCTGTTGTTTTTGCACTTGATCAGAAAATGACAATCAAAGAAGTAATTGAGACACAAGAAGCTATATTTAAATTTTCTCGTATTCCTGTTTTTAAAGACAGTATTGAAAATGTCACAGGTTTAGTTCTTACAAAAAGAATCTTCAAACAAGCACTCACTGATGACAGTGTAACACTCCAGTCTATTAAAAAAGAGATGTTTGCTATTAATGAGAACATTCCCGTTAGTAAAGCACTTGATATGTTAATAGCAAAAAAAGACCATATGTTTTTAGTTATGGACAATTATGATCAAACTGATGGAATCATTACTTTAGAAGATTGTGTTGAGACAGTACTTGGTGTTGAAATCATGGATGAAAGCGACACAACAGAAGATATGCGCGAGTTAGCTAAACAAAAAATGAAATTAAAACGTAAAACTAAAACAAGCGACTAAACTTCTGGGTCAAATAAGGAGAGAGAAAAAGATTGGTGATTTTCTTTTTCATAACCGTAGTATAAGATACAAATGTAAATAAATTGTAAACAACATTAACAGTTTCTAATATTTTATATCTTACATACCTGGAATTCTAGGGATTTTACCTAGTTTTGAATTCTTACAATCATCATTAAATTCACTGAGGTGCGTTGGTACCCATATAAAAGTAGGATAAATACAATATTAAAGCTACTTTTTATTTAAATAATACACAGCAAACATACTAACACATCCACCAATAATTATATGTGTTTCTATAGGCTCATCTAAGATAAGCCAAGCACTTAAAAGTGCAAAGATGGGAACCAGAAACATAAAAGAGCTTGTAGTCTGACTCCCTAGTTTAGAAGAGGCCATAAAGAAGATAGTTGTTGCAACCGTTTGCCCAAGTATAGCAAGGTAGATAAGCGAAACCCAAAACTCTAGACCTTCATTAAATACAGAAAGTAAGTCTGAGTTAAAAGCATATATAAATGAGCTAATAGTAGCTATAAGAGAGATAAAAAAACTATAATGGATGGGATGTATATACTTTGCTGAGTGTTGAGAGAGTAGTGTTACTCCAGCCCAGATTAGGGCACAGAGTAAAAAGTAGATATTAGAACCATTTAAAAACTGCGCAATGTTTTCAAGTTCTAGAAGAATAAAACCACCTAAGAGACCCAAAAAGAGTGCTATATACTGTACTTTTGTTAAATGCTTTTTATAAAGTAATGCGAAAAGGATAAAGGTAAGGATTGGACTAAAGGTAGTAATGATAACACTACCAGAACCTGCAAGTCCACTGTAAATACCGATAAAAGCAAAAACCATAAATAAAATGTTTAAAAGAGCACCGCTCCCAATATAAACAAAAGCACCCTTGTTTAAAGTAATAGGTTTTTTAAAAAAGTACAAAATAGGAATAAAAGAAAGACTCATAAGGAAAAAACGCCAAAAGACGATGACTTCCATGGTTTGAGTGTATGTAAGAATTTTAAGTGCTGTCCAACCTCCACCCCAAAGCAGCATTGCTAAGAGTAGTAGGTATTTGTATATTCTAGCTTCGTTTTTCATAAACATCTATAATTTTTGTAACAACTAGGTCTGAGGTAACATTTAGTGATGTACGACACATATCTAGAATTCTATCTACGGCTACAACTACAGCGATATACTCAACTGGAAGACCGAGTTGATTTAAAATAACCACCATCATAACAAGAGAAGCACTAGGAAGAGCAGCAACACCTATACTTAAAGAAACAACTGTAATCCCTAAGAGAACTTGATCTCCAAGACTTAGTGTTGTCCCTGCAAGGTTTGCTATATATAAAACGGCTATTGTAAGATAAGCAGCTGTCCCATCCATAGAAACGGTAGCACCTAAAGGTAGAACAAAAGAAGCAGTCTTTTTATCAACTCCCCCAACCTCTTCAACTATTCGCATACTTACAGGAAGTGTGGCAGCAGAAGAAGCAGTTGAAAATGCCATGATAGATGCTTCTCTTACAGAGAGTAAATACTCGTAAGGATTTATTTTTGCAAAAATTCTAAGAACAAGAGGTAGTGTGATAAGTCCATGAAGCAGTATAACACCTACAACAACTAGGATGTACTTGTATAAACCAAGTATAACATCAATACCTTGATCAGCAATAACATAAGAGATAAGAGAAAAAACACCAATTGGAGTCAGTTTGATAATCCATTCTGAGATTTTAAGCATCGCTTCACTAACAGAACTAAAGAGGCTTGAAAGCGGCTCTTGTTGTTTTGGTGAAAGGTAGAGAGAGGCTACTCCAAACAGTACTGCAAAAACAATAATTTGCATCATAGAACCACTACTTAAAGAGTTGAAAATATTTGTCGGGATAAAACTAAGAAGCATTGTCTCTATAGAAAAAGGGGCGATAGTACTTGCTTTTGCAAACTCTAAACCTTCACTACTTATAGACTCACCTATATGAAAGATGTTCATAGCAATAATGGCTAAGATAACAGCCAGTGCGGTTGTAAGCATATATAAACCAATAGTACGGATACCAAGGCGCTTAAGATGGTTAATAGAGCCTAAACCCAGTATTGAAGTAAAGATACTTGCAAAGACTAAAGGAACCACTATCATTTTAAGAAAATAGATAAATGCAGTACCTATCATTTTTTGCTGTAGTGCTAGTTCTGGAAGAAGCAGTCCGAAGATTACACCCAGGATTATTCCTAGGATGACAAGAGTGTTAGTACTTGTATATTTTTGTATCTTTTTTATCAATTTTATCCCTTTGTGAAACATAAGTGTAGCGTATTATAAAAGATTCTTCTTTATCCAATAAGAGAGCACATACAGACCCCATACATGCTGTTTAAAACCACCTCTAGAAGCGTCAGATATATACTCATCTAACTTCTCTTCCCTAAAAAGGCCCGTCTTTTTATTGACCTCTTTGATAAGCTCAATTTTTTTGGAGTTGATGAGGTACTCCATATAAGGATTTGAAAAACCCTTTTTTTTGCGTTTTAATATACTCTCATCGAGTTTTCCTCGCATCACTTTTTTAAGTAAAGCTTTTGTCACACCATCTTCGTAACGCAGTTTTGGATCTATGCTAAATACTGTCTCAACAAGTTTATGGTCTAAAAAAGGAGTTCTTGATTCTATAGAGTGGGCCATACTTACTCGGTCTAGTTTTGTCAAAAAATGTTCCCCTTGAAAAAGGTTGAGGTCTATATAGCTATACCAAGTTGACTCATCTGTATGCTGTGAGTTTCGAAATCTTTCTCTATATGCACCCAGATACTTTAAACTAGAGTTATCTTTTACATTTCTTTTCATCAGAGCATTTTTTTGTAGGTCTGTAAAACTCTCACCACTTGTACGAAAAAGTAAAGTGTCATCAAAAACTCTTTTGTACCACTCCCACTCTCTATTCATTGAAAAATTAGCACGAAAATACTTCTTGAGCCAGTTTTTATGTGCTAGATTACCAGCACCCTCTATGTCAAGATACTCAAAATACTGTCTATACCCTAAAAAGAGTTCATCACTTCCCTCTCCACTCAAAACGACCTTATGTCCATCTTCTTTAATTTTCTCAAACAAGAGATATAAAGGAACTGCCGCAGGGTCATTTAAGGGTTGGTCTAGTGTATCTAAGACTGTATCACTCGCTTTAATAAATGCGACTTCGTCTATTTCAACTTCAGTGTTAGAAATACCTAAAAAATTAGCTGTTGCTCTTGCGTTTTCTCTCTCATCATACTTTTTAAATTCTTTATATCCAAGTGTGTACATAGGTAAGTTTAAACCCTGTTTCTTAGCATAGTAGTTGATAGTCGCACTATCTATACCACCCGAAAGAAGAGATGCAGTTGAAGCATCAGAATGTAAACGCAGTTCCATTGACTCTTCTAAAGCTTTCTCTATTATTTGTACTGCTTCATATTTATCTGTAATTATATTTGGTTTAGTAGATAAAACATCATAATATCTTTGGATATTTAAAGTGCCGTTTTTATACACCGCATATTCTCCAGCAGCTAAAGTTTTAATATCTTTAAAAAAAGTATAGGGCGGAGTTGGGGCTAAAAAAGAGAGATAAGAAAGTAAAGCATTCTCATCCATCTCTGTTTTTTTTAAAAAAGGAACAAGTGCTTTTATCTCTGAGGCAAAAATAAAAGAGTCACCGTTGAGGTAGTAGAGAGGTTTTTCACCCAGCCTATCACGAAAAAGGTAAAGAGTGTCAGAGTCAAGTAGAGCAATAGCAAACATACCCTGAAGGTGGTCTATAAAGTTCACTCCCCACTCAAGATATGCTGCGATGATAACTTCTGTATCACTCTGTGTTTTAAATTCGTAATCTAGCTCTTTTTTTAATTCTTTAAAGTTATAAATCTCCCCATTAAAAGAGAGTAAAATATTTTGATGCTTTAGGGGTTGGTGCGAGCGATGGTGTGTATCGTTTATACTCAAACGCTGATGTGCAAAAAAGAGTCTGTTGTTTTGAACGATACCACAGTAATCAGGTCCACGATGAGAAAGTAAAGCAAGAGCACTTTTTGCTGTAGTCTCATTGTACACACCTAAAATCCCAAATACTGCACACATATAGCAAAAACCTTTTTTATAAAATACTAACATAAACTTCTAAAATTAACATTTCTAACTTAGTCAGCTTATAGGACTTATAGTGTATAATTATACTATAAAATTTAAACCAAGGGAGTATTATGGAAACTACAGAAACTAAACCAGTTGACTTTGAGAACATGAGTGCTATTCAAAAAATTAATGCTATTGATGTAATTATCGATGAAAAGATTAGAGATTTTTTACAAGCAGACAATGGAGATTTAGACTTTATTGACCTTCAAGAAAAGAATGGTCTTACAGATGTCTACATCTCTTATGTTGGAGCTTGTGGTTCTTGTGATAGTTCAGGTGGTACTTTAACTTCTATTCAAAGAATTTTAAATGGTCAACTTGAAACAAATGCAATAAGAGTTTTCGCAGTATAACTTTATGGGTGGTTTTGAAGGTGGCGATGAAGGTGGATTTTGGGATGAAGATGCTATTGATGTTTTAATAGCAAAACAAAATGCCCCTAAACCTAAGTCACACCAACAAACAAAACTTATAATGGAAACTAGAAACTCTATTTATAGTATAAAAGAGGACCCAACTCTAAGTATTGTTCCACATGAGTGTGAAACCTTTACCATAGAAGGTTGTGATGAGATTCCCTTAGAATCCAACACTATTTATAAAACATATAAAGCACTTATGGCACTTACTTGTGACTCAGATATCGAAGACTTTTTCACTGAGCATAAGGTTCTTCTTACTCACTACACCCCAACAACTAGCAGTACAAACTTTTTATTTCTAACCAAAGAACTCTGTAATTTGATTTTGAGTGACAGTGAACTTCAAAGTATAAAAGAAGCGGCACTTTAAATATCAGGTACCATCTTCTCGAATTCGTCCAAAGTATTTTTTATATTTTGTTTTTGAGACATTTCTGATATATCTGCATTAAGTACATTATACTCAGCCACTATACCTTTAAAAACTGACGCTTTTACACTCTCTATATCACCATACATAAAGATATACTCTTCACATTCGTAAGTCTCAGAAATAGCTATTATCAGCTCTTTTAAAAGTGTTGATTCATCTTCTTCTAAAGAGCATACTTGCAGAACATTCCACATTTTATACTCAAAGTCAGTTAAACTTATCTTTTCATTGCCATATAAAATGACTATCAATGGTACAAAGTTTGAAGTGATAGCCGCAGGTGTGAAGCGATAAGAGAAGTTTTGTTTTTTCATTGTAAGCAACCTTTAGTTTAATTATACCTTATTTGAAGATACTCAAAGACAAGTCTGTACTTGCTGCAATTGTAAAAAAGGAAGTCTTTTGAGTTATACATCTTAGTTCAAAAAACTGTACAAAAGAACAAATTATAGACTTTATAGATGCTGCAAATGGCGAGTTTGTTTTTGATATTGCAGTTGCACTTCTTACTTTTAACACTAACAAAAACAACCCCTATTTCTTAAATCTATTTTTAAATACCTACAACCAAAAAGCTCCTAAAAAGATACATAAATCTCAACTCTTAAAAAACATCAAATTAGCTTCTAAGTTTTACGCCCTACTTCGCATTAACAAGTATAAAAACACTTCGCATGCTAAAGAACTTATATTTTAGGTAAAATAACAGTATGAATATATCTATAAACCAAGAGAACTATGAAAACCTTGATAACTTTAAAAAGATTCTCAAAAAAGATGAATCGACTATAATAAATGAAGCCCTAGAGGTCTACTTTACTGCACAACAAAAAATTCTTTTAGAAAAGAACCTTGATAATGAAAATGCTATGACAAACTTAGACTTTGATGAGTTTTGGGATGATGTTGAGATATGAAACATGGTGCAAATATTTACAAGTATGCCAAAAGAATTGAGTGTGAACCACAAGAATTAATAGACTTCTCTTCTAACATAAACCTGTATCAGCC
>DDCH01000003.1 GCA_002335055.1 Sulfurimonas sp. UBA2011 | reverse complement strand
TTGGAAAGAGTTTTTTCGTTTGTTGTGCTGCTATCTAGATAGCAGCTAGGATTTACAAATCCAGCCACCACCGATAAGTTTATTATCATCATAAAATACTGCAGCTTGTCCAACTGCAACACCAAAAACACCATCATGTAAAGTCACTGATGCTTTCCCATCTTTTATAACTACATGACAATTAACTGCTGTTGTTCTATATCTAAGTTTAACAGTTGTATCAAACTCTGTTTCATCATTAAACATATTAAGATTATCTAGTTCTACATAGTTACACTCTAAATCTTCTTTTTTACCAACAGTTATTTGATTCTTCTTAGGATCAATATTTAGTACAAAATGAGGATCATGCGCACCATTAACAGTAAAACCTTTACGCTTTCCAATTGTATAGTGCATATAACCTTTATGCTCACCTACAACATTTCCTTCTTTATCAAGCACATCACCTGGCTGATCAACATTAACATGTTTTTTTAAGACATCAGTATATGTTGTCTCTACAAAACATATTTCACTTGACTCAGCTTGAGATGAAAAAGATTCTAAACCTTCTATAGAAGCAGCCTGTGCTTTAATGTCTTTTTTATGAAGTTCACCTAATGGAAACTTCAATCTAGGTAGCATCTCTTTTTTTACATAAAATAGAAAGTAACTTTGATCTTTTGTATCATCTTCAGCTTGATAAAAATACTCACCATCTGTTTTGATATAATGTCCAGTAGCTAAGTACTGAGCTCCAACCTCATCAGCAAAGTCTATCATCTCACCAAACTTCATTGTACGATTACAAAGAGCACATGGATTTGGTGTTTTACCCTCAGCATAAGTGTCAATAAAAGGTTGATAAACATTTTTTTTGAATTTTTCTTGTAAATCTAATACATGTAGTTTTACACCAATCTTATCGGCAGCTTTTTGTGCACGTGCTTGATGTATCTCATGATATCCTGGCTTTGAGTGAAGTTTCATATATAAACCCTCTACCTCATAACCCTGCTCTTTTAACATTAATGTCGTGATAGTAGAATCTACACCACCACTCATTCCAACTAGTACTTTTTCTTTCATTATTTCCTCAAACTTGATAAAGACTTATAATAACTTGTATTTTTAAGTCCTGCATCTTCTAAAACTTCTAGTTGATTCGATAGTGAAACTTCTATCTCATCTACTACTTGTACAAACTCATCTGTTAAACATATCATCTCTAAATCTTCTTGATCAATCATACCCTCACCTAAAAGCTTATCTTCTACAAATTGTAATAAAGGCTGATAAAATTCACTACCAATCACAAAAATTTTTACACCAGTCACTTTTCTTGTTTGCACTAGAGTTAATGCTTCAAAAAGCTCATCCAATGTTCCAAATCCACCCGGAAAAATAACATAAGCCATTGAGTACTTTACAAGCATCACTTTACGTGAAAAAAAGTAATCAAAAGTCAACTCTTTACTTGTGTATGGATTTAATTTTTGCTCAAAAGGAAGATCAATGTTTAATCCTATAGATTCGACATCATACTCATGTGCACCTTTATTTGCAGCTTCCATTATCCCAGGACCACCACCAGTCATGATATTATATCCTCGATTAGCTAAAAGAGAAGCTAATTTTTTTGCCTGATTATAATATTTAGTATTTCTTTTAGTTCTAGCACTACCAAATATCGTTACGGTAGGGCCTAATTCACCAAGCTCATCAAAACCTTTCACAAAATCAGCAAGAATTTTAAAAACACTCCATACATCTGCTGACTTAATATCTTTGATATATTTTTTAGTTAATTCATTGCTTTTATTCATTTTATTATGACTTTAATTGTGTCAATCTATCTTTTTTACTTCCAATTGTTGTAATTTGAACACCAAAGTTTCCATCAACAATTACAACTTCACCCTCAGCAATCACATGGTTATCAACTAAAATTTCTAGTGGATCATTTGCAAGTTGATTTAATTCAATTACTGAACCTATATCCATATTTAATACATCTTTTAATAACATTCTTTTTTTACCAATTCGTACTCTTACGGGAAGTTTTACATCCATAATCAGAGCTATATTATTTAACTCATCGTTGTTGAGCGATATATCTCCAGGTGAAACTATATTACTAGAATCAAAATCATCACTTCCACTATCAGCTATTTCAGATTCACTTGCAGATTTTCCATCAAGTACATCACTCAGTTTCTCATCAATAATAAACATTAATAGAGAGTCTAATGACTCAAGAGTAAATTTATAAACATACATTTTAGTAAAGTCTTCTAAACTCACTTCCCCTGTATCTGTAATATTTTCAACACTTGAAACACTAAAAGAGAGGGCTGGTAACTCTTTTTGTGCGGAGAGCGAAGTTGAAATTGCACCAAAAATATTTGACACAATCTCTTTTGTCGCATCAATATCATCTTCGTTCACATCTTCTCTATCACTTGCCTCTTCACCCATCATCATATCAGAAAGGGAAGTTGCTAAGTTTGGCGGTATTGCAATCATCACATCTGCATCTAAATCACCACTTACACTTAGTTTAACAAGAACAATAGGCGGAATAATATTTGAAATGATACTTAATTCTTGTTCCTCTTTTAACTCTAAAGATGGAGTAACTCCAACAAGTGCTTCGATAGTTGCAGCTGTTTCATCTTCAAATAGTTTCATAAACTCACTCATTATTAAACTCCTCTAAATTATCTTCTTGTATATCGTCTATAATTTCTCTTACACCTGAAATTTTATTTTGACGTTCTTGTTCAAAGTTTTCTAAAGCACGTTTTACAGCATCTTTTTCTGTATCTATTACTTCAGTAATACTAATAGACTTTCTAAAACGACGTAGTCCTATTTCCCCACGAAATCTCTCTTTTCCATCTACACTAACAGTAACAATATCATCCGCTGCACTTGAAAGTTTTAGTACATCACCCACATGTAACTCTAAAATATCAGCTAAAGTTAAATCTGCATTCCCTAAGTTCGCTTCAATATCAACCTTTGCACCACCTAGTAGTACTTGAAGCTCCGTATTTCTACTTTTTTTCGAACTTGTCTCGTTTAACATTAAGTCACGAGATGCAAGTTTTGGAAGGACTGGTTCTAATGCAATAACTGGATAACATATATTCATCATACCTGAGGAATGCCCAATAGTAATCTCCATTACAACCATAACAACAATTTCATTTTGCGCAACAATTTGAACAACATTAGGACTTGACTCTTTAGACTCAATTGTTGGATAAATATCCATAACTGGCCCCCAAGCTTCTTTAAGTGTACTCATCATAACACGTAAAATTGTTTCAAAAAGTGAAAGTTCTATATCTGAGAACTCACGACTAGCATCAAAAGGTTCACCCTTCCCACCTAGTAAACGATCAAGCATAGGAAAAGCAATAGAGGGATTAATTTCAATAACTCCACTTCCTTCAAGCGGTTTAACAGAGAAAACATTAAATGAAGTTGGATTAGGTAAACTCATCAAAAACTCACCATATGTCATCTGCTCTACTGAATGAAGCTGTATCTCAACAATGGAACGCATAATAGCTGAAATGTGTGAGGCTAAACTGCTTGCCATTTTATCGTGCACACCACGAAAAGCACGAAGTTGTTCAGTTGAGACTCTATTTGGTCTCTTAAAGTCATATAGTGTCACTTGTCGCTTGGGAAGAAGTTCCTCTTCCCCCGTTTCTAAGAGATCATCACCTTCATCATCTACAACATCCAGTAGAGCATCAATCTCTTCTTGTGAAAGTATCTCTGCCATTTTATGCTCCTATACTTTCTTTAATTTTTTGTATTACTGATTTATGAATCTGAGAAATACGAGACTCAGTTATATCTAATCGGTAAGCCATAGCTTTAACTACAGGAAGATAGTGGATTGCAAGCGCATCTTCTTTATATTTTAAATCATTTGTGGTCATGCAGCTTTTCCATTGTAATCATCTGAATTCATTTTAATCGCAGCATCAGTAGTTTTAACTGCAGAATCAATTAAATGTTCACGCTTATTTATCTCTTTAACAAAGATGTCCAAATCAGATTCATGTCTATCTCTAGGAAAATCATATGACCTTGCTGTTAAAGTTTTATTATAGAGTGCAATTATTATATACGAAAACAGATAAAAGAAAATTGTTATTAGAGATGTATATATAAACAGACCACTAGCATCAAAGGATTTTAATATACCAAAGATTATTCCTATAAAGAATCCCTGAACTGTAAAAAAATAAACATAATTTTCACCTAACATTTACTACCCCAAACTCTATTAAAAATGTTGTACAAGTCTCTTAAATAGACCAGAGAGACCACTTTCATTGGAACTAACCAGCACGTTTCGTTCCAGCTTCTTTAGTATTTTCATAACTATCGCTTCTATATCACGTGAAGGTTGAGAAGCTGGATACTGTGAAGTGAAAAGTGCTCTTTGTTTTACACAAGAAGACACCTTAATATCTGCATTTATTTTACCTATCAACTGAAGGTTAAGATCTGACTTTATATTTGCATTTGCAACTTTTTTAATCTTCTCAAATACCCCAACCGCCTCTTTTTCATTTTTCACCTGATTCATAATCATACTCACATCATCACGAAGTGTCGCAATAGTTTTGATAGTCGCATATGCATCTGTAATTGCAGCTGGATCTGGTACGGTTACTACTATAACATCATCTGCTGCATTTAAGAACATTTGTATATGTTCCCCTATTCCCGCACCAGTATCAATAATCATAACATCTAGTTTATCTAAAACTTTTGCTTCTTCCATAAAACGTTCAAACAAAGCTAAGTCTGAGTATTTTAATATTTCATCACCACTCTCACCTGGAATAAGAATCAAGTTTCGAGTAATTGGAATTAAAATGTCACTTACTGTAGCTTCGCCCTTGAGTACATGTAAAATGTTCTTCTTAATTTTAACATTAAACATCACATCAAGATTTGCGAGGCCAATATCCGCATCAAAGATACCAACATTAAGTCCCTTTAATGAAAGAGCATATGCAAGATTTGAACTAATTGTACTCTTCCCAACACCACCCTTACCACTAGTTATAGCAATAAAGCGTGTCTTTTTGGATGTAGCTTTTAGCCCATTTGAACTTGATGCTACTAGTTCTTCAAGCTTTTGAGCTTGATGACCTATCATGCTTTACTCCTATTAAAACCATTAAGTAAACACTCAACTAAAAAATCACTACTAGCACATACCAAATCTTCAGGTACTTCTTGTCCAACTGAAAAGTAAGATATAGGTTTTTTTGTCTCATAGGAGAGTGAAAAGATATTTCCAAAACCCATAGTCTCATCTAATTTTGTAAACATCAAACTATCAATTCCTAAGGTAGAAAAATTATCATATGTAACTTGTAAGTCTTCATACTTTATTGAACTTGGCATCACAAGTACTACTTCTACTTCATACTCTGTACTATTAGCATCAAGACACTCATGAATTTTTTCTATTTTACCCTTGTCATAAGGAGATGAACCCATTGTGTCTATTAAAATATAATCACAATAACGTAAAGAGTCTAAGGCAGATGTAAACTCAGGAGGATCAACAACAGTCTCAATACCTAGTTTCATCATTCTTGCATACTGCATTAACTGCTCAACTGCACCAATTCTATATGTATCAAGAACAACTAAACCAACCTTATGCTTTTTTTGCATTAAAAAAGAGTAACGAGCTGCAAGTTTTGCAATACTTGTAGTTTTACCAACACCAGTTGGTCCAACAAGCATTATGACTTTTTTTGTACCCATACTTAAGACTGGTTCTCTTCGTATTGGAACCATTTTACGGAGTATTGTTTGAAAGTAGCGTTTGACTGTTACTGAGTTCTCACGCATTTTAAATGGCATATGCTCTAAGGTGATTTTCATCAACTCATCAAGATGTTTTTTGTTCATACCACTCTGAGATGCTAGACGATAAATCTCTGCAAACTCTGCTGGTATTTGACTTGAAATATCTGGTCCTTTTTCATCCCAAAACATGTTTTGAATAATTTTTACTTTATCTGTGAGTTTATTAATTTCTGATTTTATCTCTTTAAGCTCTTTTGGTTCAGGTACTGGGACTGCTGGTCTATGAATTTCTCTTGAGGGTGTCATATACTCTGCAATTGGGTCATCAGCTACCCTAGAGACTTTTGCTATCTGTTCAGCTGCACTAGAGAGGTCAAAAAGGACATCTTGACTCTCTTGTTTAATCGGTCGTTGCTGAGAGAGTGGTTTTGTAGCTTTTTTATATGTTGAGGGAAGCATATCTTCTTCTATCCCAATCACTATCTCATAAAGTGCATCTTTACCAAAAGCTTTTTTACGGACTTCTTTAGTCTCGATAAGCATTCCCTCATCACCAATTTCAAGTTTGGCTATTTTAAGTGCCTGAGATGGAGTACTTCCTGTAAATGTTAGTATTTTCATAAATGCAGACCGGAGAGGGGAATAAGCACACTTTCACGCTCCATCCATGCAGGATGTGGCAGTGTTAACTTATCTGTGTTCATTACTAAATTATCGAAAAATATAATATCCAAATCTAAGGTCCTTGGTGCATTTACAAAACTTCTTTTTCTACCAAATTTTTTTTCTAGTCTCATTAAAAAGGCAAGAAAAACTTTAGCATTCATTGATGTCTTTATCACGATAATTGTATTTAAAAAATCCTCTTGTTCATTAAAACCAAAAGGAGGATTTTTCAAAATCAACGATGTTTGTGTAAGTGTAACTCTTTTATCTCTTTGTATCTCAAAAAAAAGATGCTCAAAACGACGTTTAACATCTCCAACATTACCACCAACACCTACAACTACTTGATGTCTGTGCTGATAAATTTGTTTCTTAAACCATGGAAAATGCTCTGAGGAATAAACACTAAGTGTTTGGCTTAAAGAGCGTTTTAAAGGCATAAACTAGGCTTCTTTATCCTGAGTTTCTTGTGCTGCTTTCATCTCATTCATAATTTGTAACATCCCCATCATTGCCAGGTGGTAACCAAAAGGACCAAAACCTACAACAGATGAAGCACATACTGGTGCTATCATATTTACTTTTCTAAAATCTTCACGTCTGTAAATATTTGAAATATGAACTTCAATAGTTGGAATACTTACAGCACTTATTGCATCACGAATAGCAATAGAAGTGTGAGTATAAGCAGCTGCATTAATAATAATACCATTAGCTTCCCCATAACACTCTTGAATCTTGTCAACAAGTTCGCCCTCTAAATTGCTTTGAAAAAATTCTATTTCAGCACCATTTTGACTTGCTACATCTTTCATTTGAGCATGGATTTGCTCTAGTTTCATAGGACCATAAATATTTTGTTCTCTTACACCTAGCATATTTAAGTTAGGACCTTGAATAACTACTATTTTCATTAATAAACCTTTGTATAATCTTGTTTAGAGCCATTTTATCGAAATTAATATTAAAAGTGTATAATCAAACTAATAGATTACAAACAAAGATGAGACAAATGCAAATAATTACACCCCATTTTATATATTTTAAAGACAGAATTAGTACAAATTTATCTATCGCTTATGATAAAACTATAGAGAAGATAGCCCCTATTGAAGAACTTAGGGCTCTTTTCCCTGATGCAAAAGTTACAACACTAAGAGAGAACTCTCTTTTAATGCCTGGACTTATAAATGCTCATGTTCACATAGAGTTTTCAGCCAATAAAACACATCTATCTTATGGTGATTTTATGACTTGGTTATATAGTGTAATAAAGAATCGTGAAGAGTTAATTGGTGGCTGCGATAAAGATTGTATGAGTAAAGCGATTGACTCTATGTTAGACAATGGTATCACTACATTTGGTGCTATTAGTTCACATGGAATGGATTTAGAAGCTTGCGAGAATGCCAAACAAAATGTCATCTACTTTAATGAACTTATCGGTTCACAAGCGACAATGGCAGATACACTTTTCACAGACTTTTTATCGCGTTTAGATGCTAGTAAAAGTGTGAAACGCAGTGGTTTTCAAGCTGGTGTTGCTATTCACTCCCCTTATGCAGTGCATCCTGTTCTTATAAAGAAAGCCTTAGCTATTGTAAAGAATGAAAAACTCCCTCTTACAGCACACTTTATGGAGAGTCAAGCTGAACGAGACTGGCTCGATAAAAGTGATGGAGAGTTTAAAAAGTTTTTTACTGACTTGCTTAAACAAGAAAAGAGTGTAAGTGATTCGAAAGAGTTTTTAGAACACTTTGAAGGTACACCTACATTACTTACTCATGGGGTCCAAACTTCAGACGAAGAACTAGACATCATAAAAACGAGTAGACATACAATTATACATTGTCCTATTTCAAATCGATTACTTGGAAACCCAACTCTCGATATAAAAGCCTTAAATGATAAAACTATACGATGGATAGTAGCAACTGATGGTCTCAGTTCAAACTATAAACTTGACCTTTTTGAAGAGATGAAGATGTCTCTATTTATGCACTCATCAGCACCTCTTTTAGAGTTTGCTAAAGCCCTTATAAATGGTGTTACTATTAATGCGGCAGAAGCACTTGGAGTAAATGCTGGTGAAATAGCAGAGGGTAAAAATGCAGATATGCTTGTACTAGACTTAGAGAGTGAACCTAGTGAAGAGTTAGCTATTCATTTAATACTTCATCATTATAATATTTCTAAGGTTTACATAAACGGTCAACTAGAAAAAGGAGAGATATAGATGGACTTTATCAAAAAACTATTTTTACCAATCACGGTTCCTATGAAATTTATTCAAGATCATTTCAAAGCGATGCTTTTTTTACTACTACTCTTTTTACTCTTTGCACCTCAAAATGAGCAAAGTTTACATACAAATAATCTCCAAGAGATAAGCCTTATCGGCCTTATAATGGATTCTACTGAGATAGTCTCCAAAATTGATGCAGCTGCAAATGATGACTCTATCAAAGGTGTTCTTTTAAGTGTAAACTCCCCAGGTGGAGCAGTTGCACCTTCTATAGAGATAGCATATGCGATCAAACGTTTAAAGAAGAAAAAACCAGTTGTGGCATATGCAAAAGGGACTATAGCTAGTGGGTCTTACTATGCTAGTATCTGGGCAGATGAAATCATCGCAAATCCTGGAAGTATAGTTGGAAGTATCGGTGTCATTATGAAAGGTGCTGATTTAAGTGAAGTTATGCAAAAAATTGGTATAAAAACACAGGGTGTCCATGCGGGAAAATATAAAGAACTAGGAACAACAGATAGACCTTGGTCTGACTATGAGGTCAATGAGTTAAATAAAGTCATTCAAGGGACATATGATATGTTTACACAAGATGTTGCTGATGCCAGGGGTTTAGACCTTAAAAAACGCGATTTTTATGCAAATGCTCATATTTTCACAGCAAAACAAGCCATGAAGGTAGGTTTAGTTGATTCCCTTGGTGTTAGCTTTGATGCGAAAAAAAGAGTCGTAGAGCTTAGTAGAGTTAAAGATCCTATCTGGAACAAAGAAGATAAGTTTGATAAGTTGCTAAAAAAACTTTCAGCATCTACTGCTATAACACTTCATACTTATTTTCCAAGTATGGTCTTGCAATAAACAGTAGTTTTAAAATAAACGGGAGTGAGTCTTGAGACTCACCCATAAGAAATACGCCCATAACCTGAGAAACCTGGATAAGTCATCTAATTTTTACCTTATTTATTACTTTTGCACTAATCAGAACTTTATCACTCTGAACATCAAACTCTTCGCCTAGCATTAAAGAAGATATATCTATAACTTTAGCATTTTGTGAGAGTTGCGCAAAACCTGTTTTAGTTTTGAATTTTGGATTATTAGACTCTAATAGTTTTTGTAAATTAAGTACTTGTGTTTGTGCAATATGTAATTGATTATTTATTGCCTGAGGTAGTTGCTGATTTAGTCTTAAAAGCTCTCTTTCATAACCTTGTAGATTAAAATTTATAGATTGAGAGAAGTTCTCTTTAAGTTGTTTTATCTCTTCTTCTCTTTGAGCTAGTTTTTTATCTACTGAGTGCTGAGCAAATGAACTTTTTAAATGTTGAAGTTCTTGAGACTTTGTATAAATTTTTTGTTTGAGTGTTTGTTCTAATTGTGACGAGAGTGAGTCAATATATTGATAGAGTTCATTTGTATCAGGTAAACAAATCTCCATGGCTGCACTTGGAGTTGCTGCTCTTACATCTGAGACAAAGTCACTTATAACCCAGTCTATTTCATGTCCAACAGCTGAAATAACTGGAGTAGAAGCATGAAAGATAGCATCAGCAACTATTTCTTCATTAAAAGCCCACAAGTCTTCTATACTTCCACCACCCCGACCAACAACTAAGATATCATACTCTTTAGTGTCTGCCACTATCACTGCATTGGATATCGCATAAGCTGCACTATCGCCTTGCACTAAAACATCATATATATCTATCTCTATGTTTTTATAACGACTATTTGCCACTCTTAACATGTCTTGTAAGGCTGCTCCGGTTGCTGAAGTGATCAAGGCAATTCGAGATGGAAATTTTGGAAGTGGTTTTTTTATCTCAGTGTTAAAATATCCCTGAGTTGAGAGTTTTTGTTTTAACTGCTCGTAAGCTAAAGCTAATGCACCCTGCCCTGAAGGTTCAACACTAAAACAGTTTAACTGATACGAACCACGAGGTTTATACAATGTAAGTGCTGCATTAATAACAACTTTCATACCCTCTTCCAAGCGAAACTTTAGTTTTGAGGCATTTCCCCTAAACATCACACAAGAAATGACAGATGAGCTGTCCTTAAGTGTGAAGTAAATATGTCCTGAGTTATGAAAAGTGATACGGGAGAGTTCACCTTCTACAAGTACTTGAGTAAAGCTTGTCTCCAAGAGACCTTTTATCTGTTCGTTAAGACCAGATACAGAAAGTGTAAACATAAAATACTTATTTTTTACGTGCTATAAGTAGTGTAGAGATATCCATAGAAAAACTTTTTGTATAAAGCATCTCAAATCCTGCGTTTTCTAATTCTTTTTGCATATTTGTTACTGTAGAAAAATCTTCTATTGAGTTTGGTAAGTATTCGTATGCTTCAAGGTTTTTAGAGATAAATCCACCTACTTTAGGTAAAATTTTATTTGTATAAAAGTTCATAATTTTTGCTATGAGAGATGGATTTTCATTTTTCATAAACTCTAATATTACAACTAATCCATCTTTTTTCAGTACGCGATGAAACTCAAGTAGTGCTTCTTCTCTCTCTACTACATTACGAATACCATAAGTAATACTAAGAATATCAGCATCCTCATCTGGTAAAGGAAGCTCTGTTGCTTTAGCTATTTTGTAATTAAACTTAGGATATTTTTTTCTTGCAACATCAACCATACCATTTGAAGGGTCTATACCAACAATTTCACCTAGTGCTATTCCAGACTTCTCTGCGCGATCACGCCAAAACTCCATCATATCTCCAGTCCCACAAGCCACATCTACTATTTTATTTATAGAAGTAGAAGCTGAAAACTCATATGACAAGTCACATGCTTTTCTTCTCCATGACTTGTCAATACCCATACTCATAACACGATTAGCAGTATCGTAAGTTGGAGCTATATCATCAAACATCTCTACAATTTTTTCTTGTTTTGCGTCGTTTTTTTTACCTTGAGAACTCATTTATATCCTTTTCATCCACATAATTATATCTTGCTTGTCTTGCCTAATATTTAAAATATCAAAGTTATCTTCGCTTACATCAAATTTATTTGAACCACCAAAACCAGGAGCTAAATAACAGAGGTAATAATCCACAAAATCACGAGTAAGCTCATACATAGAACTCGTTCCTTCAATCATAATATTTTTATAACTTACGAGTCTTTTAAAGTCATTCTCTATAAAAACCTTCCTACCCTTGACATTAAAAAGTGCAATACTCTTATCGAACTCTTTTTCTCGTGAATAAATTAAAATATCAGGAGCCTTACCATCTACAAGTCTAGCATCTAGAGTTGGTCTATCCATGCGAACTGTATTACCACCAATCACAAGTAAGTCACATACATTACGTTTTGCATGTACATCAATCCTTGACTCTATTGAACTAACATTACCATCATCTGTCGTAGCATTTAATCTTTGTGCCCATTTAAAATATACAAAATTATCTTCTAAACTTCTTTTAAATGGCAATAATAAATCATCACACTCTTTTTGCAGTAGCTCAGTATAAACTACACAAGAGTTGTCTGCCAAAATTGCATTACCCTTTTGGGCTACTTCATTTGTATCATATGAACCAACATACACTTCTTTAATGCCAAGTTCAGATATAAGCGAAGCACATGAAGGAGTTTTTCCATAATGAGAGCAAGGTTCTAGTGTTGTAAAAAGCTTAGAATTTATAAAAATATTATTATGATTTGAAAGTAAATACTTATGAATATCAAGAGAAGATGTAAGTTTAAAAATATATTCATTTTTTGTGAGTTTATAATAAGCGGATTTCAGTGCATTTACTTCAGCATGAGCTTCACCAGAACGGTGATGTGCTTCAACTGCTAAAACTTCCCCATTTTTTCCAACAAGGCAAGCACCTACAGCTGGATTTGGATAGGTCAAACCTTGATACTTCCAAGCCTCATTAATGGCTAAGTTCATATAAAAGGAATTATCGATTAACATCTAAGAGTATCTTACCACTCGAAATATGTTTTTGCTTTAATGATGTCGTTAAACTCAACTTCTACAGTTTCTTCAGCACTCTCTACAAATACTTTAGAGCCTTCTACTTTAAGTAAAACACCTCTAGTTTTCTCTTTACCACTATGTAAGATAGATACTTTTTCACCAACACTTTTTTTGAAGTGTCCGATGTTCATAAGTTTACGCTCAATTCCAGCAGTTCCAACTTCAAGTCTATAGTCACCTGAAACAGGTGGAGTAACATCTAAAAGAGGAGAGATCATATGAGTAAGTTCAACACAAGTATCAAGACTAATTCCCTTACGTTTACCATCTTCTACTTCTTTTGACATGATACTAATACGATAAATCGTCTCGTCATTTTCACTTACAATTACTGCATCATACAGTTCTAAATCAACTGATTTAACTATTGATTCTATATCACTTTGTAGGCTCATACTTCTTCCTCACCTTTATTTCTTTTAGCTATTTTACTAAAAAGGTCATCTATATTTTTAGACTTTTCTAACAGTTCATCGAACTCAAAAGTAAAGGTAGGACATCTGTACCAACCCTGATCTTTTAAACAAAATGTTTCAACAATAGGACGGGCATTTCTTAAAAGTTTAAGATAATCACGTTTTTCTTGTGGTTTTAATTGATGGGGATTTATGTAAACTTTTGCATCACTTTTTCCACGAGAACATTTAACTTCAAGAATGTCTAATTCATGAAGTCGTTTATCATTCATCTGACCAAGTGCTTTTGCAACTAACTCTAAAAGAACTGATTCAGTCCTTTTGAGTTTTATCTGTGCTTCTGTCATAAGAATTAGAGCTCTACTTTTTGCTCAACTTTTTTGAATGTTTCAAGAACATCCCCAGGTATAACATCATCATAACCGCTGATAACAACACCACATTCGTAACCGTTACCGATTTCGTCAACATCATCTTTGAAGCGTTTAAGTGAAGTAAGTTCACCTTCGTAATGAACAACACCCTCACGAATAACACGAACCATACCACCACGGATAAGACGACCATCAACAACAACACAACCAGCAACAACACCCTTAGGTATTTTAAATACTTCTTTAACTTCTGCTTGACCAGTGTTTTCTTCAGTATATTTTGGTGACATCATACCAGTAAGCATACCAGTAATATCATCAATTAGTTGATAGATAATTGAGTAAGTCTTAATCTCAACACCTTTTTGTTTAGCAGCAGCTTTAACCGCACCAGTAGGACGAACATTAAATCCAAGAAGTACACAGTTTTCAGAGTTGTTAACAAGTTCAACATCATTTTCAGTAATTCCACCAACACCAGAAGAGATAATGTTAACTTTAACTTCATCATTTCTCATGCTTAAGATAGAAGTACGAATCGCTTCAAGTGTACCGTGAACATCAGTTTTAAGTACAACTTTAAGAGACTTGAGTTTACCCTCTTTAATCATAGCTGTCATATCTTCTAGAGAAGACTTAGTACTAATTGAGAGTTCTTTATGTCTATCATATTCGTGACGTTTAAGAGCAAATGCTTTTGCTACTTTCTCATCTTCCATAACTGTCATAACTTCACCAGATGCTGGAACTTCATTAAGTCCTGCAATAACTGCTGTATGTGAAGGTAAAAGAGTTTTAATCTGTTTTTTGTTTTCATCAAGCATAGCTTTAACACGACCATAAGCCGCACCACAAACAACATAATCTCCAACTTTAAGAGTACCGTTTTGAACGATAACCGTAGCAACTGGACCACGACCTTTTTCTAAAGAAGATTCTATAACAGCAGCTTTTGCAAGTGCATTTTTATTTGCTTTAAGTTCTAAAATATCAGCTGTAGTAAGAATTTCTTCTAGTAACTCTTCTAGACCCATCTTTGACTTTGCAGAAACTGCTACAAATGGAATGTCTCCACCCCAGTCTACAGGGTTAATTCCATGTTCAGCCATCTGACCTTTAACCATGTCTGGTTGTGCAGTCTCTTTATCCATTTTGTTCAGAGCAACGATAATCGGAGCACCTGACTCTTTAGCTAATTTAATAACTTCAAGAGTTTGTGGTTTAACACCATCATCAGCAGCAACAACGATAACAATAATATCTGTTATCTCTGTACCTTTTTGACGCATGTGACTAAATGCAGCATGTCCCGGTGTATCGATAAAAGTAATCGCTTTACCTTTTTGCTCAACTGTATAAGCACCGATATGTTGTGTAATACCACCAGCTTCACCATCTGTAACTTTTGCTTCACGAATAGCATCAAGAAGTGATGTTTTACCATGGTCAACATGTCCCATAATAGTAATAATTGGAGCTCTCTCAGTAGCATCTGGATCCTCTTCCATATCGTCAACTTCTTGAGTAAATTCATCTTTAGGATCGATTATAGTTACTTCAACTTCAAACTCTTCAGAAAGAATCTCTATCTCATCATTTCCAAGGAAATCATTCTTAGTCATCATCATACCAAGATCAAAAAGAACTTTAATGATGTCAGACATAGGACGTTTAAGGGCTTCTGCAAACTCGTAAACACGAATATCTTCAGGAATTTCTACGTGAGTTACAATCTCTTCTTCTTGAGTTATTTTTGCATATTTCTTTCGTTTATCTTTACGAACTTTTCTACCACGAGGAGCAGCTTTTTTATTAGCATTTCTTCCGGCAGGTTTAGGAGCACGAGGTTTTCTTGGCATTTCTGGAGGAAGTGGAGCTCTCTCTGTAGAATTTAAATCAAGAAGTGTAACTTGATCATCCATATCCATAGATACATCATTCATCGCACCACCAAAAATTTCCATTCTACGACCTTGGTCTTGCTTTCTTGCCGTTGAACTACCTGATCTAGATTTTTTCTTCTGTGCTAATTCTTCTAAAGCTTCAGCACTCATTTTCCCGTATGAAGATACAGAAGCTTGTTTTTGAGGAAGATTATAGTTCTCTTCTACTTTTGGCTTTCTTTTTTTAACAATTTTTAAACCAGACTTTTTAATAGCTGGTCTTGACCCTGGAGCAACAACTCTTAAAGTTGATATTGGCTTTTTAACTTCAGGCTCTTTTTTAACTTCTTCTACAGGAGTTTTAGTCTCTTTATCAGAAGACTCTTCTTTTGCAACTACAGGCTCTTTAGTAGCTGTTTCTACAACTTTTTCAACCTCGGCTACTACTTCTTTTTCTACTGGTTCAACTGCAGGAGTATCATCTTTAGCTTTTTTCACAAGAGTAGGTTTTGGGGCAGGAGCGGCTTTTTCATCTTCACCATTCATAATATAGTTCGCAATTTTCTCTGCTTCTTCCATAGTTACTTTACTCTGCGCAGCTTTCACTTCTATTCCCATGTTCTTAGCTTTTTCTAAGACATCTTTTGAAGCTATACCTAATTCGTCTGCAATTTCTTTAACGCTAACTTTATCTGTCATCAGTGATGATCTCCTTTAGTTTATTCATAAGTTGTTCCCTCTTGTTACTACGACACTGTCGCATAAGAGCTTTCGATAGTTTCTTGCCGTCATCTAAGCAAGTTTGACATAAATAAAAACTTCTACCTATTCCAGCAAATGAACTTAACTCTCCATCAACACAACATAGCCTAAGTAAATCAGACTGAATACCTCTCTCTCTACAAGAGATGCACATTCGAGTTGGTTGATGAAAATTTTTCGCCATTGTATCTAAATATTGCTTTATTTAATAGACCTTATCGCTCTATTATAAGCCCATTATTATCAAAATCCAAAACTTTTACATTAAAGTCTGGAAATTTTTGAGTAAATTTGTTTGCAATCATTGATGCGTCTTCATCATATACTAGTGAAAAAAATGTACTTCCACTCCCTGAGAGTGTACTCATAAGAGCACCTGACTCATATGCTACTTTTTGTACAGCAAAAAGTTCAGGTAAAGTTTTCATCCTAGCTTTTTGATGAAATCTATCTTGTGCAGCAAGTTTAAGCATCTCCCAATCTTCATTAAAAAATGCAGCAACTGTAAGTGCAGTATGGGAAAGATTATAAACTGCATTCTCTTTTGAGTATGACTTTGGCAAAATTGTACGAGATTTTGATGTGTTCATCTGTTTGTTTGGTATTACAACAACCGCTTTTAAATAATCCGGTAGGTGTTTTCTTTGAGAAAATACTTTATTTTTTTCAATTGTAGCTGCATTAAAACCACCCATCACTGCTGGAGTGATATTATCAGGATGAGACTCGTATACAAGTGCATGATTTAAAATACGGCGTTTACTTACTCTTATACCTGCGGCTTCATGTGCAGAAGCAATTGCTGAGACGATTACAGCTGAAGAGCTACCAAGTCCACGTGACATTGGAATAGAGTTATAAAATGTAAATTTAAAATTTTGTTTCTTCTTTGTTAAATGTGAATAATGATCATTAAAGATAGATATGAAAAGGTTATTACCTTTTAGTCGTGGATTATTTTCACCCTCACCTTTTATACTTACACTAAAAAATTTAGAAGGGTGAAACTCGACCTTGTTACGAAGATCTACTGCAAGGCCAAGAGAATCAAATCCTGGCCCTAGGTTTGCTGAAGTTGCTGGAACACTTATTATCAAATTACTTCCTATTATCCAACAGCTCCTATCATATACAAGGGAGCTGCATCTGTACTAAACTCATTATAATCAAGCACATCTGGAAGAGTAAAAATTACTTCCGGTGCTATTTCTAATTTTTGAGTTTTTATTTCTGATACAATTTTAACAAAATGTAACTTACCAATGGCTTTTATTGGTCCATTTTTATTAAAATAAAATGCATCTGTTGCAAAAAGTGGAATATTTTTTAAAATACTCAAAGATTTTAAAAATATATAAGCAACTTTAATTGCCATAAAACTTCCTGGACCGTTTGCATAAAACAATTTTTCTATTTTATACTTTTTTTGTAAGTCTTTAAAAATAAGAGGTAAAATATCTGAACTTCTTTCCTCTGATTCTATGCTCTCTATGAGTTTTGAGTTTTCATACACCCCAATTTTTATGGGAGATATTAGTGCTATTAAAAGTACATCTACGCTTTTATGCATATGCTTTTTCTAACTCTTTTGTTTTTTCTCCAACAAGCTCTATAACTTCATAGTTCTCGGCATCTGCAAGAAGTGCAAGTGTGAGTTTATGATTTAAGTCATGACTTCCAGCCATAGCTTCATAGTTTCCTATAAAGTTCATACCTATAAGGCACATATCACCAATAGCATCAAGTATTTTATGACGAACGAATTCATCTTTATAACGAAGTCCTTCAGGGTTTAAAATCTTTTTATCGTCTAAAACTATTGCATTTTCTAAAGAACCACCAAGTGCTAAACCTTTTGAGCGCAGATACTGTACTTCATGTAAAAAACCAAAAGTACGTGCACGTGAAATCTCTTTTTTATAGGACTCTTTTGTAAACTTTAAAACATAATCCTGCGTTTTGATGGCAGGATGAGGAAACTTTATAGTAAAGTCATACTGTAAATCATCAGATGGTGAAAGTTTTACATACTTATCACCCTCTTGGATTATGACATCTTTTTTAATACGCATAATCTTTTTTGGGACATCTAACTGTACTATTTCTGCTTCATCAAGGAGTATACAGTAACTAGCACTACTGCCATCCATAACAGGTACCTCATCAGCATCTACAATCACACGAAGGTTATCTATGCCATAAGCATACACAGCTGAGAGTAAGTGCTCTATCGTAGAGATAAGATGTCCATCTTTACCAATAACGGTAGCCATCTTTGTATCTACAACATTTTGAGGTGTAAGAGGAATAGAAACATCAACATCTGAACGATAAAAGACTATACCAGAGTTAGACTCTAATGGTTCTAAACGCAGCTTTACAGGAGAGCCCTTATGTAGCCCTATACCGACTAATTCAACACTCTTTTTTATTGTTGTTTGATACATTACCTTCTCCTCTAATTTCTATCTATAATCTTTTTAGCACTCTTAATGATATCGTGAACATTTAACTTAATCCACTGTGTATCCATCCACTCTTGAGGGCGAACTTCTATACCTTGTACTAAAACACCAAAATGTAAATGGTCACCCATAGCATAACCACTTTTACCCGTGTTGGCTATAACTTCTTTTTTTACAGTCTCATCACCACTATTTACTTTAATGCTTGAACAGTGTCCATACAGAGTATATAAACCTAGCCCATGATGGATTAATGGCATATTTCCATACAAACCATTATAGTCGCTAAAAACAACTTCACCACCATTTTGTGGTTTGATACTTGCCATTGCATTTGAAGCTAAGTCTAAACCTAAGTGATATGATTCACTAATATACTCACCGTTATATAAGTACTTTCTATGGTCTCCAAATGTTGCTACAACTTGTGCATTTTTAAGTGGATACATCTTATTCATTTTAAAGTTATTAATTTTTTTCTTGTGAACTTTTGATGTGATTTCATGTATCAATTTTTCATTTATAGCTCTTACATCTTCGTTAATTATCTTAAACTGTTCTAGAGAGTTCTCAACACCCTCTGTCTCAACAAACTCTTCTGCTAAATCTGCGATTTTTCCTTTTAAGAATCTATCACTTAGTTTTATACGTGATATTTTATAATTTTTTTGTTTTAAATAAAGAGGAATATATGCTTTTGAAACATTACCAGCCTTATCTTTAGCAATTACAGTCCCTTTAAAGTCTCTATCAACTACAGGCCAAGCTAATAGTGAGATAAAATAACCCTCTTTATAAAAAGGCTGAGCAATAAACTTTTTGTCATTGTTACCTTGAATATAAAGTGTGTCAAGGTTATCATCTTCAACTTTAAAAATAACAAGAGCAGAACCACCACGGGAAATTTTATACGAGTTAGAAACTACACTTACACGTGGTCTTTTCTTATCTATCTTAAATGTAAACACTTGCTTTACTGCGTTTCCGCTGAGAAAATTCCACTTGCTCACATCATTTGCTTCTACTATAATTTGTATCTCTTTATCCTTCATAGCATATGTGCTTCTAGGTGGTGCGATTTCAAGGTTTAAGAGTTGTTCTGGATTTATTAACTGCTCATACTGAAGTGTTTTATCTTCTGTTATACTTTTAAGTGTAACTTTATATGACTTCACCCCACTCTCATCTTCAATTTTTATATGAAGTGCACCTTTTAAATTCCAAAAACCACTCTCTTTCATTGTTACAAGAGGTGCATTTCTCTCAAACATAGCAGAGAAATAGATAAACAGTACCCCTGATATCGATACGAGCATTATTAAAAGTGTTAGTGCTGAAGAGTTGTTTCTTTTTTTCAAATTATATTTCCTTAATTATTTTATTATTTTCATCACTTTTTACTAGTGTGACTTTTTCTACATGTACAATTGTTAAAAATTCTTTCATTATCTTATATGCATCTATTAACTCGGTATTGGAGCTTTTTAAATCATAATCGCATATACTTACAAAAGCATGTCTTGCATCATCCCTTAAAATAAGACTCTTTAAAAGTCTCTCTTTTAAACGCATGTAAGCTAATGGTACTCTGTGGAGCAAATAATCATGACATAAGAGCTTGTTAGCTTTTAGCTCTAGTAATGTACTTGCAAGAGCAAAAATTCTGCCATCACATTCATTACTTTTAAAGGCTTCATAACGGTTTACAAGACCTCCGTATAGAGCTGTTGCCATTTTTTGATTTATTTTAAAACTGTTTTTTATAAAAAACTCATAAAGTTCTAAAGTATCACTATCTACTTCGATAATATAATCTGCTGTAGATGGTTTATTTAAACGGCTTTTATCAAACCAAGGCAAAAAAGAGAGATTTACATTTAAAGACTCACTATTTTGCAGGGAAACCTTTTTATGCAAGGTTAATATACAAGAGTATAGTGCACTTGCATTAGCAAATGCAGCACTATCTGCTACAATGAGAATATGTTGTGCATTTGTAATTTTTTCTATATCTATTTGCATATTTCTTTTTATACGAATTATATACTATTTTTTATTTATTAGTTGATATTTTTCATTAATATCGGTAACAAAAGCTACTGTAAACATTCCAATTAGTGCTTCATCAGGATGCTCATCATCATAATGGTAACCTACAAATCCAAAAAAGTCTTCAGGTGTAATCTCGTACTTTATTAATTTTGCGATGGCATTTTCTGTCTCTTTGTTAAAAAAAAGAGTCGCTACCTCTTCACCTTGTAATGAGCCTTGTTTGTCTGTACTGGGTTTAAAAGAGTTTTCTTTAAATAGTTCATCTTCTAAGGTGTTAATTGCTAAACCTTCTTCTTCAGTTACAGTACCATTTTGTAAAATCTTCGTCACTAACTCTTGTATACCTGCTATTAATTTTGTTTGTTCACTCATTTTATTTCCTTAATTTATTATTTCTTAAAAATTATATTTTTCTGAATAGAATCCTACCCAAAACTACTTTAATATTGACTCATCCACATTGGTACATTTTATATAAATCGTTTAAACCTATATTATTACTCTGCATAAAAGAGATATTAAGTTGATATAGTTTATTTAATATCTGCATTTTATCATCTGCTGAATGTATCTCCCTATGGCAGTTAGGACATAAAGAAACAATGTTGTCCACATCATCAAGTTTAAAATTGTAGTTTTTTTGTTGAAACATAGGTATAACATGATGCCCTTCAACATAGTTCACCCCTTTCGAGATAAAAGTATTGTGTTGATTATCTATACTGCATAAATAGTCATCTCTCTTTTTCGCATCCAAGATTAAAGAAGCATCGCGTTTAACTCTTTTTTCACCAACACTATTGTTTACTTCACAGGTAGTTGAACTAAAGAACATATCACTAAAACTTACTTTTTCATAGAGGACTTCTATATGTGAAATCATTGCATCTCGTATCGACAATTGACCACCAAGGAGTTGTAAAATGTTTAAATCCACTAAAGAGTTAACTATCCAAGTGTTAAACTTTTGAAACTTTGTCGACTCAGTTGATTCTACCCTAAAACTATTTATTTTGATTAAATCTTTATATCTTTCATACTCTAACACATCTTTATACTCAGTGATATGTACTAGGTTCTCACTAATAAATTTTGCAGAAATCGTTTTGTTCTCAAGTAGTAGTTTAAAAAGAATCCTAAAGGGAAATAGTTTTAAGTTTTGCACTTTCTCTGTTGCCTGATTTGGATAAGTAGTATTATCTAACTGGTTTACAACAAGTTTGAGACACTCTTTATAGTTTTTTTGTTTATAAAAATTTAAAAACAAGTTTCCTTCTATACTCAATGATAAATCATGATTTTTATTTCTGTGGATAAAACCATAAAATAATGCAGGTTTATAAAAGTGTGTTTTAAGACTGTCATTTTTGTCAGCATTAAAATTATTACTGAGATATTCTACAATTTTCTCTTTATACTCATCTTCTCCAACATAACCATCTCTAATTGATTTTTCTTTGATAAAAGAGAGTATTCCGATGGTTCTATTGTTCATTTTTGAATTATCACCCAAAAAAGAATCAAAACCTTTGCCATTACCAGGAGCTTGCCAAAAGTTTGTTGTACTGTCCATCTTACTTAGGTATAGTAGAGAGGAGTTGGTCTATTAACTTAGGGGGAACCCCTTCTCCTATCACCTGTCTTATAAGATTCTCACTTGCCCACTCAGGTGGAGTCCAGCTATCGGGTAATCCTGTTAGTATAAATATCTCTTTGAGTGTTAAAACACGAGCATCACTATAAGTACCATCCTCTTGTAATCGTCCTGGGTGCACATTGTTTTGAGAAGAGACTGAACCATTTGCCATAGTGATAGTTGGAGCTGGTTTATCCCACTCTATGCGTTTATATGTAGTGTCATAGCCTTTGATTCTTGTACCATCGACTTTTTTTGGGTAGTGAACCTTATTATGCAAAGCTGTTTTGCCAGTTGGGGTATGCTTTAAAAAAGATATGTGTCTATCATTATGTATTTTAGCTTTATGAAATGCAACAGAGGATGTCTCTCCACTTTCTAAACTAGGAAGATGCTCTATCATTTCTCTGACTGTCATTTTATCTTCTTTAGAAGGAAGTTCCCATTTATGTAGTTTTGAGATAAGGTATATAGCCCGTTTTCGACTTTGGGGTGTTCCATAATCTGAGGCGTCCACAACTACGGGATTGATTATATAACCTAAGGGTTCGAGTTCTTGTTTTATATAGTCCGTTATTTTGATTGTTTTACCATTGTGAACAAGGTATGTTTTTAAAACCTTTGGTACATTTTCTATTAAGATATTGTTTGGTTCTAACTCTATTGCTAATTTAATTACATATTTTATAAGGGAGTTCCTAGGATCATTTTCTTGCATTTTACCTGCAAGACTCATTCCTTGACAAGGTGGAGTTGCTATTAAAAAATCACACTTTTTCTTTTTTGCAGTTGCTAGTACTTTATTGAATACTTCATCATTAGTAATATCACCTTGAATCATTTTACATTTTGTATGCATCTCTTGATGAAACTGTGCTCTATTGTCTAATAGTTCATTCGCAACAACAATGTCAATATGGTGTTTTTTAATATATGTTTCTGCAATGCCTACATTTGCAAATAATGATACTCCGTTCAAATAGTGCTTCCTAATTTTTTATTTATTTTACTATAACTTCTGTAATCTAATCATTAATATGACGTATTGCAATAATTAATTTTATTTCTTATTCATCTTATACACATAAGCGAGAACTTCAGCAACTGCTCCAAAAAGTGCTTCTGGTATTGGCTTTTGAACTTCAACTTCTGCATATAAAGAACGTGCAAGAGGAGGATTTTGTACTATATGCACATTATTTTCTCTTGCTATTTTTTTAATTTGCTGTGCCATATTGTCCATACCTTTAGCGACTACTACAGGTGCCCTAGTCTTCTCTTCATCATATTTAATTGCAACGGCATAATGCGTTGGATTTGTAATGATAACATCTGCATTTTGCACTTCTGCCATCATACGTTGGCGGGATATCTCCATCTGTTTTTGTTTTATTTTAGACTTAATAAGAGAATCTCCTTCCAAGCTTTTCATTTCATCTTTGATCTCTTGTTTACTCATTTTAAGTCCATCAAAATACTGTTTGCGCACAATAATAATATCAATAAGAGCAAAAACGAAAATCACAAGTAACATAACAAGTGCAATAAGTATCATCTTATCTTTTAACCAGTCCAGTTGATCATGCAAATTAAAGAGGGCTACAGTAGGTAACTCTTCAATAAAAAAGAAGAAAAATATAAAACCCACCCCCAATGTGGTATGTGCCTTAAAGGTTATTTTCACACCTTCAATTACCTTTTTAAGACTAAAAAGATTTTTAGCACCTTTAATAGGGTCAAGTTTTTTAAAGTCAGGTATCAATGGTTTAGTTGTAAATAAAAAGCCAAATTGTGCTAATCCAGCTATTACACCAGCTATTGCTACTGCCAGTGCTAAAGGGATAACCATCAAAAGTACTTCTTTAAATGTAACAATAGCGATATCAAGCATAAAAGGTTTTGTTAGAGGCGTACCTACAAGGGAAAAATAGTATTTAAATAAATTCGTCATATGGTCTGCTATAAAAGGAAAAAGCATAAGAACAGCTAAAATCGCAACAAAAAGAGTTATGACCCCTGACGTGTCTTGAGATTTTGGAACATTTCCCTCTTTACGGGCATCTTCTATCTTTTTATCGGTGGGTTCTTCTGTCTTTTCAGCATCATCAGCCATCTTTTATGACTACCTTTAGTCCATTTTCATAGACAAGTCTATCCAGTTGGCCTGATGTATTAAAGAACCAGAGCTAATTGCATCTACACCACTCTTAGCATAAGACTCAATTGTCTCTAAAGAGATATTTCCACTTGCTTCAAGAAGTATATGAGGATAGTTTTCATCTCTAAATGCTACTATCTCTTTTATCTGTTTTGGAGTCATATTATCGCACATAACTATGTCACATTTTGCTTCAAACGCTATTTTTGCTATAAGAAATGTTTCTGCTTCGACTTCTATTTTTGCTGTAAAAGGAATGTTTTGTCTTGCCTTAACTATATAGGCCTTTAAATCTTTGATTGTTTTTAGGTGTGTATCTTTTATCATGAGGGAGTCATCAAGTCCCATTCTATGATTTACAGCACCACCTGTTCTCGTTGCATACTTCTCAAAAATACGTAATAGTGGCCGTGTTTTTCTTGTGTCGAGAAGTTTAATACCGAATGGTTCTATTAGTTGTACATACTTGTTTGTTAAAGTTGCAATAGAACTTGCATGAAGCAGTATATCTAGTATTGTACGTTCACATCGAAGTAGAGTATGAGAGTCTGCGTTTAGCGTTGCTAAAATATCACCCTTTACAAAACTCTCACTATCATTTTTCAACCAAGTGATTTTAAGACCTTCTATCTCGCACAAAACATCTATATATTTAACACCTGCAACTATTCCATCACTTTTAGCGATTATTTTTGCAGATGCAGCTATTGCAGGCTCTACTAAAGCATAAAGGTCTCCACGTCCTACATCTTCATTAAGTGCTTCACGAACAAACGCAGCTATCATAGTGCCAACATTCTCTCTAAGGCTATTTTCGCCCACTTCTGTGTTTTATCTTCTATTTCTATCTCATTTATAGGCTCACCATCTTCAATGGCTTTGAGTGTAAGATAGACATCTTCTAAAGTTGTTTCGTTCATCGTTGGACACTCTGGTTTCGTTGAGCTCAGAACATAAGTGTTTTTCTTACGTAGGCGGTTAACGAGGTTAAACTCTGTGCCAACAGCAACTTTTTGATCTACTGGTAAATCTGCTATATATTTGATAAGCTGTGAAGTAGAACCTACAAAGTCACTTGCATCACAAATAGTTGGATCACATTCTGGGTGTGTCGCTATTAAAATACCTGGGAATTTTTTTCTATAAAATGCAATATCATCAACTGTAAAGAGTTGGTGCACAGAACAAAAACCATCGTAACATAAAATGTCACACTCTTTAGGGTCACCTTCTTGTCCTATTATCATAGATTTTAAACCCATCTGGTTTGCTATGTTTTGGCCTAAACATCTGTCTGGAACAAAAAGGATTTTTTTACCCTCTTCTAAGGCTTTAGTAATAATGACCTTGGCATTTGAAGATGTACAGACCATCCCACCCATCTCACCAACTTTTGCTTTTACATCTGCATTTGAGTTGATATATGTGATAGGTAAAATATCTTCACTTTTGATTCCATTCTTGTTTAAGAACTTAACACTATCATCAAAGTATAAAGAGTCAATCATACGAGCCATAGCACAACAGGCTATTTTTGGCATTACTACACGTTTCTCTGGGCTCAAAACTTTTACACTTTGACCCATAAAACCAACACCACAAAAAAGTATAAACTTACTGTTATCTGCTTGTGTTCTTATGGCAAGTTCAAGAGAATCACCTGTAATATCAGCCATTTCAAACACTTCGTCACGTTGGTAGAAGTGGGCAACAACTGTTACATCTAACTTCTCTTTTAACTCATTGATTTTTATTTTTAACTCTTCGTTACTTAATTGCAAAAAATATCCTAATTATTAGTATTGTAATCATTATATCGAAATAATTTATCTACATATTAATATTATAAGTGTAGAATGTCAACATATAATATACTTAAGGTTTATGATGGATTTTTTATTTAATACAAATGTACAGTTTTTTATTGCTGCTTACTTAGTTGGTGGTATCCCATTTGGTTTACTTTTAGCAAAAAAATTTGCTGGTGTCAATATTAAATCAAGTGGTAGTGGTAGTATAGGTGCAACAAATGTCTTAAGAGTTGTAAAAGAGACAAACCCCTCTCTAGCAAAAAAGCTTGGTATAGCAACACTTGCACTAGATGCATTTAAGGGTGTCGCTGTTTTAACTGTAGCTTACTTCATGGGTATGAGCGAGTCAACACTATGGGCCATAGGTGTTTTAGCAGTAATTGGACACTGCTTTTCTCCTTATCTTGGACTAGAAGGTGGTAAAGGAATTGCAACAGGTATGGGTGTAATGATGTTTATGCTGCCACAGGAGACACTAATCGCATTAGTAGTCTGGGGGGTTTTAGCCAAAACTATCAAAATCTCTTCAGTATCTTCACTTACAGGTGTTTTAGTATTATTAATATCAAGTTTTTTTATCCATCCAGATATGGCACATGCACCAGTAGTATTCATTGTTTTTATTTTATACTACAAACATATTCCAAATATTATTCGCCTCTTTAGTGGTCAAGAAAAAGCCGTAGTCTAATGAAGGTTCACATTCAAGATTTAAGATTTCAAACTATTATTGGAATCCTCGACTTTGAGAGAGTTAAACCTCAAGAAGTTATAATCAATCTTGAATTAGAATATAACTATGAAGACGAGTTTATTAACTATGCTGATGTTAGTGCACTGATAAAAAACTCTATGCTTACTCAAGAGTTCTTACTTATTGAAGATGCTCTTCTTTATTTGCATGTTTCCCTTAAAAAAGAATTTCAAAAGATAAATGCCCTTGAACTAAAAATAACGAAACCATCAATTCTCCCCGACTGTCAGGTTAGTGTTAGTCTATTTAAAGATTTCAATTCTTAATCCAAACTTTATTTTTTTTTAAAGAAAATTGAAAAAAACTTTAAGGTAAGCTAAAACTACGCTATAATTTCGCCAAAATATTTACATACAGGAAATTATTAATGCGCATTCTTATCATTGAAGATGAAGTTACATTAAACAAAATGCTCGCAGAGGGACTTAAAGAATTTGGTTACCAAAGTGATGTTGTTGAAACACTTAAAGATGGCGAGTACTATCTTGACATTCGTAACTATGATTTAGTTCTAATGGATTGGATGTTACCTGATGGTAATTCAGTAGATATCATTGGTGATATCAAGTCAAACACTCCTAAAACAGCAGTCGTTGTAATCTCAGCAAGAGATGATAATGAAAGTGAAATCGAAGCACTACGTGCTGGTGCTGATGACTATATCAGAAAACCTTTTGATTTTGATGTTCTTGTTGCTCGTATTGAAGCACGTTTACGTTTTGGTGGATCTAACATCATCGAAATCGAAGACTTAGTTATCAACCCTGAAGAAGAAAAAATCACTTATAAAGAGCAAGAGATAGAACTTAAAGGTAAACCTTTTGAAGTACTTACTCATCTTGCTCGTCACCGTGATCAAATTGTTTCTAAAGAACAACTTCTTGACGCTATTTGGGAAGAACCAGAACTTGTAACTCCAAACGTAATCGAAGTTGCTATTAACCAAATTAGACAAAAAATGGACAAACCATTACAAATCACAACTATCGAGACTGTACGTCGTCGTGGTTATAGATTTTGTTTCCCAAAAGAGCTCTCTTAATCCAGCTCTTTTAAAACTTTAATGATATAATCTCAAATCTATAATATTTGAGGTTGTACTCATGTTAACAAAACACAGTATTCGTCAAGACTTTCTAATTCAAATCATCATATCTACTCTTGCTCTCATTTTTGCTTTCTCTTTAATTTTATACTTTTTTATCGAAAAATCTATTTATGATGAAAAACATGAAGAACTACTAAAGTATGCTCAAAATATTTCTAACGACCAATCACTCTTTCAAGAAGATAAAAATTTCAGTGAAAACTTTTTCTTGCTTAATATTCAAATAGTATATCTAGAAAATGAAGATATAGATATCTCTGAATATGAAAAAACAGTAAGAACACATACTTATCTTACACTTATTTATCCTTTTGATCTTAAAAATAATGCCTATCTCAAAATCACAAAAGACATCTCCAGTACCAAAAAGCTTTTAAACAGAATACTTAGATATATTTTCATTATCAATATCGCCGGTTTTTTACTCGTTGTCCTTTATTCTATAGCACTCTCAAGAATACTTGTAAGACCTATAAAACAACTCAGTGCAAAGCTTTCTAATATGAATGAGCACCTTTTAAAACCTATCGAGACGACTACTCTTCCAAAAGAGTTTGAACCACTAGGCGAAATATTAAATCACCTAATCGCTCGTATACAAAATTTTGTAAAATACCAAAAAGAGCTTTTCATTGGAACAGCACATGAGTTAAAAACTCCTCTTGCAGTTATAAAACTCAAAAATCAAGTTACCCTTATAAAAGAGCGCTCACCAAAAGAATATATTGATGCTTTAAAAACTACAAACAAAAGTATTGATGAGATGAATATAATTGTCTCAAATATCTTAAATATGGGACGACAAGAGGGTGCACAGCTTGAGAAACCAAAGCAAGTGGATGTAATCTCTATCTTAAAACAAAAAGCGGATGACTTCAAGCTACTTGCTGCAAATGAAGGTAAAGAATTGGAGATGAGTTTTGAACCAAATGCTTTTATGGCGATGCTACAGGTAAGCCTTTTAAATCAAATCATTCAAAACTTTCTACAAAATGCTTTAAAATTCACACCAAAAGACAAAACAGTAATTTTAAGAAGTTCTCAAGATGATTATGGACTACTAATTGAAGTTATTGATGAGGGATGTGGAATTGATGATAGTGTTGATTTATTTGCACCTTTTGTTAGACAAGGTAATAAACAGGGTGTTGGACTAGGTCTTTTTCTAGCACAGAGTGCTGCAGATGCCTTAGGTGCAAAAATTATAATAAAAAATAGAGATGATGGAATTGATGGAACGATTGCTTCTTTACAGCTAAATTCCAAGTTATCTTGCATAATTCCACGATCTAAATAAAGCATTTAAAACTTACTGAAGCTTTATTTAGTTATAAATCGGCATATAAATAAATTTAAGTACAAATATAAGGTTTTTGAATGGCTCTATTAATTAATGACGAATGTATAGCATGTGATGCATGTCGAGAAGAATGTCCAACTATGGCTATCGAAGAGGGAGACCCAATTTACTACGTTGATCCAGATCGCTGTACTGAATGTGTAGGTGTATATGACGAACCAGCATGTATCTCTGTATGCCCTGTTGACTGTTTCGTACCAGATAAAGATAATGTTGAATCTATTGCAGAACTTCTGTTTAAAGCAAAAAATTTAGAACTAGAAGAGTAAGTTTTTGGCAAAGAGAGTCGCTGTTATTGACATAGGTTCTAATTCTATTAGAATGGCTGTTTATGAAAGGACCTCTCGTTATGCCTTCCACCTCTTACATGAAGAAAAAAGTAAAGTTCGAATATCTGAAAATGCATACAAGTTTGAAGGTAAACTTCAAGCGCTTCCAATGCAACGTACTTTTGATGCTCTGCATGATTTTATAAAAATCGCTCAATCTTTTAAAACAAGAAAACTTCTCTGTGTTGCAACTTCTGCACTGCGTGATGCCCCAAATGCTAAAGAGTTTCTAAAAAAAGTCAAAGATAAACTTGGGCTTAGTATTAAAATTATTAGTGGAGAAAAAGAAGCATACTTAGGTGCTCTCTCCTGTGCTGCCCTACTTCCAAAACAGACAAATGCTTTAAGTATTGATATTGGTGGTGGCTCAACAGAGTTTAGCTCAATCGACGATACAACAGTTAATGATACTATATCATTAGACTTAGGTACTATACGTCTTAAAGAGCTTTATTTTGACTCTGCTGACATAGATGGTGCTATTAAGTATATAGATAAAGAACTCCAAAAACTTCCAAGCACAGCATATAAAACTCTTATAGGAATTGGTGGCACTTTTAGAGCACTCTCAAGTGCCATTATGAAACAAGAGTCTTATCCTCTGAGTAAAACACATGCCTATAGTTACTCCTTGGATAAACTCTCTGCTTTTACGAGTGAGGTACTAGCGACTAAAACAGACTCGCAACTTGAGGCTCTTCACATTAAAGCTAACCGTTATGATGTGATAAGACCTGGAACGCTTATTCTCCAACGTCTACTTAAAAAAATAGCATTTAAAAAGATTGTTACAAGTGGGGTGGGGATAAGAGAAGGTGTCTTTTTAGCAGACTTACTTAGAAACTCCCAACATAAGTTCCCACATAACTATAATTGTTGTGTAAAGTATCTTCTTGATAGCCATGTCGGTGATACTACTTTTTCAACACAACTTAGTTTTTTAAGTAAAAAACTATTTGACCTTAGTGCTGAATACTTTGGAATAAATAAAAAGTATAGATATGAGTTAGCACTTGGAGCCAAGCTTTACCCAATAGGAAGTAATATCCACTTTTACTCTCAAAATAAACATGCTTATTATCTTATACAGAATGCTTTAGAGTATGGGTTTACACACGAGAGTAATACACTTATAGCGACACTTTGTAGGTATGCTAATGACAAACTACCATCTAAAAGTCATTTACAAAAATATAGTGATTTATTACCAGACGAAGAAACTACAAAAGTCTTAACTTATCTACTCTCTCTAAGTATCACTTTACTGAGTCATAGACCTAAAAATATAGACTTCTCTTTAAGTTTTGAAGATAATACATTAAAAGTATCAAGTAAAAAGAATCTCTATCTTGCACAAGACAATCTAAAAAAGCTAGAACCTTTAGAAAAGAAATTTAAGATTATTTTTAACTCTTAAAATCTTTGTCCCATTGTAAAGTCAAAGCTAGACACCTTATCATCTTGTCCCGCTATATTACCATCGTTCACATTTAATGGTGACGAGAACATAAGCTGAATAGGCCCTACAGGCGAGAACCACTCTAGTCCTGCTCCATAACCACCACGAGAGATATCCGTAATAGAATCATCCCCTATAAATCCCCAGTCCACAAAGAATACTACGCGCATTTTTGCCTTCGGAACAAGTGGGATACTCATCTCTAAAGAGTTTGAAAATGTTTTTTCACCACCAATTCGTCTTACGGTACCACTATCATCAGTAATAACAGGAGATAAAGAGTATGCCTGGTACCCTCTAACACTACCTATTCCACCCATGTAGAACTTCTCTGCTAAAGGGATATAACCACTATCTACAAGAACATTAAGTCTAGCTTTGTATCTAAAGATGGCATCAAATCCTATATACTCTTCAAGTCCCATATACTTTCCAAAATCAGTTCTAGACTTCATATAGTTTGCCTCAGCACCGAGTCCCGCTTTCTCAAAACTTTGTGAAAGGTTAAAACCATGACGAGCTAGATAAAAGTCATCAGTATCATCCCATTTCGCACTAATAGTTATACCACTTTTTGTGTAATCTTCAAAGTAAAAAGTATCTGTAACATTTAAATCAATAGTATCATCAAATGTATATGCATTACTTGAGAAGCCATACCCTAGGTACCCACTAATATAACGAGAAAACCTATGTCCCGTCCCGATGCTAATACCCTCTGAAGCTACTGAATAGTCATTATAATCAAATGCGGAAGTATAGATTGAAAAATTTCCACTAAAGTCACTATCGTTTAGTCTATTGTTAGAGACATTAAATGAGTAAGATTCTGTAGTTTCTGACTTTTCAGCTTTTAGACCCAAGTTGATTCCAGAACCCCAGACATTTCTATCGTTTACACCAACACTTATTAAAATACCACCAAAAGACCCATATCCACCACCGAGTTGTACATTACCCGTTGGAACTTCTTTGAGTTTTACAACAAGATCCATGGTTTGATTGTTTACACGTTTTTCTTCTATAGTTGTACCTTCAAAGTACCCTAAACGTCCTAAAGAGTTACGAGAATCCTTTAGGTCAGTTAAAGAGTACATATCACCCGGTCCAAGATAGAGTTCACGTCTGATAATTCTATCTAGTGTTCTTGTATTTCCTGAGATAACTACATTTCTTATTCGTACCCTATCACCTGGTGTTATTTTAAAAATCACTTCAACGGTTTGATCTTCTTTGTTTTTCTTTAAATCTGGTACAACCTGAACAAAAGCGTAACTTCTATCTGCTATAAGTGTTTTAATTTTCTCTGCATCTTCACGAAAAGCCTTGATATTAAAGACTTCACCTTCTCTAAGAGAGATAATACTTCGAAGTAGTGCATCATCTACAACCTGTTTTGATTGTGCTAATATCACTTTCCCAATAGTATATACTTCACCTTCTTTTATTTGATAACTCATATCTGCTGTATAGTGGTTAAAGTTTACACGTACAAATGGTTCCTTAATCTTTGCGTCCAAGTAACCGTTCTGCATATAAAGGTCTCGAATTCTGAGGTTATCATAGGCTAAATCAGCTAAACTCATTTTTCCATCATTTTGACCCCAAAACCAACCCATAAAATCATGTTCTTTATTTGCGATTACAGAGTCAAACATATCAGGGTCTAAGCCCTTAACACCACTATACTGTAGTTTATTGATGATTATTTCTTCACCTTCATTTACAATGAAGGTGACTTTTATACTTCCATTTTCTAGGTACTCTGTTGTGATTTCAACCACTGAATCAAGTTTCCCTTCTTGAGAGATTGCTTCAATTATACGTTTTTTGGCATCTTGAAGTAATTTTTCATCATAAAGAGAACCTTTCTTAATCTGCACAACGGCATCTTGAATCTCTTCATCATTATCTTTCCAGCCTTTAAGTTCAATCTGTGAAATAATCGCTTTTTCTTTAAAGAAAAATGTCAGGTCTCCCCCATTTAATTCAACCCAGATATCATTAAAATAACCCTGTTTAAAATATATTTTGATAGCATCATCTACCATTTTCATATTTATCTCATCACCTTTTTCAAATGTAAGCATTCGTAGAGCAACAGGTTTAGAGATGTGAACTATTCCTTCAAATTTAATAGAGTCGAGTGTTTGTGCAAAAAGGTTAAGAGTAAAAAATACTAAAAAGAGGGGTAAAAATATCTTCATTGAACTTCCAGGGTTAAAATTAGTAGTGATTTTACCCTTAATCTGATTAATAGTAAGTAAATAGACCCTAGTAATATTTTGTTATATTGTTAGATTTAAATTAAAATGTGTATAATTTGACAAATAAAAATAAAAGATTAAATATGAAAATAGCGATAATTGGGCTTGGACTGATGGGTGGCTCTCTTGCCATGAGTCTCAAACAGAAAAAGTATGTCACAGATATTGTCGGATATGATCATAATGAAGAGCATACCGAGCAAGCAATGAAGTTAGGACTTGTAAACAGTATCGCCAGTTTTGCTGAAGTTAAAAAGTGTGATGTTATCTTTTTAGCTATTCCCGTTGATGGGTTAATAGCAACACTCCAGGACTTAACAGATATTAGTGAAGAGACAACTATCATTGACCTTGGAAGTACTAAAGAAAAAATTGTCCAAAGTGTTCCAGCTAAAATTCGTAAAAGCTTTGTTGCAGCACACCCGATGACAGGTACTGAAAACTTTGGTCCACTTGCCGCAGTAGAAGGACTTTATGAAGACAAGGTTGTAGTACTTTGTGACTTAGAAGATAGCGGTAAACATCAAGCAGAAACAGCAAAAATGATTTTTTCATCTCTAAACATGAGACAAGCTTTCATGCGTGCAGTTGAACACGATAGACATGCAGCATTTATCTCACATATGCCCCATGCAGTATCATATGCTATAGCTAACACGGTCATGCGCCAAGAAAATAAACATAATATTTTAGCACTTGCTGCTGGTGGATACCGCTCTATGAGTCGTTTAGCAAAAAGTTCACCTTATATGTGGGAAGATATCTTTAGACAAAATAAAACTAACCTTTTAGAGTCTATAACAATTTTTCAAGATGAGTTAGCACACTTAAAGAGTGCTATAGAAAGTAACGACTGGGACAAAGTACATCAAGAGATGCTTGATGCTAACAAGTTACACGATATTTTAGACTAAGAAATATCGTACTTTTTAATAACTTCTTTTAATTTCTTCTTATCTAATAATACTTTTTCTTTAGAGTAAATATTATTTTCTAAAACACTCACTAAACCCTCAACATTTTTATCCTTATCTTTATAAGGCATAAGTTTAATGAGTAAGACTTTCTCATCTTTTACATCAAATATTTTTCTATTTCTAGAGGACACTTTGCTCTTAAAAAGGATGGCTAATATCCCCATTAGAAGTCCTGAGAAAAAAGCTATAGAGATATAAAGATAATTATTCTTTTCTCCTATCTCTATCTTTGTTGTGCCCTCAAGCATTTCGTGAGTACTTTGCTTCTCTCTAGTTATACTTAGTTCTTTTTTTAACACATGACCATTTACCTTTATCTTTATTGGCTCAGTTTGTATAGTTTTAATCTTTTGTGTCTTTACATCAAAATACTTTAGTTCAAATGCAGGGATAGTAAAATCTTGCTCACTTACAAAAATAATCTTTTGGCTCAGGCTATTTTTTAAATATTGTATTTTCTCATCAAAAATATTTACATCAGCTATAAAGGGTTTAAAATTCTCTATATCTTCAAAGTTACCTGTACCTTGTATATCTAGCTTTAAATTAAGTGCTTCATTTGGATTGATTTCTTGTTTATCTACACTTGCTTCAATAGTAAAATCACCTACGATTTTAACATCAAAAGGGAGAGCTTTTACTGTGATATCTATCTCATTGGAATAGTATGTTCTCCATCTCACTTGAGGACTCCTAGCATTCCAATTATTTACACCAATTCTTGAAGCAATTTTTAGCTCAGCTGCTTTTATACTAAGCTTACCTTCTCTTTGTGGTGCTAACTCATACACAACCTTCGTAGTCAGATACTCAGTACCTTGCGTTCTTTGAGGCTTGGATTCAGACTTAAGCCAAAAACCTTTAAACTCTGGAGCTGTAAATTTATTGTCAACTACTTGTGCACCTCTTTTTTGTTTAAGTAGCAGGGTAAGACTAAATGGTTCCCCTATAAAAAGCTCTTGTGCGGAACTCTCAAACTCTAATAAAAAGTCTCCATTCAAGTCCTGAGTTCTTTGGAGAACATTTACATCTACACTGTTGGAGTATTCAATTTTTCCATCAATGTTAACTGCTACTTTATCTACAGTACAGCTTTGTTTAGGTGTAAACTGATATGAAAGGCTATAAGTCTTTTTATACTCTCCGTTCATTGATATAATACTCGTTTGTGAACCAGTAGCTGTGATCTCATTACCACATATATCACTTATAGTAGGTTTATCTACATCTGAACCCGTGATACTTAGTACATAGCTTATACTATCTCCTACATACACATCACTTGCTGTTACACTTGCTGTTACACCGGCATGAAGTGTATTTAAAAAAAGTATTAAAAATATTAGTATCTTACCAAGGTTTTTCATCTGTGTTATCCTCAAATTTATTCTCATCATTTAGTCTATAAAGAAAAGTACTCTGCTTTTTAGAGAGCTTTTTTAACCATTTTTTCTCTTCTTCATCACTCATTACATTTTTTTTGTCTTTTAGCTGACTCTGTTGCTGTGAAGTAGTATTATTTTCGAGCTCTTTAGCCTTTTCTTTAGTCTTTTCTTTTTTCTTTTGTTCTTCGTTCTTTTTGTCTTGAGATTTTTCTTGCTCTTTTTTCTTGTCTTCACTTTTTTTATCTGATTTTTTATCATCTTTAGAGTCTTTATTTTTAGCTTCAGACTCATCTTTTTGCTCTGATTTATCAGACTTCTCTTTCTTTTCATCTTTATCAGATTTGTCTTTTTTATTTTTCTCTTTATCTTCTTTTTGTTTTATTGCTTTTTTTACTGCTTCAAGATTATCTCTTACATCTTTATTTTCTTCTATCTCCAAAGATTTTTCAAAAGCCTGGGCTGCTTTTTGAAGTCCTTCTTCAGTTTCAGATTTTACATAAGAGTTTCCAAGATTAGCATAGTTTTTTGCCTGTTTTTGTGCATCATCAAAATGAATCTTTTCATATAATTCTTGAGCTTTTTTATATTTTTTCTGTTTATACAGTGTATTAGCAATATTATAATCTACTTCTGCACTTTGACTTTTTTTAGAGTACTTCTCATATAAGAATTCAGCCTTCTCATACTCCTGTGTTTCATATGCTTTTTTCGCCTTATCTAAAAGCATAAAGTCTGTTACTCCTGCTTGAACATCTTGTGTTAGAGCAAATGTAAACACCATCATGAGTCCAGTCGCTATATTTTTCTTTGAATTCTTACCAAAAGAAGATGTAGCAATGAGTAAAAGAAAAAGTGCTAAACCTAGAGGAAAATAAAAAAGCGGGATATATCGTTGTATCTCTTGAGACTTTAACTCTTTTTTCTCGCTCTTTGCTTCTATTTCTCTGAGCATTGCTTTGATGTCTGTGTTTGAATTTACACTAGGTATATAAACACCACCAGTTTTAGTTGCTAATGTGCTGATATTTTCATTGAGTTTTGAGATTAATATTTTTGTATTTTGTTTTAAAAACGAACCATCTGCTCTTTTAATAGGTGCACCTTTTGTAGTTCCTATAGCCAAAACAAAAACTACTATATTTTTCTCATTTGCAAATGTTATCTCATTTTTAAAATCTTTTTTATCTCCACCATCACTTAAAATAAGTAAATATTTTTTAGACTCTTTTTTGATACTCTTATCTACAACATTAAGCATAGAGAGAAAGTTTGTACCTTTTTCTGTTATAGAGTCAGTTCTGAGTTCTCTTAGTAAAAATGCAACTGCATAACTATCAAAACTAAGAGGAGAGACAAGGTAGGAGTTTTTTGCAAATCCTATCACTCCTATTCGCTCAGTTGGTGCTAGTTTTAGTAACTCAAGTGCTTTTTGTTTAGCAAGTCTGAGACGATTTGGGTAAACATCCTCAGCCAACATCGAATCAGATATATCAAGTGCGATCATTATGTCAGCACTTTTTGCTTTAACTTCTACAGTTCCTTCATCTATTATAGGCCCACTCAAAGCTATAAGTATCAAAACTCCCACTCCTAAAAAGAGCCAGTTACGGACATGCAGTGTTAAAGTATTAACTGTAACTCTTAATTTATCCATCACCTCACTACTAAAGTAAGTCTCTTGTGTTGATTTTTTACTCAGAAGTAAGGCAAAAAGAATCAACATTGGAACTAAGATATAGTATAAAAACTCTGGATGTAAAAAACTCATTAGCTCTGACTCCCATTTTTATTTCTCACATAGATATAAAGCATTAAAGAAAGTAGTGCAACAAAAAGTGGATAAGTATAGTAGTAATTAAGATATGTATACGATTCACTTTTTATCTCTACCTTTTCAAGTTCATCTATCTTTTCATACACTGCTTTTAACTCATCACCATTAGAAGCACCAAAGGCAACCCCTCCAGTCTCTTCTGCTATTTTTAGTAGTACTGCAGCGTTGTATTCATTTGGACTTCCTATCCCTATAGGATAGACTTTTACACCCTCTTTTTTTGCCATATCTATTGCAACATCAAGTGGGATTTTATCTATGTTTGGTGAAGAGTAACCATCCGTAAGTAAAATAGCTATTTTTGATTTTGACTCACTCATCTTAAGTAAATTCACTCCCTGAGCTAGTGACTCATAAAGTGCTGTATATTTTCCAGCCATACCGATTTGAAGTTGTGAGACTATTCGAGCTAAAATGTTTTCATCATAAGTAAGAGGAGAGGCTATAAAAGAATAAGCACCAAAAACTACAAGCCCCATGTTATCACTCTTTCTTTTGTTTATAAAATCTCCAACAATGAGTTTGACTACATCAAAACGGTTTTTACTAGAATCTCCCTTATCGAACCCACGAGCTTGCATAGACTGTGAGGCATCGATAATAATAGCTATCTCATGCCCTTTTTTTGGCTCTAACTCATAAGGTTCATCTTTTACAGGGGAGCTCAATGCAATAATCATCATAATGATGCCTAAGTACTTTAGTATAAGAGGTATATTTGAACTACTTACACCTTTTTGCATGAACTGAGCTGCATGTGGAAAGTAAAAAGAAGGGAGTTTCATCTTACAAAAAAACTCACAAGCAATAAACAAAATTATAACTGACAAGACATATGGGTATTCTAAATACACACCATCAAACATCTAGCATTCCTATATAATTCCCTATACTGCATTTAGTCTCCTCATTAAAACTTTCAACATCTTTTTTATATTTATAAGTCTCTAACTCTTCTACTAAAATTTCATAAGTTCTTTGATTCTCTTGATTGTCAGTACTAAAAGTAGCACCATACAGTGTGATTTCATAAGCTGCTTTTTTTGTATCATTTAAATTACATACTTTTAAAAGTGTTAAATGTTCAGCTCTAATGTTAAAACTATTTCTATTTTTTATATATTTATATACAAAATAGATAAGTCCTAAAATCATTACAGATACTAGAAGGACAAGTGCTATAAAGGAGTATAAAGAGTACTCTTGTATCTCGATAAGAGGTTTAATGTCATGAAGTGGTATGTCTTTTGTTTGCAATTATTTTCCCTCAAAAAGTCTACGAAGTGCCACACTCGCATTTGTATCTGTATAAATCTTAGTAAATCGTATCTGGTCTTTTCTAAGTTGTCTATAAAGTGCTCTATCATGTGCATGCACTCTTTTAGCATAAGTCTCTACACTTGAAGCATTAAAGTCACCTTCTAAAGTAGCCCCACTCTCAGGATCAACTAAAGATGAAAATCCCATTTTTGGTGGTTTTTCTTCTAAGTGATCACGAACAATGAGAGCAATAACTTCATGTTTTTTTGCTAAAAGTTTAAAGTCAGGTATCTCAAAAAAGTCACCTACGACCAAAATGAGAGACTTGCGTTTGAGTCTTCTAAAAAGTGTGTCGGAGAGTACTTTAAAGTCTAGTCTTTCGCCTATGGCATCAAAGTTTAAAATCTCATCTACATTTTTTTGTATTTGGTGGAGTTTTTTACTCGGTTTTGTATGACTTATCATTCGGTCTGTAAATATATATGAACTAAGAAGATCACCGTTTTTAAGTGTAGAAAAACTAAGAAGTGCAGATACTTCTGCTATTGTCTCTTGTTTAAATTTTTTGGACCCAAAGTGTACACTTCCATTAAGTACTGAGACTATAACAACATTTAATTCTCTCTCTTCTCGGAAAATTTTTATGTAAGGTGTCTGAAGTTTTGCTGTGATATTCCAATCAATATGACGGATATCATCCCCTAGCATATACTCACGTAGTTCTATAAAGTCATAACCCTCACCTACGAAAATAGAAGGATTATTTCCAACCATTTCTGAAAACACTTGGCGGCGTGCACGAACTAGAATTTTTTGTAGTTTACTCAAGATAAGACCTTATGGAATTGATACAGTTTCTAATACTTTTTGGATAATTTCATCCGTTGTTACACCCTCAGCTTCTGCTTCATAAGTAAGAACTATTCTATGTCTCATTAGCTCTTTTGCAATGTAGGCAACATCTATAGGTGTTACAAAATCTTTACCGCGCATAAATGCCATCGCTTTTACCGCCTTAAACATATCTATACTCACACGAGGACTTGCTCCAAACTGTATAAACTCTTCTATTTCTTCAAGTCCATACTCTTTTGGATTTCTAGTTGCGTTTACGAGTTCAATCATATACTCTTCAACCTCAACATCTACATGAATACTTTTTATACTTGCTTTGAGTTCAGCTAGTTCGTCTGCACTAAGAACTGCGTTTATCTCTTGGAAGTCTCCACTAGATATACGACGAGCAATTTCAAGCTCTTCGCTTTTAGTATTATAATCTACAATAAGTTTAAGCATAAAACGGTCAAGTTGTGCTTCTGGGAGTTGGTAAACACCCTCTTGTTCAACTGGGTTTTGTGTAGCCATAACAAAAAATGGAGGGTCAAGTTTAAAAGTAGTATCACCCAGTGTCACTTGTTTTTCTTGCATTACTTCAAGTAAAGCAGACTGAACTTTAGCAGGAGCACGGTTAATCTCATCTGCAAGTAAAAGGTTAGTAAAGATAGGACCTTTTTTGATTTTAAACTGATTGTTTTGAGGGTCATAGATCTCTGCACCTAAGATATCTGATGGTAGTAAGTCAGGTGTGAACTGAGCACGCTTGAAGTTAAGTCCTAGTGCTTTACTTAGAGCATTTACAGTAGTAGTTTTTGCCAGACCTGGAACACCTTCTATGAGGATATGACCCTCGCATAAAAGTGCTATAAGAAGAGAGTCTATCATCTTCTCCTGACCAACAACTACTTTTGCAACTTCTGCTTTAACTTTTTGAATCTTACTTATCATACACAACACCTCAATATATTTATGGTGTAAGTATAATCACTTGTGGTAAATCGTTATGAAACGCATAGTTATATGTTTAGCTTTTTTTAAAGATCTTAGTTCTTTTGACTCTATTTTAGAGATAAGTTCTTCATACTTTTTTACATCTTTACTCACTAAAAGAAAACATAATTTTTCTAAAGAAGTCGTCTCTTTAATGGATTTTAGGAAAAGCTCTTCCTCTGTCCTTTGTGGTTTAAAGATATTTAGTTTAATTTTTGCCAATAAAAAGCCAAGTAAAAAGATTAGTAGATAATACAAGTACTCCTCTTTGTATAAATAATCTTTTTTTTCTTGTATATCAAGTATCACTTCTTTTTTATACACATCCCTTTCTACAATTACATTCACTGCATTAAGTCTTAGCACCTTTAATGTACCTATTTTTACATCAAAGTACTCGATAGACACCTCAGGTATTACAAATGATTTCTCACTCACAAAGGAAAACTTCTGACTCCAAATACCTTTTTCGCCATCTTGCGAAAAGTCTGTCTTTAAAACTGTACCTTGTGTAAATACCTTAACACCGTCAATGATAAAATGAATAGGTTCTATACTTGAGAAGTTTCCAATTCCATATATCTGTATCTCCAAATTATAAGGCTGGTAGGCTGTAAGCTTTGGTATTTCTTGTTTGACTTTTAGAGTAAACTCTCCAACAAGTTTTGAGGGGGTATCTTTAATGTTTATTGAGAGAGGTAACTGTTTCACAGGAGTAGATATAAATGATTCAACCTTCGAATCATCATAATGCCCAGTAGTTGTCGAGTTGATAGACTCCTGTGTTGTCTTTTTCATAACTAAATCAAAATCAAAAGAGATTCTGCCTTCTCTTTTTACATATGCTATAAACTCATAACTGTTCACTCTTCTTGAGTTTTTTAGCACTTGGTGCTCTTTTAAAAGTTTGATACTAAAGTGTTCGTTATCTTGTACGGGATTAAAGTCTATAGTGTAAAGCTCACTTGCATTACTAAACTCACATAAGTAAGTAAGTAAAATTTCCTCATTTACATATGCTGTTTTTTTATCTACTTTAGCACTCCACTAGTATGTAGATGCACTTAAGTCAAGTAGTGTAACTACTAAAAGAAGAACTATACTTGTAAGGTTTTTTTTAATCGGTAGTCCTCTTATTTACTAGTTTAGTTTTAATCCTTGCCAGGTCATTCTATCTTTTTATTTTAATTAATATACTGTCCCCGGATTCTTGATCAGTTATTTTTCACACTGGAATGTAAGGAAGAGAATCTTCTTATCACTTCAAAGTTCTTAAATCATTTTCCCTTTATATTATTAAACCGCTGCTCCAGATTAGCAGCTTGAGTATAACCCAGAGTCAAGGGGTGGGCTTGGTTCTTGTCATCGATATAAAAAAGGGCGGGAAATGCCCTTGCCTGCAATTGATAAGTGAGACGTAAATGTTGTTGAAATTGTTCTTCAGTTTCTTCTGATTTAAAAACTTCCAAAAATTGATTTTCATCCAAACCAATTGAGCTTGCACAGGCAACTAATGTTTCTTCTAATGAGGGATTTTTGGCTTCCAGGTAATAAGCTGATTGAATGGCCTTGACCATTTGGTGAGCACTTCTTGTTTTTAAACTTTCCGCTGAAATGATAGCACGGCAAGCAGGGTAGGTTGAACGATAGGGTGTATTGAGTTTCCAAAAATCATGATTAAAAGTCAGATGTGTCTTTTTTTCTATCTCATACCAATAGGAGGAAATAGTCTGTTTTAGCTTTTCATCCATAGGATAATTGGTATCCACAGCCAAGCCACCCATTATCCAATCTACTTCTATCGAGGAATTTTTTTTTAAAAATTCTTCTAATTCTGGTTCGAAACCATAGCACCAAGCGCACATGGGATCCATTACATATAAAAGTCGCACCTTTCCCTCCGTTTTGATTTTGATAACACTGGGATTTCATAGCACAAATAAAACACCTTGCCATGAATTTGGCAACGGCGAAACTGAGCTCCATTAATGGGTATATATGAGCTTAAAGATCAAGTCCTAAAATCTTTGAAATACCCTCTTTTTCTATGACTGGACGAGTGAGAGCCAAAACTATAAACACAAAACTTAGTATGTAACCATATGATGTTAAACGCAGTGCTCTAAAGTCTTTTTTCACAAATGCAGCGGCTAAAAAGAGTAAGAGCCAAAGGTACTCAGGGCTTATTATACTCATCTCTTTATCTCTCTAAAAAGTAAAAAAAGTAAAAGACCGCAGGCTAGAAGTAGTAAACTTTGAAAATAGTACTCTTTTAACTTATACTCTTTTGAGCTAATTTTTGATGATTCGAGTCTATCTATCGCAGTATATATATTTTGTAACTCTTTAGCACTCACAGCACTATAGTAAACTCCCCCACTCTCTTTAGCAATCTTTTGCATCAAGCTAGAGTCTGCTTCGCCTATAGCAATAGTATAAATCTTAATACCTACATTCTTTGCTAGTACTAAAGCATCCTTTGGTGAGATAGAACCACTGTTATGTTCTCCATCACTCAGTAGTATCATCACTTTATTTTTTGCTTGTGAGTGTTTAAAAGCTCTCACACCCATACTTATACCCTCACCTATCGCTGTGTTTTGACCAGCCATACCTTCACTAAGGTAAGAAAGCATATCCACTACTATCTCTTTTTCATAAGTAATAGGTGAAGCGATGAAGGCGAAGTCTCCATACAGAACTATTCCAACATTGTCACTCTCACGACTAAGTATAAACTTTTTAGCCACTATTTTAGTAAGAGAAAATCGTGAGAGTCTCTCTCCTTGACTAAACTCATCTTCAACATCAAAGCCTGATGCATTCATTGAACCACTTGCATCTATAACTAAGACTATATCTTTTCCGAACCGATTAAGAGGATTTGACTTATCTATGATGATAGGTGAAGCAAGTGCTATACACAGTAGTATAAAAATAAGAATTTTAACTATCCACTCTATTTTCATAAAGCTGTGTTTAACAGGCAAAAACTGTAAATGTACAAAGTACCGTTGTTTGAGGTACTCTCTACATCTATATAGGCACCAGATGATAGGAATAAGTAAAAGAATGAGGTATGGGTATTCAAAACTATAGTAATTCATTAATCTTATTTTATCAAAATTAATTCTGTATTATGTAAACATAAAACTTAATTTAACAAATATCACAATTCATGTCCCATAGTCTTGACATCCTTTGTCTATTTGTCTATAATTTCGACCTCTTAACAATAAGAGACTAAGTCTTGTTAGCTCAGCTGGTAGAGCACGTCACTTTTAATGATGTGGCCGATGGTTCGAATCCATCACAGGACACCATAACAACTACAAGAGTGGCCCCGTCGTCTAGCGGTTAGGATCCATGGTTTTCATCCATGTCACAGGAGTTCAATTCTCCTCGGGGTCAC
>DDCH01000010.1:115129-121095 GCA_002335055.1 Sulfurimonas sp. UBA2011 | reverse complement strand
TAAATAATGTGATAACATATCTAACTCCTGTTTTACTTTATATTTTTACAGTAAAGAATCCGCCATCTTTTGAGATAAGGCTTCAATATCTACTTTGTACTCGCCTGAGTCTATTGACTTTTTGAGTTCATCAACCTTTTTTGCCTCTCCATGAGATGAGATAGTTTGGGTCTGTTTTTGTTCTTTAACATCGCTAGCTTTGTTTGGATAAGCTGCAGCAATTGCTGAACTATTTGTTTGTGAAATCATAATTTATCCTTTATACTTCTATATCGGCAAATTCTTCATTTACTAAAGTGTATTTACTCACTTTTCTCGACTTAAATACTCATATAACATTTGTGAGAAACCAAAGTCCCCTGCACTTGCTTTACTCAGTTCATCTCGATACATTGACTTGTATATTTTCTCACCTGGATCTTTTTGAGTTGAAAAAATATCATTATCATTTTTTGCTGCATTATCCATTAACATCTTAATGATAACAGCTTCAAATGCATCAGTCTGAGCACGTAGTTCTTTGTCATCTACATTTTCATTTATCTTAGGGATATTTGTATTTTGTATTGTTAATTGTGCTGTATTTGTTATGCTATTCATGCCGTACATTACATTGCCACCAAGTCAGATACTATGCTTCCAGCACTTTTCATAGCTTCAAGTATAGAGATGATATCTTTTGGAGAAGCACCCATATTTTGAAGAGAATGCACAAGGTTTGCAACTGTTGTTGTACCCTCTTTTGGATAAATTTCATTTTTATTAAGACCTATCACTAAATCTTTATCAATTTTTATTGAACCAACAACAAGAGAATAACTGATAAGTTGATTTTCTCTCGCACCAACGATATTTGAGACATCATTGATTTTAGTTGCGTTTAGTGCTGAGAGAAGAAGAAGTGAGAGTAAAAAATATTTCATTATAATCCTTGAATTACTCAAGAAATAGCAATATTTATTCCACTTTACTCTGCGGTGAGGTACGTGAGGCTTGTATTTCCAAACTTTTTACTTTTTATGATGTGAAATACACCTATCTCATCAGCTATTTCTAAACCTGTCATATGCTCAATTATTATCATTTTCACACATTCTTGGGGTAAGGACTTTATAAGATTCATAGTTTTATCATAAATTTCTTCCATTCCCTCACGAATACTAAAAGGAGGATCTACATAAAAGTAGGCATCTTCACCTTGTTTTTTGAGTTTTGCTACAACTGCATTTATGTTCTCAAAACTATTTCCCCCATATACACTACAAGAATTTGGATCTGTTTGTGAGATATTTTCTTTGAGTGTTTTAAGGGCATCCCTATCTTGTTCCATAAACTGTATACTTTTGGCTCCACGGCTCAGTGCTTCTAAACCTATAGAACCACTTCCTGAGAAGACCTCAACAAAATTTGCATCTATTATCTCAAACTGTAAGGTATTAAAAAAAGATTCTAATACTATTGTTTTTGAACTTCTTGTAGTTGTTTTACTTGGTAGTTTTAGGATTTTACCCTTAAACTTTCCACTAATGATTTTTTTTGTAAATTTTTTACTGTTATTTTTCATAAAATGCTTTTACTGCTCGTATTATATTTGATTGGTATTCTTGTGTTAAGGACTCTATTCTTTTTTCTAATATAGTAAAGTCCATCGCAGGGTCTTGTGTTTGTGAACTATCTTCACTAACACTATCACTATCACTATCACTTTGAGGGTTTAAGATAGCATAACGCTTCTCTAGAGCTAAAATGAGCTGTGACTTAGAAAAAGGTTTTTTCAAATCTGCTTTTTCATCACTGCTAATATAAAAACAACGTTCATCATTTAAACAAGGCTCATCGCGCACGACAATATCACACTTATTATAAGAGCTTAAGTGTTTATCTAAAAAAAGTTCTAGAGACTTCTGTAGAAGTGGTGAACTACACTGTGCTGCTATTTTCATTTATTTCCTTGTAAATAATAGTTTATGCTATATTTAATATCTTCATCTGTGTCACTACTCAGTAACCACTGAGCATAAGAGGTATCATTTATACATACCTCTTCTATATACTTACCCTTATGTTTGCCAAAAGAGAACTTTTCTAAAAGTACCTCTTTAAAACTAAGAGCATGCATCTCTTCTTCACTTGCCATATCTCTAAGATATATAAAGAGAAGTTTTGTAACAAGAGCATCACTTAAAGCATTATGTGCAACTAAAGCATCTTTAATTCCATACTGTTCTTGGAGTTTTTTTTCTCCCCGATAAAGTTTTAACTCATAACGTAGGAGTTGCAGAGAAAAGCCTTCACACTCACCTATAAGATGTTTACTTACTCGTAGTGTATCTATCACTCCACCCTTCCATAAAAAACCTGCTTTAACTAACATCTCTAAATCAAACTGGATATTATGTGCGACAAGAGTGTTTTCATCAGAATTATGCATCTCTAAGTATTTATAAATGCTACTCTTTTTAAAACTTGTTTTATCTTTTATCATCTCATTTGTTATATGATGTACACTTGATGCCTCTGCAGATATTTTTTTACCCTCATTCATTAACTCATACGCATAAGTGTCATCATCAACAAATGCTACTGAACAGATAACATCCTCGGTACTAAGTCCTGTAGTTTCAGTATCAAAAAAAATTAGCATTTTACTAACCTTGTTATATCAAAGAGTACTTCTTTTACTTCTAGTGTGATAGGCTGCATTCCTTGTGAAACATATAAATACATACTGATAAGAGTAGCTAAAAACAGAGAAGATAAAACACTACTAAATGTTAAATGAAGGGCCCATCTCCACCAGATATAAAGATAAAACTTACTCACTCTTTTTTCCAAAATCACTCAGCATACCATTATAATGTTCTAGTGTCATAAAACTCTTCTCAAATCTATATCGAATGATAAATTCAACTACTCTATCTTTTAAATCACACTCTACACTCTCAACTCTACCAAAGTAGGCTAAAGAAGTGTTTTTACTTTTTACCTTCGCATTTTTATCATAACTAATTGCTAAAATTTGTAAGTACTTACCCTCTTTTATCTCACCTAGATTACCTTCTAAGAGTGAAGCACCAGAGAGGTTAATCGCCTTAAATAAAAAAAGATCTTCAAATGTATCTATTTTTTTATCTATACCAATTGTAATAAACAACTCTCTAAGTTGAGTCATATTATTCTTGCGTGTGAGTTCATAACTCGATATTTTATTTGTAAGATTTTTTAATCTATCTAAAGCTGAACTCATCACTATTTCCTTCGTATATTTATAATTAAAATTATATCAAAATTAATTAGATATAATAACATAAATAAATTTTAACTAAAGAGACATATGGACTACTTAAAAGCACAGAGTGTTGATTCACTCTCAGGTACAATCAACATCTCAGGTGCAAAGAATGCATCTCTTCCTCTTATCGCGATGACTATCCTCGCAAAAAACAATGTAAATATCAGGAACCTACCACATGTAGTTGATATAAGAACTTTACTAAAACTACTTACAAATCTCGGTGCAACTGTAAGCTTTTTAGATGAAAAAGTAGTTGTTGACACAAAACCTCTCCATGAGACAAAAGCAACTTACGACATAGTTAAAACTATGCGTGCTTCAATTTTAGTTTTGGGTCCAATACTCGCTCGTTTTGGTCACTGTGAAGTTTCTCTTCCTGGTGGTTGTGCTATTGGTCAGCGTCCTATTGACCTTCACCTCAAAGCATTAGAACAAATGGGTGCTACAATTGAGATAAAAGCTGGATATATAGAAGCTAGAGCACCAAAAGGTCTCCAAGGCTGTAACATAATCTTTGATAAGATTACAGTTACAGGAACAGCCAATATCGTAATGGCAGCAGCACTTGCAAATGGTAAGACTACTATTACAAATGCAGCACTTGAGCCTGAAGTAGTACAACTTTGTGAAGTACTCAATGAAAGTGGTGTAAAAATAGAAGGAATTGGCACAGCTGTACTAACTATACACGGAACAGCGGGAGAACTTATAGACATCGTTGACTTTAGTATTATCCCTGATCGTATAGAAGCTGGAACTTATCTTTGTGCTGGTGCTATTACTAAGTCACAAATCACTCTTACAAGTGTAGAACCTCGCCACTTAGGTGCTGTTTTATCTAAACTCGAAGAGATGGGAAGTAGTTTTACACTTACAGATGACACTATTACTATTCACCCTGCAAAAAACATAAAAGCTGTGAAAATCATCACTCAAGAGTACCCTGCATTTCCAACAGATATGCAAGCACAGTTTATGGCATTAGCTACACAAGCAGATGGTGTTTCTATCATTGAAGAGAGACTTTTTGAAAACCGTTTCATGCATGTGAGTGAGCTGCAACGTATGGGTGCAGATATAACACTTAATGGTCATACAGCAACTGTAAGTGGTAAAACAAAACTAAGTGGAACTGATGTTATGGCTACGGACCTCCGAGCTTCATCAGCACTTGTTTTAGCAGCATTAGTGGCAAATGGTGAGACAAATATACACCGTATCTATCATCTAGACCGTGGATATGATGCTTTAGAGAAGAAGCTCAAAGGTGTTGGAGCAGATATAAAAAGACTTAAAGAGTAAACTACTCTTTTTTAGTCTTGGAATATAATCATTTCATAAACACTACGAGTTGTAACAAGTGCCTTGTCTGGTGAGACAGAGTGTGCATTTGTTGCACGGTTTACCTCATATCTGAGTTCAGCTATCTCTTTTTCCATCGCATCAACATTCCCTTTTAAACGTAGGATAATATCAACCCCAGCAAGATTAACACCAAGTTCACGAGTTAAACGTAGTATTAGTTTTATCTTATCAATGTCTCGTTGAGAATAGAGTCGTATGCGACCATTTGAACGCGATGGACAGATAAGGTTTTCACGCTCATACTGTCTCAATGTTTGAGGGTGAATATCAAGTATCTTTGACACTATACTTATTAGATACACTGGTTCATCATAATTATGTATCATCTCTTACTCCTTAGGAAGTTTCTCTTTCATCATCTCAACTAAGTCTTCATCTAAATCATCAATACTTGGTAAAACTATATTTGCTTTTAAGTAGAGGTTACCACGAGTTTTTGTTTTACGGTTCATAGCACCCATTTCTTTTACACGAAAACGCTGTCCATTTTTTGTGTTTTGAGGAACTTTGAGTTTTATCTCTTTTTCTAGTGTTTCTATCGCTATTTTTTCACCAAAAAGTGCAGCTGATAGAGGAACATCAAAAGTTTTAACTAAGTCATCCCCTTCTCTTACATACTCAGGACTTGATGAAACTGTGATTTTTAAGAAAAGATCTCCAACTCTAGCACCCTGAGCATGACCTTTTCCTTTAACTCTCATCTTTTCACCACTGTTTACTCCAGCAGGAATTTTGATGTCAAATCTATCTCCATTGACAGCAACGGAGTGGCTTCCTCCAAGAATAGAAACAACAAAAGGAATAGTAACTTTTGTTTCCATATCAAGATTTACTTCTTGCTGGAATCCTCCGCCACCAAAACCACCGCCTCCAGCACCACCAAACATTTCACGGAGTATATCTTCCATACTTCCAGAACCTGCTCCACCATGACTACGGGAGAAGTCGTGATAGTTTTGACCACCAAACATTGCGTCACCTTGCATATCGTACTGTTGTTTTTTCTCTTTATTACTAAGAATTTCATATGCTGAATTTATCTCTTTGAATTTCTCTTCTGCTGCAGGGTCTTTGTTTACATCTGGATGATACTGACGTGCTAGTTTTCTATAGGCTTTTTTTATCTCTGATTCGCTTGCACTCTCGTTAATTTCTAATGTTGTGTATAATGATTTTGGCACTCATATTCCTTTTTATATCTATATAGTTGTTAATATTGTTTATTAGTGCAATTATATCACAAGAGTTGAGTCTATGTCAATCAAGGTTAAAAATCAAAGAAGTTATTGTAAAATCAAAAGAGTGA
>DDCH01000010.1:112211-114923 GCA_002335055.1 Sulfurimonas sp. UBA2011 | reverse complement strand
CACATGACGAATGTAGCGACGAAGCAAATACGTCGCTATTTTGATTTTAATGTAAGAAGTGACGGATTTCTGAGAAGTATAAACTCATACCAAACTCATTTGCAGCATCAATAATCTCTTGATCACGAATACTTCCACCAGGCTCGATAATATTCTTCACACCAGCTTGCGCCGCTGCATCGATACTATCACGGAACGGGAAGAATGCTTCAGATGCAAGAGCTGCACCTGTTACATCAAGACCCATATCTTTTGCTTTTTTAAGAGCACATTGAGCAGCATCAACGCGAGAAGTCATACCCATACCAACAGCTACCATTGCAGAGTTTTTAACATATACAACACAGTTAGACTTTGTAAGACTTGCTATCTTATAAGCTATCTCCATATCTTTCATATCTTGACTCTTTGCTGCTATTTTAGATACTAACTTAGCATTTTTCACTTCGTCAACGCCAACCATATCTGCATCTTGGAATACAAATCCGCCATCAACATGTTTGAAGTCTTTTTTATCATTTGCAAGAACTAACTTGTCAGCACCCATTTCAAAAAGTTTGATACGTTTTTTCTTAGCAAATACTTCTTGAGCTTGGGGAGTTATACGACCAGCGATAACAACTTCTAAGAAAATCTCATTCATTTTTTCTGCTAACTCTGCGTTTACAGTACCATTAACAGCTACAACGCCACCAAACGCAGACACTGGATCACATTTAAGTGCTTCAGTATAAGCTTCAAGAAGTGTGTCTTTAATTGCAACACCACAAGGATTTCCATGTTTAGAGATACAAACAACATTTTCTTCGCCAAAACCAGCCGCAATTTTAACAGCACCATTAAGGTCGTTTAAATTGTTAAAACTTGCTTCACCTTTAAGTGTTGTGAAGTTGTTTGCAAAATGATTATCAAACTCGTAAAGTGCACCTTTTTGATGAGGGTTTTCACCATAACGAGTATCCATAACTTTGTTTCCAACAACGAATTGTTTTTCACCGAAACCACCGTTAAAACGCTCATTCATATAGTTAGCTATCATTGAGTCATAAGCTGCTGTATGCTCGTAAGCTTTTATCATATAACCACGACGGAAATCTTTAGTATTTTTTTCATTCTCTATTGCATCAATTACTTCAGTGTAATCTTCTACATTTGTAACAATGATAACTGCATCAAAGTTTTTCGCAGCAGAGCGAACCATAGCTGGTCCGCCGATGTCAATGTTCTCGATAATCTCATCAAAGTCATCAGTTTTTTCAATAGTCTCTTTAAATGGGTAAAGGTTTACACACACTAAATCAATAGACTCAACACCAAGCTCTTTTGCTTGGTCAAGATGAGACTGCTTATCACGACGGTGAAGGATACCACCATGAACATAAGGATTTAAAGTTTTAACACGGCCTTCAAAACACTCAGGAAACTTTGTCACCTCATCAATTTCAATAGCCGCTATTCCTGCTTCAACTAACTTCTTATAAGTTCCACCAGTTGAAATAATCTCATAACCATTTTTTACTAAAGAGTTACAAAACTCAACAATTCCCGCTTTATCACTTACACTTACTAATGCTCTTTTCATTATGCTAGTTCCTTGAAATTTCTCTGTTTAAATAATTATACAATTTTATCTTAAAAGAGATTATATCTTGATGAAAATAGCTCTGCTTTAAGAAGCTCTTTTTTCTAAGAACTCTATTATTTCTTCTTCACTTCCTTTAAATAGAAGTGGAATCGTAGTTTTATCTATTTGAAACTGATACATTGGGTCATAATACTTCTCAAGTAATTCTCCAATAAACTTCTTATACATTTCTTCTTTTAGAGCTTTATCATCTGTATTACTAGCATCTGTAAAAATTATATTAATATTAGTATAGTTTTCATCCCCTAGGCGTTTTTTTATCTTACTTAAGCCCTTAGAGACATCTTCTACCCACTTTGGTATACCTTCTCCCCCATATGTTGCGATATAGTCTTCTTGTGCTTTAATCACATACTCATCATAACTTACATCAATTCTCTGAGCTATTGGTCGCTCTAAAATAATCATCTCCCCATCCATAAGGTTTGTATAAACCTCTTTAGGAATAAAAGCCCGACCAATATTATGACTCTCATGTTCTATTACAACTTCTTTATATCTTTTTGCTTGGGACTTTATGAGTTCATATGCTAAATTGTTTTCAAAATTTATTTGTGAGGGTTGTATTGAAACATTGTTTCCAAAAGAAGAGCCCTTATGGTTGGCAATGCCTTCTAAATCTATAGAGTTTTTTATCTTATTTAAAAGAATTGTTTTGCCTGAACCCGTATATCCACCGATAATTATTGTTTTAGTTTCTTTACTTATACGAAGAGATTCATCCATTAAAAAAGTACGAAAGGCTTTATATCCACCATTTAGTCGCACTATATTCACCCCTGCTTCTTTTAACCAACTCTGAGCGATTCCTGAACGTTGTCCTCCACGAAAACAATACAGCAGTGCATTAGGGTGCTCAGCTAGATACTCTAACCACTGTTTTACTCTTACTTGTTTACCCTCTTCTTTTATAAGGTTTTGTGCTAGGAGTACAGCGGCTGCGTTTCCATTTTTTTTGTACTCAGTTCCTACAAGATGGCGTTCTGCATCACTAAGTATTGGGATATTTGTACTATGCTCAAATGCTCCCTTAACATACTCTATGTCAGCTCTTACATCAAGCAAGT
>DDCH01000010.1:0-111847 GCA_002335055.1 Sulfurimonas sp. UBA2011 | reverse complement strand
GAAGTCTGTGCATCACATAAAATATCTCGCTGTTCATCTGTCATAGCTCCTATTTTATGGCCATAACTCTCAAAGTTACGACCTGTTCCACCTGGAACACAACCCATTGCCAGATATTTTTTTACATTTTTAAGAGTTGGTATTTTTTCGTACTCTATTACTGCACTTATAGAACTCCCCTCACATACTTCACTCAAATGCCCTAAAAGTCCAAAACCAGTTACGTCTGTTACCGCTTTTACACCTTCAAGTTTTGCTATCTCATAACCGATTTTATTTGATTCACACATTGCATCTACTGCAACATCTATATCGCCATCAGCTATTTTTTCTTGTTTTTGTGCTGTTGTGAGTATGCCAATACCAAGTGCTTTAGTTAAAAAGAGAGAACATCCAGCAGTTGCTGTATCGTTGCGTTTGAGGTCTTTATTTTCCACTATACCCGTTACAGCTAGACCAAAAATAGGCTCAGGAGAGTCTATACTATGTCCACCAGCTAGAGGAATTCCCGCTTCTTCACATACAGAACGACCACCGTCTATAACTTCTCGAGCTACATCATCACTAAGTTTTTCTATAGGCCAACCAAAGATAGCAATAGCCATAAGTGGTTTACCACCCATCGCATATATATCACTTATCGCGTTTGTAGCAGCTATACGGCCAAAAGTAAAAGGATCATCAACGATAGGCATAAAGAAGTCAGTTGTACTTAGTACTGAAGTACCATTACCAAGATCAAACGCAGCGGCATCATCTTTTGTCTTATTTCCAACTAGTAATGCAGGATAATCTATAGTTTTTCTGTTACTTTTTAAGATTGAGTCAAGTAGTTTTGGTGATATTTTACAACCACATCCAGCGCCATGTGAGTATTGTGTTAGTTTTATATCTTTCATAATGTATAATATCCTCAAATAATTTATATATGATACCTCTTTAAGAGTAAGAGAGTCGTTAACGGAGAAAAAATGTACGAGAATATTGAACATATTATCCTTGATTACAATGGGACAATTGCAAAAGATGGAATTTTAAAAAAAGAAATAGATTCTTTACTAAAAGAACTCTCAAAACACTATGTCCTCCATGTCATTACAGCTGATACTTTTGGTAGTGTCAAAGAGCAAATAAAAGCCTATGATATAAAACTTCATATACTCAAATCAGAGGACCATACAAAAGAGAAAAAAGATTATGTTACTAGTCTTGGCTCAGATATTTCTCTCTCAATTGGCAATGGAAACAACGATACAAAAATGCTTGAAATTGCAAAAGTGGGTATCGCTATTTTAGGTGATGAAGGATGCTCTACAAAAGCACTTCTTGTCAGTGATATTGTTTGTAAGTCTATCAAGGATGCTTTAGAACTTTCCCTGCATCCAAAACGCTTACTCGCAACACTACGAGTATAAAAAGGATACAAGATGAAAAACATAGCAATTTTATGTTCAGGTGGAGATGTATCAGGAATGAACCCTGCTCTTAAAAGGTTTGTTGAGTATGCAAAAGAGAAACAACTCACACCTTTTTTTATTTATGATGGTTACGAAGGTTTAATCGACAACAATATTAAAGAAGCTTCCTACTCTGATGTGTCAGGAATTATTACTAGGGGTGGTACGAAAATAGGTAGTGCAAGAAGTAAACGATTTATGTTAGCTGAGTTTCGTATTATTGCAAAGAAAAATTTAGATGCTCTAGAGATAGATATGCTTTTAGTTCTTGGTGGTGATGGAACATTTGAAGGACTCAACATCTTTTATAAGGAACATAAAGTACAGTTTTGTGCTATTCCCTCTACTATAGATAACGATATAAATGGTACCGACTACTGTTTAGGAGTAGACACTGCTCTAAATGTTATTAAAACTTCTCTTGATGCTATTCGTGATACTGCTTCTTCATTTTCTCGTGCTTTTGTTATTGAGACTATGGGAAGAGACTGTGGTTATTTAGCACTTGTCACTCACCTTACATCAGGTTCAGAATTATGTCTTATTCCAGAGATAGAATATGAATTTTCTTCTTATACCGAAAAATTCAAAGCCCAGATAAAAAATGGTAGAAGATATTTTATATCTATCATTTCTGAGGGTATAAAACAAGATGCAGGGGAAGTAGCTGAGTGGTTTGAGAGAGATGTAGGTATTGAGGCTAGAGTTATCATTTTAGGACATGTACAGCGCGGTGGTAATCCAAGTGTCCAAGATAGACTAATGGCATACGAGTTTGTAACAAATGCGATAGATGCTCTTTTAAGAGGAGAAGAAAAGTCAGTAATTTGTCATGAAGCAAAAGGTTTTAATTTTAAAAGTATAGAAGAGGTTACATCTAAGAAGAAAGTCTTAGATGTAAAGTTACTCTCTTATTTATAAAGAGAGTAAAAAGAGTGACTAAAAGTCACCTTTTACAGCACGAGCAGGAATCTCTGTCATTGCTTTTTGTACATGAGTTGCTAGCTTTAACATCTCTGGTTCAAGTGGAGCACCACCGTGAATAGCAAGTTCTAAGTCCATAGTAACAAGAAAACGTTTGCCATTTCCATACTCAACAAGCATTACACGACAAGGCATAAAACCACCAAAATAACGAGAATGATTTAAAAATACTTTTGCTATATGAAGAGAACACATAGAAAAAATTCTTGCATGTTTAACTTCATCGGCACTTGCATCAGCCTTCGTGTACATTTTGATGTCACCAGTGATACGCATGTTATACTCTTCAGCTAGTGCATGAATAGACTCAGCAGCATCTTCATTAGATACATCTTCTTCTATTTCAAATTCTACCATCATTGCTTTTGCAGGATCACCATTCTTTAGAACTTCATCAAACATAGCCATATATGCAGGAAGAGCACCTTTGTCTAGTCCAGAAATAGCAGAACCCATTTTCACATAAGCTCCAATTCCTACTACTAAAACAATAGCACCAATTAACGCAAGTATATTTTTAATCATTTATTTTTCTTAGTTTAGATATCACGTTCAATTACACGTTTAAATGTATTGAAGTAATTATCTTGTAGTTTATCCATACTGAGTTCTATATCATTCACTTTAATAGAATCACCACCAACTGTACCAATCTTTTCAACTGCCATTGACTCATCCAACATCGCTTCAAACGCAGCACAGTTCTCTGGTTTAACTTCGATAATAGCACGACTCATAGACTCAGCAAAGATATCTCTCTCATCAGCTACACTCATCTCTACATCACAACCAAGACCAGATGTAGCAACCATTTTTGCTAAAGTAATAGCAACTCCACCAGAAGATGCATCTTTAGCACACTCTAGTAAATGTTTTTTATTTGCTTCTATCACTAAGTCCCAAAGTGCAAGTTCAGCCTTGTAATCAATCGCTGGTATAACACCTGCAACTGTGTCACAGATCTCTTTCATATATAAAGATCCACCAAACTCAGACATAGACTCACCTACAAGATAAAGTGCATTTCCAGTACTTTGGAATGAAGACATTAAAACATTGTTTTGATCATCATTTAGACCAACAGTTGCTATTGATGGTGTTGGGAATACTGAAACACCATTTGTTTCATTATAAAGTGAAACATTTCCACCAATAACAGGAGTTGTAAGTGCTGCACAAGCTTCTTTAATACCAAGACAACCTTGACCAAACTGCCACATAACTTCTGGATTTTCAGGATTACCATAGTTTAAACAGTCAGTTACGGCAAGTGGTCTTGCACCACTCATAGCGACATTACGACCAGCTTCCATAACAGCTGCAGCTGCACCATTTTTAGGGTCTACATAACAAAAACGCACATTACAATCAGCAGACATTGCTAAAGCTTTTCCGTTCTCTTTTACACGGATAACAGAAGCATCAAGCATCCCGCCTTTTTTGATAGTGTTTGTTTGAACCATAGAGTCATACTGAGTATAAATCCAAGACTTATCTACAACTTCCATAGATTTTGTAAGTCTCTCAAATGCATCTTGATTAGAAACTTTGTCAAAATCGTCAATAGTTACAGATACAAGGTCAGCAAGATAAGCAGGTTTGCTCATGGGACGGTTAAGTTCAGGAGCTTCTTCACTTACAGGGTCAACAGGAACTTCACCACATAATTCTCCATGCCAGAAGAGTTCCATATTTCCCGTGTCCGTAACTTCACCAACAACAGCAGCATCTAAATCCCATTTTTCAAAGATATCGATAATCGCTTGTTCTGAACCTTTTTTAGCACATAAAAGCATACGTTCTTGAGATTCACTCAGCATAAAGTCATAAGGAGTCATATTCTCTTCACGAGCAGGAATCTTGTCAAGATGCATAATCATACCAGCTCCACTTCGTCCAGCCATCTCAAATGAAGATGAAGTAAGACCCGCTGCACCCATATCTTGAATACCAACAACATGGTCAGTTTTGAAAAGTTCCATACAAGCTTCTAAAAGAAGTTTTTCAGTAAATGGATCTCCAACCTGAACAGTAGGACGAAGAGATTTTGACTCTTCAGTAAAACTATCAGACGACATTACTGCTCCACCAAGACCATCACGACCTGTTTTTGCACCAACATACATTACAGGATTTCCAACACCTTCAGCAACACCAAGAAAAATCTCATCACTCTTTGCGATACCAAGGTTAAAAGCATTTACAAGAATGTTACCATTGTAACACTCATCAAAACTCACTTCTCCACCAATAGTTGGAACACCCATACAGTTACCATAACCACCGATTCCCTCAGTTACACCACGAACTAAGTAACGTTGGTGTGCAGAGACTTTGTTATCTTTAGTAATGTCACCAAAACGCAGTGCATTTAAAGATGCTACAGGACGAGCACCCATAGTAAATACATCACGCATAATTCCACCAACACCAGTAGCCGCACCTTGATAAGGTTCTATAAATGAAGGGTGATTATGTGATTCCATTTTAAATACAGCTGCATAACCATCACCGATATCGATAACACCAGCATTTTCACCAGGACCTTGAATAACCCAAGGTGCTTTAGTAGGAAAACCTTTTAAGTGTACTTTAGATGATTTGTACGAGCAGTGCTCAGACCACATAGCCGAGAAAATACCAAGTTCTACAAGGTTTGGCTCGCGTTTAAGTATCTCTTTTATATGTGTGTAGTCATCTTGACTTAACTTATGGTTTGAAAGTTGTTCTTCGATATTTTCTAGTTGTTGGCTCACTATGGAATCCTAAAATAAATTTTTGGTTTTAAAAATGGATTATATCTAAATATGAATAAATGTTTTTTTAAAGACTGTAAAGAGTAAAGCTTTGTCCCTCATACTAGATTGTCTGCACCCAATGCTTGTTGAGAGACTAAAATAGTTCACAATATCTACTCTAATGAAAAGTAAACTCTTTTTTAGTACGAATATTTTTTTTAAGAGAAAAAATATTTACATACTTTATAGCTTGAATTTCATACTCCTTTACACCTTTTGGAAGAGGCACCTTAAACTCATCATCTGCCTCTTTACCAATCATAGCTTTTGCTAAAGGCGAGTGTACCGAGATAAGTCCACGTTCTGGTTCACTCTCTAAAACTCCACACAAGGTATATACCTCTTCTTCATCTGTGTCTATATTTATAACAGAGACAGTACTTCCAAAACTCACCTTAGAGTGAGCATGAAGAGAGGGGTCGATGATTTTAGAATTTTGAATCATCTTATTAAGATAAAAAAGTCTTTTATCGATAAACCGAAGTTTTTCTTTTGCGGCATGATAGTCTGCGTTTTCACTTCTGTCGCCCTGTGCCGCAGCTACTAGTTTTTCTTGAGCAACTTTTGACTTCTCTTCTTCTAAAAGATACTTAAACTCTTCAACTAAAATGTCATAGCCTTCTATACTCATAGGTTCAATCATAGAATGTTCTTAATCCTCAAAACCAATAATATAATATGTCTCTTTTTTGGGTAATTTTTCTACTTTAACTTTAAACTTATCACTAAAGTGTTGCACTTTTTCATGTGCTTCTCTTCCAAGTTCTGTAGTTTTTGATTCAACTTTTATTTTAAAATAATCTTTTGAGTTAGAAAGTGCCACATAAGCCTTATTTACTTTTAAATGATCATGTAAATCCATGATATGTTTTTGAATCTTTTCATAACCACTTGTATTGTTCTCAATACTTTTTAACTGCTTAACTAAAGCATCATTTGGTGAATAACCCAATTGTGTTAACATCGCATCTCTTTGCATTTATATTCCTTCTTATTATATTTGTAAAAATAATATCAGCTTTTTGTAAATATTCAGTATGAATTTATATCTAATGACTATAATTGTACATATATAAACAATAAGAGAGAAATTATGACTGATGAGAGTACTAAACTTGATAAAGATTTTATATCAAAGTATTTATTAGACTTAGAAAATTTTAGAATGGCAATAAAAATGCCTTACTTTAATATATATTGAAATCTCTCCTTATAAGACTCACACTTGGTGTAAGTGAATTAGACATCACACCTAACGAAGCAAAACATGTTGCAGAGTGGCTGACAAAAAAATATCTTACAAAAAAAGACAATCAGTACAAATTTAACTCAAAATATCGTGCTGGAACCTTAGGTCTTCTTCAAAAAGAGACTGCATATTTAAATGTCATTGGCGAAAATATTCGTGATCTTTTTATAGAAGACTTAGGTCTTGCAACAGCAGGTGACCTCATCATTGCTAAACGCCTTCTTGGTAAACGCGGTACACCTTCGGCAAGTATTGCAGAAATAGTTGGTCGTGAGCAAAGCTACAGTATAGCCTACATCATTTTTAAAGACAATCACAAAGCTTTAGTCGATTTAAAAACTGACTTTCCTATAGGGGCTGAACTAACATCTGAAGAATTAGACAAATACAAAACAGGTGATGTTTTTAAAGTTGATAACCAAGAAAACAAAGTCTTAGAATGTCTTGGTAATATCTCCGACCCTTTGGTAGATGAAAAGATAGTCCTGGCACAATTCAACAAACATGATGATTTTGAAGAAGAAGTACTAAAAATAGCTAAATCATTTGAACCAGTAAATGCTTCACAGCATCCATCACGAAAAGACTTAAGAGATTTAGACTTTGCAACTATAGACCCTGTTACTGCAAAAGATTATGATGATGCTATCTGTTGGGATGATGAAAATTCTACACTTTATGTAGCTATAGCAGATGTTAGTGCTTACATCAAACCTTTTGGGGCACTTGATAATGAAGCGATTTATAGAAGTTTTTCTATCTACTTACCACATCGTTCTATTCCTATGTTACCACGACAGTTAAGTGAAACTCTCTGTTCTTTGCAACCTCATGTAGATAGACTTGCATTTGTGTTTGAGATGAAGTTAAACCTCCGAACATTAGAAGTAGAAAAATCAAAAGTATATGAAGCAATTATCCATTCAAAGAGACGTTTTAACTATGAAGAGATAGATGCCTATTTTGAAGGTAAACTCCAAGCACAAAACGCAGATGAAGAGAGAATATTTGATGCTCTTACAAAACTCCGTTATGTAACTGATAGTTTAAAAATCAAACGTTTAAAACTAGGCTATGACTTCCGTTCAACTGAGATAGATATGAAGATAGATGAGAAGTCTAACTTAGTCTCTACACATGAAGCAGATGAAACACCATCTCATGCACTCATAGAAGACTGTATGCTACTCGCTAACAAAGAAGCAGCTGCACAGTTTGAACGCGGTATCTTTAGAATCCATGAGCCACCTTCACAAAACAAACTCCAAATTCTCTATCAAGAATTAGCTGGAATTGGTATGCAGATAGAGATAAAAAACTCTACTAAAGAGACTATAACAAATATTCAAACACAGGCTAGAGATATGGGTCTTGAATCTGAAGTAGATACTCTCATCATACAGTCACAGATGCAAGCGAGATATGCACCTCTAAACTCTGGGCACTTTGGTTTAGGTTTTGAGCAGTATACACACTTTACTTCGCCAATTCGTAGATATTCAGACCTTATCGTTCATAGACTTCTTAAAGCTATAAATGCAGGAGATACTGAAGAAGGTTCTTATGTTCTGAGAAATATAGAAGCGCTAGCAATGACAATCAGTGAAAAAGAACGTGAATCAAGTAAAATCGAGAACGAGTTTATGGCTAGAAAGTATGCACGATGGGCAAATGAGAACCTTGGTAAAGAGTTTAAAGCTCGTATCACGGCCACGGAAGTGAAAGTTAAAGCTGAGATTCACGACATAATTTCAGGAGCACGAGTGCTTATCACTTCAAACGAAGACATCGCACTTTTTGAAGATGTCATTATTCGTATTGAGACAGTTGATATAGCTCGTGCAAAAATATCTGCAATTGTAGTTGGCAAAGTGGATGTATAAAAATGAGCTAGACTCTGCTATTCGTAGTGGTAGCATATCTAACTCTTTTGTCTTTTTTGGAGAGAGTAACTTTCTTATAGACATGTACACCAAAATGCTTACAAATATTGAAGATGCAAACCTCATTAACTTCTACCATGATGAGTACAATTTCAACTCAGCAAAAGCACACCTCTCACAAGGTTCTCTTTTTGGAGATAGAAATATACTTGTAATTAAATCCGAGAAAAAAGTACCTAAAAAAGAGTTAGATATACTTTTAGGCTTTTGTGAAAAAAATCCTGATAACATTTTTGTTTATGCATATTATGGAAGTGACCATAAAACTTATAACAATAAAAAAGCCTTTGCCAAAACAAAAGCAATGTCTGTGCGTTTTTTTCATCCCAAAGATTATGAAGCACAAAATATTGTGCTAGAAGTTGCAAAAGAGAAAAATGTAAATATAGATAAGTTTACAGTCGCTCACCTTTTACAGATTCACAACTCTGATGTAGCACTCTCTTGTAATGAGATAGAAAAGTTTCGTGTTTTTGATAGACCTATCACTACAAAAGATGTGGATTCACTTGTTTTTGGTTTAGCCGAAGTGAATTTAGATGACTTTATAAAAAAATTGCTTCTTAAAAAAGATTTTAAAGATGACTTAAAAAATATCCTTGAACATGGTGAAGATGAAATACGAGTAGTTACAGCCATAACATCTTATCTTACACAGTTATATATGTTTAATATCTATATCCGTGTAAATGGTGCACCCAATGCTTTAGAAATATTAGGCTACCCTGCCCCAAAATTTGTAGTAGATGAAAAAGCAACACAATCCATAAAAATAAAACCATTTACCTACTCAAAACTTCACGAACTTCTACTAACTAGTGAACTTAAGATGAAGAGTGCTCATATTGACAAAGGTGCAATTTTACTCTCAACACTGATTAGAATGCAAAAACTACTCTAATTACTTCTTTACTTTTAACAACTCCTCAGCACTCTTAGTATATAATTGCAATATTATTTTTCCAAAAGGAATTGCCATGCGCGGTTATAAGATTTTTGCAGGTTCTGCAAGTGTAGAGTTTGCTAAAGAAATTTGTCAAGTACTCGATGTACCATTGGGAAAGGCTGATATTAAAAAGTTTAGTGATGGGGAGATTTCAGTACAAATAGCTGAGTCTGTTCGTGGTCGTGATGTATTTATCGTTCAAAGTACAGGTGCTCCATCAAATGACAACCTTATGGAACTACTCATAATGACAGATGCACTTAAACGCTCATCTGCACAGAGCATTACAGCTGTAGTGCCTTACTATGGTTATGCAAGACAAGACCGTAAGGCTGCTCCTCGTGTGCCAATTACAGCAAAACTTGTAGCTAATCTTTATGAGACAGCTGGTATTGACCGTGTTGTAACTATGGATTTACATGCTGGTCAGATACAAGGTTTTTTTGATATTCCAGTTGATAATCTTTATGGAAGTATCACATTTGAGCATTACATCAAGTCTAAAAACCTTAAGAACCCAATCATTGCTAGTCCAGATATTGGTGGTGTTGCTCGTGCTAGATACTTTGCAAAACGAATGGGTTTAGAGATGGTTATCGTTGATAAACGCAGAGAAAAAGCAAATGAATCTGAAGTTATGGGAATTATTGGTGATGTTAAAGGTTATGATGTAATCATGATTGATGATATGGTTGATACTGCGGGAACAATGGTTAAAGCAGCAACAGCACTTAAAAGCAAGGGTGCAACATCAGTAATGGCATGTGCAACTCACGGTGTCCTTAGTGGAAAAGCATATCAGAACCTAGAGCATGGTGAGTTAGATGAGTTAATCATTACCAACACACTTGAGACAAAAGAGCATTCAAAGATAAAAGTCTTAACAGTTGCTCCACTTTTTGCAGAAGTTATTCGCCGCGTTTATCATAACGAAAGCGTTAACGGTCTTTTTGAGTAGGAAATAAATTGAAAAATATTAGAAACTTCTCTATCATTGCACATATTGACCACGGTAAAAGTACCTTAGCTGACCGTATTATTCAAGAGTGTGGTTCTGTCAGTGAACGCGAAATGTCTACTCAGATGATGGACACTATGGAGATCGAACAAGAACGTGGTATTACAATTAAAGCACAGTCTGTTAGGCTTGATTATGTCAAAGATGGTGAGCACTACATTCTAAACCTCATAGACACACCAGGACACGTTGATTTCTCTTATGAAGTAGCAAAATCACTTGCTTCTTCTGATGGTGCACTACTTATTGTAGATGCGGCACAAGGTGTTGAGGCTCAAACAATTGCAAATGTTTACTTAGCACTTGATAATGACCTTGAACTCATTCCCGTTATTAACAAAATAGATCTTCCTGCTGCTGATCCTGATAAGGTTGCTGAAGAGATAGAGACTTCTATCGGTATTGATGCAACTGATGCTTGTTTAGTGAGCGCTAAAACTGGTGTTGGTATAAGAGAATTAATTGATGCTATCGTAGATCGTGTTCCTGCTCCTGTTGGAGATCCTGAGGCGACTACAAAAGCTATTATTTATGACTCTTGGTTTGACCAATATTTAGGTGCACTTGCACTTGTTCGTGTATTTGACGGTACTGTTAAAAAAGGTCAAAACATCAAACTTATGTCTAATGGTGAAGAGCACCAAATACTGGACTTAATGTATCCCCACCCAATGAAAAAGATTAAAACTAAAACTATAGAGTGTGGTGAGATTGGTATAGTTGTTTTGGGTCTAAAAGAAGTAAGTGTTATTAATGTTGGTGATACTATTACTGATGTAAGAAATCCTACTAGCGAGCCAGTTGGAACATACGAACCAGCAAAACCATTTGTATTTGCTGGAATTTTCCCTATAGATACTGATAAGTTTGAAGACCTTCGTGATGCACTTGATAAACTCAAACTAAATGATAGTTCTTTATCTTATGAACCGGAGACTTCAGTTGCACTTGGTTTTGGTTTTCGTGTTGGTTTCCTTGGAATGTTGCATATGGAAGTTATCAAAGAGCGTTTAGAGAGAGAGTTTAATCTTGACCTAATCGCTTCTGCTCCATCTGTAATCTATAATGTTTATCTTAGTAATGGTGATTTTATAAATGTTCAAAATCCTTCACAACTACCAGAAGTTAATCGTATAGATAGAATCGAAGAGCCTTATGTTAGAGCTACAGTAATCACACCTGCTGAGTATCTTGGAAACATCATAACACTTCTCATAAACAAACGCGGTACTCAAACTAAGATGACTTACTTAAATGAAGATAGAGTTATGCTTGAGTATGAAGTACCTATGAATGAGATAGTAATGGACTTTTACGATACTTTAAAAAGTATATCAAAAGGTTATGCATCATTTGATTATGAGCCTATTGAATTTAAAGTTGGGGACCTTGTTAAACTTGATATAAAAGTAGCGGGGGAAGCTGTAGATGCACTAAGTATTGTAGTACCTCGTAATCAAGCTTTATCTCGCGGACGAATACTTGTTAAAAACATGAAAGAGCAAATCCCTAGACAACTTTTTGAAGTAGCTGTTCAAGCCTCTTTAGGAAGCCAGATTATCGCTAGAGAAACCGTAAAGTCTATGGGTAAAAATGTTACTGCTAAGTGTTATGGTGGTGATATCACTCGTAAACGTAAACTTTTAGAGAAACAAAAAGCAGGTAAAAAGCGTATGAAGTCTATTGGTAGAGTTCAACTTCCTCAAGAAGCCTTTATGTCCGTTTTAAAGATGGACTAAAAGAACCACTATGCGCTGTCTGATGTGTGAGAGTTTATCCCTCAAACATATCTGTAAGACTTGTCAGATTGAGTATCTGACACCCTCTCTTTATAAACGCCATCTAGCCGATGGCACACTTGTACTTTCCTTTTACAAATACAATGACATTAAAGATCTTCTACACACAAAACATACCGATATTGGTTTTTATATTTATAATATTTTAGCAAAAAATTCTCTTAAAAAATTTGCAGAGAACTTTACACTAGAAGAAAAAATAGTTTCTATTGCGGTAGATGATAATCCAAATGAAAAATACTCTCATACTGCTATACTAAGCAAAATACTTCACTCATCAAGAATTAAATCACTGCACAATAAACTAATAGCCAAAAACACTGCCTCTTACTCTGGAAAAAGTAAGGCTTATAGATTATCAAATCCAAGAAATTTTCAATTAAAAAAGTTTAAACAAAAGAGTGTAATTGTAGTAGATGATATTATTACAACAGGCAGTACTTTACAAGAGGCAGTCAATATATTAAAAGCCGCAGGCAAAGAAGTGGTATTTTGTCTGACACTCTGTGATGTGAGTCAACAGTAGTTTTAAAAGAATCCTTTTAAAAACTTACAGCGATATTAGAGAACATACTAAACTCTAAACCCTTAGCCTTTTTTACATCTAAGTTGACAAGGTTTGAGTTAAAGTCTACTCTCGTATCAACTACATCTTTTTGTAACTTTGAACTTGTAGTAGTAGGTATTATTGACTTAAATTCACTTAAACTAAGTCTATATATGTCTAAGAAAGGATCAAGTTTAGTTTGTTCTTGAATTTTTACTTCAATTGTAGGGGAAATGCTATACATAGGTTTTTATTTACTCTGCTTAAACATTAATTCAGAGTAAAAACAAGACTTGATACTAATAGACTAAAGTATTTTAACAATTTAATATCAAGTTATACTTGACATTGTTACACTCAATATGTATAATACTACTATCTTTTAAACTAAAGGAGTTATTTAACAATTATGTCTAAAGAAGAAACCCAAGATGAAAACCTCGTAAATGAGGAACAAATTATAGAAAATGAAGAAATTGTTGCAGATGAAGCTGAGGCAGAAGCAGAAGCAGAAGCAGTTGAAAATGAATTTGAACTTTTAGAAGCGGAATTAATCGCACTAAAAGATAAATATGCTCGTGTTCATGCTGATTTTGATAATATCAAAAAAAGACTTGAACGTGAAAAATATACAGCCGTTGAATATGCAAATGAAAAATTTGCTAAAGATATGATTCCTGTACTTGATGCACTTGATGGTGCGATGAAGTCTATTGAAGGTGATGCTGATAAAGCAGAGCTTTTTGATAAACTTAAAGAGGGAATTGAGCTTACTCATAAGTCATTTTTAACTCAACTTGATAAACATGGTGTTACATTAGTAAATCATGATGAACCATTTGATCCAAACATTCACAATGCAATTCAAGCAGTTGATAGTGAAGATGTAGAAAGTGGACAGATAGTTCAAACTTTTCAAACAGGTTACAAGTATAAGAGTCGCCCACTGCGTGAAGCAATGGTAATCGTAGCAAATTAAATAAATCACGATAATTGGAATAAGTCCCAATTATCTGTGCTCGTTCTGAGCCACTAAAGTACAAAATGCTATCGGCCTTTTCACTGGCTGAGTTAAACAAATAAATTTTAAAATAAATAAATTAAGGAAATTAAATGTCAAAAGTAATCGGAATAGATTTAGGAACTACAAATAGTTGTGTTGCAGTATATGAGGGCGGTGAAGCGAAAATCATCCCAAATGCAGAAGGTAAAAATACTACTCCATCAGTTGTAGCATTTACAGATAAAGGTGATGTTCTAGTTGGAGATCCAGCAAAACGTCAAGCAATCACAAATCCTGAAAAGACTATCTCTTCAATTAAGAGAATCATGGGTCTAATGATGGACGAAGAAAATGCAAAAGCTGCTCACGATAAAGTAACTTATAACATAGTAGATAAAGATGGTGCTGCTTGTGTTGATGTTGCTGGTAAAATCTACACTCCACAAGAAATAAGTGCAAAGATTCTTACAAAACTTAAAGAAGATGCTGAAGCTTACATTGGTTCAACTGTAACTGACGCTGTTATTACAGTTCCTGCATACTTTAATGATGCACAACGTAAAGCGACAAAAGATGCTGGTACGATCGCGGGACTTAATGTTCTTCGTATTATCAACGAGCCAACTGCTTCTGCACTTGCTTATGGTTTAGAGTCTAAAGCTGAAGAAAATGTACTTGTATATGACCTTGGTGGTGGTACATTTGATGTTACTGTTCTTGAAATCTCTGATGGTACATTTGAAGTTTTAAGTACTGATGGTAATGCATTCTTAGGTGGTGATGACTTTGATAATAAAATCGTTGACTTCTTAAATGATGATTTCAAAGCATCTCACGGAATTGAGCTTAAAAATGACAAAATGGCTCTTCAACGTTTAAAAGATTCTGCTGAAGCTGCTAAAAAAGAACTTTCATCTGCAACTGAGACTGAAATTAACTTACCGTTTATCACAATGACAGAAGCTGGACCACAGCATTTAGTTGTAAAACTTACTCGTGCTAAATTTGAGGGAATGATTTCTGATTTAGTTGAAGAGACTATCTCTCATATTGATACTGCTATGAAAGAATCTGATTTAGATATGAATGAAATCAAAGAGATTATCATGGTTGGTGGATCAACTCGTGTTCCAATGGCTCAAGAAGCTGTTTCTAAGTACTTCGGTGGAAAAGACCTAAACAAAGGTGTTAACCCTGATGAAGTTGTTGCTGCGGGTGCTGCTATTCAAGGTGGTGTTTTAAGAGGAGATGTTAAAGATGTTCTTTTACTTGACGTTACTCCATTAAGCCTTGGTATTGAGACTTTAGGTGGTGTTATGACTAAGATTATTGAAAAAGGAACTACAATTCCTGTTAAAAAATCTCAAGTTTTCTCAACTGCTGAAGATAACCAACCAGCTGTTTCTATCTCTGTTGGTCAAGGTGAGCGTGAGTTTGCTAAAGACAACAAATCACTTGGTCTTTTTGAGCTTGGAGATATTCCAGCTGCACCACGTGGTGTACCTCAAATTGAAGTAACTTTTGACATCGATGCAAACGGTATTTTAACTGTTTCTTCAGAAGACAAGGGAACTGGTAAAAAGCAATCAATCACTATCTCTGGATCATCTGGACTAAGTGAAGAAGAAATCAACAAAATGGTTCAAGATGCAGAAGAGCATAAAGCTGCTGATACAGAACGTAAAGAGTTAGTTGACCTTAAAAATCAAGCTGATGCACTAATCGTTCAAACTGAAAAGTCTATGACTGAGATGGGTGATTCTTTAGAAGCTGAAGAAAAAGCAAAAATCGAAGCTGCTATAGTTGAACTCAAAGATGTTCTTAAAGATGAGTCTGCAACTAAAGAACAAATCGAAGAAAAAGTAAAAACTCTTACAGAAGCTGCTCATAAAATGGCAGAAGAGATATACAAGAAAGAACAAGATCCTGAAAAAGCGGAAGCTGATGCTAAAAAGAAAAAAGAAGACGAAGACGTAATCGACGCTGAGATCGAATAATTTAACTTTTTTTAGTACAATGTAGAGATACACTTATAAAGGTATCTCTATGTTACAAAAAATAAAACACTACTTCAAAGAACTCCTCTTTTTTACGCTCTTCATAACTATATTTGCAAATGTCCTTAGTCTCTATAAAGCACAAGAGATAAATAGAAGTGAATTATCACTCACACCTACAAAACTCATAAACAACACTCTATATACCCCAAACACAGATAAACCCCTTATGGTACATATATGGGCTACTTGGTGCCCAATTTGTAAAATCGAAGCAGATAATATCAATAGAGTATCAAAATACTATGAAGTAATTAGTATTGCTGTAGATTCTGGAACTGATTATGAGATACATAAATATTTACAAGCACATGCACTTGACTACAGAGTTATCAATGACAATAAAAATGTTATAAGTGATAAATTAAATATAGAAGTTTTTCCTACTACACTTATTTATGATAAAAATCAAAAGTTAGTATTTTCTGAAGTTGGTTATACAAGTAGTTTTGGTTTGTTTATAAGAATGTTATGGGTTTCGTTTTAGAAGAAAAGTATATAAGAAGTTACATAGAAAGATAAACTCTCTATGTAAAAGTATATCAAAGAGACTAGTCTTTGATATTAACTGCATATGCTTTATCAGATAAAGGCACCCATGGGCGCTTAATATGCTGAGGACGACGTAGTTTGTCACTAGAGTTAAGAGGACGAGTAAGTTGATCTCTCCAGCCTTGGTAAATTTTAAAGTTATTGTCATAGTTAACTTGAATATCACCAATCTTATCACCTGGTTGAGCAGGCTCTAAAATTACTTTCTGGTGCCAACAATGCATACCAGAAATTGGATCTGGGTGTGGAGCAGCTACAGCATTTTGCCATGAACCACTTAGACCATCCCACCAAATATTACCACTATCACGGTTGTAATCAGCAAATCTATCAGTTTCAAAAGGTTTTAAACCTTCAACATATTTAAGTTTACCTTCTTTACCATCCATTTGCATCTCTGCAACTGGAACACCAAAGCTATTCATACCACTAGTTCCATCATAATCTTCGATTTTGATTTGACCAGCTTCAGTACCTGCATTTTCTGGTGAATGAGCCATAAACTTAGGATCATTCATGTTTCTAGCCACTGGCTGAGAATCAATCTTACCATCGCTAACACCGTTTGGTATAGTAATGGAGTTTACAAGTTTCCATCTACCACCATGGTGTGAACAAGCAAGAGTTCCAGGAAGAACACCCTCCGTTGGTACAGCCATAGCTACGAAGTAACCTGATTCAAGACCAGTAACACTATCAACAATTCTTACACGGATAGAATCACCACGTTTAAAACCTTGACGCTTAGCATCTGGAGTACTTATCCAAATAGGGTCATGATTTTGTGAGATTTCCATAAGGTGTTTAGAGTTACCTGAACGTGTATGGATATTATATGGTAAACGGAAAACAGTATTAAGTGCATACGAGTTTTCTTCTGTCATATAAGAGTGATCTACATGAGATACGATCTCTGGCATAGCTTTTTTCTCTTCTGGTGTTCTTGGGTAAAAAGGAATAGCATATTCTGGCCATTTCCAATCATCTGCAAACCACTCACAGAAGAAGTCAAGTTTCTTATCAAGTGTAGCGAAACCTTCCATTTTCTTACCATCGATTTCAATACCGATAGATTTTTTCTTACCATCATGCTCAACTGACATAACACCTGTGCGTTTATCAGTATGTACATGGTGCTTGTTATATTTATGACCATGAGCGATGTAGTTTTTACCATCGTCTTTAATCTCACGTTCTTGTGCAGAATAGATTTTATTCTCTTCTAACCAAGCCCCGTGATCTCTCATATACTCATAAACTGGATATTCAGCATCTTTGTATCTGTCATCTTCAGTTGCAGTTGCTTTTAGGTTTGGTAAGTTGTCACCAAACGCAGCATCATACCACTCAGCAATAGTAACTGGTTGACCTGGGTTCTTTTTAGATTCCCACATAGATTTGATACTCTTAGTTTTAGCAGCATCTAAATATATATCGCCCTTAGGATCAATGTAGTTAACACACATATCAAACCAGAACTCATTCTCTTCCCAAACTTCACCAAGACCAGCTTTAATGTGAGCTTCAAGAGTAGCACGAGCTGGGTTCTTAGGTTTCCATCCAGATTTTTCTAAAGCAACACGCATAACTGGTTGACGGAAAGAAGTCCATCTTGCAGGCATAGTAGCTTCAGAATGCTGATCATGACGCTCTCCAGCTAAACCAACAGGAAGAATATAATCAACATACCAGTTAGTCTCAGACCATGTAGGGGAAAGATTAAATGTAAGTTCCATTTTAGTCTCATCTTTAATTGTCTCAATCCATCTGAAACCATCAGGATTAATCCAAACTGGATTGTACATACGTGGAATCCAAACAGCGAGTTTAGTAGGAACATTTAATCCTTTAGCTTTCCATTTGTCTTGCCACTCAGTATCGGCTAAGAGGTGAGGTAAAAGAAATGACATTTCATATGTAGAAAGAGGCCATTCTGGTGGCCATGAAAGTTCATTGTATACATCAATCTTAGGAATATCAGCACCACGTTTACCTTGACCAACAGTAGAACTACCACCTTTACCAGCAACAGAAACAACATGCCAGTGGTGGAAGAATGTTCCACCTTCAGGTCCAATAGCACCACGAAGAGCGATTGGTAAATAACCTGTACGACCACTCATCCAACCACCACGGTTACCAGCAGCAGCTGCACGCCAGAAGTAAGATGAAATTGAAGTTCCAGCCCAGATGAACATATCGTAAAGTTCTTCTAGTTTATGTGCAGGAACATGTGTCTCTTTAGCACAATGCTCAAGAGTATAAGGTGTATAAAGTTCTTGAATAGTATCTAAGAATGCATCGAAATCATCTTTAGTTGGAACTTTAGCGATATAACCTTTTTCTACCATGAATTGTAAGTACTTCTTATTATCTAAGAATACTTCCCAGTTCATCCATTTCTTAACAAAGTCACGATCAACTTTACCTTCGTTCAGGATTCTCTGTGTTAAATAGAGATAGATAAGTGGTTCAGTACCAGGCCATGCAGCGATCCATAGATCAGCCATACCAGCAGAGTTAGACATACGAGGATCCATAACAACAAGTTTTGCACCCTTTTTTCTAGCATCAGCAATAAATGAAGCTGACTGTTGGAAATAGTGACCAGCATCTGCCGCGTGAGAAGAGTTAAGGAAGATTAACTTCGCATTAGCCCAATCCGGAGATGTTCTGTCATCGTTTGCCCACTGAATAGTTGGTGTACGACCACCTGAAGAACAGATGTTTGTATGTGAGTTAAATGCATCAGCACCAAGTGTATGCCATACTTTACCAGTAAAACCATTCTCATTTGGACGACCAACGTGGAACATAACTGATTTCTTAGATAATTCATCACCAACTCTAAGCGTATCACCCATCTTCTTACCGATAGTAGTCATAGCTTCGTCCCAAGTAGTACGAATCCACTTACCTTCACCACGAGCAGAACCCGGAGCACGTTTAAGTGGGAATGCTATACGATCTGGATCGTACATTTGACTTTGAGTTGCATAACCTTTTGCACAGTTTCTACCACGAGAAGCTGGGTGTAATGGGTTACCCATATACTTTTTAACAGTGAAAGTTTTTTTGTCAATCCAAGCTGTTAAACCACAAGATGCCTCACAGTTTGAACATGCAGTTGGAACGATCATATAATCATTCACTTCTATTCCATCAGGATTAGCTTCGCTTCTTACACCTTTACGCTCAATACCACCACGTTTCCAGTCATCTCCATCTAACTCTTTAAAGTCAGCCCATTCTTCCATTGGTGGATAGAATGATAATGAATCTGGAGTGTCAGTAAACTTACTCTCTGTAATTGATTCAGCCATTGCGTCAGCAGTAAATACGCCCTTAGCAATAGTGGCGCCAGCAACAGTAAATGCAGCACCTTTTAAAAATGTTCTTCTACTTTGTAAATACATTAATAGTTTCTCCCTAACTCATTGGTAATAATTGTGGAATAATTAACCATACATGTTTAACCATGAATAGACCCACAAGTGCTAATATCGCAGCTAATTTTAAAATAGCTTCGCTTTTTGAACTTCTACTTAATAAGATTAATCCCATCGGTATAATAAAAGTCATCCATTGAGCTAACCAGAACATTACTGTATATGGTCCGTCACCTTTGATATACTCTAAAGTAGCTGCAATCTCTTCTGCTTTCATTGGTCCAAATACATACTCTGACATATAAATAATAAACGCCATTAATGCACTTAATCCAAGAACAACCCCAAGTGTTTGTTTCGCTTCATAAGTTAATTTGTTTCCACCTAAAAGAATCATAAACGCAGAACCTGAAAGAGTAGCTGCAAGAATCATCTGAGCTGACTCAGCTGGCATTTGCCATAATTCACGTGCTGTACACTGAGCTAAAAGAGCAGCAGTATATAATGTAACTGGAATAGCTAAAATTGTTACCCATAAAAATACTTTGTCGTATGTTTCATCTTGCTTTTTCCATGCTAAGAACACTAAAAGTGTTAAAAGACCTAAGAAAGCTGATGCCATAAACGAGCCAATAGTAATAGCCGAAGTTAAATGAGGATAGAAAAAGATATGCCACATTCTAAACGGTTGGTGTAAATCAGCAAGTGTAAAAAGTAAGAATATATTAATAAACACAAATGCAGAGATAGCAGTTGGTAGTCTTAAGTTTTTTACTGATTCAGGGTGCATTCTCATTAATACGAAAAGCATGAAAATCACACCGGTACCAATACTTTTTGCCCACATATTCATAGTAACAAACCAAGGCCAAACGATACCTGGAAGTGCTACATCTAAAGTTACAACAGCATTAGTAGCTGCTAAAATTTCATGAGCAGCCATTAGTGGTGTCCTCCAACTGGAAGTGGAGTGATTTTGTTAAACAGTGAATACCCATCAACTCTATGAGAAGCTAAAGGATTAAGAGTAACATTTCCACCACCTACATAATAGTGATGAGGATTCGTTCCCTTCTCAGGTTTACGAACTTGAACATTAGACTGGTTTACTTGAATATACTTAGAGATATTTGAGCTAGCATCATCTAAGTCACCAAAGATATTTGCTTCAACTGGACAAGCAACAACACAAGCAGGCATCATTGAAGAAGCAATACGGTGTGCACAGTATGTACATTTATCAGCAGTTTGTGTTTGAGGGTCTATATATATAGCTCCATAAGGACAAGCCATAACACAACCAGCACAACCAATACAACGCTCTTTATCAATATTTACAATTCCATTATCAAGATAATGAAGAGCAGATACCGGACAGATTCTCTCACATGGAGCATTCTCACAGTGATTACATCTTAAAGGTGTAAAAGTTCTCTTTGTTTCTGGGAATGTACCCACATCTACATACTTTACACGTAATCTCCATGTACTAAGTGGAACTTCATTCTCCACTTTACATGCGATCTCACATCCTTTACAACCCATACATAGGTGTAAATCAACTAGGAAACCTAATTGCATATATTCTCCTATGGCCGTCTAACGGCTAGTTTAGATTTATAACTATTACTTATTTTATATTAAAAAAGTCCCTCTTCTTATCTTAAAAAGAGACTGTTTTCTGTAAATATCATATCTTAGTTTTGTAAAATATGTGTTAAATTTATTGTTATTTTATGATTATTTCTATTAAGTGGGTAGTTTTACCTAGATTGCCTACAAGTGTAAAAAAACTCTTGTAGATAATTGGTATTTGGTATTTGGTATTTTTTATTTTAATCGAACACGAACAGATTGTTCATGTGCAGTCAGACCTTCTGTATTTGCTATAAGAGCACACTCTTCACCTATTTCATTTATAGCTTGTTTACTAAAAGAAATAATTGATGATTTTTTCATAAAGTTTTCTACTCCTAATGGAGAGTAAAACTTTGCAGTTCCACCTGTTGGAAGAGTATGATTTGGTCCTGCTACATAATCGCCTATCGCTTCAGGTGTATTATGACCTAAAAAGATAGCTCCAGCATGTTTAATGAATGGTAATAGTTCAAAAGGACTCATAGTTGCAACTTCTAAATGTTCAGGAGCAATGTCGTTCATAAGTTTCATAGCTTCATCCATATCTTTAGTAACTATAATTGCACCACGCTCTTCAATACTTTTTCTAGCAATCTCTTGACGAGGAAGTTTTACAAGCCAGTTTTCAAGCTCTATTTTCACTGCATCAGCTAACTTTTGTGATGGAGTTATAAGAATTGAACTTGCCATTTCGTCATGTTCAGCTTGAGAGAGAAGGTCTATTGCCAAGTGATTCGCATTTGCACTATCATCTGCAAGTATTCCTATCTCACTTGGTCCAGCTATCATATCAATATTGACATCACCAAAAACCATTTTTTTAGCAGTCGCTACAAAAATATTTCCAGGACCAGTTATTACATCAACTTTAGGAATATTTTCTGTTCCATAAGCCATAGCCGCGATTGCCGAAGCACCACCAACTTTATACACTTGATTTACACCACATAAGTGACATGCTGCAAGTAAAAGTTCATTTGGCTCATTATCTGGAGTAGGAGTACATATAACTATGTTCTCAACACCTGCAACCTGGGCTGGGATAACATTCATCAAAAGTGAAGATGGATATGCAGCTTTCCCTCCAGGAATATAAAGCCCTGCACTATCTACTGCAGTTACTTTTTGACCTAAAATAGTACCATTATCTTCTGTATCAAACCATGATTTGGGCTTTTGTTTCTCGTGATATACTTTAATCCTATCATATGCTAAATGTAGTGCTGATTTGAGTTTTGGTTCTAAATTGTCATAAGCTTTACTCATTGACTCAGTAGATATTTTTAAATCTGCATCGCTAACAGGAGTCCAGTTATCAAACTTTGCAATATGTTCTTTTAGTGCAGAGTTTTTTTTCTCTTTAATCTCAGAGATAATATTTCCTACAATAACACTAACATGTGCCATATCCATCTTTCCACGACCGAGTAACTCTTCGAAATGTGTACTAAAGTCTTGATCACTTGATTTTATAAACATCATTATTTTTTTACTCTCTTTTTATTATTTACTTTTTTAAACTCTTGTTTTACAACACTTAATGCTTGTAAAAAACCCTCTGTCCCGACAGCACCCATAAGGGGCTGAAACATAGGACTACCATTAGTTTTTAAGAACCATATAGTTGGAGTAGCCGGTCGGTGTAACTCTCTTGGTGTATAATCATTTTCATCACTATATGAGATGATAGAAACAAAGTCTTCGTTGAGTGCTTTTATCACTCTTTTATCTGAAAAAGTAGTCTTTTCTAATTTTACACAGTATCTACAAGAATGACTTGAAAACACAAAAAGAACAGGTTTATTTACTTGTTTTGCATTTTTTATACCACTCTGAAAATCTTTTTCCCACACTATTTGACTTGCAAATAATGAGCTTGTGAGTAAAACTATCACGAATAATAATTTATACATATTTATTTACCTTTTTTAATAGTTCTGATGAACACTCTTGTACACTTTTATCATTAACATTTACTACTATATCTGCTAACTTTAAATACTCAGGACATCTAATATCATACAACTCTTTTGCTTTTTCTAAGTCAGCTAAAAGAGGACGCTTTTTTAGTTTTTTAGCTGCATTTGGATGCTCTTTAATACGTTTTATAATCGCATCAAAAGGAGAGTCTAGAAGTACGATTATACCTATATTTTTGATGTTTGATTGTTTATAAAAGCCTCCACCCGTAGATATAAGGGTGTTTTGAACACTTTTTTCAAGCCATTTAGATACATTTTTTTCTAATTTTCTGAAATATTCTTCACCATCTGTCTCAAAAATAGTTTTAATTCTTCTATTTTCCATAGATTCTATAAGATCGTCAGTATCAATGGCCATGTACTTAGAGTTTTTAATTACTTCTCTAGCTACACTACCCTTACCTACTCCCATAAAACCTATTAATATAATATTTTTCAAAATTCTTTTTCCTTAATTCTAATGACATTATATATAAATAAAATAATTTAGAATTTAAGTTAGCTCGTTTATATCACTTTATCTGCTATTTAATAAGAAAAGGTATAATAACTTTTTAAAATTATAGATAATAGGTATATGAATGAAAAACAAAAGATATATTACATTAGGATTTCTATCAACAGCTCTTTCTCTAGGTCTACTTTTTTCTTCTACTCTTATGGCTGAGAGTTCTGTTGCGAGTGCTGAAGCTTCAAGGTTAGAATCATTAGCTAAATTTTCAAAAGTAATTAGTATCGTTGAACAATATAATGTTGATGATATTACTATTCAAGAGTTAATGGACAAGGCTCTTGATGGTATGATGAAAAACCTTGATGCACATTCAAACTTCCTTTCACAAAAAGACTATAAACGCCTCAAAGTACAAACAAATGGTGAATTTGGTGGGCTTGGTATTACTGTTGGTATGAAAAACGGTGCTTTAACTGTAATATCTCCAATTGATGGTACACCTGCTGATATTGCCGGTTTAAAGTCAGGTGACATTATCTTAAGAATCGATGAAAAATCAACTATTGGTATGACAATTGATGAAGCTGTTTCACTCATGCGAGGTAAGGTTGGTGCTCCAATCGATGTAAGTATCGTTCGTACAGGTGAAGTTAAACCACTTGTCATACATATAGTACGTGCTATAATTACTATTGAGTCTGTTCATACTAAAATAATTAATGAAAGCACTCTCTATATTAGAGTTGCTAGTTTTGATAAAAAAGTTGCTACCGATGTTAGGGAAGCAATCAACAAGTATAGAGCAACTACAAAAGGGATTGTTTTAGACTTAAGAAATAATCCTGGTGGTTTACTAGATCAAGCGGTAGACTTAGTCGATATTTTTGTTGACGAAGGAGATATAGTATCTCAAAAAGGGCGTAAAGAGAGTGATGAAAAAGTATACTCTGCTACTAGTAGAGGTACACTTACAAAAGTTCCTTTAGTAGTTCTCATCAATGGTGGAAGTGCAAGTGCATCTGAAATCGTTAGTGGTGCACTACAAGATCATAAACGCGGTATTTTGGTGGGTCAAAACACATTTGGTAAAGGAAGTGTACAAGTTGTACTTCCTATCACAAAGACAGAGGCTATCAAACTTACTATCGCTAGATACTACTTACCAAGTGGACGAACGATTCAAGCTGTTGGAGTTAAACCTGATGTAGCAGTAGCACCAGGTGAAGTAAAAACACACAAAAATGAGTTTGCTATTAAAGAAGCTGATTTAAAACAACACTTAGAAGAAGAACTAAAGAAAGTAGATGGAACTAAAGAAGAGACCAAAGCAGATACCAAAGAGAAAAAAGATATAATCACGCCCGAAATGTTAAATAAAGATATTCAACTCAAGTCTGCTGTTGATATTCTTAAAGCTTTAATAATTACACAAGGAAAATAACAATGGATAAAAGAGAGCTACTCTACGAAGGTAAGGCAAAAAGACTATACCTTACAGATGATGCCAATTTAGTAATTTCAGAGTTTAAAGATGACCTTACAGCATTTAATGGTGAAAAGAAGTCTAGTGAAGCTGGAAAAGGTGCACTTAACAATAAAATAAGTACTGAACTTTTTAAATTACTTGAAGCTAATGGAATTCCAACACACTTCGTAAAGATGCTTGATGATAACCATATGCTACATACAAAAGTAGATGTAATTCTCATCGAAGTTATCGTTCGTAATATCGCGACTGGATCTTTAACTCGTAACCTTGGTATAAAAGATGGAACAGTTCTTCCATTTACACTTGTAGAATTTGACTACAAAGATGACGACTTAGGTGATCCAAAACTTAATGATCAACACTGTCTTATACTAAGACTTGTAGATCATCAAGATGAGTTAGATAAACTTCGTCGTATGGCTCGTCAAGTAAACGACATTTTAAAACCTTATTTTGAAGAAAAAGGTCTTAACCTTGTTGACTTCAAACTAGAGTTTGGAAAAGACAGCAATGGCAATATCATCTTAATAGATGAAATTAGTCCTGACAACTGTCGTTTTTGGGACATAGAGAGTGGTGAGAAGATGGATAAAGATAGATTCCGTCAAGGTTTAGGTGGGCTTACAGTAGCTTATGAACAGGTTTTAAACCGAATTCTCGGTAAGTAGCACAAAGTGATGCGGGCTTCCTGCCGAAGGAAACCTAGTGTTAACATAGGTAGCGGAATTACTTCTGATACCGTAATAAATAAAATAATTTTAGGAAAATAGTAATGACAGCAATAGTAAATGTATCTTTAAAAACAGGTGTTTTAGATTCTCAAGGAAAAGCGGTGCACCATGCACTTGATTCTTTAAACTTTAAAGGTGTAAACGATGTTCGTGTTGGTAAACAAATTGTTTTACAACTTACAGAAACTGACAAAGACAAGGCTATGGCTGAAGTTACTAAAATGTGCGAAGAGATTCTTGCAAATACAGTTATTGAAGACTTCAAGATAGAGTTAATCTAATGAAAGTCACAATACTTCAATTTCCTGGGACTAACTGTGAGTACGATACACAGCATGCGTTTGAGTCTCTTGGTGCTACATGCGAGATAGTTTGGCATAAGGCTGAGTCTCTACCTGCTGATACAAACTTACTTGTTGTTGCTGGTGGTTTCTCTTATGGAGATTATCTTCGTTCAGGTGCTATTGCAAAGTTTTCTCCAGTTATGAAAGCTGTAACTGAGTATGCAAAAAAGGGTGGAAAAGTTCTTGGTATCTGTAATGGTTTTCAAGTTTTAACTGAAGCTGGTTTACTTCCAGGTGCACTTAAGCGCAATGATGGTCTTCACTTTATTTCTAAACACCATACTTTAAAAGTAGAAAACAATAACAATATCTTTTTAGAAAAACTAAATAATGGTGATATTGTAAATATCCCTATCGCTCATCACGATGGTAACTACTTTATAGATGAAGCTGGTTTAGCAGACTTAGAAAAGAATAATCAAATTCTATTAAGATATACAGATGCTAAAGGGAATATTCAAAACCCTAACGGAAGTGTAAGTTCTATCGCTGGTATCTGTAATAAGGACAAAAATGTATTTGGTCTTATGCCCCACCCTGAACGTGCTATGGAGTTAATCCTTGGAAGTGATGATGGTGTAAAAATGCTTGAAGGGTTTTTAGCATCGTGATAAAACTTTTTTTACTCTTTTTTTTATTTTTATCTGTTTTAGATGCTAATAAGGTTATTTATCTAAGTTATGATAATGTGCCACAAAGAGTAGTAAAAGGTGAAATCTTTCCTATTACACTTAAAGTCCTCTCTACTGTAAAAGACTTTGAAGATATAGAGTACAAGTTCTCAAATATAAGTGGCCTTGAATTACTTACAGACATTCCAGACCGAGTAGAAAAAGGTAAGTATTTTTATGATACTTTCTATCTTTTAAGCACTAAGAGATGGGCAAAACTTCCTGATGTAAATGCAACACTTATCGCTTCACAAGAGTATAACTCAACTTATATCTTAGGTGAGAAACTTAATATAGTTACACTTAACCCAAAAAAGAACTTTTCAAAAATCATCGCTAATAATTTTGAAATTATAGAGTATAAAACAACTATTTTTGATAACAAACATAATATTATTGTTCTAGTTGCAAGTGCTCAAAACTCAGATATGCAAGCTATGCATTTTGAAAATGTCTTTAAACAAGGTACAGAATCAATACACGAGTCTTACCTTGATTCACATATAACATATTTTTTAGTGATAGATAATACAATTGAAAACTTTTCATTTTCCTATTTTAACCTTTTAAAAAATAAGTTTTTAACTATTACTATACCTATAATAGTTGAAGATGATAGTGTTACTACACAAAGTGACTTAAAACCTAAGGACCAATCTAAAGAAAGATTAAAAATGCAGATTGCTGGAGTTGTAGCACTTGTAGCCTTTGTCTTTATCTTATGGAGAAGAAAATATATCTATCTCATCCTTCTTATCATTCCTCTTATCTACATAGCATATCTAGCTGTACCAGAACAAGACATATGTATAAAGCAGGGTGCTCAGATACGACTTTTACCAGTAGATAATGGAACTATATTTGAGACAGCATCGGAGCAGTACACTCTTTTGAAAGAAGGAAGTGTTGCTAATTTTGTTAAAGTGAAACTAAAAAATGAAAAAATAGGATGGGTAAGAAATGAAGATATTTGCTCATATTAGTTGGTTTTTTGCCACTGTCATTATATTTATAGCTATTGCTTTATCTATAATACTCTTTCCTATATTACCACGTCCAATCCCGAGAAAGATATCAAATTGGTTTATCCGTTATACAACTTTTTTCTCTACCACTATTAAAGGGAAAGAAGATCTTCAAGCACAAATGTTTCTTATCAACCATCAAAGTGATATCGATGTAGGTGTAGTAGAGACAAGTACAAAAAAAGATTTAGCTTGGGTCGCAAAAAAAGCACTATTTGATGTTCCATTTTTTGGTCTTGCTATGAGTTTACCTAAAGATATAGAGATAGAAAGAGAAAGTAAAACTTCTTTAGTAAAACTTCTTCGTGCAGTCAAAGATAGAGTTGATAAAAAACGCACTGTTGTTATGTTTCCAGAAGGAACAAGGACAAAAAGTGGTCGAATGTTACCATTTAAATCAGGAGCAAAATTTGTAGCAGACAAGTACCAACTTAAAGTACAACCTGTAGTTTTAGTAAATACTTTGAGCTGTTACGATATAAAAAGATTTCTCTTCTCTCCTAAAAATCTTACTGTTGTTTTTATGGAACCCTTTGTCGCAGACAAGAATAATCCAAATTGGCTAAAAGACTTACGAGTAAAAATGCAAAAGGTATATGATGATGAGCTGGCAATCGATATTAATAATAGGTAGTGGTGGTTTTATAGGTGCAGTACTTCGAGTATATATAAATGGTCTTATCTCACATAAAGTTCCTCACCTTTTGCCATTTGGTACACTTGGCGTAAACCTCATTGGTAGTTTTATAATGGGATGCCTATTTGCCTACTTTATGTACACGACTATTTTCTCCGTTCATATGAAATCCTTTCTCACTACTGGTTTACTTGGAGCACTTACAACATACTCTACATTTGCTATGGAAACTTTTTGGTTACTTGAAGGTGGTAGTATTTTACTTGCCCTGACAAATATGGCACTTAATGTATTTGGAACAATCTTAATGGCTGGTGGTGGTTTTTACCTTATAAGTAACTTTTTTAAATCGTAATAATCTCGTCTGCACACCACTGTGCTAACTCCATGTCATGTGTTATAAGTAACATAGCCATAGAGCCCAAATGATTCATAAGCATTTTCATCACTTCAAGCTGTATAACATTATCTAAAGCAGATGTAGGTTCATCAAGAAGCAATATATCTGGTTTCATTAATATAGCACGTAAGATAGAAGCTCTTTGGAGTTGTCCACCCGAGAGTTCATGTGGCAGTTTTAAAAGTAAGTCATAGTCTAGATTTATAAGCTTTAAGTACTTGTCCAGCTCCTCTAAAGAGGCAACATCTTGTATCTGGTTAAGTAGAGTGTAAGTAGGATGAAAAGAGCTGTATGGATCTTGAAATACTTGTGAGCAAGAAGCTACTGTTATAGTTCCATTTAAAGGTTTTAGGTTTTCTAAAATTAACTCAAAAAGAGTACTTTTCCCAGCTCCACTCGCACCAACTATAGCTTTTAGCTCTCCGCGTTTAAGACTTAAAGAGAGGTCTTTAAAGAGTAAGTTCTCTTTTGTATAACCAAAGGAGAGATTTTTAACTTTTAGTAAGTGCGGCATATGACTTAGTTAATTCTTTGTATAAAATATCTGGTTTAATGTCTGCGTTTTCTTCCCAGATACGTTTCATTACAACATTATCTTCTTCTCCTGCCCATACTTTTATATAAGAGCCATCTTTGTATCCATTATCTTGACGGAACTGGTTTAAGATATTTTTTCCTACATACAGTCTATATAAAGACTCTAAGTTTAGACCACTCATAACAACAAGGTCAAAAAACTCAGAGATTAACTTCTCTAACTCTAAAGTGTCTTGTGAGATAGCCAGACGAATAAGGTTTTCAACCTTAGCTATAACATCATTTTGCGGAGCAAAAGTCTCTTCTGCAATATCTACTTTAGAAAATGACTCTAATTCAGATACACTTATAGCGACATCATCTACACCACCTCTTAGAGTATTACTATAGTCTTCGATAGCTAAACTCATGATAAAATGCCAAACATCAATAACTTCTATCTGATGGTTATCCCAATCAGGTGCAGCATCAATAGCCTTCCAATGCTTCCAAGAAAAACTATCTACCATCTCTGCACATTCCATATAAATACAGCGTCTCCAGTTTATAGTTTTTTCATTTTTTGTTAGACCTTTAGTCCAGTCATCTCCATTGGTTGCACAATTGAGTTGATTTTGTAGTTGAAACATTAGTAATATCTTGTCCATAAGGCTCTCTTTAATAAATTTTAATTTGTTAATTGTATCTAATATGCTAATATTTTACACTTAAAAGGGCCGGTATATGAAAAGAATCAACTGTAGAAGATGTCAACACTATTTTGTTACCTGGGAGTCAAAAAGACCACATGGATGCAAGTCTTATGGTTTCAAATCACATATAATTCCATCAATGGTTGTGTTTCAAAGCAGTGGAATAGATTGTCATATGTTTATGGAAAAAAGCAAGCCCAATAAGAGTGATATAAAAAGGGACTATTGCTAAAAGTCATGTGACACTTTAGGGCACAGCATCTAAATAAATCAGTTGGAAAGTCAGTGTGTATTGGGTTGTATAAAGTGTGGCTCCGGATGCTGGATTCGAACCAGCGACCAAGTGATTAACAGTCACCTACTCTACCGCTGAGCTAATCCGGAACATTTGAAAGTTTCTCTTAAAAAATGGTGTCAAGAGAGGGACTCGAACCCTCGACCCCCGGCTTATGAGACCAGTGCTCTAACCAGCTGAGCTACCGTGATAACGAGCTTTTAGAATATAATTTAATAAACTAGCTACATTACCTAGACACAAAATATAGACTTCTAAAGACTAACTCAAAGATCTATAGATGAAACTCTACATGACACAAACAAAGTTCAACACATATCAATACAAACGAAGAGTACCAACAAAGCTAAGTAAGTATTTTAATACTAATACAATCAGAGTAAGTTTAGGTGCTGAACTGCTAGAAGCTACACAACAAGCTATCATATTCAATACAACACTAAATGAAGCTTTACAGCTACAGCCTCTAGGTATCTCGAAGGATATTCTCATAGGTCAATGACTATCTCTGCTATTATAAATTCAATAGATACTATTTCTAGTGATAATATGATTTCAAATCAAACAGCTAATAAATATATCAAGTGGCTTAGGGCACTGTTGAACTTCGCCCTTGTTATGGGCTATGTACCTGTTAATATCGTGCTAAGTATCCCTCTACTCAGAACAGGTTATACAAGACACTAGAGAGAGGCTTTAAGCCACGATGAATTGCATGTCATACTTGGTATCGTTTCAGCTGATAAAGCCTATTTACTAAGAGTTTTGAGGCTTACAGGAATGAGGCTTAGTGAACTTTATAAATGTAAGATTGTAACTGAAGATGGTGTAAAATGCTTCTCTCTACTTGATCCAAAGATTAAGTTAAAAACAAATACTAGTTATAGATTGATACCAATACACTCAAGCCTATTAGATGATATAGACAATTATAGTAATTATTTAAAATCTGTTAAGAGTGCAACTCTAGCGAGAAACACAACAGACATAATCAAGGCGAATAACTTCAAAGACAAGCAGAAGAAGTCTCTATATTCTCTGAGACATTCCATCGCAACTGAACTCATCCACAGAGAAGCAGACAGTAATATAGTTTCTGAACTCTTAGGGCATTCTCATACTTCTATGACTCTATCTAGGTATTCAAAAGGTTATACTGTAACCCAGCTAAAGGCTGTTATAGAGCTTTTAGAGGCTGTATAACCTGAAGTCACTCTTGTTTATCTACATCAGCTAAATAAACAAATATTTCTAGGAGATATACTTCTCTTCATCTTGTATTATCTCTTTTACATAGTCGAGTTCTAAGCCAAGTTTATCAGAGGCATAAGAGATTAATCCATCTCTAGTATTTTCTCCCTCAACTGCATCCATGGTTTCTAATATCGATTTGTATAGTTCCGCTCTTGCTACTTCTTCTTCGCAAAGCTCTTCATTTTCAAATACTAACATAATATATCCTTTCGTGATAGTTTATATCTATATAATCTATTATATCCTTATATCCTTGGGTTCTAATGTAAAATGTTATACCATTTATTATCAACGACCAAGAAAGACTAAGCCATACACCTTAAAACTAAATCAAGTAAAACTTTTGTATAATTATATATAGACAATCTGAGTGGTACGAATAATCGCACCAATGAGGGTTCTACATATTCAACTAGTGAACTAGTAGAGCTTTTGTGAGTCAGTGCCTTCGTTTGAGTTGTGGAAACATATACGAGAAGATGCCGCCGTTAGAGAGTTCTCTCTTCACCCAAATTCGGCTTTTAGAACCAAGCCAAATGCGAAACGGCTACTCGGGGTTTTCTACTATACAAGTATTTATTCAAAAGACAAAAACTTAATGCTAATATCGCTTATATTGTCATCTAATTAGGGTCTTGTAGTGCTTAATTATATTATTTGCCATAACAACTCACGACTTGAGTCTATAGATAGAAATACTAAAAAATAAAATAGGTATAAAAATGAAAGATGAGAAAAGTGCAACACCACTACTGGATCAATTAAGAAAGCATCCACAAATGAAAAAGTTATTAAGTCTAAAACTCTTTACTTGTGAAATAGATGAGTTGGGTGATAATGGTGCTGGTGAGGATCTAGATGAAAGAGGTCTAAAACGCTATAAAACATTGGGAATAGAAGCAGAACTAGAAAAAGACTTAGAATTATTATTATTAGAAAACGAAAGTGAAAATGTGAATTATATTGATTTTATAAACAACTTAAATGACGGATTAGAGGATACCTTTTATGTAGATTCATGCCGCCTGGAAGCACGACTTAAATTATATGAATGGAGTAAAGTGGATGGAATTACAGACCTTATAGAATACTACCTAGAAGAAGTAAGGACAGATTATATCGTTGAAATAGATTCATACGAATATCACAAAGAGCAGTATGATAAACTCAAAGTTGGAGAGAGTAGGTTTTAGACTATAAAGTAGACCCTATTTCTCTTTTATTCTGTAGAAGTTTCAGATTTATTTTCATTGCTCTAATCATGAAAAAAGCGAAACTTGAAAAGATCAACATATAAATAATAAAATTGCCATGTTCATATAAATTATCAAAACCAAATAACATATTTGATATAATATTTCCCAGGGAGATGACTAGTCCCAATATACTTAAAACTATATATCGAACATAAGCACTAGATTTATCACATAGCTCTTCTACTCTTTCTTTTAAATTGTTAACTTTAAATTCCATTCCATCTATGTCCATAAATCTCCTTTATTAAATTATTATACTCATAGTAAACTAAAAGTAATAAGCACTATAATAAGTATGGTAAAATAAAATAGAAAAGGCATAAGATGAGCAAGAGTAAAACAAGCAAGACACCGCTACTAGACAAATTAAGAAATCATCCAAACATGCGAAAATTGTTAGGTCTAAAACTCTTTATTTGTGAAGTAGATGAGTTTGATCAAGATAGCGATGGTGGGGGTCTGGAAGAAAGAGGTCTAAAACGCTATAAGAAATTGAAAATAGAAAAGAAAATGGAAGAATTCTTACAAGAAATGATAGAGGAATCTAAAAGCGAAAAAATGAATTTTATTGAGTCCATGGAAACTTTAGATTTCTGTTTAGTCGATGACTTATATATATATTCAGGGCAACTTGAAGAGCGTCTTAAAACTTTAGAAGATGAAGGAATTGATGGAATTGAATACCTTATAGAGAACTATCTGAAAGAAGTAAAAACAGAGTATCGCGAAACAAAAGGTGAATACAAATATTATAAAAAGATGTACAATAAAGGATAAGAGTAGGAACTAAAAAGTACATCCTATTTCTCTTTTATTACAGTAACTGATTGGTGTTTGATACTTTACATCAATTATCTTACTAATTGAAGATTTACTTACACCTTTACTAAGTAACTCTTCAATGGATTCTCCCTTATCATCTAATTTACTTTTATATATACCTTTTATTCTTACTAACTGTACACCATTCATTAAGAAATAATACCTATAATTAGTATGAAACAATTAAAATAAAATAAAGAAGGAATAATAAGAATATGCGAACACTGACAGAGATAAATAAAATTATTGCGGAAATGGAAAAAGAAAAAAGAGAACTTCTTAAAAAAATTGAAGAAGCAGAAAGAGAAAAACTTATCATCGCCGCAGAGATGAAAAAAGCAGCAATGTTAAGTCGAGAACAAAGAAATAGATTTTAGACTATAGATAAGACCCTATTTCTCTTTTATTACAATAACTGACTGCAGGTTTATTTTATAACTAGCTACATTAACTAGACACATTTTGAGACTACTTTGCTACATTGAAAAGAGTGTAAGTTGATTTGTTTAAGGTTGTGTTATAAATATATTTATTTTGTATTTATCATATAGTCATGCTATACTGATGGTTCTTAGAAGAATATATAATTAAATTATACAAAGTTAAAATCTTTTGGAAGTTCGTATTTGAGGGATTTAAGTGTGGCTCCGGATGCTGGATTCGAACCAGCGACCAAGTGATTAACAGTCACCTACTCTACCGCTGAGCTAATCCGGAACATTTGAAAGTTTCTCTTAAAAAATGGTGTCAAGAGAGGGACTTGAACCCTCGACCCCCGGCTTATGAGACCAGTGCTCTAACCAGCTGAGCTACCGTGACATCTTTAAGAGGGTGGAATTATAACCACTAGAAGCTTTTATTTTCCTTTGTTTACTTAAAACTATTCAAATCTGCTAAAAATAATATTTATTAAACCTATTATGGTAAAATCGCAGTTATAAAATCAATATAAATAATGAAAGAGGTTACAATGAATTTTCAACCACTTGGAAACAGAGTTTTAGTAAAACGTGTAGAAGAAGCTACAACGACTATGTCAGGGATTATTATTCCAGATAATGCAAAAGAGAAACCTGCACGCGGTGAAGTAATCGCTGTAAGTAAAGAAGTAGAAACAATAACAACAGGTAATCAAGTTCTTTTTGGTAAGTACTCAGGAAACGAAGTTTCTTTTGATGGTACAGACTATGTAGTACTTGAAACTGAAGACATTTTTGGAATAATAGGATAACAATATGGCAAAAGAAATAATATTTTCAGATACGGCTCGTAATGCTCTCGCTCGTGGTGTTGAAAAACTAACAGATGCAGTAAAAGTAACAATGGGACCTCGTGGTCGTAATGTTCTTATCATGAAAAGCTACGGTGCTCCAGTTCTTACAAAAGATGGTGTTTCAGTTGCTAGAGAAGTTGAGTTAAAAGACCCTCTTGAGAACATGGGTGCACAACTTGTAAAAGAAGTAGCATCAAACACTGCTGATGAGGCTGGTGATGGTACTACTACTGCTACTGTTCTTGCGAATGCAATATTTTCTGAAGGTCTTCGTAACATTACTGCTGGAGCAAATCCAGTTGAAGTTAAACGCGGTATGGATAAGGCTTGTACAGAAATACTAGAGAACCTTACAGCTTCTGCTAAAGAAGTAAATGGTAAACAAGATATCGCTCAAGTTGCAACTATCTCAGCAAACTCGGACACTGCTATTGGAGATATGATCGCTGAAGCTATGGACAAAGTTGGTCAAGATGGTGTTATAACTGTTGAAGAAGCAAAAGGTATCAGTGATGAGCTTGATGTAGTTGAAGGTATGCAGTTTGACCGTGGTTACCTCAGTCCTTACTTCATTACTAACCCTGAAAAAATGGTTGCTGAGATTGAAAATCCTTGGATTCTTTTATGTGATAGTAAAATCTCTTCTCTTAAAGACCTTTTACCAGTTTTAGAACAAGTTCAAAAAACTTCTCGCCCTCTTCTTATTATCGCTGAAGATGTTGAAGGTGAAGCACTTTCTACTTTAGTTGTAAACAAACTTCGTGGCGTTTTAAACATCTCTGCTGTTAAAGCTCCAGGTTTTGGTGATAGACGTAAAGCAATGCTTGCTGACATCGCAGTTTTAACTCATGGTACTGTTATCAGTGAAGAGACTGGTCATACACTTGAAGGTGCTACTATAGAGATGTTAGGTCAAGCAGCTCGCATTGTAATTGATAAAGATAATACTGTTATCGTTGATGGTGCAGGTGCAGAAGCAAATGTTAAATCTAGAATTGCTGAAATCAAAGTTCAAATAGAAACAACTACTAGTGAATACGATAAAGAAAAACTTCAAGAGCGTTTAGCAAAACTAAGCGGTGGAGTTGCAGTTATCAAAGTTGGTGCAGCTACAGAGACTGAAATGAAAGAGAAAAAAGACCGTGTTGATGATGCACTTTCAGCTACTAAAGCAGCGGTTGAAGAGGGAATCATCGTCGGTGGTGGTGCAGCTCTTGTTCGTGCTGCTTCAAAAGTAAGTATAAAACTTGAAGGTGACCAAAAGATAGGTGCAGAGATTATTCTTCGTGCTATTTCAGCACCGATGAAACAGATAGCTGCAAATGCAGGTTTTGATACCGGTGTTGTGGTAAACACAGTTATAACAGCTGATAGTGATACTATCGGGTTTAATGCTGCCAATGGTGAGTATGTAGATATGTTTAAAGCAGGTATCATTGATCCACTTAAAGTAGCTCGTGTTGCACTTACAAACGCGACATCAGTAGCTTCTATGCTTCTTACAACTGAAGCGGCTATATATGAAGTACCAGAAGAGTCTGCTGCAGAAATGCCTCAACAGATGGGTGGCATGCCTGGTATGGGAATGTAAAACACTCTTTATCTCTACAATAAACGGTATTTTACCGTTTATATTCCCTTCTTATATACTTGCTTAAATACTAATCATATATTCACTTTTAAAGCAATATATATACCAAATTTTGATAGAATTTTACAAAAATATAAAGAGAGATTATGCAAAACCCGTTTGAATCAGGTCACATTAAAAATTACTTACTTCTTTATGCGAGTATTGTAGTTATTATGATTTTATTTTTTGTTGCATCCACTCTTTTTAATGACATAAGAGATGTAAAGAAAAAAGTTTTTCATACAGAAAAAAAGAAGAGTGAAAATAGTGTAGAAGAAGATGAAGAATCCACTCCGAAGTTTAAGCTTTTAGATACAAGTTATTAAGGGGCTAGAAGTCTCTAAACCCTAGAAGAGTTATTTTTTTGTAACTATGTACAGCTGTTCATGTCCTAAACGCTTTAAAATATCCATAACACTTACAAAGTCTTGAAACTTTGATTCTTTGTCACTTCTAAGAATTACGGTTTGTGATTTGTTAACTGCTGAGAGTCTCTTTTCTAATGTGATTAAATCAACCTTATCTTTGCCAAAAAACATTTCACCTTTCGCGTTTACATATACAGTCACTTCTTTTTTAGTGTCTTTTTTATCTGTTGCTTTTGCTTTTGGAAGACTTACAGGAATCACACCTTGTTTGATAAAGGTGGCTGTTGTTAGAACCATAACAAGTAAAACGAGCATAATGTCAATAAAAGGGATGACATTTATGGAGTCAAACTTTTTATGGCTTTTTTTACACTTTGCCATTACTTCGTTTTTGCCTCAGCTTCAACTGCTACATCAAATTTGGTTAAAATTCTTTCTGCTTTACGAAGTGTAATAGTATATGCAACAATTGCTGGCATCGCGACAACAAGGCCCATAGCCGTTGCTTTAAGTGCAAGTGCAAGTCCAACCATAATTTTCTTAGCATCAACAGCACCAACATCACCCATAGTGTAAAAAGTTATCATGATACCGACAACTGTTCCAAGAAGCCCAACATAAGGAGCATTAGTACCAATGGCACTCAAAACTCCTATGTTATCAGTAAGGTCAAGGTCAAGATTATCTCTGTACTCATAATCCTCAGTTCTTACACTTTTGTAAAACATCATACGCTCTATAAATAATGTCAAAGTTGCTATACTCATAAGTAAAAGTATCCCCATTACTCCATAGTCTAGTACCTGTTCTGCTAATTCTAAAATGCTTGATTCTTGCATTCATTATCCTCTATTTATTTAAATTTTAATTCTACTGTCGTACCTATTTGAGGTTTCGACTGAAAACTTAGTGCTATTTCATTTTTATCGCAAAATCTTTTTACCATACTGAGACCTATTCCAAAACCTTGCATATTTTTATTTGATTGGTAATACTTATCAAAAATTTGTAAAAGTTCTACTTCATCCATTCCTATCCCATAGTCGCGGATAGTTAAAGTTCTTTCATTTATATTAATATCCATTGTTTTTGAATCAGGCGAGTATTTTACCCCATTATCAACAATATTGTCAATAACTTTAGCCAGACCCTTTTTATCGTTTAATATTTATAAGGGACTCAGGGTAATATTGAAGTTTACATGAGGATAGACTTTATTTAAAAATAGAACTCTTTGTTTAATTAGCTCATCTAAATCAAAGACTTCACTGATATCCTCGTCACTCTGCATTTTGATAAGATAGTCGAGTTCGTTGTATCTCTCTTGAAGCATTTCACAAGCAGTATTTATTCGTGCTAAGCGTTTTTGGCTTTTTTCATCTGTGAGTGCTTTATTTAACATTTGTGTATTTGTTTTTATCGTACTTATAGGAAGGTTGAGTTCATGAAGTGTCTCTTTAGAGAGGTTTTGCAAGTTGTAAAACACCAAAAAAATAATATGCAAAAGATATAAAAAGGCTTACCGTAACAAAGTAGTATATAAATATATTTAAACGCAGGCTAGCAAATAAGTTTATACCCTACCCCACGAATGTTTTCAATGCTGAGTTCAGGTAAGAGTTGCTTGAGTCTATTTATATAGACACGAATAGCCCCATCACTTCCACTCTCATTAAAGTTCCATAATTCTTCATATATAAGTTCTTTTGTAACTGCACTGTTTGCATACTTCATTAAAAGGACTAAAAGTAGATACTCTTTTTTTGAGAGTTCTAAGGATTGTCCCTTATATGCAATATTCTTATGTATTGTATCGTGGCTAAGTTCACCAAGATTTACAGGTTCATTTTTTTAGAGCGTTTTAGAAGTGCCCCTAAACGAAGAAGAAGTTCATCGTTATCAAATGGTTTAGTAAGGTAATCATCTGCCCCCACTTACAAAACCTTTTGCAAGAGTCTCTTTATCCTTATGCGAAGTGAGGAAAATTACAGGAGTAGTATCGTTCGCTTCACCAAGCTCACCAAGCAGTGAAATACCATCAATAAGAGGAACATTTATATCTAAAAGTAAAGGTCAGACTTCATCTCATAAATACTATCAAGTGCATCTTGAGCATTGACACAATGTTTGACTTAGTAACCCTCTTCATCAAGTAAATCCACTAAAGATTCACCAAAAAGAGCATCATCTTCGAGTAAAAGAATTCTAATCGACACTCTCTATAGCCCATGAAAGAGTTTCACCTGCATACATTGGTACTACACCATTATAGTCCGATGGAACAGTAAAAGGACGTTGCTCAAGTGTCACTTCTTTAAACTCAGGACAAATTCCATAAATACTCTGGGCATTATCACTTACAAAAGCCTGTAAGTTATCAAGTTTATGAAACTGATCAAAGATTTCACAAAGAAGTTGTAAGGCAACAGGAGCAGTAAAAATCCCTGCCGCACAACCACATGACTCTTTTTTATGTTGAGGATGTGGTGCTGAGTCTGAACCAAACATAACTTTAGGATGTGCTGCAAGTGCAACTGAAAGCAGTGCATCTAAATCTTCTGGCCGTTTTGCTATAGGTTTACAAAAAAGGTGTGGTTTCATCATACCACCAACAACATCATCGAGTGTTAAAAGAAGGTGGTGAACGGTGATTGTTGCATAAAGATTTTCATATTTATCAAGCATGGCTACCGCTTCTTTAGTTGTAATGTGCTCCATAATGATTTTAAGTTTTGGAAAATTAGATGCTAGTAGTTCATATATAGACATAAATTCAGCCTCTCTATCCATCACAAAACCAGCAGTTTCACCATGAACACATAAAGGAATTTCCATATCACTCATAGCTTGAAGTGTTGGACGCATCTCTTCTATATCAAATGATGAAACACCACCTTCTGAGTTTGTTGTAATACCTGCAGGATAGAGTTTTATAGCCGTTATAACTTCAGCAACTGACTCCAAAAAAGCCTTGTCATAGTTTTTATAAAAAAGTGTCATATATGGTTCAAACGAGTCGTTTGGAACAGCTGCCATTATGCGTTCTTTATAAGCGATAACATCAGCTTTATTCTCAACAGGAGGCACAAGGTTTGGCATAACGATAGCTCCACTAAATGAGTAAGCTGAAAGTGGTGCAACATTTTCTAGCATAACAGCATCACGAAGATGAAGGTGCATATCCAGTGGCATTAAAAGTGTATGAGATTTCATTATATTCCTTGGTAAGTTTCAAATAATTATTATATATAAAATTATACCTTATAAATATTTAATTATAAATCTATGCCCCTCAAAAATATTTGTAAGACTCATTTCCTTTGGTCCTCTTTTAATTATTCCCTTGCTTTATAGACTCTCTTTAGCCTTAAGGATTAATGCATTTATAGCTTTTTCATATACTTTTGCTTGCGCTTCTATAGTAGACTCAAAACGAGTCACTAAAACAGGTGTAGTGTTCGAAGCACGAACGAGGCCCCAACCATCTTTAAAGTTAATCCTAACTCCATCTACATCAATAATGTCTTTAATAGCAGGAAAATCAGCAGGAGGACTTTTAAGTAGTTCTTTTACTCTAGCAATGATTTTAAACTTTTCTTCTTCTGTTGTTTTTACTTTTAATTCTTCAGTTGAAAAAACAAGAGGAAGTTTTGCAAGTTCTGCATCTAAGTCTATCCCATCATAAATAAGTTCTAACATTCTAAGTGTTGCATAAATAGCATCATCATAACCGAAGTAACGGTTTTTAAAAAACACATGGCCACTTACTTCACATGCTAGGTCTGCGTTTGTCTCTTTCATCTTTACCTTTAGGTTTGAGTGTCCTGTTTTATACATAATAGCATTACAACCACGACGTCTAAGTTCATCATACATAACTTGAGAACATTTTACTTCACCGATAACTGTTGGTTTATCCATCTTCATAGAGTATAGAAGAGCCATCATATCGCCCTTTATATTATTTTTATGAGTGAGCACAGCTATACGGTCTGCATCTCCATCATAGGCGAAAGCGATGTCACCATCAGTAGCCAAAAGTTTTTTAATGTCTACTAGGTTATGCTCATCAGATGGGTCTGGATGGTGGTTAGGAAAAGTTCCATCAGGGTCTACATAAATCCCTTTTGTTTTAAGCTCTAAATGTGAAAATATATCTTCAGTTACAACACCAGCAACACCATTTCCACAGTCATAGACTATTCGTGTATCCATAGCTTTAAGATGTTGAAACTCAGATACTAAGAAGTCTACATAACGGCTCACTGCATCTATCTCAGATACATCACGAATTACTTCTTTTGGCATATCCATATTTTCACACTCACGACCAAGAGCATAAATATCTTCACTAAAAAAAGGAGCTTTATCCACTGTAATTTTAAAACCATTATATTCACTAGGGTTATGTGAACCAGTAATCATCACAGATGCACTAGGAGTGATAGAAGTACCGTTTACAGGCCATTCTTGATAATTTACAAAATAGTTTACAGGAGTAGGAACAAGACCCATAGCAAGAACTTTTTTGCCTCCTGCATTTAGACCACGAGTAAGGTACTCAAAAAGTATAGGAGAATGACTTCTTGCATCATAACCAACAGCCACATACTCACCACTTATCTTAGATGCTAATACATAACCGATGCGAACAACACTCGCTTCATTTAATTCTTTTTCGTAAATTCCACGTATGTCGTATTCTCTATATATGCTCATTAAAGTGTATCCTGTTGAATAATTTATAACATTTTACACTATTAAACTTGATACTTCTTGATTTAGTATAGAAAATCCTAAACGATTCATCTCTTTATCTACTAATTCTAAGGCTGCTTTCATTGTTTGTTGTGAGATGTCGGGAAGTGTACCACCCCACATAAACTCAGCATCTTTAAAACCTTGAAGCATTCCTTTTCTACCTGCCCGCAGTCTATCTTCATCGCCACCAGAACCAGCGATTACAACAAAGTTAGCGATATACTCAGAAGTATGTCATACACCAAAGAAACAATCTTCTGCTACTAAAGCACCAGCCTCTTGCTTACTTAACTTCTCAGTAAAGTTAGTTTTTACAGCATCGGAGTTTAATGGAACTGTATTACTTGCTATATTTGGAGATATTTACATAATATATTCTTTTGTTTAATATTAATTATTATACTACCCATATGGCAAAGAAGCAAACATATTTTAATCAGGAAAAATTAATGACTGCAAAAATATTAACACATACTCTCTTAGCTACCACACTCGCATTTAGTAGTGCCACTCCTTGGCAAACAACTAAACAACAATCTAATTCAATTAGTACAAATATAGATTATAAAAACTAAATAAATTATCATTTGTTACTACCAACAATAGCTTACTTAAAGAGGTCTGTGCATAAATTTCACAAATACCTTGTTTTTTTATTACTTATTTGGTTATAATGTTGTCGATGAAAGATGAGGCTCGAGTTCATCTTTAGTGTGTAATTTTGTTTTAGCTGCATTTAGACCCCTAAAGACTCTCCAATTTTTGACTCCACAAATGAATTAATTTTCATTGTGAATTTTTATATACAAGGCAATGCAATGGCAGAATTACAAGACGGTTCAGTTAAATGGTTTAACGACGAAAAAGGTTATGGTTTCATACAACAAGACAATGGTGGACAAGATGTATTCGTACATTTCCGTCAAGTTAACAATACTACAGGTGGACGTGTTTCACTTGCAGAAGGTCAAAGAGTAACTTACGAAGTTGGTGAAGGTCAAAAAGGTCCTCAAGCTGAGAACGTAACACCACTTTAATCTCTACCCCTTTAAGCCCCTCTTATGGGGTTTAACTCTTTATACTTATACAAACACCCAAATTATATCTTCTAATACAATAAATAGTTATTCTATAAAGCTTTATCTCTGGTCTATATTTTGTAGCTTCTAAGTTTAATTTTTCCATTATTTATTTCCTTTTTTATTTACAAAAATTATAAAATTCATAACACTAGAAATGCAATAGATGGTGGTGTCTTTTCTCCAATGAAAAAATTGCTAACAATACCTAATGGATTTACTAAAAATTTGAAGTTAAAAATACAAGATAATTATCTAATTAGTTATAAGAAAAATAATCCTAAACTTAATATACTAACATTTCTTAATATATTTCTAAAATATAAACAGTTACTAACTATCTTGAATTTTTCACTTTTCGCACCTTCTATCTTAATTTTAAAGGAGTATAATTCTCCTTAAAAATGGATAATTATGTGTATATGCGGTTTAGATAAAGAGTATGATAAATGTTGTGGTGCAATTATAAAAGCGTTAAGAGTTGTGTCTTCCCCCGAAGAGTTAATGCGAAGTAGATATTCTGCTTATGTTAATGCAGATGCACGATATTTACTACTGAGTTGTGTAAAAGAGAATCAATACGAAGAAGATATAGAACTGATAGAAGATTTTTCTTCTCAAGTTGACTGGTTAAAACTTGATGTATTAAAAGTTGATCGAAACACTGTAGAGTTTAAAGCATATTATAGAGATAAAGAACAGATACAAGTACTTCATGAAAAAAGCAACTTTGTACTCGAAGATGGTGTTTGGAAGTATAAAGATGGAGAGCTATACAAGTCTAAGATAGAGAGAAATGAAAGCTGTCCTTGTGGAAGTGGAAAAAAGTATAAAAAGTGTTGTGCTAATTAATTTTAAAAACTTAAGTTTTTGAGATGAAAGCACTCTATAAACTTTTTTTGATGAAGCCACTTTTTTCATAAAAGACATGAGCCTTCTCTCTTTGGAATTCAGAAGAGAGTACTATGTTTTCACACATTGCAGTTTTTGAATAGACATGCAAATATTCCATCATCTCTTTACCAAAACTTTGAGAGCGAAAAGAAGAGTCTGTCACTAAATCGTACACATATAAATGGTGTTTATGGTAACAATTTGTTTACACTGCAACTCCTGCATAGGTAATAAGTTTACCTCTCTCAAAAAGTCCTATCATTTTATAACCCATATCTCGCATATCATAGACTAAATCATCAAACTCTTTAAAACTGAAACCTACTCTTAACTAAGATAAAACCTCATAAATGCCATCTAACTCTTTTAAATTCATCTCTCGTATTTGTATACTATCAGTTTTCCTTATTTATGTTTTGTGTTTTACACTATTTTAGTTACAATTAAATATACTAAAACCTTCTCCTAAAGGATATACATGAATAATACAGTAACTGTAACAGATAATAGAACAGGAAAAACTTATGACTTTGATATTTTAGATGGTACGAGAGGGCCTAGTGTTGTAAACATATCTAGTTTTTATGCTAATACCGGTCTCTTTACATATGATAATGGTTATACTTCAACGGCGAGTTGTAATTCAACTATTACTTTTATAGATGGTGCAAAGGGAGAACTTCGTTACCGTGGCATAGAGATAGAAGAGCTTGCACAGAAAAAAAGTTACTTAGAAGTATGTTACCTTTTACTCAATGACTCTATACCTACAGAGCTTCAGACAAAAGAGTTTGACCTCGAACTTCGTCATCGTTCATTTTTACACGAGGGACTCATAAAACTATTTTCTGCATTTCCTACTGGATCACATCCGATGGCAACGCTTTCAGCAGCCACTGCTGCACTCTCTACATTTCACTTTAATCATTTAGATATGTCTAAAGAGAGTGAGTACCAAACTATGGCAAGAAGAATAATCGCGAAGATGCCAACTATCGCTGCATTTGCATATAGACACTCTATTGGTGCTGCATTTATTCAACCAGACATCTCTAAAAGTTATACAGAAAACTTTCTTTATATGATGAGAGCCTACCCAGGTGGTAAAATGCATATAGATGTTAATGGAGAGAGGGTTATAAAAGAGATAGAAGTAAAAGCACTTGATACTATCTTTACTTTGCATGCAGACCATGAACAAAATGCTTCAACTACAAGTGTAAGAAATGTAGCTTCGACAGGGGCACACCCATATGTTGCTATAAGTGCTGGAGTCTCTGCTCTTTGGGGTAGAGCTCATGGTGGTGCAAATGAATCAGTTATTAAACAACTTGAGATGATTGGAAGTGTTGAGAATGTTGATGCCTTTATCGCACGTGCAAAAGACCCTGATGATGAATTTAGACTGATGGGATTTGGACACCGTGTATATAAAAACTTTGACCCTAGAGCTAAGGTTTTAAAAGAACTACAGATACAACTTCAAGATGAATTAAACCTTGACTCACGCCTTATGAAAATTGCGAGTAAGATTGAAGAAATAGCACTCAATGACGAGTATTTTGTAAGTAGAAAACTTTATCCAAACATAGATTTTTACTCAGGGGTTATCTTAACTGCACTTCAAATTCCAACTTCAATGTTTACCCCTATTTTTGTAATCGGTCGGACTGTAGGATGGATTACCCAATGGATAGAGTTTAAAAAAGGAAAAGGCATGAAAATTGCCCGTCCACGTCAGCTATATTTAGGTAAATAAAATGAATAGAAAAGCATCAACTTTAGAATAGTGACTTTCTTTATCACAGCCTGTATGATACTCGGTTTTGGTGTTACTTACGCTGTCAGTCAAAGTGCAAATAATGAAATACTCAACACTAGAATGGAGAAGATGAGTAAGATTCAGTATATTGAAGACTATTTTGAAGAGATGAAGTATATTTTAAATTCTCATGCAAATAATAGTAATACTGTACAACTTTTATGGGACTTTGATGAAGCTTTAGAAAATCTTGAAGAACTTGAGATAGATAGAGACGAGATAAAAGATTCTTTGATGCAGTACTATAAAGATTCATATTTAGCCAATAATAATTATTACTTAATAGGTGCACCTATTCAACGCTAACTTGATAAATATTTACCCCAAAGTGAAAAAGCTTTACTACTTCAGTATCTTTATGTTATTAAAAATCCAAACCCTTACAATAAAAAAGAACTCTATAAAATGAATAGATCACATAAGACTGAGTATTATGAGTGCTATTTTAAAAGATACAACAAGCATCAAGAGGAGAGGCAATATTTGAAGACTTCTCTATTTATGAACCTGCATATAACAAAGAAGTGGCATTTATAGGTATGCAAATTTACTTTGGTGAAGGTGATTTCACTAAACTAATTTAAGTAAAAAAGGTGATGAGATTTCTATAGTAGCTCAAAATATAAATGAGTTTATAGAAAAAGTTCGCATTACAATGAGCAAATTATTAGTCTTACTAATTATATAGAAGAGAGAAGTCATGATAAACTTGAACTCGCTCAAAAACTTGTTGACTTAAGTTCTGAGACTGCTGCTGTTAAAAATGTACTTGAAGTGATTGCAGATATTGCTGATCAACCTAACTTACTTGCATTAAATGCCGCTATGATAAATAAAGTTTCAAGCATTGAAAAAATCTCTGATGCTTCATCAAACTTAATGCAAATGACAAATAATCTAAACGACCTACTTCAAGGTTACAAAACTTAAATCAACATCTTTTAAACAACACTTGGGTATAATCGCGAAATTAAAATATACCTAAGTGAGCAATAATCATGGTAAGAGTACAAAACCTTCTTATGCGTTACGGAAATAGAGTTCTATTTCAAGACATCAACCTCAAACTAGACCGTCACAAACGATATGGACTTATCGGTGCAAATGGTGCTGGTAAAACAACCTTTCTTAATATCCTTTGTGGAAAAATTACTGAATACGATGGCGAGGTAGTAATCCCTAAAGCAAATAAAGTAGGTGTTTTAGGTCAAAATCAATTTGCATTTGAAACTTTTACTATTGCTGATGCTGTTCTTTTTGGTAACAAACGTCTTTATGATGCTATCAAAGAGAAAGAAGATCTTTATGCAAATGGTGATTTTGAAGATGATGCTGTAAACAACCGTTTAGCAGAGCTTGAAGTTATCTCAGTTGAAGAAGACCCAACATATGAGTACGATGTTAATATCGGTAAAATATTAGAAAATGTTGGTATCCCTGTTGGCAAACATCAAGAACTTATGAGTACACTTGATAGTGCCGATAAATTCAAAGTTTTACTTGCACAAGTTTTATACCCTAAACCAGATGTACTCTTTCTCGATGAGCCTACAAATAACCAGGATATTGAAACAATTACATGGTTAGAAAACCAGCTTAAACGTCACGAGGGTACACTTGTAGTTATCTCTCACGATAGACACTTCCTAAACGCAGTAGTAACGAATATACTTGATGTAGATTATCAAAAAATTCGTGAGTTTACTGGTACATATGACGACTGGTATTTAGCAGCAAATATAATGGCAAAACAGCTTGAATTAGACTCAGCTAAACAGATAAAAGAAAAAGATGAACTAGAAGCATTTGTTCGTCGTTTCTCTGCAAATGCGTCAAAAGCAAAACAAGCAACATCTCGTCAAAGAAAACTTGATAAAATGGAGTTTGATGATATCAAACCCTCTTCTCGTCGTGATCCAAGCATCGTGTTTAAAGCTAAGAGAGTTATGGGTGATGAGGCACTAGATGTTGTAAATATTTTTCATGCTTATGGTGAGAATAAAGTACTTAATGACATTAGTTTTAAAGTTGTTCCAGGTGAGAAAATAGCTCTTATTGGTGGAAATGGTGCTGGTAAAAGTACTCTAATGAAAATTTTAGCAGAAGAGATTAGAGTAGCAAGTGGTGAAGTAAATATTGGAGCAACAGTAGAACCTTCATACTTTCCACAAGATACAGCCGACATCATAAATGGTGATGGTACACTGTATGACTGGTTACGTGCTTATGATCCTAAACGCGACATAGCAGAAATCCGTAACTGTCTAGGACGAATGCTCTTTAATGGTGAACAACAAGAGAAGTCAGTTGTGAGTATCTCAGGTGGTGAAAAACACCGTATGATGCTTAGTAAACTTATGCTAGAAAATGGTAACTTTTTACTTCTCGATGAGCCATCGAATCACCTTGACCTTGAAGCTATTGTTGCACTTGGTGAAGCACTCCATGAGTTTAAAGGAAATGTTATTTGTGTATCACATGACCGTGAGTTACTTGATGCATTTGCTGAGCGTATCATCGAGATTCAAAGTGATGGTAGTATTATCGACTTTAAAGGTTCTTATGAAGAGTTTGCAGAGCAAAGAGCTGCTGGTAAGATATAACTATTTATGCAAGAAAAATACGAAAACTATTTAGGTCTTGGTATTGCTGGAAACTTCGCACTTCACCTAGCGCAAGCTGGTGAACTCGAAGACTTTAAAGATATTATTACGGCAGACGAAGCTGCACCAAAAGGGATATTTCCTTTTTATCTCCCCTCTTACACACAAAGTACAAAAGATATAACAAGAATTCCAAAAGATATTTTAACAACTTTTCCCCTTTCATCAAATACTATACAGCTTCCCTCTGATGATGTAAATGTTCAAACGGAACCCGAAGTTGGACTAATATGTGAGATTAGTTACAAAGATGGTGAAATTGAAAGTATAAGACCTACTCATTTTGGAGCCTATAATGATTGTTCTATTAGAGTGGCTGGAGCAGCTAAGATTAGCGATAAAAAAAACTGGGGGCAAAACTCTAAAGGCTTTGCATCTACACTTATTGAAATCGATAGTTTTAAAGAGGGCTCAGTTCTAGATAACTTTAGTATCTGCAGTTTTCTTAAACGCGATAATACTCTCAGAGCTTATGGCGAGAATGTAGCACTTGATGGATATAGCTATTTTTATGAGAAACTCACACTTTGGATCAAGAACCAGATAAATACACAAAAAGATTTTGGTCCACTAGAACCATTAAGTGAGTATATAGAAGCTTGTAAGCACCCATCTAAAGCAATTATAAGTATAGGTGCAACTCGTTATACACAATATGGTGAAAAAACATTCCTACAAGCTGATGATGAAGTTTTTGTAGTAGTTTATAATCATAGTACTTACAGCTTCAAAGAGATACAAACATCTCTCAATACAAAACAATATCCCACTGTAGATATAAGTATTCTACATCAGAAGGTTATTTAAATGAAAACTGGAATTTATAAGCACTATAAAGGTAATCTGTATGATGTAATTGATACAGTTACACATAGTGAAAGTGAAGAGACACTTGTCCTCTATAGAACTATGTATGGTGAAAAAAGTTTATGGGTGAGGCCATTTGTAATGTTCAATGAGACAGTAGAAGTAAATGGTGTAGAAGTTCCACGATTTAAGTATATTGGAAAAGAAAATGAGTAGAGGTAAAAAGCTTGATCTTTTTATTGGTGCAGATATAGATGATAGTTGGAATGAAGTGCAATCAACTAGAAAAACGAAAATTTCATCACAAGACTTAGAACCACAAAAACACTTTTTAGTCTTTGCTAAAGAAAAACGCAGGGGTAAAATAGTTACTCTTGTTGGTGAATTTCAGATAGAAAAAGAAGATGCAAGTGCAACACTTAAACTACTCAAAAAGAAGTTAGGATGTGGTGGTATTTATAAGGATGGTTTCATGGAATTTCAAGGAGAATTAAAAGAGAAACTTCGTCCTCTTTTAGTAGACTTAAACTTTCGTTTTAAAAAGGGCCATTAAACGGTTTTAACTTTAACACTACTTATTTCTAAGTTTAAGTGCTTTGATAAACTGCACACTACTCCTTAATCTAGAGGATTAAAAGCACTTTTTATACCATTTATCTATCAAAATTTTATAAAGACTCTATATCTTCTATCTCTTTAAAAATTTCATTTGATAAATTTTCACAAGCATCTTTTGTAACTAAAATATCATCTTCGATTCGTATCCCGATACCACGAAACCTTTTTGGAACACTTGTATCATCCTCAGGTATATAAATCCCAGGTTCAACAGTCATAACCATCCCAGCTAAAAGAGGGATTTCTTTACCTTTTGTATCTTTATATGGTCCTGTATCATGTACATCAAGTCCCATCCAGTGCCCTATTCCATGTGGATAATATTTTTTGAGTTTTTTCTTTTTTATAAGTTTTTTCACATCACCTTTTAATATACCCAGCGAGATTAAACCCTCACATAAAAGCTCTTCTGACTTAGTATGCAAATCTGTTCTCATAACTCCAGCTTTTACCATTCTTATTATTTCTTTTTCAACAGAGAGTATCATTGAATATAACTCTTTTTGAGCTTGTGTAAATTTTCCATTTACGGGAATGGTTCTTGTAATATCACTCGCATAATAGTCATACTCACAGCCGGCATCAATTAAAATCAGTTTATTATTTTGGAGTTTTTCATCATTTTTAATATAGTGAAGTGTATTTGCATTATTACCACAGGCTACAATACTCGTATAAGCATCACTATAAGCACCTCTTTTTTTAAATACATACTCAATTTCTGCCTGTAATTCATCTTCACTATTTAAATTCTTCGCTTTACTCATAGCTAGATGATGTGCCTCTTTTGTTATACTTAATGCTTTTTTTATAAGTGTTATTTCTGCATTTGATTTACATAAACGCAGCTCTCCCACCTTATGAGATATATTATAATGACAAAGTAGGTTAGAACCAAGTTCTCTCAGTTGGTCTACTCTTTCGTCTTTCATTGTAAAGTCAAAATACAAAGAGAGTTTATCTTTAAATAATTCTGTTATTTGTTTATCAAACTTGTCCATAGTAAAAACTGCATCAACATTAAAAATTGCTTTTGCCTCTTTTTTACCTAGTCTTTTACCTGTCCAAAGTTCTAAAAGTTCATCTTTTTTTTGAACAAAAAGATATGTTTTACTATTTTTGTCTTTTTTAACTATTACTAAGGCTGCATTATCTTCTTTAAAACCACACATATAATAAAAATTACTGTTTTGTCTATATGGATACTCTGTATCATTTGAACGTTGCTGTGCTTTAGCACTTAAAAGAATAGTGATAGAGTGTCTTTTTAATTTTTTTACTAAAGCACTTCTTCGTTTTACATACTCTTTTTCTTTTATCATTTACATACTCCATTTAACCAAATATTAGTCTCTAATAGAACTCTTTCGAGTGCTTTATTTAAGGCTATTACACCCCCTTTTGCATCCACACTTTCAGCATCAACTCTTGTACTAAATGTAGCATGAGAAAGACTCTTAGAATCCTTAGTACTCAGAAGATTAAGTGTAAGTGCAACTTCAACATAGGATTTTTCATTCTCTTGTTCAAAGTACTGCATAAACTTCTCCACATGTGTCTCTAAAAGTAAGTCTGTTTTGATTCTTGACTTGTAAGTGTTAGTATTAGCAAATAAAGCACTGCTTCTTATACTTTTAACAAGGGCATCACTTATGGCCTTATTTGGAGTTCTTGCCCACTCTGACTGACTAAATGAAGACTCTTGATACTCAGCTTGAATATACTTCATTTTTTGCGACATTAATACATTTGAACTAAAGACTTGTCCTACTTTTAAAGACCTCGGCCTACATTGTTTAGCCATATGCTCACGTACATCTACCTCAGGTGCTAATGTATACTCTGAGATATGCGGTTGAGTCACAGTACAAGCACTCATAAATAGTGTTAAAAACATCAATACTATTTTCATTTATTTCTCCCCTGGAGCTTTTTTAATTGTCTCTTTCTTATATAAAATATCTGAAGGACTACTATTATACTGTTCTAGTGCACCTTCAACCCTTATCATTAACTCTTGCATCTGTAAAAAAGTGTTATTCATAGTTGGAATTACATCTGCACCCATATCTTGTATATTAAACTCTCCACTAGAAACAGCTCTTTTAATCTCATCCATAGAAGCGGTAATCCCAACATAACTTGTAGTAATCGAGTCAAATGACTCTGCTATACTATCTTCCCATTTTGTACTCTTTTGTAAAAAATTATCTATATCTGGCATCATTTTATTGAGTTTTTGACTAAATTCATCAAGGTTTTTTGAACTTGAGTGAATATGCTTAATTGTATCCTCATCTAAAAGAAGATCCATTTTATACATCACACTGGCACTATGTTTTAATAGTTGTGACATCTGTTTTTGGTTATCTTCACTTAATAGTTCCTCTGTTAAACCTAAGGTCGAAGATAAATGAGTTGATACACTTCCAAGTGACTTCTCAAAGTTTTCAAAAAATGATGGAACTGTTTTAATAATAGGATATTTTTCATTCTCTGTTACTTCTAGTATCTCTGCATTATGTCCACCCATACTTAAGTTAATATATGTGAGGCCAGTTATACCCTGAGCCGTTAATTTTGCAACAGTATTAGTTTTTATAGGTGTTGTTTTTAAGACACTTATAGTTACTTGTACTTGTTCAGAATTATGAGAATTTATTTCTAATACTTTTACTTTTCCTACACTAATACCTCTGTATTTCACAGGAGCATTTATCTTTAAACCAAGTACTGACTCATCAAAATATATAGTATACTTTTTTACATCATTAGAGAGTTCTGGTTTTATTAGCCAGTAAGCAAAAGCTATCATCAAACTTATAGCAACAATTACTAAAATACCAACGATTGTATAATTTACTCTATTATTCATTATCTTATTTTTGCCTTATTTAAAAAATGTTTGCACAAAGTCACTACTTGATGTTTTGACATCACTGAGTGTCCCTTCATAAATAATTTTCATCTCATCTATTATAGCCACTCTATCTAAAGTGTCATATATAGAGCGTAAATCATGTGAAACCATTACTACTGTCAAACCTAACATATCTCTTAGCTTTAGTATGAGTGCATCAAATTCACGTGCGGAAATAGGGTCAAGTCCACTCGTAGGCTCATCTAAAAAAAGTAACTTAGGATCCATAGCCAGAGCACGAGCTAAACCTGCTTTTTTCTTCATACCACCACTAATTTGAGATGGGTATAATAAACCATCAGCACTTTTAAGACCTACTAAATTGATTTTAAATTTTACTATTTCATTTATCATACTAAGAGATAAATCGGTATATTCTACTAAAGGTAAAGCTATATTTTCTGCTATACTTAAGGAAGAAAACAGTGCTCCAGCTTGGAATAGAACACCCCACTCCCTTCTTAAGCTTTGTGCATGAACTTGCGATATATGATTTAAACTTTTATCTAAAATAGTAATATTACCCCTAGAGTATTCTTGAAGTATAACCATCTCTCGAAGTAGTGTAGTTTTCCCACATCCACTAGGTCCTAAAAGCCCATAAATTTCACCCTCATTTATATCTAAGTTAAGACCCTTGTGCACTATTTTCTCATCAAACTGGGTGTGAAGATCTCTTACACTTATAATACTCATCTTAAATTCCTAAGTTCGTTAATGCAATTGAAAAAAGTGCATCACAAACTATAACTGCAAAAATAGACTCAACAACACTTTTAGTAGTATTTAAACCTATACTTTGGGTATCGTTTTTTACAATTAAACCACGATATATTCCTATACTTGCAATCAAAAATGCAAAAAATGGACCTTTGATTATCCCTATAAGGAAGTGTTTAATATCAACTACCTCACGAAATCGTTCTAAAAAAAGTTCATAAGAAATATCTAAGTCTATTTCTGAGACTATCATACCTCCAAAAATTCCTAGAATATCTGCTACAAATATCAAAAGAGGCATAGCTATCATAAGAGCAATAATTCTTGGCATTACAAGAAAAACAAAAGGATCAAAACCCATAGTTTTCATGGCATCTAACTCTTGTGTAATTTTCATAGCCCCTATTTGGGCTGTAAAAGCGGAACCGCTACGACCTGCTATAACAATCGCTGTAATTAGCGGTGCTAATTCTCGTAAAATTGATATTCCAAGGATATCAACTATAAAAATATTTGCCCCATAGAGTTTTAACTGATATGCAGACTGATAAGCTACCACTAAACCTATAAGAAAACTAGTCAGTGCTACAATTCCTAAGGCTTTAATAGCAGACTCATTTAGCTCAAAGGCTATTTCTTTGAAACGAATGTGTGCAAATGATTTTAAATAATAAAGTTGTGTAAAGAAGAGTTTTCCAAAAAACTCCATAAATAAGAGAAAGCTATGGAAAAAATTATTTTCTAAAGATGAATCTTTAGTATCATCTATTTTTGTCTCTAAGTTTGTAATAATTCTCTGCATTTTAACAAGTTCTAAAGTAGAAAGTATCTTCTTATTTAAACATATAATTGTGGTTTTTTTTGATTTTATATTATAGTCTTCTTCCAGTTTTACTATTAAAATTGCGGCAGCAGTATCTAAATAAAGGACCTTATGTAAATCAAGGACTACAAAATTCACTTCATTAAATGAAATAGAGTCAATCTTTTTTTGAAGTGCAGCAATAGTATAAAGTGTAAGCTCTCCTGAAAAACTTATAGAGAGTTTATCACCTTGTATATTTTTAGTTAAATTACTAGCCATTGAAGTATCTGACTAAAAGTCACACTCTATAAAGTCCGGTGTTCCTGGCAAGTTAGTTAGTTGTGGTACACGAATAATTTCTCTTATTTTAGAAACATTTATACCCTCATACACTGAGTCTTCTTCTTGCTTTAGTATACGAAAATCCACAAGTTCCATCTCATTGGAACTAACTTTTAAGGAATTGTCATCCATCTTTCAAATCTCCACATATTCGTTTTCGTCTATCTTTAGTTCATTGTCTTTTATTAATTTTACAGTAAAATATCTTTGATTGCAAGCAAAAGCTGCTAAATTGATATAGTTAAATTTGGGATAAGAGAAGCTCATATTTTGATGATAATGCCCCTCTATAAAATACTCACATTTAAATACATCTAATTGACGATTTTTTATATAAGTTTCAAAGCCAATAAACTCTTTACAGTCATCTTTTTTATCTAAGTAAGTATCTAATTTGTTAAGTATATAGTTGTTTGTCAGAGTGTTTATAAAGTTTAATAAAAATAGCATTAAGCTATTTCGGATAAATGAAGTATAGATCTTATAAGCGATCCCAATATCGAAGTCACCATGGGCTAAAGCCACTCTTTTATCTTTAAATGAACAGATTATAGGTTGTTCATTAAGGCCAATTATTTTAGCATTTAAGAAAATACTTTGAAGATTAAAGTCATGATTTCCTTCTAAGTAAATAAGCTCAGTCTCTTCACTTATCTCGTTTAAGAGTTTTATTACCTCTTTGTTATTATCTTGTGTTTTAGGTACTTGTTTAAAAAGAGCATCAAAAATATCACCCATTAATATAAGTTGCGATATAAGTATTTTTTTAGAATGTATATCTTTTATAAGAGCTAAAAGCTCTGGGCGAGAAGAAGAGTAGTGTGCATCTGAAATTATCAGTGCACCCTCTTTGAGTTCTATGTTATGGGACATATGCTATGTTAGGGATACCTGTGTTTTCATCAAGCCCCATCATAAGGTTTGCATTTGCAAGTGCTTGAGATGATGAACCACGAAGAAGATTATCTATGCTACTTGAGATAAAAAGAAGGTTTCCTTTTTGTTTTACATAAATATCACAAAAATTTGTTCCTGCTGTATTTTTCATATCAACAGGATTTTTACTTACTCTTACATAAGGCTCATCTTTATAATACTCTCTTAAAACTTCCTCTGCATCAAAAGAACCCTGTGTTTGGATATAAATAGATGAGAGCATTCCACGAGTAAGTGGAACTAAATGTGGTACAAAATTTACCTCGTCAAAGTCTATTCCTAGCTTTTGTGCTATCTCGGGAGCATGTCTGTGAAAGAAAGGATTGTAAGCAAAAAGGTTATCATTTACATTAACAAAATGTGTTACTTCATTTAGCTTTTTTCCAGCACCACTCACTCCTGTTTTCGCATCTATGATAACAGGAGTACCTGCTACACGTTTCTCTAAAAAAGGAAGTAACCCAAGTATTGCAGAAGTTGGAAAACATCCTGGATTAGCCACTAGAGAAGCTTTTTTTATCTGCTCACGAAACATTTCAGGAAGACCATACACAACATTCTCTAGGTTTTCTTTATCTGTGTGCGGACAGTAATACTCTTCATAAAGCTCTTGCGTAAGTCTATAATCAGCTGAAAAGTCGACTATTTTTGTACCGAGTTTCATAAATGGTTTTACAAATGCCATAGCTGTTTTATGGGGCACTGCTAAAAAGACAAGTGCACATGTAGAAGCACATTTATCTACATCAGCTTTTTCAACTTGCAGTTCACAAACACTGCTAAGAGATGGATGAAGTTCATCCAAAGTCGTACCACCAGTGGAGTTGGCCACATAACTTAGCTTAAATGTAGGATGGTTTATAAGTATTTTCACAAGTTCTAAACCTGTATAACCACTTACACCAATAATTCCTACATTTATTTTTTTACTCATTATGTCATACACTCGTAAACTGTCTCTTCATATTTTACTTCTTCAATTTCAAACTCTTTTTCTCCACCAGGAAGACGAACTTTCACTTCATCACCCTCCTCTTTTCCAAGAAGTTGTTTTGCAAGAGGAGAGTTAAAAGAGATAAGCCCATTGTCAGGATTTGACTCACATCCACCAACAAGAGTATAAGTCACTTCTTCCTCAGTGTTCATATCAGTCATAACAACTGTAGAACCAAAAGAGATTTTGGCATGTTCAAGTTCTTTTGGATTCACTATCTGTGCTTTTCCAAGAATCTCTTGAAGATCGCCTAAACGATTATCAATATTTTTTTGCATCTCTTTTGCAGCATGGTACTCTGCATTTTCTTTTAAATCACCATGTTCTAGTGCATCTTCTATGTCTTTAACACATTGAGGACGTTGTACTTCTTTAAGGTTTTTTACTTCAGCTTGTAATTTTTCGTAACCGAAAAGTGTCATTGGTTCTACATTTTGCATTTGTTTTCTCTTTTATTTTATTAGTGCCTAATTATAGCAGACTTAATCAAGCCCGCCAAATACAAATGAAAATATACTTTTACACTTTCTTTTCACTCTTGTCTTAAACTACAAAAATATTTCATAGGGGGAAAATATGAAACTATCTTTAAAGGGGAAGCTAACAGCACTCGCTTTACCTATGGCATGTTCACAAGTAAACACAGCTGATTGGTTAGCACTACAAGGGCATTAACCTAATTTTGTTGCACCAAAACTATGGGGTTTTATTCAAGCTAATTATAAAAAAGATTATGGAATAGTTCAAAATTGGTGGTGCAGATTCTGACAATTATACTGGTAAAGCGAATGGTCCTATTGCAGCATTTAGAAGATAGCTATAAAAGTGGTTTTGGTATAGGTGTGTGTATAGTGAAGTCTATCATTGATAAGTCCGATATTGATTTATATATCGATTCCGAGTTAGGTAAAGGTAGTCAGTTTTCTTATGTTTTTCATGCATCTATGATTGTAAAGATGAAAGATCAAAAAGACGGACGTCATCTTCAAAGTTTAGAGTAATAATACAGCCTTTTTTGCTTATAGCCACAATATCTGTAAGACCCTTTAAAAGTTCTTTTTTTGTTTTACTCAAAGGCTCGTAAGCAAATAGAGTCTCATCCTCTATAAAAAAGATACGCCCACCACCACAGCCATCACCAATTATACCCTCGCACACAAGAGGTGAGTTTAAATCAAAACCATGACTCATCTAAACACTCCTCTTTAGTCTTATCTAACCACTCACCATACTCAGTACTATTTTTATCAATAAGCATATACTCATCATGTGTATAAGTTTTAAAAGTAGCCTCATCAACACATTTACATAACTTTGAGTTTTCTGTCTCTGAGCAGTGACTTATCATCACTGTCTTTTGCTCATCTAACCATCCTACATAAGAAGTATAGTAAGGATACAATGTCCAAATAGCAAATCCAAGTGTTAGGACTATGTTTGTAATATACTGGCGTTTACGAGTCTCAAAATATTTTTTTACATCATAAGATATAAGTATCACAAAGACTATCTCAAGACCTATGTTAAACCAGTCTGTATCTATAAAATCCAACAACTATTTTTTACCTCTAATTTTCTTCATCGCTTCACCACACATAGTTAAACCAAACGCAGCAGTCACACCCATAAAAGAGCCCTTTTCTTTTATATTTGCTTCTTCGGATGAAAATATAACCTTATACTTCTTTTTAAAACCACGTTTTTTAAGTTCGTATCTTATCTTTGAACCAAATCTATCACCGTAACTTTTCCAAATATCATCTACTTTTATTTTTGTAGGGTCCATCCGTTTTGCCCCACCAAAAGAGCTTATAAGTTTTTTGTAGCACTTCTGCGCAAGTGCTAATTTAGCATTTCTATCATCTATCGCATCAAGAACTAGGTCATATGGTTCAAAGTCAAAGTCCCAAATCCACTGCTCATCTATACGTTTTTCTATGATTTTTACTTCAGGATAATGCTTTTGAAGTGCTTCTACTTTAACTTCACCCTCATGTAATTCAGACCACATTTGGCGGTTTTGATTACTAGCATCATAGGTATCAAAATCAACGATAGTTATATTTTTCACACCACTACGGTAAAGGCAATCCAAACAAAAAGAACCAACACCACCAACACCAAGTAAAATGATATTCGCATTTTCTAGTTTAGCGAAGTCATCTCCTAGAAGAAGCTCTATGCGGTCATACTTCCCCATTTAAAGCCATTCTTCTAATGCTTTCATAGATTTATAAGCAGATAAATCAAGCATTATAGGTGTAATAGAAATATACCCGGACTCTATGGCATCAAAATCAGTCATACCAGTTTTACCCTCACGAGATGAAAAGTCTAAAGGGTGCAGACCCAACCAGTGAAACTCTTCTCCTCTAGGATTACGGTGAAGGTGTGAATCATTTGCATAGTGTCTATAACCCGCATAGGTTACTTTTATCTCAGCTTCTTGTTTGTTTGAAGGGATGTTTATATTTAAGAACTGGCGAGCAGGGAGTGGGAAGGAGCCTTCTCTTATTTTACTCACAAGTTTTTTTATCGTTTTTTGTGCAAGTCTAAAGTCTCCACTTGGATCACTAAAATCCATAACTTGGCTTATAGCGATAGCTGGAACATCGTGTAAAACACCTTCCATAGCTCCAGCAGCAGTGCCGGAGTATGTTATATCCTCACCCATGTTTGAGCCGCGATTTATACCACTTACCACTAAGTCAGGTTTCTCATTTTCAAACATGGTACTCAAAGAGAGGTATACACAGTCTGTAGGTGTCCCATCTTCAAGTTTATAAAAATCATCTTCCACACATATAAAACGCAGAGGTCTAGTAAGAGTAAGAGAGTGCCCACATGCAGACTTTTCATTTGCAGGGGCAACAACAGTTACTTCGATATCTTCAAGTTCACGAAGGGCATCAACTAAACAGAGAAGTCCATTTGCTTCATAACCATCATCATTTGTTATCAATATTTTATATTTTTTATTCATAAGGTGATTTTAGCAAAAGTTTCTAAAAAAAGAGGAAAAAACCCATATAATGTATGGTATAGGGGTCTATTGAATTGAAATTTTAAGATTTAGTGTTCAGGAGAATATGTAGCTTTTCTCTTGTTTTAGTTTGTCTCTATAAGCCCAGTACAAAATATGCCAAACTGTACTCTTCATGGGATTTATAGATTCGTACCATACTCATTATTTAAGTATCTTCATATCTATTGATTTTTAATCTTGAACTATAAGCATTTCCTTCCTTGAGAAAATCTAGATTTACTAAAGAGACTAACAAGCTCGACCGGTAAACTTGCTTATATTTTTTTTCTTGTTTAACTCAAACATAGTTTTTCCTCCTTAATTGATATTTGTTATCAGTATTATAATAGTTCTTGCCTGAAAAAAAGGTTTACATTGATAATAGATATCAATTAACCAAGAAAAGCATATCTAAACTTTAATAAATGCAACTATCTTCTCAAAAAAAACTTCTCTGGTATCTTCTTCTAATGTTATAACATGCTTATCGCTATGCAAGATATACTTCTCTTTTTTTTGTGAAGCTATACTGTCGTAAATTAGGTCTGCACTTTGGGGATTAACAATAGGGTCTTTGTCTCCTTGAATAATAAAAGTCGGTTCTGTTACAAATCGCAACCTCTCATTCACTACATCAATCAACTCTTTTAATTCACCTATAGAAGTCAAATAATGCTTTTTATAATTTATATCCGGATGTTCTGGTTCACTTTCATAGGTATCCATATCAGCATTAAACATAGATAAAAAGTTGTTTAAGATGTTTAGTGTTGGTACTATATACTTTACACGTATATCTTGAAGAGATAATGCACTGTTTATGCAGATAATACCATCAACTGTATCTTGAACATTCGATGCTTTAAGAAGTGCTAGTAAACCTCCTGTTGAAAAACCACATAGATATAATTTCTCACTCACTCCCCGAAGTGCAGCATAACCAACATCAAAAGAGTTATACCAGTCTTTATATGTCACATCCCTTAAGTCCTCAGGCATCGTTCCATGACCTTTAAGTCTTACTGCATATACATTAATACCTTGTTCAAATAGATACTGAGCTAAGGGTGCTATCTCTTTTGGACCAGATTTATAACCATGGGAGATTACACAACCAATACTATTATTCTCATTATAAAGTATAAATGGTTCTCCAACCTCTTTAGGTTTAGAGTCAAATACTGAGTAAAATTGATTATAATCATATTTAAACTCTTTTTTATCACGGTTAAAAATAGTATAAAAAACCTCTTTATTGACTGCAGCTAAATCTTTATTTATTTGGCGTTTTATTGTCATATGTAGTTCTTCTAATATCATAGTCTCATTTATAAGAACTCTCAATATATTTTTAACTCTGATAGTATTAAATGTATACTCATTTTTAAAATTTACTATATTAACCCTATATGTGTTTTTATCTACTTTTTCTAAAATGTTTTCTCCAAGGCTTAAGACAAATACCTCATCAAAAAGCTTATACGGTTCATCATTTAAAAGAGTATATATATTTGCATGTAAAGCCATACTAACATTGTAAGTAGCTGATTTTTTGAGTTCTCTGGATATAAGGTAAATCCGTCTCTTTAATTCATCTAGTGTAAATACTCTAGCTTCTAAGTATTCCAAAGACAAAGCAAAAACATGCTCAAATGTTATGAGTATATTTTTATAAACCTCATCCATCATTAAGTTGATAAAAGGCACTTTCATTTTCTCAATGAGATTAACATCATCTATTTCAATATTTAGTCTTTGTAATTCTCTTTTACTTTTTAGTAAATATGCCTTTACATCAATAGCTTTTGAGAAATGAATATGTAATTGAGAATTTAGGAGTAGATTACTCTCTATATCAATCTCTTCATTCAAATCATCAGAGATATCATCTATATACTTATATGCAAATTCAGCAAGGTTGTTTGCACCCTTACCTATTGGTGTATACGAGATAGTAACAGGTACTATATGTGTATTGTAGTAAGAGATATTTTCCGTATCATCTAAAAAGTATTTATCTTTAAACTCTTTGATACTCTTTATATCACATTCATTTTGTAACTCTAGATATTTAGTTTTTAACATCTCGCTCTTTAGGGCTACAACTGCTGCTCCGGTAAATATATCATGTAAACCAGTTTCATCTTCTGTAACAAATGTATCTTTTGAGAGTAAAACCTTCTTACTCTTTATCATCGACCCTTCCGGATATATCATCCAAGATATACGACCTGTCAGTAAATCACCCAATATCTTCTCGTTTCTGTCCTTATCTTTTGTAGACACTGTACCAACTGCTGATAAGTACTCACCTAAAACTCCTTTAAAGATCGAGTGATCTGCAAGTGAGCGAACCTGGAAGTTTAGTTTTTTATATAAGACATAGGGAAGTAGAAATGTCTCCATTCGTGTAAAATGATTTGCTACAAAAAGTGTTGGTAGTTTTTTATTTAAATTTTCCTCTCCACTAAATGTTATAGAGTTGGCCATAGCTTTCTCTACAAGAGAAAAAACAAATTGGGATGCATCATACAGTCTATCTCTCATATCTCTGATACCTTTCTTGAACAATAATCTTCAAGTGTAAAAGCATCTACTTGAACTACACTCTCTTGAAGAGTTTTAGCTTTTAGTAGAGCCTCTTTTTCTTCCAGAGTAATTATCGCTAATCTAAGAGCTTCTTCAAGAAGTGTATATATTTTTTGCTTAGGGAGTTGTTTCTTTCTTATGGCTAATTTGATTTTTTTCATACTAGGGGCTACTTTTTCATGTAAGATGAAAGCCTCTTGTATATTTTTATAGGTACTAGAGTGATAAATTCCATCAACTAACTTATCTCTTAGTGCAGTATTAGTACTTATACTATCTGATAGTTTTTTAGACAAGCTATCATCTACCTCACGACTCATTGAGTTGAGTCTCATGTAGTATTTAAAAGGTGTAAAGAGAATTTTTAATATCCCTTTTTTAAAAATATTTGCTGCTATTTCATTAAAAGCATTGTTTATAATACGAAGTTGTTCATCTCCAATATATCTGATAAAGTCATCATCTTCACTATTTTCAGCCTTATATCGTCGCAGTGTTGCACTTAGAAGATACATAGCTGAGAGAATATCTCCAAAACGTGCTGTAATTTTTTCCTGTTGTTTTAAACCACCACCATAATAAGCCATAAGTAAATCAGTCATAAAAGCGAATGTTGCACTACTCCATATAATCTTTCGCTCATAGTACCGTGCAACACCTTCTAATTCTGGAGTATATATGTACCCTCGACTTAGGCTCAGTAGAGTCATTTTAAGCATATTTTTTAAAGAAAAACCTATATGAGAGAAAAAAGCTTTATCAAAAGCACTAACATCTCCCGATTCAAGTGCTTCTATCTCTGTGTATGCAAAAGGGTGACAACGTATAACACCTTGACCAAACTGTATAAGAGTACGTGTCATGATATTTGCACCCTCAACAGTAATGCCAATAGGTGCTCCCATATAAGCATGACCGAGTAAGTTTTTCTCTCCAAGTGATATACCCGCACCACCGACAATATCCATAGCATCATTTATAGACCGTCTAAAGATTTCAGTGGAGTGGTACTTCATAACAGCATTAATAACTGCTGGTTTTTTTCCAGAGTCAATTGCTCCTAAAGTAAAGATACGAGCGGCATCTAACATATATGTATTTGCTGCTAAACGTGCAAGTACCTCTTCAATCCCCTCAAATTTTGATATTGACAGACCAAACTGTTCACGAACACTTGAGTAGGAACCGGCCACGGCAGCTGAGAGTTTCACTCCTCCCGTACTTGTAGAGGGAAGTGATATACCTCGCCCAACTGACAAGGATTCCATCAACATCATCCAGCCCTCAGATATACCACGTTCACCGCCAATAATAGAATCTAATTTTATAAGAACATCTTTACCACTAATAGGTGAATTGATAAAAGGTATACCTAGCGGGTCATGACGTTTACCTTGCACTACACCATCAAGACTAGAATCAACTAAAGCACAAGTAATACCCAAGTCTTTACCTCTACCAAGCAGTTCATCTGGATCAGATAAAACAAATGCCAAACCTATTACTGTTGCGATAGAACCTAGAGTGATATAACGCTTGTTAAAATTAAGTCGTATAAATATCTCTCCATTCTCTTCAAAGACTTCTCCATATGATGAGATAGAAGTGGCATCACTCCCTGCTAATGGTTCTGTCAGTGCAAAACATGGAATCTCTCTTCCATCAGCTAAACGTGGTAAATAATGCTCTTTTTGTTCATCTGTTCCATAATGGAGTATAAGTTCTGCTGGCCCTAGTGAGTTTGGAACCATAGTAGTGATTGCTAATGTTTGAGAATGTGAGGCTAATTTTTGCACTACACAGGAGTGAGCAAGTGCTGAAAATCCAAGTCCACCATATCTTTTTGGGATAATCATGCCAAAGAAAATATTATCTTTTAAGTACTGCCAAACCTCAGGATTCAAATCACGTTGTGCAAAAACATCAAAATCATTTGTCATTGCACAGACTTGGTCTACTTCTTTATTTAAAAATTTATTTTCTTCTTTGGTAAGCTCTGGATAAGATTCATTTAAAATCTTTTTAAAATCAGGACTTCCAGAAAAAAAGTCTCCATCAATCCAAATATCCCCAGCTCTCAGAGCAATTTTCTCTGTTTGGGAGATACTTGGCATAAGCTGAAGCTTTTTTATTAAAGTGACAAGTGGTGCAGATATAATTGCTGTTCGAAGGGGAGGTAAAAGTAATATCAGGTTTATTGGTATATAAAGCATCCAAAAGAATGTATTTGGTACAAATACAAGAGCTATAAGTGTGATAAGAAGTAGTGAATTTATCCAAAACGACATACCCTTATACCAGCTTATAAGTAAGACTAGACTGACTGCAGTGGGAATTAAAAAGTCCATAATTTATCCTCTATAGAATGTTTCTTTATTCTGTGCCATAGTTTTAATAAGCTCAGAGGGTTCAAATCTTTCACCATATTTTTCTTCAAAATGAAGCAGTGATAAATGAACTTTCTCTATACCCATAGCATCTGCATATTTTAAGAGTCCTCCACGAAATGGTGGAAATCCAGTACCCATAATCATAGCCATATCTAGGTTTGAAGCATTAAGAACTATGCCTTCTTCTAAGGTACGAGCGGCTTCATTTATCATAATAAGCATTGCCCTATCGATGATTTCATCATGGTCAAACTTTTTATGTACAAATTGTAAAGATTTTAGTGAAGGGTTTACTTTTTTTTCATTTCCATTATGAATATAAAAACCTTTTTTACTTTTTTTACCGAGAAGTTTCATATCAATGAGTTTACTCAGAATTGGAGCTACCTCCATTCTTTTACCATATGACTCTTCTAAAACCTTTGAGACCTTATATCCAACATCAAGCCCTACCTCATCTACTAAGATAAACGGTCCCATTGGCATTCCAAAATCTTCTATAGTTTTATCTATCTGTTCAATACTACCGCCCTCTTCAAATAGTCTTGCACACTCATTAATATAAGGGAGTAAAATTCTATTGACTAAAAATCCTGCACAATCTCCAACTAATACAGCTGTTTTTCCTGCATCTCTTGCCAGTTTTAGTGTAGTTGCTATGGTTTCACCTGATGTTTGTTTTCCAGCAATAATCTCTACAAGAGGCATTCTAGATACAGGATTAAAAAAATGCATTCCAATAAAACGCTCAGGATGTTTCATGTTTTCGCCGAGCATTGTGATAGAGAGTGAAGAGGTATTTGAAGCTATAATACAAGAGTCTTTTACAAGTTTTTCTAACTCTTTATAGACCTCTTGTTTTGTCTCTTTGTCTTCCACAACTGCTTCTACTACAAAATCCATACTCCCAAAACCATTATAAGTATCTGTGTAAGAAATATGACCCATTTTAAGTTCAACTTCTCTCTTTGTGAGGCGTTTTCTTTTGAGGATTGCACTATATGCCGCACTGATATGTTTAAATGAAGCAGCAATAGACTCATAAGATCTTGCCTTTAACCTCACTGCCTTATCCATATTACTAAAGAGCCAAACTATTCCACCACCCATTACACCTGAACCTATAACCGATACTTGCTTGATAGGAAGTATTTTTATATCTTTATCTACAAAAGTATCATGTTTTAATCGTTCAGAAGCATAATATAAAGAGATTAGGTTTTTTGATATGTCTGATACACAGAGTCGAGCAAATGCAAAAGCTTCGAAAGATAAAGCCTCATTAATGGGTAGTTTATCTGTCTCTTTAAAAAGTTTGATAACTTCTAAGGCAGCAGGATACTTACCCTTAGTCTTTCTCATAACTTCTTTTTGTGCAAAATAGTATATAAGTTGAGGAGCAAAGCGTTCAAGTAAGTTTTCTTGGTATCGTCTATTATCTATCTTTTTTCTTGCATTTTTATCTAAAATATCTTTTACAAAACTTTTCACTTTAAAATCTAAGTATCCCTCGGGAACACAAGCATCAACTATTTTAAGTTTTTGTGCTTTTTTCCCGTTAATTAACTTAGAACCTAAGATAAGTTCTATAGCTTTTTGTTTTCCTATAAGGTATTTTAAATTTTGTGTGCCACCAAAACCAGGTATTATCCCTAGATTTACTTCAGGAAGACCAATTTTTGTTTTTTTATTCTCTGTGGCTATACGGTAGTTACAGTTAAGTGCCAATTCAAAACCACCACCTAAACAAGCACCATCAATCACGGCAACTGTAAAAAATGGGAGTAATGTAATCTTTCTTAAGATAATTTGCCCACTTCTTACTACATCATAAGAGACTTCTTCATCTTGTAGTGCTTTTATCTCAGCGATATCTGCACCTGCTATAAAAATATCTTTTTTTGCACTCTTAAAAAGTAATACATCTATATCTATTGAAGTTTTTAACTCATCCAAGATACCTTCAAGTTCTTTCATCACTGCTATGCTTAGGATATTCATATTTGAATTTGGCATATCAAACACTAATGTCGCAATTTTATTTTTTATCTTTAAGTCAAAAGCTTTCATTATTCCACCTCCAGTATCATTGATGCACCTTGTCCACCACCTATACAAAGAGTTGCTAAACCAAGGTTTTTACCTCTGCGACGTAACTCTTTTAAGGTATGTATAACAAGACGTGTTCCCGTCATCCCCACAGGATGACCAAGGGCAACTGCCCCACCATTAACATTAAAAATATTTGTATCAATACTTCCTAATGCCTCAGATCGTCCAAGGTGTAGATTTGCATATTTTTTAGATTCAAACGCAGCGAAGTTTGCCAAAACTTGTGAAGCAAAAGCTTCGTTGAGTTCTATAAGTTCAAAATCATTCATAGTGACTTTACTCATCTCTAAAAGTTTTGCAGTTGCATATGCTGGTCCTAAACCCATTCGGGCAGGATCCAAACCAGCATAAGTGTACTCTCGTAAATATCCTAAGGGTGTTAAACCCATTTCTTTAGCTTTTGATTCACTCATCAAAACAACAGCAGCTGCTGCATCTGAGACTTGTGAGGAGTTTGCTGCTGTTACTGTTCCGTTTTTTTTATCAAAAAATGGTTTTAGTTTGGAGAGGGCTACCATACTCTGCCCATAACGAATTCCATCATCATCACTCATCATTAAACCTTTTGATGCGTCATAAATTATTGGAGCTATCTCTTCTTTAAATATATGGTTTTTTTGTGCAGATTCAGCTTTTTGATGTGAGAGAAGAGCATACTCATCTTGTTCTTTTCTACTTATACCAAAATCTTGAGCCAATATTTCAGCAGTAGAACCCATCATTAATCCACTTAAGGGGTCAGTTAAACCCTGCATAAGTCCTATAATAGGTTTTAGGTGTGAGGGTGTAAAACTACTTAATGTTTTTAGTTTCTCTAGAGGAGATTTTGAACGAAAAAGAGCCTCAAAGAGTACAGACATTTTTTTGTTAAACATTAGAGGAATATTACTCATACTCTCAACCCCACCAGCCATATAAATCTCACCACGACCAGATAAAATCTTTTCACTTGCACTAGTAATTGACTCCATACCAGAAGCACAATTTCTATGCACTGTATATGCAGGTGTTTTCTCACTAAAACCTGCTTTTAAAGCTATAACTCTTGCTACATTTGCTGCATGTCCAGGTTGTGAAACATTCCCTATAATCACCTCATCATAACTTTCAAAGTCAACACCAACTCTCAAGGCTAACTCTGACACTATAAAAGCGCCAAGGGATTCTGCTTGTAAATTCTTTAGTTTACCAGAAGCTTTTGCTATAGGAGTCCTGAGTCCATCTATTATCGCGATTCTTTCTTTCATGATTTTTCTCCATATAATAATTCTATCTCTTTTTCATACCTTGCATACACAGAACTACGTGAGACCTTCATAGATGGAGTCAACATATGGTTATCAATACTAGGCTCATCTTTAACTAGAATATATTTACGTATTTTTTCTTCATGGTTAAGGTGTTTATTTGCCTGATTTACTATCTTTTGTGCAAGGGTTTGTATGATTTCGAGATCATGTAGTTCATCTAAGGTTTCATAAAAAATATTTTTTGTCCTTACATACTCTTGTATAACTGGTATATCTAAAAAGAGTAAAGCACTTATAAAAGGTTTATTCTCAGCTACGACTATTGCATGGTCACACCATCGGTTTTGAGTAAGCAGTTGTTCTATATGTATAGCTGATATATATTTTCCATTGGAAGTTTTAAAGAGTTCTTTTTTACGCCCTTGTATACTGATGTAACCATCTTCATCTAATGAAGCCAAGTCACCTGTATGGAACCATCCATCTGAATCAATGGCCTCTGAAGTTTTGAGCTCTTGGTTATGATAACCAAGCATTATAGAATCACCCCGTGTTAAAAGCTCACCATCAGATGTAATTTTTACTTCAGAATTTTTATATGCTCTACCACAGGTATAAGCTTTTTTACTCATAGGAGAGTTTGCACATATCACAGGTGAGGTTTCTGTCAAACCATAACCCTGATAAATTTCTAATCCTATATTTGTAAAAAAGCGTTCATGTTGTCTACTTAGTGGTGCACCTCCACTGATAACATATCGCATATTTCCGCCAAAAGCTTCTAACATCTTTGTGTATACAAGTTTGTTAAACATAGATGTGAAAATTGTAGAACTTTTTATATTTTTATTGTCAGCCTCACTTAGTGCTAAGGTAAGGATAAGTTTTTTTAAGAGTGGTGCACTTACAACTGCATCATGCATTTTGATATAAATTTTTTCTAGTACTCTTGGCACTACTGTCATAAGAGTTGGTTTCACTTCTTTCATTAAATTACCAACATTTTTCACATCATCTGCAAAAAAGATACTTATACCAGAGACAAGATAGTAAGACATCACCATTCTCTCAAAAATATGAGCTAAGGGTAAGAAACTAAGCGTTCTATCTCTCTCAGTAAGAGGAAACTCTAAAGATGTGTTTTTGAGCTGTGTAATGATATTGTTATGGCTTAACTCCACACCTTTAGGGATCCCTGTAGAACCACTCGTATAGACAATCGTTGCACAATCATTTTTATTTATTTTATTTGTACTTCTTTTCGGTTTTACATCGATAAAACTATCAAAATCAATACTATTTGTATTATCAGTCTCTATATTATGTGTAATGATTAATTTCATTGAACTTAAATGTTCTTTTGTTTTATCGTAACACTCATGTGAAGCCATATATATAAACTTTATCTCTGCATCTTCTAGTTGATAGATAAAATTTTCTGAAGATATATTTGCAAATATTGGCACACTAATAGCACCTAGATCTTGCAATGCATAATCTACCATCAGCCAAAAGGGTGATGAATTGGAGACGATAGCTACCGTTGTCCCCTGTCTTACCCCTACCATACTAAAAGCTGCAGAGAGTTTATATATATTTTCTACAAATAACTCAGAGCTAATACTCTGCCAATTAGCATCTTTAAGATAGTTTATAAAGCTCTGATTATCGATATTGTGCTCTATATATATCGGTATATCTTGTAGCGTACTTAAATCTAACATGGTATACTCCATTGTTAATTTTAAAACAAATTATAACTATATGATACAACCTTTATATTATATATTTCTTAAGGTTTTAAATAAAAAATTATTATATTTTCTTATTTACTTAACATATAAGATGATAGAATATTTTAAATATAATATATTTCTCTAAGTATTATGATATTAACTAACAAAATAATATCTTTTTAAGTATTCTAATGTGTTATTTCAATAATAATTATCTAAAATTCAAAAAATTGGACTCTTTTATTCAACTAATACAGGAAGAAGACATAGAGAACGTGATGAAGATGGTAAAAATGCTATCAGAACAAATATAGTTAAGATGTTTGATAAAGCGCTCCAAGAGATAAAACCACCACATGAGATGAGTATTGAAGATATGCTGGAGAAGATTTTTGAAGATACACAAAAACTCTTAGAAAAAATGTTTTACTCTTTAAGTGTCAGTACTTATAATAGAGTACTCACTCACAAATCCACCTCAGTTTTACAAGAGAAGATGTTACACTTTCTCTCATTACTTCATAAAAACAAGCAAAATCTTTCAGTCCAAGAGATAGAAAATATACGAGAGTTCTACACTCATTTGAGTGAAACTGTATATAAGGACAATGTTGTTAAAGAGAGTTCTCTACTCTCACTTGTACTAAGTGCTGTTATAGCCCTTATAATTGGTTTTGTACTTGGAGCATTGCTTTTTTATAAAAAACCTTCAAAACAAGCGACTAAGAACATCACTCTTTTAAACGAAATACATACTAAAAATGAGAGTCTAAAAGACAAACTAAAGGTTGCACTTTCACAAACTAAAGAAAATGATAAAAAAAGTGCACTATTTTTAAAAGATTTAAAATATGAAAACTCTTCTCTTAGTACAGCCCATAAGCAACTCAAAGAAGAAAAATCTCAAAACGACTCACAAGTAAACTCTCTTATCCATAAACATGAAGATCTCATCAATGAACAAAAGCAAGAGATTCAGCATCTAAATGAATACACACAGAGTCTTAAAAGCGAACTAGAAAAGTATGAAATATCTTCAGGCACTGTTAGTTTTGAGTTTGAAGAAAATTTAAAAGAATTACAGAATCAAAGTCAGGGTATATTTAGTGTCTTAGATACTATCTCGGATATAGCAGATCAAACAAACCTACTCGCATTAAATGCAGCCATCGAAGCCGCTCGTGCTGGAGAGCATGGTCGTGATTTTGCTGTTGTTGCTGATGAAGTGCGAAAACTAGCAGAAAGAACACAAAAGACACTTACTGAAGCAAAGGTCGATATTTCGGCTGTTGTAGATAGTATTAATAGACTCAAAAGCTAAAAACTTGACTTTTTTAGCTTAGTTAGTGTAAAATGACATCAACTAAAAGGTATGTAAGATATCTTAACAAATCTCCCCTACATTAAAAAATCACACAATTAAGGCAGACATCTATATGAGTGAAAATTCTTCACAGCAACCTCGCAACAACCAAAAACCTAAAACTAACCGTAACAACAATGCAAAACGCACACATACACCTGTAAAAGGTTCAAGTATTGAAGAGTTACGAACTAAAAGCATTGAAGACCTAATCTCAATAGCTGATGAGTTAAAGGTTGAGCATCCTCAAGAACTTAAACGCCAAGATGTTATTTTTGAGATTTTAAAAGCACAAACTGAGCAGGGTGGTTTTGTTTTATTTTCTGGTATTTTAGAAATCATGCAAGATGGTTATGGATTTATCCGTTCTATAGATAAGGCATTTAATGAGTCTGTAAATGATGCGTATGTTTCAAACACTCAGATAAAAAGATTTGCACTTCGTAATGGTGATGTTGTAACGGGTCAAGTACGTCCTCCTAAAGATCAAGAGAGATACTATGCACTTATAAAGATAGAAGCTGTCAATGATCTTCCACCAGAAGAGTCTAAAAAACGCCCTCTATTTGAAAACCTTGTTCCACTTTATCCAGAAGAAAGATTTCAACTAGAGTACAGAGAAAAAGGTTTAACAGGTCGTATGCTTGACCTTTTCTCTCCTATAGGGAAAGGACAACGTGGTCTTATCGTTGCACCTCCTCGTTCAGGTAAAACAGAACTACTTAAAGAGATAGCTCATGGTCTTACACATAACCATCCTGAAGTAGACTTACTTGTTCTTCTTGTTGATGAGCGTCCTGAGGAAGTTACAGACATGGAAAGAAGTGTTAAAGGTGAGGTTTACTCTTCTACTTTTGATATGCCTGCTAAAAACCATGTTAAAGTTGCTGAGATGGTTATTGAAAAAGCAAAACGTAGAGTTGAAATGGGTAGAGATGTAGTTATACTTCTTGACTCTATCACTAGACTTGCACGTGCTTACAACACAGTAACTCCTTCAAGTGGTAAAGTACTTTCAGGTGGTGTTGATGCAAATGCTCTTCACAAACCTAAGCGTTTCTTTGGTGCTGCTCGTAACATCGAGAATGGTGGAAGTTTAACTATCATAGCAACTGCACTGGTAGATACAGGTAGCCGTATGGACGAAGTTATCTTTGAAGAGTTCAAAGGTACTGGTAATATGGAAGTTGTTCTCGATAGAAAAATTGCAGACAGACGTATCTACCCAGCAATCGACATTCTTAAATCTGGTACTCGTAAAGATGATTTACTTATCTCTAAGGCTGATTTACAAAAAGTATTTATCCTTCGTCAAATGATTCATAAACAAGATAATGAGATAGAAGCACTTAAATTTGTTTATACAACTATGGGTAAAAAAGCTACAAATCAAGAGTTCCTTGATAGTATGAATACGGATAAATAATTAAATATGAAAGTTGGTGTTTTTGACTCGGGTATCGGTGGTTTAACTGTTGTCAAGTCTCTCCTAGAACACCAACTCTTTGAAGAGATTATCTACTTCGGAGACACAGCTCGTGTTCCTTACGGAAGTAAAGATAAAAGTACCATCATACGCTACGGTATAGAAGCTGTAGAATTTTTCAAAAACTTTGAACTTGATATGATAATAGTCGCTTGTAATAGTGTGAGTGCTTATGCTCTTAGTGAGATGAACGAATGTGCTAGCTGTCCTGTTATAGGTGTTGTTGAAGCGGGTGTCCTTGCTACTGCTAATGCACTCCAAAATAAAGACTCGAAGGTTTTAATTCTTGGAACACATGCAACTATCAACTCAAAAGCATATGAAACAGGTTTAAAGAACCAAGGCTTTATTTACTTAGAAGCAAAAGCAACTCCTCTTTTTGTTCCTCTAGTTGAAGAAGAGATACTAAGTGGTGAGATACTAAACGCAACACTCAAACACTATTTTTCAGATACGCAGACTCCAAAGGCAGTCATCTTAGGTTGTACACATTTTCCTTTACTTACACCAGTACTCGCTAATCACTTTGGAGAAAACACAAAACTTATTCACTCAGGTGATGCTATAGTTGAGTACCTAGAGAACAAGTTTGATTTTTATAAACAGTATGCAAATCCTACTCTAAAGTTTTTCGCCTCAGAAAACCCTGAAGCACTCAGAGAAACTGCAAAAAAGTGGCTTAATGTCTAAAAGAATCTCTATCTTTGGTTATGGAACCACAACAAAACCACTTACAAAACACATCAATAATGCAGTCTTTTATGATGACAAATGTACTCAAAGCTATGGTGGAATAAACGGCTCTTTTGTACGACCTTCATCTGAGTTTGATGCAAACTTTTCCGACCTTGAGATAACGAGTCCTGGAATTCCACCATCAAACCCTCTCATCCAAAAAGCAAAAAACCTCATAAGTGAGTATGACTACTTTAAAGATATAAATAACCTCAAAATCTGGATAAGTGGAACAAATGGTAAAACCACCACTACACAGATGATGCAACACTTATTAGATGATAAGGGAGCTCTTGCAGGTGGTAACATCGGAGTACCCTTAGCAGACTTAGATCAGAGTGCACCTATATGGATACTTGAGACTAGCTCTTTCACTATGCACTATACAAATGAAGCTGCTCCAAATATCTATGCCCTTCTTCCTATCTCACCTGATCATATAAGTTGGCATGGAAGTGAAGAAGCATATATCGCAGATAAACTAAAACCTCTGAGTATGATGAAAAGTACTGATAAGGCCATAATTCCTGAAGTTTTTAAAGATGTAGAGACAAGAGCGGAGATTATCACCTACAAAGATGAAAATGACTTAGCAAAAATCTTTAAGATAGATGCAAGTCGTGTAAACTTTAAAGGTGCATTTCTCGCAGATGCTCTACTTGCTATGGCTGTAGATAAAATCCTTTTTGATAGAATCGATTATGCAAGAATGAATTCGTTTACACTAGACCCTCATAGACAAGAAGAAGTTCGTGATGCACAAGGTCGTCTCTGGGTAAATGACACAAAAGCGACAAATATAGATGCAAGTGTAGCCGCACTAAAACGCTATGAAGACTCTTTTATCCATCTCATATTGGGTGGTGATGACAAGGGTGTAGATTTGAGAGAACTCTTTGAGTTTTTAAAGATAAAAAAAGTAAAACTTTACAACATTGGTTCAAACAAAAATAAACTCTCAAAACTCTCTGAGGAATATAATCTTGATTTTGTAAAGTGTAAAAATCTTATCTCTGCCATGCAAGAGATTAGTTTAAACCTTAAAAAAGACGAAGTTGCCCTTCTCTCTCCTGCTGCTTCAAGTCTTGATGAGTTTAGTTCATATGCTGAGCGTGGTGATTTATTTAAAAATACAGTAAAACACTTTTAATCATTAAAAAAATAACAACTAACTCTCCTTATAATTTGGGCTACAATGGCTAGTACTCTAGTTGTATACCTACTAGTATCTTATATGGTTTTAGCATAAGATTTAATGAAATTTATGAGAACACCTGAGTTTTTAAATGAGATTTTTGTACTTGGATTCTCTTATAAATTTATTGTTAATTTATCTGCTATATTTATTTTTATTGGGGAGTTTTGGGTTCTATAACCGTTATCCATACAAAGGCAATACTAAACTATAAAAAAGAGTCTCTTAATTAAATAATCTTTTAACGCATTAAATGCTAAAATGATTTCAATTAAATACGGAGTCATTTTTGAAAGCAGCATCTGAAGTATTAGCAAGAAAATATCGTCCCTCAAATTTTGATGAGTTAATTGGTCAAGAGACTATTACTCAGACTCTTTCACTTGCACTTGACTCAAATAGACTCTCTCATGCTTACCTTTTTTCAGGACTACGTGGATCTGGTAAAACTTCTACTGCTCGTATCTTTGCTAAAGCTCTTATTTGTGAAGAGGGGATGAGTCATCATCCTTGTGGTAAATGTTCTAACTGTGTTATGGCCAAAGAAGGTCGACATATGGACATCATCGAGATGGATGGTGCTTCTAGCCGTAAGATAGATGACATCCGTGACCTAGTCGAGCAGACAAAGTACAAACCAGCTATCGCTAGATACAAAATATTTATCATCGATGAAGTACATATGCTTACAAAAGAGGCGTTTAATGCCCTTTTAAAAACACTTGAAGAACCTCCCGAGTATGTAAAATTTATTCTAGCCACTACCGACCCTCTAAAACTTCCAGCTACAATTTTAAGTCGTACACAACACTTTAGATTTAAAAGTATCGCTACCAACAAAATAGTAGACCATTTAGCACATATCCTGCACCTAGAAGGCATAGAGTATGAAACTGACGCCTTAGAGATTCTAGCACGAAGTGGGAGTGGTAGTCTTAGAGATACACTTACTCTTCTCGACCAAGCTATCATCTACTCAAAGAACCATGTTGATGTTAGAACGGTTACAGATATGTTAGGACTAGTTGACCCTAAGTTTATAGATGAGTTATTTGACTCTGTATTTGCTAAAGACTACGGCGCTTTAGTTGAGAAAACAAAAATCCTTGAAGATTATGAATCTGAAATGGTTGTTGATGAACTCATAGCATACTTAAAAGAGAAAATGTACAATCATGACTCACTTTTCTCAACTCTAGTACTCGATAGATTTTTTAGAATATTAAGTGATTCTAAGTACCTCTTTAGTGTAAATGCAGATGGTAGTTTTGTACTTTCACTTATCTTCTTTAAGATGGTTGAAGCACTTCGTATTCGTGAAATTGACCAAATGATAGAGTCATTTCAAAAAGATGTAGAACGTCCACAGATAATAACACCTCAAACTCCAATCATCAAGATACAATCAGCTACCCCTGAAGTAGCACCCGTTCTTGCAGAGGAAGTAGTTCAAGTTTCTGTAGAAACTCCCATTGAAGTGCCTACACAAGTAGTTGTTGAAGTAGCTGCACAAATGCCAGTACAAGAAAAAATTGTGGCAGTAAATCCACATCAAGAAACTTTTAATACGCTTGTTGCAAAAATTAGTGATAGGAATGCGCAACTTGGTGAATGTTTTACAAAAAATATTAGTTTTGTTTCCTATGAGAATAATATCCTAACATGGGAAAGTTGTGCGGATGAAGAGTGCAAAAAAGCACTCAAACATGGATATGGAGTTATCAAACAACTCGTTCGTGAAATTTTTAGTTTTGAGACGCAGATCAAGGGTATAGCCTGCAGCAGACCGATAGAAGAACAAGAAGCAGTACAAACACCAGAGCATCAGGCTATAGCTGCTGTAAATGGCCCACAAAGCACATCAATGATAGAAGATGTTGAAGTAGGTGGAAATACTAGCTGTGTAGCTAACTGCGATGATCCTGCTCCATTAGATGAAACTAATGGAGTTGACATAACACAAGAACCTATGGTCGCACGTGCTATTGAGATGTTTGAAGCAAAAAAAGTTACCGTTCAGTCCAAAATCTAGTCAAAAAATATCTCATTACAAGATAGATTCTCACTCTCGCAAAAGAGCAGTATATCTTCGTAGGGAGTAACATTGCGTTTTTTCATAGTTGCAAATCTTGCTTGATTTATTTTGAGTATACTTGAGACATCTTTGTCCAAGACTTTTCTTTTTATATCATTTGATAAATATATTTTTAACCTAACTATAATAGCTCTAAAATCTCTCATCAATCACTCTTTTTATTATATTTTTAAAAATATAACCAATAAAAATTAGTTTTGTAAAAAGTATTGCATTTTGCTATTTTTTAGAGCTCTTTTTATCTTTTTGTACCAGGCGTTTTGCCATATTTTTTAAACCAATGGCAATTTGTAGAAACTCTAAATAGTATTTTATCTTCAAAGTTTTTTCATAGTTTTTATTTTCTGATATTTCATAAATATACTCAGACACTGCATCTAAGTCTTCATAGACTCTATTTCGTAAATGTTTTAAAATGAAATAAGTGAGAATCATCAACACAAAAAATACAAGTGAAATTTTTAACCATACAAGGTTAAAAGCTTCTAGTATTTCTTCAATTAAATGCGGTTCACTTAAGGTGAGAGAAAGAATGAAATGTTTGGAAAGTCCGTAAGAGATAAGGAATAGAAGCAAAAAAACTCCTATAAATATCAAAATTGTTTTAAAAAAGATATCGTTTTTTAATTTTTTCATCTATTTTTCCTTTGTTATATCTTATCATTGTATCAAAATCAGAAGAACATTTTAAGAATAATTGCTTTATAATTTTAGTAAATATAAAGGATAATAGCATGTTTGTTTCATCGTATGTTACTTATGTCGATACTACTGTTACAAAAAAGATTCAAGCTGATAGGGCTATAACACCCATAAAAAAAATAGAATCTTATGCTTCAAAACTTTTACAAAATACACAAAAAAATGTTTTATTTAACTCTAAAATTCCTCTAAACTATATCTCTAACTACAAGTCACTTAACAACCGACAACTTTTAGACCAACAGACAACTCAACAAACTGCAACTACACTAAAGTTCTCAAAACTGAGTGCTATGAGTAGTTCAAAAATATCATATGAAGAAAACACTAAAATGTTCTCTTTTCATATAAAACCAAAAGGTACGATCAACCAAACACCTAAACTTGATAAAAATCTTCCTAGTAAAGCTCAAGAGTGCCAAGAGTCCTTTATGAGAGTCAAGATGCTAAACACTTACATAGCAAACGATAACTACTTTAAAGTTACAGCAGCTTAAGCTTCTAACCAAGCCTCACTCTTAATCACGCCTCCATCACAAAACTGTTTTATTTTATAAGCCGAAGTACATTTACCCTCTTCTAATTCCATAATAGCAATTTGTAAAATACTTTTACACTTTTTAGGAATATCAAAATGGCCCTTCATTCCAGTTAAAAAGTTCTTTAAGGGTACTTTTTTATCCATTCCTATAACATTATCTCTACATCCCGTAAGACCGATATCTGTTAGATAAGCAGTACCTTTAGCTATTTGAAAATCATCAGTACTTACATGTGTATGTGTACCGATGATACCACTCACTCTTCCTTGAAGTAACATCATCATGCCACGTTTTTCACTTGTAGCTTCTGCATGAAAGTCTATAAAGATATTTTGAACACCCTCTTCTTCTAAACGATTTACCTCTTTAAGAGCACAACGAAAAGCATTATCTGCATATGGCATACCGTAGTGTCCCATTAGGTTAAGAACTGCTATTTTTTCACCCTTAATCTCATAAGTTTTACAACCTGTTCCACTTACTTCTTCTGGGTAGTTATGTGGACGGAGTAACTCATGTGTCTCAAAAAGTGGAATGATGTCTTTTTTATCCCAAGAGTGATTTCCTCCGCTCATTACATCAATGCCGTAGGAGAAAAGTTCGTTGCAGTTTTTTGCACCTAAACCAAACCCATGAGAGGCATTTTCATAATTGACTATGACAAAATCAAGCCCCTCTTCTTCTCTTAATTTTGGTAAATATTTTTGAAGCATATCACGACCTGGACGGCCGACGATATCTCCGATAAATGCTATTTTCATTTTTTTTCTTTTTTAGAATTATATCTAAGTTTACTTTTTTCCATGTGTTAAATTAAGGAGATATGCTTTTTCTAAAATGATCTTGCCTATTTCCTGTGCACCATTGTTCTTCCACCAGAAAAAGTATATTACTCAGATTGAAGAAACTTGATAGGAATAAGTAATATCATTAAAGTTTGCATACTCAAGTATATCGTTTACAAAATTTATAGAATTTTAGGTTTATTATTACGTAGATAAAACAGCGCACACTTTATAATATCATCATCATCTCTACTCTTAGACTGGATAGTCTCTTTAGAGTTGTTAGCATATGTAACTGTAACATTTTGCCCATAGTTACTGATACTTTTTATCTTTTTATCAAGCGCTAGAAGTTTTATGACCATTAGCTCAAAGAACTGTTTGGTTGGCATATCTAACTCACCAAAACGGTCTATAATCTCTTCTTCTATCTCATATATCTCTACAGCATTCTCACACTGAGAAAGACGTCTATATATATCCAAACGCAGTCTATCTTCAGTAACTACCTCATCAGAGATATAAGCACTAATAGTAAGTTTTATATCTACCTTAGCACGTTCGCCCTCTTGAGTATTACTTAGCTCTTTTATGGCATCTTCTAACATTCTAAGATAGAGTGAATAACCGATATTTTTGATATGTCCACTTTGAGCATCACCTATAAGGTTACCACCACCACGGATTTCTAAGTCATGCTGTGCTAAAACACTTCCACTACCTAAAAATGAGTTAGACTCTAAGGCAAGTAGGCGTTTTTTAGCCTCATCTGTTAAAACCTCTTTGTTTTTAACTATAAAATAAGCAAAACCCTCAACACTACCACGACCAACACGACCACGTAGTTGATGCAAGTCTGCTATACCAAATCGATCTGCACCATCTACTAAGATAGTATTTACCTTAGGCATATGGATACCTGACTCGATGATAGAAGTTGCTATCATTAAGTCATACTCACCTGCTTCAAACTTTAGTAACTCTTTTTCAGTCTGAACTGCTGATATTTTAGAGTGAAGCATAACTATTCTTAGGTTTGGAAGAAGTGCTTTTAGTTCACCTAGTTTTATAGGCATATGATCAATACTATTATGCACATAAAAAACCTGTCCACCACGGCGAAGTTCTCGTAGAATTACTTCTTTGACAAGTTTCTCTTCATACTCTTTTACAAATGTTCTCACACCTTGGCGTTCACTTGGAGCTGTAAGGAGTTGTGACATTGTTTTTATAGAGCTCATCGCTTGGTTCAGTGAACGTGGTATTGGAGTTGCACTCATTGATAGTAGGTGTACATTATGGTACAACTCTTTTATACGCTCTTTTTGTTTTACACCAAACTTATGCTCTTCATCGATGATAACAACTCCGAGTTTTTTAAACTCTAAACCAAAAAGAGAATGTGTCCCAACAACTGTATCTATCTCTCCAGATACTAAACCTTTAATGATGGCATTTTTATCTTTTGTGCTAACAAATCTATCTAGTTTTGCATAACGAATACCTAGCTCAGAGAAACGCTCATCTAAAGAGCGCCAATGTTGAGCTGAGAGTAGTGTAGTTGGAACGATAAACGCAGACTGATAACCAGATTTAAAGGCTGCAAAAATTGTATTTAAAGCTATTTCTGTCTTACCAAAACCTACATCACCACTGAGTAATCTATCCATGATATTTCCTGTAGACATCTGTCCTAGTATATCTTTGACTGCGTTTGTTTGATCATCTGTATATTCAAATCCTGCAAGTGCTTGAAAGTCTTTAAGTTCTTGCTTGGCAAGATTTATCTTTGGTGCTTTTATCAATGCGCGCGCGGCAGCTGTATTTACAATCTGACCTGCTATCTCAAGAAGGCGTTTACGTACCTTTGCTTTGAGTTTTCCAAAGTTTCCTTTACCAAGACGATCTAGGACTGGTGTAGAACCTCCACTTGCGATATAACGGTCTATAAAATCAAGGTTTTCAACAGGTAGAAGAATCTTATCATCACCCACATACTTGATAACTATAAAATCTTTTATACCACCGAGGATTTCTGCCTGCTCAATTGAGTCAAAGATTCCTACACCATAATCTTCATGAACAATATAATCACCTTTTTTTAAGTCATCAAGTAAAATTGCACTTTTTCTACGTCTGCGTTTTTTATCAGGTTTGTTAAGACTTATAACCATCTCATCAGGAGTTAAAATATTTAAAATATACCCTGCTGTTACTTGTGTGATATTTGAAGTGTCATATATTCCAGCTTGTTTGATAGTCGCTGCGTTTGCTGCTATGACTGTTATCTTTTTATCACGGTGAACATTTAAGAGATGTTCTGCATTTACTACTACAAGTTCTTTGATATCATCGTTTTGAGGGAGAACTTCTAGGTTAAAGTTTTCACGACTTAAAACTGGATTATTTATACCATATGCATCTTTTAAAAGGTTATCAAGGTTTTTACTGAGTTGTACATTTTTGTTCTCTAAGAAGTTCTGAGCTTTATCATCTAAATGCCAAAATCCAAGAGAAGAGACATCTTTACTCATAGCATCAAACTCGCTGTTTGCCACCTTAGTACTTAAGGCATTGAAAGCTTCCTCATCTAGAGAGTAAAAAGCACTACGTATTTCTATAACATCTAGTTCATCACCTAAGGTTCTTTGCGATTCCAATTCGAACTCTTTTATCTGTTCTATCTCAGTATCAAAAAAGGATATACGAAAAGGATTTTTACTTGCAGGAATATATATATCTAAGATATCACCACGGTGACTTATCTCTCCCTCAACTTGGACCATATCTACAAATGTATATCCCCAAAAGAGCATCTGTTCTTTAAAAGTTTTTAGGTTTATTTCACTACCAAATTCTAAAGTAGTTGTAGTAAAAAGTTCCTCTTTAGGTAAAGGGAAAAGAAGCGTTTTTAAAGGTGATATGATGAGTGGTTTTTTCTTTGCTTTATAATACGAGGAAAGTGCAAAAAAGAGCTCATGAAGTTCCTCTTTGTATGAACGCAGATCATCTCCATAACTAGCACGAAAATCTGGAAAAATGATTGTGTCTTGCTTAAAATACTGTGTTACACTCTCTAGTATTTCTGCCTCTTTAGCATCTTCACAGATTAGGACTTCAAGAGGCTCTTTATTTTGTGTTTTAAAGTAGTTAAATAGTGCTGTTTGTGACATTAAACTTTTGTTTTTGCAAGTGCTGGTTTTGTGTCTTTTACTATAGAGTTACCTTCAAAGATGCCCCTTGACTCGATAATGAGTTCAGAAGCAGTAATCTCACCACTTACATGTCCTGCAGCTTTAATTTCAACAGTTTTTGCATTAATACTCCCCTCAATAAAACCCTGAACTACTAAACGCTCAGTGACAATACTACCCTTTACATGTCCATTTTTTCCAACATTTACTTCTTTAGAGGATGTAATTGTACCCTCCAGTTCGCCATCGATATATAAATTACAAGAGAGGTTTACTTCTCCTTTAATTTTTGCTCCTGCGGTAATAATTGTTGTGTTTGAGTTGCTTGTATTCTCAGATGGACTGTCGCCATTATTAAAGATTGCCATGGTATTTTTTTTTCCTTTTTAAATATCTCATCATAATTGTTTTGTGTCCATTTTATAAACCAGAATGGATTTACATTTCGGTGTATAAATCTAATCTCATAGTGTAAGTGAGGGCCATTACTCACCCCTGTACTTCCTGTGTATGCGATTAGTGTGCCTTTTTTTACAAATGCACCTGATTTTACCACAGTTTTGTTTAAATGCCCGTAGTATGTTTTAAAACCATATGAATGTTCTAGTATTACTAAACGTCCAAAACCACTCTTCTTATGGTACCCTGACCATTCGACGATAGCATCTGCAGGAGCATAAACGGCTGTATTCATAGCCGCCTTCATATCACTACCTCTATGAAATTCACGCTTGTTTAATGTTGGGTGTATTCTATAGCCATAACGACTAGTAATTCCATGGTACTCTATGGGAGAGCCATTTGGGATAAGTTGCATCAAAACTGCACGCTGTTGTGAGTCAATCTTTGTTGCACTTACTCTTTCTTCTATAGAAGACTCAGCCATTGGTTTAAGACCGATAAGTATCTCTATCTCCGAGAGAGAGTCCGAGAGTTCAACTAGTTCTTTTTTCTTTTTATCTAAAGAGTTATTTATAACTAACATACTTTCTTCTAAACCTATATTTGTTTCTTTCATATCTTCATAGGCTTTTAAAACACCATCGCGTTTTAGTTCTATCGCTTCAACACTATGGTTAAGGTAAAGAATAGTTGCTACAGCGATAAAAATCATACTTAGTGTAAATATAGAGGCATACAAAAGTACTTTTTTTACAAAACGATGTACATTAAATTGTTTTACACCATTATCATCGTGAATAGTAATTGTAAAGTGATTATTCACTTATCCCCTTTAAAAAAGCTTCTGCCACACTAAAAGAACCAAATATTAAATACTTTTTATTTTTATTAATATTTTTAAAGTGAGAATGTTTAATATTCATATCATCCAATACTTTTTGTAATATCTCGACTGATACCCGTCTCTTATCATCAATGCTTATAATTTCTACATCATGGATAATCGGCTTCAAAATTGTCAAAATTTCTTTATAGTTTTTGTCTTTATAACTATTATAGACTAAAGTATATTTAAACTCTTTTAAACTATTAACAATAGCTTTTGCTGCTAGAGTATTATGTCCAACATCAAGTAAAATATTTTCACTTATTTGTGTTAAACGCCCATAAAGTTTTGCACTGTTAAAATCTTCTACCTTATACTCTATATTTAAAAACTTTAATGCACTTATTGCTAACTGTAGATTTTGGACTAGGTAAGGAACAAGTTTATTATTTTCAGCAATTAAATGTGTTTTTTTTCTATCATTTTCTTTGATATAAGTATTTAGATCTTTTATTGACACTCCATACTCTTCTTCTAATTCTAAAGCTACATCATATACTTCTTTATGCTTTTGCACTGCTATGATTGCATTCTTTTGAACTGCCTTTAACTTAGTTGTAGCAATGGCTTTTATAGTTGAGCCTAAAAAGGCTTCATGGTCTATGTCTATGGGTGTAACAAGAGTAAGTACTTTAGGAAATACTGCTGTAGCATCATGTTCTCCACCTAATCCTGCTTCTAAAACAATATAGTCTGTGTCCTTATAAATAAGCATCGCCAAAAATGTTGTATATTCAAAATAACTTAGAGCATCAGCATCTTCTTTACAGAGAATATCTAAAAGTTCTTGATGTGCACTATTTAATATATCAGTACTCACACAAGAAGCATTGAGCCAAATGCGTTCATTAAACTCTAAAATATGAGGAGAGGTATAGTGTCCTACATTAAAAGAAAGATTATGTAATGCAGTTGCTAAGAACCTACCAGTAGTACCCTTACCATTTGTTCCAATGAGATGAATAATCTTAGGGATTTTTAGTCTGTTTTTTATCTTTTCATACACTCTAGGCATACGAGTATAATCTATTTCATCATAAAAGAGAGGTTTATTATTTAAAAAAGTCTCTAACACTACTTTTTCTTAAACTCTACTCTGTTTCTACCGTTTGCTTTAGCGACATAAAGGTACTCATCAGCAGAATTAGCTGTAGCACTTAATGAGATATGTTTTTCTCTTTCAGCAACACCAGAACTTACTGTAATTGTTATACGTTTTCTTTGATACATAAAACATGCTTTTTGAACATGTTTTCTTACTTTTTCTGCAAATATCACGCCACCTTTAGTATCCGTATCACTGAGTATTGCCATAAATTCCTCCCCACCAAAACGCCCTACTACATCAACAATACGACATACTTTTTCAAGTATCTTAGCAAAAGCGACAAGAACAACATCTCCAGCATCGTGCCCATAAGTATCATTTACATCTTTAAACTTATCAAGGTCAAATATAACCACACTGAAGTTTCTCTCATAACGTTTGAATTCTGCCTCTTTTATCTCCATAAGATCATCAAGAGCACGACGGTTATAAAGTTTTGTAAGAAAATCCTCTTTAGACTCTTGTTTTACAATTTCCAACTCTTTTTCTAACTTTCTTACTTTCTTTGAAAGTGCATCGACCTCGCCACTATGACTCTTTAAATCTTGACTAAGCAGTTGGGTGTTTTGTTCTAGGGCAACAGCAACAGCAATAGTATAGAGTTTTTTATGTGCTACTTTAAAATTTGTTACAGGGTCTAGGCCATGTGCTTCTAAGTCTTTTTTAATAGCATGAGTTGGATTGGTACGGTTAAGTTTGGAGACAATAAAACGAACAAATTCATTTTGTGTTTTAATATTATAGTTTTTTAGATCTTTTTGAAACTCAGGATTTAAAGACTTTGTATACTTGTCTAAATGATTACAATCTGTTACATTCATTCCAGCTTTTTTTGCTTCTTTACAAAAAGCTTCTGCATAAAAGTCAGGAGTTAGTAGTTTTCTCTCTAACTTTAATCTTTTAACTGCATTATTTATAATAACTTTGATTGTCATTTTAGTTCCTTATTTTACGCTTGCACCCTCTGCTGATACTTGTGCAACAAATGCTGAAATCGCTTTGAATGAACTAAATTTAATAGCATCAAAACGTTCTTGATCTGTCAACACAGAATTTGGAAGGACAGAAAAGTCATATGTACCTCTTGATGTATAGTTCTTTTTGAGGTCTTTACTCTCTCTTGAAATTTTTAGAGTTATTGTAGCACGATATGAGATAATAAAACCATTATTATCATACTGTAGTGGTGCATAAGATGGAGTGCTCATATTTATAACCAAATGTGTCGTAGAATATCTTTTTTTCACTAAAGATGCATGAAAAACTTCTATAATAGCTCTGTCTACAGCATCCTTTACAATCACACTATTTTCAGGATTGGTTTGTGAGATAACTATGCTTGTACTTATCTTGTTTCCTAATATCTCACGTGCATACTTAGAACTTGGTTTATACCCACAGCTAGTTACACTTATTAGCATAAATATCAGTAACAGTGATCTAATAATCAGTGAGTACTTTTTCAAACTTAGCCCTTTATCACTAAGTTTACAAGTTTTTTAGGAACAACAATCTCTTTTACTATACTCTTTCCCTCTAAATATTTTTTTACTTTTTCTTTTGCTAATGTTAAAATCTCTTCTTTAGTAGCAGTTAAATCAACTTCTATCTCTCCACGGTTCTTACCATTAATCGCAACGCCTAAAGTTATACAATCTTGGATAAATACCTCTTCGAGTATCTCTTGTTTTGTAAGATTGTTTAAAGAAAAATACTCGTTTGAGATATCCCAACAAGCATGTGGAATAACAGGCTCCATTATAGAAGAGAGTATCCAGTAGCCTTCACTCCATACATCTGTGTTTGATTGCAAGTTCAGAGCATTCATAGCTTCCATAACTCCAGCAATCATTGTGTTGAATGTATAACGCTCAGCGAAGACTTCTTCACTGCGTTTAAGTGCTTCATAGACTTTTTTACGTGCTAATTTCTCTTCTTTGTTTAAAGAAGCATGATCTATTTTTGGTTTAGTATCAGTTGCTACAACATTAGATGCACGGTCAAAGAAACGTTTGATAAACTTATGAGAACCCTCAACTGCACTATCGTTCCATTCTAACTCTTGAGTTGGAGGTGCTGCAAAAAGTATAAATAATCTTGCTGTATCTGCACCATATTTTTCGATGATAGCATCAGGGTCTACTGTGTTACCCTTAGACTTAGACATTTTGGTTCCATCTTTAAGAACCATACCTTGAGTCAGTAGTTTATCAAAAGGCTCATCAAAGTCTAAATAGCCTAAATCACGGAAAACTTTTGTAAAAAACCTTGCATATAAAAGGTGTAGTATAGCATGCTCGATTCCACCAACATAATGGTCAACACCCATCCAGTATTTAATTTCTTCTTTTGTGAACGCAGCTTTTTGTAGTGTCTCAGGTGAAGCACAAAAACGTAGGAAGTACCAAGAAGACTGAACAAAAGTATCCATTGTATCAGTCTCACGGATTGCGTCTTTTGCACATACAGGACATTTACAATGTTTCCACGTAGGATGATTTTCCAGAGGAGAACCTTCACCATTTATTTCGACATCATCTGGTAATGCAATAGGTAAATTCTCTTTTTTCTCCATAACAAGGCCACAGTCCTCACAATGAATAAACGGAATAGGAGCACCCCAGTAACGCTGACGAGAAACACCCCAGTCTTTTAGTTTATAGTTAGTTGTTTTTGCACCTATTTTTTTCTCTTCAAACATTTTTATAATGTTGTACTGAGATTTTTTAGAATTTAAACCATCAAATTCACCAGAGTTAAAAAGTACACCAGCATCAGTAAAAGCTTTCTCGCTCACATCAGACTCAGCATCTTTTGCTTTGATTACTGCATTTACTGGTAAGTCGTACTTTTTTGCAAAATCATAATCTCTGTCATCATGAGCAGGAACTGCCATAACAGCACCAGAACCATAATCCATAAGCACAAAGTTGGCTATCCAAACAGGTACTGTTTTTCCTGTAAGTGGATGAATAACATTTAAACCTAAAGGAAGTCCCGCTTTCTCCTTTTGTCTATCAATAGAAGAAGTGTTTTTCATCTTTTTAATTGTAGCAATAGTATCAGCATCTAAAAGATTGTTCTCACACATATAAGTAACAATAGCATGCTCAGGTGCGAGTGCTGTATAAGACACTCCATAGATAGTATCAGGACGTGTAGTAAAGACATCAAAACTCTCAAACTTAGCATTTAGTTTTGCTTTTGACTCATCGTCAAAGAAAAGGTCAAATGCTAATCCATTTGATTTTCCTATCCAGTTTTCTTGCATAGTAAGTACTTGTTTAGGCCAACCTTTTTCAAGTTCTTTTAGGTCATCAAGAAGCTCATCAGAATACTGAGTGATTTTGAAGTAGTACTGATTCATATCTTTTTTTTCTATAGGTGTATCACAACGCCAGCAGCAACCATCTACAACTTGCTCATTTGCTAAAACTGTTTGGTCATTTGGACACCAGTTAAGCATTCCTTTTTCACGGTAAAGCAGACCTTTCTCATACATATCAATGATAAAAGACTGTTCAAACTTCGTGTATAGTTCATCGCTAGTTGCCATCTCACGTTTACGAGAAAAAGAAAAACCTAAAGAATAAAACTCATTTTTCATATACTCTATGTTATCGTAAGTCCAACCCTTTGGGTGAGAACCATTTTTGATAGCTGCATTTTCAGCAGGCATACCAAATGAGTCAAAACCAATTGGATGAAGAACATTCTTACCTTGTTGTCTATGATAACGAGCAAGTGCATCACTTATAGAGTAGTTACGAACATGACCCATATGCAAGCGTCCACTTGGAAATGGAAACATACTTAATATGTATTTTTTCTCTAAAGTAAAATCTTCACTCGGCTCAAAACTATCGTTTTCTTTCCAATAATTTTGCCATTTTTTTTCTATGTCTGCTGAAATGTATTCCAATGTAATAAGTCCTATAATATATTAATTCATACAAACCCTTAGTAGTATAAAACTACTAAGGACTCTAATGATTTAATACTCTTCTTTTTGTTTTGAACTCTCTATATAGACTAGTCCCATTGAGAAGATATTTGCAATTAAAGCACCAATTGCAAGTGCAATAGCCCAGTTATCATCACCTATAATTACTAGGAAAATGAATGCAGGGACAAGGTGTAGATCTGCTACAAGTGATGATGCAAAAAGTTCTGCTGAAAGAAGGTTTCTTACACCAATCTTTAAAATCGTACTAATAAGATTTACACTTGCTGCAATAAACAAAGATGTAGCCGTGTTCTCATATAAAAATCCTGCTATTGATGTCAAACTCATCAATGAAAAAAATACGTATATTACTTTACCCCAATCCATTTCTAATTCCTTTTAATTGATTTACTTTTATAACTAAACTATTCCGCCATCAAATTGATCGCGCATTTTTTTCTTCTCTGCTTCACGTTTTGCTTTATTTGCTAGTTTAACATGGTAGTTTTTCACATCAAAACCAAACCACAGTAAAATAGGACTTGCTACAAATACTGAAGAGTATGTTCCAACTACAACACCAACAAGTAATGTAAATGCAAACGGATGAATAATCTCACCACCAAACATAAAGAGTGTAAATACAACAAAGAAAGTTGTCAGAGAAGTAAGTGTTGTACGTGCTAATGTTCTTGTTACAGACTCATTAATAGTATCTCTTAACTCTACATTTCTTCCTTTAATAACACCCTCACGGATACGGTCAAAAACGATGATAGTATCGTTTAGTGAATACCCAAGTATAGTTAAAAGACCAGCTAATACATCTAAGTTTACATCAATTGCAAAAAGTGCAACCATTCCTAGTGCGATACTTACATCATGAACAAGTGCAACAATAGAAGCAACAGCAAAACGCCACTCAAATCTAAACGCTACATATACTAAGATACCAAACATCGCGAGTAAAAGAGACATTATACCTTTTTCTTTAAGCTCAGCACCAACCGTTGGTCCAACAATATCTACACGACGAATAGTAAACTCACCTGTGCCTTTAAGTGCTTCTCTAGTAATATCGCCAATGTCTCTTGTAACATTACCAGAACTTGTTTTCATACGAATAACTACTTCATCAGGACTACCAAACTCACTAATACTTGCACTAGCAAAAAGTTCATTTCCCTTGAGTGCTTGACGCATTTTATTTATTGGTGCTGTAGTTTCGTATTTAACTTGAACTACTGTTCCACCTGCAAAGTCTACTCCGTAGTTAAGACCTTTAGTAACTAAAATAGCATACGAGGCTAAAACAACAGCTACAGATAGAAACATAGCCATCTTTGACTTACCCATAAAATTAAAGGTTCTTGTATATCTAAAAAATTCCATCTACTTACCCCTTAATCCCAAACCAAAGTTTGTTGTTTTTACTTTTAGTTATTCTAGACTCTAACATCTGATAAACACCATGTGTACCAAGAATTGCAGTAAGCATTGAAGCTAAAATACCTATACTCATAGTAATAGCAAAACCTTTAATAGCACCCGTTCCATAAGCATATAAAACTATCGAAGCGATAAGGGTTGTGATGTTCGCATCAAGTATTGCTCTCATTGCGTTTGCATATCCTTCTTCTATAGCCTTATGCATAGACTTACCTTCATAGATAAGCTCACGAATACGCTCAGAGATGATAACATTTGCGTCAACTGCCATACCAACTGTTAAAACAATACCTGCCATACCAGGTAGTGTTAGAGTTGCTCCAAAGAGACTCATTACAGCTAAAAGTATAAACAAGTTAGCAATAAGTGCGATGTTAGCAATAACACCTGCTAAACGGTAATAAACCATCATAAAAATGATAACTAAAACAAATCCACCAATAAGCGCAACAAGTGAAGCTTGAATACTATCAGCTCCTAAACTTGGTCCAACTGAACGTTTCTCCATCATATATATAGGAGCTAAAAGGGCACCTGAACGAAGAGCAATAGCTAAATCTTTTGCTTCCATAACAGTATAGTTTCCAGAAATCTGTCCAGAACCACCACCGATACGTTCATTAATATTTGGAGCAGAATAAACTTTTCCATCTAAAACAACAGCTAAACGTTTACCAACACTACGGCCAGTAAAGTCACCAAATATCTCAGCACCCTCTGCGTTTAACTTGAAGTTAATAAGGGGACGATTATTTTGATCAAAACCCATAGATGCGTCAGTTAACATTCCACCATCAAGAATTGGAATTTCACGAACTAAATACTTAATCTCAGGATTCTTAGCATCTAAAAGAATGATATCACCATACTCAGCTGCATCCGAATCACTCATGTTATACACACGAGCATTTCTATCTTCATCAACTGCCATAAGTTCAAGCTTTGCAGCACGACTTATAAGCTCTCGAGCACGTTGTTCTTCTTCTTGAGTTTTTATACCTGCAAGTTGTACAAGAATTTTTTCTTCACCTTGACGAGCAACAACTGGTTCAGAAAGTCCAAACTGATCAAGACGATTACGAATAGTCTCAATAGCCTGACTTATGGCCTCTTTCTCAGTTTTGATAATTTCCTCAGGTGTTAAAGAAAGTGAAATAGAAGTCTTATTTTTAATAACTTCTATACCTTCGATATCTTTAAAAAACTCATCAAATTTAAAGAGTTCATCTTCATCTAAAACTTCAAACCTTATCTCATTTTCATCAAATGATAAACCATCGATTAATATGTCGTTTCTATCTGAAAAATGTTTGATACTTGCTGTGATTGACTTTATGCGGCTCTTTGTTGCTTCTTCTGTTTTTACACCAAGAAGCATATGAAGTCCACCTTGGAGGTCTAGACCTAGAGTTATCTTTTTACCCTCTTCACTTTGAGTAAGAGAAGGTAGCGAAAAACTTATACCGAAAATTATCGCTAATGCGAAAATGACTATGCGGTAATTAAGCTTCATCCTCGAACTTCTTGGCTACTGCATCTTTAGTGATTTTAACTATTGTATCGTCATTGAGTTTTACACTTAAGAAATCCTCTTCTACCTTACTGATAACTACGATAAATCCACCTGATGTGATAACCTTATCACCTTTTTTAAGTGCTTCAAGCATAGCTTTTTTAGCTTTTGCTTCATTTTGTTGAGGGCGAATAATTACAAAGTACATTACTGCAATTAAAAATACGAAAGGTAAGATTTGAGAGATTATATCCATGTGAGGAGTTCCTTGTGTTTACTAAAATTGCAGCGATTATACAAAACTTATACTAAAGGGCTCTTAAATTCAGTACAATTTCACTATGAAAAACATAACACAAATTATTTTACTTGGTCTACTCACTGCCATACTCTTTAGTACTTTTATATATTTGGACTTTTTTAACGTAACAAGCAAACTTTTAAACACTATTTTTGGACTATCTGCATTAGCTCTTTTTCTCTACATTCCTAAAAAATCTATCTTAGTTGCAGGCTTTAGCATAGGTATATTATGGTTTTACTGGATTGGATATAGTTTTGAGTATCAGGGTGTAGGATATATGACGCCTATCATTACTTTAGCCTTTGGGTTTATCTATTTACTCTTTTTTTTACCTCTGTATTTTGTCAAAAAAGCCTATATGCGGGCTCTCTTACTTTTTACTCTGAGTTTTATTGAACCCTTTGATTGGAAATGGTTACAGCTTGAGTTAGTATTTGTAGAGAGTTATATTGGTATTTTTAAATACCAACTTGCCATCGTTTTAATAGCACTATCGCTTCCCCAGTCTATAAATAATAAAAAGTATAAATATCTTCCCCTATTACTTTTGTTTACCGCGTTTAACTTCACTCAGCCATTACAAAAAGATGCACCACTAAAAATCAAACTCATTACAACTGATATAAAACAAGAGTACAAGTGGACAAGAGAGGCTCGCGAACCTACGATAAATATGATTATGACACAGATAAATACTGCTATAGAAGAAAAACAAGAACTTATAGTATTTCCAGAGTCAGTTTTTCCACTCTATATGAACCATAACCCAGAACTTATACAGAAGCTTTTGTCACTTTCTAAGAAAATAAGTATAGTTGCAGGTTCCCTACTACGAGAGAATAATCACAACTATAATGTTACCTATCTATTTGAAAATGGAGAATATAAAGTTGCAAAAAAACTTATACTTGTACCTTTTGGAGAATATATTCCTCTTCCAAAATTTGCACAAGACCTTATAAATGATATGTTTTTTAGTGGTGCTAGTGACTTTGTAACCGCAGATAGAGCAACTGATTTTCTCATCAAGGGAGTAAAGTTTCGTAATGCCATCTGTTATGAGGCAACATGTCAGGAGATATATGAAGGTGAAGTAGAGTATGTAATTGCTACAAGCAACAATGCTTGGTTCGCCCCATCCATAGAGTCAACACTTCAAAATTTACTTTTGAAGTACTATGCTCGAAAAAATGGTGTTATAATTTATCATAGTGCAAATTACAAGGGAAGTGGCGTTATTCGTTAGACTCTTCTTCTTTAGTACCTTTAATAAACTCTAAAAAGAAAACTAAAAAGATACCTAAAATAATACTTGTAATAAAAGAGACCACTAAAATAAGACCACGTTTAGGTTTACTTTTATCTTTTATATAAGCCGGATTTGCAACTGTTAAGACATCACATTGATAGTAGTCTTTTGACTTCATCATCACTTTTTCTTGAAGTATCTTACTTATCATTGATGAGAGACTTTGACGAAGTTCAAAACCATCAGCATTTTGCACCTCTTTAGAGAAATATTTTAATTTTTTATCAATAATATTTAGGTTGTTTTGAACAAGGTATGCACTTGTATCTCTTAAAAAAGCATCTATTATAAGAGGTGGATATACACGATTACTATCGCTATAACTCACAGTAATTAGTCCTGACTTTTTATCACTGCTTATAGACATATTTGATTTGATTTTTTTTACAATTTTAAAGACTTCGTCATCTATATTCTCTTTATCAGCTGTACTTTTAAATAACTCATAAAAACCTCGAAAACCCAAGGCAAAAACATAATTGTCATCTTCTTTTGGATTATTGTGGTGTTCTAAAATTTTATTTTTCACAACAAACTCTTGCATGAAGGTATAGTTATTTAAAAGTGAGTTAAATGCAGTATCAGGAGACATGCTACCACCTCTACTTATGCCAGCCATAGCAGCAAGATCACCAAGTCCACCTAAAGATGAGCCTCCCTCTTTTGATATTGGAATCAGAATAGTTTTAGAGGTATAAACATTTGGCATCTTCAAGGCATACACAAATGTTAGAGAAACAATAATAGCAGTTATTATTGCAATTGTTTTTTTTCCTTTAAGAATTGTCTGCCACAACTCTCTTAAGTCGATTTCATCTTCTTCAATGAACTGTTCACTATTTTGAGTACTCATTAAAATATTCCTATTGTCTGCATTGTTGCTGCCGTTATTGCAAAACTTGTTAAGATTCTAGCCACACTATCCCAAACATCTAAAGTATTTAGCTCTTTAATAAAGAGAGGAACAACTATGGTATCTCCAGCTTGAATATCTACACTTGCACTAAACCAGCCAGCACTAAGAGGTTCACTTGTTCCATCAGGATGAATAACATAAATACTACCCTCATCCGCACTTCGAGAGACTCCACTTGCCATTTTTATATAATCATCTCCATCTAAATTACTATCATAAACAAAAGAACTAGAATTAAACACCTCTCCAAACACAGTCACAGTATCTATTTTTCCCGGTATTGTTATAGTGTCATTATGTTTGAGAACTAAATTATATTCGCTATTTGCTAGTGCATCTAAATCTAGACTGAGTTCAATACTCACTCGTCCAAGGGGTTCATATTTTTGTGCTTTTTTAAGTACATCATCAAGTGCACCTGCTGATGTGCTAGAGACTGACTGTTTTGCATTTGCAGGCATTGCATTGTAAATAGCTAGTTCCCTATTTATCTTTGCTAAAGATTGATTGTACTGAGCCACTTGGTGTTTTTTGATACTCTCTCTAGTAAACACTGTTCCCTTTACAAAAGCTTCATCTGTAAAACCACCTGCTCTTCGTATTATACTGCTAAGTTTTTCACCATTAGCAATTGGATATACACCAGGAAATTTAACTTCACCTCTAAGCACTACACTTTTATTTTCATTCCATTTAGGAATTCTAAATATTTGAACTTTATCATAAGCATTTAATTTTATTTCACTTAAAAGTTTATCTTTTATGTCAATTTTTAAGATAGTTCTTTGGCGTGTTTGGTTTTCATCCAAATGGTACCGTACAAGTTCAATCTTACGATTATAAGCCTGCTTAGTAAAACCACCTGCCATAATAACTAAATCTTCAAGTGTCATGCCTTTACCATACTTAACTGTAGCCGGATTATTCACTTCTCCACTTATAGATAGTGTATCAAAGTTTTGTGCACCCCATCCAAGTATTTTAGATATTTTTACCTCATCATAGGGTGCTAATAGTATATCTTCTAGGCTTACTTCCCCCAAATCATAGTTTAAAACTTTTTGCTGTCTCGTTTGCATTTCATCCACATAATAACGTAAGATACTTAGAGATTTTGTATAAGCTGTTTTGTTAAATCCACCTGCAACATTAAGCAGGTCTGCCGCGGTCATATTACTTTCATAATAAACCCTTGTCGGTTTTACAACTTCACCTTTTATACTTACAGGCTCAAGAATATGTGTAGAGTAATAATCATACACTTCTAACTCATCATAAGGATTTAACGGAGTAGAACCTTCTCTCTCTAAAGAGTAAAAAGAGGTTTGAGGCATAAAGTCATCTGTTGCATATGTAGTTAGTCTAACCTTATCATCTAAGACACCTTGTATTCCTGAAGCATTCACAGCATCTTCTATTGTCATTCCTGCAAAGTACTGTAGTTTTCCACCCTTAATAAGTATTGAACCTACTGTTGTAATGTATGCATTTGAGTAAATATCGCTGAAACTAAATATATAAATCTTATCATTTGCATCTATTTTAACAATCTCTTCACCATTGATAACCTTCTTTAAATTAAAAGAGCTTGTTGTATATTGTAAATCTTTATTGTATTTTTGAATGACACCGTACTCTAAATAAGTATTTGGTAAAAAGAATTTTTGAAGTCCATCTTTAAGCGAAACTCTAAAGAACTCATTTAAAGTTTTTTTAGCATTTAAATTATAACTTCCCGGTCGAATAACATTTCCATAAACATTAATACTATTTTTTGCCGTAAAATCAAGAGGATAGATATAAACCCTATCCCCATCTTTCATTTGAAATTTTTTACTATCTTTGTACTTTACTTTAAATGTCTTTAGCTGTTCATTATTACTGTATCTATCTACTTTAATCTCTGCCTTAGAAGCATTTGGCTTCATTCCGCCTGCATAGGCGATAAGATTAAAAAGTGTTTCATTGCTCTTGAGCTCAAATAGTGCTGCATTATTCACATATCCATCGATACTTACAAGTTTTTTCGCTTTTTGGATCACTACTATATCTCCATGTTTAAGTAGTACAGTAGCAAAGTTTTTTCCTATAAAAAGTAGATCATAAAAATCAAGTTTTGCTATCACTTTAGAGTTTCTTTTGACAATTATCTCTCTCACTGATGCACTTTTTTTAACCCCTCGAGCAACTATCAACAAATCTTTTACTGTTGAAAATGATGATAAGTTATAAAGACCAGGAAATTTAACATCTCCTACTAATGTTGCTTGTATTGTGCTGTATTTATCAAGATTTATATGAAATTCACTCATTTTAAAATGTGACTTAAGCTGATGAGTTAAACTCTTTTTAACTTCTTTAAACTCCATGCCCCCAATACTAATAGGTCCAATAAACTCTAAGTCAATAGTCCCGTCATTTTTAACACTCACTGAATACTTTTTATCTCTGTCTCCATAAATATGAATACCTATCCTATCTCCAGTAGATACTATATAGTCATCGGGAGTCGGCAAGGATGAGGAGTCAAGTTTGTTTTTATTTGCATAAAAACTCCTAGAGTATCTGCTAAGATTTGACACTCTCGTTCTCTGTTGCTTTTTTTGTAACTCTTTTGTGATTTCCTTATTCGTTTTATAGCTGAATGGATCAACTCTTTTTACTAAAGTATTTTTTTGGTAGTCCAAGCTTCCTTTTTCTTCGCTCGTTGACTCTTCAACTGTTGTATTTACATCGTTGTTAATCTCTTCTGTAGATACTGTGTCAGAACTAGGCTTTGCATCTTCAGCAAGCTTTTGCTTCACTTCGCTAAGAGTCACTCCTTTTTCCTGCATCATAGCTTTTGCCTGTGGTGTTTCTAAAAGTGCTGGATTCTGGATGACTGCAGCTTTTATTTGCGCTATATTAGGTGCACTATACAAAGAGAGGGAAAGTAATAGTGATGATAATAAAAAACGTAAAAGCATAGAAGTCCTTGATAAAAATTTTTTGATTATATTAAAAAAAATATTATAGCAATGTTAAACTTCGCTATAATACATTAAACAAATCACTTTACAGGTCTTTTTCTCATGTTAAATCTTAAAAATCCAAATCTTTATAATAACCGTGAACTTTCGTGGTTACAGTTTAATACTCGTGTTTTAAAACAAGCACAAGACGAATCTCTTCCTCTTCTAGAACGCTTAAAATTTTTAGCTATTTATGGAACAAATCTAGATGAGTTTTATATGATTCGTGTGGCCGGTTTAAAAAAACTTTTTGCCGCAGGTATCATAGTCTCAGGTGCTGATAAACTGACACCTCTGCAACAACTTCGTGAAATCCGTTCATACCTGCATCAAGAACAACAAGTAGTTGAACACTGTCGAACCTCTATACTTAAAAAACTTGAGGATGAGGGAGTATCTGTAAAAAGCTATGATGAAGTAAGTACTCAAGATAAACATAAACTCAACCAATTTTTTAATGAGAATATCTACCCCGTAATTATCCCTATTGCCATTGATGCAACCCACCCTTTCCCTCACTTAAATAATTTAAGTTTTGGTCTCATCGTAAAACTACAAGACCTAGATGATGAATCAGTCGAACGTTTTGGTCTTATCCGTGTTCCTCGTGTTTTAGAGAGATTTGTTGAACTTGAAAATGGCACCTATATTCCTATTGAGTCTTTAGTTGCACAGCATGTTGAGGACCTGTTTCCTGGTTTCACACTTTTAAAATATGCTGCATTTAGAGTTACAAGAAACGCAGATATTGCCATAGAAGAAGAAGAAGCAGATGACTTTATGGAAATCCTTGAAGAGGGTCTAAAACTTCGCCGTAAAGGTGAGATGGTACGTCTTGAAGTTGGTTCAAATGCAGATGATGAAATCATCAACTTCTTTAACCGTCATACAAATGTTTATAAGGATGATATTTACAAATTTCATACTTATTTAAATCTCTCTAGTCTTTGGCAGATAGTAGCAAATAAAAACTTTGCTCATTTACTAGCAGCACCTTTTAAACCAAAGATATTACCACCTTTTGACTCAAACGAAAGTATCTTTAAAACTTTAGAGAAACAAGATGTACTAATGTACCATCCTTATGAAAGTTTTGATCCTGTTGTAAAGTTTATTCAATTTGCGAGTAAGGACCCTGATGTTGTTTCTATCAAAATGACACTCTACCGTTCAGGTACAAATTCTCCTATTGTTCAAGCACTAATGAATGCAAGTGAAAGTGGTAAACAAGTAACAGTAATGGTTGAACTCAAAGCAAGGTTTGATGAAGAGAACAACCTTATCTGGGCAAAAGCACTTGAAAAATCAGGTGCTCATGTTATTTACGGAATAAAGGGTTTTAAAGTTCATGCCAAGGCAACTTTAGTTACTCGTAGAAAAAATGGGAAACTGAAACAGTATGCACACTTGGGTACAGGAAACTATAACCCTTCAACTGCAAAAATTTATACAGATATGTCTTACATGACAAGTAAGGATGAGATTACCAATGACCTTACTCGATTTTTCCACTTTTTAACTGGTTTTAGTAAAAAAGGGAAACTTAACGAACTTTATATGGCACCATCTCAGATAAAACCAAAAATTCTCTCACTTATTCATAATGAGACTAGACAGGGTGAAAATGGTCAAATCATCGCAAAAATCAATTCTTTAGTTGATGAAGATGTAATTCGTGCCTTATATAAAGCGAGTCAAGCAGGTGTAAAAATAGACCTAATTGTTCGTGGCATTTGTTGTTTAAAACCAGGAATTGAAGGTGTGAGTGAAAATATTCGTGTTATTTCTATTCTAGGAAAATATCTTGAGCACCCTAGAACTTTTTACTTTAAAAATGATGCATCAGCTGTTTATATCTCTAGTGCAGATTGGATGCCAAGGAACTTAGTTCGTCGTATTGAACTTCTAACGGCCATAAAAGATGAAACAGCGAAGAATAAAATACTGCAAATATTACAACTTCAGTGTGCTGATAATGCACTCTCGCATGAACTTCAAAGTGATGGTTCGTACATAAAAGTAAAAAATGAAGAAGAAAATATAGTTCATAATCACAGACATATGGAAGAGTATGTTAACACTATTGTAAAAGCAAGCAAAAAAGAATCTACTAGTTATACAGCGAATTTAGCTACTTTAATTTTTACAGATATCAAGGAATAAATAATGATACATAAGTTTAAAAACTTCACTCCAAAAATTGGAAAAGACACTTGGATAGCACCTTCAGCTGATGTTATCGGGGATGTAACTATTGGAGAGGACTGCTCAATATGGTTTGGGACAGTTGTTCGTGGAGATGTTCACTATATCACTATTGGAGATAGAACGAGTATCCAAGATGTAAGTATGGTACATATTACGCACCATAAAAAAGAAGATAGAAGTGATGGTAGTCCAACTATCATAGGAAGTGATGTGACCATCGGTCATAGAGTTATGCTTCATGGTTGTACTATAGAAGATGCTTGTCTTATCGGTATGAGTGCTACTATACTTGATAATGCTGTTATTGGTAAAGAGTCTATAGTTGGTGCATCTTCACTTGTAACAAAAGGCAAAGTATTTCCTCCTCGTTCACTCATCATGGGAAGCCCTGCTAAAGTTATAAGAGAGTTAACTGAGAAAGAAGTAGCTGAACTTTATGCCGGTGCCAAAAGATATGTTAGTTTTAAAAATGAGTATATGGATTAATAAAAATTTTAGCTTTTGTGTCTGAGAGGAAAATTATTCTCTACTAATTTAATTATGTTCTATAATCCGCGTTTATTTTAACATATTCATATCCTAAGTCACATCCAAAAGATGTGAACTTACCCTCACCTAAACCTAAATCACAAGAGATACTAAAAGTATCTAACTTCATAATTTTTGAAGCTTCAACTTCCATTGTCTCATCAAAAAGTAGCTTGCCAGTATCATAAACACACAAAGAGTTAAAAGAGATACTAAGAGTCTCTTCGTTCGCCTCTACTCCACTAGCACCAACTGTTGATGCTATACGACCCCAGTTAGGATCTTCTCCATATAAAGCTGTTTTTACAAGTAGTGAGTTTGAGAGTGCTTTAGCGACTACTTCAGCATCTGCATCGTTTGTGGCCCCTGTAACTTTATAGGTCACAAGTTTTGTAGCCCCTTCTCCATCCCTAACCATTTCACGAGCTAAAAAGAGCATGATTTTTGTAAGTGCTTCTTTAAACCCATCTCTATTATATGCCCCGGAAACCTTGTTGCTTAAAAGCATAACCGTGTCATTTGTAGATGTATCACCATCTACACTTGCTGCATTAAATGTAGTGATAGTTACTTCATCTAGAATCTCTTGCATCTCTACTTTACTCACATCTGCATCAGTTGTAATGAAACAGAGCATAGTGGCCATAGCAGGATTTATCATGCCTGCCCCCTTAGCCATTGCTCCTATACTAAAAGTAGAACCATCTTCTAGTTCAACTTTAAAAGCTTTTTGTTTTGAAAAACTATCTGTTGTCATTATCGCTTTAGCTGCTGCATTTGGCTCTTTTTTTGTAAGGTCAAAGAGTTTAGCACCTTTAATGATTTTTTCTTGTGGTAAACGTACACCAATGACACCAGTTGAGCTCATAACAGGGTTTATTACTACTTTTGGAAGTGTAGTGAGGATAGTATCTATATCCTCTATACCAACTTTTCCTGTCATTGCATTTGCATTTTTAGCATTAATAAGAATAAAGTTAGTCTTAAACTCACCCTTCGCTCTAAAGTGTCTAATAGGGGCTGCTGTCATCTTGTTTGTTGTAAAAACTGAAGCAACTTCACATTCTATTTGAGAATAAATAAATGCCATGTCTTCAGCATTATTCGACTTTAAGCCTGCACTAATACCATCAGCAAAAAAACCTTGGGCACTACAAACACCAGTTTGAAGTTCAATGAGTTTATACAAATTTGAGTTCCTTTGGTTTAATTCTTTGTCTCACTAAACCCTTAGTTGTTGCGATACCTTTTTGAGTACCAATAACAAGGAGTTTACACTCACTTGTTACAAGGACATCACCTTTTGGCATACTTATAAACTTACCATCTTTTTTCGTAATTCCAACAACAGATGTGTTAGTCATTTCTCTAATTCGAGTCTCTTTTAGTTTTTTCAGCACTGCCCATGAAAACTTTGGAACAACTATCTCTTGCATGTCTAAAGGATTATCACTTTTATAAAGAAACTCTTCAAGTAAGTTCTCCATATCAGGACGAGCAGCCATTGCACTTACACGTTGTGCTGTAAGTTTGGTTGGGCTCACAACTGTATCTGCACCAAGTTTTTTGAGCTTTTCAACATCACCAGTACTCTCAGCAGATGAGATTATATAATATGGACGAGGAAGAAAATGCTCTTTTTCAAAAAGTCTTACTGATGCAATAAGTGCAATATTATCTGAGATAGAACTAGAAAGTGCTATCAAACCTTTTGCAGATGAGAGGTTTGCTTTTAACATTGCAAGCTCAGCATGAGGTTCTGCTTGTAAGTGGTTTGGGTACTTATATTCAACTGCCCACTCATGTATTTCGGGACGAGGGTCTATCACAATAAAAGGAATATGATTTTTACGAAGTTTATTAGTTACTTCAATAGTATAAGCATTGTGGTGACAAATAACAAAGTGCTTTTTAAGTCTAACAATTTTGTATAACATTTTTCTTTCCTTTAATATTGCAACTATTTTACCCTTATTTAGTTCCGAAACTAAAATACCTATTGCACTAGAAAATACTGCAAAACCCGCTATTATTAAATTAATCGTAAATATTTTTCCAACATTTGAGAGTTCATGAACCTCTCCAAAACCAACAGTGGTAAAAGTTATTGCAGTCTGATAAATAGCATCAAAAATTGGAAAATCTTCTATAATTACATAACCAATAGTTCCGATGAGCATAACAAATACAGTTAAAATTAGAGGTAAACGAAAAGGTTTTAGATGGGGATAAACTTCAGGGAGAAGTCTAGGCTCAGGTTTGGGAGTAATCTCCCAATTAAGGAACTTACGAATCCTTACTAAAAGATTCATAATTTTTTCCTACTACTTACGAATTTTTCTTAAGTGTACGAAGTTCTCTTGCAGAGATCTTAATCTTTTTTGTAGTACCATCTTCTAAAGTGATACGAACTGTTCTTAAGTTTAATAAAAAACGACGCTTTGTTCTGTTTTTTGCGTGAGAAACATTGTTCCCACTCATAGGGCCTTTGCCGCTAATAGCACATTTTCTTGCCATGATGGAGTCCTTGAATGATATTTTAAAGTTGCGAATTGTACCTAATCAAAGCAAAACTTCAACTTAAGCCAATATCAACTTATTATCTATTTACTAGTTTTAGATAACTTTTATACAATTGTAGCTAAAATAGTATACATTAACATAAATTATACGATTATAATTACAAAAGACACTATAGATAGTTTTATTCAAAAGATTCTTCCAGCATCTTAAGCACTCCAAGAAACTCTATTACACTTAAATGCAAGTGACTTAGTAAAAGCTGCAAATACTACAAAAGAGGATAAAGCATTGAGCTCTTATCTTCAAAATGGGTACTATTTAAACTTAACCGTATTGTCTTTTACAACTTACAAGCCGATTTATTTATCAATTGGCAAAAGATTTTAAAGCAACACTTGAGGACTCAGGAATTATGTTTTTTCATCAAATGGACGAGATCTTACAAAACAGAGAACTACTTGAAGAGTTAAGTTCAAGTAGTGCCGCAAATGTTAGTGGAAAAGTAAAAACTCTTTTAGCAGATGAGAAGATCAGTGTGAATATAGACTCCCTACTTGAAATAGTCCAGGATAAAAAAGGGGTTCAAGTTGACTTATGCTTTAACAATGATAAGTTCAGCTTCTTCTTAACAAGATAAAAAGCTACTTTTATCTATAATTACACCAATAACCCTAAAGGAATTTACAATGAAAGTAGCCCCAAGTATTCTCTCCGCAGATTTTGGAAATTTACAACGCGATATAGAAGAGATATGTAATGCAGGCTGTGACTTTGTTCATGTAGATGTAATGGATGGACATTTTGTACCAAACCTTACAATTGGGCCTGTAGTTGTCTCTAGTGTAGCTAAATGCGCTACAAAACCACTAGATATTCACCTCATGGTTGAGAACAATACATTTTTTGTAGAACTTTTTGCACCACTTAAACCTGAATATATCTCTTTTCATATAGAAGAGGAAAAACATCCACATCGTCTTATCCAAAAAATTCGTAGTCTTGGTATTAAACCCGCTATCGTTTTAAACCCTCATACACCACCTGAGAGTATAGAGTTCTTATTAAAAGATCTTGATATGGTTTTACTTATGAGTGTAAATCCTGGTTTTGGAGGACAGAGTTTTATTGACTCTGTTATAGAAAAAGCATCGCGTTTAAATCTAATGAGAAATAAACTCAATCCAAATTGTCTAATAGAAGTAGATGGTGGTGTGAATGATAAAAATATTCATGCACTTAAAGAGGCTGGTGTTGATGTTGTTGTTGCAGGATCTTATGTCTTTAAAAATGAAAATCGTAAAGCTGCTATAGAGAGTTTACAGATATAATGCGTACAAAAATATGTGGGATTACATCTTACGAAGATGCTATGACTGCAATTAAAGCTGGAGCAGATGCTCTAGGTTTTGTTTTTTATGAAAAATCCCCTCGTTATATTTCTGTCACTGATGCAAAAAGTATTATAGATAGACTTCCTCCATTTGTCGAAAAAGTTGCCCTTTTTGTTAACGAGTCTGCCTCTACTATAAATACCGCATGCAAAGATAGTGGTGCTACACTTGCACAACTTCATTTTAATATTACACCAGAACTAACTGATGCACTTACTATCCCCTATATAAAAGTGACTCGAGCACAAAGTGCCCAAGATATTTTAGAGTACAAAGATGAGTATAGACTGGTTGATGCTTACTGCGAAGCTTATGGTGGTGCTGGTAAACAAATAAACTTAGAATGGTTTGCTGGGTTGGACTGCTCAAAAATAATCTTAGCTGGTGGCCTAGATAGTTCTAATATATCAAGTCTCAAAAAATATGGTTTTTTTGGTCTTGATGTAAGTAGTGGTGTTGAGATTAGTCATGGTAAAAAAGACCCAGAAAAAGTAAAAGACTTTATAAAAAATGCTAAATAAATCTTTCCCTCTAGATGCAAAAAGTATTTCACGTTTAGCAACTCGTGGTCTTCCTCTAGAAGTTTTAAAAGCTCAAATAGATGAGAGTATAGATGTATTTATAGAGATATCTAAAGCACAGGGTATAAACATCATCAAAAGACAGGGTTATTTTTATTTCGATACAAAGTATATAAAAATGCAAGATGCAGAGTTTTGTATAGTTGATATTGAGACAAATGGCTCAAAAGTAGATAAGCATCAGATTATAGAACTTGCAGCCGTAAAGGTAAAGAATGGTGTAATTACAGATAGGTTTGAGTCTCTTGTATTTGTAAAAGAGATAAACCCCATAATTAGTGAACTTACTGGTATAAAAGTTGAAGATACACTTGATGCACCTGAGTTAAAAACTGTCCTTATGGAGTTTAAACTCTTTTTAGGAGATGCCATTTTTGTCGCGCACGATGTAAAGTTTGACTATAACTTTATATCTGCTAGTATGCAAAAAGTAGGACTAGAATCTTTACTTAATCGTCCTCTCTGCTCACTCGCTTTAGCTGAAAGGACTATAGTTTCATTTAGATATGGGCTTGCATATCTAAATGATATGTTCGAACTTAATCCAAACCCATCTCATCATCGTGCAATGAGTGATGTCCTTACCACTTATGGTCTTTTTCTTTTATCTTTAAAAAATTGTAACGAAAGTTTAAATAATGTAGAGGATTTGATAAAGTTTTCTAAGAGTGCTCCGAGACTCAAACGTCCGAAGTTTGATCCTCTATTTAAAGAGAAAGAGATAAAAGACTCTACTCTTTAAATGCACCTGGAGCAGTTAGTTTTTTATAACGGGCATCCATTCTTTCATCTTTACTCATAGCTTTTAAGTCTTTGATTTGTGCTAAGAAATAATCTGCAATAGCGATAGCTGCTTCTTCTTTTTCTCTATGAGCACCAATAAGTGGTTCATTGATAATATCATCTATTAAACCTAATTCAGAAAGGTCAGTAGGTGTTATTTTCATAGCATTTGTTGCAGCTTCACTTTTTTTAGGATCATTCCATAAAATAGCTGAACAACCTTCAGGAGAAATAACTGAAAACACAGAATAACGCATCATAGCAAATCTATCAGCAACACCAATAGCGAGTGCACCACCAGAACCACCTTCACCAATTACTATAGATACGGTTGGAGTATCTATCTCTGCTAGTTCTATTAAGTTTCTTGCAATTGCTTCTGACTGATTTCTCTCTTCTGCACCAAGACCAGGATATGCACCCGGAGTATCGATTAACATTAAAATAGGCATACCAAACTTCTCAGCCATCTTTGCCGCACGAAGAGCCTTTCTATAACCTTCTGGGTGTGGCATTCCAAAGTTACGTTTGAGCTTATTTTTAGTCCCGCGACCTTTTTGTTCACCTATAACCATCACTTTTTCATCACCAATATAACCCATATAACAGATTATTGCTGCATCATCACGATAGTGTCTATCTCCATGAATCTCATACTTATCTTTCATGATAATATTAATATAATCAAGTGCATAAGGGCGATCTAAATGCCGTGCAAGTCGTAATTTTTGAAAGTCACTTAGATTAGAGTATATTTTTTCAACTTCTTTATCTAGTGTAATTTTATGTTTTTCCATCTCTGCATGATCATGACGAACTTGTGCAGAGATGATATCTTCTTGAATAAATTTAATTTTATGTTCAAAATCTAAATATGTAGCCAAATTAAATCCTTCTACTTAGACTTTTTTGAAGATGAGAACACCATTTGTACCACCAAAGCCAAATGAGTTACTCATAGTGATATTTACTTCGGCTTTTCTTGCACCATCAGTAATATAATCTAAATCACAATTTTCATCTTTTGTAGTATAGTTAATAGTCGGAGGTAAAATACCATCACGCATAGCCATTAAACATACTACAGCTTCAATTCCACCAGCAGCACCAAGACAGTGACCTAATTGTCCTTTAATTGAACTCATTGGAGGAACATTATCGCCAAGAAGTTCTTTAACTGCTGCTGTTTCATTCTTATCATTAATAGGTGTAGATGTACCATGTGCATTTACATAATCTATCTTAGGCTCGCCTGCCATTTTATAAGCCGCTTTCATTGCACGAGCTGGACCATCAAGAGATGGAGTTGTAATATGATTTGCATCCCCAGACTCACCAAAACCTATAATTTCACCATAGATATTAGCGCCACGTGCTACTGCTGATTCGTACTCTTCTAAAACTAAAGAAGCCGCACCTTCACCCATAACAAAACCATCACGGTCGGCATCAAAAGGACGAGAAGCTGTTTTTGGATTCTCATTGTTTGTCGAAAGTGCTTTCATAGCAGCAAAACCACCAATACCTGCACCAGTAATAGCAGACTCAGCCGCTACAACTAACATTTTTTCTGCACCATTACACATTATAGTTTTAACAGCCTCACTGATTGCATGAGTTCCTGCTGCACAAGCTGTAACAGACGAAAGATTTGGACCTTTTGTTCCATGTGCAATTGAGACGAATCCACCAAGCATATTTACTAATGCTCCAGGAATAAAGAAAGGAGAAATACGACGTGGTCCACGTGTACTCAAGATAATAGAGTTTTTCTCTATTGAAGGAAGTCCACCAATACCAGAGCCAGCACTTATACCAAATCTTTCATAATCAGTGTCTTCTGGAAGATTTGCATCGGCAATCGCTTCTTGAGCTGCTTTAAGTCCAAGATGAATAAATCTATCCGCTTTTTTCACTTCTTTTGGAGGCATAACAGTTGCCGGATCAAAACCTCTTACTTCACCAGCTATTTTAACAGCATAGTTTTCTGGATCAAAAATCGTAATAGTATCAATTCCACATTCGCCGTCACAGATAGCTTTAAAAGAACTCTCTTTATCATTTCCAACAGAATTTATCATTCCTAAACCAGTTACTACTACTCTTCTCATATATTTCTCCACATAAATAATAAAATATTTTTAAAAACCCATACTCTAAGAAGTCTGAATTTTTAAAAGTATTTAGTCTAAACCAAGCAAATGCTTAGTTTAGGTAAGTTTTAGACTACTTGCTTTCTATATAAGTAACTACATCTGCAACAGTTTGAATTTTTTCAGCTTCATCATCAGGAATTTCGATATCGAATTTTTCTTCAAGAGCCATAACTAATTCAACTACATCCAGACTATCAGCGCCTAAATCTTCTACGAATTTTGCATCTTCTTTTACTTCTTTTGCGTCTACACTCAGTTGTTCTACTACTACTTCTTTAATATCGTCGATAAGTGCCATTATAGCTCCTGTATTTTAATTTAATCGTATAATTATAGCGAATCTAACTTAAAAAAAGCTACTATGCCATATTCATCCCGCCATTTACTTTTAGTGTTTCACCAGTAATATAACTTGCATGGTCAGAGAGTAAAAAAGCTGTTGCTTCGGCTACTTCTCTTGCTTGTCCCATTCTGTTCATAGGAATTTTAGCATTAATAGCACCTTTTATCTCATCACTTAAAACTTCTGTCATCTCAGTTGAAATAAAACCTGGAGTTAATGAGTTATATCGTATTCCGCTTGTTGCTGACTCATGAGCAAAAGATTTTGTCATAGCCACAACTCCACCTTTACTTGCTGTATAGTTTGTTTGTCCTGCATTTCCAGTCTCACCAACTATTGAAGCTATATTTACAACTGCACCAAATTTTTTCTTTCTTGCCGCTTTAAAGAACTCTCTACTTCCTATGAAAGTTGCTGTTAGGTTCGCATTTATAACAGACATAAAATCTTCTGTTTTCATACGAAGTGCTAATTTATCGTTTGTAATACCAGCATTATTTACTAAGTAAGACAACTCACCATCACTACTGACAATAGTTTTTATAGCATCAACATATGCTGCTTCATCGCTTACATCAAAACCGATAACAGCGGCAGTGCCACCATTAGCTTCTATAGCTTCTTTAACACCGTCAGCTTCAGCTGCACCACTTCTATAGTTTATCCATACTTTAAGACCGAAACCTGCTAAAGTTTTTGCTATCTCTGCACCAATACCACGACTTGAACCTGTTACTAAAACATTTTTTCCACTAAATTTCATTCAATAATTCCTTAATTTAAAATCTTACTTTATACTAGACTATGATCCATCTCAGATGGAATATCAAGCCCCATTAGTTTTAAAATAGTTGGTGCAATGTTATTAAGAGCACCCGCTTCAACCTTAGTTACACCATCTGCTTCAACAAAACACCAAACCTTACCAACTGTATGATTTGTTAATGTGTTTCCGGAGTCATCTTTCATCTCTTCACAATTGCCATGATCAGATGTGATAATAAGAGCATAATCTAAGTCTTTTGCTTTTTGAACTATTTTTTCAAGCTGAGTATCTACTGCGGTTACCGCAACTTTTGCTGCTTCAAAATCACCAGTATGACCTACCATGTCTCCATTAGCGAAGTTAACTACTATAAAGTCATACTCGCTATCCATTGCATCAAGTACCGCAGACCCAACAGCATCACAGCTCATCTCAGGTTTCATATCGTATGTTTTTACATCTGGTGAGGGGATAAGAACTCTTGTCTCATTTTGATATGGCTCATCGATACCACCATTTAAGAAAAAAGTAACATGTGCATACTTTTCTGTTTCAGCTGTATGGAGTTGCTTTAGTCCTGCATTGGCTATAACTTCAGCAAGTGTATTTGTAGGCACATCTTTTCTAAAAAGGACGGGATAAGAAAAACTCTTATCATACTCAGTAATCGTTGCAAGATTTAAGTTCAAGTCATTTCTAATAAAACCACTAAAGTCTTTAGCAGCAAGGGCACTAACCATCTCACGCATTCTATCACTTCTAAAGTTTATAGTGAGTACACTATCCCCTTCCATCATACCTTCATAACCATCAAATGCCACAGGTTCAACAAACTCATCAGTCTCACCAAGTGAATATGAGTGCCCGATATAAGCTTCAGGGTTAAAGTTTGTTTTTGGCTCTGCATTTACTATAGCATCAAAGCCACGCTTAACTCTTTCCCAACGGTTATCTCTATCCATAGAATAAAAACGACCTGAAACTGTAGCTATTGTTACATTTTCATTTAAATGATTTTTAACGATGTCTAAATACTTTTGTGCAGAAGTAGGAGAAACATCACGACCATCTGTTATCAGATGCAAAAAAACTTTCTTACCATTTTTGGCTGCTATATCTGCTAAACCCATAAAATGGTTTATGTGAGAATGCACTCCACCATCACTCATAAGCCCGATTAAATGGAGTCTGTCTGAAGTTGTAAAAAGTTTTTGAAGTTCTAGGTTAGATTCTAAGCTTTTCTCGTTTAATGCTAAAGAGATTTTCACTAAATCTTGGTAAAGTACTCGACCACTACCTATGCTCATGTGCCCTACTTCAGAGTTACCCATCTGTCCTTCAGGAAGACCAACACTAAGACCAAATGTATCAATAAGTGAGTGTGGTGTTTCTTTAAATAGTTTGTCATACGTTGGTTTAGTTGCATGATAAAATGCATTAAACTCAGTCTTGTCTGAGTAACCGATACCATCTGTAATAACTAAAATTGCTTTTTTACTCAATTTTATTCCTATATTATAAATTTATTTTAGGATTATACTATAATGTCACTTTAAAAATACAAACAGATATACAACAGGACATACATTGCTATACTGGTTACATGAACTACTCAATATACATATTTTAGGTTACATATCAATTCGTGCTGGAATTTCTTTCTTTTTAGCACTTATACTTACACTCATTTTTTTACCAATATTTATAAGATGGGCACAAAGAACTTCTAGTGTTCAACCAATTAATGAATGGGCACCAGAGCGTCATCAAGAAAAAGCATCAACACCTACTATGGGTGGTATAGTTTTTATTACATCAACTATTATTGCATCTCTTTTAACTATCAAATTTTCCAACCTTTATGCAGTAGGTGGGATTTTAACACTTGTTCTTTTTACACTTATCGGTTTTCAAGATGATTTTGCAAAAATCAGAAAAAGTGAAAATCTAGCAGGTTTAAAAGCAAGAACTAAACTTGCTCTTCAAGTTTTCGCTGCGTTACTTATCTCTTTCTTTTTATGTTTTGTAGCAGACTTTAATACAGACTTTTATCTTCCATTTCTCAAGAATCCTCTTTTTAATATGGGTGCTTTTGCTCTTATTTTATGGATTACAGCAATCGTTGCAACATCAAATGCGGTAAATTTAACAGATGGACTTGATGGACTAGCCTCTGTGCCTTCTATCGTAGCACTCTTTACTCTTAGTATTATTATTTATGCTATTGGACATATTAAGATTAGTGCCTATCTCCTTTTACCACACTTTAACATCGGAGAAGTGGTGATAATAGCAAGTGCCCTCAGTGGTGCTCTTTTTGCTTTTCTTTGGCATAACTGTCATCCGGCAGAAGTATTTATGGGCGATAGTGGTTCTTTAGCTATTGGTGCATTTTTAGGTTATTTAGCGATAGTTTCTAAGAGTGAGATTCTTCTTATCCTTATTGGTTCTATCTTTGTTATAGAGACTCTTTCTGTAATTTTACAAGTTGGAAGTTTTAAACTTCGTAAAAAAAGAATCTTTCTTATGGCACCTATTCATCATCACTTTGAGATGAAGAACTGGGCAGAAAGTAAAATAATTGTACGTTTTTGGATTATCGCTATTCTTTCAAATCTAATTGCACTTATTAGTCTTAAGATACGTTAGATGAAAAATATTGCCGTATTCGCTTCACACAATGGAAGTGGTTTTGATACTATTGTAGAAGCTATCCAAGCAAATATACTCCCTATAAATATTAGCCTTGTTGTTACCAACAATACAAATTCACCTGTTTTGCAAAAAGCTACAGACAAAAATATCAAAAGCTATATAGTAAATCAAAAAAACACTCCAGACATAAATGCAAGACTAATAGAACTACTCAAACAAAATGAGTGCGAATATATATTTTTATCTGGTTATATGAAAAAACTTGACTCTTGTATAACTGATAATTTTAAAGTACTCAATACACACCCTGCTCTGCTTCCAAAGTATGGAGGAGAAGGAATGTATGGGAAACATGTTCATGAAGCTGTAATAGCCTCTAATGATAAAATAAGTGGTGTTACTATCCATGAAGTAAACTCCGAATATGATAGTGGAGAAATTATCCTTCAAAAAGAACTTTACTTGAGTCAAAATGAAACAGTCGAGACCTTAGAACTAAAAATAAAACAGCTTGAAAAAGTTACTATTGTGGATGGCTTACTGAAATATCTAAGCATAAGCTAACTTTCAGTAGTTACGGGCTATAATTTCGCTCTTTAAAAGTACGGCCAATTAGCTCAGTCGGTAGAGCAACTGACTGAAAATCAGTGTGTCCTTGGTTCGATTCCGAGATTGGCCACCATTCTTTTAAAGATTTTATTATTACAACATTTACCGTGGCCAATTAGCTCAGTCGGTAGAGCAACTGACTGAAAATCAGTGTGTCCTTGGTTCGATTCCGAGATTGGCCACCACCTTTAAATATCAAATCCCATTTAACTTTTTTAAAATAACTAAATATTTGATATACTTTTATATATTATGTTTTGTATTGAACATACATATGGGGACGACTTGGCTTCGACTGGAGCTGATAGTCTATGATTGCATGTCGGACTGAGCATTTCCGTTATACGGCTCAACAATTGCTTAAATGCAAACAATACAAATTACCGCCCAGCTTTAGCAATAGCTTAAGTTTTACCCCCTCTTAGAGGACGGGCTGCTTCACCGATGGACTCTAGATAAGTCGGATTCGAAGTATAACCCTTATGTAGATATATATAAAGTCTGTCTCAGCTTTATACGAATCCCGAGGCTCGTCTTGTGTAGCTTTGCAAGTAGTGTGAAGCAAGATTAAACTTTAACAACTTCTCTAAGCATGTAGACGTCGTAGAAAATTAGTTTTAGGACTGCGGTTCGATCCCGCACGTCTCCACCAAAATA
>DDCH01000004.1:408478-411338 GCA_002335055.1 Sulfurimonas sp. UBA2011 | reverse complement strand
TTGATAATCCCATTATGTACCTCTATGAATAATTTTTGTAATTATATCGAACTTAGCTTATAATTGGAGTGAGTTGTTAAAGACAACACAATTTCTACTATTAACCTTTACTACAAATGAAGTAGAAGTAAAAACTCTTCTCCACCCAAGTTTGCTAACTCATCGCCCTCACAAATATGTAAGGATATAATTTCTGTTACCTCTTTTAAAATATAGTCACCTATATCATGTCCAAAGTTATCATTGATTCTCTTGAAGTAATCTATATCTATCATAAGTGAAATAAAACCTTCTTTGTAACGGTTGAACTCCTCTAGTGCAAGATTATTTCTATCAATACAAGAAAAACTATTTTTTGTAAAGTGAAAGAGCAAAAGATTAATGGGAATATCATCAAGCGAGAACTGTAACAGAGACATTAAATTTAAAGAAGTCTTAGCTCTATGACAATTGTATAAAGTGTTTCTAAAAATAAATATCTATAATTTAAATTCTATCTAAAACATATGCTTGCTTAGATAGACTCTCTTAAAAAATAAATAGGCTATTAAAAATGAGTAATATTTCAAAAACAGAAGCGATAAAAGGTGCATTTTATGGTGCTATAGTTGGAGATGCCTTATGTCTTGGTTCTCACTATGAGTATGATGCACAAAAGATATATGAGGCTTATGGTCAAAAGCCTATAGAGAAGTTTATGTCACCGGGTGAGCAGATGGGTGGAACTACTCATGGTATAGGCTGGGGCGAGAGAAACTATCATCCTGGTAAAAAAGCAGGTGGAACTACTGACTATGGTGATTATAATATTTTAGTTTTAGAACATTTAGCAGCTACTAGTGAACCTAAACGCGAGTTTGATGTGCAAGCTCTTATCCCTCACTGGATGAATAGATTTGAGCATGGTTGGGGCTCATGGATATGTACTATGACTAAAGAGACTTACTCTCAAGTTAAACAAGGTATGCCAGTCGCAAACCTTGGTGGTATTTCAAATGCAATGGCTATTCGTCATGTAGCCGCTTATGCGTACTATGACACAGAAGAAGAGATAGCATCAGTTGCAAGAAAGACTATGTTTACTCATAAAAGTGAAGAAGCACTTTCTGGTGGTGAGTTTTTTGCAAGAGTGACTTACAGAGTGATTCACGGTGAAGCACCAAATGATGCTATAGAAAATGTAGCTGTAACTATGAGCCCTTTTATCCAAAGTAAGGTGACTCAGGCTATCGCAAAGTATAAAGAAGAGGCAGATGAGAGTTCTTCACTTCATAAAGAGAAATTTGCTGATGACTTAGCTATCACTTCTATGGCTAGACTTTGGGACATTGGTCGCTCTGAGCCTATCCGTGTTGGTAAAGCAAGCCCTACTGAGGGAACACTCCCTGGGGCTGTTTACTTTATACTAAAGTACTTTGATAAAGAAGATGGTCTAAACCGTGCTTTAGCAGCAAACGCAATGGTAGGTGGAGATAATGCTTCTCGTTCTATCGCCATAGGTATGGTTTTAGGAGCTTATAGTGGAGTAAGTAGTATAAAACCTGAATGGTTACAAACTCTTGAGCAGTATGAATACTGTGAAGGTTTACTTGCTAAACTACCACTGCTTAAGGACTAAAAGTTTATGAGTGATGAGCAGAAATTAGAGATATACTTAGAGCGTTTACGTGTCTTAGCCTTAGAAAAGATACAAGAGAAAAAAACAGATGCAATGACTGCCTTAAAAGAGTCCCTTCATATAGTTGAAGGGGAGATGTTAGGGTATTAAACGTGAGCTAGAGCAAAAAATCTTTGACACTTTTAAAGTGTCTCTCTATACCCTCGTAACTATGGTTTCCACCTTCTTCTATGTCTAAGCTTGCATCTTTAAACTTCTGTGCAGCATGTCTGTAGTTTAGTGACTCATCTCCTGTTTGGAGAAGTAGCATAAAGTTCTCTGCATTCACCTCTGATACTTCATACTTTCTTAGTACTTGATGATGTTCTTCTTTCCACTCAAAACTACTGCCATCATAAAAGTTAGTCATAGGTGAGGGTACAAGGCTGAGTGTATCGTATGGAAATATAGAAGGGTTTATTAAAACTGCTTTGAGATTATACTTTTGTGAGAGATAGATACTATAAAATCCACCAAGAGAAGAACCCATAAGTGAAACTCTTTCTCCTTTTACTTGATAAGACTCTATAAGTTGCTCAAGGGTGTCTATAGCAAGAAAAGGAACAGTAGAGAGCGAAGGTGCTATAAACACGATACCTTGAGTCCTGAAGTACTCTCTAAAGAGTGTAGCTTTCGTTCCTTGACCACTACTTGCAAATCCATGTATATAAATTATCATTATTTGATATTTTTTAGAAACTCACTCATAAATCGAACTCCTGCACCAGTTCCACCATAAACATTTACATCCCAAGGAGATTCTGTATATGCTGAACCTGCTATATCGAAGTGAAGCCACTTATCTTTGTTCTCTTCTTTTATAAAAGCATCAAGAAAAAGTCCTGCAGTAATAGCACCACCATAAGGTTTGTTTGAGATATTACAAATATCAGCAATACCACTTTTTATTTGTTTTTTAAGATGTTTGTTAAATGGAAGAGAAGATGTTAACTCTCCTGCATTTGATGAAGCTTTACTTAAATCGTGCTTGAGTCTACTAGAGTGTCCCATCACACCTGTTGTATACTGACCAAGTGCTACCATACAAGCACCCGTAAGTGTTGCAAAGTCAAACATATAGTCAGCTTCTATCTTGTCTTGTGCATAATCAAGAACATCTGCAAGAACTAAACGTCCCTCTGCATCAGTATTACGAACTTCTATAGTTTTTCCACTACGAGATACTAAAACATCATCAGGTTT
>DDCH01000004.1:204730-408208 GCA_002335055.1 Sulfurimonas sp. UBA2011 | reverse complement strand
TCAGAAGCTGCTTTAATGATACCTAAAACGGCACAAGCACCAGCCTTATCCATCTTCATAGTTACCATACTTGCACCTGGTTTGAGTGAAAGTCCACCACTATCGTAAGTAAGACCTTTTCCTATAAGATTGATAACCTTTTTAGGATTTTTAGGTTTATAAGTAAGGTGGATAAGTTGGGATTCATGACGAGAAGCTCGTCCTACTGCTAGCATAGCAGTACATTTTTCTTTTAAAAGAGCTTTTTCATCGAGGATAGTACATCCAAGACCATTCTCTTTAGCTAGCCTGCGAGCGAGTTTAGCAAAAGAAGGTGGGTTTAAATCTTCCGGAGTTGTGTTTACTATGTCGCGTGTAAAACAAGTTGCATCAGCAACAATAACGGCATCACTAAAGAGTTTTATAGCTGACCTATAGTCATCTTTTGTATAAATAAGTGAGACATCTTTAAGTGCAACTTTTTCTTTTTTAGACTTGTAAACCTCATAAGAGTAACCACCAAGAACAAAACCTTCTACTAGTGCAAAAATAAGAGATTTATCATCTATTACTACATTAGCACTTTTGTAGTTTGTTTTTTTAAGTGCTTTAATAGCAACTGCAGAAACACTTCTGATGTCATCAGGTTCAAAAGAGTCAACACCACAAAATAGAGTGTTTTTATCATGTAAAAAACAGATAGAGTCAGCAGATGCTGAGAAACCTGCAAGTTTAAGAGCTTTTTTGTTTTTGTTTTTGTTTAGTTCTTTTCCTGTCATGTATTCTAAGCTAATATCACTCTTAGCATCAGAGATGTTTTGGTTTAAAAGTTGAATGTTCATAAGTTTTCCATATTTAAATTTATTAAAAAGATAATAGCTAAATAATGGTAATAGTTGGTAGTTAAATGGAGTGTAGAAGTGATTTGGTTTGTAGTAAATATATATGCAAGTTAAATATTTCTAATCTTGCATATATTTATGAATAACTCAAACTTTTAAATGTGAAAGTGTTAAGATTTGATTAGTATCTCCTCCACCATTTGTAAGAGCTGTAGTTAAATCTCCTCCAGCAGGGTCAATATTTGCAATGAAAGCATCTGTAATTTTTGTTAAATCGCCTGCAGTATTACCATTTAAGAAGTACTCACCTGAACCATTTGGAGTAATATTATTAAATATATCAGAAGCACTTAAAATTCTAACAGGGTGAACAAAAGTCCATATTACACTTTGTGTAGTTGTACTTGTATCTATAGATGGTAGAAGAACCATACACAAGGACCAAAGTAGCAGAAAAGACAGAGGAACTAATGATGGCTAAGGTAGAGCCATTGAGAATAGCATGCCAAATTTCTTCGGTTAGGGTGAAGTTATTTGTTTTATCCACATATTTGCTTCATCTAAGTCGTAAAAGAACTTTACATCACCATGCATAAACCAGTTACCAATCTTAGTAGAGTACTCTTGCCATTTTTTAGTACCAACAATAGCAATTTTAACAAAAACATCTTTATATTCCATACCAAATTTGAAATCATCCCAAGCAGCTTCAAGTTCCCAACCTTCAAGTTCTAAAGCATCTATTAGCATGTTGACTTTCACATCTGGAATACTTTTTAGAGCCTGCTCTAGCATAGGAATCATAACAGTATAGTCCGCGTGTGAAAGTTTACCTTTTGCAATTAGTTCAACATCAAGGAGGTCACCATTTACTCTTGTTTGTATTGCTATGTTTTCCGTAATTTGCATTGTTTATCCTTTTTTAGATGATAGCTAAATAAAGATAATTGAACTCTTATTTACCATAGTGGTCTTTTTGAGAAATAATCTTTTATTATGAAAGGAAGTTGTTATATAGAAGAATAGGGATTTCTCCATAAAGCTCATAGAGAGCTTAAAAGGGAGTAAAAGTTTTTAGTCAAAGTTGAGTATATCTTTAGCCTGAATCATATCTTTATCACCACGTCCACTAAGGTTGACGATGATGAGTTTATCTTTTATATTAGGTATTTTTTTGAGGTAAGCCACTGCGTGAGAAGACTCAAATGCCGGGATGATTCCCTCTTTTTGGCTTAACCATACAAAAGCATCTAAAGCTTCTTGGTCGGTTGCATTACCATAACTAATACTGAGGTTTTCTTTATGAAAAGCATGCTCAGGCCCGATTCCAGGGTAATCAAGACCTGCACTTATAGAGTGTGCTTCAAGGACTTGACCATCCTCATCTTGGAGTAAGTAAGACATCTGACCATGAAGTACACCGGGACGACCTTTTTCTAAAGAACAACCATGTTTATCAGTATCAAGACCTAGTCCACCAGCTTCAACACCAATACACTCAACACTCTCATCTTCTAAGAAGTGCTGAAACATTCCAATAGCATTAGAACCACCACCAATACAGGCGATAATATGATCAGGAAGACGGTTCTCTTTTTCTAAAATCTGAGCACGAGCCTCATAACCAATGATAGCTTGAAAATCACGAACCATCATAGGGTAGGGATGCGGTCCAGCAACTGTACCGATGATATAGAATGTATCACGAGCATTTGTAACCCAGTGACGAATAGCATCGTTCATTGCATCTTTAAGTGTACGAGAACCACTCTCTACAGAGTTTACTTTTGCACCAAGAAGTTTCATACGAAAAACATTTAGTTCTTGACGAGCAACATCTTTAGCACCCATAAACACTTCACACTCTAAACCAAGTAAAGCACAAATAGTAGCAGTAGCAACACCATGCTGTCCAGCACCTGTCTCAGCTATTATCTTTTTATAACCTAAGCGTTTAGCCATAAGACCTTGTGCAATTACATTGTTTACTTTATGTGCACCGGTATGGTTTAAATCTTCGCGTTTAAGGTAGATTTTCGCACCTAACTCTTTAGAAATATTTTCAGCAAAATAAAGTGGAGAAGGACGACCAACATAATCTTTTAAGTAGTAGTGTACTTCTTTCCAGAACTCTTCATCAAAACGAATTTTCTCATATTCATCTTTAAGTCGTAGTAGGGCAGGCATAAGTGTTTCAGGAACATAACGTCCACCGAAAATTCCAAAGTGTCCATTTTCATCTGGATCGTGTTTTGAAGCGGATGGGATATACATTAATTAACCTCTATAAGTGAATAGACTTCTGTTTTTTCTTCTAACTTTTTGATGCCATCTAAGAAAGCAAGACCGATTACAAAACAACACTCAACACAAGTAGCACCTGTTTGGTTTACTAGAGTTGCTGCTGCATTTGCTGTTCCACCAGTTGCTATAAGGTCATCAATAATTAAAACACGAGCACCTTTTTCTTTACCAAATGCATCTATATGAACTTCTATCTCATCAACGCCATACTCTAGAGCATACTTCTCACTAAAAGTTGTATACGGAAGTTTTCCTTTTTTACGAATAGGAACAAAACCTATTTGTAACATTTGAGCCAAAGCTGCACCAAAGATAAAACCACGAGCATCAATACCTGCGATATACTCTAAGTCATACTCTTTATAACGTTGATAAAGGTGATTCATTAAAACACTATATGCTTCTTTGTTATTTAAAAGAGTAGTGATATCTTTAAAAACTATTCCTTTTTTTGGAAAGTCTTGTATATCCCTAATTGAGTCTTCGATTATTTTACGTTCTGTCTTACTTAGTGTCATTTGTTTAGTCCTTATAAAAGTGCATCTATTCTGCTCTCAAGAGCTTTTATCTTACCGTTAAGTCTATCTGTCTCTTGTCTATGTTTTGAGTTTCTTGCCTTTAAAACTTTCAGCTCATTTCTAAGTTTTGTAAGTTCTTCTGAGAGTATATCGACATTACCAAGAGCACGTTTCAGTTGGATTTGGTACTTACGTATAAGTATTTCAGCTTCATGAAGTGTAAGTTTCATTAAATCATTGCTACGTTGCTCTTTATTTGTGATACTTTTAAAGTAGTACATCTTTACAAAGAGGTAAACATAAACAATAGAAAGTATTGTAAGTAGTGACCATTCCCAAAACATCAGTGCTCCTTTAGTTTAACTCTATTTTCTCTACACGGCCAGTATGTCGACCACCATCAAAACTTCCAGCAATCCAAGCATCAAGTATAGACTCTGAAACACCTTTACCTACTATACGCTCACCAAAACATAAAATGTTAGCATCATTATGCCCACGAGCTACACTAGCAGTGTAAGCATCATGACAAAGTGCTGCACGGATACCTTCATGGCGATTTGCAGCCATACTCATACCGATTCCAGATCCACAGATAAGTATACCGTGAGTTCCACTATTTTCTAAAACAGCAGTTGCCACCTTATGTGCATAATCTGGATAATCAACTCTGTCTTTAGAGTAAGGACCCATATCTTCTACTTCGTGACCTTTTTGGCGTAATAACTCAACTGTATAATCTTTTAACTCTATTCCTGCATGATCTGTTGCAACAAAAAACTTCATATTTTCTCCTAAGAAAGTAGTAAACCAAGAACGGTTTGAACTGGTAAAAATAGGACATAGTCCTTAATTGGTGTCATTAAAATAACAAGTACTATAATGATTCCATAACGTTCATTTTTATAAAAAAACTCTGCGATAGTGTTTATTTTGTATTTTAATGCTAGGTGCATTAAAAAGTGAGCACCATCAAACTGTGGAATAGGGAGAAGGTTGAAAACCCCTAAAACTACATTTATAACAAGCAGTTGGAAAACAAACATATATGCAAAAATATATATAGTTGAATCAGCTATAGTTGGTTGACTCATAGCAACTACAGCGATAGAAGCAAACGCAGCCATAGTGAAGTTATATACTATTCCCGCTAAGTCTACTTGCATTGCTGCATTGTATCCACCATTACGGATTACAGTTCCAGTGTTTATTGGTACTGGTTTTGCCCAACCAAATAAAAAGCCACTCTCTGCTCCCATTAACATTGGTAAAAAGTACATACTTGCTGGAACGATAATAGTACCTACTAAATCAACATGGCTTATAGGGTTTATAGTTAAACGCCCTGCATTTTTTGCAGTTGTATCTTTGTACATATATGCAACCCATCCGTGCATAATCTCATGTCCGATGATGGCAACAGCAAGTGCTAAAACTGCAGCTGCTATTTTTAGTATATCAAGTAATTCCATGGAAGTCTTTATCTGTACGTATTCGCTCTTCTCTCGCTTTGTCGAGGTAAGGAGACTGTTCTAAATCTGTTGGTGTTTTACCAATTCTATCCCATCTAATTTCCCAGTTCTCACCTATAGAGAAGTAAATAAACCAAGGTGTACCCTCGATGTTATCATAAGCAACTGAGCCCCAAAAACGGCTATCGTTTGAGTGGTCACGGTTGTCACCCATCATAAAATAGTGCTCTTTTTCTACTTTGAGAGGATTAACATAAAAAAGAGGCATTGGATAGTGACCATTATTTATGATTTTTTCATCATGGTGAATACCAGGATGCTCTTTCATGTAAGGATTTTTAACCCAAAGTTTTTCTTGATATACAGCTATCTCAAAACCTTCATAATGCTCTTTAATCCACTCATCACCTTCTCTAAAGTGAATAAATAGATTTTTCTCAGCTACAAAGAGTTCATCTTGGGGAAGTGCAACACAGCGTTTAACAAAGTGCTGTTTGAGATTTCCTGGATAGCGAAAGATAACGATATCACCGCGCTCAGGTTTGTCACCATCCATTAAACGCAGGTCATCACTCCATGGCATGATTGACATTTCTAAGAATGGAATGTGCGGCATAGAAATACCATATGCAAACTTCTTAGCAAAAAGGTGATCACCTATGAGAAGAGAATCTTTCATACTTCCAGAAGGGATACGAAATGCTTGTGCTATAAAAAATATAACGAAAAGAACAATTATGACAGTTCCAGTCCAAGAGTTTGAAAATTTATATGCTTTTTTTAATACTTCTTTCATTTATGATTGCTTCTTTTTTTGTGCATTTATTTTTGCGGCTTTGAGTGTGTTAGTTAAAAGCATAGCAATAGTCATAGGACCAACTCCACCAGGACTTGGCGTTATGTATGAGCTTTTTTTACTTACTGCTTCAAAGTCTACATCACCTACTAGTTTGCCTTCTTTTGTTCTACTTACACCGATATCTACGATAACAACATCATCTTTTACCATGTCAGGAGTGATAAGGTTAATCACACCAACACCTACAAAAATCATGTCTGCGTTTAATGTGTGGCGTTTTAGGTCATCTGTATGTATGTGACATATTTCAACTGTTGCTTCTGCATTTAAAAGTAGGGATGCCATAGGCTTTCCAACAATGTTAGATGCTCCAACTACTACACAGTTTTTACCCTTAACATCGATGTCATACTCTTCTAAAAGTTTCATAACACCAAGAGGAGTACAAGGTACAAAACCATCCAGGTTCGTTACAAGGCGACCAACATTAAAGGGATGAAAACCATCAACATCCTTGCTTGGTTCTACAAGTTCAAGGAGTTTAGTTGTGTCTATTTGCGCGGGAAGAGGAAGTTGAATAAGAATACCGTCAATACTTGGATTTTCATTCATACTAATGATAGTACGTTCAATCGCTTCTTGAGAGATATTTTCAGGCATATCGTGAGTTACAGAGTAGAAACCTACACGGTCACATGCTTTCTTTTTCATACCAACATAGGTAGCACTCGCTGGATCTTGACCTACAAGCACAACTGCTAGACCTGGTGTACAACCACAAGTCTCTTTGAGTTTTTTTACCTCATCTGTGATTTGAAGTTCTATTTTTTTTGAAAGTTTTCTTCCATCAAGTAACTGCATTTAAACCCCATAAATAATATTTTTGTTATTATACCCTTTTAAAATAATATTAGGCTAACAATGAAATCACTGCTCTTTTTAATTTTGCCACTTTATCTCTTAGCAACAAGTAGTTTTATAACACCAACAGAATATGCCTCCCAACTCTATAAAAACCCTAGGGGTATCGGTTGCCAAAAATGTCATGGTGATAATGGTGAAGGGAAACTCATCGCAAAATATAAACATAAGGGTATGGACAGAAGCTTTCGTGCACCTAAAATAAACACTGTAAGTTATAATAAATTTTACAGAGCACTGAACAAAAGAAAAAATGGAATGCCCCGTTACTTTTTAACAGATAAAGAGATAGCAGCACTATATCTTCACCTACATAAAAATGATAAAAAGAAAAAATAGTGATAGATAAAATAATACAAGCATATCAAAACCGCGACTTAGAAGCACTTGATAAACTAGCAGTTCCTACCTTTAGAGAGATTAACAAAAAAAACAATTTTAAATCAGCACTAATGCTCTCTGCAAACAACATCAAACATCTTTGTAAAATAGAGTCTCTTGATGCAGACTGTATTATGCTTAATCTTGAAGATGGTGTAAGTAAACAAGAAAAACCTTTTGCACTCGTTTTATCTGCTATCTTTTTAATGCGACTTAAAAAATGTGATAAAAAACTTGTAGTGCGGGTAAATGCTTTAGACGAGGGTGGGTATGAAGAGATAACATACTTAAACCAGTTTATGCCTGACGCGATTCGTGTACCTAAGATACGAAATAAAGAAGAGGTTAAAAGTGTATTAGCTCTTTTAAATGATGGCATAGACCTGCATCTTTCCATAGAAACAGCATCTGCTTGGCACAACCTCTCTTCTTTAGCAGTCAACCAAAGAGTAACTACCTTTTACTTAGGTATCTTAGACCTTTTTGCAGATATGAAACTTCCGCAGTCTCTTATAAACATACAAAATCCAACTCTCACATATATGCTCTCACACTTTCTCATAACATCTAAGGCTATGGGTGTAAAACCTGTAAGTTTTGTTTTTCAAGAGTTTAAGGATGAAGTTACATTTACAAAGTGGATAGAACTAGAGAAAAGTATGGGTTATGATGCAAAAGGCTGTATCTCTCCAAACCAAGTAAAACTAGTAAATGCCATGTTTGTAGATAAAGAAGCAGAGATAAAAAGAGCACAAGTAATCATAAAACTATTTGAGATGCATAGAGATGAGGGCATAAGTGGTTTTGTAGATGAAGAGTATGGTTTTATAGATGAACCTATTTATAAAGGTGCTTTGGCTCTGTTAGAAAAGTACACTACTGATGCTTGTCATACTCTTCAAAATCAATACTCGTTTTCCAGTCAGTCTCTGTAATCCCAAAATTGTATCCAATGTTAAAAAGTCGTAACATTCTATCGGGATCAAACTCTGTTGGAACTACTATAATATCTTCCATTTTTTGAGGAATAGCTGCACTTAAACCATCTTTTTGTGCTTGGTACCGCTCAAGTGTTGCTCGAGGAGCTAAGCCCTCTTGAACTAGAGGTTCATATCTAGCAACATCAGCTTTAGCCAGTGCTAAAGAAGCTTCATCTTGGTGTTTTTTAGCTTTTGCTATGTTGAGTACTGCTATATACTCAGCTTGTTGAATTTTAAAAAGTTTTTGTCCTTTTTTTACTTCTTGACCATCATGAAAATAAATCTTCTCTAGAATTCCAGAAACACGGACTCTAACATCTTGATCACTACTCGCTTTTGTCATACCAGTATACTGTTTCCAAATGGGTACAGGCTCATTTTTTACTGTTACTGTATTGACCACAAGTGCTGGTCTCTCTTTTTTAATAGGTGTTTTTTTCTCTTCACTACATGCACTAAAAAGTGTAAGAGAAGTAATCAGAGCAGAAGCTAATATCGTTTTTAAAATATTCATTAAATAACCTTCTTATTATTTTGTTGATATATTATAACAAAAAACGACTATTACTTTTTATTATTTTTCTTAAGTCAGTTATTATGCTAATATCTTGCTAAATGATAATAAATATTGTACCTTATAAGGGTTTTCTCTTTTGGTCTTGGATAACGACTATATGAATACTCTATAGTCTCTTTTGTTGTATCATCCAAAACATAATAACCACTTTTTGAGAGAAACTTAAAGTCTGTCATATCACCATTTGGATGCAGATAAAACTCTACGACATTGCTTCTGTTAACATTAAGATCACGCGGTAGGTTTATTCGTGCCACACGAGATAAAACCTGCTGTGTAATACGTCTCATTATCTCTTGATTGTCGATGATATACTGCTGTTGGCCAGGTGTAAGTTTACCAAACTCCTCACCATACAACTCTTTTATATTTTGAGAGATATTTCCACCATTAGACACTTTTTTTGTAACTTTCTTTTCTTCTTTATCTGATTTATCTTCAAGCATCCAAGCTAGAGGGTCGTCATTTTTTAGTTTTTTAGTTTTATTGACGTCTTTTTTCTTCTCTATAAGTGGTATAAAGGGTTTAACCGGAGGTAGTGGTTCTACTTTTGGATTAGGCTTTGTCTGTGGTTTAGGTTTTATTTTTGGCTTGTTTAGTTTGGGAGTCTTTTTAGGTTCTTTCGGTTCAAATTTTACTGGGGGTTTTACTATCTTTTTAAGCTGTTTACCCTTTGGCATTGGTGGTGCAATTTTTTGAGGTTTGGGTTTGTTTTTATTTAGACCAGATTCTTTATGCTTTTTAGGCAGTTCTTTAAGACTTATTTTTATTTTTTGTTCTTCTTGTTTTGGCTTTTTTACCTCAGAAGATAGTGTTCCAAGAATCCAAAAGAGTAAAACAAATAGTAAGTGGATAAGGAGTGCGACAAAAAGAGCAAAAGTAGATCTATTCAAAAAAGTTCCATATTATTTTAATTTGACTTATTATAGCAAATCAATGTTAATACTACTTAGATATAATAAGAAAAATATTTACAAAGGTCTTTATATATGAGTACAAATGCATCCATAAAAGCATTCCAAGAAGCACAAAATTTAATCCCAGGTGGTGTTAATTCACCCGTTCGTGCATTTAGCAGTGTTGGTGGAACACCTATTTTTATAGAACAAGGTGAGGGTGCTTACCTTACAGATATCGATGGAAATAAATATGTAGATTTTGTACAGTCTTGGGGCCCACTTATTTTTGGACATAGAGATGAGTCAATAGAAGAAGCAGTTATAAAAGCTGTAAGACATGGACTCTCTTTTGGTGCTCCTACTATTGCAGAGACAGAGCTTGCAAAACTTGTTATTGGTTTTTTTGACTCTATTGAGAAGGTACGTTTCGTCTCTTCCGGAACGGAAGCTGTTATGTCAGCTATTCGTTTAGCTCGTGGTTTTACTCATCGTGATGATATCGTTAAGTTTACAGGTTGTTATCATGGACATTCAGATGCACTACTTGTTGAAGCCGGTTCAGGTGCTGCAACTTTTGGTAATCCCTCAAGTCCAGGTGTACCTTCAGACTTCACAAAACATACACTTCTTGCTGAGTATAACAACATAGAAAGTGTAAAAAAATGTTTTGCAGATTCTAAAGATATTGCCTGTGTTATTATTGAGCCAATAGCAGGAAATATGGGACTAGTTCCAGCAGATAAAGAGTTTTTACACTCTCTTCGTAAACTTTGTGATGAAAATGGAACTCTTCTGATTTTTGATGAAGTTATGAGTGGTTTTCGTGGAACTATAAATGGTGCTGAGTCTCTAATAGGAGTCATCCCAGACTTAGTGACACTAGGTAAGGTTATAGGTGGTGGTATGCCAGTTGGTGCCTTCGGTGGTCGTCGTGAAATCATGGCACAACTGAGTCCGGAAGGTCCTGTGTATCAAGCTGGAACACTTAGTGGAAACCCCGTAGCAATGGCAGCTGGATTTGCAGCCTTAACAAAACTCAAAAAGAATACAAGAGTAATGGCAGTCTTAGAAGAAAGAGCTCGTACTTTGGTAAATGGTATGCAGGAGCAAGCAGCTGAACTTGGCATAACTATGCAAGTAGATGTTAGAGGAAGTATGTTTGGATTTTTCTTTAATGAGAACCCTGTTAAAAACTTTGCAGATGCGAGCGAGAGCGATGCAGCACTTTTTGCAAAATTTCATGCAGGAATGTTAAAAGAGGGATATTACTTTGCATGTTCTTTATATGAAACAGGATTTATCTCAACTGCTACAACTGATGTAATGATAGAAGACACTATAAAAGCTGCGGCTAAGGTACTTGGAGAAATTAAAAATGGCTAATGTTAATGAAGAGATACCCAAGGTCAATAGCGAAACGAAAGAGGGCGATAATAGTCAAAAAAAACCACGAATAAAACCTATTATAGAAGCCGCTGATGGACTCTCGCTAGGTATATCTATAGTTGTAGCTGTTTTAATGGGTGTTGGAATAGGTTGGTTACTCAAAAGTCTTACTGAAGTTTTCTGGACTTTTTGGATCGGTGTAGGTATTGGTATAGCTGCTGCAATTTTAAATGTATATAAAGCATATGCTAAAGAGTATAAAGCTTATGAAGAGTTAGCAAAAGAACCTCGTTATGCGATAAAAAAACAACTTGACGATGAGGATGATGATGAATACTCTCCAACGAATTACTAGTATACTTCTTATTTCTGAGGCTTTAGTTCTCTCTAGTACACTTTATTCAAAAGCATTTTTTATCAATGCTCAAATAGCATACCTTAGTTCTTTGTTTGTCATTATTGGGGCATCTTTAGCATATAAAAAGATGGTCATTACAAAAGTTGACTCTGAGACTTATGAAGATGATAGAGATTTACTTGATACTATTGAAGACCCTCATGGACTTTATGACGATGAGCCTATTAACGAAGCTCCCCCAGAAGAATTAGACTTAAAAACTATTGTTAAAGAAGAAAAAGCTAAGATTAAGACATTTAGTGTCAGTAGTATAAAACATGGTGTTAGGGGTAGTGTTTCTATGTATAGAATCGTGCCGTATATATTTTTAGTTTTAGGTTTTATAGCTCTGAAAAATAATAATATACTTGATCTGAGTGTGTATTTACCATTCCTACTGATTGGTATTGTAGTTGGCTCTTTCGTATCTAAAGAGATTGCACACTAAGCTGTAATCATAGGAATATTTATAGTAAGACTAGAAGATATTTCTATGTAGAAGTTGTTGATTTGAGCAAGAGCTTTGAGTTCTGTACTCAGCTGTGCATTAATATTTTTTGCATTAACAGATATGGAAAAGATACTATACTTCTTTCCATCAAATTTAATATGTTCACCCACTCTATAAAAAACTTTCGTATCTATAGTCTCATTCTCTTGCACACAAGCATACATTTTATTTAGTACTTTTATCAGCTGATTTGAGTTGACTATTATTTCAGGAATTGTAGGATCATAAGATTTTATATACTTGATAGATGAACTTATACTATTTGTAGCGATACAAAGGTCTGTGATGGTGAATATATTAGTAAGTTCACCTTCTGGTTTATGTGTGTTTAGTTTGTATGAAGGGGCTTGATAGAGTTTAATCCCTATTTGATCTTCATCCTTATAACCTACTGTTACACCAAAAAATTTATAACGTCCATATCCTAACTCTATAAAAGTAGTTTTAAAACCGAAGTTAACACTTGCATAGACTTTTGCTAATTCAAAAAGAGTGGAGGGAGTTGTAGCACCGAGAAGAAACTGAGCCTCAGAGTTTGCAGAGATGATTTTTCCATTTTCATTAAATACTATAAATGGGTTGTAATCATACTCTAACCACTGTTGCTCGAAATTCATATGCTAAATAAGCCTACTCTTCTATGTAGTTTTTAAGACGACGACCTACTTTAGGGTGTTTAAGTTTCTTGATAGCAGAAGACTCTATTTGACGAACTCTCTCACGAGTTACACTTAACTCTTTACCGATTTCTTCTAATGTTCTATCACTCTCATCATCCATGATTCCAAAACGAAGTTTGATAACTGCTTTTTCGCGCTCGTTAAGTTGATCAAGTACAGTCTCGATTTGCTCACGTAAATCATCTTTAAGAATTGAATCAGCAGGACTTACTGAAGTTTTATCTTCGATGAAGTCTCCAAAACGACCATCTTCTTCACTACCAATTGGTGCTTCAAGAGATATTGGTTCTTTAGTGATTTTAATAACATTTTTAACTTTTTCAACTGAAAGACCTACTTCCTCAGCAATTGTATCAACATCCGGCTCTTTTCCATTTTCTTGAAGGTGTTTACGCATAATTTTATTGATACGGTTAATAGTCTCAATCATATGAATAGGAATACGAATAGTACGTGCTTGGTCAGCAATAGCCCGTGAGATTGCTTGACGAATCCACCATGTTGCATAAGTTGAGAATTTATAACCTTTTTTGTACTCAAACTTATCAACAGCTTTCATGAGACCGATGTTACCTTCTTGGATAAGGTCAAGGAAAGGTAAACCACGGTTTGTATAACGCTTAGCGATAGATACAACTAGACGAAGATTTGATTTCGCCATTTTAGTTTTACTTATCTCTGAAATGTTTTTACCACGTTTAATCTGTTCTAAAATATCAAAAAGTTTCTCAGGTTCCATATCAAAAGAGTTTTTAGAAGCTTCTTTTGTTTGAACAAGTTTTTTGATTTCCATATATGTAGAAACCATTGTTGCTTCAGGAACCATATTTGCGATATCTTCTTTGTTAAGTTCTTGAATCTTACTTACTAAAACATTGTGATTTGCTTTGAGCGCATCATTAAAAAGTGGAAGTTTATACTCAAGACGCTTAAGCTCTTTGTCATAACCATCATCACTCTTAAGTGCTGTTTCCATTGCTTTAACAAGTTCGTTGATAAGTTTTGAAGTTGGTCCTAAATCTAGAAGTTTTTCTTTAAGTGCACCTTTTTTGAAAGTTACACCTAAAAAATAGTTGATAATTTCTTCAGTTAAATCACCATCAAGTGTTTGAGGTGCTTTTTCTGTTAGTTTTATCCACTCTTTTTTTGCTTTTTCAAGAGCTTTAAAACTAGTAGATACTTTTTCTACTCTTGTTTTATCTTTAGCTGTTAAGTTCTTCTCTACTACTTTTACTTTAGGTACTACGGCTGTGCTAGTATCATCGGTAGTACTTGTATTTGTATCATCTGTCTCTTCTTTCTCATCTTCAAAAGATTTAAAAAGTTCTTTAACACGACGTTCACGATTGATTAGAGGTTCTTTGTAGTCTAAGATAAACTCTATAAGATAAGGAACAGAACAGATTGCATCAATAATGATACTCTCTCCACCTTCTATCTTTTTACTAATCTCTATCTCTTCTTCTTTAGTAAGCAAAGGAATTTGACCCATTTCACGAAGGTACATACGTACAGGTGAGTCAGAACGTGACCATTCTAAGAGTTCATGTTCTTTAAGGATGTCAAATTTATCACTCTCATTATCTACAAGCATTTTTCGCTGTGCTGTACGGCGAGCTTCTGCTTCTTGATCATTGAGTCTTTTAGCTTGTTCACTAGAAGTATAGATACATTTTTTATTTTTCGTTAAAAGTTTTAAAATATTTTTTGCCTGAGCGGCTGAGGGTTGTTTTTCAAAAAGTTCTATTAGAGATTCATAAGTAACACACTCTTTACCCTTGTGTTCTTCAAAAAATGTCTCTATTGCTTTGTTGAGTTCTTTAGCTGTCATATGGGAATATGCTCCAGTGAATTAAGTGTTTTTAAAGGTGGATTATATCTAAATTAAATTAACGAATGCTGAAATCTATCTAAATTAAGATTGGAACACTCTTTGCTTTAAATATTTTGAATACAAAGCAAAACAAAGGTGATATATGCAAACAGGCTACTATGCAGCTGCTGCTGGAATGGTGACACAGTTTAACAGACTTGACACTATCGCAAATAATTTAGCAAATGTAAATACAGTTGGATTTAAAGAAGATAATCTTGTTATAGGTGACTTCATGCATATTTATCAAGAAAAACGCGATGATTTACCTAATGCAAATCAGACAAAAGAGGGTACTGCTTTTATTAACCGTACAATGACAAGAGCACCAAAAATTGTAGATGCTTATACAAATCATAGTACGGGGACTATGCAAAATACAGCAAACCCTTTAGACTTTGCACTCTCTAGCGAGGGTCTATTTTTTGCTGTAAAAACACCTCTAGGAGTAAGACTTACTCGTGATGGAAGTTTTACAAAAAATGATGAGGGTGTTCTTGTTACCAAACAAGGGTACGAAGTCTTAGCAGATGAGTATTTAAAAACGGGAAAAGGTAAAATCAGTTTTACAAGTGATGATAACATTATCGTTTCTGATAAAAATGGACAAATGTCGACAAATATTCCAAATAGTACTAAGTTGACACCCAATAAAAAACTTTTAATTGCACAACCAAAAGACCTCTCTTTACTTAAAAAAGAGGGTAGTGGTTTATACTCATTTGGTGATATAAAAAATATTACTGATATTAAGAGTAGTGGCGTTGTACAGCAAGGATTTCTTGAAAAAAGTAATGTAAATGCTGTAAAAATGATGACACAACTTATAGAAACAAATCGTTTAGTGGGAATGTATCAAAAAGCGATGAGTACTCAGATGGATGATATGAATAAAGATGCAATCGATAAACTCGCAAGAAAATCTTAAGTAAACAAGGAAACTAAAATATTATGATGCAATCACTTTATACCGCTTCGACGGGAATGTTAGCAATGCAAACACAAATTGATACTACGGCAAATAATATAGCTAATGTTAATACAATAGGTTTTAAAAAGTCTCGTGCAGAATTTGCAGACCTTATGTACAGTGTTATAGAATATGCAGGTACTTCCACTTCAGATGTAACAAAAAGTCCTACAGGTATAGAAGTGGGTTTAGGTGTCCGTGCAACAGCTATCAATAAGATATTTGCAGAAGGTTCTCTCAAGCAAACAGATAATCAATTTGACTTGGCGATTACAGGACGAGGTTTCTTTAAGTTTGAGCTTCCTGATGGTACAGAGACTTACTCTCGAAATGGTGCACTAAAAGTTGACCAAAATGGTACTATGGTAAACTCAGATGGGTACAAACTCATTCCTGAAATCGTTGTTCCACCTGATGCTACAAACATTAGTATAGGTACTGATGGTACTGTTACTGTTATTCAACCGGGGCAGGTTCAAGCGGCCGTAATTGGACAGATTCAAACTACTAACTTTATCAACCCAGCAGGACTTCATGCTCTTGGAGACAACCTTTATCTTGAGACTGATAGTTCTGGTCAACCAGTAGAAGGTATTCCTGGTGTAGATGGTTTAGGAACACTAAGACAGGGTTTTGTTGAGCTCTCAAATGTTGAGTTAGTTGTTGAACTAACAGACCTTATCACAGGGCAACGTGCCTATGACTCTAACTCAAAAGTAATCACAACCAGTGATGAGATGCTCCAAACAACAAATAATCTTAAACGAGAGGAACACTTTTAAATAGGCTTGATACTTTTTAATATCAAGTCTTAAATTCCTCCTTAAAAAAACTTTCATTAAACTCAAATCAAAAATTGGATATAATCACAAAATTATTTAATAAAATATATATTAGGATTTTATAATGAGCAAAGCAAATATAAACGGAAAAGTTTGGACATTCGGTAAAGATATCGATACAGACATAATCATTGCGGCAAGATATTTAAATACTTCAGTTCCTGAGGAACTAGCAAAGCATGTTATGGAAGATTCTGATCCAGAATTTGTAAATAAAATGAGTTCAGGTGACTTAATTGTTGCTGGTGAAAACTTTGGTTGTGGAAGTAGCCGTGAGCATGCACCAATAGCACTAAAGGCTGCTGGTATTGCTGCTATTATAGCTCCTACATTCGCAAGAATTTTTTATAGAAATGCATTTAATATGGGACTTCCAATTTTTGAACTTCCAGAGAGTGCAGAAATTAACGAAGGTGATGATGTAACAGTAAACATGGATGCTGGAACTATTACAAATAACACTACAAGTAAAACATATAACTTCACACCAATTCCTGCGTTTATGCAAGAATTAATTGATGCAGGTGGTTTAATGAACTTTGCAGCGAATGAACTAAAAGGTAAATAGATGAAAAAATATAAAATTACACTTATTAAGGGCGATGGAATTGGCCCTGAGATAATTGACGAAGCTGTTAAAGTACTTGATGCTGTTGCTACATGTTCTGGTTTTCACTTTTCTTATGATGAAGCACTTATGGGTGGTATTGCTTATGATGTAACTGGCGATCCTCTTCCCAAAGAGACTATTACAAAGTCTTTAGCTTCTGATGCTGTACTTTTTGGTGCTATTGGTGGACCTGAATGGGATTCTCTTCCTCGTGAGAAGCGTCCTGAGAGTGGACTACTGCGTTTTAGAAAAGAGCTTGGTGTTTATGCTAACTTACGCCCGGCAGTTGTATATGATGAACTTATTAATGCATCTTCATTAAAGCCTGAGATTATCAAGGGTGTTGATATTATGGTTGTACGTGAGTTAATCGGTGGTATTTATTTCGGTGAGCCTAAGGGTCGTACTGAAGATAAAGGCTGGAACACTATGGTATATACTCGTAGTGAAATCGTTCGTATCGCACACCAAGCTTTTAAAATTGCACAAACACGTGATAAGCGTGTTTGTTCTATAGATAAGGCAAATGTACTTGATGTTTCTCAGCTTTGGAGAGATGTTGTAACTGAAATATCAGCAGAGTATCCTGATGTTGAACTTACACATATGTATGTTGATAATGCTGCAATGCAATTAGTTCTAAATCCAAAACAGTTTGATGTAATGCTTACTGGAAATATTTTTGGTGATATTCTTTCTGATGAAGCTTCTATGCTTTGTGGTTCTATTGGTCTTTTACCATCTGCATCTGTAGGTGAGAAAATTGGTGTTTATGAGCCAATACATGGTTCTGCACCAGATATTGCTGGTCAAGGTATAGCAAATCCAATTGCAACTATTGCTTCTGCATCTATGATGCTTAGATATGCTCTTGATGAGAATGAAGCTGCTGATAAGATAGATGCTGCGATTAAAAAGACTCTAAGTGAGGGTTATAGAACTGGTGATTTAGCACAGTATGATGCTAAAGAAGTATGTTCAACAAGCGAGATGGGTTCTATTATCGCAAACTATATACAAAGATAATTAGAACAGTATGCAAACACTTACTTTAGCAAATATTTATGAACTTCAAGGTCTTAAAGAAGAAGCATTAGATATTTATAAAGCAGTGTTAAAAAAAGATCCTAACAATGGTGATGCAAAAATTGCTATTAGAAGACTCTCTGGAATGCGTAAAAAGTTTTTAAATATAAATCACGAAATGAAAGATTATTTTTTAAAAATGGAAAATGAAGTAGAGTTTAACGAGTTTGAAAGGTGGTTATTAAAAGCATGGAATTAAAAGATGTAATACTCTCAACACTGGCAGAAATGGAAGAGACTCATGGTGTAGAAGATGAGAGGACTCTTATACAAACACCAAAAAAAGAAGATTTTTTTGAAGAAACGCCTCAAAGTGAACAAGTAATAACACAAACGACAAGCACTACAGAGAGTGAACTTATGTACTTAAACTCAATTAGAGAAAGGCTTTTAGTCCTTTTTGAAGGTTTTCAAGCACCTAATAACTCTAACATAGAAGCAAAAGTTGATATGACACTTAATTTTCTAGAATATACCCTAGCAACAATTGATACTAGAGTAAAAAAATTAGAGAAGGAAGTTTAGTTTGAATCATTATAGAGTCCTAATTGATGCAAATGATGAAAAAGGACTTGTACATAAGGTATCTAGTATCTTTTTTAATTATGATTTAAATATTCTTTCTAATAGTGAGTTTGTTGATAAAGAGCGTAACAAGTTTTTTATGCGTTCTGTTGTTGAAGGTGCTGTAAATAAAAAAGATTTAACTGATGCTATAAATGCAGTGCTTCCAAAAAATTCTAGTGTAAAAGTAATCGAACCAAAAAAGAAAAACATAATTATTATGGCAACAAAAGAGCTGCATGCTCTGGGTGATATACTTATTCGTCATGAATCAGGAGAACTCGAAGCAAATATTTTAGCTGTAGTGTCTAACTATGATAAATTAGAGTCTCTTGTGAGTAAGTTTGATATTCCTTATGTGACTGTATCTCATGTAGATTTAGAACGCGAAGTTCATGAGCAAAAAATAATAGAGTGTATTAACTCTTATGAAGATGTTGACTATATTGTTCTTGCAAAATATATGCGTATATTAACACCTGCGTTTGTTGAAGAGTTTCAAGATAAAATAATCAATATTCATCACTCGTTTTTACCTGCCTTTATAGGTGCAAACCCCTATAAACAAGCGTATGACAGAGGTGTTAAAATCATTGGTGCAACAGCACACTTTGTAAACAATAATCTTGATGAAGGTCCAATCATTGCCCAAGAAGTAATCCATGTAAACCATGCTTATGGTTGGAAAGATATGCAACGTTCTGGTCGTGATGTAGAAAAAGTTGTACTCTCACGTGCATTAAAGTTAGCATTAGAAGATAGAATTTTTGTATACGAAAACAAAACAGTAATTTTTTAGAGGATAATTCATGAGTTTTAATATAGTATTAGTAAATCCGCAGATTCCAAATAATACGGGTGCGATAGGAAGGCTTTGTGTAAATGCAGGTGCATCTCTTCATCTCATTAAACCTATCGGTTTTGACATAGATGAAAAAGCAGTACGTCGTGCTGGTCTTGATTACTGGGATAAGTTAGACTTACATGTTTGGGAATCTATAGATGAGTTTTTTGCAAGTAACGAGATAGGCGAAAATGCCCACTTTGCAACAACTAAAACAGATAGACCATATTTTGAGACTGATTTCAAAGATGGAGATTTTATAATTTTTGGAAGTGAGACTAAGGGAATTCCTGAAGACATTTTAAATACTTACAAAGATAGAAATATAACGATTCCAATGACATCAGAGGGAAGAAGTCTTAATCTAGCAATTAGTACAGGTATCATTCTTTATGATGCTATAAGACAAACGTATAGTACTTTTAATAAGGCATAGTCTTGGGTGTATATATTGATACTATTGTTTTAACACTTTTTGTTTTATTTATGATATTTATTTTTGCGGGTTACCATAAAAATAAATCAGCTCAAAGAGAGCGAGAAGATAATAAAAAATAAAATATTATACGATTTGGCATTTAGTGCCTCACATGTATTGAGCGTTAGCTCTTAAAATATTTTCTCTGCCCATCTCTCCATTTTAGACTCTAGCTTCTCAAACATACTCTCTGCATTTTTAATAATTGTTGACATTTTCTTTCCCTTTTAACTCTTAATCTGAAGAATAATACATCAATTTGTAATAAAATATAAAAAATATGTCAAAATGCAATAAAAACTTTGACATTTGTCTCAAATAATATTATAATTTGTGAAATTGATAAAAAGGGGTTAGACATGAATAGCTTTTTAAATATAGTAGAAGAGATTAAAAGTATCGTCTCTTCTGACTTCTCATCAAAAAAAGTATTTGACAAAGATGTAGCCGATGTTTTAGGTATCTCTCAGATGAATTTTGCAACTATGAAAAAACGAGACAAAATTCCTTTTACCGAACTTTTAGATTTTTGTGCTAAAAAAGCCATATCTATTAACTGGTTACTATATGGACAATCTCCAGAATCACTCGTAGAAGCGACAAATAAGTTCTATATGGTGAAATACCTGAGTGATGTAAATGCAAGTGCAGGTGGTGGAGCAGATGAGCAGTACGAAGAGATAGCAGAGTTAGAGATACCAGAACACTTTATGTTTATGTTAGGTGGTGAGCGCGAGCTTAAGAACATTGAAGCGATAAATGTCTCTGGCGATTCGATGGAGCCAACTTTTAGCTATAATGATATAGTATTTATAAACAGAAGTAAGACAGATTTAAATCGTGGTGGTATTTTTACTATCAGAACTGAAGCAGGACTTTTCATCAAACGTATTCAAACTAGAATAGATGGTCAGATAGATGTGATAAGTGATAACTCAGTTTACTCAACACAAACACTTTCACCAAATGATGTAGAAGTCTTAGGTCGTGTTGTAAGTAGATTTGGAGATGTAGACTAAATAAAGGAGAAAGTTTGAAGTTTTTTTACCTTATATGTGCATTATGTCTTTTTAACTCTTGTGCTGTAAAAAAAACTCAAACTGAGGAACCTATAAAAATAGTAGAAGTCAAAGTAGAAAAGTATATACCTCGGTATATAAGTGATTTAAAGACTATTCCCCAAGATGTAAGTTTTTACACAAAAAACTTAGCTAAAAGTTCCTCTTTCTCTCAAAAACAATTTGAAAAACAATACTTTAGAGTTTGGAACTTAGATAAGGTGTCAATAGCCTTAGTAGATGCAAAATGGGCACATACGACTTATAAGGTAGGCAATACTTATGGGGAAAATCTTCAACTTCATAAAGAGTCATTTTTTCAAAAAAATTTAGATAATGCAAATTATGAGTTTTATACAAGTGTTAATAAAAAAGCACTCACTCTTGTTAATGTAAACCTTAGAGCCTTTCCCACAAATAAACCAGTACTGCACGACCCCAAAAAAGCAGGGGAGGGTTTTCCTTTTGATTATCTACAAAATAGCTCTATCGCAGCAAATCAACCTTTAATACTCTCACATTACTCAAAAGATGGTAAATGGGTTTTTGTAGAATCTAGTTTTGCTTTTGGTTGGGTGAAAAGTAGAAATATAGTAGTCATCGATGAAAAGTACACAAAACTTTGGCAAAAAGCTGAGCAGGTTTTTATGATAGAAGAGGGTGTGTCTATATATTCACAGACACACGAGTTCTTATTTAAATCTCGTATAGGAATGATGCTTCCACTTGTGCACGAAGATGAAGAGACTTATACAGTTTTAACACTCAGTAAATATAAAAATAAAAAACCACTATACATACAATCAAAGATAAAAAAAAGTGTAGTTCATAAAGGTATACTAGAGTTTAATGCTCAAAATATAAATATGATTTTAAAAGAAATTAGCAAAACAAATTATGGCTGGGGTGGTATTTTTGGACAGCGTGATTGTTCCTCAACACTAAGAGACTTTTATGCACCTTTTGGACTTTGGTTACCTAGAAACTCTTCAAAACAGAGTAAGGTAGGTAAAGTTGTTAACCTTGAAGGTGTTAGCCCTGATGGTAAGCGATTAGTAATAAAAAAAGAAGCTATTGCTTTTAGAACATTAGTATATAAGCAAGGTCATATTGCATTGTATGTAGGTCAGTATAATAATGAAGCAATAATTTTTCAAAATGTTTGGGGTGTAAAAACAAAAAAAGATGGCATGGAAGGTAGGTTTATCATAGGACGACCGATATTTAGCACACTTGAAGTAGGGAAAAACCTTAAAGCATTTGATACAAATGCATCAATGCTCCTTAAACTAAAGAGTATCTCTACCCTTTAATATCCAAAAGTGTACCAAACATTTCATCTTGAGTCTTAATTACCGCTACATTTTCTTCGGCAACACCACTCGAGACTATCAGGTCAGGTATTTCTTTTGCGAGGTCTGTCCGACTTTTTGTTGAGCCATTATTATCAGTTATCCTAGTTATAGCCTCAGGCGAACCACTAGTATTTGTTATTCTTGTATCTTGTGGTCTAAAACCATCTGTATTTACATTTACAATATTATTTGCACCTGTATGTCAAAAAGTTTGGTTCGCAAAGAGGGAAGAAATGTTGTTGGATATATTCATATCTTTCTCCTTTATGTATATACTATTGTATACCGATAAAGATAAGAGAAAGATAAGATACTAAAACTAGTGTAGGTCTGCGTTTAGTTTAATCTCTTTAGTTGAACGAGAAGCTGTAATCTCACCAGTCATAGAGTTTTGTCTATAGTGAATACCATAAAAACCTGCTAATTGCTTACCTTTGAAGATTTCGCCTTCCATTTTCATATTTGTATTGATAGCCATTAATTTTTTAAGTTCTTCTGGATAAATAGCTATTTTAGTACCTTCAAGTATCGCAACACCTGCATCGATAATACAACCATCACCTAAAGGAATACCACATGTAGAGTTAGCACCTAAGAGACAGTTTTGACCAACACTGATTGGGTTACCATCTGTTCCACTTAGAACACCAAGGATAGAAGCACCACCACCAACATCTGAACCACCACCAACAATAGCAGAAGAGCTAATACGACCCTCAACCATAACAGAACCAGTAGTTCCTGCATTAAAGTTAATGTATGAAGCACCTGGCATTACTGTAGTTCCAGCTGCTAATTGTGCACCAAAACGTACTTTAGAAGTATCTAAGATACGAGTATTGTCTTGAGGAATGATATGTTGAAGTAATCTTGGGAATTTATCAACAAAATCAATATGTGGGTATTCATTTGCTAATTTAAGTTCAATTTCGAACTCTCTTAAGTAGTCAAGTTCAATTGGTTGACCATTTGACCAAGCAACATTTGGTAATGCACCAAATGCACCATTTAAGTTGATACTTCTTAAAGGCACTTTTGCTTGAGATATTGCATATAGTTTAAGATAAGCAGCTTCAACACTTTCTACAGCAGCATCATCAAAGATGAAAGTTACTTTGAACTCACCTTCAAAAGAACCATTACTAATGATTTGAGTATACAGTGCTGAGATAACTTGAATATTTTTGTGAGAATCGCCATATGCTTCATCTGAGTATGGTGTAAATGCAGCTAAACATGCTCTTAAAAAGTCTACATTTATAGTACAAACTACTTCTGTTTGTGAAAAGTCAACAGTGATACCTTGTTCGTGTAATGCTCTAACAAAAATAGCAGCACTTCCAAAGTTTTCATCCCAGTTAATAAGTGGATAAGTTGCTTGTAGTGTTTTTTCTACATTTAGTTGACCTAAGTCAACACGACAAATACCAAATGCTAGAGGGTCTCTATAACCATCAGTTGTTGTTTTGATATCTTGTATAAGTGCCTTAAAAGCATCTTCTGTTTGTATAATTTCCATTTAATTCTCGCTTAATTGATTTATTAAGTGAATTATACACTATTTTATTCGAAAAACTTCCCTTGATTTGTATTATCTAGAGGTTTTCTCTTCTCTTTAACTAACCACTCTTGAAGTAGTGATTCTATCACTTTACTCAGACTCATTTTATATCTATCTCGTGCATATTTCATGGAGTCATCCCATGTCTGTCTATCTACGAGTAAACTGCGTGTAACTTCATTTTTTGGTTTCATATACTTTGCCTTATGAAGATTCAAGAAGTTCTTTAAAACTTCTATAACTATCTACTATTCTTTGGTTTTTAATATTAAGCATGTAAAATTCTATTGCTTTTTTACCTAAACGTGGGATTTCATTTTTGACAGCCCAGCTACTTACAGTACCTTCTGGTACTTCTAAAATTTCAGCAAGATTTTTTTGTGTGATATGCAACTCTTTACAAATCTCTTTTACAACATTAGTTTTAGGCTTTTTAATTCCTTTTACAGCAGAGTTTTGAGGCTGTAATTTTTTCAGGACTTGCATTTGAGTATTGTTCTCTATCCATTGTAAAACTTGTGAAGCTGAGATTACCCAGTCTCTAGAATTAAGAGCTCTTATAATGTCTATGGAATACTTTTGGACATGAGTGAGTGCTAGTTCTTTGTCACTTACTTGACATAATATAGAGAAGGCTAATTGCTGCGAACCTTTTGAATTGTTACCCCAGTCAAAACCATTCTTGGACACTTCATACATATCATATCTTAGCGGTAGTTCTAGTTCTCCATAAGTTACAAACTTATTACCTAAAAGTGCTCGGTGACCTTTAAATACGTGATTGTTTAGTGTAATTGCCATTGCTATGCTCTCTTATATTTTAAAAGTGTAATAGTGTTCATCTTCATAATCTTCTTTTGATTCATTAACTCTAAAGTTCATTCGATAAACAACATATATAAAAACTAAGAGCAATAAAAGTACCAATACCCAAATTATCATGACTAAATTCCTTGATTTATAGAATTATTTGACAATTAAATCGGCATTTAGAATTTTTACATTAATCTATAGTATATATTTTTTTTATCTAACTCTATTTTGAAGACTTCAAAATAGTCGTTATTAAGTTTTTTATCTGTACTTGAGAGGGAGAGTTCAACATGTGCTTTTTCCTTTACAAATAGAGGTAAACAAGAGAGCTCTATCTCTTTGGGAAGTGTTTGCATAAGAGTTATAAGTGTCTCTTCGCTTGTATGTGCATAGAGTGTTAAACGATATTTTATTACAACTTCACTAAAATGAGTTTTTATTACATCTTTTATCATAGGGTGTGCCATATTGGGAAAACCAGGTACAAAAAAGTACTTGTTAAAGAGTGAAAACCCTGACATGTTGTTAACAGGATTAAAAAGTAACTCTGCCTTGGGTGATAAGTCAGCCATATGAATACGATGAGGATAAGACTTATCGCCAAATCTTGTAATAATATCTTCTAAAAATTTCTTATGGGGTACTACTTCTGCATTTGTAAAAACCCGAGAGGCTATCTCTCTTGTCAAGTCATCAGGAGTTGAGCCTATGCCACCAAAGGAGAAGATAACAGCACTTTTATCCGCTTTAATCATCTCATATACCTTTGTAATAAGTGTGACATCATCTTTTATGATAAAAGAGGAAAAGAGTTCATGTCCGTACTTTTGTAGCTCTTTTTTAACAAATTCAAAGTGAGCATCTTCTCTTCTTCCATTAAGTATTTCAGTTGCGATTATTACTGCATAAAAATTCATGACTAATTATAGTATAATTCTAAAAACAAAATAAAGGTATGAAATATGTCATATGCAGAAGAACTAGAAAAACTAATTAAAGAGACTGTAATCCCAGATATTGATGAGTCATTAGATGCTATCTTTGAAGAAATAGCTGATAACAAAGAAGCAACAGAAGATGCAAAAGAAGAGATAGAAGAGCTTCGTGAGTTTAAAGCTGACCTTCAAGATGTTTTAGATGATATAGAGCATGGTGATATTGAAGAAGATGAGTGTAAAGAACTTATTGATGATATCAAAGAAGCACAAAAGCATGGTGATGAAGTAGAAGAAGACTTCGGATTCGTAGAAGAGTAGTAGAGTCATAAAGAAGAGCCTTAATGAGCTCTTCTTTGTTAACTGCTAAACAAAAATATCGCTAGCTTCTGGATGTTTTTCTTGGTATTTTACAATGTAAGAACACTGAGCGACAGCTTTTTTACCATCTTTTTTAATCTCTGCTAGTACATCTTCTAAAAGAGTACGTGCTAGACCTTTTCCCGCTAATTCTTCAGGTACTATCGTATGTGTTAAATGCATATTTCCATTTTGATTATCGTAAGTTATATATGCAATATGTCCATCTATATGATATTCGTATTTAAATTCTGCTTTATTGTGTATAAGTGTATTTGACATTTTATTTTCCTAATATTAGATATAAAATATTTTATCATTTTTTTCATTTACATAATTTACAAGTACTTTATTTCTTACCATGATACCTCATGGTAAAGACAAAGATACTTAAAGAGATTATCATCACAGCAACCCCTGCTATAAGATAAAAAGCATGTATCATATCAGCATAATCACTCAGAGTTATTTTAAATACAACCATTAAAGCCTCGATAGATAATGCGATGATGATAGAGGTCAGAAATCGAGCTAAGAGTCTGTTTTCTAAGTTATAGTTTCTACTTAAACTTTTATAAAAAACCTCATGCTCTAATATGGTTTTTGATAAATCAAAAATAGCTAATGCTAGTGTTAAAGCGATGATAGACCTAAAAAGCCCTGTTAAAAGTGTTTCACCATCTTGTGTAAATATGGACATAGCACTAGAGATAGCATAAGCGATAAGAGCCAAAGAGAAAAGGGCGAGTAAAAATCCAAAGAGGGCGTAAAAGTACTTTGTAAAGAGTGTAAATGCTTCATTACCTTCGATGAGAGATAGCTCTTTGAGTAAGGTATAAAGTTCAAAGTCACAAACAATATACTCATTTTGTGTATGCATAACAGCTGTGATGTATGGTAAACCAGTTCGTGAGTTAATGTATGAGTTAGAGATATAAATATTATCTTTTCGAAATACTATACGTTCTAAGAGGTGAGACTTATTAGTCCCTAAATAACTTGCATCTGAATGATCTATAGTATAGAGTGGTGTTGATTGTTTGAGTTTAGCATTTATCTTGTATGTTGCTTTGATAGCAGGAGATATACTAAAGAGGGAGTTTTTAACGATTTCATCGTATTGTGCAAAGTCTATACTATCAAGTATAGCTGTGATGGAGTTCTCAACAAGGAGATACTGCTTTTTATAAATACCAATAAGTTCTTTCATAATTACCTCAATTCATATATCCGAATAGATATATCAACTGAAGATAAGAGAAAAGTTTATCACTTTAAATGATATAGTTGGCTAGAAAACTAAAATTAATTGTAAAGTTTAAATAAGCTACTTATTCGGTAGCTTTATGAATACCTTCTTTTGTAGAATTCCAAACTTTTTTTGAACCTTCTTTTGTCTTATCCCATGCTTCGTTAGAGTCTGATTTTACTCCGTGCCATGTTCCTGAGCATCCAGTGCTTAGTAGTATAACTGATGCTAAAAGTACTTGTGTAAATATTTTTTTCATGAAGCAACCCTTATATGTTATTTAGAATAAATATTTGCATTTCTTGAACTATTTCATCAATAGTTCCTTCACCATTTATAACTTCTAAACAGTTCTTGTGCATATAAAATGTTTGAATTGCGGCTAAAGGTTCAGTATAGACTTTCATACGGTTATTAAAAACTTCTGTATTGTCATCAGCCCCACGTGCACGACCTAAAACTCTATCCCTAGCAGTCTCTTCACTTACTTTTACCTCAATGATATTAGATAGTATGATACTGCTATCACTCTTTAAAAACTCTTCTAAAGCATCCATCTGTTCTATACTGCGAGGATAACCATCGAGTATTACTACATCAGTAGGAGCACTTTTTATAGCATTAGTAATAGTTGTAATGGCAATATTAATAGGAACAATAAGACCCTTAGTTATATAGCCCTCTATCTCTTCACCTAACTCGCTTTGGCTTGCAACTTCTGCTCGAAGCATATCGCCTGTAGAATAGTGTGTTATGTTTTCATTTTTTTGGGCTATAAGTTCTGCATCTGTAGTTTTACCAGAGCCAGGTGCTCCGATAATTAAAAAAAGTTTCTTCATTAAAGTTTACTTCTGCTCACGTAGACGAATGTGTAAGTCACGAAGTTGAGTGTTATCTACTGAACTTGGTGCTTTAGTAAGTACACAAGATGCTTTTTGTGTTTTAGGAAACGCGATAACATCACGAATGCTTGGCGTTTTAGCGATAAGCATCATTAGTCTGTCAAATCCAAGAGCAAAACCACCATGTGGAGGTGCACCAAACTTAAGTGCATCAAGAAGAAAACCAAATTTCTCTTGTGCTTCTTCTTCTTCAATACCAAGAAGTCTAAATACTTCGTTTTGAATAGCTTCTTTATGAATACGAATAGATCCCCCACCAAGCTCAGTACCGTTAAGAACGATATCGTAAGCGATAGACTCAATCTCTTCAGGATCTTCTTTGTTCGTGTCTTTAGGCATAGTAAATGGATGGTGTAACGCTTTAACACGACCATCTTCAACCTCAAACATAGGGAAGTCAACAACCCATACAAATTCAAATGCATTTTCATCAATAAGGTTCATTTTTTCATGTTCAGCTATGAAGTTTCTAAAACGACCCATATAGTCCCATACAGTTTTTTTCTCACCAGCACCAAAGAATACTACATCACCAACTTCAAGTTCAGTCGTTTTAATGATAAGCGCGATATCTTCTTCACTAAAGAATTTAACAAGAGGACCCTTAAGACCATCTTCTTTCATCTGGAAGTAACCAAGACCATGAGCACCAAACTTACGAACATACTCTTCAAATGATTTCATCTCACGTTTAGAGAAGATTAAATCTGCACCAGGTACTTTAAGCGCTTTAATACGGTTGTTTTTAGTGTCTTTAGCAATGTTTGTAAAGATTTCGTTATCACAACGAGAAAAGATATCTATAACATCTACCATTTTAAGGTCATATCTTAAGTCTGGTTTATCAGAACCATATAACTCCATAGCATTGTTATAAGTGATACGGTTAAATGGTGGTTGGATATCATGACCTGTTGCTTTAAACATTGCTACAAGTAAATCTTCTGCAACTTTTATAACATCTTCTTGAGTACAAAAACTCATTTCAACATCTATTTGCGTAAACTCAGGTTGACGATCAGCACGAAGGTCTTCATCACGGAAACATTTTGCAATTTGGAAGTATCTATCAAATCCACCAACCATTAAAAGTTGTTTAAAAAGTTGTGGAGATTGAGGAAGTGCATAAAACTCACCATCATGAACACGAGAAGGTACAAGATAATCTCTTGCTCCCTCTGGTGTTGATTTAGTAAGAATAGGTGTTTCAACTTCTAAGAAACCATTTTCATCTAAAACATTTCTTGCAGCGATTGCCGCTTTTGAACGCATTTTAAACACTTTATAAAGATCTGGATCACGAAGTTGTAAGTAACGATACTTTAAAGTTGTCTCTTCACCAACTTTTTTATCACCGATTACAAATGGAAGTGCAGCTGACTTGTTTTCAATATTAAGCTCAGTTACAATAATTTCAATAGCACCTGTCTCAAGGCGTGGATTTGTAAGACCTTCACCACGAAGACGTACTGTACCTTTAATGATAAGAACATACTCATCTCTTACACCATTTGCTATTTCATGAGACTCTTTTGAGTCTGCAGGGTCACAAGTTAACTGGATAAGACCAGTTTTGTCACGTAAATCTATGAAAATGATTCCACCGTGATCACGGTAACTATTTGCCCAACCTGTGAGAGTTACTTCCTCACCAACATTTGCTTCGCTTAAATCTGTATTGTAATGACTTCTCATATATATAGAGTCCTGTGTAAAAATATTTTCGCGATTATACCAAAATAGTGTATAATATCCAAATGAACACAATGAATATAAAAAGGGTTGGAGTAGTTCTCCGCCCATCAACACCAGAGCTAAAAGATAACTATTTTAAACTAGAAAAAGTTTTTAATAAATATAACATCGATGTAATCATTGAGAGTGTCAGTGGTGCAATGATAGGCATCATGGGAATGGACTTTGATCTTATGTGCAAGAGTTCTGATGTCCTTGTTACTCTTGGTGGTGATGGAACTCTTATCTCTGCTGTACGACGCTCTTTTAAACATGACATTCCTATACTTGGTGTCTATGCTGGTAGTTTTGGATTTTTAGCTGATGTTCAACTTGATGAGTTAGATAGTTTTGTGCAAAATATGGTGCAAGGTGAGTACCGTGTTGATGAGCGTTCTATCCTTGAAACTACATTTATTCAAAACAAAAAAGAGGTAACACAGTATGCCTTTAATGACATCGTTTTAACACGTCACTCTGTCTCAAATATGATTCATGTAGAGACTTTAGTTGATGGAAAAGCTTTTAATACTTACTTCGGTGATGGTGTTATAGTCTCAACACCAACAGGTTCAACTGCATATAACCTCTCAGCAGGTGGACCGGTTCTTTTTCCGCTTACAAATGTTTTTGCACTTACACCTATCTGTCCCCATTCACTCACCCAGAGACCGGTTGTGCTTCCAGGTAAGTTCGCCATAGAGATGAAAACACCTAAAGAGAAAGCACTTCTTATCATAGATGGACAAGAGAAGCATGAGTTAGAGCAAAACGAGTCTGTACACATTAAACTCGCACAAAAACAAGTTCGTCTCATTCATAGAAACGAGTTTAACTACTTTGATGTACTCAAAGAAAAATTAGGATGGGGCGAATAAATCTAGTTTTAAACTCAACACTATATAATTTCAACAATTAATTTACGCAAAGGTTTTAACAAATGAGAATCATTCTTTTAGGAGCTCCTGGTGCTGGAAAAGGTACACAGGCTCAATTTCTTACAAAAAAATACAACATTCCTCAAATTTCTACAGGTGACATGCTTAGAGCTGCTATAAAAGCAGGAACTGAGATGGGTAAGATGGCAAAGGCTGCTATGGATTCTGGTCAACTTGTAACTGATGAGATTATCATTGGTCTTGTTAAAGATAGAATTGCTGAAGATGACTGTAAATCTGGTTATTTGTTAGATGGTTTTCCACGTACTCTTCCACAAGCAGATGCTGTTACAAACGCAGGTATTGCTATTGATGCGGTTATCGAGATAGCTGTTGATGACTCTGTTATCGTAAAACGTATGAGTGGTCGTCGTGCTCACCTAGCATCTGGCAGAACATATCACTTAGAATATAACCCACCAAAAGTAGCAGGTAAAGATGATGAAACTGGTGAAGAACTAGTACAGCGTCCAGATGATAAAGAAGATGTTGTTCTTGATCGTTTAAAAGTATACCATGAACTTACAGAACCACTTGTTTCTTACTATAAAAACCAAGCAAAAGAAGTGAGTACATTAACTTACATCACAGTTGATGGAACTGCTCATATCTCTGATGTTGAGACAGCTATCACTGCTAAACTAGGCTAAGGCAAAAACTATGAGCAATAAAACACTTGATATTAACGATACTCTTTTAGATTATATAATTAAAACAGGTGTTAATGAGTCTGACTTGAAAAAAAGACTCAGAGACGAAACTAAAACACTAGAGATGGGAAAAATGCAAATTGCTCCTGAACAAGGTGCTTTTATGGGTTTTATTGCGAACTTAGTTGGTGCAAAAAGCTATCTAGAGATAGGTGTCTTTACAGGTTATAGTATGCTTAGTGTTGTAGGTGCTATGGGCAAAGACTCTTCGGCTGTTGGTTGTGACCTTTCAAAAGAGTGGACAGACATAGCTAAACGCTACTGGAGTGAAGCTGGTATCGACTCTCAGGTTAATCTTTATGTAGATAAGGCAGAAAACAGTCTTGTTAAATTAGAAAAAAGTAGTTTTGATCTTGCGTTTATTGATGCAGATAAATCGAACTATGACTTATACTATGAAGAGTGCCTGCGTTTACTTAAACCAAATGCACTTTTAATGATAGACAACATCTTCTGGGGTGGTACAGTTGCAAACGAGACAATAATTGATGCTGACACTTCCGCTATCCGTGCCTTAAATGAAAAAATCATGCAAGACAAAAGAGTAGATGCATCAATGCTCACCATAGGTGATGGTTTGATGCTTGTACGAAAACTCTAGGCCTTCTTAAACATATACTTATCTATGAGTACAGAGAATGGTATCTGAATGATGTATGCAAACATTATGGGTACCAGCATTGCTACTCCAAATGTTCCCGTAGAAAATGTCGATATAACAAGTGCTAAAGTAATGTAGCGAGTGATAGAGTGCCAAAATACAGCTCTCTCTTGAGGTGACTCTAAGTCATAGACTAATCTTGCTAAAGTGAAAACTACTCCGTAAAAAGCAACTACCGCAATCATAGAGATATAAATTAGCTCTGGTTCAAAATCGTAGAGTTCAAAAAGTGACTGAGAACTTTGTAATCCAAACAGATAAAATACAATCAAAAATATACTGATATTGCTAATCAAGCCTTGTTTTGCAGATATGAACTCTTTGAGTGGTTTGATGAAAATGATAACACGACTTACTATAAATGGAATAACAATAAGAAGGTAGATAACGACTTTAGCAAAGTTACTAATATTTACTCCATCCTCATAAGACTCTCCAAAATAATCAGATGTATAGATACCAAAAGTATGTAACATAAGTAAAGACAGGGTAACAAGTACGATGTTGATAAAGAGTAAAATAAAACCTATAGATGTGTCAGAACTAGAATTTTTTATCCAGTGCATAACCATACCACCACCACTTAAAACTGAGAGTAAGAAAAGCCCAGCTGCAATACCAAAACTATCAGTAAGTAATCCAATACCAAGAGCGATAAGGGGAAGAGCTATATAGTTAAAAAGCATGGCTTTTAGCATAAGTGTTTTATACTCAAACACTAGTTTTATATCTGAGAGTTTTACATTAAAAAGAGTTGGCATAACAAGTGTTAAACCTGCAAAGAGACAGATTTTTTGAGAAAAGATAAAACCGTAATAGTACTGGCCATAAGTAAGACCTAAAATTGCGGCTATGATAATAGAGATAAGTTTCATGTAGAGCCTTTATGTTGTATGGTAGTCGATTATACAACATATATATAAAGCTTAGCTAAGGTCTGTAAACTCTTACATTCGTACACTTGAGTTCATCTCGTAAGTACTGAGCATGGAGTTGACTCATGATACCTTTGTCACAGTAAAGTAGATACTCTTTATCAGTTGCTAAGTCTTTAAACTCGCGTTTGAGTTTATGAAAAGGAATTTTAAGTGTTTGAGACTCTGTCTTTATACACTCAGCTTCTTCACGAATATCGATAACAGTAAAATCACCAGTGCTTAAGTCACTTACAACTTCTACCGCAGCTAAATTGTTGATATCATCAATGATTTCATGTACATAAATGTGTTGTGCATCCTCTACAGCTTCATTAAGTACATCGTAGTCAAACTTGAGTGCCACTTTTTCCATGCGTTTAAAAGAACCATGAGTGATAGGGTTTTGTGAGATAACACCACAGTACTCAGGCATCGCTTCTGCAAAGTGACGAGTACCTATGTCATCGGCGATAGACATAATCTCTGGTTTGTTCATAGTAGAAAGTGGACGCAAAATGAGTTTTGAGCTTACTTCATCAATGATAGCGAGATTACGAAGTGTTTGACTACTTACTTGTGCAACACTTTCACCAGTAAGTAGAGCATCTATCTCCATCTCATCTGCTATTTTCTCACTTGCCATAAGCATTAGGCGTTTGAGTGTTACACCCATATATGTAGGAGGTGTAGAAGCGAAAATCTCTGTGAGTACATCATCAAAAGGTACAGATATAAACTTTACTTTATGAGAAGAACCGAATTTATTCCAAAGGTAGAGTGCTACTTGTTTTACACCTATTTCATGGGCATTTCCACCAAGGTTAAAAAAGACAAAGTGTGTTTTTATACCGCGTTTCATAGTAAGGTAAGAGGCTACAGTTGAGTCAAAACCACCTGACATAAGAGAGAGAATATCACCCTGTGTACCTATAGGAAAACCACTGAGACCCTTATACTTTTTTATAATCATATTGAGCTGACCCTCAACAAGTTCCATTCGTACCGTAACATCAGGATTTTTCATTTGTACTTTTGTAGCATTTGAGTGTGCTAGGAGATAACCACCAACAGTTCGCTCTAAGTCTATAGAGCTAAAGTCATGTTTTCCTGTGCGTTTAGCTCTTACAACAAAAGTTTTACCATCAAGCGAGTCGATAACAAGTTCACCTACTTTGACTTTTATCTTATCTAGTGTGTCCATATCATCAAACTGTAAAACTTCAAGTATCTGCTCTATGCCTGATGTGTCAAGAAGACGTTGGCGAACCTCAGGTAAAACTTGAGTGGGGGAGAGTATTTCTATTTTGTCTGAAAACTTTCTTACTTCTACGTTTGAGCTTATTTTTTGCAGTATTGATAGTAGATTAGTATATAGTTGCCCAACCATCTGACGCTTAGCTGATGAGCCTTTGATCATTATCTCTGGAAAAAGTTTTAGTATAAATTTTTGTTTCTTATTTTGTGCAGTATTCACTAGTATGACCTTCTAACTTATTTATTTTAATTTGTTTATAATTTACTTGAATTTTTTTTCATACAATTATTTGTATAATTATAACATTTTAAGTAAATATATTTACATTAAATCTTGTGACCTTACTCGATTATAGTAAAATGCACACAATAAGTCATTAACTTAATAGAAATGGCAAAAAGTATAATATATCAAGGAAGTTATTATGATGGAAGAAGTTTTACGACGTATAGAAGTTACTAAAGTACAAAAGCTTCACTACTTAGACCTCAAAGGTTTAGAGCTCCAAGAGATACCAAAAGAGTTACTAGAGGTTTCATGGATTGGTGCACTATCACTCTCGGAGAACAATATTAGTGATATAAGCCTCTTGTCAGAGATGACTAATCTTCATAAATTAGCACTTACTGGAAATAAGATAGAAGACATCTCAGTGCTAGAGGGTTTAGCAAAATTACGATTTATATTTTTATCTAAAAATCTTATAACTGACATCAGTAGTCTAAAAAGTCAAGAGAGATTAAAAAAACTAGTTATACACAGCAACAAGCTCGCTTTCCTTCCAGACCTTAGTCACTTTCCTCTAATGGTTTATTTAGATGTTTGTGATAACCCTTTAGAGTGTTTGAACTTCGAAGATATGCAAAAAATGTTACCTTTGTTAAAAATATACAAATGCTAAAGAAAGACTACATTCTTCTGCTTAAGTAGACGACTTGAAATGTCATTTTATGCTAAAACACAAGAAAAATTTAGTATGATACGAAAATTATAAAGCCATAAAAGAGTAGAAATATGACAGAAACAGAAGCAGCAGTACAAGCACTAGTTCAAAAGCATGAAAAAACACCAGTTAAAAAGCAAGAGTATGTAGTTAGAGACTATGACGAGATAGAGCGTGCGGCTGAGGAAATAAAGGCTCAGGAGAACATCGAGTTTGTAAAAACTTTAAAAGAAGAACTCTCTAAAGAGCTCTTTGGTCAAGAACAAGCTATAAACACTGTTGTCAGTAGTATGAAAGCGGGTATGAGTGAGAAAAAGAATGCTCCTAGGGAGACATATCTTTTTCTCGGTTCTCCTGCTACTGGAAAGACTTATCTAGCTGAACTAATGTCAAAAAATCTCAAAAGTTATAAACTCATGGAGTTTGATATGACTCAGTACCACCAACAAAATGGTGGTGAGTTGTATGGTTATCCTGCTGGTTGGAAAGGTTATGGTGTTGGTCAGTTAACTGGTTTTGTTCATAGAAACCCTAAGGCTATCATCGTACTTGATTCGTTTGAGAAATGTGACTCTAACATCCAAAGTAATCTTCTTTCTATCTTTGAGGGTGGAAAGATGCGTGATGGTTGTGGTTGGGATAAAATCACAGATGATGCATGTAGTGAAAACCTAGACATCATCTACTCTGATGAAAATGCTAACTACATAGTTGATTTTACAGAGGCTATTTTTATCATTACAACAAGTTTAGGTAAAGAGCTTTATCTTGATAGTCGCTTTAAAGACCTTGTTCAAAATGACTATATTCAAGCGGAGACTATGATTCTTGAAGCACTTCGTCGTGAGAAAAAACGCGATAGTAGAAGTGGTGGAGAAGAGCAGGCTATCACTCCTGAGTTGGTATCAAGATTTTCTCAAGCACATATAGTTCTTTTTAACAAACTCACTTATAATGCTTACTCAAGCATAGCTCAAAGAAAGTTTCAAACATATACTGAGATGTTTAAAAAACAGTACAACATCGACTACACAGAAGGAAGTAACTTCCAAAACTTCTTAAAAGTACAGGTTCTAAACTTTGCTCCAGAACTTGATGCTAGACGTATTAAAGATAAAGTAAGTGTTACTTTCTTTAATAAAATCACAGAGTACATAGTGGACACAGGTAAAACTGCAAAAAGTTTCACTGAGATTAAAATCTCTCTCTCAAAAGCTACTGTTACTTATATAAACGATATGATAAACCCTCTTATAGAAGAAGAACTACTTGTAAAAGAACTTTTTAGAAAAAACATTACACTTAATGTGGATGATAGTATCACAGATAAAAATGGTGTCATCACATACAAGGTTAATAGCTGTAAGTTCAAGCAAGTTGCCAAAATAACAGACTTTAGTGAAGATGGTCTTGTATTTGACATACCTGATGTTTCATTTGATGACATTGCAGGACATACAAAAGCAAAAGAGAGACTCCATGAGGTTATAAACTTCTTTAAAGAGCCAAAACTATTAGAGAGTTTTGATATCACTCCACCTAGAGGTATGCTTCTTTACGGCCCTCCAGGAACAGGAAAAACTATGCTTGCAAAAGCATTTGCAAGAGAGGCTGAACTTCCTTTTATCTCTACAACTGGACTTGAGCTTTTAAGTTCTGCCAAAACAAAACAGATTTTTGCTAAAGCAAAAGAGTATGCACCAGCGATTATCTTTATCGATGAGATAGATACTCTTGGTAAACGCGGCGAAGATAACAATAGAGAAGTGCCTATTAACAAACTTCTCTCTGAAATGGATGGTTTTTCAAGTAACAAAAATGAAAATATTTTTGTAATTGCTGCGACTAACTATAAAGAGAATATTGACGATGCTATTATCAGACCGGGTAGAATAGAGATACATATAGAGATAAACAACCTTGATAAAGATGCAAGAAAGTACTTTTTAGATGGCATCATTGAGAAAAAACCTACAAGTGGTTCGTTTGATATGAACGAGTTACTTATGTACACAGCAGGCATGACAGGTGCACAACTCGAACTAGTAGGAAAAGAGGCTGCATTTTACTGTCTTCGTCACTCTTTATCTGCTATAACACAAGAGATACTCATAGAACAGATAAACGCCATTAAGTATGGAGAGAGACAGTCGTACATTTCTCCTGAGCAAACATTTAAAGAAACTGCTATCTATGAGTCTGGGCGTGTTGTGATTTCTAAGATACTTATGCCTCATGTTCACATAGAACACATTAGTCTAACACCAAAAGATAATAACGAGCACTTTGTGGCACATGACTATAGCGATGTGCAAGAGAACATGACAGTTCAAGACTTTAAAAGTAAAATATGTATATCACTAGCTGGACGTATAGCGCAGATAAAACGCTTTGGTGAGATCAGAGGTATAGATACAGGTGCTTCAAATGACATACAACAAGCAACTCATGATGCATATGCTGCCATAGCTCTTTACGGTATGGATAAAGAAGTAGGGTACATTAATATTAACGGTGTAGATGATGCAAAAAGAACACTTAGTCGTGCATCTGAACACTATCATCAATCAATAGATATGGCGTTAAAGAGATGGATAAGTGAGGGTGAAAAAAGTGCAAGTGATTTGATAGATAAAAATTGGTCTATCATAGAAGATTTAGCAACTACTCTTTTAGATAAAGAGATTATTTATGCAGAGGAGTTAGATGAGATTTTATCTCGCTAACTCTTATATCTGCGTTTACGCTACATTTGGAGCTGTTTCAGAATCCCACTTAGAGATATGAAGTTTAAACCAGCTTTTAAAATCTTTTTCTAAAAAGCCTTTTACTTCTTTTGGACCCTTAAGAATTTTCCAACGCTCATGAAGGTCTTTGAGTTTTTTACGCATAGTATCATGGTCACCTTTATGAACTATTGTAAACTCATAGTCTGCTGTCTCCATCATAGCTTCTTCAGTTGCAAAGTGTACTTCTACATCTGCGATGAGTTCTTCAAAAATTTCATCAATTTTATCAATGTCACGTGCTAAAACTGCATCATGAAACTTATTAACTATTTCAACTTCATCTTCATGAAGCATATTCATCATATCATTTGAAACTTGTGGAATCTCTCTTTGTTGTATTAACATTGTATCTCCGTTATAATTATCTTAATAAATAATTATATCAAAAAAAACTTTAATAATGTTACATATATTAGTTACTATGTTAATGTCTTTAAGTCAATTACACTATAATCCAAAGTATGAATATTAATGAAATGAAAGTCCTTTGTGTCTTTAGCGAAATAAATCCTTTATCGACTATAGAAGAGTATACAAAGTCTTTATCTTTAAAGATAGATAGCTTTACACAAGTTAAAGAGGCACTACTAGCTTCTAAGGATGTAAACTATGACTTAGTAGTAGCAGAGCATGAAACTCCACAACTTGATGCCTTAGAGTTTATACGAGCCTTTAGACATATGCATAGACAAATACCTATACTTGTACTGACAGATACTAATGATATTATGACACAAGAGAAGGCTATAAAAATAGGTGCATTTGATATTGTAGGTAAACCTGTAAGTCCTATACTCTTTCAAGCTAAACTTCAAAATGCACTTTTACTTACAAAAGCTGAGTATGTTTTAAAAGATAAAAAAGTTTTACTTCAAGAAGAGATAAAAAATGCGACAAATACTTACAAAGATAGTGAACATGAACTATTAGAGGTATTAGGTAAGTGTACTTTGTATAAAGAACATAAAGATGATGGACATAGTGTAAAGATTGCTTATTATGCTAAAGCACTTGCAAGACTCTCTGGGCTTAATGAAAAGATTCAAGATGTAGCCCTTCATGCATGTCAAGTATATGACATAGGTAAGGTGGGTATAGCTGATAGCATACTGCTTAAAGAAGGTACACTTGATGAGAATGAGCGAGAAATTATGAAAAACCATTCTCGTATTGGTTTTGACCTATTAAAGTACACACAAAATGATTACTTAAAAGCAGGTGCTGTTATATCTTATAGTCATCATGAAAAGTTTGATGGTAGTGGTTATCCTATAGGGCTAAGAGGAGAGACTATTCCTATCCTTGGTCGCATAGTTGCTCTAGTAGATGTCTTTGAAGCATTGACATCAGATAAGGCATATAAAAAGGCATGGAGTATAGAAGATGCATGTCAATTTCTTATAGATGAAAAGGGCAAACATTTTGATCCAAAACTTGTTGATTTGTTCATGGAGAACCTGGACGAGATGAAGTCTATTAAAAATCAAGCTAATTGAGCTCTTTAAAGCTATACAAGGTATAAGTTAGTTAAACTCTGTCAATTAGAATTAAAAACACTTAAAGGATTATGCATGAGCAAGCTAGAACTAAAGACACACATGAAGCTTTTAAAAGAGGCTAGGGGTTATATGAAGAATGTTAAACCATTAAGTGGTGCAGCATTAGATACTAAAGCGGGTAATGTTGTCTTAACAGAAGAGCACCTTGCTGAATGGCTTGGAGTGTTTTATGATGACCGTATTATGCTAGACGGTTGTAACAAAAGTAAAATAAAGTACTAAAGTAGTACTTTATCTATATCAGTTCTTTATAAATCTCTCTCTGATTTAGGAACAGGTATATAAATCTGGTACATCTCCCACCAGTTTGCGAGGTCATGAGCCTCAGGTGCACTCTCGCTGTGCACTATTCTTTGAAATGTTTCACTATCTAAGTCTTTAAGCGTAGTATAAAGATCTTTTACACAGTCTATAGGATAGTCATACGAATCTGCACACTCTTGTAGAGCATACTCAACCTCTTTACCTAATGACTCTAAGACATAGGCATAAAGTTGACATGTTTTACGTAGTTGTATATCTCTGTTAGATGCACTCATAGTATATTTTCCTCAATTGTTTTTAGTCGTCGTTATGAAGTTGTCCAGAAAATTCAAAACCAAACTTCATTTTGTTAGCTATTTCTTCTTGTACTTCTTCTATAAGATCATCAGTTCGACCTTCTACCTGCTCTAAAAAGATGTCTCTTGCACGTTCACGTTTAAAAGTTTCTATCTTGTAAGGTTTATCTGCACCATGTTCTTTTATGAACTCTTCAATAGTATCTTCCCAAATGAAAGTAAGTTCATGCTCTAAAGAGTCTGGCTCGCCTGTTTCAGGAGAAGTGAAACTAAATGCTACATTCTCTTCGTAAGTTATAACCTCAAACATTTGTGGATTAGCTTGAGCTGTTGCTTCATTATTTGTCATTATTGCCTCTATTATTAGTAAAATATTAATTATTTTAAAGTTATAACTAAATTAGCTGTAAGTTAGATAAAATTTTATACTACTCCAACTTATGAAGACTTAGGAAAACTCTTTCTCTAGTTTTTCTATGCGTTCTACTTCTCTAGGATGTGTAAGTGTTTCTTTTAGGTATGTCCAAAAAACACCTGCTGCTTCTACAACTTCTAACCACTCTTCATCATTAAGTATATCTTGAGGGTCTTTGCTTGGTTCATCATAAAAATTTGCAAGGTCATGAAAAGTACTCGCTTTTTGTGCCTCTATCTCTGACACATTACCTGCTTGAATGGCTTTTTCATAGCCCTTGTAGAGTCCTAAGTTGTCAAAGTACGCTGAGGTACACTGCTCATATGAAGATGGCCATTTCTCTGAGTGATTGACCCATGAAAGTTCTTGAAATTTTAAAGAAGAAAAATCAAATATACAGTTAATCCAGTAAAGTCTCCATCTCTGTTTTAGTTCTACATCACTAATATCTGCTTGTGCTAACATTTCTATCCCTATATTTAGTTCTTTTAGACCCATATTTTAACATAAAAGCAGAATTTGAGCTAAATAAGTATAAAATTACGAAAATAAAAGGCTTATGATATGTATAAGAAAGAGCAATTAAGTATTCAAACGCAACTCACTCAAGAACTTGCCTTCGTTAATACTTATATTGATAAGGTAGAATCATACTCTGCTATCACTGCCCCTGAAAGCTTTTTAGGAACCATTTTAAGTGAGCAAACTCCCTCAGACCTAGAACTAAAGCGTTCTTATGTTAAAAAGAGAAAACTGCTACTATTTTTAGGAAAACTTCCTGATGTAAAGTCTTTTTTATGTACTAGCTGCAAAGAAATTATAGACCTTGAGCGTCTTCTTTTAATGCCAAAAGCGAGTTACTGTACAACTTGTGCTAGTAACTAAGGGTAGACTTTAATGAATTTTAATCGTGTTCACATAGAAATTACCAATATCTGTGGTTTAGCTTGTAGTTTTTGTCCTCCAAAACTCCAACCTACCAAAACAATGTCTTTAGAGTTTTTTGAGAAAGTACTTTTAGAACTACAGCCATATACAAAATCTCTTGCTTTTCATGTTATGGGTGATCCTTTAACACTCTCCAATCTTTTTGAGTACCTAGAACTTGCAAAGAAGCATGGTTTTGTAGTTGAGCTTACTACGAGTGGTTATTACCTTAAAAGCACAGCTATGGAAGTTCTGTTTCATCCTGCTGTTAGACAGTTAAACATCTCACTTAACAGTTATAACAAAAATCCTCTGAGTCTTAGTTTTCTTGAGTATATGGATGGTGTACTTAACGCTTGTAAAAGTAAGTTAGAAAATTATCCAAAACCCTTTATAAACCTAAGAGTGTGGAATCTTGATGATATTTTGAGTGAGGCTGCGTTTAACGACTTACTCTTTAGCACTATGGAGAACTTTTTTGATACTAAAATAGATCTTGATGCTATTTATAAAGATAAAGTAAAGTCACTAAGACTCGCTTCAAAAGTGCTACTAAACTTTGATAACTATTTCCAGTGGCCTTCACTCAAAAGTACACATGATAGTGATGCAACTTGTTATGCTCTTAAATCTCACATAGGGATACTAGCCGATGGAACTGTTGTGCCATGTTGTCTTGATGGTGAGGGTGTTATAAACCTTGGAAATATGCATGAGACTTCTCTACCAGACATTCTAGGTTCAAGCAGAGCACAAAATATGATAGAGGGTTTTAAACATGCAAAAGCAGTAGAAGAGCTTTGCCGAAAATGTAGCTACAAAGACCGTTTTATAAAATAGTTCTTAGCCCTTTCTATGGTATTTGTCTGTATGTTTAAAACTTATTCCCTCAAAGTCAATACTAGATAGCTTCTCTTTAAGTTCTTCATTTATGAGAATAAGTCCTGGGATATTATGAAGTCTAAAGAGCTCTAGTCCTTTTGTCTTTTTCTCATCTATAAAAAACTGCGAGATAAAGGGTTTGCCAAGGGCATTATCTTCAAAAACACTAGTCTCTAAGTTTATGCAGGGGATAATGTCAGTGACTATAGCTAAGAAGTACTCTGCAAGCACTTCTTTTGTATCTTCATTTATGATATTTACAGGATAATACTCAATGTTATCTATACCAAACTCATCTAATGCGGACTTCATTTTATGAGAAAACAGAGGTACTCCAGGGTTGATGATATCTGTATAAACTATTTTTTCATCCTCATCAATCTCAGCTTGCATCTCTATAGGTAAATAATCAAACTGTGGTTTTTTACCCATAATAGTTTCAATAAGATCAATCTCATCAGGAAGTTCTAAGTAGGGTGCATAACGGTTAGGGGATATTTCGTCAAATATATAGTACTGCATAAAAAACCTTTTAAGTTAATTGTAGGTTACGTATAAAGTTACCTGCAATAGTTTTGCTTTTTGCTAAAAACTGGTTTGCTATTTGTGGATGATAAATACTATTTAATGTCTCATTAAAGAGTTTTAACCATTGCTCAAATGCTTTTACACTTAGTCTCTCTTTAAACTCTATATGAGGAGCAAAAGGACTACTCTTGTAGTCTTTTTCACCTAATGCAAGAGATGCCCAAAAATTTGTTAAAAGTGTAATGTGTTCTTTCCATTTTTCTTCTTTTAAATCTTTACCGAGTATATCTATAAAAATCGGCCCTATTAAATCATCTTTTAAAACTCTTGTATAAAAACCAAGAACTAATTTATTTAGATTTTTCTTTGTTACTTCTTTGTCTAGCATAGTGTGTATTTAACCTTTAATAAGTTCTTTTATTATTTGAAAGTATATCTTTTTTCTTCAAAGTATGACAGTTCTTTACCCTGCATTATATGAGATAAATGCAAATGTGATAGACCAAATGAGTATTAATGGCATGAAGTATTTTGTATCATAGTTAGCAAATGTAGTTGATTTTATTTTTTTGAATAGTCCTACAGCATTGAAATCCCCTATAAAACGTAGGAAAAATATCAGAGATAAAAACCATCCAGCATACATTACTTCTGTAAAATAAGGTATAGTGTTTGAGCTTTGAAAGTTTAAGAGATAAGCAAGAAATGCAAAACAGAGTATCAGCAAGCCTACAGCTGCTGTAAGAGATTTTCCAGGACTAAGTAAGGCTTTTACATCTTTTGTTGGCATAACCTTATCTAAACCGACGGTACCACCAAGTGCCCAGTAAATATGAAATACTCCGGCAATAGTTAATGTTGTTATGCTGAGTAGGACAATGAAATTCATATACTAGTCTTGGATGTCTGTAAGAATTTGATAATACCAAGGGCTGCCTGTTTTCCTTGTCCCATGACTCCTGTCAAAAGGTAACCACCAGTAGGTGCTTCCCAATCTAACATTTCACCAATGCAAAATACACTAGGAAACTCTTTGAGCATTAGATGTTTATCTAAGTTAGTAAAGCATAATCCTCCAGCTGTACTTATAGCCTCTTTAAGAGGTCGAGACGATTCTAGTGTTAAGGGAAATTTTTTGAGTGTTGAAGCTACTAAAGCTGCTTCATTTAACATCTCTTTTGTTAAAACCTCTCGAAGTAAAGAAGCTGTAACACCACTTAGACCTTGTCGTTTCCAAAAAGCACTCAAACTCTGTTTTCCTCGACTCTTACTCAAGTCTTGGACTAATTTATCTTCACTACGGTGAGGAAAAAGATCAAGGTAAATAGTAAATGGGGAGTTTTGCTCTAGTTGCTCTCGTAGAAATTTAGAGTAGGTATAGATTAGATTACCCTCAACTCCATTTTCATTGACTAAGAGTTCTCCTAGTTTGGACTGCGTTTTACCGTGTATATCTGTAAAGCTAAGTTCTACATTTTTTAAAGGAGTGCCTGAGAACTTCTCTTTAAAAACTTCAGACCAAGAGACATTAAAACCCATATTGGCTGGTTTAAGTGGGCTTATGTTTAGGTTTTTATCCTCGAGTATTTTAACCCAAGCACCTGTTGAGCCAAGAGAGGGCCATGAGGCACCTCCTAGTGCTAAAATAACCCCATCAAAGGAGTAGTCTTTGCGACCATCCGGTGTTTGGAATTGCCAGATGTCTTTTTCCCATGAGACTAAAGAATGTTTCATTTTAAACACAGTACCATTTTCTTTAAGTTGATGTAACCAAGTACGAAGAAGGGGTGCTGCTTTTTTGTCTAGTGGGTAGACTTTTCCTGACGAGCCTATAAAAGTCTCAAAACCAAGGTTTTGTGCCCATAAACGCATAGCATTTGGGCTAAAGAGTTCAAGAGCAGGTGCTAAAGAAGACTCTGCTTCAAAATAACGAGACGAAAAAAGGCTAAACTCTTCGCCGTGAGTAAGGTTTAAACCACCTTTTCCTGCCCGTAAAAACTTACGTGCAGAAGAAGGCATCGAGTCAAAGACAGTAGGAGCATAACCCGCTTCTGACAACACTTGTGCCGCCATCAGTCCAGCAGGACCAGCCCCAATAATAGCAATATTATTTAAGTTTTTCAATGAATACTACTTTGAGGTAATTACCCTCTTTAAACTTATCTAAAACCCTAAAATCTTTTGGTAGGGAAAAGCGTTCTTTAATTTTATACTTTCCATTTAACTCTTTAAATGCTCTTGATATAAAGTCGCTAAAAGTCATCATACTAAAGTTTGCAGAGTTAGTAGAGGCTACTATAATTCCACCCTTATTTGTGATTTGTATAGCTTCTTTTAAAAGGTTTACATAATCCTTTGAGGCGGAAAAAGTGCGTTTTTTAGACCTAGCAAAACTTGGTGGGTCTAAAACAACCATATCAAAGAGGAGGTTTTTTTTCACGGCGTATTTAAAGTAGTTAAATACATCATCGACTATGATGTCTTGTTTGTCTACATCAATTTCATTCACTTTAAACTGCTCTGTAGTTTTAGGCAGGCTGCGTTTAGCAAGGTCAACACTTGTGGTTTTAGTAGAACCTCCAAGTGCTGCAAAAATAGAGAAAGCACCGGTATAAGAAAAAGTGTTTAAAACACTCTTGTTCTTTGCATACTTATCTCGAATAGTTTTTCTAACATCTCTTTGGTCTAAAAATACGCCAACCATAGCACCATCATCTAGATAAATTGCAAAGTTTACATTGTTTTCTTTGACTATAATAGGAGCAGGGGCTTCAGTCCCACATATGAAATCATCTTTTTCGTTTAGGTATTTACCCTTAGAATCAAAACGTTTTTTCTGATATATACCTTTATACTCAGTACTCGCCTTAAGTGCTTTAAGTATCTCAGATTTGAACTCATAGATGCCTAAACTATACCAAGTCAGTAAATAGTAACCATCAAAATAGTCTATAGTTAAACCACCAAGTCCATCACCTTCACCATTGAGAACTCTAAATGCAGTAGTGTTTTCATTTTCAAAAAATTCTTTTCTATATTCTAGTGCAGACTTGAGTTTTTTAGTAAAAAAAGCAGAGTCTATTTTTTCACCTTGTTTAGAAGAAAGAGCCCAACCATAACCCTTATTTTGCATTCCATGATAGGCTTTGAGAATAAACTTTCCCTTTTCATCAAAAAGGTTTAAAACTGCACCTTCTTCTTTAACTTTATCAAGATTGACTATAGATTCTTTAGAGATGAGAGGATATCCCTCTTTATATGCTCTTACAAAGTCTGGTTTTACTCTTAAGTCTATTTCTTGCATCATATATAGTTTTCCTATTATTTTAGGTCTTGAAGTAAGTTTTTTTCTTCTTCTACTGAAAGAAAACACCACTTTGAACTTTCTATATCGAGTTTAAAACTACCGATACTAACTCGCTTTAAGTCGAGTACTTTTAGAGGTGTTCCAAACTTATTGTCTTTCATCGCTCCGAAAAGACGGCGTATATGTCGGTTTTTACCCTCATTTATCTGTATACGGAGTTTTGTTTTTGCACCACCCATACCAATCTTGTCAACGACAAGTGCTTTGAGTAAATCATCTTTACTTTTGACTCCGTGTTTAGCCTGTGCTATATGATCAGCCGTTACAAAACCACGAACCCAAATCTCATATATCTTGATACAGTTTCCCGGTTTTGTCAATAAATTATTGATTTGTCCATCTTGTGTAAATAGTAAAAGTCCCTTAGACTCTAAATCAAGGCGTCCAATAGGCATCCATCCATCTTCATATACCCAATCAGGTAAAAGGTCATAAACAGTTTTGCGTCCCAAATCATCTGAGCGTGTAACTAGATAACCCTTAGGTTTGTTCAGTGCAAATAATAGTTTGGAGTCGTTATTTGTACTGTTCATGAGAGACTCGTCCTTTTTAATAGAATTATAGCTAATTTACAAAATTTCTTGAACTGTATATCGTTGTAATTCATTCTTTTCAAATAGCCACTCTTTTGTACTTAAGTTCTCTAAAAATGTCTTATCGTGAGTTATGAAGAGTAGGGCACCACCGTACTCTTGTAAAGCAGATTCTAGTAAGACTATGGATTCTAAGTCCATATGGTTTGTAGGTTCATCGAGAATAATTAAAGAGGGTTGTTTCAAGAGTCCTTGTGCGATGAGTAGTTTCCTCATCTCACCTGGACTTGGAACAGTACTGTTTAGTAGTGCTTTAGCATCAGAGCCTAAACGCTGTACAAGGGTGAAAAGTTCACCCTTCATTTCGCTGTCTAAGTCGCCAACTTCTTCAAATAAAACTTCTGCTTGTGTATCTGTTATCTCTTGGGCTATGTAGAGAAAATCATGCTCAAAATCTACAGTTTCCATAAAGTAACGTATAAAAGTACTTTTTCCTACACCATTCTCACCACTTATCCCGACCTTGTCACCAACATCAACTGAAAGACGAGGAAAACAGAGTTGTGTAGACTCAAATAGTACTATACATGAGCGTTCAAGTGCTATGGGAAAGTTGTGTTTAGCAATTTTGCCTTCAAACTTGATACCTGTTGCATACTCTTTTGAAAGTTTATCCATGTTTTCACTAAGTTGGCGTTGCTTCGTAACTGTACGCTGGAGTACCTGTCCATCATTTTTATCTTTACCAGTTAAAATAGCACCGTTTATCTTCTCTTTCATTGAGCTATCATGTCTACTTACACCTTTTTTAGAAAAGCGTTTTTTGGCAAGAGAGACTTTTTCTCTTTGGACTTGAACAGCCTTACCCAGTTTTTTGAGTTCATGTTCTTGCTCGAAGAGTACTTTTTTCTTCTGAGAGAGATTTTCGTTGTAGGCTTGTTGTGCTAAAGTAAACTTTGATCTGTACTTTAAAACTTCACCCGCTTTAATCATAATAGTATGTTGTGAGAGTGAGTCGAGTAGGGTTCTATCATGGCTGACTAAGATACCAACACCCTTATAACTACGTAAAGCTTCAACTACAATGGCTTGTGAGCGTTGGTCAAGGTGGTTAGTCGGCTCATCTACCATTAGTACATCACTCTCAGCTGCAAGAGCAACTGCTAGTTGTAGGCGTTTGCGTTCACCATGGCTGAGAACTTCCCATGTACCTAACCACTCATCTTTAACGTGTAAAAGGTCTCTGAGTTTATAAGCTTCTTTTGTATAAGTCATCATAAACTCCTCAAGTTCTAAAGGGGCAAACTCTGTGTTTTGAGCGCAGTAAACTACAAGTGTGTTTCCAGTTATCATGCCTTTTTCGGATTTGAGTTCTTTTGAGATGAGTTTGAGAAGTGTACTTTTTCCAGAACCATTTATCCCCGTTACAGCACTCCATCCTTCTTCAAAGTCTAAGTTTATACCCTGAAAGATAGGTTGGGCTGCACTAGAGTACTTGTAGTAGAGGTCTCGTATCTTTACACTATTCATATTAAACTTTTTTTGATGTGTCGTAAACTAACTCATAGTAGTGGTTGTCATTAAATTCAAACTCTTGTATAACTGTGAGTCCGAGTTTTTTAGTATGTGCTGCATACGACCGTGGGTTGATTTTATTTACAAATGTAACTAAAATAGGGTACCTTTTTGACATATGCTCTCGTGAGAAATCAAAAATACTTTCTAAAACACCAGATCCTCTTACACTTTTATCTATACAAACAGGACCATATTGGTAAGAGTTATCTACACTTAATTCTTGACCTAAGTAGTTCAAGTTTTTTAAGTCTTTTACCATAAACCTAAACATTGGCCATATTGACCAAAATTGCCAAGATGCAGCCATCACATATGCTACAACTTGATCATCTTTTTTTGCTATAAAAAGGCCTTGTTCTTTGTTTATAAGATCAGATAACTGATCTTTTGTAAAAGCTGTTGTCACAAAACCATCTTTTTTATCAGCCTCTAAAATAGAATCAACTTGATATCTGTAGTGAAGTTCTAAAACCTTAGCTATATCTTTAAGTTCTGCTATCTTAAATGTCATGTTTATACATTCTTTACTTTAGGGAGACAGTTGTAAGTTGTTTTAATCCATGAATCAAACTTCTCACCTTTTTCAAACTTCATTACATCATTCATCTCAGGATTTAGTTTTTTCAAGTGTTCTTTACAAAGATTTAAATTTAAACTTTCCATACTTTTATCAGTTTTTATTTGTAAAAATATTTTTGTAAAGTCTTCTAGTTTATAACCAATGTTCTTTTTACCAAGTGTTATAGCTTTACCGTTTTTTTGTAGTTTTAAAACTTTTGCAGCTTTAAATGCTTCTTGTTTCACTTTAAATACTTTATCAAACAGAGCCAACTTCATAATCACTTCTCGCGACTCTGTACAGTCATACTTTTTTAACTCAGTTAATGCTTTGAGACGAGCTTTATAGTCAGACTTTAAAGATGCCTGCTTCATTAACTCTTTTATATTTTGTGGTGTTTCTTGTAAAAGTGTCATTATTTTTTAAAACCATCAATAACACTATCAAGTGTTATTTTCTCTTCAATAACATCACAAGTAATCTTTTTACTCTCAAGTTCTTTTATAATCATCAACATAAAAGCCTCAAAAGTATGATGAAGAGCAGGGCTTAAACCTATTTCCTTATCTGTAGTACCAGGAACTATGGCTAAAAGACTTACTTTAGGAAGTTTTTCTCCTCTAGCTTCTAGCATGTTTAGACATCCTAAAACATCCATATCTGTAGAAGCTTCATCAGGGCTCTCGTTAGTACCTAAACTACGAAATTTATCCATAGGAAACCTATAGAGTGCACCTGGATCATCTTCAATCCCTATAACATCAAGGACAAATATTTCTTCATAACCCGTTAAAATATTTAATAAGTTCATTCCCTCAACATCACCATGGATGATATCTACACTTGGGCTAAAACTGTAGTTTAATTCTAGGTACTTACTCGCATATAAAGCGATACCTTCATCTTTTTGTGATACATTTCCGTTACTTAAAATAGCAAATTGTTTTTTATTCATATGCGAATTTTAGCTAAATTTTCTAATAAGGAAATAAAGGAACAAGTGTAAAAGAAAATTAAGACGAACAGCTAATATGAGATATTCCCGCAACCTCAAAAAACTCAGAGGGTTTAAGTCTATAATATTTCGCTTCTATCTCTTTGGACTGCTCAGTATATGGGTTTATCATGATTTCTTGCATCTCTTTAATGAGAGAATAATCACCCGTTGTTGCTTGTTGGTATGCTGGGACTAAAAACCACTCTCGTAAAGAGTACTTTGGATTCACTAGTTTCATCTCATTTGAGCGTGTTTCTCTTGATTTCGTATCACTTACATCGATAAGAATATTCCACATTTTAAGCCATGAAGACCAACGATTGAGAGTTGCTTCGCTGAGTTGCTTTTTGTAGAAGCTTTTTTTAAGAGCTTCGATGTCTTGGGGTAAGTCTGAAAGCTCCCTAAAGAAAATAGTGTAATCAACAGAAGTCTCAAGAAGGAGTCCTTTGAGTTCCTTAAACAGACCTCCATCAAAAGTACTAAGTCCAAGTTTTTGTGCCCACATCTTTTGCATCTCTTCTTGCATAACTTTTGCGAACTCATTTCGAATCTCGTTGAGTTTTGCTAAAGAGTCTTCGTTCGCTTTAAGTAAAGGTGCTAAAGCCACACAAAACACATGAAAGTTTTTCTCTGCTGCATTAGGCTGGTTAAAAAATGAGAAGTGCTTTCCTCCACCTGTCCATGGCTGATACTCAGGGTCAAACACATCCGTGAACCCAAAAGGACCATAATCAAGTGTAAAACCTCCTGCGGCACAGTTGTCACTGTTGAAGTTTCCTTGGCAGTAACCAACACGAATCCAATTTGCCACAAGTGAAGTGAGACGACCTCTAAACTCACTTGCAAGTAAGAGTACTTTTTCTGCGAGCGTTAAGTTGTTATCTATAGTGTCACTGTACTCACGGTCAATAAGATGAAGTACTATCATCTCTAACTCTTTCATCGCATTAGGGTGCTCATTTTTACGGGCACGACGACCAAAAAGTTCGACTTGACCCACACGGATAAATGAAGGGGCAACTCGTGTTGAGATAGCCACAGCTTCTTCTATCATCACTTCAGGGTCTTTAGAATACGAACCTTCTTTGTACCATGGGCGTTTCACCGTTTCTACATTTGAAGTATATAAAGATAAAGAACGTGATGTTTTAATCCCAAGTGCATGCATATGCTCTTGTGCTAAAAACTCACGGATACTCGAACGCAGCACTGCACGACCATCTGCACCACGGCAGTATGGAGTTCGTCCACCACCTTTAAGTTGCATCTCCCAGCGTTTACCATTTAAAACACCCTCATAAACAGACATTGCACGACCATCACCGTATCCATTTCCAGTTCCAAAAGGGCACTGTTGATAGTACTCTGTTCCGTAGATAGAAAGAGCATAACCACATGCCCAACCGAGTTTATTCATTGGCTCTGGTACACTGGACATATCGCCTGAAAACATTTTAACAAAGGCAGGAGACTCTGCTAGAGTATCTGCAAATCCAAGTTCACTAAAAAAAGTCTTACTGTGTGCGATGTAGACAGGGTTTTCTATTGGCGTTGGTTTAACTGGAACATAGTGTCCAGAGAAAACTTCTCTTGGTGCGTAATCAACACCGTCCTCTGATGCATCTGGGTCACGGTTAAGTGCGTTCATTAACGAGTAGTCTGCTAGTTGTGCTAGATCATTAAGTGTTTTTACCATATATATTTCCTACATAACAAATATTTTTTTAAAATTATACACTTCTTTTTTATGTTCAAACTTATTAAAACCAACATAATAATTATTTTTTAGTCTTTTTCTTATATTTACTATCTTAGAATTTATTTGTACCAAGTTCACTAGAAGTTATTAATTCTCCAAGCTGTTTTAGTTTAGTCTTCTCTTGTACTCAAGAGATAACCCAATGTATGGAATGTTTTTTATAGGATGGTGCAAGAGATTCAAAGTGTTCCCAAGCTTTTAAATTATTCTTAAAAATAGTAATTCTAGCTTCTTGCATAAGTCCTGCGTTTGTTAACTTTGCAATTTTCTCTATACAGGGCTCCAAACACTTTCTTTTTTTCGTGGCATAAACCTTATCTGATAAGAATATTCATCTGTAGACTTTCGCACACTATCAATCTACCCAAAACAAAGGGCTTCATCAAGCGACTCAGACCAAGTCATACTCGGATAGCCACTTTTGATTTTATAAAAATCAACAAGTAACTCTGTTTCCTTATTAGTATTGAGTATTAACTTTTTTTTCAGCGATCATAAAATATGTTCTCTATGTATAGCTACTTAAATTTTGTACATTCTTTTGTTATCTTTTTTAAAGCATTTGATGAATCCTAAAGAGGAAACTTAAAATACACAGAACCACTACCATGCCAATTTAATTTAAGCAATAATGAATTTGCTTTTTCAATTTTTGCAATAATTTTCTCATCATTTTAAAAATGTAAAAACTTACTTCCCCAATCTTGAGTTAAACTTATACTTTCAACTTCATCGTTAAATTTCATTTTTGTTGAAATATTATTGTAACCATCTTCTGTTTGTGTATTATTTAAATTTGGTGCAGTAGTAAAGCCGACATATACCCATTTAGCACTATTATTGCAGCCTATCCCTAACCATGCCTTTACATCACTATATGGGAATCCCATAGTTTTTGTTGGGGCTACTATTGGTGAACTTGCATAAGCAGAGCCCTTATCTGTCATTTCATCTTTACTTATCGATGTATCCCAACCTGAAGCAAAAGCAGATGTTACAAAAAGTATTGTGATCCCTGTAAGTATTAATATTTTGTTCATGTAAACTCCTAGTATTTAGATGGTGTATGCATTTGACATGATTATACATAACTATTTATTCATTCCCATTATAGTGATTATAACTTTAAATAACATTTTTAAAGGAATAAAAATATGTCTCCTCTAAGCTGAGATTATTTCCCAACTTCACTAGGTTTAATGATGAGTCTGTAAATTATTGAGATGTATAAGGTGTAAATTATTAAAGACGAGGTGCCCCTTGAAGGTACAATATGTGCTTTTAAAATATTATTGTCCTTATTGGAGTATAAATGAGCATTATTTGTCATATATCTATTAAAAGAACCTAAATGAGCTTAAATAGTGAAGCATATAAATATGACAAAACGCAATACTTTATGTATAAGTTAGTTTTTTACACTACTATACACAAAATAAAATGATTACCTGATTCCAAAGGATACTAGATGATAGAGAGATTTTACCTAAAAGACTACCTGAGTTTTAAAGAAGCAGAACTAAACTTAGAGACTGGACTTGTTGTGTTTACTGGGCCTAGTGGTAGTGGTAAGTCTATCCTTATGGAGTCTATACTCTCATCTTTAGGGGCTGCTACTTGTGACGCCGCACTGTGTGAGTCTAGTGTAACTTGGAACATCAATGAAGAGAGTTCGGGCATAGAGAACGATGATATAAATGTCTTTAAACACATCAAAAAAGGGAACTCTCGTTACTTTGTAAACAACCAAAGTTTATCTCGTAAGGCAATTGGTAGTGTTGCTTCTGATTATCTTCGACACTTGAGCCTTAAAGACTTTAGTGACTTTGAGAATGAAAACTTACTTGGCATTTTAGATGACCGTATCGCTTCAAAATCTAAAAAGATTGGGACACTTAAAGAGAAGTACAAAAAAAGTTTTGTTGAGTACTCTGAGGTTAAAAAAGAGTTAGTAAAGATAGAAGAAGAAGAGAGAAAGATAGTAGAACTTAAAGAGTTCGCTGCGTTTGAGATAAAAAAGATAGAAGACATCAACCCAAGTGAGGGTGAAGATAAAGAGTTAATTGTCATAAAAAAAGAACTCTCAAAAAAAGAGAAAGTCTTGGAGTCTTTAGAGTCTGCCATGGATATTTTCACGCATGAACATCTTGCTACTTCTGCACTAGATACTCTTGGCATTGATACTGCTTTTTTTGATGATGCTATGAACGAACTACGTGCACACTTTGACTCTGCAACTGAGAGATTTTCTGCTCTTGATGAACTAGACATAGAAGAAGTACTTAACCGCATAGAAGAGATAAGCGGACTTAAACGCAGGTATGGTAGTGTGGCTGAGGCTATAAGCTATAAAGAACAGAAAAAACTAGAACTAGCGAAGTATGAGAACATAGAGATAGCAAAGAGTGACTTAGAAAATAGATACAGCATCTTAAGTGAGCTTGTAGAGAGTTTAGGAGCACAGCTAAGTGATCTAAGAGAAAAAGAGTTGACACACTTCATAAAAGCTCTTAATGCTTATCTAAAAGACCTCTATCTTCGTGAGGCGTCTATTAGCCTTGAAAAAGAGGACTACTCACTTTCTGGTTGTGACCTTTTAAGTGTAAAACTAAACGATACAGTTCTTACTAAAATAAGTACGGGAGAGTTTAACCGTCTGCGTTTAGCCATCCTTGCACTAAAGTCTGAGTTTATGAACCAAAATGGTGGAGTCCTAATGCTTGATGAAATAGATGCAAACTTAAGTGGTGAAGAGTCTATGTCTGTGGCCAAAGTACTTCGTAAACTCTCTGCACATTTTCAGATATTTGTAATATCTCATCAGCCACAACTGACTTCTATGGGAAATCAGCACTTTTTAGTCTATAAAGATGGTACTATTTCAAAAACAAAAGAGTTAAACTTTGATGAGAGAGTAGATGAGATTGCCCGAATTATAAGCGGCGAAAACATCTCCAATGAAGCTAAAAAGTTTGCTCGTGAGTTACTAGAGGCACATAAATGATAATAGACACACACATACACTTAGACGATGAACGTTATGATGAAGACTTAGAGGCTGTTTTAGAGCGTGCAAGAGAGGGTGGAGTAGAGCGTTTTATCATTCCTGGAGCTGACACTACTACGCTTGATAAGGCTGTAAAAATTGCAGAAACATATGAAGATGTCTATTTTTCAGTAGGTGTTCATCCTTATGATAAAGCACAGTTTGATGCACTAGACTTTGAGAAGTATGTTGGACATGAAAAGTGTGTTGCAATTGGAGAGTGTGGACTTGACTACTTTAGACTCGAAGGTACAGAAGAAGAGATTTTAGCAAATAAGACGGAACAAAAAAGAGTCTTTCGTGCACAGATAGAGTTAGCAAAAAAGTATAAAAAACCACTTATAGTTCATGTAAGAGATGCTTCTCGTGACTCAAAAGAGTTGATGCTTGAAGCAAATGTTGGCGAAGTAGGGGGAGTGCTACACTGCTTTAACGCAGATGAAGAACTTCTAAGCCTTGCAAATGAAGGTTTTTACTTTGGTATAGGTGGTGTTTTGACATTTAAAAATGCTAAAAAACTTGTAAATGTTTTACCTAAAATTCCAACAGAAAAACTCATTATCGAAACGGATGGACCATATCTTACTCCTATGCCACACCGTGGAGAGAGAAATGAGCCTTTTTATACTACATTTGTGGCACAAAAGATGTCTGAACTCTTAGAGATTCCACTGGAAAATATAAAAGATTTAACTACAGAGAATGCTCAAAAACTCTTCTCTATTTAGGTGTTTATCATAGCTTAATATAAATTTAGATAAAATCTATTTAAATTAAAATAAAAAGTTATATATGTATAGATATTTTTTAACACTTCTTTTTCCTTTGTTTCTTTTTGCAAACTTGAACTATGAGTCTAACTTCAACAAGGAGTTAGCACTTCTAGACTCTTTTGACATAGAACCATCTTTTCTTTATGACCCCATAATGAATCAAATGCGCACTAAAAACAGTTCTGTTAAAAAAAGTAAGCATTTTTTTAGAACTATGGATAATGCATACATTTTTATACCTACTATTAAAAATACTCTCACAAAATATAATGTTCCTCAAGAATTTCTCTACCTCGCTATGGCTGAGTCAAACTTTAAAACTAGAGCATACTCTCCTAAAAGAGCAGCTGGACTTTGGCAGTTCATGCCAAGAACAGGACGGGTTTATAACCTTGAAATTGATGAATATGTGGACGAGAGACGAGACCTTATTAAATCTACTGAGGCAGCTGCAAAGTATCTCTCTTCACTTCATAAACGTTTTGGTAAGTGGTACTTAGCGGCAATCGCTTATAATTGTGGTGGTGGTCGATTAAGCCATGCTATAAAAAAAGCAGGAACTGATAAGCTTTCTGTTTTACTAAATAAAGATAAGAAGTACATTCCAAGAGAGAGTCGTAACTATATAAGAAAGATTGTCGCGTTAGCCCTTATTGGGACAGATGAACAACATCTTTTATCTAGTGAGTATGAGCACTTACTTAACCGTGCAAACGCTTACTCAATCTCGACTGTGAAGATTTCTAGTGGTGAGTCACTCAAGCGAGTTGCAAAACTTATAGAGATGCCACTTAAAGACTTAAAGAACTTAAACAGACATCTAAAGTATGACTTCGTACCTCCGTATGCAAAGACTTATGATGTGTATATTCCCTACATTAAGTTAGCGGACTTTAAACGCAAGTATTACAAAGCACCTATGCAAAACATCTATAAAATACATGTAGTAAAAAGTGGTGATAACCTCTCGTATATTGGAAACAAGTATGGCGTTTCATATAGAGTCATCAAAGACTTTAACCATCTTAAAAACAACAACTTAAGACTAAAACAAAAACTTATCATACCTATAGCAAAGTCAAGTCATAAAAAAAAGCTTAATACGAGGAACTACTATATGGTTAAACGAGGAGACTCTTTAGAGTCAATATCACGTGCACATAAAATGAGTATAAGAAACCTTAAGTCTCAAAATCAGATAAAGGGCTCGCTTATCAAAGTTGGAGAGAGGTTAAAAATCTATGAATAAATTATATATTCTTGTTTTAATTACATTTGTTCTACTTATGAGTGCTTGTAGTACTAGAGGAAGAGGTGTGTATAAGCATACAGTATCTTCACAGGGTTATGTTAAGTCATACTCTTCAGATAAATCAGCACATAGTGCAACTGTAGATAAAAAAAACTATTCACACCCTACTATGAGACCTTATACGATTCGTGGGATTAAGTATTATCCAACTGTTGTGAGTGTTGGAGATACATTTAAAGGAAATGCCTCTTGGTATGGTCCTGATTTTCACGGTAAACTTACATCAAACGGTGAGACTTACAATATGTACGGTATGACAGCAGCACATAAAACTTTGCCTATGAACACTATAGTAAAAGTAACCAACCAGAGAAATGGTCTAACTACAATAGTGCGCATTAACGATAGGGGTCCATTTATTGCTACTCGAATCATAGACCTCTCAAACAAAGCAGCTCATGAGATAGATATGGTGGGTCGTGGAACAGCACCTGTAACTTTAGAGATCTTAGGTTTTGAGACAAAGGGTAAGAGAAAAATCCCTAGTAAAAAAGAGATGAAAAAAGCTCCACAGAAAAAATCTGTTGGTAACTTTGCCCTTCAAATTGCATCTTTTTCTAAGATAGACGGAGCTTTAGCTACTCAAGAGAAGTACGACCACACAGATGGTTATACAACGATAATCAAAGATGTAGAGACTCCAAATGGACGAATATTTAAAGTGGTACTTACTGGTTTTAAGAGTGAGCAAGAAGCACGCGACTACAAAAAGAGTAGTATTTTCAACAAAGCATTTATAATAAAAGAGGACTAGTAATGATAAGTAAAACAAGAACAACAAAAGAGACAGACATCACTGTAAGTTTAGAGTTAAACGGAACAGGAAAAGCAGATATGAATACAGGTGTTGGTTTTTTAGACCATATGCTTGAGAGTTTTACTAAACACTCACTTATGGACATCACTGTAAGCTGTAAAGGAGATACTCATATAGATGACCACCATAGTGTGGAAGATATCGGTATCGTTCTTGGTTCACTTATCGCTCAGGCTATTTACCCTGTTAAAGGTATGGAGCGTTTTGGAAGTGCTAACATCGTTATGGATGAAGCTTGTGTTTCTTGTGACTTAGATCTTAGTAACCGCCCATTTTTAGTGTTTGAACTCTCACCCACAGGTAAGGTAGGAAACTTTGATACAGAACTTGTTGAAGAGTTTTTCCGTGCCGTGGTACTCAACGCAAGACTATCAGTACATATAGTAGAACTAAGAGGAAAAAACAAGCACCACATCATAGAGGCTGCATTTAAGTCTTTAGCTGTTGCTATTCGTAGAGCTACTACAAAAAATGAGCGTATAGGAACACCAAGTACAAAAGGTACTTTATGATTAAACTGCTTGTTTTAGATGTTGATGGCTGTCTTAGCGATGGAGGTCTTACATACTCAAACGATGGTATTGAGAGTAAGACTTTTAATGTTAAAGATGGTTTAGGTATCACTACTTGGATTAAACTCGGACACCAAGTCGCTATCATTACTGGGCGTAAGTCTGAGATAGTTAAGCGCAGAGCAAAGGAGCTAGGTATAGAGAACTTACATCAAGGCATAAAAGACAAAGATAGAGTTATAAAAGAAATCATAGACTCTTTAGGTTTGCGTATGTTTGAAGTTGCGGCGATTGGTGATGACTTAAACGACTATAATATGCTGAGTCTTGCTGGTCGTAGTTTTACACCTGCTAATGGAGTAAGAGAGATACGTTGTCTTGTTGATACTACTCTTTTAAGCAAGGGTGGGCATGGAGCAGTTAGAGAGATGATAGATATTTTAGTAGATGAGAATGACCAACGAGAGGAATTTTTATCTGTTTGGACTAAGGGGTAGATTATTAATATAAATATATTTTTTATCTCCATTTTTAGTGCACTAATGTTGATATACATACTTTTTCAACCTCTCAAAATCAAACAGCAAGAGTTTGGTGATGTTCCAGTTCTCACGATGGGTAGTTTTGTTATGTATGAACTAGAAAGTACAGGATTACAGACAATTATGGCTGGTAGTAAAGCTCTTAGGTATACTGAGAGATATATTGTAGATGATGTCAACTTTACTGACAATTCTAAAGAATTCATCTCAAATATGCAAGCAGATAATGGAATATATAAAAATAATATCATAGATTTAAAAGGCAATGTATTGTATGAAAGAGAGGATGGGCTTACATTTGAGTCTGATACGCTTAACTATAATACAAAAAACTCTATAGCACAAACACAAGATGATTACTTAGCACATCGAGATAAAAATAGTATGAGAGGGGCTTCTTTTGTATATGACTCGATAAACAATACTATGAAGTCTAAACAAGTAACAGTTCAATACCAACTCAAAGAGAGTAAAATATGAGATATATATTTATAATAACATTTTTTTTAAGTAACTTCTTGTTCTCACAAGAATTGAAAATCATAGCAGATGCTTTTGATACTGATCAGACTAAGGGTATTTCTATCTTTGAAGGCCATGTAAGCATAATCAAAAAAAATGATGAACTAAATGCATCTAAGGTTACTATATATACTGATGCAAAAAACCAACCAACAAAGTTTATAGCACTTGGAGATGTCTCTTTTAAAATACTAACAAAAGAAGGGGCTAGATACAGAGGAACTGCTGGTAAGGTGATCTACCTTCCAGAGAAAAAAGAATACTACTTTTACACAAATGTTTATCTCAAACAAATAGATAAAAAGAAAGAGATTCTAGGTGATGAAGTTATTCTTAATGTAATAACTGGAGAAGCTCATGCCAAAGGTCTTAAAAAGGAACCAGTAATTATGATATTTAATATAGCAGATGATTCGAATCAAGAGGAGAAAAAGTAATGGTAGAAATAGTAGAAGCAAAGTTTATAACATCAGCACCAAATGTTGCCTCGGCCCCAGAGTCAGAGGAACAAAATGAAGTTGTTTTTATGGCACGCTCGAATGTAGGAAAAAGTTCCCTACTTAATGCTTTAACAAACCACAAAGGTTTAGCTAAAGTATCGTCAACTCCAGGTAAAACAAGACTAATTAACTACTTTGATGTGACATTTATAGACAGAGATAATGAAAACAAAAAACTCTTAGCAAAGTTTGTTGACTTACCAGGTTTTGGATATGCAAAAGTTTCTAAGTCTATTAAGCATGACTGGGAAAAAAACTTAACTGATTACATTGCCGAACGTACGCAGATAAAACTTTTTATACATCTTATTGATTGTAGACATCCTCACTTAGATATTGATACACAAGTAAGTGAATTCCTTTTTGAACATGTAAGAGAAAACCAAGTAATTTTACAAATATTTACTAAAATAGATAAACTCAATCAAAAAGAGCAAAGTGCATTAAGACGTGAGTTTCCACATGCAATGACAGTCTCAAGTTCAAAGAAAAAAGGAACACATAAAGTAAATAAGGTAATCCACGATATATTATTAGAAAATGAAAATGAAAGCGATAGTGATAGTGAAGATTAACTATGAGAAAGCAACTCTTGCAACAATTCATGAAATGCGAGAGTTGATACTTCCTGAAATAGAGAGTGGTGTAATACTCGATAGAAGTGAAGATGAAATAGCGACAAATATTCGTTCTTATACACTCGCGTATAAAGAAGGGGAACTTGTTGGTTTTACTGCTTTACACATTCACACAACAGATTTAGCAGAAGTACGTTCTCTTATAGTAAAAGATGGTATTCGTGGTCAGAAAATAGGCGAGAACTTAGTGAAAAAAGCACTAGAAGAAGCTTCTTCTTTAGGTATAAGAAGAGTACTTAGCCTTACTTACAAACAAGCATTTTTTGAACGCTTAGGCTTTGTTGAAATTCCAAAAGAGTCCCTCCCAGAACATAAGATTTGGGCTGATTGTATTAAATGTAAACACTTTCCAATATGCAACGAAGTATCACTCATCAAAACTCTGTAGAGCTTATTGCTTACATAGTTATCTTTGTACTGTATAGCTCTTTGAGTAGTATACACTCATACTTAACACCTATGTTAGCAGTACTGTTTGTACTTTTAACAAGATCACTCGCTCGTAATGACTATTCTTGTATATTGATTTTATCCTTTTGTCTTGTCATTTTTGAATCAAACCATGGGTATATGCTCTTTAGCTCAATCATATACTTTTATTTCATATATAAATTTATAATGCCTAAAATAAATCAAAACTTTTTTTGTCCTTGGTGTATAAAACTCTCAAATGTTTTGATAGCTTATATAGGTTACTTTTTATTCCTTTCTTTGATGTCTAGTATCTTTCTTTTATCGTCCCCTGAATTCAATTACTATATAGTATACTATATAGTAATTGAATTTTTATTACTGAGTATATTATGAAAAATAAACTAATAATCTTTTTTTTTGCCTCAACATGGTTAGCCTTAACGGTAAGAGTTTTTTTCCTCAGTATAAACTCTCATAGTCATTATGTAAAACTATCTGAAGAAAATACAATCAAGTATGAAAAAATAGTGCCGGTTCGGGGAGAAATAGTTGATATAAAAGATAGACCCATTGCTATAAATAAGTTAGGTTTTAGACTACAACTTGCACCACACTTAACTGGTAAAAAGAATAAAGAAGTGCTAAATCAAGAGATGCAAACACTCAAAAAAATTCTTCCTTCCCTTAGTATAGAAACTATGCTAAAAAACTACAAGAAAAAAGAGTCATATTACAACCATAACTATATAGACATAGTGCACTTTGTACCTTATGATGAGATTTTACCAGTCTATTCAATCCTAAACCTTAGAGAAAATATTAAAATTATCCCAGCTCCAAAGCGTTACTACCCTTATAAAAATATTGCTGCACATATGGTAGGTTATGTGTCACGTGCAAATAAAAAGGAAATAGGCAAGGATAAACTTCTTGGACTCATTGGTTATATCGGAAAAACAGGTATAGAAAAGTACTATAACAACTACCTACAAGGAAAATCAGGAATACGTAAAGTCCAAGTAAATGCAAGTAATCAAGAAGTAGCCCAGCTCAGTTATGTCAAAGCGGATGAAGATAAAAAGCTAAAGTTAACTATTGATATGGAATTACAAACTTATATGTCTAAGCTTTTTGAAGGGAAGGTTGGTGCAATGGTTGTGATGGATGTTAATGGTTCCATCCTTGCAGCAGGAAGTTTTCCTAACTATAATCTCAATATGTTTGTATTAGGAGTGTCATATAAAATGTATGATAGTTTATCTTCTAGTATGGATCATCCCTTTACAAACAAATTAATTCATGGTTTATATCCACCAGGCTCAACAATTAAACCAATGTTAGGACTTTTATATATTTCAACTGATCTATCCAGTAAATGGGGTGTAGACTGTAGGTCTTCACTTCCTTTAGGGGGACGTACTTTTAGATGTTGGAAGAGAAAAGGGCATAGGCATACGGATATAAATAAGGCAATTCGTGAGAGCTGTGATGACTTTTTTTATAAGGGAAGCCTTATCCTCGGTAACCGTAAAATGAGTACTGGACTTAAGCGTTATGGTTTTAGTAAAAAGACTGGTATAGACTTACCGTATGAGTTTATGGGAGTAGTACCTTCACGTGAATGGAAACTAAAAAAGTATAATAAAATATGGAATATCGGTGAAACTGCTAATATGTCCATTGGGCAGGGTGATTTCCTTGTCACACCACTTCAGATTGCACAGCAAACGGCTTTTATCGCTACAGGAAGAGTACCAACTCCCCATCTTGCATATGAGATTAATGGTAAAAAGTATGAAGATAAATATAAAAATGTTTTAAATGAGAAAGAAAAAAAACAACTCCCTGTAATTCAAAAGGCTATGTATGAAGTTTGTAATAACCTAAAGGGAACAGCAACATCTTACCTGCATTCTAAGGTTATCATCGCTGGTAAAACAGGTACAGCACAGGTTGTAGCGATCAAACAAGATATTAAAAAAAGACAACTAGAACATGAAATGGCTCACTATAATCGTTCTCATGCTTGGTTTACATCTTATGGTCCTTATAAAAATCCTCAGTATGTTGTGATGGTTATGGTTGAGCATGGAGGGCATGGTGGTCATGCAGCGGGAGCAATAGTATCAGATATTTACAACAAGCTCTTAGAGCTTGAGTATATTAAAAAGTAAACTCTCTAAAAAAATGTTTTCTAAAGAAACAGCCTAAAAGCTGTTTTGTATAAAAAGAGCGAGGATAGCAAAAAGGAAAATTGCACCTGCTTTGTTGTAGAGCTTGTTTGCTAGGATAAAAAGTAGAGTAAGTGATGCAGCTACCATTATAAAAATATCAAAACTATTATCCTGAATGTTAACTATAAGTGGATGAATAAGAGACGAGGCACCAATTACCATAGAAAAGTTTGCTACATTCGAACCAATAATATTTCCTATACTTATGTCAGAGTTACCTTTTTTAATAGCAACAAGTGATACTACTAGTTCAGGAAGAGAAGTTCCAAGTGATATAAGAAACAGACCTATAATCCATTCACTCACCTCTAGGCTTCTAGCTATGCTTGTACCACTCTCTATGACAAAGTTTGCACCACCTATAGTAAAGATAAAACCAATAGTAAGTAAAACTAGTGTTTTAGACCAGTTAAACTTCTGTGTTAAACTCTCATCAATCTCACCTTCTAAGTCATCTTTTGAACTTGTAAATAAGAAAATAAGGTATGAAATCATGAGAAGAAGAAAGATGATTCCATCTACTCTGCCAATAACACCATCTTGAATCATAAGTAAAAAAATCACAACAGGCACTACAACCCAGGCACTATCTTTTGAGAATAAGTCGCGTTCAGGTTTCATAGACTTTGCTATAAAAAGAACTAAACCAAGTACTAGAGTAATATTAAAGATAACACTTCCAAGTACATTAGCAACTGCCATATCACTCTTGCCTTGTGAGGCAGCCATCATAGAAGCTGCCATCTCAGGTAAGCTAGTTCCAAATGCTACAAGAGTAGCACCGATAACAAAATGAGAGATATTAAAATGAAGAGCTATACGCTCAGACTCTTTAATGATGAAGTCCGCTCCAAATATTAGTGCAGCCATCGCAGCTAAAAAAACTATATAATCCATATTTATCCTTGGTTTCTTACTATTAAACTATTTGGAAGAGTGTACAACTCTATAATATCTTTCTCTTTTTCACGCATCTCGCCACTGTCAATCTCATGATCATATCCTAAGAGATGGAGTAGTCCATGTATAAAAAGTAATGTTAGTTCATCTGAGTCAGTATGCCCAAGTTCACTAGCTTTTTCTTTAACAAAATCTTCTGATATTACTATACTTCCAAGTGGACTCATAGGCATCTCTTCATAAGGAAAACTAAGTACATCTGTAGGTTTATTGATATTTCGACACTCAGCATTGATACTTTGTATCTCACTATTTGAAGTGATAATAAGTTCAATCTCTTTGTTTGTTAGGGTATCTGATATTAACTGCAGGAGGGATATATCTATTATGAGATTTGTTCGGTTATCAAGTTCAATCATAAATACTATTATAGCTAAATGTACTTATGAATAGGGCTTATGCACTAATGTTTAAATGAGAACCTATACCTGTTTTTCGAGAAGTAGCTTGTTATGTTTGCTGTATCTGCTGTGCTGAACTCTCTTGTACTTTTAAAACTTGTTGTGCCTGAACATCTTGTGCTTTTTTTGTACTGTGAGACCTATAGCAGAACAAGAATTTGCTGATGAAACATCCATTGTATAATCCTTTATTTATTATATATATCTGTTGTAGTAGCATTTTGTTTTAAAGAAGCTGAAGAAAATATGTTAAAATACTATCATGAAAAATAAAAATTTAGTTAAAAAAGCTGTTTGTATAATGAGTGGGGGTATGGACTCAACTTTGAGTGCACAGATGATGAAAAATGATGGTTATGAAATTATAGCTGTTCATTTTAATTATGGACAAAGAACACAAACGAAAGAACAAGAGTGTTTTGAATCTATTTGCGAGTATTTAAAAGTATCTCAAAAATATAGTCTTGATTTAGACTTTTTTAAACATCTCGGTGCATCAGCATTAACTGATTCAAAAATAGATGTTCCTATATCAGGAGTAGAAGAGGGCGTACCTATCACTTATGTACCTTTTCGCAATGGTATATTTTTAAGTATGGCAGCAGCAATTGCTGAGAAAGAGGGAGCAGAACTTATAAGCATCGGTGTAGTTCAAGAAGATAGCAGTGGTTACCCTGACTGCAGAGAGACTTATATACAGGCTATGCAAAATGCTATTAATCTTGGTACAAAAGATGCGACAAATATTACTATTCATATGCCCTTAGTACATCTTTTAAAGTCAGAGATAGTCAAAAAATCTTTAGAACTTGCATCACCTCTTGAGTTAACTTGGTCTTGTTATAAAAATGAAAAAGAAGCCTGTGGTGTATGCGATAGTTGCCGTCTGCGTTTAAATGGATTTCTTAAAGCTGGAGAGACAGACCCTATCGTTTATGAGTAAGCTTCTTTACAAGGGTTATGAGGTTGAGTTAAAGTATAACTCAAAATTAAAAAACACATACATAGGTATCGAGTCTGAGAACAAGATACTAATTAAGACTTCAAGTAAGTCTCACGACTATATTTTAAATCTTTTAGAGTTACGTGACTCTTGGATACAAAAGCAGTTTAAAAAACACAAAACATATACATCTTTGGATATGAACCTCGAAGACGAAGTTTTACTATTTTCTCAAAAGTACAGTATAGATAGCCAAGAAGCAACTTTATTAAGAGATAAACTCAACAGAGTCCGAATCAACTCACCCCAAAAAATAATGAAATGTTATGATGATTTTTATAAGGGCCGTGCTGTTACTTACTTAAGTGAGAGAACAGAATTTTATTCAAAAGAAATGGGTCTTTCGTTTGATATGATAAAGTATAGAAAAATGAAAAGTAGATGGGGCAGTTGTAGTTCAAAAAGAGTACTCACTTTTAATACTGAACTTATGAAGGTAGATAAAAATCTTATAGATTATGTAGTTGTGCATGAACTAGCACACCTAAAGCATATGAACCATTCTAAGGATTTTCATGCTTTAGTTGAGATGTATTTACCTCAGTCTAAACAATTCAGAGATGCATTAAAACATATTAGGCTAAGGTAAGATATAGCCAATATTGTATTTACTGGAGGGCGACCACATCATCCAGCCATTTGTTCTTAACTCTTTGGTTGGACGAATCTGCTCTTGAATTTCATATCTTTGATAGGGTCTTTTTTTACTTTTATAGTCCCTAAAGTACTGTAACCAAGGTCTTACTCTTCTTATGTCTACTCTATCTTTTATATTGTTCAAACTACGATAAATCACTGCATATGGGTGATCCGCTGGATATTTATGCTGAAATGAACCAGCAGCAAATCCAGAAGGATAGAGCATAGGTGCTACATAGTCAGAATGAAGTGCTAAAGATTCTAGGGTTTGACCTATGTTGTTATCATCATCTTTATGTCCCCATAGGATATTTCCATAAGCATTAACAGAGATAAAAGTCCCGTAAGGTTGTAACTCTGTTTTTGCACTATCAAGAAAGGTTTCTATGGCGTTAATTCTGTTTTCTCTTGTATTTTCTTTTGAATATTTCAGTCCTGATTTAGCTGGAAAACGAATATAATCAAAGTTGATTTCATCAAAACCAACTTTTGCTGCTTCTTTGGCTATTGCTATGGTGTATTTATGTGAGCGCCTATCAAAAGGGTCAACCCATGCCATACTGTCATGGTTTCTCCAGATACTTCCGTTATCATCTCTCTTAATAGCATACTTAGGATTATGTGAAGCCTGAATCTCATCTTTAAAGGTAACAATCCTTGCTATTGTATAGATGTTCTTGTCTCTCATTGTTTGTATAAACTTTTGTATATTACGGTTTGTTCTATTTTTTTGTGCACCATAGGAGTTGGCTTGTTTAAATGATGTGAGAAAAGATGTTGAACCGTATTCATTTTTTACATCCACTGCAATAGCATTAGCCTGTGTGTGTTTTATAATATGAAGTAGGTTTTTAAGTGTTCTAGAATTATTACTAGCACCCCAAAAAGTTAAGTAGAGGGCTTTGACTTTTATGGCTTCTAGTTTAAATAGTCTGTTCTTTGTAGTAGCTTTAAATTCTAGTGGTCTATACCCATGAGCTTTAATGTGAAGTATAGTTGTATCATTAGAATCAAGGGAAAAACTACCATTAGCATCACTTATTGTGTCTTGATTGGCATTACAAACCACCGCGTTTATTATAGGTTGGAGTGTTGTATTGTCAATTATTGTTGCATTAAATGATGCAAAGATTAAAAGAGGTGAAAATAGTATAGTGCAAAAAAGTTTTTTCAATAAAAATCCGTAGTATAAATGTGTGTATAATCTTACACAGTTAAAGTAAAATAGTAGCTGTTATCTCTCATTGAGAAAGTTTCTTAGGCTTACATCACTCCATGCACGAGAAAGCTTCAGATACTCATTGATAGATGTGTATACCTTCTCAAAATCTTTGTTTTTAAAACTGAGCTCAGTTATGACTTCTTTAAGAGCCTTTTTCCCAGCTATATTTACATCTTGTGGAAAGTGACCTAGTGTAACTCCAAGGTCTTGTAGTTTAGAGAGTGCATATATGTTGTCATGATGAAATTCAGAGGTCATGTTTGCATTCATCTCACTAGCACATACTTCTATAATAGACTGATGCTCGAATGCGAGTTTACTCCATGTATGTTTATTAAAAGTAAGCTCTAAAATAGAACCTGGTTCATGCCAACCTGAATAATAATAAGGAGCAACCTTATAAAAGCCCATTTTTATATCGAGTGCTGGACCAACCCACTCAGTCGCATCAATAACACCGCGTTCAAGTGATGTATATATCTCTCCTGCTGGTAAAAGTACTGGATTTACACCCATTTTAGAAAAAACTTCTCCACCTAAACCAGGAATACGCATTTTTAAACCCTTCATATCTTCAAGGGACTCTATAGGTTTTCTAAACCATCCACCCATTTGTATATTTGTATTTCCACCTGCAAAAGGGTGAAGGTTATACTTAGCATACTGTTCTCTCCATAACTCCAAACCACCACCAAATGTTAACCATGAGTTAATCTCTTCCGCTGTAAAACCAAAAGGTAAACCGCTATAGAGGGAAAACGCAGAGTTTTTACCTTTCCAATAGTAAGGTCCTGAATGATAAGCATCGATTTCACCACTAGAACAAGCATCAAAAACAGCTAATGCAGGTACAAGTGTATTTTTAGGGTATATTTTTATCTCTAAACTACCACCACTAACATCTTTAACTCTTTGTGCAAATTTTTCAACACCTGTCCCCATTATAGGAAAGTGTGCAGGCCAAGAAGTCGCTAGCTTTATAAGAGTTTTTTTATTTTTATTAATATTAACAGTCTTCTTATCTGTTTTTTTATGAGGATGTTTTGAGTAGTCTATTGCTTGGCGATTCTCGTCATTACAGCCATCTAAAACGAAGGCTGTAGAAGTTAAGGTTGCTGTTGCTAAAAAATTTCTACGGTTCATAATGACTCACTCTGTATATTAATATTTAGTCTAATATTATATCAAAAACTTTGTATATATTTTATATTTCAAGGGCTATAATAGAGTATATTTGTCATTAAATGACTTAGTGGCGATATCAAAATAGTTTAACAAAATAAACCACTTAGACTATTTAAAGTCGAATAAATTTGGTTGCATTTGAAGGTTAACATGTTTGTCAAGTAGATCTTTATTTGCACCGATAACTAATGCAAAATGAAAGTGATGTTTCTTTAGAGCATTAAGAATTTCATTCTTATTTTTATAAACAATTAAAGACTCTTTATTCTCAACTTTATTAATTAGCTTTGTATTATCTTGGGGTATTACATACACTATTTTTGCCCAAGTTGCCTCACTTTGTAAGAATGTTATTTGAGATTCTACAAGAGTGCTATTTTTCTCAAATATAAGTACTTTATCACTTGTCCCGAACTCTTTTACCTCAAACTTTTTATTTGTAAAGACGGCTTCAAAATGTCCTATTGGAGTAAATTTACGAAGTCTATAATTTACTTTTAGGTTTTTAAAGAGGTGTAGTAGTATCTCTAAATAGGGTATGAAAAAGGGTGATATAAGTTGCCTTTCGTAAAATACATCATTATATATAAAAGATGTCTCAAAAAGTGTTTGTTCAATTATATTTATACTTTTATATGTAGTGTTTGAGAGTTCTATGGTTTTAGTAAAGATGTCTTTATCACTTAAACTTGAAGAAAAAAGAATATAAGAAGAGTCTTCAATATTCCAAAGTTGTTTCGCGATATCAAGAATACTTCCACTAATAGCTATAAAACTAGGCTCCGTTACTATTTGAAGTGCTAGTTTGAGTACAATTTCATTAGTTTCATATACTCTTATGTCTTTATCTAAAAGTTTAAAACGCAGAAGGCGCTTGAGTGCATCATCTAGGCTTTGGACTTTGATCCAAGCTATTTCACTGTCACTGATTTGTGTAGGTTTACTGAAAATAATTCCATAGGCACCATTTAGTATTGCATTTTCAATGCTTGACTCATCAAATGCAATGAATAAGTCACCACGTTTGACATTTTTCACATCAAAAACAATATCGGTAAAATTACTTACAAATGGTTTATTTAAAAGTTTTGCATTTGTTAGTGCGAGGACATTTTCAAGTCTCATCCAATAGGTGTGCCTGCCTTTTTAGGTTTTTCCGGTCTTACTAAACACAGACCATCTTCATCCTTAGCAGCAAGAAGCATTCCCTCAGACATAATCCCCATTAGTTTTGCAGGTTTAAGGTTAGCAACTACACATACTTGTGTATCTACTAGAGATTCTGCAGAGTAAAATTCTCGTATTCCAGCTACTATCTGGCGTGTATCCTTCTCGCCAAGACTAACTTTTAGTTTGAGAAGTTTTTTACTTTTAGGTACTTCTTCTGCTTCTAAAACAGTTCCTATTTTAAGTGATGTTTCAAAGAACTGACCAATTTCTATAAGGTTGTCATCAAAACTAGCCGATGAATCGAACTTCTCTTTTTGCTTAGAAGACTTTTTCTCTTCTTTAGGAGGATTAGGTTCAGCATTAGGAGCTTCAGGCATTAAAGGCTCATCAACACGAGGAAAAAGAGGAGGAACTTTTTTGATATTAAATAGTTTTAATAGCTTTTTATCAATTACCATATCTATATAACTAGCATTATTTATCTCAAAGTTTAAAGCGTCAGCGATAGTCTCAGTTGTTTTAGGCATAACAGGGGAGAGCATAATAGCTGCTTTTGCTAAAATGTTTGCAACAAGTGCTACAGTAGCAAGTGCTTCATCTTTTTGCTCATTTTTTATCTTTACCCATGGCTCATGCTCAGTAATAGCAGTATTTCCAATAGAAAACAGTCTCCATAACTCTTCAAGGTATCTATGCGTTTGCATTTCACTCATGTAGTGATCAAGTGAGTCTAAAACTTTCTTCATAGCCTCAAGCTCTTTTGTATGATACTTTTCTACATTTACACTATCTATCTCATACTCAGAGTACTTTCCACTCATACCGATGATACGATTAAGTAAATTTCCTAAGTCATTTGATAACTCAGAATTGATACGGTCTATAAAGGCACGTTGAGAAAAATCACCATCTTGACCAAAAGGAACTTCGCGAAGCATAAAGTAACGTAAGTTTTCCATACCGTAAGCGTCTGCAACCTCTTTTGGAGAGACTACATTTCCCTTAGATTTACTCATTTTTTCACCATCACGAGTCCACCAACCGTGAGCACCAATAGTTTTGGGGAGTGGTAAGTCAAGACTCATTAAAAATGCAGGCCAATAAATAGCATGAAAACGCAGGATATCTTTACCTACAAAGTGAGTTGACGCAGGCCAGAAGTCCATGTTCGCATCATCTTTACCATAACCTAGTGCTGTAATGTAGTTGAGTAGGGCGTCTAACCATACATACATAACATGTTTGTCATCATTAAGAGACTCAGGCATTTTTACACCCCAAGTAAAAGATGTACGTGTTACAGAAAGATCACGTAGTCCACCTTTTACAAAGTTCTTTACTTCGTTTACACGTGAACGTGGCATGATAAAGTCAGGATTGTCTTCGTAGTGTTTAAGGAGTTTGTCTTCGTACTCTGAGAGTTTAAAGAAGTAACTTTCTTCTTTAACTATACTTGTAGCGCGACCACAGTCAGGACAAAATTCGCCATCTATGAGTTGCATTTCAGGAAAAAATGTCTCACAACTAACGCAGTAGTGACCTTCATAAAAGTCTTTGTAAATATCACCCTTGTTAAACATATGTAAAAATGCTTTTTGAACACCAGCCATATGGTCTTTGTCAGTTGTACGAATAAACTTGTTATAGCTTATCTCAAACTCATCCCAAAGAGTTTTAAAAGTAGCACTGATTTCGTCAGCAAATACTTGTGTCTCTTTGCCATGCTTTTGTGCTGACTCTTCTATCTTTTGGCCATGTTCATCAGTACCAGTTAAAAAGTAAGTTTCGTTACCTTTTAGTCTCTCATATCTAGCAGTTGTATCAGCTATAAAAGTAGTGTAAGCATGTCCAATATGGGCTTCACCATTCACATAGTATATAGGTGTTGTTATATATTTACTCAATTTTTTGTCCTGTCAAATGTATTGATGTTATTTTATCTAAATAGCCTTAGATTTATCAATAAATTGAGTATTTATATTTAAAACTTAGAGTCCTTTAGTACCTTCTCTCCAAGATGAAGGAATAGTACAATTTGCAGCACCCATAAGCATCCCTACTATCATACCTCTTGAAGAACTGTCTCCTCCTGCTTTGGCATTTTGAACCATTGCTTCTTTAAAGTTATCATATGTTATAAGAAGGTGCAGAGTTGCTTCAAATGCACCTTGGACAGTACAACTTGGACCAAACTTTAGTATAGTATCAAAGGTGTTTTCACCCTTGCTTGATACTCCTTTTTCAAAAGCACTCTGTATCTTTTTGGGTACTGTAGCTTTATCTAGAGCATCTTTTATCTTCTCACCATCTGCTACATCGTAAAGAATATTAGCAAAGAGTTCTGCGACATTTAAAACTGTTTCGTTATTATGTGTAAAACTTACAAAACTTTTTACATTTGCTAAAAACTCTTGTCTTGTATCGCTTACATATAAGAGTGGAGCTATTCTTCCAACTATTGAGAGGTCGTGTGAACTTGAACCAACTACAGCACTTTCATCTTCTTCTATGATTTTTATAGTATCAGCACAAGCACCATCTATGTAACCCTTATAGTCTTTCATATTTTGAAGCCATACTTGTTTATAAACTTGTATGTCAAAAGTCTTGGACTCTTTTACATGATTTAGTAGCCATTTTGTATGATCACCATAGTGTGTAAAATCACCTTTTTCTTTTCCCTCATGCCACTTGGCACAAGGAGCATTGAGCTCATTCCAGTCGATTTTTAAACTTTTTAACTGATTTACATCATAAATCCAATGAGAGCCTAAAAGGTAACTATCTGCCACTAGTGATGCTTCTACTGCATTTTTAATATTGTTTTGATTCATTGTTTTCCTTATACTACTTGTTTTTACAATAGTATAGAATTTTTATACTTGTAATTTTCTTGTAAACATTTTTGAAGGGATTTTGAAAGTGTTTGGGAACTAGTGGCTAGTAGATTGAATTTAAAATTCAAATCCACCAGTCTCACCTTTAGACATAGAGTTGTAAACAGCTTTTACATACTCATCTCTTATCTCGCATCTGAAGTAAAATTCACAAAGGCTACAGCTTTTGTGACCCTTACTTACTTGACAAGCTTGTAGCTTTTGCAACATCTCATCGAGATAAAGTTGAAACTTGTCTTTTGGCTTATTAGGCATTTTTTGCGTAAACCTCTCTTACTCTGTCTATCTCATAGTCTGAACCGAAAAAACAGATAGCAGTATCGTGAATATGTCCATGACCTAAGCTCATAAGCTTATTTGCACCATCTATAGCTTGACCACCAGACTTCTCATATATAAAAGCAAAAGGAAATACTTCAAAAAGACGACGCAATTTCCCTTCTGGTTTATCGCTTGTACCAGGATATGAGAAAAGTCCTCCACCTTTAAGAAGAATGTGGTGTAAGTCAGGAACCATTCCTCCCGAGTAACGTAGACGATAACCCTCAGAGAAGAAACCATCTATCATCTCTTTGTGATATGGTGCCCAGTTTTGTTGTGTTCCACCTGGAGCCATAAGTTTACCCTTAGGAGTAAGTCTTATCTCTTTTACAAACTCAAACTCACCATCTTGGAGAAGGTAAAGTTTTGTTTTATTCTCTGCAAAAACCATCTCAACACGAGGACCATGAACAACGTAACAAGCTGCTACCATTTTGTCAGCGCCAAATGCACCCTCATAAATTCCATAAATAGTACCAACACTAAGGTTAACATCTACTAAAGATGAGCCATCAAGAGGATCATAAGCGATAAAGTATTTACCATTTGCATTTAAAAGCATCTCTTTTTCTTTCTCTTCACTTGCTATTGTATGAACAGAAGAGACCTTAGAAAATTCTTCTTGAATGATCAAATCACATTGAATATCTAGTTGTAGTTGTGTTTCACCAGAACTGTTCTCTAATTGTGAATATCCTATATCTTTAACATCTATAGCATTTTTAATTCTTTTAGCACTTCTCTGTATCGCATCAAATATATCTCTCATTATTTTCCTTTTTTAAACTTTTTTTGCATTTATAAGTATCCACTCGATAACTTCTTGAATGTTATTTAAGTCGAGTATGTCTATGTTACGAGGTAAATCATGTGCATCTAAATCTATCCTCAAGTCAGTAGCAAGTGCATCCATATAACTAAAATAGTCACTATCAAGAGACTTACGAAATACACTTATTCTTGGTAGTGGTAAGTTTTTGAGTCCTTCAACAAGTAAAACATCAAAGTCATCAAAGAGTCTTATCATATCATCAAGTTCTGAGTGTTGCTGAGAAAAGAAAGTTGTACGAGTAGGGGAGGTTACAATAACCTCTGCTCCAGTATCGCTAAACTTATAACTATCTTTACCTTCAACATCAAAATGAGCCTTATCTTTTGGATCATGTTTAATAATAGCAACTTTTAATTTTTGCTCATGTATCAGTTTGCGAGCTACTTTTAAAATAAGTGTCGTTTTTCCACTATTTGAAGGTCCAGTAAACGCTACAGCTAATCTTTTGCTCACTTTATACTTCCCCTATTGAAATTTTATGTGATTATACAAAAGAAGAGTTTAATAAGATATAATTCGGGGCTAATTAGAGGACAAAAATGAAAACTTTTTTAACTATAAACATATTATTAGTACTTCTGAGTGCTTGCTCGTATGATAATGCCTTTTCTCGCTTTGATATTTCACCCCAAAGAGAAAGTAGTGAAGAAAATATTGTAAGCTCAAAAATATATGATCAAAAGAGTATTGCTGGTGTCGTGAGCTGTGTGTATCTTAACGCAGTGAATCCAAAGAAGTATAATAATGGTGAGTATTTTTATATATATTTATATGCTAAAAACAGTAAAGCAGCAGTGAGTTTTACACTTAATGATATGAATGCAAGCATAATTACAGAACTTGAGGCAGATAATGAATTTACTGTGCTCACTGATTCTAATGTAAGCTGGCAAAAGTACTATTTCCTTAAGTTTGCATCAGAAGATGCAAAACTAATCCTTATAACTAAGGTTGGAAACTTTTCATCAAATGCAATTGTCTTTGTTAAAGATGACTAAAGCGAGCGTAACAGGCTGCTGAGGACTACTATAAGAACTTGTAAACCAATGATGAGTATCAAAGGTGCTAAATCCAAGTTGTTAAAATCAGTACGTATAAACTTTCTTAGAAATACATATACAGGATTAGTAATTCTGTGAAGAAACATAACTACAGGGTTGTAAGGGTCAGGGTTAACAAAACTTAAAAGAGCTGTGATTATCAAAATCCAAATATAAACACTAATAAGACTTACAAAAATCCCACCTACACCTTCAATTATTTCTATTATCATGTCCATTATTTTACAATCTCCCCAATATAATTTTTAAGATATTTATATATTTCGGCTATCTCAGGACCGTTTTGTGCATTTGTGAGTAGTAAGCGCAGTGATATAAGGAAGTTCTCTCCCTCAAGCCCAGACTCTTTCATCACATGGTTTTTAAAATCATCATACTTGTCAAAGTAGGGTGCAGCAATTATAATAGCTTTCATTGTTGCTACTGACTTAGTTAAAGCTTCTGGAATAACTCGCTCACTGAAGATAGGTGCTATTTTTGCCTTTAACTCTTTAGTAGTTCTCGCTTCATCTAAGTAAATACGAGCAAGTTCACCTATTTCAATATCTGCAAAACCAACATAACGCGATAACTCTTTAGGATCAAGAGATTTAAGGTGCTCTTCATTTATAGAACGAAGTGTTTCTATATCAAAAGGAGTAGGGTCCTTAGAGAGAGTCTCTAGAGTAAACCACTCCTTTGCTTCTTCTACTGTAAATATCTCTTTAGGAGTCTTATTTCCTATTGATATTAAATAATTTGATATTGCTTGAGGTAAAAAACCTTCTTCAAGCAAGTGCTTAACACTAAAGTCATCACCTGAAATAGTAGCTAAGTGTGCATACTCCACTTTTTTATCATAAGATAATGATTCTCTGATATGTTCTTGTTTTGGTGTACTGCTCATATGGTCTTCATCACGAATAACAATGCTGATGTTGTTTAACATATCATCTACAGCACATACGAAATCATATGTAGCTATCTTTAATTGGTTTAAAATGATAAAGCTATCCATAGCATAAGGCTCATAACTCATATCACCTTGGATTTTATCATTGATTTTTATAACTGTGTCTGGTCTTGTTATACGGATACAAAAAGGGCTAGTATTGTCAATGACAAGTTCTGCTGGAAGGTTACGACAAGCATCATCATATAAGTATGGTGTTTTAGCAACTTTTGATTCTTCTTTCTTCTTGTCTAACCAATCATCAGAACAAAAACAAGAAAAAGCTTTTTTCTCATGCATCAGTTGCAGTGCCATAGCTGAGTGAAAACGAACACTTTCGCTTTGGTAGATAACCTGAGAGTAATCTATGCCAAAAAGACCTAGGATATCTAGTATCTCTTTGTCTTTACCATCAATATTTTTTTCTTTATCAGTATCTTCTATACGGATAATTAAATCTTCTTTGTTTTGTTGTGCGACTAGGTGATTGAGAAGGGCTTCACGGAGGTTCCCAATATGCATATCACCTGTTGGACTTGATGCAAATCTAAGCATTAAAATTCCTAAAAATTATTTTCGTGATTTTAGCAAAGTTTTGATTAATGTATGTTGAGTTTTTGATTGTTTATAAAGTGTAAGTGGTGACCCCGAGGAGAATTGAACTCCTGTGACATGGATGAAAACCATGGATCCTAACCGCTAGACGACGGGGCCACTATCAACTGTTTTGTTGAGCCGAAATTATATAGATTATATGCTTAATAAAACATAAAACCTATAAGAGATTTCGAATTAGTCGTAAAAACTACGTAATGCTCTAATGATTACAGCATTTTTAGAGATGCTTTCAGCCTTAGCATTTTCATTTACTGTGTCGTAAATATCCAAAGGAAGAGAGATTGAGAATGTTTTAGTCTCTATCTTTTTCTTTTTAGCTACCATTGCTGCAACACCAGTTAAAAGTTCTATAATCTTTTTAGTGTCGATAGGCTTCTGAATAAAGCTGTTAACACCAACTTCAATAGACTCAGAAATCTTCTCTATGTCATTACTTGCAGAAATCACAATGATAATCTGAGTAGGGTTAAGTTGACGAATCTTACGAGAAAGCTCAATTCCGTCCATTCCTGGCATAACAATATCAACAAAAACAATGTCTGGTCTGTTTTCTGTATATGACTTTAAAGCTGATTCGCCATCAAAGTATGAATCAACACTTGAAAAAAAGTTTTTAAATGTTGAACTTAATAGCTCATTTGCTACTTTTTCGTCTTCTACTACCATTGCTGATAGTTTTTTAGTCTGTTCTGTAAGTTGAATTAGGTCTGTACTACTCATGTTAATATCCTATATGTTATATTTTATTGATGTTAAATCAAATCTTACGCGATTATAACGCTTGCTAACATAGGAAAAACTGTTATTTTATAAGTACATGAAGTAGGGAAGCCTAATCTAATAAATTGTTATAAAATATGTGTATTTTTTATTGTTAATTATTTTTATCTTTCTTAAATTGCTCAAGCCATTGAATGTTATTCTCGACATGAGTCTCTTTTTGATCCAAGAGAGAGCCTATGATGCTGATAAGTGTTTTCTCGTCCATGAATACAAGTAAATCAGGATTGATTGTTGTAGTGGAGATATTTTCATGGCTATTTAATAACTCTTGTATATCTATAATTAGTTGTTCTTTTGTACTCATATTGCTTACTTTATCCTTATTTTATACTATTGGTTAACATAATGTAAATTCTATTGAAAAATACTTTTATATCTTTCTCCTACCTACTTTAGCAACAAGCTTATTCAAAATAGAGCTTTTCATATCCCAAGTGCTCTTTATATGTAAGCTAATGTCTTTATGTGCTTCAGTTGATTGTAGAGAGATATATTTTTCTAGAGAAGGAGATTCTTCTTTAGATAGTGCACTTAAAAGTTTTTCAAAGAGTTTTTTGTCTAAACCGTAAATCATTTTAATTCTTTTTTTATTCATATTTTCTAATATCAAGTATTCAGTATTTGTATTAGCTTTAAGTGTAAAAAAGTAAATATTACCCTTGATATCGATTAGTTCATAGTTATACTGGGGAAATATAATACTTACAGTCTTCTGTATACCATAGTTATACCTGTAGCCCACACTAGCAGTAGCATCTTCGTAGGTAAGCACAGTATCATCATCCATAAGAAAAACTCTATGTTGTATAGTGAGGTTAAGAAGCCTTATAGTGTTTTTCAAAAGAGGTTTACCCTCTCCTTTTATGATTAGCTTATCATTCATCGTTATTTGTAGTAGATTGTCTTGTGTATGTTCTATATGCGGTGTAGCACATGCACTAAACAACATAGCTAATGATAATATTATTGATTTTTTCATTTGAAGTACCTCTATTGATATCTTAAAAACTAATGTTTTTGTAGCTTTAGGGGATTGTAGCGACTTTTAGTCCCTGCAACTATAGTTGGCTTTGCCTATTATAGTTAGTGACATTTATATAAGGTACAAATAAGCCGAGTTTTGTAGTAATAGTTATTAATCTACTGCACACATTACTTTGTGCCTCTAGCGAAACAATAGCATTGTAAGACGCTAACCATCTGTTTCTTGCTGCCATGTTGGGTTTACAAGCTCTCTATATTGCTATAGAAACTGGTGGTCTCTTACACACACCTTTTCACCTTTACTATTCTTAGAATAGAAGTCTAATCTCTGTTGCACTTTCCCTCGTATTACTACGGCCATTCGTTAAATGGAACACTGTCTTACAGCAGCTCGGACTTTCCTCTTGAATTTGACTTCAAGTAACTATCTTTGTACCTATGAGATTGTACTAAAAAAAACCTTTATACAGCTTTTTATACATATGAACAAGTGTTAACTCATTAAGATTACTATATGAACATATGTTCATTTGGTATAAGCTGATATTAACAAGTGTTCATATATAATTAGTTTAATATTAACAAGTGTTCATATAGTAAAAAAGGAGCTTAAATGCCTACAAACACGACACCTACTAAACGCAGCGGAACTAAAGAGAAAATACTCAAAGTATCAACTACCCTATTCTCTCAGTTGGGATATAAGGGCACAAGTGTGAGAAAAATAGCCTCAGAAGTGGGAATAAGGGAGAGTGCTATCTATAATCACTATAAAAACAAAGAGGAGATATTCCTTGAAGTAGCAAAGGGTATTTTCTCTTCACCCTTCTCTCTTTCATCTGATGAGATAAAGGAATTAGCAACAAGAGGAAAGCCATTTTTGCAAAAGTTTGCACTACAACATAAGATGCTGACTTTTGATAAGATGAATGAAAATATGTTTAGATTACTGATGATAGAGCTAATGCAAAATAGAGAGCTTAGAGTGCAGTTTCAAGCAGAGTTCCATGAAAAAAATATTAAAGTGCTCTCAGAGGGCTTATTTATAATGATGCAGAACTCTCTTATACGCTCTGGCGATCCTATGATGGTCTCTTATGAGTTTTTATCCACCCTATTCTACATAAGACTGCAAATCACCCTAATGCATTTTGATGACTTATCTACTAACTCATTATCTACACACTTTGAAAAGCATGTAGACTTCTTCTGGGAAAGCATAAAAATATAAATATTAAGTAATATTAAACTGAGGATTAAAAAAAAGGCAAGCTATAATCGCTTACCTTAGATATAGAGAAAGATTACTAAGCGTAATCGCCTGATGGTTTATCAGGTTTTTGTAGCTCATCATCAATTAAACGGTAACCATGACCTCTTAGAACTGATTTAAAAAGTTCAAAATGTTCATCATCTATAATTTCAGCTGACGCAGAATGAGGATGAGTTAAAAGAGTAACCTTTACAGATGTAAAACCTGCAAGGTCAAGTCCAGTTCTAATAGTTTCAGCACAAGCACCACAACTTAGGTCTTGTAATTCTAAAGTTCTTATCATTACTTTTTCGCCATTGCCTTAGTTACTGCTTGACCAATTTCAGCTGGAGAAACAACAACTGTTGCACCGGCAGCTTCTAGCGCAGCCATTTTCTCAGCTGCAGTACCTGCAGAACCTGATACGATTGCACCAGCATGACCCATTGTTTTACCTTTAGGAGCAGTTTGACCTGCGATAAATGCAACAACTGGTTTAGTAATGTGTTCTTTAATGTAAGCAGCAGCTTGAATTTCAAGATCTCCACCAATCTCACCAATAAGAACAATACATTCAGTTTCAGGATCTGCTTCAAACATTGGAAGAAGTTGAAGGTATGAAAGACCAATAATTGGATCTCCACCGATACCAACAGCAGTTGAAATACCAAAACCTTCTTTACAAACTTGATTAGCACCCTCATAAGTTAATGTACCAGACTTGGAAATAAGTCCAACATTACCTTTTTTGAAGATCATACCAGGCATAATTCCGATTTTACACTCTTCGGCAGTAATAATACCAGGACAGTTTGGCCCAAGTGTTTTCATACCATGTTTAGTTGCATGAGCTTTAGCCATTTGCATATCTTTAACAGGAGCACCTTCTGTAATAATTACAGCAAGATCAATTCCAGCTTCAGCAGCTTCCATAACAGCATCACCAACAAAAGCAGGCGGAACAAAAATCATAGAAACAGTAGCACCAGTAGTTTTTACTGCATCTGCAACTGTATTAAATACAGGTTTACCTAAATGCGTTTGACCACCCTTGTTTGGTGTAACACCACCAACAATCTGAGTTCCATATGCTAAACATTGCTCAGCATGAAAAGAACCCTCTTTTCCTGTAAAACCTTGAACGATTACTTTTGTATCTTTATTTACTAGTATAGACATTTAATTAGTTTCCTTTCGCAGCAGCAACGGCTTTTGCAGCACCGTCAGCTAAGTCGTCACCAACAATTAAGTTAGATATATTTGCTTTCTTTAAAATTTCAGAAGCTTCTGGAGCATTTGTTCCATCAAGACGTACAATTACAGGTACATTTACATCTGTAAGTTTAGTTGCTTCAATAATACCATTAGCAATACGATCACAACGAACGATTCCGCCAAAAATATTTACAAAAATTGCTTTTACATTTGGATTTCTAAGAATAATCTCAAAACCTTTTGCAACAGTTTCTGCGTTTGCACTACCACCAACATCTAAAAAGTTAGCAGGTGTTCCACCCATGTGGTTGATAGTATCCATAGTACCCATAGCAAGACCAGCACCATTTACCATACAACCGATTTCACCATCAAGAGCAACATATGAAAGACCATATTTAGCAGCTTCTACTTCATCAGCATCTTCTTCAGTTAAATCTCTCATAGCTTCGATCTCTGGTTGACGTCCAAGAGCTGAGTTGTCAAAACCCATTTTTCCATCTAGTGCTAAAAAGTCACCTGAACCAGTTCTAACTAAAGGATTGATTTCAATCATCTCTGCATCGTTTTCCATATAAAGTTTGAAAAGTTTTTGTGCAAATGAGATAATTTTCTTTTGTTCGTTTTTGTCAGTGATACCTAAACCAAAAGCCAGTTCACGACCATGAAAACCTTGAAAACCAATCGCTGGATCAACAGGGATAGTAATGATTTTTTCAGGAGTATTTTCTGCAACGTCTTCAATGTTCATTCCACCTTCAGTAGAAGCCATAATTAAAGGCATTTCTAGTTTTCTGTCTAGAACAACAGAAAGGTAAAACTCATCTTTAATGTCAGCACCATCTTCAATGTAAAGCTTTCTAACAAGTTTACCAGCAGCATCAGTTTGGTGTGTTACTAGAGTCATACCAAGAATTTCATCTGAAAGTTCTCTTACTTCTTCAATAGACTTAGCAAGTTTAACACCACCACCTAAACCACGACCACCTGCATGAATTTGAGCCTTAACAACCCACACTGGGCCACCTAGTTCTTTTGCAGCTTCAACAGCAGCTTCAACGCTCTCAACCATTATACCTTTTGGTGTTGGAACACCATATTTAGCAAAAACTTGTTTTGCTTGATACTCATGTATATTCATTTATTCTCCTTGTAAATTTTAATTTAATTTAATTTTAATTACGCTTTTACAGAAAAAAATTTAGTTTTTTCTGCACTGGCCTTTAGGCCTTGGGTGCGATCATATTCTCTGGGATTACATACTTGTCAAACTCTTCTGCTGTTAAAAGACCAAGCTCAATAGCTGTTTCTTTTAAAGTTGAGTTGTTCTTGTGTGCAGTTTTTGCAATTTTTGCTGCATTGTCATAACCAACATATGGGTTAAGAGCAGTAACTAGCATTAATGAGTTATGTAAAAAGTGATCAATTTTATCTGCAACTGGTTCTAAACCAAGGGCACAATGATCATTAAATGATACGATACAGTCAGCAAGTAAACGACATGATTGTAAATAATTATATGCGATTACTGGTTTGAAAACATTTAACTCAAAGTTTCCTTGTGAAGCACCCATAGAAATAGCTACATCGTTACCAAAAACTTGACATGTAACCATAGTTACAGCTTCAGCTTGAGTAGGATTTACTTTTCCTGGCATGATTGAAGAACCAGGCTCATTTGCAGGAATCTCTAACTCACCAAGACCACAACGAGGACCTGATGCTAACCATCTTACATCATTAGCGATTTTCATCATATCTGCTGCAAGTGCTTTAAGTGCTCCGTGAGAATACACTAGAGCATCATGAGAAGTAAGTGCATGAAACTTGTTTGGTGCTGTGATAAAATCATGACCAGTTAATTCACTTATCTTTTTAGCAACTCTCTCGCCCATTTCTGGGTGAGCATTAAGACCAGTTCCAACTGCCGTTCCACCTAGTGCTAATTCACGAACAGCTTCTAGAGAATCTTTAGCCATTTTTTCACACTTGTTTAACATCTCAACCCAACCACTGATCTCTTGACCAAGAGTAAGTGGTGTTGCATCTTGAAGGTGTGTACGACCAATTTTTACAACTGATTCAAATTTAGCAGATTTAGCAGTAAGTGTAGCTTTTAGTTTTTGTATAGCAGGAATAACTTTTGTTTCAATTGCGATAACTGCAGCAATGTGAAGTGCTGTTGGGTAAGTATCGTTAGAACTTTGCGATTTGTTTACATGGTCATTTGGGTGAACAAGTTTATCTGTTCTAAAATCACCACCAAGAATTTCTGTAGCACGATTAGCAAGAACTTCATTGTTATTCATGTTAGACTGTGTACCAGAACCTGTTTGCCATACAACTAGTGGATAATTTCCATCAAGTTTTCCTGCAAGCATATCATCAGCAGCCCGTGCGATAGCATCTGCTATTTTTTGGTCTAGTGTTCCTAAATCTGCATTTACAAGAGCTGCTGCTTTTTTTAAGTAAGAAAAACCTCTTGTAATTTCATATGGCATAGTCTCTTCACCAATAGCGAAGTTTTGAATACTTCTCTGCGTTTGAGCAGCCCAGTAAGCATCTACAGGAACTTGGATTTCACCCATTGTATCTTTTTCAATTCTTGTACTCATTTTACTACTCTCCGTCAAAAAAATTATTTTCTTTTAGTGTATCAATAAGCCCTTGCACTGATTTACAAGAATTTTCAAACATTACTTTTTCTTGCTCATTAAGTGTTACTTCAAGGATTTTTTCAGCACCATTAGCACCAATCATTACAGGAACACCTGAAACGACATCGTTGAAACCATACTCGCCTTCAAGAAGAACGGCACAAGGATAAATCTGTTTAGTATCTTTAAGTATTGCATTAACCATAATAGCTGTTGATTTAGCAGGAGCATAATAAGCTGACCCTGTTTTTAAGTGTCCAACAATTTCTGCTCCACCCTTACGAGTTCTTTCAACTATTTCTTCTATCTCAGCATCAGTAAGTACATCAGAAAGAGGAACTCCTGCAACTGTTGAATAACGAGGAAGAGGAACCATATCATCACCATGACCACCCATAACAGATGCACGGATTTGTCCACCACCATATCCAAGTTTCTCTTGGATAAATGCAGCCATTCTTGAGCTGTCTAAGATTCCAGCCATACCAATAACACGAGATCTATCAAAACCACTCTCTTTGAGGGCAACATAAGTCATTGCATCTAAAGGATTTGAAACCATTATAATGATTGCATCAGGTGAGTATTTTGCTACACCTTTAATAACTTCTTTCGTAATTTTTGCATTTATCATAAGTAAATCATCACGACTCATACCAGGAAGTCTTGGACTACCTGCAGTTATAACTACTACGTCACAGTTTACTAAGTCTGACATCTCTTCAGCAACTTTAACAACAGTATGACTTCTTACAGCAGATGCGGCCTGAGACATATCTAATGCCTTTCCTCTTGCTACATCAATTTTATTATCACGTAAAATTACTTCGTGACAGGCACCAAGCATTACTAGAGAATAAGCCACTGTTGCACCAACATTACCAGCACCGACTATCCCTACTCTTTTTCCTACATTCATTAAAACTCCCTAATATTAAATAGTATGATACCAGTTAGAGATACACTTAAACAGTATGTGCTAACACATACTGTTTAAGTATAACAAGGTATCATTCATGAAAGGTTTTTCGCCTTTTGTATAAAACTGCTAAATTAGTATCATAGAAAAAACGAAATACTATGTGCTAAAAAGCACATAGTAGACTTAAAACTATATTGAATCAATAATAGCGTTAAGTGTAGCAGATGGACGCATAGCTTTTTCAGCCTTAGCATCATCCGGATGGAAATAACCACCGATATCTTGAGCTTGACCTTCTACAGCAAGAAGCTCAGCTATAATAGTATCTTCTTTCTCCTTAAGTTCTTTAGCTACTGGAGCAAACTTAGCAGCTAATTCTGTGTTGTCACCCTCAGCAAGAGCTTTAGCCCAGTATTGAGCTACAAAGAAGTGAGAAGCTTTATTGTCTGGTTGACCAACTTTACGTCCTGGCTCTTTGTTGTTATCTAGGTAAGCATCATTTGCATAATCAAGACCTGCAGTAAGTGCAGTTAACTTTGAGTCAGAGTTCTTAAGACCTAAGAAACGTAAAGACTCAGCAAGTGCTAAAATCTCTCCAAGTGAATCCCAACGAAGGTGACCTTCTTTTAAAAATTGGTCAACATGCTTAGGAGCAGAACCACCAGCACCAGTCTCATAAAGACCTCCACCAGCTAATAAAGGAACGATAGAAAGCATTTTAGCAGATGTTCCAAGCTCTAGGATTGGGTACATATCAGTTAAGTGGTCACGAAGAACGTTACCAGTAACAGCGATAGTCATTTTACCTTCACGTACACGTGCATTTGTAAAACGAGTAGCATTAGTAACATTCATAAATTGAATATCTAAACCTGTAGTATCAAACTCTTTAAGGAATGCATCTACTTTGATTTTTATTTGAATATCGTGAGCACGTTTATCATCTAACCAGAAGATTGCAGGAACTTTCTCAAGTCCAGTTCTTTCAACAGTTAAACGAACCCAGTCTTTAATCGCAACATCTTTAGCACGAGACATTCTCCATATATCACCAGCTTCACATTCGAAACTCATAATAACACCAGCATCACCAGTTACAGTAACCGTACCAGCTTCTGCTAATTCAAAAGTTGTTGGGTGAGAACCGTACTCTTCAGCTTTTTGAGCCATAAGACCGATATTTTGCATAGTACCCATAGTTGAAACATCGTACTGACCATTCTTAACACAGTCTGCAACCATTTCAGCATGGAACATTCCGTAAGTAGAATCAGGAATAACAGCAACACACTCAACTGCAGCTCCAGTTCTATCCCACTGCTTACCACCTTCACGTACAACAACAGGCATTGATGCATCAATAATTACATCATTTGATGCATTAAAGTTAGTTGTTCCTTTATCAGAATCAACCATAGCAATTGATGGAGAATCACCTTCAACTACTGCAAGGAATGCTGCTTTGATTTCAGCTTCTTTTGCATGACCAGCAATTTTGTTCTCTAAATCAGACATACCTTGGTTAGGATTAACATTTAATTCTGCGAATACATCTGCATACTTAGCAAATACTTCTGGGAAAAATGCAACAAAACCATAACCAAACATAATTGGATCAGAGATTTTCATCATTGTTGCTTTAAGGTGTAGTGACCATAAAACATTATTTTTCTTAGCATCTTCAATAGTTTTTTTGTAAAAAGTATTTAAAGCAGAAATTGACATAAATGTACCGTCAATAATTTCAGAAGCCACACCGTCAAAAGAACCTAACTCTTTACCATTAAGTGCAATAGTAATTTTTTGATCTTTATCAAGAGTAGAAGATTCTTCATTACTAAAGAAATCTCCCTTTCCTTCCATATGAGCAACATATGCTTTAGGGTTTTCTGGGAATGCACGTAACTTATGTGGATTCTTTTGAGCAAATCTCTTAACTGCGTTTGCAGCACGTCTATCAGAGTTACCTTCACGAAGAACAGGGTTAACTGCTGAACCTAAACAAGTTGAGTATTTAGCTTGTGTAGCTTTCTCAGCATCATTTGCTGGATTTTCAGGGTAAGCAGGAATATCAAAACCTTGACCTTGAAGCTCAGCAATACAGTCTTTAAGTTGACCAACAGAAGCAGAAATGTTTGGAAGTTTGATGATGTTACCATCTTCTTGTAAAACAACTTCGCCTAATTTAGAAAGTTCGTCTTCAGCAAGACCCATAGCAGATAAAACTCTACCAGCTAGTGAAATGTCACTAGTTACAACTTCTACACCTGCAGCCTTCGTAAAAGCGTTAACGATAGGTAGTAAAGAATAAGTTGCTAAAGCCGGAGCTTCATCGATTTTTGACCAAATGATTTTTGACATATGTTGTCCTTGTGAATTAAATTTATCTCATGAAAGTATATACTTTATGGATTTTACAAACCTAATAATATCACAAGTAGGAAAACATACTGTCAGCTTGGGTAATTATTTGTTTTTATTTAATTTTTGTTTCTTTTTGTAACACGCCTTATGTTCAGTAGATGTGTAGAATAGTTACACGTGAAATCATGAACATTGTTCTTATTCTTCATGAAATACAGGTAGTCTGTTTTGTGCGGAAATATAGCAGCTTTTATTGCATCTAGGCTTACATTACAGATAGGAAGTACTGGAACACCCCTGTGAATATATGTATTATATATAGACTTGTCTTCTTTGATTCTACGAGGTGTAATTTTTATATGCGAGTATTTTCCATAGTTAAGAGTACCGTCCATCTGTAAACGCATACCTTTTTTTATTCTGTTATAAATAACAGAACTAACTATAGGCATTTCTTCTATATTTGCAGACTCTTTTTGTATTATAGACGCTATAGATAAGTAATGTAACCATTTGGTCTTATTATATGTACCAAATATCTTCATTGAAGTACTTCTCATTGTACTTGATGATACTTTTAGTAGCAGTTTAATTAAATTTTTTTCAGATATACCCAATGGTATACTATAAGTATCTGGAACAAATGCACCCTCTTTAAAAGGTGTTTGTTTATAAAATTCATATTCTAGTTTGCTTATACTTAAGTCTAAAGATGTAGCAAGTTGTCTTAAAAATACATATGTAGTTTCACCTGGGATAAGTGTTACATCTTGTAGTGCTGCTTTAGCATGTGTAAGTTTATATAAAAAATCAGCCTTAGTATTGAGTCTTGTACCCATGTTTATCCAACCACTTTGGGGCGAACCAATTACACGTAATATAAATGCATCTAGTTTACTTATTTGCTCATTTTGTGTGCGTAAGTGTGCTATAATTTTATTAATAGAACCCTCTTGTATATAGAGTACTTTTGGGGTTTGAATCGGCTTATTTAGGTAGAACATGAACGACAACATAATTATCAATATGATTTCAAAAATATACTTTAGTATTGTCAGTCTGCTTGTATTCATTTTTCTCTTACTTTTTATAGGTTTTATAGTTCTTCAAAATGGACTCTTCTTAAACGAAATCTCAATTTCAAATATTCATATAAAGCAATTATACATTAAATGGAATGAAAAACTAGATGTTTCGATTCATGAAATACAAGTCTTAGAAAATGGCATAAGAACTCAAGAAGATATAGATTATAAGGAACTCGGTAATTCTCTCCAATCACTCGCTCGCACCAGTTATTGGTTTCACTCTTTAGTAGTTGAAAAAATCATATATAAAGAAATTGTTGCTTCTTTTAAATACAACAGTAGTGATAAGGGATTCCTTTTAGCCTCTTCAAAAGATATTGACCTTGATATAGCTATTTTCAAAGAAGCTGATATTCTTCTTATTAATGTGAAAAACTTGTATGATAAAAAAAGAGATATCACCTTCTTAGGAAATATATATATTGATACACAAAAAACACAGTTTCATACAAACCTCGATATTAATATTGCTAATGAATTAGACTTAACACTCTATCTACAATCAGATACTAAAAAGCTATATTATAAAATAGTGAGTAATAAAAAGATACTTGAGTATAAACATACTGTGTTGTTAGCAAACTTACCTAAAGAAGGACAGTACTGGGCATACGATGCTATTAAAATGTCTTACTTGGATATTACAAGTGCTAATGGATATGTAGACTATGACAAGATGGATGAATTTCTCACAAACATTAAAGTCTCCGCAACAATAAACAAGCTTCACTATACTTACAACAAAGACCTTGATCCTATCCACACTAAAGAGACAAAACTCGAATTTAAAGATGGCTTCTTATTTATATACCCGCAACAGGCATACACTTCTGGAAAATACCTAGGGAAGAGTTGGTTAAAACTAGATTTTACACAAAAAGAAGAACTCTTAACCATTAAACTGATGTTTGATTCTCTACTTGATCAAAAGATGCTCAATATTCTCAATACCTACAAAATAAAACTGCCTTTTTTACAAAAAAAAGGAGTAGTCAAGACTGACTTGACTCTTAAGATAGGACTACGAGAACTGGGAGTGAAAGCAAAAGGAGGTTTTTACATAAAAAAAGCCAACTTTGATTATCTCGGTATGAATATTGATATATTTGATGCAAACATTTTATTAGACACCTATGACATTACAATCAATGCTATGGGAGCACACTACAAGGATATAGCTAAAGCAACTGTATCCCTTTCATATAATGCTTCAACAGCAGAGGGAATAATAGATTTTAATTTTACAGATATAGCTACACACGGTCTATCACTCAATACAGCTAAATCTCCTCTGCATGTTCAGTACAATATAATAGGAAATCAAGACTCTATATATATAAACAACTCCCTATGGAACTTTAAAAAGCAAAATATCAAAGTTGATGCATTACATATACCTTTTGATTTAGAAGATTTAAAGGTTCAGATTCCTACAACCTTTATAGAGGACAAAAGTATAGGTAGTGCTTTTGTTTCTGGTTTTATAAATCTTAAGACTATGACTGCAAAACTTGATGCTGATATCCTTAAGTTTAGTTACGAAGGTGTAAACCTTAGTCAATCTAATACTCCTCTAAAAATCTCTTACGACAAAAAGTTCTCTGTATTTTCAAAAAATGAAATACATTTTAATATTTCAGGGTCAAATTACAAAGTAACTAATATTTACCTAGAAATAGATAATAACGATGTATTATTAAAGCATACAAAAATTAGAATTGGAAAATATATAACAACAAAGGTCTATGCAAAATTTAATACTAAAACAAAAAAATCACATATCAGTCTTAGTAACTTTGTCTTAACAGATCCAAATACACAAAACATTTTGTATAAAAATAAAAAAATCTTACTATCTCTTTCAAATGTTGATAATCTTCTTAAAATAAGCTCACGTGAGTTGAGTGGTGAATTTTCTTCACAAGATAAAGGATGGAAACTGGAACTCAATGCTTTAGGACGTATTGCAGAAGACTCTAGTTTACTAAGAAAACTCCACCTCGAAAAAGGAAATTTTACTTTATACAAGAATAAAGGTGATAAATACACAAGGTTTATATCTAATGTAGAGTATCCATATAAAATACTTGTTAAGGATAATGTACCATTAAAAGAGTATAAACTAGAGGGGAGAATATATGATGAAAAAGTACATATTAATGTAAACAACAAGGTACATATAACGATTAAAGACTCAATTGATATTAAGATGGATAAAACCTCAATAAACATAAATGAAGTGCTCAGAGCCATGTCAGAGATTCCCACTAGTACCAAAAAGTCTAAAACTTTAAATGTACTACTTACTGCGACAGACTCTACTTTGTATATAAATAAAAATAGACATGCTTTATATGATACTCTTGATATACAATTTTATAAGGATATTTTAACTGCTCAACTCAAATATGCCAAAGGGAGTTCAGGTCTGCGTTTTGAGAATAAAAAGTTTCATCTTTATGGTAAAAACTTCAATGATATATTTATGAATAGACTTCTGTCTCTTTCAAAGTTTAGTAAAGGAAACTTGGACTTTTCACTAAGTGGAGATATTAATGATTATTCTGGTGTGATTTATGTTAAAAAAACAACAATAAAAGACTACAGAACCCTAAACAATATATTAGCCTTTATAAATACTGTTCCCTCTCTTGTAACATTTAAGCTACCAGGTTATAACAATGAAGGACTTTTTGTAAACAAAGCATATATCAACCTTGAGTACAAGAAGGATATTTATAATTTAACTGATATCTATTTAGATTCAAAAGAGATTGATATTTTTGGAAATGGGACTGTTGACTTAAAAAATAACAATCTTGATATTGTGTTAAACCTAAAGACGGACCTGGGAAGTGATCTTGCAAAGGTTCCACTAGTCGGCTATATTATTTTAGATAAGGATACAATCTCTACAACCTTAAGCATTAAAGGAAAAGTATCTGATCCTAAGGTAAAGTCACTTCTAGCTGAGGATATTGTAGTAGCACCTTTTAACATCATAAAGAGAACACTGTCTCTGCCATATCAGTTAATTAGAGATGCTGTAGCTAAAGAAGATCAGAAATAGTATAAGTTTCTATTCATTTCTCAGTACTGTTAAGATGTCAACTTCACTTGCTTTTTTAGCAGGATAATACGAAGAACCAATCACAATAAAAAATGCACCTACAATAATAAGACTAAAGTCTAATAAGCTCAAATCTAATGGTAGTGTAGATGTAGGGTAAACATCTTTGGGTAGAGATATAATATCAAAAGTACCCAGAACCCATATCCCACTTAGACCTAAAAATACACCTGCAGCTATACCTGTGATTCCGATAATTACACCAAGGTATAAAAAGACTTTTTTTATTTCTGTAGTTGTAGCACCAAGAGATAAAAGTAATGCTATTTCCCCTCTTCTATTCATAACCGTCATAAGAAGTGATGAAATTATATTTATAGCTGCTATGAGTATTATAAGCATCAATACAATAAAGAGTGATGCTTTTTCCATCTCTAATGCAGCAAAAAAATTCAAATTATCTTCCCACCAGCCTTTTACACTTGTACTAATAGGTAAGAATGCTTTAATCTGTTCTATATCATCATGAGGGTTATTAGAGTATACATGAATGCCATCGTACATATTGTTAGGCATATGCATCATAACCTGTAAGGCTTCTAAAGTAGTGTAGCTATATGCCTTATCATAAGCCGAAAGACCAGAATCAAATACTGAACGAACTTTAAAGCGTTTCACCTTTGGTGTCATTGAAAGTCCACCAGGTTCAACACTTGTAAAAATATACATGAGCTTATCATCTCTATAGAGATTAAACTCTTGCTTTAAAGTTTTTCCAATAAGTACATCAAATTTTTTAAATGTATTACCAGAGATTGCTTCCTTTAAAACACTATTTACCTTCGCTTCATCTTCAAAGTTTACACCAAACAGATACCCACCTTCTAGTCTTGAACCATTTCGAATCATTACTGAGGATTGCACATAAGGACTAAAGTGTAGCGAAGGAAATTTAGATTCTAAGTCTATGAGAAGGTTTTCATTTACTCCGCCATAAAACTTAGGAATAATAGTAAGAGGATAGTTCATAATAGTGAGTTTTTTCTTAAACTCTTTATCAAAACCATTCATAAGTGCCATGGCTATAAGAAGAACCATAACACCCAGAGTAATACCTAAAAAAGCAAGAAGTGCTGAGAGAAAGATAAAAGGCTGTTCTTTATCAAAACGCAGAAACCTTTTAACTAAATAGGTAACAATTGATTTTTTCAAGAGGCGAATAGACCTTTTTTAGGACCACTCTTCCCACAACATTGTTTATACTTCTTACCACTACCACAAGGACAAGGGTCATTTCTTGCAATTTTTTTGTCAGTTTTAATATCACCTGAGTCAGTATGGTTTAATTGCATTAGTGCTTCTTGTTGTCTTTGCTCTACTGCTCTTTGTTCTGCTATTGCTGCAGCTTCTTCTTCTGCTGATTCCATTTTAAATTGAATAATTTGAAGTGTACGAATTGTATTAAATTTGATTTCACCAATAAGTTCAGTAAAAAGATTAAAACTCTCTTTTTTGTACTCAACAAGTGGGTCTTTTTGGTTATAAGCACGAAGACGAATACCTGTTTTCATATTGTCCATCTCATAAAGATGGTCTCTCCATGCACTGTCAAGTTCTTTTAAATAAAACTCTTTTTCAATGTCATGCTTTACACTCTCTTCTAAAACACTCATTTTTTCATCATAAGACTCTTTAATAGTCGTATTCACACTTTCAAATAGTTCTTCATACTCTAAGTCTTTTAAAGGCTCAGTCTCTAAAGCAAAGTTTATTTTTTCTTGTAAATGCTCAGCAAGTGTTTGAAGATTAAAATCTTCTCTAGCACCACCCTCGTAAATACCGCAACGCTGCAAAATACTTGTTATGTATTCTTCTCTAACTAAATTGATTTTTGCTGAAATATCATAATCTTCACTGAGTAGTTGATTTCTAAACTTATAGATAATCTTTCTTTGCTCATTTGCAACATCATCGTACTCAACAATCTGCTTACGACCTTCATAGTGCATATTCTCAACTTTTTTCTGAGCTTTTTCAACTGCACGTGTAACCATTTTAGACTCTATGTACTCACCATCTTCAACACCAAGTCTTTCCATAATAGATTTAATCTTATCACTTCCAAAAATACGAAGAAGATTATCTTCAAGTGAAAGATAAAACTGTGTAGTTCCAGCATCACCCTGTCTACCTGAGCGTCCACGAAGTTGGTTGTCAATACGACGATTTTCATGACGTTCTGTACCTACAATATATAAACCACCAAGTTCTCTTACTTCGTCATTTACTTTGATGTCAACACCACGTCCTGCCATGTTAGTTGCGATAGTTACCGCACCTTTAACACCAGCAGATTTAATGATTTCACCCTCTTGTTCATGGTTCTTTGCATTAAGTACCGTGTGGGCAATCTTTTCGCGCTTGAGTACTTCATGAAGTGCTTCTGATTTCTCAATAGATGCAGTACCTATAAGTACAGGTTGTCCTGTTTTAGTAAGTTTTTTGATAGTATCGATTACTGCATTAAACTTTTCTTCTTCTGTTTTATAAATTAAATCGTTTAAATCTTTTCTATCTATTGGGATATTTGTAGGGATAGAAACAACATCAAGGTTATAAATCTGAGCAAATTCTGTCGCTTCAGTCTCTGCTGTTCCTGTCATACCTGCAAGTTTGTCGTACATTCTAAAGTAGTTTTGAAATGTGATATCAGCGAGAGTCTGTGTCTCTTCTTTAATCTCAACACCCTCTTTAGCTTCTAGTGCTTGATGCAGACCCTCAGAAAAACGTCTACCTTCACTGATACGTCCTGTAAACTCATCTACAATCATAACTTCGCCATCACGAACTACATAGTCAACATCTATCTCAAAAAGATAGTTAGACTTGAGTGCTTGGTCAAGTATGTGTGAAAGAGAAGCATTTTCTGCACTATAAAGGTTGTCTACTTTAAAAAGCTCTTCTGCTTTAGTAATCCCCTCTTCAGTGATAAGCACAACCTTATCTTTTTCATCAACCGTAAAATGAGTATCTTTTACTAAAGTGTTAGCAATATTGTTAGCATTTTTATAATCTTGCATATTTCTATTTGTAGGACCTGAAATAATCAGTGGCGTTCTAGCCTCATCAATTAAAATTGAATCAACTTCATCTACGATTACAAATGGATGACTGCGCTGTGCCATTTGATCTTTAGAGTAACTCATATTATCTCTTAAGTAATCAAAACCAAACTCGTTATTTGTACCATAGGTAATATCTGAATTATAAGCAGCAATTTTCTGTTCTGGATTATGTTCATCTTCTAAAATTGTTCCAACATTAAATCCAAGGAAGTTATACAGTGGTGACATCTCTGATGCATCACGCGATGCAAGATAATCATTTACCGTTACTAGGTGAACACCCTTTCCCAGCATTGCATTAAGAGTGATAGCAAGAGTTGCTACAAGTGTTTTCCCCTCACCAGTTTTCATCTCAGCAATACGACCCTCATGAAGAGTTATACCGCCAATAAGTTGTACATCAAAGTGACGCATACCAAGAGTACGCTTACTCGCTTCTCTTGTAATAGCAAAAGAATCACATAAAACATCATCTAGTGTTTTAGTCTCATCTTGTATACTTGACTTTAGTGCATCAAATGCAGTTTTAAGTTCTTCATCGTTCATTGACTCATATTGAGTTTCAAGAGCATTAATTGCTTTTACTCTTTTTAAATATTTTTTTAATTCACGGTCATTGGATGTTCCAAAAACCTTCCCCATTAGTCCAAGTAGCATTCGTTACCTTATATCTATTACTATATAGTTTATTATATAGTAGTAGTGAAATTGCTTTTATTTTATCACATATAATCTAAGAAAAAGTATAAATGCAATTTTTGCTATAATTTCTTATATATAAAGGATACTATTTGAAATACATTTTCTTCTCAGCGATACTCTTCACTCTTTCATTTGGTGATATTTTTTCCATGAATTCATATGAAGCAGACTTCAGGCAGGTGGTTACAAATGATAAGGGAAATATATTAGAGTATAGTGGCCATATTAAAATTATGAAACCACAGTATGCACTTTGGGAGTATTTACAACCTAGTACAAAACTCATATATATTAATAAGAACATGGCAACTATAATAGAACCAGATTTAGAACAGGTTATAGTTAAAAAACTGCACAATAGTATTGATTTTTTTAAGATACTTAAAAATGCAAAAAAAATAGATAAAAACACATATATAGCTGAGTTTGGGTCAGTGCACTACACTATAAATATCATGGATTCTGATTTAAAATCCATTGAGTACAAAGATCAATTAGATAATACTATCTTAATCGACTTTAGTGAGCAAACAGTTAACAAAAAGATAAGTCTCGAAGAGTTTACACCATGCATACCTACTGAGTACGATCTAATTAGGGGGTAGTTATTAAATATTTAAAGAAGGTTTACCAATATAATAACCTTGTGAGTAGTCTATTCCTAACTCTTTAACTATTGCATGTATCTCTTTTGTTTCTACATGTTCTGCAATCGTTTTAATTCCACTTTTTTTCGCAAAGTCTACAATACTTTTAACAATAACTTTATATGCGCTATCCTTACTTAACTCTTTTATAAAAGTACCATCAATCTTAATATACTCAGCCTTTAACTCAAACATACGGTTATAAACTGACTTGTCTGTACCAAAGTCATCTACTATCACATGATAACCTTTTTCCTTAAGCTCTAAAATCTGAGTGTCAAGAGTATTTGTCTTAGAAATTATAATATCCTCAACAAGTTCTAAACGCACACCAGAAGGAGAAATACCATAGTGCTCACATTTATAATTTAGAAAGCCTAATATATAATCTTCATGTAATTTGAGTTATAAAACCTACTTGTTTCGCACTACGAATAAACTTGTTTACATCTACTAGTTTATCATTATGATCCATTAGTCTACATAGTACTTCATAATGTTTTGTCTGAGTTGTATTGTTTGAAATGCTAGGTTGATAATATGTAAAAATCTTGTCATCATCAAATGCTTTTTGTAGTACACCCACCCAGGATAAACTCTCGCTTCTTTTGAAGCTGCTTTTGCATTTATAAATAGTTTGTTTCCCTCTCCATTATCTACACCGATAGAAAAAGCTATACATTGGCTATGCCCATCAAATTTAACTGCTGATTCTTTAAATAGTGCTTGAATTTTACTCGCTAATAACATACCCTGCATCTGTACTGGGTCATCAAGAAGAAGAAGAAGAACAAACTCATCTGCTGTAATATGACAGAGGTTTGCATTAGTTGGTCAAAATTTCTTTAGCATCAAGGCTGTCTCTTTTAAAAGTTTATTTGCTTTACCCATTCCATATGTTGTATTTACAAAGTCAAAATGATCTATATTTATGTATAAAAGAGACTGCTGTGTGCCGTTAAGTGCATCTTGAAGTGCATAACGACTTGGTGATTTTGTAAGTTCATAAATATATTTATATGCACACTATCTTTATATGAGTCTATTTGTTGCTTGAGTGTTTTTTCATTCATCATAAAACGACCTATACACTTACGTTCATATAATAAGTCAATGTTTATTTTTTCTATTTGAGGATTTAAGTATGTACTTTGATGCATAGAAGTCTAAGAGTTTATCTTGTGGTTTTTCTGCTGTTGTAAGTATAATTTCTTGATTTTCATCGATATATAAAAGAGATAAAGATTCGCTAAGAGGTAAAAGGTCTTTGAGTTCTGCCATACATAATCCATAATTTGTTTTATTTATTATATATTGTAGAAGTTTAAAGTTAATTTTTTTTTGAAGTAGTGTGCATAAGGGAAAGAAGTAGATATAAGAGTAAAGTATTTCTACTTTACCCTTATTGAATTAAACTGGTTTAACAGTTACACCATACTTTTCTTCAGCAATAGTACGTGGCTCAAGGTGGTAGTTTTTAATTTCGTTAAAGTTAAGATATTTATATATAGCATCTTCTTTACCAGCAATTTTTGCAGGTACAAAGTCCATATATTCTTTAACAGTAGGAATTTTTCCAAGTTTAGCACATAATGCTGCAAGCTCTGCAGAACCAAGGAATACTTGAGTACCTTTACCTAAACGGTTGTTAAAGTTACGAGTAGATGTTGAGAAAACTGTTGAGTCTTTACGAGCAGACGCTTGGTTACCCATACATAAAGAACAACCAGGAACTTCTGTAGTTGCTTCTATTTCTTTATAAACTTCGTAGTAACCTTCGTTAATTAGTTGTTGTTCATCCATTCTAGTTGGTGGAACAATCCAGAATTTCTCAACATTATGCTTACCTTCACCGCGCATGATTTCACCAGCAGCACGATAGTGACCAACATTAGTCATACATGAACCTAAGAATACTTCATCAAGTGGAGTACCAGCAACTTCAGATAAAAGTTTAACATTATCTGGATCATTAGGACAAGCAAGAATTGGCTCAGTAATTTCATTTAAATCAATTTCGATTACTGCTGCATACTCTGCATCAGCATCTGGTTGCATTAATGTAGGATTAGCTAACCAGTCTTTCATTTTACCAACACGACGCTCGATAGTTGTAGCATCAGAGTAACCATCTTCAAGCATAGCTTCAAGTAAAGTTACATTTGATTTTAAGTACTCTTCAACAGGAGCAGTATTTAAAAGAACTGTACATGCAGCAGCAGAACGCTCAGCAGATGCATCTGAAAGCTCAAATGCTTGCTCAGCTTTAAGATCAGGTAAACCTTCAATCTCTAAAATTCTACCAGCAAATACATTTATCTTACCCTCTTTAGGTACAGTTAAATGTCCTTGTTGAATCGCAACATAAGGAATAGCATTTACAAGGTCACGTAAAGTAATACCTGGTTGCATCTCACCTGAAAATTTAACAAGAACAGATTCTGGCATACTTAAAGGCATAGCACCAGTTACACCAGCGAATGCAACAGCACCAGATCCTGCTGGAAATGAGATACCAATTGGAAAACGTGTATGAGAATCCGCACCAGTACCAACACTATCAGGAAGAACCATTCTATTTAACCAAGAGTGAATGATTCCATCACCTGGACGAAGAGCAATACCTGAACGGTTAGAGATAAAGTCAGGTAAGTTTTTATGCATCTCAGCATCACTTGGTTTTGGATATGCTGCTGTATGACAAAAAGTTTGAAGTACAAGGTCAGCATTAAAACCAAGTGCTGCAAGTTCTTTAATCTCGTCTCTAGTCATAGGACCAGTAGTATCTTGAGAACCAACTGTATTCATCTCTGGCTCTACATACATACCTGGACGAACGCCAACAAGACCTGAAGCCTTACCAACCATTTTTTGTGCAAGTGTATAACCCTTACCTGTATCAGCTGGTTGCTCAGCAGTTAAGAATGCTTTTGAAGCATCAAGACCTAAAACTGCACGAGCCTTAGAAGTAAGACCACGACCAATAATAAGTGGGATACGACCACCAGCCTGAACTTCATCAGTAATAGTGTTTGGAGTTAATTTAAAAGTAGAAATACATTTTCCACCAATATGAGCTTCACCTTTGTAAGGGTAAATAGTAACCTCGTCACCAGTTTCCATTCCAGAAACATCTAGTTCTAAAGGAAGTGCACCTGAATCTTCACAAGTTGCAAAGAAAATAGGAGCGATAGTGTTACCAAGAACAACACCACCAGTACGCTTATTTGGAACACCATCAATATCAACACCTAGGTGCCATTGAACAGAGTTAACGCCAGACTTACGAGAAGAACCAGTACCAACAACATCACCAACATAAGCAATAGGGTTACCTTTTGCTTTAAGGTCTTTAAGTGTGTCTAATGGATTGTCCATTCTGTTAATTAAAAGTGAGTTTGCATGTAGAGGAATATCTGAACGAGTAAATGCTTCAGAAGCTGGAGATAAATCATCAGTATTTGTTTCACCTGGAATTTTATAAACTGTAATAGTCATTTCTTCTGGAATTGGTGACTTAGAAGTAAACCACTCTGCATTTGCCCATGAAGTAAGAACTTTAGTAGCTGCTGCATTTCCTTCTTTATGTAGTTTTTCAACATCATTAAATGCATCGTAAACTAAAAGAGTTTTACATAAAGCTGTAATAGAAGCTTCAATAACATCAGTATTTGATGAAGATAAACCATGAATCATAGGAAGAACATTAAATCCACCTAACATCATACCTAACATTTCAATTGCTCTTACTGCTGAAATTGAATCAACAGTGATGTTTTGAGCTGCGATTTCATTCAAAAATGCCGCTTTTACTTGTGCTGAATCATCAACACCAGGTGCAACACGGTTTGTAAGTAAGTCAAGTAACTCATCTGTACAATTTTCTTTAATCAGTTCGATAACTTCTGCTGTTTGTACAGCTGAAAGTGCTAATGGTGGTACACCAAGTGCAGAACGTTCTGCAACATGTGCTTTATAATCTTCTAAAAATGCCATAGTTATTCCTATTTACGAGTAATTTTCCAAATATTATAGCTAAAGTTATCTAATCATTTTCCAAGTGTTACGAATGTAAACACAATATTTCAAGATATTTCAATAGTGTGGTTTTAGGTAACGCTAAAGCCCTCTATGTTTGAGTTCTTCCTTTAAAATATTTTTTTGAGCACCTGAATAGTTCTCTTTTAGCCATAATATATACGAATCAGGTAATTCAGCATACAACATACCCTTATACTGTCCAAAACTTACTCTGGGTTTTATTTGACTTATTACAGGATTATCTATGCAAGATGCATCTAGGTTACCTAACTCAATAATTTTTACAAACTCTTGAAATTCTATCTTTTTTTGAATGACAAATGAGTATGTAATAAAGTCGAAAATACCTTTTCTGAAAGAGACAAACTTTTCTATATCTTGAATCTGAACAACACTTAATGACTCTAAGTTTTTAACGATAACCCTAAAAGAGTTCTTGTAAGCTGTAAATATAAAAATAGGCTTACTCATTATAGTATCTCTCTAATACCCTTAGTGTTTGGAGAAGAAAGTACTCCCTCTTGTTCTAGTTGTTCTATAACACGGGCAGAACGGTTATAGCCTATTTGAAGTTTTCTTTGTAGGTAAGATATAGAAGTTTTTCTATCGTTTAAAACAACACTTTTAGCATCTTCATATAACTCATCAAGTTCTTCATATGAGTCATTTAAAGATGAAGTATTAGATTCAGTCTCTTCAACTAAAAAGCTTTTATCATAATTAGGTGCACGTTGTGCTTTTATAAACTCTACTATGTTCTCTATCTCATCTTCTGTTGCCCATGGAGCATGAAGACGTACAAGCCCCGTTGAACCAGGAGGAGTAAAAAGCATATCACCTCGACCAAGAAGCGACTCTGCACCCATTTGGTCTAAGATAATTTTAGAGTCTATCTTTTGCCCTACTCTATAAGAAATACGAGAAGGTAGGTTTGCTTTAATGAGTCCTGTCACGACATCAACTGAAGGACGTTGTGTTGCTACAATGAGGTGAATACCACATGCACGAGACTTTTGAGCAAGTCTTGCGATACTAAACTCTACATCTTTACCACTTGTCATCATAAGGTCAGCTAGCTCATCTATAATAACTACTATATAAGGAAAATGTTCACCACCAACCTTTTTTACTTTTTCATTATAGTTTTCTATATTTTTTGTTCTAGACTCTGCCATAAGTTCATATCGACGCTCCATCTCTGCTACCATATTGTTAAGTGCGGCTATTGCTTGCTTTGGTTTTGTAATAACAGGAGTAAGTAAGTGAGGGATATCATTATATATTGAAAACTCAAGCATTTTAGGGTCTATCATAAGCAAACGCAGCTGGTCTGGTGAGTTTTTGTATAAAAGTGAGAGTATCATTGCATTTATACCAACACTCTTACCACTACCTGTTGTTCCTGCTATAAGAAGGTGAGGAAGTTTTTTAAGGTCTGTTACAAAAGGTTTTCCAACTATATCTTTTCCTAGAACAATTGTAAGAGGAGAAGAAGAGTCTTTAAAGATTTTATCATCTAAAATCTCACGAAGATATATAGTGTCTACAGTTTCATTTGGTATCTCAATACCTACAACATCTTTTCCCGGAATTGGTGCTTGAATACGGATAGTCTCTGCTGAGAGTGCCATTGCAAGGTCATCTTGAAGACCTAAAATCTTACTTACTTTTACATTTGCGGCTGGTTTAAACTCAAATGTAGAAACAACAGGACCTGCATATGTTCGCACAACATCACCATCTACCTTAAAGTGTGCTAGTTTTTCTATGAGGTAACGAATCTTATCATCAAGTTCACTCTCATCTACATTTTTTGCTGTTTTTGGTGCTTTTTGTAAAAAGTCTACTGATGGTAGTTTAAAGTTCTTTGGTTTTTCAACCTTCCCCTTATCCATACCAGCTAAGAGTTTAGCATTCTCTTCTAACTCATCAACAACGATAGCACCCTTTTGCTCTTTAATCTCGTGGGCTATATCTAAAAGGTTCTTTGGTTCTTTCTTTTGTGTAGGTACCTCATTTGGTTTATTTATTGTGTGTTGCTTTCTTAAGTAAGTAGGTGTCTCTATATCTTCTACAACATCTTTTCTAAGTTCTACAGCAGCAGTAGCTTCTTCTTTTTCTTCTGCAGGGACTTCGAACTTTTCAACGACAATAGCCTCTTCTTTAAATTCTATTTCTTGTATTTTTTTTGAACATAGGTTTGAAGTTTTTCTCCCTACAAAAGAGTAAACTAAACCTACTATCTCAGAAGTACTTTTATCCAAGACTATAACTATAGAAACAAGTGTGATTATAAACCAAAATACCCATAAACCAAAAGCACCAATATAAGGGCTTAAAAAGTCAACAAAATCTTCTCCGAACTTTCCTCTTAAATCATTTTGAATAAGTAAAGCTTGTCCAAGTAAAAAGGAAAAAAATATCAAAAAAGAGGCTGTAGTTAGTTCAGATGACCTAAAGTTTAAAAATGGATTTTTATACAAAAAGTATAGGGGTAAAATCAAGATAAAAAGATAAACATAAGAAATGTATCCAAAGTAAAGATGGTTATATGAAGAAAAAACTACTCCATAACTCCCCATTAGTGCACTACTGCCAAGAATAGTTGCGAAACCGAGGTAAACTAAAACACCAAAAACTATAATAAAAAGAGTATCTTTCAAGCTTATAAATCCCTATAGTAAATTTACAAGAAGTATAGCCAAAAATGTTCCATAAAGGATTTATTTGGCTTTTTGCAATAAAAAAGGTCTAAATTAGAGGTAATTAACCAAACTTAGTTGAGAAACTCTACCTATGGTTTATTTATAACGAATAATATCAGCTTTAGCATTAGCCACAGTATACACTTGTGTGTCTAAGGACTTATTAATTTCTTTTCTTTTGAAGTAAGGCACTAGCTTTGGATTAACTCTAAATCTTACTTTGTAGTTACCTGATTGTGTTTGAATTACCATTTTTCTTACCTTTTTATAGGCAAAACGTGTATCAAGTGTGTATCTTAACTAGTAGAATATGACATTAGGATTAACAACAAGTCCTATTTCATATACACATATCGGCATTATGTTATTTACTTTTAAGTTATATATGACTATTATTTCATTTTTAGTAATCATAAACGCCAGAGTGATGGAACGGTATACATAGCGGATTCAAAATCCGCCGCCTCACGGCTTGTGGGTTCAAATCCCATCTCTGGTACCATATATGTTTATATGCAAACATACACGATATTCTATACACTACACATATCATATTGGTAACCACACATCCACTTTTAGATAATATACCTACTCTTCCAGCATCAACTAATGAGTATGCATTACTAGCTGTTCTTGTCTCTACAGCACTATCAACACCTTGTAGCTTCCCTGCTGCATCATTTAAAACAGTCTGCATATAATTTTACAAGTACTTATACCTATAGAGAGTTCTACTTGTTCAAACTTGCCTGCCCAGTCCCATGCATTTCCAAACATCTCCTTATGAAGTCCTGGTAACCATTCATGAGAAAATGGGGCTATCTTTTTAGATGGTGCTGCTGATAAGTATTTTATTGTTGCAACTACAATCTTTTTTGCTTCTGCAACATAAATGTATCGCCAAACCCTTAACAAAGTCATTACCATATATGAAATGCCTCAAAACTATAAAATTAGTCTACATAAAAAGGCACATTTGTCCAATAAAGACATAATTAACATCAAAACTGACGATAATAAAAAGATATTTTTCAATTATCTTATAAAAGCCCGTATAAGTGTCATAATAAGTAAACAAACGATATAAAAAGAGTATAATGTTACAAAAGTTTAGAGCGTTACCACTGCATGAGATAAAGAAAGCAGAACTTCAGCTTAAGCATAGAGTTAAAAAAGACTTTATCCTTACAGGCCGGGATGTTGTAGGTCTTTTTTTAGTCAAAGCAAAACAAAATGGTCGACTTGGTGAGAAGATTACAGTTGTAAATTCTTTAGGTAAAAAATTAAAAGCAATAGTAACTGCTATAAATAGTGCGGAGATAAAATAGGTGAAAATTGTTGTAGCAACCAGTGGTGCAAGTGGAGTTAACTTAGGTTTAAAAGTACTAGAACTACTCCCTCAAGAAGTACAAAAACACTTTATAATGTCTGAGAATTCTAAAACAGTTTTAAGTAAAGAACTCGGGAGTGTTACAGTTCATGAAAACAATGATATAGGTGCAAGTATAGCCTCTGGTTCTTTTGGTGTTGATGCTATGATTATCGCACCATGTTCTATGAATACCTTAGCAAAAATAGCCTGTGGTATCTCAGATAACCTTGTAACAAGATGTGCAGCAGTTATGATTAAAGAACAGAAAAAACTCATTCTTGCTCCGCGAGAGATGCCTTTTTCAGCTATTGCCTTAGAAAACATGCAAAAACTTGCATCTCTTGGTATTATCATAGCTCCACCTGTTATGGCTTACTACTCAGAACAACAGACACTCGATGAGATGGAAAATTTTGTCATAGGTAAATGGTTTGATCTGCTTGGTATACAAAACAACTTATATAAAAGATGGGAATAGAAATGAACTCTAAAAAGATAGCACTGTATCCTGGTACCTTTGATCCTGTAACTAATGGACATATAGACATAATACAAAGAACATCAAAGCTTTTTGATGAACTTGTCGTTGCAGTTGCAGCATCAGTGGACAAAAAACCAATGTTTTCACTGACAGAACGTATAGAGATGACAAAAGCCGCCGTAGTAGATTTAAAAAATGTACGCGTTGTTGGTTTTGATAACCTTACTATTGATTTGGCACATGAGTATGGAGCCGGAGTTTTAATTCGTGGTCTTCGTGCTGTGAGTGACTTTGAGTATGAACTACAACTAGGTTACTTAAACAACTCTCTTGACACGAGTATAGAGACTGTATATCTTATGCCAACACTACAAAATGCTTTTATAAGTTCTTCTATTGTTCGCAATCTTCTAAAGTTTAACGGAAAAACTGAGCATATACTACCAGCACCAGTTCAGAAAATTATAGGAAATATGACTTCATGTACATTGCAATAGAGGGTATAGACACTGCTGGTAAAAGTACGCAGATAGAAGCACTTAGTAAAAACTTTCCAGATGCTATCATAACAAAAGAACCCGGTGCTACGGAGATAGGTAAAGAGATACGTGAAATGCTTTTATCTGCTCGGGTAGAGAGTAAAAAAGCTGAGTTCTTACTCTTTTTAGCTGACCGCGCTGAGCATATGCAGAAGGTCATTAAACCTAATATAGATAAGAAAATGATTATAAGCGATAGAAGTGCTGTGAGTGGTGTGGCTTATGCTCTCACTCAAGGTGAATTAAAAACACAGGAGATAGTTTCTCTTAATGATTTTGCAACTAATGGTATTTATCCTCAAAAAGTTTTTTTGCTGCGTTTAACGAAAGAAGAGCTAGAGTATAGACTTTCTCAAAAAGAACTAGATGGAATAGAACTTCGTGGAAGTAAGTATCTTTTAGACATTCAAGATGCTATCATTGAAGCGACAAAGCTCCTAAACATCGAACTTGTAGAGATAGATGCAACGCTCTCTCGTGCAGAAATAACCAATAACATATTAAACAATATCAACACTTAAGAAGTACCTATCAACTTAATCAAGAGCGGTTATATCAACGAAAAGGATAAAGAGTTAGTAGACCTTTTTATCCACTCACAGGATGTTAAAAAGTATATTCTTGGTATAAATAAACTCACAAAAAGTGTAAAAAAGTTTATAGAAGTTGATGGAATCATTGATGATTTTTCTAGAGTACAGCATTCACGAAAAAAAGAGATTTTAAAGATAGAGGATGTACCTCTTGATGCTATCATACTTTGGACAGCTACAGGAAGCCCTTTAGAAGTCAAACAAAGACTAGATGAGATGGGTTTTAAAAACATCTCGTATAAGGCACTTTGTAAATATAGCTCTTTTGATTTAGTATCCCCTCCTTTTATAAGTGACTTTAAAGATAATTTTTCTAAAAACCGAGAGAAGTACTTACAAACTTATGAGCTTTTATCTGATGAAAAATCAAAAGTAATTTTTACTAAAGTCATAAACTTTAAAATCTCAGCTGATTATAACTTTATGGAAGGTTTCACAAATGATCATTTAGGTCAGTATTTTGACAAAGAGATAGTGCCAAAAATAAAAAATATTCGTTTTGTTGATGGTGGTGGTTATGTTGGGGACACAGCAGAAGAAGTTATCAAAAACTATCCTGACTTTGCTAAAATATGGCTCATAGAACCAATACCTGAGAATATTAGAATAGCTAAACGTGAGTTAGCCTCATTTGAGAACATAGAGTTCTTAACCTGTGGTGTCTCAAACAAAAAAGAGACTCTTTATTTTAATGAAGAGAAATCATTTTCTACTATATACGGAAAAGGTACACAGAGTGTTGCAGTTGATACAATTGATAACATCATAAATGAAGAAGTTGATTTTATAAAACTAGACATTGAAGGTGCTGAACAAGACGCGATAGAAGGTGCTAAACAGACTATCTTAGATTCACATCCTGTTCTGGCTATTTGTATCTACCATAAAGCAGAGGATTGGTACAAAATACCTGAACTAGTTTTGAGTATAAGAGATGACTATAAAATCTATCTTCGACACTATATGGAAGGAATTTTTGAAACTGTCATGTACTTTATACCCTCCCCTAAATAAGGAAAAAAATGAAGAAAATTATTGCTTTACTACTACTTGTTAGTTTTAATTGTTCCTCCCTTATTGCCAAAAATGTTCAAACAGAAGAAAAAGATCTTTTTACAAGTGCCGAAGATGGAGCTTTTGACGTGAGCGATTATCTTGGAACTCGTTATGGTTTTCTCCCAGTTCCGACTATCATCACTGAACCAGCTGTTGGTTATGGTGCTGGACTTAACGTAATGTTTTTGCATGATACTTTTAACTCTGTTAAAGAGAGAAGATCACCTCCAAGCATATCAGGAATATTTGTGGTAGCCACAGGGAATGAAACAAAAGCTGCAGGGGCATATCACTTGGGTTTTTGGAAAAAAGACACTATTCGTAGCACTACTTTCCTCGGCACCGATAGAAATAAACACAAATTTTGCAGATGCCCAGCTTCATCCTGCTGGTGGACTTGGATTTAGATATGAGGTGGCTCAGAAGTTTGGTCTTTGGGTATAGCTTCAAATTATTTTATCTTTTTAGCTATAATTCATTTAAAAATTTGAGGAAGCCCTATCATGAAAAAAGAAGATAAACAATTAACTAAACTGGTTCACACATAAATGAAACTTCTTTCTAAAGATGCTTCCTTAGAAGAGTCACTTAAAAAAATGAAAAACACACTAGTAGAGGTTGGTTGTGAGACTACTTTTGCACAAGAAAAGCACCCTTTATCAAACTGCTTTTCTGTGAACCTGACTTCCGCTGAAGCTCCAAGACATGTCTATTCCAATGGTAAAGGTATAATTTCTGAGGCTTCTATGGCTAGTGCTTTGGGTGAGTACATAGAGAGACTACAAACTAACAACTTTTTTATAGACTTCTACCTCCCGCAAAGAAAATACTATCCCGATGAAGTGGCATTTGAGTTAGGAGGAGAGTATTTAAACGCAGAGTTAAGTGCTATCTATAATCCTACAAATGAACTTACAGCTGAAGATCTCGTTGATTATAACAGTGATTATGAAGATAAAGTAGTCGCTCTTCCTTTTATCAAATGTAGCGATAAAACTACTACTTACATTCCTCTAAACATTCTTAGTAACTTGTATGTTAGTAATGGTTTAGCAACAGGTAATACTCCGGAGGAAGCACAAGTCCAAGCACTAAGTGAAATCTTTGAACGTCATGCAAAAATAGAAATTATCAAAAAGGGTTATGCTTTACCTAATTTTCCTGATGATGTATTTGAGAGCTTTCCTAGAGTTTGTAAAGATGTAGAAGAACTTCGAGCACTTGGGTTTATAGTCGAAGTTCTTGATGCTTCTTTAGGTGGAGAGTTTCCAGTTACTGCTATATCTTTGATAAATCCAAAAACCTCTACTCTTTTTGTCTCTTTTGGTGCACATCCTATCTTAGAAGTCTCTTTCGAGAGAACTATGACAGAACTTATGCAAGGGCGTTCTTTAGAGAACTTAGATAGTTTTGAAGTGCCTACATTTGATATGAGTTTAGTGTCAGATAGTTTTAACCTTGAGTCTCACTTTATTGATTCTAATGGTAAACTTGGATTTCCTTTTTTAAGTAGTAAAAAAAGTTTTGAGTATGCACCTTGGAGTTATAAGGGAGTGAGTACAAAAGAAGAGCATAGCTATCTAACAGGTATTTTAGACACAATGAATAAAGAGAGTTACTTAAGAGAGTACAACTATCTTGGATTTTACTCATGTCAGTTGATTGTACCTAGTATATCAGAGGTCTATCCTATAGAAGACCTAATCTACAACAACAAAAATAATGGAAAACTCATTAGAGATATGGTCTTAAATTTCAAGGACTATGATCCACAAGATATTATGATTGAAATTGAACAGCTAGAAGAGGCTCTTAATATTGAGAAGTATATTGGTGTTATATTTAAAAACAACTTTACACTTAGAGAGTTTAAAGCGCAAACACTGCTTGTGCTAGGTGAGACAGAAGAAGCACTTGAACTTTTAGAGTACGGAGCCGATAAGTTTGGTCTAGTCATCGTAGAACTTGCAAAAATGGAAGAGTCTGAGTTAGAGTTTAGTGAGTATGAAGAAGCACTTTATAATATCTTTGGACAAGCAAGAGTTCATAAAGCACTGAGTGTTTTAGATGGTGATGCTCTACTTTGTGATGTAACTCTTCATGAGGATTATAATAAAATGCTTCAAATGTACGATAGACTAGAGCTTAAAAAAAGAGCCTAGTCCTTATTAGCTAATTTATTTTTTTCTCTTAGTTTGTCTTTTTTACTTTTCCCTTTTCCTTTTACAGGAGCGGGACCTTTTTGCTTTTTAGGAGCTTCACCTAAAAGTTCGAAACCTTTGATTTGCTCATACTTCAAACTAATATCACTGCGTTTTTCTATGAGTTTAAAATGTTCCTGTGTTTCATAATCCATAAAACTTATAGCTGTGCCAGATTTTCCAGCTCTAGCTGTTCGCCCTATTCTATGTATGTAGTCAGCAGGCGAACGTGGCAGATCGTAGTTTATAACACAGTCAATATTATCTATATCAAGTCCACGTGCTGCTATGTCAGTTGCAAAAAGGACATTTACCTTTGCTTCTTTAAATGCTTTAAGTGTATCATTTCTTATATCTTGTTCAAGGTCTGCATTAAATGAAGCTGCTTTGATATCGTGTTTTCTAAACTTCTCAGCGATATTATCAGTTGCACGCTTGTTTGCCATAAAAACAAGGACTCGTTTGTACTTATTTTCTTTTAAAAGATGACGTAATAAAGGTCCACGGTTTTCACGATTTACTTGTATGACTCTTTGATTTATTGTCTCTACTGTTTGTGTCTCTTGTATTTTTACTTCAACTGGAGAAGTTACTATTTTAGAGATGATATTTAACATTTTTTCTGGGTAAGTTGCAGAGAAAAGTAGGTTTTGTCTTTTACTTGGAATAGACTCTAAAATAAGGTCTAATTCTTCACTAAAATCGAGATTTAGCATCTTATCTGCTTCATCTAATATTAAATAATTTAAATGCTCTAAGTTCATCTGTTTCTTTCTTAAAACATCTAAAAAACGCCCACTCGTTGCAACAAGAATATCACAGCCTTTTTGTACCTCAAAAAGTTGTTCCCCTATCTTTTCTCCACCAATAAGACTTACTACTTGTGGAGTCCGGTTCAGATACTTTGAGAACTCAGTAAATGCAGCTGCTATTTGTAGAGTTAGTTCACGAGTCGGTGTTAAAACAAGAACTTTTATCTTTCCCTTTTTAGCATTATCACGAGTTTGACTCCAGAGTTGTAAAACAGGTAAAACAAAACTAGCACTCTTTCCACTTCCAGTTTGGGCCTGAGCAATAACATCTTTACCTTGTAAAACTAAAGGAATTACATTCTCTTGTACAGGTGTTGGGGTTTTAAAGTTTTTCTCTTCTAAGATTTGAAGAATTTCTCTTGAGAGTTCAAGTTTGTTAAATGTCATCTATTTTCCTGCGTTTATATTAGGCTGATTTTACACTAGTTTTACTTCAAAAAAGGTTCATCATTAAAACAAAAGATAAAAAATGGTATCCTTGCATTACTATTTTTAAAGGATACAGATGATTAAGTCACTCAGAGGAATGAACGATATTTTAAGCGAGGATTATGAGCGTTTTACATACTTCATTAACTTAGCAACTAAAGTTGCACAAAATTATGGTTTTCATTTTATCGAGACACCTCTTTTAGAAGAGACTGCTCTGTTTAAACGCAGTGTTGGTGAGAGTAGTGACATCGTTGGTAAAGAGATGTATCAGTTTACTGACAAGGGTGAAAATGATGTTTGTCTTCGTCCTGAGGGAACAGCTGGTGTTGTTCGTGCTTTTGTACAGAAGAAACTTGACAAGGCCGGTGGAACACACAGATTTTTCTATCACGGTTCTATGTTTCGTTATGAACGCCCACAAAAAGGTCGCCTAAGACAATTTCACCAGTTTGGAGTAGAAAGCTTTGGTGTTGATAGTGTTTATGAAGATGCAACTATGATTATGATGGTTGCTGACATTCTTAAAAAATGTGGCATCGGCTATAGACTTCAGTTAAACTCTTTAGGAGATCAAAACTGTATGCCTCAGTATCGTGATTCATTAGTATCATTTATAGAAAGTGTTGAAGATGAGATATGTGAAGACTGTCAACGCAGAAAAACGACTAATCCTATCCGTGTACTTGATTGTAAAAACACACATTGTCAGAGTCTATATGTAAATGCACCAAAACTAATAAACTCTCTTTGTGGTGCTTGCGAAGATGACTTTACTAAACTCAAACAAATTCTTAATACGAATGGTATTGTCTACGAAATAGACACAAACCTTGTTCGTGGACTTGATTACTACTCTAAAACTGCATTTGAGTTTGTGAGTGACAATATCGGAAGTCAGAGTGCTATTGCAGGTGGTGGACGTTATGACAGACTTGTAGAGTTTTTAGATGGTCGACCTACTCCTGCTGTTGGTTTTGCTATGGGGATAGAGAGACTTATGGAACTTATAGTTATGCCTGAGAGTAAACGCGAAGGTTATTATATAGGAGCTATGGATGGTGATGCTGTAGACCTTGTAGTGAAGTTAACTCAAGACAAACGTTTAACTGATAAAGTTGTTTGTGACTACAAAGCAAAGAACCTAAAGAAGCATTTAAATGCCGCAGATAAGGTAAATGCAAAATTTTGTTGTGTTATTGGCGAAAATGAAAAGAAAGATGGTACTATATGGGTAAAAGACTTAGAAATTAAATCAGAAAAACTTATATTACTTAAGGATTTTTAATGGATTTACTACATAGTCTTTGGGATGTTTTAGTCAACTTCCTAGAACTATTTATCATTCTCGCAGTTGTTTTACTTGTTGTACTATTTATATATGATAAATATGTTCAGCGTAAACAGGTACTTCTTATTAACTACCTTGTGATGAAACAAGGAAAGAAAATAGGAAACTACTATAATAATCTTATAAAAAGTACGAAAGTAGTGCTTGCAGTTATGGGTAAAAAGAGCATTAAAAACCTCGATAAAAGTAGCTTAACATATACAAATCGCAATGGTGAAGTTTTCTTTGATATCGATGTATACTTTAGAAATAAACTTCACCTCTAGGTTATTATGAATACATACGGTTTAAATATATGGTCAGATAATAATTTTATCATAGACAAAGACGAGGTTTTAGTTAACTACAAATCAAAACCTTCTCTTTTAGATATAACAAAAAAAATTCGTTCTTTAGATGTTCGTGGTCCTATTGTTTTACGCTTTCCCCACCTTATAAAAAAGCAGATAAATAGTCTCTATAATTCTTTTAACTATTCTATAGAAGAAAATAATTACAGAGGTAATTTTAAAGCTGTCTTTCCACTCAAAGTAAATCAACTGCCTTTTGTAGTCCAAGCCGTTTCTAATGAAGGAAAAGATTTTTCTTATGGTTTAGAAGCAGGTAGTAAGGCTGAACTTATTCTTGCCATGAGTCAATCAACTAACAACTCCCCTATTACAGTTAATGGTTTTAAAGATAAAGAGATGATAACACTTGCCTTTATTGCAAAGCAGTCTGGGCATGATATTACTATCACTATAGAAGGCTTAGGTGAACTTAGAACCATAATACAAGTAGCACAAGACTCGGACCTCAAAATACCAAGTATTGGTCTTAGGGTGCGACTCCACTCTACAGGAAGTGGTACATGGGCAAAAAGTGCAGGAATGGATGCAAAATTTGGTCTCACTGCTACAGAAATTCTCGAAGCCACAAAACTTTTAAGAAGTGCCAAACTTTTGGACAAGTTTACTATGATACATTTTCATATTGGCTCTCAGATGGAAGATATAGCACCTATAAAGCGTGCTTTGAGAGAGGCTGGAAATATCTATGCTGAGCTAAAAGTATTAGGTGCAGAGTCTTTAAATAGTATAAATATTGGTGGTGGTTTAGCTGTTACTTATGCACAACATGATGATGCTAAACTGCATAACTACTCCATTAAAGAGTTCTCAAGTTCTGTTATCTTTTTACTTAGGGAAATCATGGATGCAAAGGGAGTGAAACATCCTGATGTTTTTACAGAATCAGGTCGTTTTGTTGTTGCCTCTCATTCTGTACTTATAGCACCTGTTCTAGAGCTCTTTACACAAGACTATCACGAAGATTTATTAAATCTTCAAGAAAAAAATCCTCCACTTATACATGAGCTAAATGAACTATACATTCATCTTAGCCCTGATAACTGTATAGAATACTTACATGATGCCCTAGACCATATAGAATCCTTACTAACACTTTTTGACCTTGGTTATATAAACCTTCAAGACCGTTCAAATGCAGAGATACTTGTACATAATATTATAAAAAAGTCTTTGAGTTTAACATCCAAAATCAATGCAAGTGAGTTAAAACAACTTCAAGTAAACCTTCAAGAACGCTATTTGATAAATGCTTCTATCTTTCAAAGTCTCCCTGATTACTGGGGTTTAAAACAGCACTTCCCTGTTATGCCAATTCATCATCATACAAAAGAAGCTATGAGAGCAGCATCCATATGGGATATAACATGTGATAGTGACGGAGAAATAGCTTTTGATTCAGACAAACCACTCTACCTCCATGATATTGACATTACTCAAGAAGATTATTTCTTAGGTTTTTTTAATGTTGGAGCATATCAAGAAGCATTAGGAATGAGCCACAACCTCTTTACACATCCAAATGAATATACTATAGAGATAAATAACAATTCTTTTACTATTTTAAATGAAGTGGAGTCAAAGAGTACTCTTAACATACTAGATTCCATTGGTTATGACACCAATAAACTTTTATGTAAACTTAAAACAGATCTAACCAAAAGTAGTTTTATCACAGAAAAAGAAAAAAGTGATACACTTTCAAAACTAGAGATCATTCTTACACAAAATGGTTATCTAAGAACAATAAGTTAAGGTAGTTTATGGGACTCTACAAAGAGATTAAAGAAGACTTTTCGAATGCTTATAAAAATGACCCTGCTCTTAACTCTAAAATTGACTTTTTATTTAATTATCCTGGTGTATGGGCAATTGCCTGGTATAGACTAGCGCACAGACTTCATACTTCAAATTTTAAACGTATTGCTAGAATGATTATGGGTCTTACTCAAATTTTTACACACATAGATATACATCCTGCAGCACAAATTGGTAAACGTGTTTTTATCGACCACGGTATAGGTGTTGTAATCGGTGAAACTTCTATAATCGAAGATGATGTTCTTATTTATCAAGGTGTTACACTCGGTGGTGTTTCACTAGATTGTGGGAAACGTCACCCTACGATCAGACAGGGTGCAGTTCTTGGTGCTGGAGCAAAGATTCTTGGAAATATAGAAATTGGTGAGTACTCTAAAATTGGTGCTAACTCTGTTGTAGTTAAAGAGGTCCCTTCTTGCTCAACTGCCATTGGTATTCCTGCTCATGTTATTGCAAAAGGACGCTGTAAAGATCCATTTATGCACAATATGCTTCCAGATATCAATAAAGAGATGTTTGAGTACATGCTTAAGCGTGTAGCTATATTAGAGCATATTTTAGTTGAAGATAACAAAGATTTACTTGAGCAAGACCTTGAGCTAGAACACATTTATGATTCTTTCATTAAATCTATGCAAAATTAAAAATCCTTAGCTTACATATATTATTATTTTAGTATAATCCCTTAATAATTTCACCTAAGGGTTTTTAATGCTAACTAACCGCGTAAACATATTATCTGAATCAATCACAATCGCTATAACAACACTAGCTCAAGAGTTAAAAGCTCAGGGTAAAGATGTGCTTAGCTTTTCAGCAGGCGAACCAGACTTTGGTACACCACAAGTTATAAAAGATGCAGCGATTGAAGCTATCAATAATGACTTTACAAAATACACTGCAGTTGATGGTGTTGTCGCTCTTAAAGAAGCTGTTGCACTTAAACTTAAACGTGATAATGGTCTAGAGTACGCTCTCAATCAAATCATTGTCAGCAATGGTGCAAAACACTCACTGTTTAACCTTTTTTCAGCAACAATCGATAAGGGTGACGAGGTAATCATTCCTGCACCTTACTGGGTTACTTATCCTGAACTTGTAAGATACTGTGGAGGCGATGTTGTTGAGATTCCAACTGATGACACATCAGCCTTTAAAATAACACCAGAGCAGTTGAAAAATGCTATCACTCCAAACACAAAGATGCTAATCCTTACAAGTCCATCTAACCCAACTGGAAGTGTTTATACAAAAGAAGAGTTAATCATGTTAGGTAAAGTTTTAGAGGGAACTAAGATCATTGTAGCAAGTGATGAGATGTATGAAAAACTCATCTATGATGGCAAGTTTACATCTAGTGCTTCAGTAAGTCAAGACATGTTTGAAAGAACTGTTACTATAAATGGTTTGAGTAAATCAGCAGCGATGACAGGATGGCGTTTTGGGTATATGGCTGCATTTAACACAGAGCTGATTCAAGCTACAAAAAAACTACAGTCACAAAGTACATCAAACATTAACTCTATCACTCAAATGGCGGCTATAGCAGGACTTGATGGTCGTGCGGATGCAGATATAGAGATGATGAGAAAAGCATTTGTTACTCGTCGTGATGAAGCGGTTAAGTTATTTAATGCTGTTGATGGTTTAAGTGTTTTAAAACCAGACGGTGCATTTTACCTTTTTGTAAACATTAAAGAAGTTAGTAATGATTCTCTTACATTTGCAAAAGATTTACTTGCTCAAAAAGAAGTTGCTTTAGTGCCAGGTCTTGCATTTGGAAGTGAGGGTTATTTTAGATTTTCATTTGCTACAGATATACAAAGTATACGTAAGGGAATTAAACGTATAGAAGAGTTTGTAAAGACTCTATAAAGTTAGAACTTTAAGTTCTTGACTTTATAGAAAAGACTATCTTTATGAATTGTCTTTTAAGTCTTGAAGTGCTTTAATAACATCCGCTAAATTATCCATTGGAATATGTACTTTCCACTCTGGACTCTCAGTATTACCACTTAAAGATATACCAACACTTGCTACAGGAGCACTGTCTTCACCGTAAGGTCTTTCTACTTTTGTTACTGAAATAACACCTTTTTTTGTTGAACTTAATGGAATTGAAGTCATATTTAAATATCCTTTGTTTTATTTAATAAGTCTAGCTAATTTACCCTGAATTTTAAGCCATGCTCTATGATCCATAAAAGGAAATCCTGCAAAAACTTTACCACTCTCTTTTATAGTCTTAGTCACACCGGTGCGTGCTGCGAAAGTATTAAAGGGTGCAATCTCTAAATGTCCTGCTACACCTGACTGTGCACCAAAAACAGTACTACGTCCAAGCTTTGAAGAGCCAGCAAGTCCTGTCTGACCTGCTATAACACTATATTCACCTATTTCGCAGTTATGTGCGACATGTACAAGGTTATCTAACCGAACACCTTGTTTTATGTATGTACTAGTAAATACTGCTCTATCTATTGAAGTGTTAGAACCTATCTCTACATCATCTTCTATTACGACATTTCCAATATGATATATTTTTTTATGCATACCATTTTTATCAGATGCAAAACCAAAACCATCACTACCTACAACTGTCCCAGCATGAATAATACACGAGTTTCCTACTTTACAGTCTCTATAAATCACTACATTTGGATAAAGAGTCGTATTGTCACCAATTGTAGTATTTGAGCCAATATAAACACCCGCCATAATATGGCAGTTTTTACCAACTACTGCACCATTTGCAAGTTCAGCTTTAGCTGATATACTACTACCCTCACCTACTATAGCTTTAGGTGATAAAGTATCTTCTAAAGCTGGAGCAAACTTAGCACTGAGTATGGCCATCTGCCAATATGGTGCATCAACAATTAAGGCTATACAAGAAGAAGGGATTTTATCTAAAGTGGAAACATTACAAATAATAGCAGCTGCATTTGATGAGGAGATTTCTTTTATATATTTAGCATTTGCAACAAAAGAGAGTTCTGTTGCAGTTGCCTCACTAAGTGTATTCATAGAAGTGATTTCTATATCATCTCCAATGAACTCTGCACCTATAAGTTGTGCAATTTCACTTAGTTTCATGGTTTATCTTTCGAGTGCTACAGCACCGCTTCTTACTATCTCTTTAGGATTATAACGCTTGATTGCATTTAAAAAATTATCAATGCGTTTTGGTTCATCTGTAACCATCGCGATGATAGTGTTTTCACCTGCATTTACTATTTTACCGTTGTAAGCTTCGCAGAGTGCATTAATATCACTAAGGTTTTCGCTTATCGGAAGTTTTATCATAGCCATCTCTTTTTCAACCATATCTTCATGCTCATACACACGTAAAACTGGAATAAGCTTATGAAGCTGTTTTGTAATCTGCTCGATAACACGAACACTTCCAGCTGTTACAATAGTTAAGCGTGAATATTTACTCTCTGGAATGGGAGCAACCGTTAAAGATGTGATATTGTAACCACGTCCTGAGAACAAGTCAGTGATACGAGATAAAACACTCGCTTCATTAACAACAATTACTGAAACTACTCTTCTTTGATTATCTTCAGTCATTATTTATCTCCCTTTTTTTCAAGTAACATCATGTTAAATAGGCTTCCACCTGATGGAACCATTGGCATAACATTTTCCATTCTATGTACAATTACTTCTATAAAAGCAACTATATTTTTCTCAACTGCATCTTTAAGAGCAGCATCAAATTCCTCTTTAGTTTTAACTCTATATCCGATTCCACCAAAAGCTTCTGCTAGTTTCACAAAGTCTGGCTGCACAGAAAGATCAGTTTCTGAATGGCGTTTATCATAAAAAAGTGTTTGCCACTGACGAACCATTCCAAGGAAGTTATTATTTAAAATAATGTTAATAACTGGTATTTTCTTCTCAACTGCAGTCATAAGTTCTTGAACATTCATAAGAATTGAACCATCTCCTGTAAAGTTGATAGAAATTTTTTCAGGACTTGCGGCTTTAACACCAATAGCTGCTGGAAAACCGAAACCCATAGTGCCAAGTCCAGATGAACTTACAAACTGACGAGGACGAGTGAACGGGTAAAACTGTCCAGCCCACATCTGGTGCTGTCCAACATCTGTAGAGATATTTGCATCATCACCAAGAAGTTCACCAACACGTTTTACAACCCACTGAGGTTTGATACGCTCTGAATCTTCATGAAAAGTAAGAGGATGTAATTCATTAAAGTTAATGATTGTCTCTCTCCATGATTCATAGTTATTACTATCTATTTTTTCAACTTGTTCTAACATATCTGAAACAACATTTTTAACATCGCCTACTATAGGATAGTCTGCGTTTACTAACTTTGAGATAGAAGCTGGATCGATATCAACATGAATAACATCTGCATTTTTAGCAAATTCTGAGAGTTTACCTGTAACACGGTCATCAAAACGAACACCAAGACCGATAACTAAATCTGTCTCACTCATCGCCATATTTGATGCATATGAACCGTGCATACCGAGCATACCTATAAGAAGTTCATCATCAAAAGAAAGAACGCCACGAGCCATAAAAGTCTCAACGGCAGGAATACCTGTTTTTTGAACTAACTCTCTTACTAAATAAGCTGCGTTTGCATTGATGATACCACCACCAAGATAAAAAAGTGGACGTTTAGCCTTAGCTATTGCCTCTATTGCTTTTTTAATTTGACGAGGATTACCTTTTGTATGAGGTTTATAAGTCTCTAAATCAAGCTCAATATCATAATCAAACTCACCAATCTCTGCTGTTATATCCTTAGGAATATCAATATGAACAGGACCTGGACGACCACTACGAGCTATATAAAATGCTTCTTTTAAGATACGAGGTAAATCTTTTATATCAGTTACAAGATAATTGTGTTTTGTACATGAACGGCTAATTCCAACAGCATCAATTTCTTGAAATGCATCGGTACCTATAAGGAACATAGGAACTTGCCCTGAAATAACAACTAAAGGAATAGAGTCCATATAAGCATCGGCTAAACCGGTCACTGCATTTGTAAAACCAGGACCAGATGTAATCATTGCTACACCAACTTTTCCACTTGCTTTTGAGTAACCCTCTGCAGCATGGACTGAAGCTTGCTCGTGACGATTTAAAATATGTTGAAATTTGTCTTGTTTGTAAATTTCATCGTAAACATTCATAATTGCCCCACCTGGGTAACCAAAAACTGTATCTACACCCTCAGCAATAAAAGCTTCTATGACCATCTGTGCACCACTAATTTGCATGAAAAGTCTCCTCTAAAAAATTATAATTTTGTATATTACGTGATTATACTAAAGAATAGCTATATTAAAGGTTAAAAGAGGAGTTATTTCCAGACTGACTAGTCTAAGATTGATGCAACAATCATTGATGGTCGCCACATTGACTCAGAACCATGAGTAAGGTATTCGAGTTTGAGTTTTGTAGAGGGATATTTACTTTGAAAAAGCATGAAGTAACTTTCTATCTGTTCTTGAAGGCCAAAGTGTAACATATAGTTTTTTATACCCTTTTCAAGTGCTAATTGCAGGGCTCCATCTCTAGCACTATCTTCGAGCTGAACAATATAACACCAAGCAAACACAGTAGCAATTGCTGTTGCTTTTGTACTCATTCTCATATAAAATTTTAGTGTTTTTCTAACATTTAAAGCATCACCATTCACAGCAAATTCATTGGTTTTTGCAAGGTCGCTATACCACTTGTTTTGTAGTTTTTGTCCATCTGGAGTATCTTGTAAACCTTCAGTTTGAGTCATATAATCATAGGCTTTATCATACTCTTCATTTTCTACTGCAGTAAAAAACTTCTGCTTTGTCTCGATATCATGCATTAGTATTTTAACTTCTTCTTTAAAATCATCAAAAACAGCTAATATCCTTAACATTTTAATAGCTGAATTTGTATCACCCTTGCCCAGTAGTTCTTGGGATTTAATATAGAGTGTATCAGCATAATTAATTAAAGTTTTATATTCTGGAAACTCTTTTAAAAACTGATGCTGCTTAATTAACTCGAAACAGATAGTAAAATCTTTTTGTCCGATTGCTGTACGAAAACGTTTGTATACTTCCCCCTGTGTTAAGAGTTCTTGAATTAGTTTTGTCTTCTCACTTATACCTCTATATGGTTTGAGGACTTCCTTTGCACTTTCTATACCTTTTGGATCGAGTACATACTTCTGTGCTTGCATAAATGTCTTTTTCCATCTCTCTTCTAAAGCCTTATAAAGTTTTGAATCTTTATATGCTGGATATGTATTACATAAACTGTAGGCAAGTGCTAATTTACCCTCTTTTGCAAATTTTGTAAATTTTGCAAACTCAGCATAGTCTGCTATGGTTTTGTTAATAATTTTGTTTTTTGATGGTATATTTTTAAAGGTATTAAAAAGCAATAAGGCTTTAGCCTTATCATTACTTTGCAGTACTACTTTTGCTTTAGCTAATGTGTTTTCCCATAGGTTTGATATTAAGTTATAAATTTGAGTACAGGCTAAAATTGGATTAAGTTCTGCTTCTTTTTGAATAGTATCAAACTCTTTATTTTTAAGCATACCTTTGAGTTTTTCTTCACCCTCATAGATATTATATGACATAATAAATCCATCTTCAGTACCAATTATTAGTTGATGATTTTTTTCATTAAATTCTAATGCAGAAATAGGTGAAGCTATTTTAATATACTTTGGAGAAAGTAACTCGTATGTAGTAAGGTCATATACTAAAACATAACCAAGGGCAGTTCCTAAAAAAAGAAACTCATCATCTTTACTTGTAGCAATCTGTCTCACATCATCATGAATACCTTGGAGTTTATCTATCACTTTACCTGTATACATATTCCAAATAATTACAGCGAAAGTTTTTCCATCATCTCCACATGAAAACATATAACGGTTTAAAGGATCTATTCCAACACATGAGGCTTCACCATGATGTCTATCTACATTAGCAATGCATTTTTTTGTTTTAGTGCTATAAAGACAAGATTCTTTACGATCAGAGCTTAATGTTGCAAAATAGTCCCCATCATTACTAAATGAGACTACATTTGTTTTATAGTACTGATGTTATACATTGACTTTAAATCCATCAATAAGACTTAATTCATCTGCTTTCATAAATCGTATAGTTGTTTCGCTGTCAATGACTATGAGTCTACCATCTTCTATAATTTTGAGTAAAATTACAGCTTTATTAATACCTTTTCTTGTAACAAAGTTCATAATGCTATAACTCCCTTAAATAACCCTCACTTTTTAGTGCTTCTTCTATAGTTTTTTGATGTTCTTTGCCCTTAGTTTCCATATGTACAGTAACACTTGCATCACCATAATCAAGAGATACAGATGTTCTATCATATGCAATATGCACAATGTTAGCATTTAGATTTTCTAAAATCTCTGTAAAACGCATAAGCGAACCAGGTTTATCGATAAGTGTCACTGTTAGTTTCATTTTTCTATGTGATTTAAGCAGCCCCTTCTCTATAATAACAGAGAGTAGAGTCACATCCATATTTCCACCACTAAGAACTACAGCAATCTTTTTGTTTTTTATATTTGGAAGTTTTTTGTGAAGTAATGCGGCTACACCAACAGCTCCAGCACCTTCAACAACAATTTTTTGCTTCTCAAGTAAAAACAAAATTGCACTAGCAATCTCTTCATCATCAACAGAAATAATCTTATCTACATTTTTAAGTGCATAAGAGAGTGTTATGTTAGATGTATCACGCACAGCAATTCCATCAGCAATAGTTCGAACATGAGTACTATCTATTGCTGTTTTTTGATCATATGACTCTCTGAACGCGGGAGCACCACAAGCACTCACACCGATGACTTCTATTTCTGGGTTTATTGCTTTAATAGCCTCACTCATACCAGCGATAAGTCCACCACCACCAACAGGAATAATAATAGCATCAAGAGACTCACATTTTTCTAAAATCTCTAATGCAACTGTTCCTTGACCTGCTATAACTTTTGTATCTTCAAAAGGATGTATAAATGTCAGGGAATGTTTTTCCCCATACTCTCTTGCATATGCATAGGCTTCATCATAGTTAGCTCCATGTAAAATAACTTCTGCACCATAATACTTAACACCATTTACTTTTGTTAGTGGAGTTGATTCAGGCATAACGATAATAGCTTTTGTTTTAAACTTTGAAGCAGAAAGGGCTACACCTTGTGCATGGTTTCCAGCACTTGCAGCGATAACACCAGATGCATGTTGCTCTAAAGTTAAAGAGGCTATTTTATTGTATGCACCTCTTATTTTAAAAGCACCTGTTACTTGCAAGTTTTCTTTTTTTAAATAAACTTCACACTCACATAATTCACTGAGGTAAGGTGCTAAAGCTAAAGGTGTATTCACTACTACATCTTTTATTCGTTCTCTTGCTTCATATATCTTTTCTAAATTTAACAATGATTACTCTCTCATAAATTTCTATGTTCTACCATAGAACAGTGATTTTGCACTACTTTCATACCAGCTTGTAAAGCCATATCTGCTGCTTCGTTATTTACTATATCTTTTTGTGCCCAAAATACTTTTATATCACCACGAGTGATACAGCTTTGTGCTACTGCACTAAGTGCTTTTGGTTTTCTAAATACATTTACCATATCGACATTAAATGGAATTTCTTCAAGACTTCTGTAGACTTTTTCACCTAAAATCTCATCTTCTTTTGGATAAATAGGAATGATTTTATATCCAACTTCTTGTAAGTACTTAGCAACTCTATGACTCGCTTTACTCTCATCAGGAGAAAGACCAAAAACTGCAATAGTTTTTACACTCTCAAAAATCTCTTTTATTTCTTGTTTATTTGAATTAATAGTCGGAAACTCACACTCCATCCTATATCCTTTAAAATTATATTTATAAGATTATATCAAAAAACTATACTTTTTTCTCCTGACCTAAGCGGTACAATGCAAAATCATACTTCAATGGGTCATTTTTATCAAAACTTTTTAGCTTTTTTGTCAGTTCAATTGCAGCTTCTAAATCATAAGTCTTGCGTTTGAGTAAACCAAGCTTATGCCCAACTTTAAAGGTATGTGTATCAAGAGGCATAATCAAATCAGCTCTATCCACACCACTCCATAAACCCATGTCTATATTATCATCTCTAACCATCCACCTTAGATACATCATCCAACGTTTAAGTGCACCAGCACCTTTTGTCTTAAGTGTTACCTTACCTACAAGAAAATTATAGCCCTGTGATTTGTGAGAATTTAAAGAGAGTATCTTAGATATACAAGCATTTATCCCCTCTATAAGGTTTTTATCAACATTATAAGCCTCTTGAAAGACAGACTCTAAACTTGTCTGTGCGCTTAAACGCTTCAGTGCTATAAAAAGTGCCACAACATCCTCACCCTTTTGAAAACGATAATAATGATTTTTGAGTGTCGCTTGTATTTTTACATCATCTGCTTGTAGTAGGTCAAAATCAAGTGAATCTAAAAACTTTACTATCTGTTTTACATTTCCATAAGCAAAAAGTGCACAGATAAGAGCAATAGTAGGGTCATTATGTCGATGTGCCACCATAATGGGGTCAAGGTTATCTTGATTTATTTCATCAAGAGAGTTGCGTTTAAGCACCTCTTCGTCTAGTCTTTTTTTGATATTCATCTAGACTGAGAGTTGGTAGAGTTTTTTACGTTCACTTGAACCTGCGATATTGAGCTGTTTTCTATACTTAGCAATAGTTCGTCTCACCATTTTTACTTTAAATCTTTCTTCAATTAAAGCAAGAAGTTTCATATCACTGAGTGGTTTCACCCTAGTCTCTTCTTTTACAAGACCTATAAGAAACTCTTTTATAGCAGCATTACTCACATCTTCATCAATAGCTGTTGTAAAGAATTCTTTCATAGCAAAAGTTCCTCTATCACAGGCTATATACTTGTTAGCAATAGCTCTAGAGATGGTTGAAGGGTTATGTCCAAACTCATCTGCAAGTGTTTTAAGTGTGAGTGGCATAATTTGTCCACCTGTAAAGAACTCATATTGATACTCCACTATCATAAACCCTACTTTATAAAGTGTAGCTTTGCGCATATCAAGAGCATCTACAAGAGATTTTGCTTGTTTTATCTTTTGACTTATAAACTCATGTTCTACGGCATAGTTTGTATCTATTTTTATGGTTGGATAGTAGGCGTCATTGAGTTTTACTTCTATGTTTTGTTCTTCATTAAAAAATATCATTAAGTCAGGTACTATTTGTGCAGACTCTTCTTGATACTCAATATTTGGTGGGTTTTTAAAAGTTCCTAAAACATGCATAACTTCTGAAAAGTCTTTATGCTTAGAGTAAGAATGAATCTCTTGCATATTGTTAATCACTTCAATGCCAAGCGAATAAGCATTATCACTTATCTCTGCACTATCGAGTTGAAAAATAAAACACTCTGCTAAATTCTTAGCACCAATTCCAAGTGGTTCAATATGAGTAAAACGTAGTCTTGTTTTTTCAAACATAACTAAAGAAATATCATTCTTTAAACAAAAGCTTTCACTGTCACCCTCATAAAAACCTAATTCATCTAGGTTTTCTATCACATGTTGGGCAATTTCTTGGGAAGTTGGAGTTGGAAAGAGTGGTGCACCTAGTTGTTCATCTAAAACTTCATACAGTGTACGATGTTGTATTGTAAGTGCTTCTATCTGTTCTGTTCTTGAGTTACTTACAGCACGTGAGATGACTTTGCGAGGAATCTTCGCTTCAAAATCTTCTTCATAACCTGATTCAACTTCGACTACAGGGTTTGCTTCCACAAAAGGAGCCATAGCCTCGCCTAAATCAGATAAAGAGGAGTGTAAAATAGGGAGCCAATTACGTAGTGTGTTTGAGAGTTTGTGTTTATTCTCCACTGACTGCGTTTGTCTCAATGCTCCCATTTTTTATTTCATTCCTTACAGCTTAAAGTTTTCACCAAGATAGTGTTTACGAACATCTTCGTTTTTTCCTATCTCATCACTTGTACCCTGTGCCAAAAGCTCACCTGCTTTAATAACATATGCACGATCACAAACATCTAAAGTCTCACGAACATTATGGTCTGTTATAAGCACACCAATGTCATAAGATACTAACTGTTTAATAACCTTTTGAATATCCATAACAGCGATTGGATCAACCCCCGCAAATGGTTCATCAAGAAGAAGAAACTTAGGCTTATTCACAAGTGCACGTGCAATCTCAACACGACGACGTTCTCCACCTGAGAGTGAAATACCCTGACGGTAACGAATAGGCTCAATGTTAAACATATCTAGGAGTTCTAAAATACGCTTTTCCTGTGCTTTTTTACCTTTTATACCAACTTGTGCTGCTATCATCAAGTTATCTTCTACACTAAGGTCTTTAAAGATAGATGCTTCTTGTGGTAAATAACCTATTCCTTTAATTGCACGTTGATGTAGGGGCATATCAGATAGATTTTCTCCATCAAAAAATACTTCTCCTGCACTTGCTTCAACCAGTCCACATATCATATAAAAAGTAGTTGTTTTTCCAGCACCATTTGGTCCAAGTAGTCCTACAACTTCTCCACTAGAGACTTCAAGGCTCATACCCTTTACTATCTCTAGACTTTTTATCTTTTTCTTGAGGTTTACTGCTTTAAGAGTGTGCATACTCTACCTCATACTCTCTTTCATCATCAGAGGTTTTTTTTATTTTAATAACTGTTGTTGGAATTCCTGTGCTGTTTAGTAACTCAACAAGTGAATCATCACCCCACTCCACAAAATGCAAACCATATTTATCTAACTCTTCAAGCATACCAAGAGAGAGAAAATGATCTAAACCATGGTTATATAAGTCATAATGATAAACACTTGTTCCATAACACTGCTGCAGAGAAAAAGTCGGTGATGTCACAATGTCTGCAAGACCCATAGCTTTTACAACAGCTCGAACTAGAGTAGTCTTTCCAGCAGCTAAGTCACCCTGAAGTATTATCACACCCTCTTTTTTAACATTTTTTAGAAGTTGTCTCACAAAAGAAAATAGTCTGTCTTCACTGCATTTATATGTTGTCATAGTTTATTACTCACTTCTATTATTTGTTTCAATTTTTTATTGCCTCGTTTATTTCCAAGGGCTTCTCTTGCCATTTCTATACCATCTTGCATATCACGAACAAGACCATCTACTAGTAGTGCAGCTGCTGCGTTTATAAGCACTATGTCTCTTTGTGCATCTGTAGAAGTTCCATTAAATATTTGGCGAAGAATATTTGCATTTTCTTTTGCATCTCCACCCAAAATAGCTTTAAGTGGCATTTTTCGTATTTTACAAGCTTCAGGGTCTATCTCAAACTCATGGACTATGCCATTACGAAGACGAGCGCCATATGTGATGTCGCTAATGCTTATCTCATCCATCCCTTCTTTAGAACTTACAACCATAGCTGATGTAGCACCATTGATTTTTAAGGCTTCAAGTATCTTAGGGACAAACTCTTTATCAAATACTCCAAGCATAAACTTTTGTACACCTGCAGGATTTGTAAGTGGACCTAAAATATTAAAAATTGTCTTATCCGGAATACTTTTACGAACAGGCATGATAAACTTCATTGCAGGATGATGATTTTGTGCGAACATAAAGGTAAAACCTGTCTCTTCAAGTAATTTAGCACTATTTTCTATACTCAAATCAAGTCTTATACCAAGTGCTTCAAACATATCGGCACTTCCACTTTTTGAAGTGATAGAACGACTTCCATGTTTTGCAACGGTTGCTCCACATGCAGCTACTAAAAGTGCTACAGTTGAAGAGATGTTGAAAGAGCCTATTTTATCCCCACCTGTTCCCACTATATCTAGTGCTCTAGCTCTTGTATCTTCTTTTATAGGCAAAGGAATAGCAAAACTTCTCATCACATCCGCAGCTGCAGCAATAGCATTTACTGAAGTGTTTTTATCAAGAGTCATTCCAACTAGAAACTCTCGCATCTGTGCATCATTCATCTCATGCTTAAAAAGTGATGTAAAATCTGCTTGTGCACTCTCGTAAGTCATCATAACTCCTTTATGTATTCATGCTGTAGTGACTTGGGTGTTGATTTTGTTGTGGGTAGTGCTAAAACTTCATACTTTTTTGCACTCTCTAAGTAATTTATAGTGATGATATTACCTATCTCTACATTCTTACTCGGTTTAACAAGTACACCATTAATCTCTACTACTTTGTTAGCCAGCATATCTTGTGCGACACTTCTGCGTTTGGTTATATTTACTGAATTTAAAAATTTATCTATTCTCATACTTTGGGTTCTCAAATATTTTTTTGTTTATTGTATGCTATTTAAACTGAAAGAAATGTAAGAGCATACAAAAGTTGGAACATTTTTTGCATTATTTTTATTAAAGTGGGGGTTTTACTAATTTTCTAAATTATTTAACTGCTAGCTTTTTAATTTGAAGTAGTTTGTCTTGCATTATTTGTGCAGATAAAGGTTTCTCAAATAGATGGCCTTGAATATAATTACATTCATATTGGATTAAAAAGTCAAGCTGTTCTTGTGTTTCTGCACCCTCAGCAATTACTTTTAAGTTGAGACCATTTGCTAATGCTATAATTGACTAAACAATCGTGATTCCAGCAGTGTCTAAAGGTAGATTATCGACAAATGATTTATCTATTTTTAGTTTATTTATATGAAGATTTTTCAAGTATGCAAGAGATGAGTATCCTGTTCAAAGTCATCTATCTCCAGTTTTATTCCCCTATTTAAAATCTCGGTGAGTGTCTTTATTACAAAACCTGGATCATTCATAATCTGTGTCTCTGTTATTTCAATTAAAATTAATTCAGGTAAAATATTTTGCTCTTTTTCTAAAATATATACTTCAGGATCTATTATATAACCAGTATTTTTCACTCTATATCTATCTTTTTCTCAACAATTGCACGAAGTTCTTTACTAAAAAGGATGACTCCATCTCGACCTTTATGTTTTACTTCATACATAGCCATATCTGCTTCTTTTAAAAATAGTTGTGCATTGTTCATAATACTCAAACCAATGCTAACACTAATATAAAGATGCTTATCATTAATAATATAATCAGGACCGGTTTCTATACAAAGGGCAATTACTACTAGAATTTGCTTATGCATAAAGCGATAAAAACTTATATTTTCATTCATTTAACTTATACCTTTTCTTATCCTAGCTAAGATTATCAAAATCAAGATTAATTGTACATCTCTTTGTTGTATAATTCATTCATGTATACTTTCACCACACAAAAAATGGCACACATCATTCCACAACTCACTGATGCACTGGGTAAAATTGAAGCTCAAGACATCATAGAATTTGAAGTTTTAAACCCTGATTTATATTCGTCTTACAATGGTAATATTTTTACTATTGAAGGAGAAGAGTATATTTTCAGGGGATATAAGTCCTGGTTAGACTTGGCTCAGCTACTTCAATGTAAGATGTTAACACCAAAAGTACTCAAAGACCATACTATTTGTATAAGATTTCAAAAACTCAACAATGACTCAAGTTTCCATAAAACAATTACTAATAAAGAAGAAAAGTATGGACAGAACTCTATATTTAGTCAAATCCATAAAAATGAAGAGAGTTCTTTTATCTATTATTATCTTCAAGCACTCAAAAATGTAAAACTAGATACGAGACTTCGAATTCTTAACCTTGGTGTTAATAGTGGCGATGAGTTTGAAGCTATTCTTTCACTGAGTAAAAATATTTCTAATTTGGAACTTGTTGGTATTGACTATTGTCCTTCGGCTATAAACAAAGCCAAAGTTATGTTTACAGAGTATAAAAACATCTCTTTTTATACACATGATATAAATGACTTAGAGTCCTTAGATATAGGAAAATTTGACCTCATCATAAGTATAGGAACCCTACAAAGCTCAAACCTTGAGTTTAATCCTCTTCTTATGTCCATAGTACAAAACCAACTCAAACAAGATGGAGCCATGATACTCGGCTTTCCTAACTGTAGATGGATAGACGGAGAGATGATTTATGGGGCTAAAGTCAAAAACTATGCCTTCTCAGAGATGGGACTACTCTATAAGGATGTCATCTTTTCTAAGAAATACTTACAACAGAAAAAATACCGTGTGACTATCACAGGAAAAGATTATATATTTTTAACAGCTACTTCTATATGCAAATAATACATTAAGATTTCTTATCATAGAATAGTTTTATGATTCCTCCAATTACTTGAATACTTATGGTTTATTATGCCAAAGTATTTAGTTTTAATGAGATGATACAGATAGTCTTCTCTCCCGCAATGATTTCTTACATACTAATAGCTATAACTTTAAGTCTACTCTTTTTAAAACTAAACTAGCTGTAGACTTGGTCACAAGAACTCAGCTTAATAGAGAGTATCTATCATAGTGTAATTCTCGAACATGGAATGAGTGAAAAGTGAGAACAGCTTTCAAGTGAAACAAGGCAGATTAAGTGTAGAGACGATGGATAAAACAAATAAACAAACCCAAGCAAGTGTAAAAGGTTCACTTGAGATTGCCATTCATACAAAAGATATGCTCAGTAGAATACAAAGCACTAGTGCTATCTCAAACGAGAATAATACAAGTATGCAAGAACTTGCACAAATAGCGAATCAACTAAATGGCTCAGCACAAGAACTCAATACTAAGTTAGAGTACTTTAAAACTTAAGAAGCAAATCCACTTGCAGAAGAGAAGTGTTCTTTATTTACAACGATATTTTTTTGTTTTTCTTTGCGTTTAGTGTCTTTTTCAACAAAGATTTTCTTTCTAGTCTTAGGGTCCATTTCTGTATAGTACATAACAGCAGAGTAAGTTCCAGGTGTTGGAGTGAAGACCTGAGCCTGTTCAGGGTTCATCTGTAACTCTTCTGTAGTAAAGCGTTTTAACTCATGCATGTCTTTTTCTTCACAACCAGGGTGTGCGGCTATAAGGTAGTAAGTTAAAAATTGTTTTTTACCCTCTTCTGCGTTTAGCTTATCGTATAACTTTTTAAAGTCTATAAGTGTCTGTTTACCAGGTTTACCCATAAGTTCTAGAACATGCTGCTGTGTATGCTCAGGTGCTACTTTCATCTGTCCAGATATATGGTGTTTGACCATCTCTTTTAAGTAAGAGTACCCATGCTCTTTGTCAGCCGTGATAAGATCATAACGAACACCAGATGCTACAAAGGCTTTACGTACTCCTGGTACTTCACGAATCTGTCTTAGAAGGTTAATATTGCGAGAGTGGTCTGGTTTCATAGACTGACAAAGATGAGAAGCATCTACACAACGCTGATGATCACATGTACCGAGTTTTTCTTTTTTATTACACTCATAACCGTACATATTTGCAGTTGGTCCACCTACATCAGAGATAATTCCCTTATAGTCTTTATACTTGTTAAAGTCATTTGCTTCTGCAAGTATGTTCTCTTCACTACGAGTACGAATACTACGCCCTTGATGCACACCAATAGCACAGAAGTTACACTCTCCCCAACAACCGTGGTGTGTCATGATAGAGAACTTAATAGTTTCTAAACATTTGACCTTTCCTTCTTTTGCATAGTGAGGGTGTAACTCTCTTGTAAAAGGAAGGTTAGAGTTTGCATCCATCTCTTTTTCATTGAGGTGATTACAAGGTGGATTTTGGATAAGGTAGCGTTTATCTACTGCTTGACATAAACCATTTGCAGCGATAGGGTCATTGTTATCATAAAAAAGGTCAAAGAGGTCTATATACTTCTCTTTATCATCTAAACAGTCTTGGTGTGAAGGCATTTGATGAAATCTTTCTACAGGTTCTTTAGAAATATAACAAATTCCTTTTACCTCTCTATAGTCGCGTTTTTCATCCATAGCGCGTGTTAACTCTTCTATAGCAGTCTCACCCATTCCATAAATAAGAACATCTGCTTTTGCATCAAAAAGGATTGGTTTTTTTAGTTTATCTGACCAGTAGTCATAGTGTGTTACTCGTCTTAAACTCGCTTCAATTCCACCTAGAACTAAAGGAACAGTATTTTTAAAGTGTTGACGAATAAGATTACAGTAAACACTTATAGCCCTATCTGGACGTTTAGTATTCTTTCCACCTGGAGTATAATCATCTGAGTTTCTAAACTTTTTTGTCGCAGTGTAGTTAGAAACCATGCTATCAACACTTCCACCACTTACTCCCCAGTACAGGCGCGGCTCACCTAAACGTCTAATGTCATCAGGGCTTTTAATGTCAGGTTGTCCTATCATTCCTACCTTGTAACCCATACGCTCAAGCATACGACCGACCATTGCTACACCTATAAAAGGTGAATCAATATAAGCATCGCCACTTACTAGGATAATATCACAATAATCCCATCCTCTTGCATCCATATCAGCTCGTGTTGTTGGGAGAAAATCTGCTTGTGTAAAGTTAACAGTATCATGTTTAGGTTGATTGCTTTTGTGACGTCTGCTCAAGAATTTGCCTTTTTTTGTGAAACATTATTATATGTACACTATTTATATGTATAATAATACTAAATAAATCCAAAAGAAGAGATTAGTTATGATTTACCCTTATGATAACTTAGAAAACTTTACGTTAAAAAGTCTTATAGACCGTTCTGTTACTCTGTATCCTAATGAGCCTGCATTAGCAAAAGTTGGTCAAGATCCAATGAGCTATGATGAGTTACGACAAAATATCCAAGATACTATTATAATGCTTCATGCTAATGGTATAAAAAAAGGTGATAAAGTAGCTATTTTGAGTGAAAATATGCCAAACTGGGGAGTTGCTTATCTCAGTATTACATATTTTGGAGCTGTTGCTGTCCCAATACTACCTGACTTTCATATGTCTGATGTACATCACATAATTCATCACTCAGAAGCTAAGGCAATTTTTGTCTCAGATAAACACCTTTCTACAATAGAAGAGCTTAATGATTCTAAACTTCATTTTGTTATCAAACTTGATGACTTAGAGATAGTCACATCACTTACTAACCACAGTTATATCTCAAAAATCAAACAAAAACTTAGATCAGCTAAAGAGTTAAGTGTACCAAAAGAAGATGATATGGCAGCACTTCTGTATACTTCTGGAACTACAGGAAACTCTAAAGGTGTTATGCTTTCACATAAGAACCTTACAACAAATGCTCTCTCAACTTACTCTAAAATAGAAATATTACCAAGTGATGTCTTTTTATCTATCTTGCCACTTGCCCATACACTAGAATGTACCGTTGGTTTTTTAGTACCAATTCTTCATGGTTCAAGTGTTGTATATATTGACAAGGTTCCAACACCGAGTGTTTTACTAAAAGCCTTTAGTATAGTTAAACCTACTATGATGATAAGTGTTCCACTTATCATTGAAAAAATATATAAAAACAAAGTATTACCAAAGTTTACAGGTTCATTTATTCTGAGAGCACTCTATGGTATTGCTTTCTTTAGAAAAAAACTTAACAAAATAGCGGGGAAGAAGCTAATAGAGACTTTTGGTGGAAGACTGCGTTTCTTTGGTATTGGTGGTGCTGGAATATCTCCTTATGTTGAGAATTTTTTAAAAGAAGCAGAATTTCCTTATATCATTGGTTATGGTTTAACAGAAACTGCTCCTCTTCTTGCAGGAACAGTTTTAGGTAGTAAAGTAAAGTTAAAGTCAACAGGAACAACCTTCCCATATGTTGAGGTAAAAGTAAAAGACCCTGATGATGATACAGGTTCAGGTGAACTTCTGTTTAAATCACCAAGTCTTATGATGGGTTATTATAAAGATGAAAAACAGAGTGCTGAAGTTATAGATAAAGATGGTTGGTTCCACTCAGGAGACTTAGGGTATGTTGATGAGGACGGATATATATTTATCAATGGACGTAGTAAAAATGTCATCATCGGTAGTGGTGGAGAAAATATCTTCCCTGAACAGATAGAAGCGACAATAAACCAACATGAAGCTGTTCTTGATTCACTTATGATGATGCGCGATGATAAACTTATTGCAAAAATTCACTTAGATTACGAACTTATAGATAAAATGTTTGAAGCTCATAATGTACCAGATGCTGAGGTTAAAGTAAAGATAAATGCCTTACTTGAGGAAATGCGTCAAGATGTAAATACACAAGTAGCTTCTTACTCTAAAATGGTGAAGTTTGTAGAACAGATAGAACCATTTATTAAAACACCTACTAAAAAAATAAAGCGTTTTATATATACTGAGTAGTTTATATAAACTTTACACTAATAAGATACCCTTAACAATATGAAAAATAAACTCTCCCTTTTAAAACTTGAGATAGCAAAGCAAGTTATCGGCCATAGTGATATGGTTGATGCTCTTCTCATCGGTCTTTTTACAGATGGACACATACTTCTTGAAGGTGTTCCAGGTTTAGCAAAAACAACAGCCGTTAATGCACTCTCACAAGCACTTAACCTAAACTTTAAACGAGTACAGTTTACACCAGACCTACTCCCTTCTGATATCATAGGTGCTGAGATATATGATGTAAAAAGTGGTAATTTTAAAATCAAACACGGTCCAGTTTTTACAAATCTCCTTTTAGCAGATGAGATTAACCGCGCACCTGCTAAAGTTCAGTCTGCTCTACTCGAAGTTATACAAGAAAACCAAGTGACTATCGGAGATGAAAGTTTTAAGATAGATAAACCATTTTTAGTGCTTGCTACACAAAACCCTATAGAACAAGAAGGAGCATACTCACTTCCTGAAGCATAACTTGATAGGTTTATGTTTAAGGCTCAAAAGAATGTTTTTAGCTCTAGTATTGGAGAAAACAGTACTTTTTTCAAAGGCCTTAGTTCTGACTTTATAGAGTTGCGAGAGTATACAAGTGGTAATGATATCAAGCATATTGACTGGATTATCAGTTCAAAGATGAATAAAGCACATGTAAAAGTTTTTATAGATCAAAAAGAGCTCAATATTGTCATTGTACCCATACTAAACACTTCACTAAATTTTGGAACACAAAAGCTAAAATTTGATGTCCTAAAAGAGACTATAGCTCTTCTTACTTTTTCATGTGTTAAACAGCAAGATTCATATGAGAGTTATATCTATAATCAAAATATACACAAAAGAGTAAGCATATCTTTAGTGTTCGTGAAATGTTAGAGAAGATAAACGATACACTCCTGCTTGGGCAAAGTGTCAACTACGAAAACCTCACTAGATCTTTTTATAAAATACTGCAAAAGCGATCACTCATTTTTTTTTGTCGGTGATTTATTAGATACGCATAGGCTAGAAATAGGATCTTTAGCACACAAACACGAGGTGGTGCTTATTATATTCAAAATATCATTACAAAGTTAGCATTAACAAGTAAGACTACAATTCCAAATACAATACTAAAGTACTCTATACTTATAACTCTTTTGATTTCTCTAGCAAGTCCAACTCTTATTAAACAAATACCAGATGATACACAACACTCATTAGACATAGTTCTGAGTCTAGACACTAGTGGATCTATGAGTTTAAACGGTTTTAATGAATTTGACTACAATCAATCTCGTTGGAGTGTTGTACAAGATGTTGCAAGTGACTTTATAAAAAAGCGCACAAAAGACAGAATATCCATGGTGATTTTTGGAGATACAAGTGCTATAGTCTCACCTCTCTCTTATGATAATACTTCGCCTCTAAGTACTCTACAAAACATTAGTATAGGTCTTGTTGGTAGAAGTACCGCACTTATAGACTCACTTGCAACAGCTACCTCACTTCTTCAGTATTCTCTTAGCTCTTCAAAACTCATCATTCTTCTGAGCGATGGTGATGATACAGCAAGTAAACTTCCACTAGAGATAGTACTTACACTACTACAAAAACATCATATAAAAGTCTATACAATCGCTATAGGTGAGAGTAATAATAATTTACTGCAACTTATCTCTAGTAAAACTAATGCAAAAAGTTTTATAGCCAATAATAAAAAAAATTTAAATGAAGTGTATAAAGAGATTAGTTCATTAGAATTAAGTACTCATAAGCTCTCAACTATCAAGGTTATAGAGTACTTTTACTTTTATCCACTTGTGTTAAGTCTATTCTTTGCTTTGCTCATAGCCTATAAGTCTAGAAATAGTGAGAAAATATAATGTATTTTAATCATCCTTTTTTTCTCTTATTATTAATTTTTCCACTTCTCTTATTTATCTACTCACTTCGTTCAAAAAGGCAGACACTAGACTCAGTTTTTTCTCCAGCTATATTAAAAATTATTAGTGTAAATACACAGATTGTAAACAGTGCTTTAAAGTATAAACTTTTTTTACTTGTTGCTATTTTATTCGTTTTTTCTTTAGTACAACCTATTTGGAATCACAACTCACTTACTCATAAACGAAAGAGTATACCACTTGTAATAGCACTAGATATTTCTAAGTCTATGTTAAAAGATAATCTTTATCCTAGTAGACTTGCATTCGCACTCTCAAAAATAGATACCCTTATGAAATCAGACACAAACCTAAGAGTAGGTCTACTTCTCTTTGCCAATAATGCTTATCTTGCCCACCCTCTTAGCGAAGATAAAAGCTCAGTTCTTTTTATCTCGCAGAGTATAGACTATACAAAGGTTATTGAAGATAAGACAAATCTTTTTGCAGCATTAGAAGGGGCAACACTCATGTTAAAAGAGTATAAAACGAAAAACTTTCTTATTCTTAGTGATATTGGAAGTTTAGAAAATTTTAAAGAAGAGTCTCTTTACATCAAAGAGTCTAAGTTAAATGTCACTCTCCTTAGTTTTACAAAAGATTCTCTGTCTCTCACCTACTCTTCTAAGGATATAAATACTATTTTAAAAAATCTTCAAGAAGTAAGACAGACAGAACAAAATAGAGAAACTAAGAATCAAGTTGAGTTGTTTTATTTTCCCTTATTACTAGCTCTTTTCTTACTTCTTTTTATCTATTCTTATCGTTTGGAGTTCAAGCATAAAAGCCTCAACCTCATAGCTTCTCTTATTCATCTTACTTCTACTACACAAATAGAAGCAGCTCTTTTAGATTTTTATCACCTAGCAGATGCGAAGAGCTCATTGAAGGACCAAGACTATACAAATGCCTTGCTATCCTACAAAAAGCTCTCACAAACGCAGGAAGTACTCTACAACACGGCAAATACACAGTACAAACTTGGACTCTTTGATAAAGCTATTAAAAACTATGTACATTCTCTTGGCACAGATGATATTTTTAATGCGAAGATTTATTATAATATTGCAAATGCTTATGCAAAACTACACAAACTATCTCTAGCAAAAAAGTATTATAAGAAGTCACTTAAACTCGTCCAAAACATACAAACACAAGAGAATTTAGCACAAATTGTTGACATATTATCAAAACAAAAACGCTCTAAAGAAGATAACTATAAACTTCCACAGAGGATATCTATAAATAAAAAAGAACCACTTGAGACTGTCAATTCTGACTATATTGTCACCCTCAATAAAATTGTTTTAAGTGAAGAGGAAAAAATACTCAAAACAATAAAAAAACAAAAACCAATTATATTTTTACATAAGCTTACTATACACAGGAGAAGCAATAATGTTTTACAAGATTAGTACCCTACTTTTATTATCAATTTTTTCATCTTTTTTGTATGCATCTCAAATTATCAGTACACCAAAGGGTTATACTTTAGAGGCACAACTCTCAGACACAAGTATACTCCTTGGTGAGACAGTACAATTAAAACTCATCTATAAATATAAAGATGTAGAAGACTATGCAATAGTTGAGCCTGAGTTCTCAGGTATCACAGTAAAGGAGTTATATTCTAAAGATTATACTGATACGAATGTTTATACAGTTGAAGAGGTTAACTACTCGCTTTTAGCCCAACATGAAGGGAACTTCTCCCTTTCTAACTTATATGTAGAAACTCAAATAATCGATGCTAATTATAAGAACTTTGATAATAGAAGTAAATATACAAAAAGGTTCTCCGTTAGAGCTAATCCAATCAAACTAGAGGTGAAAAAACTTCCAGATAATATATCTGCCATAGGGAACTATACACTCACAGCTACAGTAGATAAGAGCCATGTTAAAAGGGGAGAACTTCTTACACTTAGTATTTCTCTCAATGGAGATGGAAATATTCAAAACTTAGATGCTATAGAGCTAAATATACAAAATGCAACTATTTACTTAATCTATTCAACTAAAAGTAAACGTCAACACCTTCAAACTAAAGTCTATGAAATTATTTCGGACACACCCTTTATTATTCCCTCACTTGAACTACACTATTTTGACAAAGAGGAAAACCTTGTGAAAAAGAGTAGTACCTCTCTCATACAAATTAGTATAGATGATTATGTGCAAAAGCAGACACAAGGTTTAAACAATTATGACAAGTATATTTTCTTTTTCTTGGGGGCCATATCTATCCTTGTACTTTTGTCTCTATATAAAGTATTAAGAAGAAAAAAAAGAAAAAAAAGACTACCATTTATATCACTACTAAAGTCTTCTCTTAAAAGAAATGAATTATATAAAGTTATTGTTGTTTATTTACGAAGAGATAAGGACTTGGATAGTTTAATTTATCAGCTTGAAGGTGAGAATGCACTCAACTTCAAAACTATAAAAACAGAGATTATAAAAAGATTAGTTAAATTGGGGTTGCACGAAAGGGATAACTTGTTTTTTACGACTAAGGACACCCTCTAACCACATTTGGTTATTAACTAGTTTTTTATCAAATGCAGCTTCTATTTTACTAGCATCATCACTCACACAATAAAGTTGAGAACCCTCTTTCATAATGTCAGTAAGTAAAACGATCATAGTATGTAGACCCTCTTCTGCTTTCATTTTTACCATATCTGCATAAATCTCATCTATTCTATCATCAAGTGCTGAGATGTCTATCATTTCTAACTGGTTTACACCTACTTTTTCTCCATTCATAACAAAAGGTTTGTAGTCTTTTGTGTTAAGGTCTCTAGCACTTGCACCTTTAGTTGCCGACTTAACAATAAACATCTCCATAGCAAGTTCTTTATACTTTTCTATCCCTGCAATTATTGCAAGTTCTTTTACAGCTTTTGTATCTGCTTTTGTGCATGTAGGGGATTTAAAGATAACAGTATCACTTAAAATAGCCATCATCATCATACCGGCGATATCTTTAGGAATAGTTACACCTAAAGCATCATACACTTCTTTAACAACAGTGTTTGAGCACCCAATAGGACGTATCCAGCACTCTAAAGGAGTGGATGTCATAATATCACCTAGTTTATGGTGGTCTATGATACCAAGAATAGTAGCTTCATCTATGTCATCTTGAAAGTGCACTTTGTCTGTTGAGTCAACAAGGTAAACTTTCTCACCAGCTACTGATGTTTTAAGGATAGGAAGAACACCGTTAAAGTGATCTAAAATAAATGCTGTTTCATCAGATATATCACCTTGACGACAAGCAATATATTCTTCATTTTCTAATTGATTTTTTAAGTATGATACTGCAATAGCGCCTACAATAGAGTCACTATCAGGATTTCTGTGTCCAAAAACATAAACTGACATATATAGCCTTTAAGATTTTTTGAAATTATACTATATTTTAGAGGTTTTTAGGTCGTTTTATTTTTGTACTATACTCTTACATCATACTAGTAATAGTCTCAAGATAAAATAACTCTATTTTTTCTAATAATTCCTATGAAAATTACACTAACAAACCTATTGCATACCCTTGTATTAGTGAAAATAGGATTAAACTAACAGTTCCTAATACTTATCTCTCTCATAAAGTTTATACTAGTTATTATGTAAAGCTAACTCTTTTTTAAGATATTCTCCTGTAAAAGAACCTGTTTTTTCATGTTCTTCTGCTAGTTTCTCAGGAGAACCTTCCGCGATGATAAGTCCACCACCAGAACCACCTTCAGGACCCATATCTATGACATAATCAGCATTTTTAATCATGTCTAAATTATGCTCGATGATAAGCATTGAGTTACCTAACTCAACAAACTTATGCAGAACATTAGTAAGTCTATCTACATCTGCGAAATGGAGTCCTGTTGTAGGTTCATCTAAGATATAAAGTGTTTTACCAGTATCTTTACGACTTAACTCTTTACTTAGTTTAATTCTCTGTGCTTCACCACCTGAAAGTGTTACTGCATTCTGACCTAAGGTGATGTAACCTAAACCAACATCTACAAGTGTTTTCATCTTCAAATTTATCTTAGGAATTGGAGCAAAAAACTCATATGCTTCATCCACTGACATGTTTAAAACATCAGATATGGTTTTACCCTTGTAAAATACTTCTAATGTCTGCTGGTTATAACGAGTTCCATAACAAGCATCACATTTGACTAAAATGTCTGGAAGGAAGTGCATCTCTATCTTTATCTGTCCTTCTCCTTGACACTTCTCACAACGTCCACCTTTAACATTAAAAGAAAAACGTGATGTTGTGTAGCCTCTTATCTGTGACTCTTTTGTTTGAGAAAACAAGTTACGGATTTCATCCATTACCCCTGTGTATGTTGCAGGGTTTGAACGAGGTGTTCGCCCTATTGGACTTTGGTCAAGGTAAATAACCTTATCTACATGTTCTAATCCTGTTATCTCAACACCCGCAACCTTATTTACCTTCCTTGCATGGTTTAAAAGCTCACGTGCAGTTGGAAGCAGTGTTTGCAACATAAGAGAACTTTTACCACTTCCACTTACACCCGTGATACATACAAAGTTGTTCAGTGGAATTTTTACACTTAAATCTACAATATTATTAACAGTAACATTTTTTATCTCTATATATTTATCTTGTTTACGCCTATAAAAATACTCTATCTTTTTACGACCATAAAGATAATCAGCAGTAAGAGTTTTAGCCTTTTTAAGCTCATCTAGTGTTCCAGCGAAAACAACATTTCCACCAAACTTACCAGCACCCTCACCAATATCGATAATAAAGTCTGCATTTTCAATGGTCTCTTTATCATGTTCTACAACTATTACACTGTTTCCCTTTTCTTGTAGCGAACGCAGTGTTCTTATAAGCTTTTGAGTATCACGTTCATGTAGCCCAATACTTGGTTCATCAAGTACATATAAAACACCTGTTAAACCAGAACCGATTTGAGATGCTATTCGTATACGTTGAGCTTCTCCACCAGAGATAGTTCGAGCATCTCGACCTAAAGTAAGGTAGCCTAAGCCAACATCAAACAAAAAGTATAAACGCTCACGAATTTCATTAAGTATAGGAGCAGATATCTGTGCATCTTGTGCATTCATACCTGCAAAGTGTTCCTCATTTGCAAACCACTCATAAGTTTTTGCAATAGGCATTTTAAGAAGTTCCGATATACCTTTGTTTGCAACTCTAACAGCTAAACTCTCGAGTTTTAAACGATTTGAGTCACAAATATTACATATCTTTTCACTCATGTAGTCTTGAAGTTCTTTTTCATCTTTGAACATATCGTAGGCAATACGAATGATTCCGGGAAAGAGGCGTTTTACTTCATGCTTTTTCCAAAGAAAAGTAACTTCATCAATATTTCCATGTAAAATAGCCTTTTTCTGATACTCCTCAAGTGATGAATATGGCACAGTAATATCTATGCCATTATGAGCACAGAAGCCTTTTAAAAATGTAAAATAATAACCCTTATTAAAACCATATACAATTTTAACAGCACCCTTTTCTATACTTAAATCTTGGTCAATTATCTTCTCTTGGTCTAAAGCATAACGCAGACCCAAACCATCACATTCAGAACAGGCACCCTTAGGAGAGTTAAACGAGAAAGAGAGTGGTTCGAGTGGATCAAAACTTATCTTACAATCAAAACAAGCATTATGTTCTGAGTAATGCATATGTGCTTTACAGTCAAGTTCTTCGTGGTTTAAGATATCTATCTCTAACTCACCATAAGACTCTTTAAGTGCTTTTTCAACATCAGCAGCGATTCTTTCTATGTTCTCAGGTTTCACAACAACACGGTCAACTACAACTTTAATAGTATGTTTTTTTGTCTTACTTAGTTCTATCTCTTCATCAAGACGAACCATTACACCATCAATCATAGCTCTAACATACCCTTTATGAACAAGTGATTCAAGCATATCTGCATATGAACCTTTTTTCTCACGTACTAGTGGAGCTAAGAGTACTAGTTTTGCATTTTGTGGGAGTTTATGCACTTCACCAATGATATCGGCAGCTGACATTTGTGAAATAACCTTATGACATTTATGACAGTGCTGTATCCCAACACGGGCATAAAGAAGTCTAAAGTAGTCATATATTTCTGTGATAGTTCCAACAGTTGAACGTGGATTTTTACTTGTAGTTTTTTGGTCTATCGCGATAGCTGGTGTAAGACCCTCTATCTTATCTACATCAGGCTTTCCAACACGATCTAAAAACTGTCTAGCATATGAGGAGAGAGACTCCATATAACGACGTTGTCCTTCAGCATAAAGAGTGTCAAACGCAAGTGTAGATTTTCCGCTACCACTTATACCTGTCATTACAACTAACTGGTTTTTTGGAATCGTTAAATTAATATTTTTTAAATTATTTTCTCTTGCACCCGTTATAACTATACTATCTTGTTTTTTCAAATCATTTATCCTATAAACTTATATAAATATTCTCTGTATTAAATATGCTACCACAAGCATGTAAAATATTACTAATAGATTTTTTTGTAGTTTAACACCTACAGTATCTTTTAAATGTATACCTGCATAAACCCCCACTAAAGAGGCCATACCAATGATAATTCCACTCTCATAATCTACATGCTCTTCTATAGAGTGGGCAATTAAACCAGACACTGAGGAGAACATAACAAAAAAGAGTCCTGCTGAAACTGCCTTCTTAAGAGGCACATGTAAAAACCCAACTAAAACTGGAATAAGAATAATACTTCCACCTACTCCGATAGTCATACTCAAAGCACCAAGTAAAAAACCTATAAGAAGTAGTAAAAGTTTATGTACCTCTTTTTGCTCTTGATGCTCTTGCGTTTTTAAAAAAAGTCTCAGCAGTGCAAAAATAGCAAAAGCTAAAAATATAAACTCTAAAGTTCTCGCACTAAATACAGCTGTAAGTACTCCACTAAAAAGTGCTCCGATAAAACCACCTATACCAATATACAAAACCATTGATATATCTAAACTACCTTTTTTGTTGTTAAGATAAGATCCATAAACAGAACTAAAAGCCATCTGTATTACTGAAATACCAATGGCTACTTTTATCTCATAACCTAAAAGCAGTAGGAGTGGTATAAGAACAGTGCCACCACCAATACCAAAAAAACCAGATAGAATACCGACAATAATCCCTATAAAGCTTAGTTCAAGCATATATCACCTATATTTTTTCGGGAATTATACCATTTTATTTTGCTTTGTGTTTTGTTAAAGTATAATCTATTAGAATAATTTAAAGGCTTCGTAAATGTTAACAACTATTAAAAAAGCAACAGAAAATTTTTGTATACACCAAATTAGGGAATCTCATAGTGTCAGTGAAGGTTTCTCCAAAAAGAGAACACTAATTGCTTATATAGACATAGATGTCCAGGATGGTACTTCGCACCGTGTATATATCGCTTCAGATGAGGCTTTTATGCAGAGAGTTTCATATCTTTTTTTAGAAGAAGAAGCGAGTGATGAAGAGACACTTATAGATATGACATTAGAGACAGCTAACCTTATTATAGGAAGTGCAAAAGTCATCGCTGAAGAATTAGCCGAGAATCCATACACTATTTGTACACCTCATTTTATAAAAATAGGGACTTTTGACTTAGAGCATGACAGTGCACAAACTATTACAATTAACGAAGATGAAATAACTATAGCTATCAAGGAACTACATGACTAAACCTACTAGACAATATAAATCAGGTAAAGAAGAACCATACAATAAAGATGAACTAGACTGGATGGACTATTCAGGTATCTTAGATATGGAAGTAGAATTTGTTTCAGATCTAGGTGAAACTAAACTCTCAGTAGGGGAAATTCTTAAACTTGAAAAAGGTTCTATAATTGACTTAAAAAAACCAGCAGGTGAGTCTGTTGAGTCTTATGTAAATGGTCGTATTTTAGGTAAAGGCGAGGTTATGGTGCATGAGAAGAACCTTGCTATTCGTATAAATGAGATACTAGACTCAAGTGCTGTACTTTACCACCTATCAAAAGAGCGCCTTTAATGAAATACCTACTTCTTTTTCTACTTCCGTTTTCTCTCTATGCTTCTAAAATTTTATCTTATAATATTTATGAGAGAAGTAATCGTGCTGATGTGATGATAACATTTGATACACCCTTTAAAGGTGTTATAAAACAGAGTAAAAGTACAAATAAAATTATTATAAAACTAGAAAATGCTTCTATTGAATCATCACGTACAAAACGAGTAAATTCTGACTTCCTACATTCACTCACAATAACACCCTTAAAGGGTCAAACACAGATTGTTGCATCTATCTCTCCAAATGTTAGACTAATTGCCTCAAAAACATCTGATGCTTATGGACTAAGACTTAGATTTACATCTGCCAAAATTGCAAAAACAAAAACTGCACAGGCAAGCACTATAAATAATAGCTTATCAAAGTTACCGACTAAAAAGAATGGAGAAATGTCTACGAGTTATTATATCGTAGTGACTATATTAATTATTGGGATTATTATTTTACTCGTTTTAAAGAAGAGAATGATGCTACCAGGCAATACAAAACAAAATAAGTCATGGTTGTTTAACTCTAATGATGCTAAACCAACTGAAGATAAAAAAGTAGACCTAGCATTTAAGCCAAACAGTTCTGATTCTATAGTCTCTATCCGCTTTCAAAAGGCTATTGACAATCAAAATAGTGTTGTTATGTTAGACTTTGGACATGAAAGTTATTTAGTTTTAATGGGAAATAGTAATATTTTACTTGATAAATTTAAAGACAACAAACCTACATCACAAAGTGAGTTTGATTCTATACTACAAGAGAGAAACCAAGAGTTAGAGGATTTTTTAGGTATAGATGAGAGTAAACAAACATACTCTAAGCCTCAGTATAAAGAGCCTCTTGAGGCATATAAGGAAAGAGCTGCTTCACTGATTTATGCAGATGAAGCTTAGTCTTCCTTTGTTACAGCAGAACTAAAACAGTCTTTTAAAAGCTTCTTTACAACTCCGATATGAGTTAAGTTCATCTCATATGAGTTATCCATTTGTTTATTAATATGAAATACTTCTGTTACCGTGATACCATAGGGATCTTTTTTCTCTTTGGTGATTTTTCCATTTTCTATAGTATAAAGATATAATTTCTTACGGCCTGTTTGAATATAGTATGTAAGAACTATCTCATCAGAGTGCTTCTTCTCTAGAGCAACCATCACACGCTGTGTATCTGGATATTCACCATCAAGCTTAAGAAGACTCTTTGCATCTTCAATATTTAAATAACCAACATAAAACTTATTGTAAAGGTTATGATAACGCTGTACTTTAAAGTTCATCAAAAATGACATATCTAATATATGTTTTTTATTACTTCTAATAGTTTTAGTAATCCATGACATAGTATTATAGTATCTAAATGGGTGTAACTTTAGCTCATGAGCTTCTATCATACATCCACCACTAATTATATCTTTAGGAGTCAACTGGCGTTTATTTTTTGCGATGATTTGATCTAAGACATCACCTGCTGAAAACTCTTTAGTAAACCAGACCTTACAAAAACCTGGAAACTGTTTTGCACCTGTTGCACCATCATTTAAGATGATTAAAGCCTTTATCACATAGTTAGGGAAGGCAATCTCTAAGAGCGCTTTTTTCTTACGTAAACGACGTCTTAGCTTAAGTACTGACTTAACAAGTGTCATCTCTACAAAGTATAACTCATTCTTTACAGTTATAAACATCGCATCAAACTCACTAATCTCACGTGATTTTGTTCTATATACTATCTGCTCTTTTTCACTTATAGAGAGAGTATTTGCAAATGCCTTATGTTTATTTTGATGAAAACCTTTGAGCACAAACTTATCTATGTAATCATTATCTTGTGCATAACGTAGTAACTTTTCATATATAAAGTTCTCAAATACTTCACCTTCAAATGAACGAAATGAACTCATATATGCTGGATCGTCTACTTGTATGTTTTTTGCTAAAAGTGAAAGTAAATGTTTTGTATTGTAATCATAGTGATAGAGGTTATCAGCTATATCACCAGTTTCTAAAAGCCTAATTGATTCACTCATATCTAAAGGGTGTATTTGTGACATTTATGCAAACTCTCCGTTTCTAAAAAAATCATCTAGTAAGTTTCTATACTCTTGTATGTCAGTAATTGAATTCACATCATTTCTAAGTACCGAAGCGCCTTTATAGCCCTTAGAGTATGTGTGAGTGTGTTTTCTAAACATCGGTACACCATGGGCACCATAAAACTCTATCATCTTATCAAAATGTTCCATGATTATCTCATGTTTTAGAGCAAAATCTATATACTCTTCACCTGAGCGCAGTTGATGAAAAATCCAAGGAGCACCAACAGCACCGCGTCCTATCATAATACCATCAGCACCAGTATGCTCAGTAACCCATTTAGCTTTTTCGTAAGAGTCTATATCACCGTTTGCAATTACAGGAATATTAACAGCCTCTTTTATCTCTCTAATGGCGTCATAATCAACAGGTGCTTTAAATTTTCCCATGCGAGTACGACCATGCACAGCTATAAAGTCTGCACCACTATCTTCAACCATTTTAGCAATATCAACATGGTTTTTTTCTTCAAAACCAAGACGAATTTTTACAGATGTCATAGACTTGTTTGAAGTATCTTTTATAGTTCTAATAATATCGCCCATAAGTGGTAAATCTAAAAGAAGGGAACTACCGCTTCCATGCCCTGTAACCTTAGGTACAGGACAACCACAGTTAAGGTCTATGATATCTATACCAGCTTGCTCATTAAGAACTTCAACTGCACGTCTAGCTATGTCTACTTGTGAAGCAGAAATCTGTACAGAGTAAGGGTCTTCATTAATTGACTTTTCTAACATATGTAGTGTTTTTTCTGAACCATGGGCAAGAGCATTTGAGCTAAGCATCTCACTAATAGTAAGATCTGCTCCAAACTTTTTTACTACACTACGAAATGGAAGATCAGTAAAACCAGCTAAAGGAGCCAATACATAAAGGGGTTGATCAAAGGAAAGCTTCTTTAACATGAACTAGACAAATATTTCTATACTAAAGTTTTTATTACATGATTTCAAAGCACGATATGCTTTAAAATTTTGGTACTCTTTATCCGAAGAGTTATCAAGAATACTATCAACAGGAGCGAACATTTCTAAATCAAATAGTGTATAAAGATAGGAGTCTATTGCATCTTCTTTCTCATCACTTAACATTTCAAAAAGTTTTATGCGTTGTTCTGGAAGCATACCACCACTAGCAATTACAGCCGATAGTTTTATATAATCGGCTACACTTAAATTAAGTGAGTTAATAAGAGAGAGTAGTTCTTCATTTTTAAGTTCTAGAGCAAATTCATTCGTATTTACACGGGCTAAAATTATGTATAAAGACTCTTTAGTTAAAAGTCCCTTATATTTTAGTAGGTTAGATATTGAAGCAGTTTGAACATAATCAATATAAGCTTCTTCTCTAAGCACATCAGCATATTTACTAGAGTTAGAAAGGATACTTTCAGCTGTAAGAATTCCTTTTTTATACTGATTACGTTCATTTTGAACTACAAGTTCATTATCTTTTAAAAGATTGTACGGTTTTAAATCAACAACATCACCATTTTTAATATCTTCGATGATTTGTAAAACGCCATCAACTTTTTCATTTGAAGTAAGTCCTACAACATTACCCACCGGAAACATTGTAGTGTTTTCTAGTAGTTTACCAAGAAGTGCATATCTATCAGTTTTAAAAGTGTGACTTCTAGATTTTTTTCCTAAATAAGCGTCAACGATTGCATTAATAATTTTGTCATAATCTTTTTCGTACTTACGTAAACTCATACTTCCAAGAAGAGAATAAAAAGACATATGCAAGACACTTGCCACATAAAGAATAAAAACTGGAACTACTATCCATACTGCTATAGATAAAGCAGGTAAAGGTATACCAAACAAATCAATTGATGTTGTTTCCTGCGTCACATATGTATAAACAAAGGCTCCTAATGAAGCCATTAAAATGAGTGCAGTTATTGTATATCTTTTGATGTACATTCTTTTTCCTATTATTGAGTTTTTTCTACTATCTCTCTACAGTCAATGCAATATATTGCATGTGATTTTACTTTTAAACGTTGAAAACCTATATCGTCCTCACACATTTCGCAAATACCGTAGTCACCATATGATATTTTACCTAAAGTAACTTCAATCTCATGGAGTTCCTGTGTTTGTTGTATAATTATAGCACTCTCTACCATCGAGTTATTATTAACTGCGGCATGGTCACCCTCATCATTTAACTCTAATTCGTTTAATTGACTTAACTCTCTGTTAACACCGTCAATATTACTATTTATCTGTTTTTTACGATTTTCTAGTATTTCTTTAAAATAACTTAACTCACTTGCTTGCACTTATATATCCCTTTACTTATGATATGGATGATTTGTTAAAATAGAAAAACCACGATATATCTGTTCGAGCAAAACTGCTTTAGCAATCTTATGGCTCATCGTGATTTTTCCTAGGCTTATGACAACATCACTTTTGTTTAAAAAGTCATCTTCAAAACCGTATGCACCACCTATGAAAAATTTAATTGACATTCTACCATCTAAAAGCTTACTAAATTCAAAACTATCGATTATTTTACCATCTGGGTGTAAAACAACACTATAAGTAGAGCTAATATGAGGTTCTAGTACCTTTGTATATACCACCTGTGCTGACTTTTTGGAAATAGTGTGTGCTTTTGTTACATCTTTGTTAAAAATTTCAATATCTTTTACATTTGCGAAGCGAGAAATCATTTTTGTTAACTCTTTATAGAGAGGATCGTAAATAGTTTTCTCTTTTTTAGCAATACTGATGATTTCTATATTCATTTGAGAAGACCGCTTCCTATAACATTATAAGTAACATGAGTAAACTCATCATCAAGTCTCACACCACCAATAGCTCCAACCAAATGCTTAGATTCTGAGGCGATATCTTCTAAAGAGTCTCCTAGTATACCAGTGATGTCTTTTTTAGTGTCAGTACTTCTATATGCCCCTAAACCAATGTAGTTTAAGTCAAGACTATTAGCTTGGAGTACTTCTTCTTTGTTATGTGTTGATATACCTAAAATTTTATCTCCGGTTACCACACTACGAACAAGTTTAACAGCCTTATGGATATCTTCATCAATTTTTAAAAGATCTTCTTGTCCAAGATGTACTCCATCGCAGTACTCAACTAGTTCAATAGCATCATTAACGATTAAAAAACCATCATATATTTTTCTGATAAAAATAAGTTGTTCTTTAATAAACTCCATATCAGCATTTTTATTACGGTACTGAATTATCTCAGCATTATGTTCTTTAGCTGCAGTAATATATTCTTCGATACTAACCCCTTTTGTATCAAGCATATCTTGATCACAGAGGGCATAGAGTCTCATCCTTTATACTTTTAAAAGTGTAAAAAGATCTGAGAGTGTTTTTTTAAGCTCATTTCTATTTACTATCATATCAATAGAACCTTTTTCAAGTAAAAATTCTGCACGTTGAAAACCATCAGGAAGTGCTGAACCAATAGTCTGCTCGATAACTCGCTGTCCTGCAAATCCAATAAGTGCACCAGGCTCAGCTATGATAATATCACCAAGTGTTGCGAATGATGCAGATACACCACCCATTGTTGGGTCAGTAAGTACAGAAATATAAGGTAGATTCTGTTTTGCTAATTTTGCTAAAGCAGCTGATGTTTTACTCATCTGAAGTAATGAAAATGTAGACTCTTGCATACGTGCACCACCAGAAGCAGAAAGTATTACAAGGCCTTCTCTATTTTCTATAGCACGACCTACTGCACGAACTATTTTTTCACCCTCTACGGAGCCTAAACTTCCACCCATAAAAGCAAAGTCAAAAATCACTATTTGGATAGATACTCCATTCATTTTACAACTACCTGAAACTACCGATGATTTACGTCCTGTTTTTTTAAAGCCCTCTTCGATTCTTTGCTTATAAGGTTTCTTATCAACAAACTTCAATGGATCAACTGGTTCTAAATTAGCATCAAACTCAACAAAAGTTCCTTCGTCTGAAAGAAGTTCTATTCTCTCTTTTACACCGATACGGATATGGTATCCACATTTAGGACATACATAATTTTGGTTCTCAACTTCTTTATAGTACATAGTTGAATTGCAAGATTTACATGTAATCCAGTGTGAAGATGCCTCTTCTTTTATAGCTGGTTTGTTATCAAAAGTTTTATGAAATAGATCGAGTAGGTTCAAAAAAAATCCTTAAATTATATATAGCTATTATTATAGCTTATTTATACTTATTTTAGGAAAGAAATGTAGTTTTTAATCAAAGAAGAATATCAATTCGTACATGAAAAATGTACAAACTGATACTTTGTAAGTTTTACTTTAGTAAAGATTCAGAGATACTTCTTGCAGCTTCACGACCATCAAACGCAGCCGTAACGAAGAGTTAGTCTCGATTCCATTTTCTGCTAAGAAAGATGCTACCACAGGATCAAACCCTAATTACATTATAACAGAGTTATTTTTACTATTCCCCTCTTTTACTGGCTTCTAATGAAGGTCTAGCACCTATAGGAATTATCATCCATATTTTTCGAACTTCACTTCTAAAATTATTCAAAATATCTTGTGCTATTTTACTTCCTGTCTTCTCTACAAAGTCTTTAAGAAGATTTTTAAGCTCAAACATGTCTGCATCAAACTCATCATTATCAATTCTGATTGCTTCTACAAGCTCTGTATTGATCTTTTCGTAGAATGTTCTATCTTCATCATAAACAAATGCTTTACCACCTGTCATACCAGCACCAAAGTTAACACCTGTTTTACCAAGTATTACCACTGTTCCAGCTGTCATATATTCACATGGATGATCTCCAGTACCCTCAACAATAGTTGTAGCACCAGAGTTTCTTACAGCAAATCTCTCACCAACTTGACCATTGATGTAAAGAGAACCACCAGTTGCACCGTAAAGACAAGTATTTCCACCAAGTGCAAAATTTTGCCCGCTATTTTTTGCAGTAATTACAATGTTTCCACCATTCATACCTTTACCGATATAGTCATTACCTGCACCATCTATGTTGATGTTGATTCCCTTAGTCATAAACGCACCAAGTGATTGTCCTGCTACACCTTTCATATTTAATGTAATTGTGTTGTCAGGTAATCCATCATTTCCATATCTCTTAGCAATCTCACCTGATATTCTTGTAGCAAAACTTCTATTTAAGTTAGAGATATTTTTTTCTAATACTATTGGTTTTTGTGGATTTTCAATTGTAGGAAGTAACTCTTTAATAAGCTCTTTTTCATACTCATTTTTATCGTAGGGTTCATTAAACTCTACTTGACACGTATTAACACCCTCTATTCTATAAATTAATGATTCAAAGTCAAATTTCTTAGCAAACTCATCATCAATAACTTTAAGAAGCTGATCTTGACCGACAATCTCTTCTAAAGATTTATATCCAAGTGATGCAAGAATTTCTCTAACATCCTCAGCTAATAGTGTGAAATAGTTAATAACCTTCTCAACATTACCATTGAATTTTGCTCGTAATGTTTCATCTTGCGTGGCAACACCAACAGCACATGTATTCAAGTGACAGACTCTAAGCATAATACACCCAACAATTACAAGTGCACCAGTACCAAATGCATACTGTTCAGCACCAAATATAGCAGCTTTAATAACATCTAAGCCAGTTTTTAGCCCACCATCAGTTTCAAGTGTAACTTGTCCTCTTAGGTTATTTACTTTTAGAGCATTATGTGCTTCAGAGAGACCTAATTCCCATGGGTTACCTGCAAATCTAACTGATCCTATAGGTGCAGCACCAGTACCACCATCTCCGCCTGAGATAATGATCTTATCAGCGTATGCTTTAGCAACACCAGAAGCAATTGTTCCAACACCGGCAGAAGATACAAGTTTAACTGCAATTTTTGCTCTAGGGTTAGCTTGTTTGAGATCATAAATAAGCTGAGCTAAATCTTCAATTGAGTAAATATCGTGGTGTGGTGGAGGTGAAATCAACGTCACACCAGGTTTTGTAAATCTAAGTGTTGCAATAAGTGGAGAAACCTTTGATCCTGGTAACTGTCCACCCTCACCAGGCTTAGCACCTTGAGCAACCTTAATTTGTATCTCCTCAGCAGATTGTAAATACTCCGGAGTAACACCGAATCTACCTGATGCAACCTGTTTAATCTTAGAGTTTCTATTACTTTTAAGTCTCTCTTTTGCTTCACCACCCTCACCTGAGTTTGATTTTCCACCGATTGTATTCATAGCTACGGCTAAAGTTTCATGAGCTTCTTGTGAAATAGATCCCATAGACATTGCTGCTGTAGAGAATCTTTTAAAAATTTCTGATAAGGGCTCAACTTCATCAACTGGAATCGCTTTTCTATCACTTTTAAGTTCAAAGAAATCTCTAATAAACTTTTTATCTCTTCCATCTACTAACTCTTTTAGTTTATTCCAGTCTTCTTTTTTACCAGATGCCCCAGCATTTTGAATTGCTGCAATCGTTGGTTTAGAAAGATCATGGAACTCTTCACCTTTTCTATACTTGTAGTAACCACCTTTGTATAGTGCTTTGTCTTTACCTTCAAATTCATCTGTAAATGCTCTTTTATGATTAGAATTTAATCTCTCGTCAATATCTTCATAACCTAGCCCTGCTAACAATGAAATACTTCCATTAAAACAATCATTTACAACTTCTTCACTTAAGCCAATGACATCAAAAAGACGAGAGTTTTTGTATGAAGAAATAGTTGCAATTCCCATTTTAGACATAATTTTTGAAAGACCTGCACCCATAGCACGTCTGAATCTTCTTAGATTATGAGGCATATCCTCTGCATATTCTGTACCTTCTGCTATTTGCTCAACTGTATAGTATAGAAGATAAGGAAAAATTGCCACTGCACCATATGCTATCATACAAGCGGCTGAATGTGGATCGTAAACTTCTCCGGTAACGGCTACCATACTTACAAGGTGTCTTAGCTTTACATCTAGTAGTCTTTGGCTCGCACAACCAATTAGCATTAGCATTGGAATTACTTTATTGTTTGCATCTAACTCTCTATCATCTAAAATAATAGTTCTTACACCATTATCTCTTACATCCACTATAATCTTTTCAATTAAAGCATCTAGAGAGCCTTTAAGATCATTAGTATATGTTGTTGAATATTTACCAACCTTATAAGCTGAATCATATTTTGAAGATGTTTTATCACCAAACTCTTGTAAAATTAAGAATTTTTCTTTTGACATAATAGGAAGTACAGTTTTAAGTCTCTTCGCATGTTCCGCATCATCTGCAAGAATATTTCTTTTTTCTCCAAAACCAGTATTTAAACTCATTACAATTTTTTCTCTAATTGAGTCAATTGGTGGATTTGTTACTTGTGCAAATTTTTGCTTGAAAAAGTCTGTAAAGTTTCTTTGCTCAGCTGAGAAAGCTGCAATTGGTGTATCATCACCCATTGCACCCGTTGTCTCTTTACCCTCTTTTAACATTGGTCCGATTACTTGTTTATTTAACTCTTGAGTGTAGTTGAAGTATCGCTGTTTTGCTTCCATTTCACTCTCTTGGAACTCACAATCTTCAAAATCAGCTGTAATAGCATGCTCTTGAAGGTAAGACATATTTTCAGATAGCCATTTATCATAATTATGCATAGATTTAAGATGCTCGTTGATATCTTCATTTTTAAGTACTTTTCCATACTTAAGGTCGATTCCGATCATTTCTCCAGACTGAAGGCGTCCTCTCTCAACAATTTCCTCTTCAGGTAATTCTAGTACACCATATTCTGATGAGATAAGTATTCTATTGTCAGTTGTAAGAATATATTTAGATGGTCTTAATCCATTTCTATCAATCACACATCCGATAAATCTTCCATCTGTCATACTTACGGCAGCTGGTCCATCCCATGGCTCAAAACAAGCACTTGCATACTCATAAAAGGCTCTAAGCTTTGAATCCATAGCATGGTCATTATGCCAAGGTGCAGGGATAAGAGAACGTGCTGCTTTAAAGAAGTCCACTCCATTTACATGTAAAAACTCCATAAAGTTATCTAAACTAGCAGAATCACTCATACCATCTTGAATAACATCCATTAGTTTTGTCATCTCTTCATCTGTAAATATTTCAGACTTAACGGCAGCCATTTTCATTTTTACATTAAATCGATTTGCTGTAACAGAGTTGATCTCACCATTATGTGCAATAGTTCTAAATGGTTGTGCGAGTTTCCATTGTGGTAAAGTGTTTGTAGAGAATCTTTGGTGAAACAGACAAAAAGATATTTTAAAATCCTCTGATGCTAAATCTGTATAAAACTCTTTGATATGCGTTGGCATAACAAGACCTTTGTATGATACTACGGTTGTTGAAAATGATGGGATGTAAAATGTTGCATCATCTTTAAGCTTCGCTTCTATCTCCTTTCTTGAAAGATATACAAGTGCATCTAGTCTTTCAGTTGCAACTGGAGAATTTGGTACAACAAAAAGCTGCTTAATACTTGGAAGTGACTCTAATGCTTGAGCACCTAGTGCATTAGTATTGATAGGCACATCTCTTGTATAAACAACTTTAAGATCATTATTTTTACATATAGATTCTATAATATCAAAATCGCTTTCATTATTTGAAAACACCATTGCTATAGCATACTCTTGGGGAATATTTACACCATCTTGTGAAAGCTCTTTTTCAAAGAATGATTTTGGAATGGAAAGTAATAAACCTGATCCATCTCCTGTTATACCATCTGCCGCGACTGCACCCCTGTGCATCATTCTTGATAATGAAGTTATTGCATCTTCTAAGTTTTTATGTGTAGGTTTATTGTCTATTGAAGCTAAAAGTCCAAATCCACAGTTGTCTTTAAAAGAAGTTAATAAATCTAAATTGCATGCCATTGTAATCCTTCGTAATTATGAGAGGTAATTCTTTTATATTTTATGAATATTATAAGTATGGAAGGATATCTAAAGAAGCATTAAAATAAGGTTAATTTGGTATAATCTCGGCATGCAAGGTTTTATCATAAACATTAATAAAGTTAAAGATGAGGACTTAATAGTAACCATTTTATCTAAAGATAAGTTAGAGACCCTTTACCGGTTCTACGGTGCTCGTCATGGAACTATAAATATTGGCTTTAAGATAGATTATGAAATAGAGCCATCTTCTAAGAGTACGATTGGACGACTCAAAGATGTTCTACACATCGGTTACCCATGGATAAATGACTATAAACTCCTGCGTTTTTGGCAAGACTTTACAGGGCTTTTTTATAAACACCTCAAAGATGCTGAAGAACTTGGCTCTTTTTATTTTGATCTATTTCAAGAGGCTCAAACCCAGTGGAACAAACAAAACCCTAAAAGAGTAGCTATAGAACTCTATACAAAACTTCTAGAACATGAGGGTCGTCTGCATAAAGAGCATTACTGTTTTTTATGTTCTAAGGAGATAGTAGGTGATATCTCACTTATACGAGCATTTTTACCAACACACTATAACTGCACACATACTTATGGTATTAAACGCAATTCCTTAGATGAACTTTATGAGAACAAGTCCACTCTATTTTTAAGTGATAAAGAGGTCGATAGACTTTGGAATGTAATTTTGGAAGGTTTATAGTGGCACCACTACTAAAAGACTTATATAACGAGGAGTACATAGAACTTCTTTGTAAAAATATAAGTCTTGAGTACTCAAGTTTTCAGCAAACTTCTTTTAAAGTAGCCATTTTTAATGTAGACTTCAAAGACTATGAACTAAAAGAAAGAATGCGGCATATAAGTACTACTCTTGGGGAGTTCTTACCTAAAGAGTATGCTAAGGCAATAGATATCCTTAAATTGATATTTACTAATTTTAATCATAAATATGGACTTGAGAATATGGTATTTCAAGATTTTGTTGAAGTGTTTGGTTTAGATTCCTTTGATACTTCTATGAAAGCACTAGAGGTTTTTACACATAAGTGCTCTTCAGAGTTTGCAATTAGACAGTTTATACTTAAGTATGAAGAAAAAACGATGGCACAGATGTGTATATGGGCTACTCGTGAAGATGAACATCTCAGACGTTTATCCTCTGAAGGTTGTCGTCCACATTTACCATGGGCAATTGCACTTCCTGCGTTTAAAAGTAATCCTGCATCAGTTTTAAAGATTTTAGACTTTTTAAAGGATGATATTAGTCCTTATGTTCGTAAAAGTGTGGCTAATAACTTAAATGATATTTCCAAAGACAACCCTGAACTTGTTAAAGGACTTACAAAAAAGTGGCTAGGCTTTTCTAAAGAGAGAGATGCTCTTTTAAAACATGGCTGCAGGACATTACTTAAAGCAAGTGACAGCGAAGTTTTAGCCCTTTTTGGTTTTACTAAACCCTCCCGTATCACTTTAGAAAATTTCACGCATACTCATAATGTAAGAATGGGTGAGGAAGTAGAGTTTTCTTTTGATATTATCAGTCCAGTTGAACTAAAAAAATTACGAATAGAATTTGTTATGGGGTTTTTACGCAAAAATAATCAACACAATAAAAAAGTATTTAAAATAGCCGAAGGTACTTATAAAGAGATGACTAAAGCAGTCTCCAAAACCTACTCTTTTAGGCCTATAAGCACTAGGGTTTACTACAAAGGGGAGCAAAAGCTCTCCATACTTATAAATGGTGTAGTTTTTAAAGAGGTCACATTTGAACTAGTGTAGTTAAGAGGAGCAAGAAAGTCCTATATTTTTATACTCTTCAGGAGTATCCCCTGCAAAGTGTTCAAACTCTGGTAGTTCATCATATGGGTGAGCTGCTAGATATAAAAGTTGTTCTACCCTAGAAAAGTCACCATCTTCTGCTAAAACTATAGCCTCTTGAATCATATGGTTTTTTAAGACATATTTTGGATTTTCTTGTAGCATTTGGCTGCTACGCTGTTCATGTGTAAACTCTTCAAACACAAGTCTTTTGTCATAGAGTGCTAACCATTTATCAATCACTATAGGATTCATAGCAATGTCATATAAATCTTCTCTATTGCCATCATAATGACTCAAAGTTCTAAAGAAAAGAGTGTAATCAACAAAAGCATCATGCAGTGCTACAATAAGGTCTTCAACAAGTTGTGCATCACTATCTAGTTTTTGAGTAAGACCGATTTTTTTACACATCACATCTATGTAGGCATTTGGATATAAAGAAGTGCCATACTCTTCTAACTTTTTATCCATTTTATCTTTTGAGATGATTGGTGAGAGTGCTTTAGCAAGCATTGTCAGGTTCCAGTAGGCTACATTTGGTTGTTCTGCATAACTATAACGACCAACTGTGTCTGAGCAGTTACAGATATAACCAAAATTAAAGTCATCCATCATAGCAAAAGGACCATAATCGATTGTTAGTCCTGCTATGGACATATTATCCGTATTCATTACACCGTGGTTAAAGCCTATACCCTGCCATTGAGCTATAAGTGTAGCTGTTCTATCAACAACTTCACAAAACATCTTCAGCAGTCTATCTTCATCACTTTGTAGATGTGGATACGACTCTTCTATAACATACTCTGCAAGTGAATGAAGCTTATCATACTCTCGTCTATAGTAAAAGTATTCAAAAGTCCCAAAACGCACCCAACTAGTAGACATTCGCATAACAACTGCTGCATTTTCTACTGTATTTCGGATGATTTTTGTTTTTGAGCCTATGATACCTAATGCTCTTGTTGTAGCGATGCCTAGATGAAACATAGACTCACTCATTAAATATTCTCTAATTGAAGAACGGATAGCTGCTCTTCCATCAGCTGATCTTGAGTAGAGAGTCTCCCCTGAACCTTTAGTCTGGAGATTCCAACCATTTAGAGTTCCAAGGTTATTTGCCCTGCCATCTCCAAGCCATGGGTTATAGTGTCCAAACTGATGTCCAGCATAACACATAGCAAAAGGAGATGCACCCTTAGGAATAAAAGTACCATTTAGTAATGAAACTAAAAGAGGGTCAGTAGCACTCTCTTCGTCAAGGTTTATTAGTTTTGCAGCATTGGGATTAAAGCTTATAAGGTAAGGCTCTTCAAGTGGATCACTCTTAGTTAAGTTGTAAAACTCTTCATCAAGTGTGAGGTAAGGAGTTTGCAGTATCATGTTATCTATATTCATAACGAAATACTACATTGATACTTTTAAATCACAGGTCGTAAACCTGAGTAGTTCAGACTCCTTTGAAAAGACTAAGAAGATTTTCTAGCTATAAGTGAGGCAACCATAGTATCTTCACCTCTTAAATTCGTATCTCTTCGTTCTTCATAGTAGATAACATCAAGCCCTATAAAGGCATGTAAGAGCTCATTCTTTCGAAGAAGAAATTCAGGGTTTACAGGTTGAGTAAAATCTCCATGAGCTATAATAAATGTCTCAAATATCACAAGGCCACCATCACGAAGTGCCTCTTTTATCTGAGGGAATAAACGCCTTGAGAGAAAGTTAATATTTACAATAAGATCATACTTGTTTATCTCTAAATTATAAGTATCTAAATCAACTTCAAACTTCTTTATATTTTTTGTATCTTTAATCTCTCCTAGTGCATAATCACTTATGTCTACAGCATCAACTATAAAACCTTTTTCTGCCATAAAGTGAGTGTTTCTTCCTGTACCACATGCGATATCTAATGCCTCACCTACTTGAGCCTCATCTATATACTTTTGTAAAATTGGCTCAATGTTATGTCGCATTGGTTTTTCTATATGGCGTTTGTTCCAGCGTTGTTTATCTTCTATCATTCTTTATCCTCATAGCTTGGTTACATAATTGTAGAACTATATAATAATCTCTCTAATTTCCTTGCATTTATCATTAATAGTGTACTCGTACATACCACAATTTCCATCACTGTTTTAAGTATCATAGTCATTGTAGTTTTTTTTATGATAGCAATATTGCAAATTTTAAAAGAGTATATGGTTGAAAAGTTTGATGAATTAACTCAAAGTGTATGTGATATTAGAGACTTTGATAAACTCAGTATTCCTTTTAGAGCAGTTGCAACTGACATTAAAAATGGTGATGCCGTAATTTTAAAGTCAGGCTCTTTAGCTGCATCCATAAAAGAGTTAACTTAAGCGACTTTTATAAGCTTCATATCCAAACTCTTTAACAATTTCAACAGTTCCATCGAGTCGTTTTATAACTAAGGATGGAAGTTTTATACCATTAAATGTAGTGTTTTTCACAAATGTATAATGTATCTGATCTTCAAAGATTATAGTATCCCCTATTTTTAAAGGTTCATCAAATGAGTAGTCTCCCATAATATCACCAGCGAGACAAGTATTTCCACCCAAACGATATGTATACTTTTTCTCTCCACTCACTCCAGCACCTCTAACTTCTGCTCTATAGGGCATAGCTAGTGTATCTGGCATATGTGCTTCTGCTGAAGTATCTAAGATGGCGACATTCATTCCATTTTCAAAAACATCTAAAACACTCGAGACTAAATAACCTGTTTCCCATCCAACAGCTTCACCCGGTTCTAAATAGACATCTATTTGGTATTTCAAAGAAAAATCTTTGATTATACAAACTAATCTATCTATATCATAACCTTTTTTAGTTATGTGATGTCCACCACCAAAATTGATATATTTTAAATTTTTAAAATATATACCAAAATCTCTTTCAAATGCTAGTAATACCTCTTCAAGTGCATCTACATTTTGTTCACACAAAGCATGAAAGTTTAGTCCATCTATCCTATTTAAGGACTCCTTATCGATATTTGAGAGTGTAGTTCCTAAACGAGAATAGAGTCCACAGGGATTATATATATCCTTAGGAGAGCTTGAAACTTCCGGATTTATCCGTAAGGAAACTAGAATTTTTGGATTTATTTCTTTGGTTTTTAAAAGAAATTTGTTTAATTGATTAGGTGAATTGAATACTATATGACTTGAGATTTTTGCTATGGCTTCTATCTCTGATTCTTTAAACGCAGGTGAGTATGTATGTACCTCGGCTTCACTATTGTACTTCAAAAATTCTTCTTTTGCAAGGTGTGCCTCATAGAGTCCACTTGCACTACACCCTTTAAGATACTTAGATACTAAAGCAAATGTAGCAAACATTGCAAAACCTTTCAGTGCTACAATTATTTTTGCACCACTACGTTTTTGTACATCATCAAGTATTTTAAGGTTATTTTCTAATAAGCTTTCATCACAAAGGTAATATGGTGTTTCTATATTTTGCATAATTAAGCATTTTTCTCTAAATATATCTCTTTCATTTTTACACAAACAGTCTTAAACTGTTCTACATCAAGTCTCATATCAGAAACTATTTCTGCTGCATCATTTATCGAATCGTCTGTAAAAACATTGGCTACATTTTCAGGATCTGCTTGATAGAGTTTTCTAACTACTTGCGTTGTGTCAGAGAGTGGTGGTAAAGAATCTATATGATGTACTATACTTCTAAAGTTCATGTTAAACCTCTAACTCTTTTACTTTCCAAGGTAAACCTTGACTTACTAACTCTTCCATAAAAGGATCAGGGTCAAATTCTTCCATATTAAAGACACCAGAGCCACTCCACTTACCTTCAAGCATAAGTTTCGCACCGATCATAGCTGGAACACCTGTTGTATAGGATATAGCTTGTGAGTTTACCTCTTTATAGCATTTTTGATGATCACTTACTTGGTAGATATATATGCGCTTGCGTTTAGCATTTTTCATCCCAGTTACAACTACACCAATATTTGTCTTACCCTTAGTACGTTTACCAAGAGTTGATGGGTCTGGAAGTAGTGTTTTTAGTAACTCAATGGGTATAATTTTTTGTCCCTTGTGCTCTATCTCTTTAATACCAAGCATTCCAACATTTTGCAGCACATGCATATGGTCTAGATAAGCTTTTGTAAAAGTCATATAAAACTTAATCTGCTTTAAGCCTGTGATATTTTTAGTAAGTGATTCCATCTCTTCATGGTACATGAGATATGAGTCTCGCTCTCCTATCTCAGGGTAGTCCCAAGTTTTTCTCATCTGAAGAGGTTCTGTTTCAAACCAACGCCCAGCATCCCAGTATCGTCCTTTTGCTGAAACCTCGCGTAAGTTTATCTCAGGATTAAAGTTAGTTGCGAAGATATAACCATTATTTCCATCGTTACAGTCATAAATATCTATGGTATCGATAGTGTCAAAGTAATGTTTTTGGGCAAATGCACAAAATACATTTGTAACACCGGGGTCAAAACCACTTCCAAGTAGTCCCATTATTCCAGCTTCTTTAAACTTCTCATCTCTAGCCCATTGCAACTTATACTCAAACTTGGCCTCATCTGGATGCTCATAGTTTGCAGTGTCAAGATAAGGAGTCGAAGTAGCTATACATGCATCCATAATAGTCAAATCCTGATATGGAAGTGCTACATTGATAACAATATCTGCATTAATTTTTTCTATAAGTTTAATTACATCATCTGTAATATCTGCATCAAGCTGTGTTACAAATATATCAGCAGTAGGTAGCTCTTTTTTTATGTTTACACAAGATTCTATATTTCTACTCGCTAAAATTATTCTACCAAATACTCCGGCATTTTGTACACACTTATGTACTACAACCCGACCTACTCCACCTGCACCAATTATTAATGTTGTTCGTTCACTTTTTATCATTTTAAAATTTCTCACCTAAGTATAAATATCCACTCATGTGTCCATTTAAGCAAGAAGCAAATGCTAAATACAATGGACCAAGTAATGTATCTGCTGCTACATAAATTGAAGCAGACTTTTTCATCATATTGTAATTCACTTCGTCATCTCCGTTCCATGTATTGCCTATTTCTACAGAAAAAACACCATCTTTGATTTCATAAGTGTATCGAAAAATAGCTAATGCTACATTAGCTCCAAGAAAAGAGTATGGTGTATATCATGAAAGGTTAAACAAACCACCTAAGTTAAATTTTCCAGATAATCTTAGAATATCATCTTGTTTATATGTATTTCCATACTTACCATAAAATGTAAGTAAAACGGAAACAAGTAAAATAAACTTCATAAATTTTCTTATACTATCTCGTAAGCTAGTGCTAAAACACTTAACCATATAAGAGTAGTTATAATGAGAGAAAGTAAAACGATAGTAGCACCCACATCTTTCGCCTGCTTTGCTAGTATGTGATAGTCTTGTGTAACAAGATCTACGACCCTCTCTATCGCTGAGTTTATAACTTCACAGATAACAGGAATAAAAAGAGAGATAAAAAGAATCGCAGAGTAAGCAAACTCAATTGGTAAACTCCAAGAGAGCGTTCCCATAACTACGAGCATAAGTAGTTGCCATTTAAAAGATGTCTCATTCTTCACGATATCTATAAAACCTTCTACTGCATAACCAGCATTACGAAAAAGATTATGCTTGGGTTTGTTTAATTTCATACTTGTCCTTCATACTTTGTATAACTTCTCTTAGTTCTTCAGAGTTAGTCTGTGTACTCAAAGGTGCTCCATAGTAAACATTTATAACTCTACGTTGCCAGAAATACTTTTTATTACTTGTTTTATAACGAGAAAATAGACTTCCAAAAACACCATCTATAAATACAGGAATTATACAACCTTCATAATCACTTTCTATGCACTCATAACCTTCGCGAAATCGTGAGAGTTTTCCATCTCTACTTATGCTACCTTCTGGAAACATAGCCACAAGTTTTCCATTTTTGAGTCTTTTATATGCTTCTTTAAAAGCATCTTTACTTGCTTTACTAGAGATAGGAATAGCTTCACCTTTTTTAAAAAATACATGAAATACAGGCCAGTTATATATATCTTTTTCCATCATATAGTTGAGATAACGATTAAAAGGTAACTGTAAAACAATCCAATCTAACCAACTAACATGATTACTTAAAAGAAGTGCAGCACCCTCTTTTGGTACATTTTCTAAACCATGATAAATATACTTGTGTCTCAAAGAACCTAGTATAAACATTTTCGCCCAAAATGTATCTACAAAATAATGTCTAAGTGTCATAAAACTTAAATAAATTCCAACAATACCCATAAGATAAAAAAGAATCTCAGTATCCATACCATTATAAGCAAAAACTGTAGTAAGTGCTAAAAATGTCACCATAAAAATATTTTGTATAAAATTGTTTCCTGCAAGAATGATACCTAAATGAACACGAGAAGCGAGTAACTGAATATGAGCATTAAGGGGAACCATTAAAAACGCAGAAAAGACACCAAAAAGCATAAAAAGAGGTGCCATTAAAGCAATTGAGTCTACAAACGGAACAAGGAAAACAACGATTGTTATACCACTTGCACCTAGACCGACTAAACCTAGGTTTATATAATATTTTGAGTACCTAGAAGCCATTATAGACCCAAGAACTATACCTATACCTGCTAGAGCCATTACACCTTGTACATAGATAGTGTTTGTAACACCCAAGTTACTTTTTGCATATTCTCCAAAAATTGCTAAAACAACTTGAGAAATAGACCAAAAAAGACTTAGCGCAATAATTGCATTAAAAATCTCTCGTTTTCGTGTTAGTAATTTCATGTTTTTTCTAAGATAAGCACCACTAAGGTAACGTTTCACTTTAAACTCACGCTTACTAGCTTCTTTCATTTTATTTGGAAGTTTAGAAGCATAAAACCATTCTACTATTGAACTAATAACTAAAAGCCATCCTAATGGAGCAATTGCCTTGAGTATTTGGCTCTCATCAACAAATGAGTCACTATACATTCCTTCAAATAAAACTGTATAAAAAATAATACCACCAAGAATAGCTACTATAGTTGTTGCTTGAATTGCTGCATTTCCTGAACTTATATACTTTTCACCAACAAGTTCTTTAATATAACCATATTTTGCAGGTCCATAAATAGCACTTTGAAGAGCAAGTATAAATGTCATAATAAAAGCTAGTGTAAAATAACCATTGTAGTAAGAATAGGTAATACCAAGTGTGATCAAAACTGCAAAAACAGATGAGTATTCCATGATTTTATTTTTGGGGAATCTATCTGCTAAAAACCCTGAAGGAGAAAAGACTAAAATAAAAGGTAGTAGTATAAGTGCATTTACAACAGCTGTAAGAACAACTTGCATATCACCATCATATACTTTAAAAATAGTATTTTGAATGATGATTTTATGACCTAAATCCGTAAAAGCATTTAAAAATATAACAATAATGTAGTTTATGACACCTACTATTTTATACATACTATATTTCTTCTTCTGTTTCTTCTTCTTCTATTTCGTCTACAACTAAAGTAGTGCTCCAACCTTCATAATAGCCTTGACACTTTTTAATCTCTACAAAAAGTTTATCTATCTCATCTTTGAGTGTTTGGCTTTGTACATTATGCTCTTTAACAAGTGCAATTCCATTTTCAAACTCTTCAGTACTTATCTCATCTTTAAGTGTATAACCTTCCATATTAAGTGTATTTATAAAACGATTTTTTTGTGTAGGCAATTCAAAAGAGATATAGTGTTCTACTGGACGCACTATACTTAAATCGTCTTCTTCTTCTTTAAGCATAAAAATTATCTTCTCACTTTGAATATGACACTGTTCAAGTTCTGATGGAATAAGGTTTTTATGATGAAAGTTCCATTTTGCATCTTTAACAGCACTACTCTCATACACATAGTTACTCTCTCTTAGTATATGTTGTGCTACATGTTCAAGTTCTTTAGAGTCTTTTGCATAAAAGTAAAGCTCACTCCAGCCATCTACATTACGTGCTCCAACATACTTAGCTTTATCCTCGTGTTCTATTGCAATAATAAGTGACTCTTTAGTCTCTAGAAATTCTTCAAAACCATTTTTACTCTCATCTATACCATCGAACTTTATAAAGATACTAAATAACCAAGGGTTCTCACCACTAAAGGCAAAAGCATTAAGCTCGATTTCTATATGAACGGTACTGTTATCTTCTATTCTTGTAAAATATTCTCTCATAATCTCTCTATTTATTATTTTTTTACATTATATCAAATTATACTGTGAATACTCAAATTGTATAAAGATTAAAATTAACATAAAATGATAAGAAGAATCAATATTCAAAAAAATATTTATACTAGATGATGACACTTGATTTAATCTAAGTCTTCAGCAAAGTATAAAGTATTCTCTCATGAGTACTATATCAGCTATTAACAATTTAAATCAAGATATATAATGTTTACTAAACTATGACTTGTATATTATACGACTAGATGAGAAGACTGATACTATTATAGAAAAACTATTCTACTAGTAGATGATTCAACATTAGTTTTAACACAGTTATCCATTCTTTTAAGTTCTCAAAACCTTAACTGCATACAGTGTTTAGATGGAGAGTAAGCATGGAAACACCTCACCGATATGAATGGTTACGACCTTGTAAACAACATTCATACAAAATACTCATTTGAAGAACTACCTGTTCTGGTTGTCTCAGGAACTGAAAATACATGTATGAAGCAAAAAAGAGTGGAAAAATAGAGTTTTTTCTCAAAACTGATATATTCTTTCTTTCTTAAGTCCCCTATTTTACGAACTTCAAAGCTAAATTTAAAAACTTACTGATAATAACTCTCAAAGCTATTGACATTCATTAACTATTTGTTTATAATTCCACCAAAACATGATTGTGATAATAAATATCATAAATATAAATAGGAAACAAAAATGAAAAATACAAAACTATCTTTAATATTAGCTAGTCTACTAGCACTTAGTACTTCTTCTTTTGCAGATGACAAATCAGACATCGCAGAACTTAAACAACAAGTTAAAGAGCTTCAAGAAATGGCTCAAACTTTAACAGATGAGACTAGTGATCTTAAAACTGGTTTTAACTATACAACTGTTGATCCTGAAAAATCATATAGTGGACTTGGAGCAGCTGCTTCAAAAGTTTACTTCTCTAAATCACCACTAAGTATTGGTGGTTATGGTGAGATGTATGCATCAGATGGTGGTAATGGTAAATCTATTGTAGATGTTTATAGATTTGTTCCTTATATTGGTTATAAATTTACTGACAATATCATCCTAAATGTTGAGTTAGAATTTGAACATGGTGGTTCTCAAATAACATCACTTAATGTAGAAAAAGACAGTGATGGATTTGTTACAGATGCAAGCTTAAGCCAAAAAGGTGAGTATGCAAAAGTTGAATTTATGTATCTTGACTTCCTTATTAATAAGAGTTTTAATTTAAGACTAGGTAACATGCTAGTACCAATGGGTATAATAAATGAGAGACATGAACCTACACTATTTACTACTGTACAACGCCCTGGAACTTCTAAATATCTTATACCATCAACTTGGCATGAGTCTGGTATTATGGCATATGGTAATATTGTAGATGGGCTAGTGTATAAATTTTTTGTACAAACGGCTCTTAAGCCCAAAGACTCAGGTACAAAATGGATAAGAAATGGTCGTGGTGCAGCATACAAAAATAAAGATATAAAACCAGGTGTGACAGCTAGAATTGACTATACTGGTTTAGATGGACTTAATACAGGTGTATCAGTATATAATGACGAACAACTACTAATGTATGATGCACATATTGACTATAAAGTTAGTGGTGCAAGAGTATATGGTGTATATACAGCAACAACTCGTTCTGATGCAACAGCTGGTCAGGTTGATAGTGCAAATGGTGGATACTTAAATGCTAGTTTTGATGTCTTATCTCTCACTTCAATGGAACAAGCTCTTCCTTTATTTGTTCAATATGAGACAATTACACCTGAAGCATCTACGGTAGGTGAAGTAGATGGTGATAGTATAGATACAATAACTATCGGAGCAAACTTTTTCCCACACCCACAAGTTGTATTAAAAGCAGACTATGCAATGGTTACTGAAAAAGGGGAACCAGACAATAACATTGCAAGTATTTCAATGGGTTTCATTTTCTAGAGAACACACGCATATACTTTCTTCCTCCTTATATAGGGTTTTGTACATAATTTCAGTACAAAACTCATATTTTTTTGCTACACTTTCACAACTAAACATTAAAGATAATAACCATGAAAACAATATTTACACTTTTTCTTTTTCTTTCTTTTAGCACACTTCAAGCACAGATGCTTATCTCACCAATAGATGCAATGAAAGAGGCCTATGACCTAAATGCAACAATTACAAAAAAGAATTTTTTACTCTCAAATACAAAATACAAAAATATACAAAAAAATGCAAAAACAAAACTAGATACAAAAATCTATAGAATATTTACAGCTAAAAAAGATGATAAAATCCTTGGTTATGGTGTTTTAGTAAGTAGAAAGGTTCGTTCAAAAAATGGAGTTGTCCTCTACTTCATAAAAAATAACAATCTTCTAGGTATTGAAGTCATTGCTTTTAACGAAGCACTCGAGTACCTCACAACAGATAGATGGAACTCACAGTTTGAAGATATTAACACAGCTAAAATGCTTAGACTCAACCGTGATATCCCAAGTATAACTGGTGCTACGATGAGTGCTCGAAGTGTAGTTGAAAGTTCTCGTATTGCTTTTGCTGTATATAACGAGCTAGTAAAAGGAAAATAAGTTTGCGTTTTACTCTCATAAAAGACCTCAAACAAGACATCACGATGAAACCTTTACTCAATGGTTTATTGATATTTATGCTAATGTATTTAATAGCTGATATTTTTGTTATAGATACCACACTAGGTCTCCTAGTTGAAGATATTAAAATGACTCTTTTTGGAAATATAGATGAGTACATAGACCCAATAGATAAGTCAGTGTTTTTAGAGTACATTCACGGAGAGATCTTTTTTATGATGATGATTCTTTTAACACTAAGTACAGTGTATGCAAGACTCTGCTCCATAAAAAACTACTCTATTATAATTATAAATATTTTAATGCTCAGTGCCCTACTCGCACTCATAAGTTTAGCGATTAGCTACTTTTATGCTCCAAGCTTCTTAAGTGTTTATGTTCTTTCATACTTTATCTGGCATATCACAGCATTTATTATGGCCCTACACTCTTTATGGAACCTAAACTTTGCAACAAGCATATAAATACGCAGTTTTTTATTTTTTAAGCTTTAGTCTACTTCTTTTAGGCAGTTCATTATTACTATTTGAAAATAAAATAGGTTTTTCCGTAAGTTCTGTTTTAGAGTACTACCTTGGGAATGAAGATAAATTTTTAGTTCAGAAGTCATGGTCCACAATTTTAAAAATAATCCTACCGCATATTTTTGCTTTTGGACTTTTTTTTATGGTTGTACTCCATTTCTTACTTTTTACAAAACATAAAACATCAAAACTATTTATTAGACTTATTTATGCTATCTTTTTTATGGGGTTTTTAGAAATGTTTAGTCCCTATTTTATTATCATGGGTTTAGAATTTTTTGCGTATGTAAAACTTATCTCTTTTATATCATTAGAGTTACTCTTATTGTATGTTTTTTGGCTCTTACTCTCTTCTATTTTTGAACGTTAACATATAAACTTATATTTTCACTTATCACCAGTTTTCTATCACTCTCTAAAATAACATAGGCTAGGTCTAAAGAGTCTAAAAACTTATAAGCCAACTCTTTTGGCATCACACTAGCAGCTGTTGCATATGCATCTACATCAGAGTTTGGGAGTGTAGAAATAAGTGTAATGGATATAAAGGTTTTTTGTGATTGTTTTGTTTTTGGATTAATTAGATGATTATTATTCTCTGTACCTACAAAATGATTGTAATTTCCACTTGTTGATGTAGCCATCTCTTCTTTTCTTGTAATAAAACGCAGTAGAGCTATATCTGAGTAAGGGTTATTTATACTTATCTCACAGATTCCAAGACAACGGATATCACCACTGAGTGCCACCCTGGCTTTTTTAACATTATTGATTTTGAGATACTCGACTACTCTATCAACACCATAACCTTTGCCAAAACCACCCAAGTCGATTTTTACACCTTGACCTAGTTTTGCACTGTGTTTATCAAAAGTCAAAGTGTCAAATGAGGTATCACTCGCATTTAATTCCCAATCTCTAGGGACTCTCTCATCTTCTCCAAAACGATACAAATCTTTTGTCACACTGCCAATAGCTATATTAAAGTACCCTGCACTCTTTATATAATACTTTTGACTCAATAAAAGTGCCTCATAAGCATAAAGGTTAATATCAGCTTTTTTATTTTTATTGAGTTTATATATTGGAGAGTTTTGATTATATGAGGATAGAGATGTATCTACTGTGCTTAAAATAGTAAAAGCACCTTTAAAGAAGCCCTTATTAGACTCGTTAAGGCTAATCGTAGCAAAAGTACTCATAAGTACCTTTGTTCTTGTTTGTAAGGCTTCTTCTGCATTTAAACAAAGAAATATAAAGAGTACGAAGAGAAGTTTCATCTACTAGATGTCTATAGTTTCATTTACCTCTAAACCAAATCCACTTAATCCACCAAACTCTGTAGATTTAAGTGGTGTAATAAGGTTCATTTTATCAATTCCAAAAGATTTGATTATCTGAGCACCAATACCAAGCTCTTTAGGTGCAGAGTTATCTTGATGGTGTGTTTTATTTATAAAGACTAAAATACCGCTATTTGTTTTGAGATACTCTATTGATTTTATTAAGTTATTGTATTTTTCTTGATGTAATAAAAGTTCCATATCTGGCACAACATTATGCACACGTACATTTGCAATACTACCAGTAGAATAAAACTCTATAGCAGTATGTTCTATACCATCATGGTCTGTAAATATATGTTTTTTAACTTTAACACCAAAAAACTCTATCTCTTCTACTGATGTCTCATTTACTAAAGACTCGTTTGCAAGTCTGTACTCAACTATGTCTGAGATAAAAATAGTTTTAAGATTATGCTTATCTCCAAAAATATCTAAATCATCACGACGAGCCATACTTCCATCTTCTTTAATGATTTCACAGATTACACCTGCTTCACTAAGCCCTGCTAAACGACAGATATCAACTGAACCTTCAGTATGTCCAGTTCGAATAAGTGTTCCACCATCTTTAGCGATAAGGGGAAATATATGTCCAGGTTTAACGAGTTCCATCGGTTTTGCTATAGGATTTGCAAGTATACGAATAGTATCATCTCTCTCACCTGCCGATATACCAGTAAGTGCATCTTTTGCATCAACTGAGACAGTAAACGCTGTTTCATACGAAGATGTGTTTGAGCTTACCATAGGGTTTAAGTCTAAACGAGTTGCTATTGCTTTAGAAAGAGCAACACAAATAAGTCCTCTTGCATGTGTAGCCATAAAGTTAACATGTTTAGGAGTACTAAACGCAGCGGCATACACTAAGTCCCCCTCGTTCTCTCTATCCTCATCATCAATCATGATGACCATATTGCCTTTTTTTATCTCATCAATAGCTTCTAGTACTCTTTGAATAGGTGTCATAAATTCTCTTTTAATTATTTTGTATTCATTATATAAAAAATTGTATTAAAATGAAGTCAGTTTAAACTTCGGTATATTTATATAAGAGTACTGCTCACATAATGTTTCTACATCATCAAGTATAGACTCTCCGATAAATATCATGATAGATGGGTGGGCATACTCATCAAGCTCTTCAAATGAAACATTACCAAAAGAGTAGTTTACAACTATTGGGTTAGGTACATCTGTCACCTTAACCACTCCCTTTACTCTATAAACACTCTTTGGAATATTCTTTAGTATTATGTCAACATCTTCAAATTTGATATCTTCTTTGAGGTAAGCTATTTGCTGAGTTATAGAGTCATCATGAGTATGATCTGGATGTTGATAGTCTTTAGCAAGTCCAATAATCTCATCAATTTTATATACACCTTCAAAGATATCTTTCTTTACAAGACCCTCTGAAGCTTCAGTAATTACATAGTTATTAAAAACTGTTTCACCAGTAAGATTATTCTTTATATTATGTGAGTCTTTCATCTCTATAACTTGCTGTTTAACTACTGCTAACTCTTCATCATTTACTAGGTCTGTTTTATTTAAAACAATTATATTTGACCCACCAACCTGATACTTTGCAGTAGAATTATCTTTGTAAGAGTCTAAGTTTTTAGAATCAATCACACAAATAATACCCTCGACTGTAACACCAAGGTTTTGCATAGACATAAAAATAGGAAAAGGCTCAGATGCTCCTGAAGTCTCTACGAAGATAATTTCAGGCTTATACTTCTCAATAATTTCCATTACACCGCTTTCAAACTCTTCTGAGAGTTGACAACAGATACAACCCTCTGAAATTTCAAGGACTTCACTATATACATTACTGAGTATATCTCCATCGATTCCAATATCGCCAAACTCATTAACTACAATAGCTACTTTTTTATCAGCGAAATGCTCTTTAACTGTATTAGTTAACATAGTTGTTTTACCAACGCCTAAAAATCCTGTAATTATAAATGACTGTATCATATGTATTCCTTGGTGCTAAACTTATTTAATAAGCGCTTGGCTTTAAGTGTTTATAAAAAAAGTTTGTGAGTGTTTGGTGAGGAGGATAAATAACTGTGCCAAAGGCACAGTTAAAATTATTACTTTACGATGTTACCGTTGTTGTGCTTAGAAGGTTCTAGAATTTGTTCTAGTCCTACTTCTTTAGCCCAAGCAGCAGTTAAATCATAAGCAGCTGATGCAGTATCAAGATTTTTTTGAATAAGTTCTTTCTTTTTCTTAAATTTCTTTTCAATAACTGAATCGAGTGTAGCAGTACCACCAGAAGCTGTATATTTCTTAAGGAATCTATCTTTGATTCCCTCTTCAATAGCAGACTTAGAGATTGTACCAAGAGCACCAAATAATGCACCAAGCATAGCCATGTTTGTAGCAAGTTCAGTACCAGCTTGCTCAATTGCAAACTTAGTAAAGTCACGAGTAAGTACTTTAACATTTTTGTCAGCAAGAATTCTCTTATCAACATCAGTTAAAAGATCAATATCAGAGTTAATAATAACAAGACCATTATCTTTAATACCAGCATAAAAAGGCATAGTGTATGATTTACCCATAGTAATAACTTGTGGGTGGAAAATCATAACGATATCAGGATAAATTACTTCCCCTCTATCGTAAATAGGCACAGTACCTATTCTTGCATAAGACTCAGATGGAGCCATACGCTTTTCTGCACCAAAAAATGGATTAGACACAGCGAAGTATCCTTCAGTATCAGCAGCAGTAGCTGCGATGTGTGCAGCTGTAACTGCACCTTGACCACCAAGACCCGGAAGTCTTACTTTGATTGAATCTTTAGCCATTATAACTTTCCTTCTGCTTTACATTTTTTCAAGTATTCTTCTGCTTCTGGAGAAACAAACTTGTAAGATGCAAATCTATCTTTATCTTGATCTTTCATTTCGCCAAGACCTTCATTTGCACTAAGTCCAATTTCAAGAATACAAGGAGTATAAATGTTAAGGAATGTTGGTCCGATTTCTCTTGCAACTAAAATAGCTTCACGAACAGCTTTAGCAACTGCTTTAGGAGCAGAAGCAGTCATGTTCATAGTATAATGACAACCAGCAGTAGTAGCTAATTCCCACATTTTAACTTTTTCAAATTTCTTACCTAAAGGTGCCATTTTGAAAACTTGACCTTTTGGAGTTGCACCTGATTCTTGTCCACCAGTATTTGCATAAACTTCATTATCAAAACAAATTGTAGTGATATTTTCTTGTCTAAAGAAAGACTGAAGTGTATAGTCAAGACCGATATCAACAGTAGCACCGTCTCCAGCTAGAACCATAACATCTTTTTGCTTATCTGGAAATCTCCAGTCAAGAACACGCTTAATACCAGTTGCAACAGCATTTTGATTACCAAAAAGTGAGTGAACAGTATGAAGTGCGATGTGTGGGAACATCAAAGAAGTACAACCAGTTGAGTTAACAATTATAGTCTCTTCTGGACATGGTAATGCTGCTAGAACATATCTAAGTGCAGCAGATTCAGGACAACCAGCACATAAAGAGTGTTCTTCTAGAATCTCTTTAGTATCTGGCATTTCTTTAATACCACGTGGTTTTATTCGGTTTTGAGCCCATGTTGCATTTTCCTCAAGATCAATAATCTCTTTAGGCATAATGTCACGGAATTCAGGGTTGATTTTGTATATATCAATTGCCATCTTATTTTCCTTCTACGTTAATGTGTTCAAACACTTCTTTAAGAATCGCTTCAGCAGGCATACTCATACCACCAGCAACTCTAGGGCCACCAACAACTTCAGCTGTGTGATTGTTATGAAGAGCAGTTTTAACTTCTTTTTCTAACCAACCAACAACGTTGAATTCTGGTACGAAAATATGTTTAACGCCTTCAAGCTCAGCAAGAAGTTCTTCTTTTGGAAATGGTCTGATAGTTCTAAGTTTAATAACCTTAGTTTTAACACCAAGTTTCATTAACTCTCTTTCAGCTTCTTTTGCTTGATGAGAAGCAGTACCACAAGTAACAAATGCGATTTCAGCGTCAGGAGCTCCAGTTACATGAACAAGACCGTTAAGGAAGTGCTTAGCATATGGACGTGAACGCTCAACTGCAGATCTCACTTCCCACTGCCATGAAGCGTGAGTTGCATAAGAAATATAGTTAGACTTCATTACAAATGGATCTCTTAAGAAACGACCTGGAGGAGTTTCAGAATCAATCGGAGGTAATGGAGATTTGTATGGCTCGTAAGGTAAAAGAGCGATATCATCAGCTGGTAACATTACAGACTCACGTGTATGAGATACAAAGAAACCATCAACAACAGTAACGATAGGCACATGTACATCAGGCTTTTCAGCAACGATAAATGCAGCGATACTCATGTCAAATAACTCTTGAACATTTTCAGCATACCAAATCATACAACCAGTTTCTAACATGAATGTAACTTCAAGATTATCAGGTTGAATAGTAAGTGGTGAGTTAATACCACGAGCCATAAGGATTAGTTGACAAGGAATTCTTGTACCAGACCATTGTGGAAAGTTTTCCATTGCTCTAAGTGTACCAGGACCTGAAGTCGTAGTAATAGTTCTTGCTCCAGCCATTGCACAACCAGCAACTTCTGACATAACACCGAACTCATTTTCTCCACGGAAGTATGTACCAACATAACCTTCAGCCCATAGTTCACCGATAAGGTGAGCTGCTTCTGATTGTGGTGTAATTGGGTAAGATACTGATGCATCTACTGTACATCTTTTTACCGCTTCTTTTAAAACTTCAGAACCAGTCATGAAGTGCTTTTCACGTGGTGCTTCGAAAAGCATGTGATCTGCTGTAACTAATTTCTGTCCAGACCAGTTATGTGTATCTGTCATATCTTTAATTGATGCCATTTAGTTCTCCTTTTCTTATAATTTTAGTTCTGCTTTTACTTCTCTAGCTATCTTGATAAATTTCTCAAGTTCTGAAGAATGCTGATCTCTTAATGTAGCCATAGCATCTTCATGCCCTGACAAACCACAAATAGCGATAGTGTAACAATCTGTTTCACATCTAACCATTTTTAATGCAACGTTAGCATAGTGACAGTGAACACCAATAAAAATTGCTGCTTTAATGTTGTTATGCCAAATTGTTAAGTTCGGGTGATTTGGATTGATTTCAACTTCAGCATCAATTTTAGGATACTTTGGTCTGTAGTCATACATTGGAATCATTTTAGCATTAAGAACTTCAGCCATCTCTTTAATTAGAGTAGCTTTTTTCTTTGCTTCTTCATTGTAACCATATAACACTTGTGGACCAGGGAAAATTGTTGCATTTTCTTTAGTTAACATTTGCTTTGCGATTTCTCTCATTGCAATTTCTTCGTCTACCACTTCTTCTAATAAAAGTGCTTTTCCTTCTGGTGGTGTAATTACACCTTCATATAATGCCGCAGGATACGGTGAATAATACGCGGGGCCTTGATTTGCCATAAGTTCTCCTATAAATTTTTATATATTATAATTAAATACTAACTATAGATTTATTTTCTTGTATTTCAACTATCTAAACACAGTTTTCACTGTTACTAAATAACCTCATACATAATACACAATGTGTACAACACTACTGAGTCTACTCTTCGTGACCAGCCATTTCCATCGTAATACAGTTACGATCAAGCATATCAGTACATACGTACACACATAGTGCACACCCCTTACATCTATCTTCATCGACCCAAGATGTGTTACCATCCTTATTGAACATTAGCGTATTCGCTTCTGGACAATATAAAGTACAAGTGTTACATTTATATTCAGCACACATGTCAGAATTAACTTTTGCTACATAATACATTATTTACTCCTTAATGATGACTTAAACATTGGTATCAGTTCTTATATAAATAAGACCTAACAATAGTTTTAAACTATAATTTATGTTTCTCGAATAGCACTTTACTCAAATAACCTTTTAATTCTCTTTAATTTAAGACATTACAATCTTATTTTATCTATTTAGTTAAGATTTTACCTAATATAAACACAAATTTGTCGATGATTTAATTAAATCAATCAGATTTTATTTTTAGGTTCACTATACTTGTGCTACAAAGTGTAACAAGTCATGTAAAATTTATCTTTTATTTTCAAAACAGTATTACTTTTTACACCTTTAACAATAGTCTGTCGAAATGTATTACAAATATGGTAAACTGATAGAGTCACTAAATATTAGCTTTACTATCTAAATTCATTTATATATTTAACTTAACTTAAAAATATAAATGCTAAAAGTCTTATACTATTAATAAAAAATGTCAGGAGTTACAGTGGAAAAAATAATATTACTCATTCCGGGTATCCCAATTTTCATAGCATTCTTATTGCTATTTATCGGAAAAAAAGAACTTATACCAAGGGTTAGTATCATGCTTTCAAGTATGATAGCACTACTTGCATTGTATGGTACATATTATGTCATAAGTAATGATACACAGATTATTGGCTTTGATGGCCTTCTTGTATATAATGAACTCTCAGCGATACTAGTCCCTTATGTTGCTATACTCGGTCTTGTCATAAGAAAGTATGCAACTAAGTATATGTGGGATGAAGCAGGTTATAGAAGATTTTTTATTCTTTTAAACTTTATCTTCGCTTCTATATATCTATTTGTAATGAGTAACAACCTTATAGTACTTGCTCTTGCTTGGCAACTACTTAGTATTAGTTTATATCTGCTTGTTTCATTTAATGTCGGCTCAAACACTGCTGTAAAAAATGCAAAATGGGTTATGATAATTCATAAAGCTGCCGATTTAGTCTTTATAATCGCTATTATCTTAACATATCAAACATTTGATAGTTTAGACTTAACTATATTAAGTGAGAAATGGTTAGCTATGTCGCATGAACCAGTAGATAATCCAATGATTTTTGTTATTGGTTTACTCTTTTTAATAGCGGCTATGATGAAGTCAGCTATTATGCCTTTTCATATCTGGTTACCATATACATCAGAAGCCCCTACTCCTGTATCTGCTGTTATGCATGCTGGTGTAGTTAATGTAGGAGGAATTTTACTTAACAAACTCGCTTTTCTTTTACTACTTGCACCTGCTGTACTTAACATCGCTTTTGTAGTTGGTTTAGTAACAGCAATTTTTGCCTCTTTGATTATGCTTGTTGTCTCTGATATCAAACGCTCTTTAGGATACTCCACAGTTGGACAGATGGGATATATGATTATGGAGATAGGCCTTGGTGCTTTCTCTCTTGCTATTTATCACCTCATAGTCCATGGTATATTCAAAGCTACACTCTTTTTAGAGTCAGGAGCATTGATTAAGTTAGCGCGTCATGACTCAAACCTACCTAAACGCCTTACATATGAGCTCTTTTGGGAAGAAAAGATTAAAAGTAATAGTAAAAAACTGTTTAACTACTTAGCTTTTTTCACTATCTTACCTGTTGTGACTTTTGTAGGTGTAAAAATGGTATTAACTGATGACTTCTTTGAGCTTAATGCTTCTATCATTATATTGGCCTTTGCTTGGTTAACTGGTACACAACTTTTTCTCTCATTCTTTAAAGTATCTAAAGCCGACTCATTCAAGGTTATATTAGCACTTGTAAGTTCATTTGTTATTATTCTTTTTACATATGAGTTTATTGGTTTATCATTAGAACATTTTATCTACGGAGAAAATGCAATTCTCTTTTATGAAGCAGCAACATTTAACATAACTACTATTATGTTACTTGTTATCTTAGCCGCTATTATGATTGTAGGGTGGTTATTTATGTATACACAACACTTTGCAAAAGTCCTTAAAACTAACGAAAACAAAAATAGCCTTAAATGGTCATTTTATAAATTTCTAGCAAAAGAAGGTTACTTCTTTAATATTATTAAAGCCCTAAAAAGGAATAAAAATGATCTATAATATTCTATTTTTGATATTAGCCGCAGGAGTTCCTTATTATCTTATATTGGAAAAAATTCCTGCTATTAAAAGTAAGCATATATTTTTACTGAGTGCTTTTGCACTTTTATCTAATATTGGGCTTTCACTGTATGTACCAAATGAGCATAAAACATCACTTGTAATTATTTCACTCATAAATGCAGTCTTTACTATCTATAGAGCAACAAAAACAACAAACTTTTATAAACTTGCATATTATTTTATATTTGTTAATGCTCCATTTTTTGTTCTTTATGAAGGAGAGAGTTCTTTATATAGTCTTTCTCTTCTTTTATCCCTTTCAGGTCTCTACTTGATAGGAAGATTTTATGAGAAAAACTATGGTAGTGCTAATTATCGTTACATAACAGGGATCACACTAGTGAGACCATACATTGGTAGTTACTTAACTTTTTACCTGATTGCAGTAGCGCTATATCCACCTTTTCCAAATTCACTCTTTTTTCTACACTATATTTTAGGAAGCGAGTCGAATCCTCTTTGGTTTGCTGTTGTTATAACACTCTTTTTTGGTAACTTTTTTCTTTCTATGGGTGTAATGAAAAAAACACTTTTTGGAAGACCAAACGCAAACATACATTATGTACATATGACAATAAAAGAAAAAATACCACACATGCTTATCGTTGGTATGTTACTATTGTTTAGTCTATATGGACTTAAGGAGATACTACTATGAGTATTATAGAAAAACTTAATGCTGTAAAGAGCACCGTACCGCATTATTGGCCTATTGGATCGTTTATTCATCATAACCCTTTAAAGGGTTTTGAAAACATGCACTTTAAAGATGGACTGAGTAAGGCTAAAAGTATTTTTGGTGGTCAGGTTTACATGGACTCTTCATATTACAAAGATCTTTATGAAGAAGGTAAAATTAACGATAGCATATTTGAAGAAAATATCAAAAAAGTTCTCACAGACAAGGGTTTTAATATTCCTTTAGAGTTTGCTAAGAAGTTCTTAATGGAAGTAAGTCCTTTATGGTCAAGTCTTAGAGTAGAACTTATTTCTAAAGTAGAAAAAACTGATGATGATTTATATGCATACTTACAGTCACACTCTTTATATTCTGATGAGAAAGCATGGTTAGCCCAACTTATCAAACACATGACTCTATATGAGATTAATGATGCACTCTTTGGGCTTGATGATAAAGATGGAATTGAAAAGAGTATTATTGAATTTATCTCTCGTTTTCTAGATGAAGACCAGACTACAATGCCTATGCCAAACAGAAACTTAGGTATGTTTGAGGTTTTTAAACTTTTTGAGGCTGTGGATTATCCAAAAAATGCTGAGAGTTTTGTAGAAGAGGCATTTAAAGAACTTCAAGTAGAGGACATTGAGTCTTACTTTTTAACACACCTTCTTAAACTTCATGGTTGGGCAGGATTTATTAAGTATCGTTCAGAAGATCCAGATAATGTTTCACAACAAGAGTATCCATCTGAGCTTATAGACTATATGGCTATTAGACTCTACTATGAACTCAAAGCAGTAAAAACGAATAAGATTAGTACTTTTAAGATTTTTGCTGCATATGCTGAAGCAAACTTAAGTGATGTAATTTTACAACTACTCAAACATAAAAATATGCTATTTGGAATAGCTTTAGATGAGTTAGAAGACAAGGAAGAGACTTCAAAGGTCTTAGCAGACCATGTTAAAAATGAATTACATTTAGATGCACTTCAAATTCAACACTCAAATGAAGTTCTGCAAAGTAAACTTCCTTTAACTGAGCTCTCTCCTATTTTAGATAAGTTACGAGAAGAAGAAGGGTATATCTGGCTTAAATCTTTAGAAGACACATATATTAGTCATTATGTAGATGAAGTTGTTAATGTTGTACCTGTAAAAGAAAAAGCAATAGCCTCAGCAACTTTTTGTTTAGATGTTCGTTCAGAAGTTATGCGCCGCTCAATTGAAAGCCAAGGTGCCTATGAAACTTTTGGAGCGGGAGGTTTTCTTGGTCTTCCTATAGCCTTTGTAGAGTTTGACAAAGCACATGAGCTTTTTTTAGCACCTGCTATCATTAAACCACAAAATGTTGTATTTGAATTACCGGTTGAAGTACATGAAGAGTACAGTTCAAAAAAAGGAACTTACAAAACGACAAAAAAAGTTTTAAGTGACTTAAAGAACAACCCATATACTCCATATATAATGGTAGAAGCCATTGGTTGGATTTTTGGTATTACTTTATTTGGTAAAACATTTTCACCGATCAAAACAAACAAGTTCTTTTCTAAGATGAAACCAAGTAAGCCAAAAACGACTTACACACTTGATAAACTCTCATCAGATGAAATTGAATTTTATGTTAAAAAACTGCATACTAAGATTATTCATGCTGTTTTAGATGATCATGATAAGAAAAACTGTACTGATGATGATGTAGAAAATCTTCGTAAACACCTTCTTTTTAATGAAGCATTAAAAAAGGACTTACCTGACACTTTGATCGATGAGCTTAAAACATCATATCAGATTACACCAGAAGATTATGAGTACCAAAAGAAAAAGCTTGCTATGGTTGGTTTTACCTTAGAAGAAAAAGTTTCTTATCTATATAAATACTTAACAATGATTGGACAGGTGAAAAACTTTCCAGAATTTATTACAATAATTGGACATGGATCTGTTTCTGATAATAATCCTTTTGAATCAGCACTTGATTGTGGTGCTTGTGGTGGAAATATTAGTTTACCAAACACACGTGCGCTTTGTATGATTGCTAATACTCCAGATGTTAGAGAAAAAATCAAAGAAAAAGGCATTCATCTTCCAGAAAATACAAGGTTTATGCCTGGTCTTCATATTACATCAACTGATGAAATTAAGTTTTTTGATACTGAAATTTTAAATGATGAACAGTCTGAAAAGTTTTCAAAAATTAAAGATGACTTCAACAAGGCATCACAACTTTCACGTGAGGAGAGATCACAAACTCTTCCTTTTACAAACACAAAAGAAGAGATGCTTATAAAGTCTATGGACTGGTCTGAGACTAGACCTGAGTGGGGACTAGCACGTAATATGGGTGTATTTGCAGGGCCAAGGTCTTATACTAAACACCTAGAACTTAACAATAGATTTTTTATGCACTCTTATGACTATAAAGTAGATAACCAAGATGCTGAAATTCTTACAGCTATTTTTGATGGACCATTAATTGTAGGTGAGTGGATTAATCTAGAACATTACTTCTCTACAGTTGATAACCATGTCTATGGTGCAGGTTCAAAAGTGTATCACAACGTCGTATCAAAAGTCGGTGTATTTAGTGGTAACTACAGTGACTTAAAAATTGGGCTACCTATTCAGTCTGTATTTTTAGAAGGTGAAGCATACCACGAACCGGTTCGTCTTATCTCATTTGTTGAGGCACCTTTAGAAATGGTAGGTAAAGCAGTAGAGAATTCTATCGCAAAAGAATTTATTTTAAATGAATGGATTCGCCCCGTCATCATAGATAGAGAGGCTAAAAAAGTCTATTCTTATGAAAATGGTGAGTTTATTGTTATAAAAGAGATATAATTTCAAAAAATATTCAAGGAGAATAAATGTATACAATAGAAATTGACAAAGAATGTGCTTGTTTTATAAAAAGTGACATAAAAAACAATATGGAATTTGAGACAAGAGAGGACATGATTAATAAAGCACGTGTTATAGAATGCCTTATGAATCAAAACTTTTGTATGAAGCATTATTTCCAAGCTGTTGACTATCAAGATAAGATTATTATTCATAGTAATGTTAGACCTATTGAAGACGATGAAGATGATATTGAGACAGCAAGTGAGCTTGTTAGTAGAAGTGGTGTTGTAATCGGCTTTGATGCTGGTGAAAAACCACCAAAAGATGCTGGTGGAAACTAAGCACACTGTACACTATGTAACAAGTGAGTATACCTCACTTCTTGCATATCTTTCTAAACTTTCACTTCTTTAAAATAAAAAAATCTTTATCAACCACAACTACATATTAAAAATACCTCTATTTCAGTTATAATAACTATACTTTCGTTAATAATACCCAAAAGGAACACTATGTATACAGTTACAATGGAGCGCGAATGTGCTTGTTTTCTAAAAAGTGAATATAAAAAAGAGTCTACATTTCAATTTCAACCAGAAGCTTACAAATACACAATAAGTCTCATGGAAATGATGAATGAAGATTTTTGTAAAACACATATGTTTTATGCTGAAAAGTCAAATGATAATGAATATTTAATTAGAGTAGCAGCTAATAATGGTTCAGAAGATAGTTGTAGTACAGATAGTTGTGGTTCTTGCGGTTGTTAAGTAGATTTTTAACACACATTTATTATATCAGTGTGTAACAAATATACTCACCCTAGCTAATATATGGTTTTTCTCCATATATTAGTGTAACGAATATACCCACATAAGACAATTTAAAGCTCCTGACATAATCGCATTTTCCTCGATATTTAGAACTATCTCCTACTATGTCACAAAACAAGTAACATATCTTCGATAAAGCCCTATTTTACTATGCTTAAAGCCATATATTAGACTAACAATCTGAAATACTATGCTCTCTTTTCTCCTTTATATTCCTTTTAAATCCACTGTATCTATGTCCTTAATAGAAAATTCAGAGGATTATTTTAATCTACTTAAAGATTATTTCGATACAATTAGGCACAAATTCAAGTTTTTCGAGAGAGTAGCTGATGCTATACTCTTTTGTAGGACTTTATATCTAGTTGTAAATGTATAATTAGATATTGAATTTAAAATGTTTTATATACTTATTAGAGTGTATTAAACAAAACTTTTTCATTAAATATAAGGAGTTAATATGACGAAAATAGTAGAAGTAGGCCCCGCAGGCTATATGCCAACGTCCGCACCAGCGATGGGGGTTGAACTAGCACCAGAAGGTTCAGCTTTACTCTATGGTAATACTGTGACACCAGAAGAGGCGATGAGAGATGCAGCTATTGCATTACTTACAAGAAAAAATCCAACAATATTCCCTGGGCCTCAAGTTCTTTGGGACTGGAAAGAAGATGTTGCAGAAAAATCAGCAGCTATTTTAGATCTAGCATCTGAAATTCCTAATTGTAAAATTATTCCAATGCCAGATTACAGACCTAAATATCCAAAGATTGATGTTAAGGCTGAGATTAACCCAAATCACCCCAACTTAACAATCCTTGATAATAGAATCGAAGCTTGTATTTTTGTTGGTGTGCATTGTCACTATGCTAACCTTACACTTAGAATGATTCGTGCTGGTACTAACTGTTATACAGTTGCATTATGTGCTTATATGGGACATGAAGAAGCTATGGCATCAATTAGAGATTTACATGCTTCAGATATCGCTAAGTTCAAAGAAATAGTGATTGAAGAAAGAAATAAATTAGGCATTAAGTGGGAAACTACTTTACCACCTGAAAATCCATCTTTACCAAAAGAGGACAACAGTACATTATCACCTGCTGATTATGGCGAGTATAGAAGTCTCATCATGACTAAGAAGGGTGAGCATATCACTGACGCGGAATAAGGGAGAAATTAAATGAGTGCAGTTCAAAGACCAGTATTAAATAAAAAACAAGTAGAGATGAACTATCTTCTACATGAGGCTCCAAGAGAGAAACACTTCATCACAGGTGCGCAAGCAATGTCTGAAGCTGTTAAAAGAGCAAATGTTGACATGGCTATTGCTTACCCAATTACACCACAATCAGAGGTTATGCACCTTGTTGGTGATGTTTTTGCTCAAGGTCACATTAAAGAGTATTATAGAGCGGAAGAAGAGCTTGGTACAATGTCAGCAATCGCTGGTGCATCAAGAGCTGGTGTTCGTCTATTTACAGCTACTTCAGGACCAGGACTTATCCGTGGTTTAGAGGCAATCGCTTCATGGCCAGGACACAGAGTTCCAGCGGTACTTGGTATCCTTACTCGTGTTATTAATGCTCCATTATCAATTCAACCTGATAATATCGAAATGGCTTATATGATGCATTGTGGTGCAGTTATGTTACATGCTGAAAATCAGCAAGATACATTTGACTTCACACTTGCAGCATTCGCTATTGCTGAAAAAGTTGACGTTTATATTCCAGTTGCAGTTGCTACAGAAGGTTTCTTCGTAACACACGCTAAGGGTTATGTAGACATGATGTCTGAAGACTTAGTTTACAAAGAATTTGATCCAGTAGCTTCACCAGTTCCAGCAATGGACAATGAAACTCCTCCAGCAAGAATTCAACGTGATGCTCCTGTTCAAAAGTCAAACTTTATGAGTTATTTAATTCACTCAGTATGGCAACAAGAGATTTGGGATTCTAACTCTCGTGCAATGAAATATATCTATGAGTATCTTGGTGGACCAATTGAAGTTCAAAACCCTGAAGCTGATGTATTTGTTGTTGCATCTGGTTGTGCTGCTGCACAAGCTAGAGAAGCATGGAGATACGCACAAGAGGAAGGTTTATCAGTTGGTTTAATTAAAGTTAAAGCAATCAGACCTTTCCCTAAAGATGAAATCCGTGAAGCTGCTAAAAATGCTAAAGCTCTTATCGTTCCTGAGCACAACATTATTGGTTGGTTATCTAAGGAAATTCAAGCGACTATCCCTAATGGTGGTATCGTTGTTGAAGGTCCAAGAGTTTACGGTGGTATGACACTTCCAGTTGAACTTATCATGGTTGAACTATACGATGCGCTCGGTATTGAGCACAATATTAAATTATAATAAAAGGATAAAACTATGAGTTTAGCATATATTACTCCATCAGAGAGATTTAAGAAATATTTACCAAAAGACTACGTTGAGTTAATCGACTTCGGTCCTTTTGGAAAGACACAAGAAGAAGCTGGTCCAGGTAACATGGGTCAGTTTAAAGAATTAATGGAAGAGCACCCTATGTGTTCAGGTTGCTGGATGGCTTACTATATTAGATTAATTTTTGCTGCACTTCCATGCCCGGAAGAAACAGTAACAATTGGTACTGCTGGTTGTGGTCGTCTTGCGATTTCTCAAGCTGCTGTTCCATTTATCTATGGTAACTATGGTGATCAAAATGCAATGGCTTCTGGTCTTACTCGTGCATTTAGATTACGTTTCCCTGATAAGACTAAAGATGTTCTTACTATTGCCGGTGACGGTGGTACTATGGATATTGGTTTCTCTATGACTATGCACTCATGGATTCGTGGTGAAAGATTTACTACAATCATGCTTGACAATGAAGTATACGGAAACACTGGTGGTCAATCATCTGGTATGTCTCCAAAAGGTGCTGTTCTTAAGATGGCTCCAATGGGTAAAGACTTCGAGAAAATGCCTGCGACTGATTTAGCTAAAGCTGCTGGTTGTGTTTACATTGTAAGAATGTCACCAACTAACATCAAACAAGCTGCAAAAGTTATTAGAAGAGCAATCTTCGTTGCACGTGAAGTTGGTCCAACTTTTATTCATGCTTACACTTCTTGTAACATTGAGTATTCTATTCCTACTGAAGATGTTTTTGCTGATGCTATTGAGCTTGGTAAAGGTAGATTCAAATTTGATGAGTATATGACTGATGAAGCTAAAATAGTAATCGAGCGTGTTGAAGGCGAAGAAAAAGTAGCAAGAAAAGCAAGAAAAGCAGCAAAAGTTGCAGCAGCAGAGGCGGTTAACTAAAATGGCTGAAAAGAAAAGATATAATATACGTATTTCTGGTCTAGGTGGTCAAGGTGTTGTAACTACTGCACACATCCTTGGTTCATGTCTTGATAATGCAGGTAACTATGCATCTCTAGTTCCATTTTTTGGTTCTGAGAAAAGAATGGCACCTGTTGAAGCTTATGTAAGAGCATCAACAGATCCAATTTATGAAGTAGGTGAAGTAATTTACCCAGATATTATCCTGATTTACCACTCACAAGTTGTAACTCATGGTAAGTCTTATACTATGCCATTTTATACTGGTCTTAAGCCAAATGCACTAATCATCATCAATACTGACTTTGATGTTCTTAATGAAGATGACAGAGCAGTACTTGAAGAAAAAAACGCAACTGTTGTTCAGTTTGACGCAACTAGACTAGCAATGAAAATTGCTGGTACTGAGCTTGCAACAAACATGGCAATGATGGGTATGGTTCTTGGTCTTACTAAGCTTGTTAATACAGAGCATATCGAAGCTGCAGTTCGTGAGAGATTCCTTGGAAACTCTTTCGTTGCATCTGGTGGTACTGCTGCACTTGACTCTGCTATTGAGAAAAAGTTCAAGAAAAAAGAGCAACTACTTGAAGCTAACATGAATGTTATCAATGAAACATTCAAAATGGCTGATACTGTTGATATTACTGGTAACGAGTTAATCGTTAGACTAAAAGTATAAGGATTTTATAAATGTATTATGTAGCAAAAGTTAATTCAGATATGTGTGCTGAGTACAAGTGTAACACTTGTACATTATATTGTCCAGAAGCAAATACGCTTATGTTCAACAAAGATGGTAACACATCTTGGGTAGATGAAGATAGATGTAAAGGGTGTGCACTATGTGTATACGTTTGTACTGATATGCTTGATCGTAACTGTATCACAATGGAAATGGCTGGTCACGAAGAGTAGTCACTTTCAATATTTCTCACCCTTTTGGGTGAGTATATTTCATCATTTATTTATCACCTTTATACCCTCCCCTTATTTTACAACTCTTACAAAAACTTACAAAAACTTACAAAAAATCAATATAATCAAACTTATCTCAATTAAAAAGTTATTTTTAGACAATAATGTTAAAATTGCGTAATTAAAACTAAAAAGGACTCTAGTGAAAGTAACAGTAGAAAAAATAGATGATATAAACTTTATTTTAAGTGGTACAGTTGAGAACTCTCTTATAAAAGAAAAAGTTGAGATAAGAAAAGCCGCAATAGCTAAAGAAGATAAAAAAGACGATACTCCAACTGACGAAAAAATCGAGCAAGATGCAGCTGGAGAAGTTTTTAAAGACTTTATTGCGGCAGGTGTCAAAGAGGCAAATATTGCTGTTGAGACTATCCTAGGTCAACCTGGTCTTAAAAAATATGAGCAGAGAAAAGATGAAGTATTTTTTGAGGTAGAACTTTCAATTAGTCCTGTAGTTCATACAGATGTAGACTATAAAGAAATAACTCCTGTGTTTACTAAACCTGTTGCTTCGTCCGCAGACATAGAAAAGAAACTTGCAGAATTTGCACTTAAACAAGCTCCTTTTACAACTATACCAACACCTAAAGCAATTGAAAATGATGATGTAACTGTAATCGACTTTGAAGGTTTTATTGACGGTAAAGCATTTGAAGGTGGTAGTGCAAAGAATTTTAATCTTAAAATAGGTTCAGATTCATTTATTCCTGGATTTGAAGAGAAACTTATTGGTATGGAGTACGGTGAGACTAGAGATGTAGTTCTTAATTTTCCAGATGATTATCAAGCTGAAGACTTAGCAGGTAAAGAAGCTAAGTTTGTTGTTACTCTTCATGAGATTCAAGAACAACACCCTATTACTCCAGATGATTCTTTTGCAAAAAATATATTGAGTGATGATAAGGCAACACTAGCTACACTAAAAGAAAAATTTGCAGATCAAATCACTTCAGAAGAACTCTCACGTGTTTATATGAATGAGATCAAACCTAAGATGATTGAAGCACTACTTTCTAAGTATGATTTTACACTTCCTAATAACATAGTAGAACAAGAGATAGATGCGAAGGTTCGTGAAAAAACTAGAGCTTATACCCAGGAGCAACATAAAGAATTTATGGAAGATAAGGGTAAGTTTATGGAGATACGTGAGTCTGTTCGTCAAGCTTCACGTGACAGTATAAAAATAGCTCTTATTGTTGAAGCTTTAGCAGCCAAAGAAAATGTAGAAGTTCTTGAAAACGAAGTACATGCGGCCCTTGGATACCAAGCAATGATGGCTGGTCAAGATGCACAAGAGCTACTGAAGTACTATCAAGAGAACAACTTAATGACTTCTGCAAAAATGGGACTCATTGAGGACAAATTATTTGGAATTATGCTTGGATTCCATAAGTAGAGATATAGACACTCAGTGGGCTGATACTATCTTTGCATGGGCAGATAAAAATAGTATATCTGAGTTAGAGTGGATTGAACATGATTCTTACTTAAACGCAGGGTACTATCGTGGTTTACCAAGAGATAAAACTAAGTTAGAAAACCTAGTAGAGTTAAACCTCTTGGGTTCTCAAATTTCTGAGTTACCTAAAGAGATAGCGAACTTAAAAAACCTAAAGAAACTCTATCTTCTTGATAATAAGCTTGAAAGCTTACCCTCTGAGATAGGTCAACTTACAAACTTAGAAGAGCTCTATGTCTCAGGTAATGCCCTTAAAGAGTTGCCTATTGAGATAGGTCAACTACTCAACCTAAAACTTCTTTTGGTGCAAGAAAATCTCCTTACTTCTATCCCAAAAGAGGTAGGAAACTTAAAGAAGCTAAAAACATTAGAACTAGGTAAGAATGCCATTACATTTCTTCCTCGTGAGATAGGACAACTTGAAAACTTAGAAGTACTAACAATTTGGAAAAATAGACTAACACAACTAGAAGATGAGATTATCCATCTCAAAAAACTTCGAGTGTTTGACTGCCTTTACAATAAGATAGAGTTTACACAAAACCACCTTCATTGGTTAGATGGCTTAATAAGCAACAATGACTGTGATGTTTCACTTTAAACAAATTAAAATTAGGATATATAATGCTATATGAAACAGTTACTAGAGATAGTGTACACCACTTAGTGCATGAGTTTTACGCTATTGTACTCAAAGATGATGTACTTGGGCCTTACTTTACTAATTCACTTGGAAGTGACCTAGAAAATGGTAAATGGCACGAACATCTTCATACACTAGATGACTTTTGGCTCCTAATGATGATTGGTAAACCTGGGTACAAAGGTGACCCTTTTCCTCCTCATGCATTTCTTGGACCAATTTATAAAGAAACATTTGAGCAGTGGTTAAAACTATTTAAAGAAACTACTACAAAGTATTTTATACCTAGTATCGCTGACAAGTTTTATAAAAAAGCAGACATAATAGCTGAGCAATTTATCGAAAACCTTGGGTTAAATGATGACGATGACGATGATTAGACATAACTACTTTAGCTATAATTATAAAAAGGAAAATAATGCAAGAAATTAATACACTATTAGAAAAATACAACAACTTTAAAGGTGCTCAGATTCGTTCAGTAGAGTATATAAGTCTTACTGAAAGAATTGTAACACTTGGAGATGAAGATGAAGATGGAGAAGATATGTACTCTGTGAAAATACGATTCAGTGATATACAGTCTTCTAAAATACTAGAACAAAGTGTACTAGCCTATCTTGATATGGCAAGTGGTATAACACTTATCAAAGAAAATGACTTATATGGTTTTGCTTTAGGTAAAGGTACATCAATGCTACATGTACATAGTGCACCCCTATATATAGTCGCTTCTACTATTAAAATCGACTAAAAAAAAGAATTTAGCTAAAAAGTAAGTAGTGCCCTACTTTTTAAGCTTTTTCTAACTTTTTACTGTTATAATTTCGCCATCTAATAAGTTAAACTTCTTAGAAAGATATACTTTAAATGTCGCGGAATAGAGCAGTTCGGTAGCTCGTCGGGCTCATAACCCGAAGGTCGCAAGTTCAAATCTTGCTTCCGCAACCACAATTTAATTTATACATATATGATGGGGTGTCGCCAAGTGGTAAGGCACTAGTTTTTGGTACTGGTATTCGGGGGTTCGAGTCCCTCCACCCCATCCATTTTTACACTTCTAAAAAAATATATCTTCATCTATTTCAACTTCTTTATTTATTTTTGTATATGTTCTATTCATATCAGCTTCTCTTGTTATAAAAAAATAATCTTTTTAAGAGTATAGTTTCATGTTAGGATTTAAAAATTAAACTGGAGATATTATATGAATGATACTGTAGACATAACTACACTGACAGTAAGGATACTTATATTTGTAGTAATTGTGGGAATATTTTATTTTGTACTAAAGAGTAAGAAAAATAAAGAGAATTAACTCTCTTTATTTTTCTTTTCCATTTCCATAATGCTCAAAAAGATACTCAACTACAGTGTCTATATCTTCTTCCATCATTGGAGATTTAAAGTGTGTGATCATCTTTTCAGTTTTTTTAAGCCAAAATTCACGTGATTGTGGACCTTGATTTATGATATAACCAAATGAGTGACACATTAAACAGTTTGCTTGCACTGTATCAAAACCTTTTCCCATTTTAATTTCATAAGAAATATAAGGAACTTCAATATCTTCTTGGACTTGTGCAAATAGTGAACCGAATGCTAATAAACTTATAAATAATATTTTTTTCATATTTTTTCCTTATACCACTTCAACTTCAACAACATCTATACCGTTGTACTTATATCCACCATGATTCCATAGTATATCTTTGGATAAAGGCTGTTCATTACCTAAGCGATTAATCGCTTTTGCCATTATATTTAGTTTTCCATACTTTGTTGGTTTATAAGTAAATCTAAATTCAGTAAAAGCATATCGTCCATCTTCTTGTTTTAGCAGTGCTTCATTCCAAGTTTTTCCCTCGTCCGTAGAAATCATAACTTGACGAATACCATGTCCATCATCAAAAGCAACACCACGAATAACAAGATGTGCATTATGATAAAGTTTCATACCATTCTCAGGATAGCCTATAATAGACTTAACATTCATGTTAGTAATAGGTTTCGTCTTTTTGGCCTTATTCTCTGGAGTTTCACTCTCAGTTGCATTATCAGGTACACGGTAAGCAACATCCATAAAGAAAAGAGACTTGTACTTGTTTGTAACAGTTATATTACTGAGCATTTTCACCCAAGAATCAGAATAGTATCCAGGTATAACTAAACGTAGAGGAAAACCATTTAAGTATGGTAAGTCTTCTCCGTTCATCTCATAAGCCACGATAACATGGTCATCTAACTCTTCAAGTTCAAGTTCACGAACAAAGTTTGGTGTTTCATAATAAGCAGCCTTATCTTTACCGTTAAAACCTATCCAATGTGCATCTTTTTTAAGTCCTGCTTTGTTAAGTAAGTCAGAGAGTCTAACCCCTTTCCACTTAGCACAACCCATAGCTCCGCTATCCCACTGAATACCACCAGCCATTGGAGTAAATGCAGAACGGCTATTACCACCACACTGAAGTATGGCAGTAACTTCAACTTGTTCAAAGTCATTTCTCAGTTCTTTGAGTGTAATGTTAATTTCTTTTTCAACTAGTCCATCAATTTTAATGGTAAAAGACTCTAAGTCTATCTTTGTTGGAATATCTGGAAGGTGCCAACGTACAAAGAAGTCATCATTTGAAGTAATACCCTTAGCAAATACTGATCGTGGTGACTCTAAAAGTGGTGGTCTATCTCAATAAGTAATCATTGGACGTTTTTCAGGAAATGCCATATCTGATATTTTCTGTCCATCTTTAGGTTGATGTGTTTGTCCAGCACTAAGCTTTGTACCTATAAGTGCTGCAGATGCGACTATTGAAGTTTTAAAAAATTCTCTTCTTTGCATTTTATCTTATCCTATTAAAATTTATTATAAATATTATTACAAAAAGTATTATATCACTTTTAGTTAAAAAAGTTAAATTGCTTTAATCGGATTTTCTAAAATACCATTAAGTGTAGAAAATTTTGTAGAAATTGTTTCGTGTTTAGCCGAACTTGTAGCCTTAGCTTCTAAAACAAATTCTTTATGTGGTTTTATACTCATAATGATATTTTTAACATTATGCCTTACTTTTATAGTAAGATCATAAATATTTTTATTATGTAAATATACTTCTATTGTATTTTTAACCCTTTTTGTAGTAATCGTGACACTTTTTTTTGAATTTATTTGTGTCACAGAGTTATAAGAAGAGTGCTATATCTCAGCAGCAAAGAGTTCTTGTGTTTCATTAGACAACTTCTCATCAGCCATATTTTTTCTATAACCAAACACTCTAAGTTATTCTCATTTTTATGTTTGGCATAAAAAGTGATAGCTTTGTTACACAAATGTGTATTTACGAAAAGTCCATTAAAAGGGTAAAAATAAGTAAAAACTTTAATAACACTAAAAATACTTTGGTATTAAACTTTTTATCTTTTTATAAATTTTCTCAAAGTCTGTTGAGTAAATACGAGTCTCAGTTATACTTGTCATAAAGTTGGTATCACGGTTGAAACGCGGGACTAGGTGCATATGTATATGCTCTGCTATCCCTGCTCCAGCTGCCGCTCCAAGGTTCATACCGATGTTAACACCATGCGCACCAAAACCTTCTTTTAAAAGTCTTACACTCTTTTGTGCTAATACTGACATATGTAACCAAGTCTCTGCATTTAATTCTTCTAATTTATCTGTATGAAGATGAGGAATAATCATAAAGTGTCCAGGAGTATATGGATATTTATTCATCACAATAAAGCACTTCTCATCGCGATGTAAGATATGGAAGTCTTCATCTTTATCTGCATTGTTTGAGATATGACAAAACACACAACCTTCTATCTTTTCACCTGAGATATACTCAGTACGCCAAGGTGCATATAAAATATCTTCCATTCTTATACTCCTAAAAAATTAGTGGCTTACTTTTCTGTTTAGCACTTTCTCTACAGATGCTATTTTTGTTTTTAATCTATCTTCTGTGTTATGACGAATGTCAAACTTTAAAGATGAGTAAACTCTCTCACAGTCACTTACCTGCTCATAAGCAAGTTCTATTACACTTAGAGCTTCTTTCATACTTGAAGCCTCTATAACAGTTCCCATAGGTGTTAACTGGTAAGGAACTCCAGACTTATCTATCGCATCTATAATTTTACTTACCTGTTTTGAAACAGAAGCACTACCTTCACGACCATCACTTGAAGTTGGAAACATACTAAATTCTACTAAAACACTTAACATAGGCTATACCTTTATATTTTTCATGAATTGTATCAAAATTATGCATAATAAAAACTATACAAATAAAATAGTAATATACTCATAATAAAATTTAGAAGGTGTGAAGTTGTTTGATTTTCTTGACATTGAAATATATAAAATTATTAATATTTTAGTATAGTTTTTGGTGGGATACTTTTTAGTATAGCTATGATGATAGCTGATGGATGCTCAAGCCTCTCTTTTGTATACCCAAGTGCTCAAACACTCGAGCTCTTTACATACTATGAAAGATATGACTTATCATTTGGCATAAGTTTGGCTGTATCTCTCAGGTAAAAGAACATACTATAAAAAACAATATGCTTGGTGGTGCTCTTATGGGTGTAGGTGGTGTGTTAACTATAGGGTGTACAGTTGGACAAGGACTTAGTGGACTTTCAATACTTACATTTGCATCAGTTTTATCTATAAGTTCTATAATGGTTTCAGAATTTTTTACAGTAAAATATCTTCATTCTAAGGATTTACTCCCTAGTTGTTTTATATTTGAATGAAAAGACTAGAGACTATAAAAATGCAAAGACTAAATCAGGAAAAATCACAACAAGAGAGAGTGCTAATAACTGTAAAAGTATAAAAGGAATAATACCTTTATATATCTGCATCGTACTTACACTATCTCCTGCTGCACCCTTTAAAAAGAAGAGTGAAAGACCAAAAGGCGGGGTGAGAAATGAGGCTTGAAGGTTCATCGCTATTAAAATGGCAAACCAGATAGGGTCTATACCAAAAGCCTCCGTTACCGGTATTAAAATAGGGACTATGATAAAACTTATCTCTATAAAGTCTATGAAAAAACCAAGAATAAAAATAGCGAGCATTGATAGACCTATAAAAACCCACACATCACCTATATCTTCACTAAAAAACTCTAGAATTAAATCACTACCGCCTAGTTCATTAAAAACTAGACTAAATGCAGTAGCACCTATTAGAATCATAAAAATCATACCTGTGAGTTTCATAGTCTCAGACAGTACATACTTCAGCATATTTAGAGAAAATGTCTTGTTAAGGCTGGAGAGTATAAGACCACCCACTACTCCAAACGCAGCAGACTCAGTAGGAGAAGCTATCCCGGCAAAGATACTTCCTAACACTGAAACCATTAAAAGAAGTGGTGGAATTATTGCTTTTATGATTTCAAAAATATTTATTTTTTCATCACTTACTAAAGCTGGTGCATCTTCTTCTCTTATATAAGCACGGATTAGAATGTAAAGGATATAAAGACTTACTAGTGTTAGTCCAGGAAGTACGGCTCCTACAAATAAGTCACCAACACTAACACTCATAACATCACCTAAAATGATAAGAATGATAGAAGGTGGAATAATCTGACCTAAAGTTCCTGAAGCGGCGATAGTTCCACTTGCAAGGGATTTATCATATCCTGCTTTTATCATAAGTGGTAAGGCTATAACACTCATCATTACAACCGAAGCTGAGACTATACCTGTTGAAGCTGCTAGAATTGCACCTACGATAACTACACTCACACCAAGTCCACCACGGACACCCTTAAAGAGTTTACTCATAGATATAAGTAACTTCTCAGCCATGCCTGACTTTTCTAAAATGAGTCCCATCATGATAAAAAGAGGTACTGCCATAAGAGTTGTATTGTTCATAATTCCATAAATTCGAAATGGCAAGATATTAAAAACTTCAAAGCCTACATCTGGAACTATAAACGCGAACATCATAGCTACCCCACCAAAAGCAAACGCCACGGGGATACCTACTAAAAGCAGTAAAAGTGCTACAACAAACATTACTAAGGCTATCATAGAACTCTCCACTCTTTGAAGTGTCTAATCAACTCACTTATAGCCTGAAGTGCTACAAATGCAAATGAGAGAGGCATAAGAGACTTTACTATCCATCTATGTGTTAAACCACCTGGGTCTGAAGACATTTCATTTTGCACAAAACTAATCTCGACAAAACCTATGCCAATATAGACTATCAAAAGTGAAAGAGGAAGTATAAAAAAAAGAATCGCTATGATGTTTATAAGTGCCTGCGTTTTAAGAGAAAACTTCTCGTAAAATACATCTACTCGCACATGGGCATTATGTTTTAGAGCATAAGATATAGAGAGCAAAATGATAATATCAAAAAAATGCCATTCTAACTCTTGAAGAGCTGTTGAACCACTAGAAAAGAGATATCTTGCACTTGCATCATACACTATAAGCATTACTAAAAGAGCTAAGATTATTGCTGTGAAATAGGCAATATACTTGTTAACACTATCTATCACTACTATTTACCTAAATAAAGTTTGGAGCATCATTAGCGAAAAGTATAATATCGCCAGATTTAGTTTGATTTGCTAAAACTGCTGTTAGAGAACTTTTATCTGCTAACATTATTTTTTGTTTTACATCTAAGTTTTTCTTAAATAGGTCTGCATTTAAAGAGCCTGTCACTATAACTATATCAAAAACTTCATTGATCGCATTTATTAGTTGTAGGTTTAACTCGTCAGTACTCTCAACAAGTCCTGGCGTAACCATGACTTTTTTACCACCTTCATGAAGGGAGCAGAGTCTCACACCTTCTAGCATTCCATCGATATTTCCATTATAACCATCATCAAGGATGAGTTTTCCACCTGCTTTTATCATCTGAAGTCTATGCTCAACTGGCTCTAGGGTCTTTACTGAGTTGGTTATCTCTTCATCACTCATCCCAAAGCTTTTTGCTATACGAACTGCTACTGCGATGTTCATCGTTTGAAACTCACCTAAAACATCTGTATGAAGAGAGAGTTTACTCTCACCAAGCGCTATATCAAAATCAATACCATCTAAAGTGGCACTTACATTACTTATCTCGTTTCCAAAAAATATCACCTTTTCATGAGGCTCATCCGTTACAGAAGTGTGTATAAAAGCTTTCTCTAAACGTGGGGATGCCATAAGTTCAAGTTTTGTTGCAATGATATTTTTGAGAGTTTTAAAGTACTCTATGTGTGCCTCACCTACTCTACCAACTACAATAGTCTGTGGTTTTACAAATGTAGCGATATCATATATATCTCCACTCTCACGTGCTCCTGCTTCACAAACATATATCTCGGTATCTTCTGGCAGTGAATTGTTTACATCACCCATGATACCACCGAGAGTATTTATACTTCTTGGTGTTGCATAAACATTAAACTTTTTACTAAGGATTTGAGCTACAAAGTTTTTAATGCTTGTTTTTCCGTAACTACCAGTAATGGCGATAACTTGAAGTTTATCCATAGAAGCTAGTTTTCTTTTTGCTTGTTTTTTATAAACCATGAATAGATACTTCTCTATGATGTACGAGCCGATGTAAGCTACTGCTAAAGGCATAAAAACACCATAGACTTCACATGCATCTTTTAGAGTACATAAAACATTTTGAAAAAGTGTTAGCCCTATAAGTAGTATGAGAAAACGCTTCACACGCCAAGTCAGTACTAGCTTTTTATCAAGCCTTTTATACCAAATAAGAATAGATGGTAAAATTGCAAATACAAAAAAGATGACAAAAAATTTACCAGTTGTATAATAAGCGATAAAAGGAATAATAAAATAAAGCACATGCCACTGAGGTTTATGGTGTTTAAGAATAGCACGTGAAAGTGAGTAGTTATACCACTGAAGGTTCGTAATAAGATACCAGCCTAAAAGAGTAACAAAAAGTACATTTGTAGCAAAAGCTATCAATATTTCAAATTTCTCCATCTAGTGACTCATCGTAGCTAAAAATGTTTCTTCTACACGAACTGATATATCTTTTGCAACTTTTGTAAAAAAGAAATGATCGCCCTTATAGACTTCTAGTTTAGAATCTTTTACAAGTTCTTGTATTTTATTTGCTGAACTAAGTGGTGTCGCAGTATCGTCTTCGCCCCAACATAAAAGTGCTTTACCTTTATACTCTCTAAACTCATGAGTAAAGTCTTCATCCACTACATTTTTAAAAGTCTCATACATAGGTCGACTTAAGTTTTTTACATCTTCTGCTACAAAAAGTGAACGAAACTTTTTAAGCCCTAAAAAGTTAAAAACTTTTGTTGTTGCTATTTTGACTTGTATAGATAAAGGTTTTGGCACTTTAATACCTGCACTAGCGACTAAAACTAAGACTTTTGGGTCAAGTAAGAGTGCGACCTTACCACCAAAAGAGTGGCCTAATATAACATCCTTATTCGCATTAATATGAATCATCAACAGCTCTACTATACGAGTCACATCAGTAGTTTTTAGAGCGATTGGACAAGTTGACTTACCAAATCCAGGTAAATCAATATAAATATGACGGAAACTATTCAAAAATGGGCTAAAAATATTTTTCATGATATTTTTATTACTTCCCCAACCATGTAGTATGATGAGGTCGATTTTTGCACTAGGGTTTAGTATTTCATAACTTATATCAAACGTATGCTGCATATGTTGAATAGATTTAACTGCCATTATTTTCCTTTTGCACTAGATATAGAGTCAATATACTCATACGATATTTTTACTCGTGAAGCATCAGGTATACCAGAGGAGAGGTCTCTTATAACCTGCTCAAAATCCTCAAAAAGATAGTTCGCCATTGAACCTGGGATTGGGTTTATCTCATTTAAAAGGACATCTCCATTTACGACAAAAAAGTCACAACGAATAAGTGCACCTTCAAACATTCCACGGTATACTGTTTCAAAACTAGACTTTAGTTTATTAGTGAGTTCTTCACTAATATCAGCACGGCTTACTTGTTCTGAGCGAGAAAAGTCCATATACTTCTTCTCAAAGTCTAAAAACTCCTCTTTTTGAGGCTCTTCTACTATAGAAAAATGTATCTTGCCACCTGACATATATCCAGCAAGGTTATACTCTTTTACACCCTCTATAAAAGGTTCTACTAAAACAGCATCATCATACTCAAATGCAGTGTCAAGAGCATAATCAAAGTCTGACTCATCTTTTACGATACTTACACCTATAGAGCTACCTAAAGATGCTGGTTTAACGATAACAGGCATACTCAAACTAAGGTTTGGTGCTTCATTTTTATGACACACTTCGTACTCAACACTTTTTACACCTAGGGCATTACAAAGGTACTTTGTATAGCGTTTATCATACGAGAAAGTACAAGCTTCTTTTCTTGGACCAATATACTTAATGTCAAAAAAATCTAAAAGAGAAGCAATAGTTCCGTCTTCACCATCGCCACCATGAATAAGGTTCAAAATAGTATTTCTATGCATAGTTGCACCAAAAAGAGACTTTTGAGTAAACCCACCATTAAGTAGTGTTAACTCTGGCATTTTTTTATGCTCACCCTGACTAAAAGTAGTAGACTTCATCTTTTTAGCATCTATAAGATAAAACTTATGATCCCCATCACAAAATATAAAGCTTAGATCAAAACTCTCTAACTTCCCTTTAATAGTAATAGCACTAACAATGCTAATCTCATGCTCAAAACTTGCCCCACCAAATAAAATCGTTAATTTCACTATATATTTCCTTTTTTATCAAACTGTCTGTAGTAATTTTAATGCGCCCTTAACAAGTGAGGCAGTATCATCGCCCTCACAAGCTGTTAGTGCTTTAGATATTTTATCTTTTTTAAATCCAAGTGATTCAAGTGCTTCTGTTGCTTGAGAAAATGCTAAAGAAGAAGATGGAGTTCCATCTCCTGAAGATATAAGTTCAACATCAAACCCAGCAAGTTCTACTAAAATTCGTCCAGCACCCTTAGGCCCAATTCCTGGAACTTTTTTTACACCATTTAAATCTTTGTTACTTATAATTGTTGCAAATTGAGAGGGTGTATATGTAGAACAAATTGCCATTGCAACCTTAGGACCTACACCGTTTATTTTTATAAGTCTAATAAACATCTTTTTTTCATTCATATCCATAAAACCAAACAAAAGTGAAGCATCTTCACGAATTATCTGTGATGTAAACAAAGATGTAGTCTCTTTTGCTAATGCTGAAAAGGTTTGCAAAGAGATAAAAACCTCATATACTATACCTAAAACATCAACATGAACGAAACTAGGCTCTTTATAAACTATTTTTCCTGAGATACCTACTATCATCCGGCTACTGCCTCTATAGCGAAATCACCATCAATTTTTCCATGTTCAAGTCGTATAACTTTGATGTTTTTACCATAAGCCTTGCCCTTATGAATATTAATATCCAAGTCATCTGCTTTTAAACATACTGTTTTGTGAGTCTGTCCAGCAACTGTTGCTCGTAGTGCTACAACTCTAGCATTTGAACCAACATTACCATCTATATCTATTTCAGTCACCTCAACACTCATATCTGTACCAATAGCATCTTTTCCCAAATCTGTTTCACTAACATGCAGGCTTACATCTGAGTCAACACCACTGTTTAGAGAACCAGTAGTTTTAAAACTGATTTCTCCTACATCCATATCTGTATTGATACTTTCCCACTCTGTCTCTTTTGTACCATCATTAATGCGAGTATATCTTTGAACCTCTAAGATATTAAAATCTAGTGTGTCAACTCTCACTTCATAACTTTTAGCGATAGCCTGTAGCTCTTTTACAACATTTTGGGTACGGACGACGGTTGATCGTACTGCTTTAGATATTTGTTTTTTCTCTTTTGATCCGAATAATGCCATATATTATCTACCCAAAATAAATTTTATTTTTATTAAAATATATTTTAACCAAAAATTAGTTAAAATGATGTAAAATTATATAATACACATAAAGAAGCCTATGTTTAAAGCAATATTTACCAATAGTTTCGGCATTTTAATCTCAAGAATTCTAGGATTTATACGAGATTTATTAACAGCATCAATACTCGGTGCTAACATTTATAGTGATATATTTTTCATAGCTTTTAAGCTTCCAAACCTCTTTAGACGTATATTTGCAGAGGGTGCATTTACTCAAGTGTTTATCCCTGCATTTGTTAGGACAAAACATAAGGCTGTATTCTCAGTTAATATCTTTTTAGTCTTTGTCTCTATAATTCTACTCATTACACTCTTAGTAAACCTATTACCTACTCTTATAACAAAAGCTATAGCAGTTGGTTTTAACGAGGATACTATTAACATTGCAGCGCCTTATGTAGCTATTAACTTCTGGTACTTGCCTCTTATCTTTTCTATGACATTTTTAAGTGGAATACTGCAATATAAACATCACTTCGCTACTACTGCGTTTAGTACAGCACTTCTTAACCTCTCTCTTATAGGTGCTCTGTATTTCTCATACGATAAAGAGCAGAGTGAGATAGTGTATTATCTCAGTTACGGTGTTGTCACAGGAGGAGTTTTACAACTTATAGTTCATATCATCGCTATGCAAAGATTAGGACTTCTCAGACTTATTACGGGTGGATTTAAATACCTTCGTATTAAGAGTAAACTCATCAAGCATGACACACAAAAATTTCGTAAAAACTTCTTTCCTGCAATGTGGGGAAATTCAACTGCACAAGTCTCTGCATTTTTAGATACGTTTCTTGCCTCATTTCTTGTGACTGGTTCTATCTCTTATCTCTATTATGCAAACCGTATCTTTCAACTCCCTTTAGCTCTGTTTGCAATAGCAACCTCTATCGCTCTGTTTCCTCGTATCGCTAGGTACTTAAAACAAAATGATGAAAAGAAGGCCAAAGAGAATCTAAAAAAAGCATTTTGGTTCTTAAGTTTTGTTTTAACAGCCAGTACCATTGGTGGAATAGTTTTAGCACATGAGATAACATGGTTACTCTTTGAGCGCGGTGCATTTACTATAGCTAACACAGTGCAAACAACAGCAGTACTACAGATGTACATGATAGGTCTACTTCCCTTTGGACTTCAAAAGCTCTTTGCCTTATGGTTATATGCAAAAGAGATGCAAATGCAAGCTGCTAAAATTGCTACACTCTCCCTTGTTATATACATAGTACTAGCCCTCTCGCTTATACAACCTCTTGGTGTAGCAGGTCTTGCCCTAGCTTCAACTATAGGAGGCTTAAGTAGTTTTATATTTACAGTTAAAACATTTGGTTTAAGTAACTTGATGGAGATTCTTGATTCAAGAAACAGTGTAATTCTTTTAGTGAGTGCTATTGTCTTTACACTACTACTTGTAGTAGTAAAGAGTTTTATAGCACCCTACCTGATGTTAAGTTAAAGGCTTAAATTAAGGCTCACCAAAAAATAATACACATCGTTAAACTTATATACTAGAAACTTAACTATGAAAAAAACACTGCTCTCACTCCTACTACTTATCTCATTTTTACAAGTAGATGAAGAAAACCTCAAAGTTGTTTATGACTTAACTACTAAAGATATAGCCAAAATAGAGCTAAATATTCTCAAAGGCATTGTTGCACATAAGATCTATTTTCAAAAAGACTTTAAAGAGCTTGACGTAACTGTGGTTATTCATGGTGGTGCATATAGATATTTTGTAAAAGATCCATCAACTACCATTTACAAAAACGACAAAGAACTCATAAAAAACTATGCTGAACTTAAAAAACGCCTTGCATCATTAGCCGATACTTATGATGTAGAGTTTTTAATGTGTGGTGTTGGAATGAGACACAACAAGATGCAAGAAAAAGATATTGTCCCTTTTGTGACAGTTATTCCCAACTCGTCTATTGGGCTTATTGAGAGACAAAATCAAGGATATGCTTATATTCCTGTAGGGGATTAGCACTTATATAGAGAAGAGTCCTTAAAAACTCTTCCCTATGCCTATACTTGATTTATAACTAATATCATTTTGTACACCATTAAAATTTTGATATATAGGTGTTGAAACAGTAAAAAAGAGGGAATATCCACTCTCTGTTGCAACTTGTACACCTGTAGTAGCAAAGATTACATTATGTCCTGTATTGTTTGCTACTACACCAGAAAAATAATCTTTATCTGCTTTTTCGCCATTAAGTTCTACAAAAACATCTACAGAATAGGAAAATTCTTCTCCTGCATCTAAGGCACGAAGTTCATGAGCATGTGTATCTTTTATGAGTTTATATGAGAGTGCTCCATTGTATGTAAAAACATCTCCCAAGAGACTGCCATTTACTCCTAGAGTATTGTACTTATAAAGTACACTAGAGTGAATGGAGAAGTTTTCAAAGTCTTTTGTTAAAGCGGCACCTGCAAAAATATCTAGAGAACCAGAACCTGGTTGTAAGTCCTCTTCAAGCACTTCATATCCATCACTTACATCAGTTCTTCCTGTTGGTACTTTTACTCCCCCTAAAACAGCAATCTTTATCCCTTCTTCATCATATATTTTGTATTGTAAAATCGCTGAAATATCCCCTAAACCTTTGGAATTACCGTGAGGATGAACCTCATATACTCCAGCATCTTCTTCGCCTGCACGGATATTGATACGAGAGATATAAGGGAGTTGCATATTAAGTGTAAGAGTATCTGTTATTCCATACGATGCAGAAAGAGAGTAAGAGTTTATAGCATCTACACTGTGTATATGTGTTGTCCCACTTTTCATTGCATCTATAATTGTTTTATCAGAGAGTGTTTTATTGGCTACTCTCTCCGCATTAACACCTAGGTAAAAACTCCCCTTTTGCATTGTGTTTGCTGACATAGTATACACAGCTCCTGAGCCACCTGCACCTAAAATATGAGAAGCATTACAAGCCCATAGTGGTGTTAGTGTTGTAAATGCCAAAAGGCATGCCACATTAAATGTATTAAATTGTTTTTTTTGCATAAGTATCCTTAATATTTTTGAAAAATTTATATAGTTTTGTTGTGAAATATTAAGAATGTATAGGAGGAGCTCTCATGTTTAAAGAGTTATAGAGTGTTTGAGTATAAAAAAGAAGAGTGTTTGTCTTTAAAGTAAAAGAAACTTTTTCTACTGCTGTGATATAAATTTTTGCACTTGGCATATCACCATCAGCAATGTTCGATGTAATGGTACATATCTGACAATCTTCATGTGTCTGAAGGCCACTATGTTGGTGAAAAACACCAATAAGTGTAGCCAGTACAAAAACAGTGAAAAAATATTTGTGAAGCCATCTTTTTATCATAGTGTAATTATAGCAAATCTTCAATTAAATTTTGGTAAAATCTCATCACTAATTAAGGAATGCCACTATGTTTATCTATGACTCAGTTAAAAAAGAAAAAAGAGAATTTATACCACTTCAAGAGGGTAAAGTGAGCCTGTACGTATGTGGTCCTACTGTTTATGATGATGCACACTTAGGTCATGCCAAGTCTGCTTTAGTCTTTGACCTACTTACTCGCATTTTAAGTGCAAATGGTTTAGATGTTACTTATGCAAGAAACATTACCGATATAGATGATAAAATCATCAAAAAAGCCATAGCTCAAAACAAAGATATAAAAGAAATTACAGACTACTATACTGAGGCTTTTCATAAAGAAATGTCAGCTATTGGTGTCAGTCGTCCTGACATCGAGCCTAAAGCTACAGAGTCTTTAAACGCGATGTTTGAGATGATGCAAAAACTAATCGACTCTGGTCATGCTTATGCTACAAAAGATGGTGATGTTTACTTTGATACTGCGAGTGATAGTAAGTACTTAACACTCTCTGCGCGAGTTCAAGATGACGAAGATAAACAAGAGAGAGTTGAGTCTTCAAGTATGAAAAAGAACCCTGCTGACTTTGCTATGTGGAAATCTGTAAAAGATGGAAGTCTTACATATCAGTCTCCATTTGGACTTGGTCGTCCAGGATGGCACTTAGAGTGTTCAGCTATGATAGAGAAACACCTAGCACAGCCTGATACTGCATTTGCAGTAGATATTCATGGTGGTGGAGCTGATTTACTTTTTCCTCACCATGAAAACGAAGCAGCACAGACTAGATGTTCTTCTAACCATGAGTTAGCTTCGTACTGGATGCATAACGGTTTTGTAAATATAAATGGCGAAAAAATGTCTAAGAGTCTTGGTAATAGTTTCTTTTTAAAAGATGCACTTAAAGAATATGATGGAGAGGTTCTGCGTTTTTACTTACTAAGCACACATTATAGAAGTAACTTTAACTTCAACAGTGAAGATTTAGCAACTGCTAAAAAACGTCTAGATAAGATTTATAGACTTAAAAAGCGTCTTTTTGGATTACCAGAGAACACTGAAGCTACAGAGTTTAAAACTAAACTCCTTGAAGCACTTAGTGATGATATGAATGTTTCAACGGCATTAGCCCTTATAGAAGATATGTTAAGTACTGCAAATGAGACTCTAGATACAGCAGGAAAACATAAACTACTCAAACGCGAGACAATTTCAAACCTTTCATACATAGAAGAACTTTTAGGTTTTGGTGTTAAAAATCCTTTTGAGTATTTTCAGTTTGGAATGGATGAAGATACAAAAGAAAAAATATCTATACTTATGACTAAACGCGGCGAGGCGAAAAAAGAGAAAAACTTTGAAGAGTCAGATAGACTTCGTGATGAAATTTTAGCCTTTGGTGTTACACTTATGGATACTCCAGCTGGGACTTTTTGGGAAAAAATCTAATGACAGTAGAAGATGTACAAACACATATAAAAACTGCTTCAGAGGACACAACTGAGGAGTTTAAAAGACTTTTTCATGGTCGTGGTGGATTGCATCAGGCTTGGAAGCATCTCACAATTGACTCTATTGATTCCATACTTAGTGTTGCACTTTACTTTGAAGAAGCACTTGAAGATGAACTTATAGAGATGTTAGTTACATTTACTAAAGACTCAAAGTATGAAACATTAGTGATACAACGCCGATATATAAAAGGTACTACGAGTGAAGTTTTAGTTGGTAAGTTAGATGAAGATATATATGTTGTAGAAAACGGCATCAAAATAAAACTCAATCTTTTAAACAATCGTAACTCTGGTTATTTTCCAGATATGAAAATAGGTAGAGAGTTTGTAGAAAAAAATGCAAAAGATCAAAGAGTTTTAAACCTTTTTTCTTACACTTGTGCCTTTAGTCTTGCTGCAAAAATGGGTGATGCCTATGAGGTAGTGAATGTTGATATGAACAAGAGTGCACTTAAAACTGGAATGGCGAACCACTCACTTAACGGACTTGACCCAAGAGGAACAAGTTACCTCTCTTACAATATACTCAAATCTTTCTCAAGCCTTAAACGTAAGGGTCCTTACGATATGATTATCATAGATCCACCTAGTTTTCAAAGAGGAAGTTTTGAAGCTACAAAGGATTATCAAAAACTTATCAAACGCCTTGAAGAGCTCGCGAGTGAGGATTGTCTTGTTCTTGCTTGTTTGAACTCACCTGAACTTGAGAGCTCGTTTATAATAAATATGATAGAAGAGTTTGCACCGAGTTTTAAATTTACTCAGCGCTTAAAAAATGTGAAAGAGTTTGAGAGTGCAGATGAAGAAAGGAGTTTAAAGAACTTAGTCTTTAAACGCCAGAGTTAGGAAATGACTGTAGTACTTTTGTAACAACATCATTTATATACTCTATATTTTCTTCTGCTGAATAAGAAGCATTTGAAATTTCATCTTTAACAATCCCACGCCAAACAATCTTCTTTGTTTTTGGGTTATAGGCATCAATGATGAGTTGGCCCTCTTGCCATCTGTAAGTAACTGAACGAGGGACTACAATAGTTCCAC
>DDCH01000004.1:156090-204545 GCA_002335055.1 Sulfurimonas sp. UBA2011 | reverse complement strand
ACTACAATAGTTCCACCACCATAACCGTATCCACCATAACCGATTCGCTCATAGTCAGTTCTGATGTCAGATATTTGTGTGACCTGAACATGAAAGACTAATACTAAGTCTGCATTTTCTTTAGCTACTTCTTTATAACCTTTTGTATTTATGTTATCTTTAATCGAAGTTTGTATTCTGTCATATGTGAGTGTATTGTCACCCTCTTTTGCATTGTAGACAACAGCATAAGTCGTGTTGTTTGTAAAATTATATTCTGTGTCATAATCAGTTTGTACTTTTAGAGTTGAACAGCCTGTAAATAAAAGTGCAATTAGTGTAAACATATATATCTTTTTCACCTATATCTTCCTTTGTAAGTTTTATTTTGTTAGTATCTTACTCTATATTTATAAATCCAAGTAGTAGCTTTACATAGCTTGCAGATAAAAGTTATCAAACTATTAGCTATAATTAAGTATAATTTATTAAAATTCAAGACAGGCATGAGCACATAATGATAAACTATTCAGCAATAAAACCCCTACTTTTCAAGCTCGATCCAGAGACTGCACACCATTTAGCAGAGTATACACTGCGTTTACCTAACATCTGTCAAATCCCATTTAATCCTTTTTTAGACTCTCACTTCATCAATGATGACATTTTAAACCAAGAGATTTTTGGTCGGAAGTTCTTAAATCCTGTTGGTCTTGGTGCCGGTTTTGATAAAAATGCAACTATGATTCGCGGTATGCAAGTTTTAGGATTTGGCTTTACTGAAATTGGTACTGTTACACCAAAACCTCAGGTTGGAAACCCTAAACCTCGAATGTTTCGTCATATAGAAGAAGAAACTATTCAAAACGCAATGGGTTTTAACAACGAAGGTGCCCTTAAAGTTATAAAACGACTTAAAAAGCGTTTTCCTTTTACAACACCTATTGGTGTAAACATCGGGAAAAATAAACTAACACCTGAGAATGAAGCTATAAATGATTATATACATCTTATAAAAGCTTTTGATGGTTTAGGTGATTACTTCGTTATAAATATCTCTTCACCAAATACTCCAGGACTTCGTGATTTACAAAATGAAGAGTTTATCGGCACACTTTTTAAAGAAGCAAAAGCACTTACAGATATACCTATACTTTTAAAAATAGCTCCTGATATGAAGATAGAAGATGCGGTAGCACTTACAAAAATGGCAGTAGCCAAAGGTGCTGATGGCATCATCGCAACCAACACTACTATAGACTACTCACTTGTGAAAAACCCTAAGACTATAGGTGGACTTAGTGGGGCAGTACTTAAAGAGAAAAGTTTTAAAATCTTTGAAGCTATTGCTAAAGAGTTGTACGGTAAAACTGTATTAATTTCGGTTGGTGGTATTGACTCAGCCGAGGAAGTTTACAAACGTATAAAAGCAGGTGCAAATCTTGTTCAGATTTTAAGCGGACTTATTTTTCATGGTCCTGATATGATTATGAACATTAACAAAGAACTCATAGTGCTTTTAAAAGCAGATGGTTATAAAAATATCACAGAAGCTATAGGTGCAGATAGAAGATAATGAAAATTATTAGTACATTAATACTTAGTAGTTCTTTGATGATTGCTTCATCATTTATAGACTATAAGCAAGATACATATAAGACAAAAAATAAACAAATAAGAGAGAAAACAGAAATGCCTTCACCACTTCCTAGTTACGAAACAAAAACACTTAAAAATGGACTCCAAATAGTTGTTATTCCACTTCATAATGAAACGAATGTAATTTCTACTGACATTTTCTACAAGGTAGGAAGTCGTAACGAAGTTATGGGGAAAACTGGAATCGCTCATATGTTAGAGCATATGAACTTTAAAAGTACTAAAAACTTACCTGCTGGAGAGTTTGACAAACAAGTTAAAAGTATAGGTGGTATAAATAATGCATCTACAAGTTTTGACTATACTCACTACTATATCAAGTCAAGTGCAGATAACCTTAAAAAGTCCATCAATCTTTATGCAGAACTTATGCAAAACCTTAAACTCAAAGATGAAGAGTTTCAACCTGAACGTGATGTTGTAACTGAAGAACGCCGTTGGAGAACTGATAACAACCCTTTAGGCTTTTTATACTTTAGACTCTTTAACAATGCCTTCCTTTATCATCCATACCACTGGACTCCGATTGGTTTTATAAATGACATCCGTACATGGACTATAAATGACATCAAAGATTTTCATAAAACTTACTACCAGCCAAATAATGCCATTCTTATAGTAACTGGCGATGTAGAGCCAAAAGAGGTCTTCAAACGTGCTAAAAAGGCTTTTGGTGACATTAAAAACAATGGTGAAATCCCTAAAGTGAAGTTTATTGAACCAGAACAAAATGGTGCAAAAAGAGTTATGCTTAAAAAAGAAAGTGAAGTTGAGATGATTGCTATCACTTTTCATATTCCTGACTTTAAAGATAAAGACCAAGTAACACTTAGTGTTATGAGTGAGATACTTTTCTCCGGAAAAAGCTCACGTCTTTACAAAGAGCTTGTAGATAAAAAGAGAATGGTAAATAGTGTGTATGCTTACAATATGGAAAACATCGACCCGGGTCTTTTTATCTTTATGGCTACATGTAACCCTGGTGTATCTGCTGAGGATGTAGAAAAAGAGCTCATAATACAGATAGAACTTATGAAAGATACTAAGGTAACAAAAAAAGAGTTAGACAAAGTAAAAGTAAATACTAAAGCAGACTTTATCTACTCTTTAGAGAGCTCAACAAGTGTTGCTAACCTTTATGGTTCTTACCTTGTTCGTGGCGACATAAGCCCACTTATGACATACGAAGATGATGTACAAAAAGTAACTGCTAAAAAGATTCAAGATGCAGCAAACAAATACTTTAACTTTGATAAGTCAACAACCGTTATTCTTAAAAAAGGCGAGTAGTATGCAACTACTGTGTTTTATATAATACAGACCTTATTTCGGCCTTCATCTTTAGCCTTGAGTAAGGCTTTACCTGCACACTGAAACATTTCACCTGAGTGAGTGTGTTCAGATGCACTCATACAAAGACCTATACTCGTTCGAATAGCGATACTGTCTCCCGTAGTATAAATTTCTTTTCTTGCAACTTCTTGACAAATTGTTTGTGCAATTTTTATGGCATCTATTTTATTTGTGTCTTGCAAAATTATTGCGAATTCTTCCCCACGAATACGAGCAAAAACATCTTCTTTTTTTAATATCAGTTTTATAATATAAGTAAAAGAAACAATTATCTCATCACCTACTGTATGTCCATGCTCATAATTCACTTGTTTAAAATGGTCTAAGTCTAATATAAGAAGTGAAAAGTTTCTCTCACTTGTTTTAAATTCTAAAAAACATTTACTTATAGTTTCATCAAATAATCGTCTATTCATAATACCTGTCAAAAAATCTGTTGAAGAGAGTTTCTCAAGTTTCTTGTTTTTAGTATAAAGTATATTTTGATATTCTGTGATTTTATTTGTATAGATGAGTGATAATAGACTTCCAATAAGAAGACCTATAGTAGCTGAGTTTATTGCTAAATCTGAAAGTCCTAGATCAAAAAAATAGTTTTCTAAGAGAATGACAAATACAGATGCAATAGTATATATAATTCCATATGAGCTACCTGTTAAAATATATGCGGTGTAAACTAAGAGGTAAAACCACATAATTCTAAACTCATCTTGTATAACAAATAGAAGTGCAGATGAGAATGTAGCGAGAGAGGCTAAGAGTATAATATGTGTTACGACATTAAGGTTGTCTTTTGAAAGTCTTAAGTAGCCCATACTAACCATAGCAAAACATGCATATACATAGACCACATTTGTATGTATGATACCAAGTTCATTAATACCAAGATCACTAAATATAGCAAATATCAAACTAAATATAGTTACAATAATTGCTATAGCATTAACAATCTTAAATTTAAATCTTAAAAAATCATCATTATCTTTAAACTCAAAACCACTTAATAAAAAATCATTAAACATATGTAACCTTTAATTATATGTTTAATATTATAGAAGCTTTTCTTAAAAAGTATTTAAGTTATTCTTAAAATGTTAAATTTAGTAGATTAAATAACATTATTAAATTTATAATTACTTCTAGTTATCTGCTTATCCATTCCTACGGACAGACACTTATCTTTATAACCTTATATCGCATTGCTGTCATTGCTAAGTTATAAGAGCAGTGTAATGACCTCCTGAGGGTATGTGTATAGCATTCACATCGATTTTTTTTGTCTCAGACATAGTTGTCCGTAAAACTATAAATGCAATATTACTAAAAATTCTTATTTTCATCAGTCAATCCTTAGATAATATTTTACAATTAATAATAATAAATACTTATCTAAATAGAACTTAATACTTTAAGCTAATCAGCATTACATTTATTTTGGTATAATCTCATTATTATTTATAAAGTATAAAGGCTATATATGGATTTAGTTACAGGTTCTTCAACCGCACTGATCACACCATTTAAAAATGGTAGACTGGATGAGCAGAGTTTTGCAGCTCTTATTAAACGTCAAATAAACAATGGCATAAACGCAGTTTGTCCTGTTGGAACGACAGGAGAGAGTGCTACACTCACTCATGATGAACATAAACGCTGTATAGAGATTGCAGTAGAAGTTTGTAAAGGTACAAGCACTAAAGTTCTTGCAGGTGCTGGTTCAAATGCAACTCATGAAGCAATAGAGATTGCTAAACATGCACAGAGTGCTGGTGTTGATGCGATATTTTCAGTAAGTCCTTACTATAATAAACCTTCTCAAGAGGGTCTATACCAACATTATAAAGCTATAGCAGAGTCAGTTCACGAGCTTCCTTTTATGCTTTACAATGTACCTGGTCGAACTGGAGTTGATATATCTGCTGACACAACTATCAGACTTTTTGATGATGTGAAAAACATCTACGGTATCAAAGAAGCTACTGGTTCTTTAGAAAGAACAGTTGAACTTCTTTCTCGTCGTCCTGAGCTTAAAGTGTTTTCAGGTGATGATGCTATTGATTATCCTATTCTCGCAAATGGTGGTGCTGGAATTACTTCTGTTACTGCAAACCTAATGCCTGACCTAAAATCAGAACTTGTGCGTTTAGCACTAGCGGGAGACTTTGCAGGTGCAAAAGCTATAAACGATAAGTTATACCCACTTAACTCAGTAATGTTTTGTGAAGCGAATCCTATTCCTATAAAAGCAGCTATGTATATCGCTGGTTTAACTGAGACATTAGAGTATAGACTTCCTCTTTTAGCTCCAAGTCTAGAAAATATGAAAAAAATCGAAGAAGTAATGAAAAATTACGACATTAAAGGATTATAATAGATGCAAGATTTTAAAGGTAAAGTTTTATTTATAAGTGGTGGTACTCGTGGTATCGGTAAAGCAATGGTTTATGAATTTGCATCCAAAGGGTGTGATGTTGCATTTACTTATGCTTCAAACGAAGAGATAGCAAAAGAGATTATCGCAGATGTTGAGTCTATTCATGGTGTTAAAGCAAGAGCTTACAAGCTTAACATTTTAGAGCCATTAACTTATAAAGATGTTTATAAAGAGTTTGATGAAGACTTTGATAGACTTGATTACTTTATCTCAAACGCTATTATTTCTGGTCGTGCTGTTGTTGGTGGATTTGCACCATTTATGCGTCTTAAGCCAAAAGGTCTTGGTAATATCTATACTGCAACTGTGGAAGCTTTTGTTGTTGGTGCACAAGAAGCAGCAAAACGTATGGAAAAAACTGGTGGTGGTTCTATCATCTCTATGAGTTCAACTGGTAACATAGTTTATACTCCATACTATGCTGGTCATGCAACAAACAAGGCCGCAGTTGAAACTATGGTTAAGTATGCAGCAGCTGAGCTTGGTGAAAAAGGTATACGTGTAAATGCAGTATCAGGTGGACCAATCGACACTGATGCACTTAAAGCTTTCCCAAATTATAAAGAAGTAAAAGCAGAAGTTATTAAACGCTCTCCTCTTTCTCGTATGGGTGATGCTACTGACTTAACTGGTGCTTGTTCATTTCTCTGTTCAGATGCTGCTTCATGGTTAACTGGTCAAGTTATAGTTATAGATGGTGCTACTTCTTTTCAGTAAGAAAATAGTTTTCATCGTATAGTTAATGTATTAAAAACAAGGAAAACATTATGAAAAGAAGAGAAGCGATTAAACTTACAGCGTTAGCGACACTTGGTATGGCAGTGAGTGCTCAGGCATGCCCTAGTAAAAATTTATGTAGTACGGATTCAGATAAAAACCGTATACTCATGGCACCAAAAGATGCTAAGAATCTTACAAAAGCAGAACTCAAGCATACACCTCTCATTACCTTAGGTGACAAAGATGCTAATGGTTATACTTTAGTAGAGATCACAGTTGGACAAGCTGGGATTATACACCCAAGTGTTAATGGACATTGGATCGACTTCATCTCTTTATATGTTGATAAAAAACTTGTAGGTACAACTGAACTTATGGCTGAAATCTCTCGTGGTGCAGCTGCATTTAGAGTAAAACTTGATGGTGCTTCGTTCATTACAGCTAATGCAGGGTGTAATATCCATGGTATTTGGGTGAGTACTATTAAACTGTAGCCCCCCCCACTCATCTATAGCTAAAGTCACTTCTTATTTTTACTCTGATAGACTATGGAGAAAGAAAAATAAGGTGATTTAATGTATAACAAGCTTTCAATTGGAATGAAAATAATCAGAGTTCACTAGCTATTGTTTCCAAAACAAGTGACCTTGCAAAATCACTTGATGAGAGTGCTATTATAATACTAGAAGATGTAGACTCCAAAAAAACCCTCAAATAACTATATAAAAAAATCTGTATTTTTAGGCAACCTTGCAGGTGCACTTATAGTTACACTTTTTGATTATCTTGTATGGAACTAACTTCCAACAGTTACACCAGTCCTAGACTCTGTAAACTCTTAGCTCTACTCCCAAAATACTCAAGGTTAATTTTACTACAGTCTATATAGAATTCGAGAGAACACCCTAGAACAACTAATAAACAATCACTGTATTTGAATTAGTGGAAAGAAAAATTACCTCTCTCATGCTCTTGGTAACATAAGCTGTCACAGAAACTAAATATTATGTTATTATCCAAACCAAAAGGAACATTATGAGAAATATATACCTAATTATTGCAAAACAGATAGTTGAAGAAGCGGGTAGAATTATTCGTGAAGCCAGAGAAACAAATACTTTTACATATGATTTGAAACCTGATAGTACTCCTATTAGTAGTTTAGACCAGCAGATCCAAGACTATATGACAAAAAGGCTCAAAGATAGTTTTGACATTCAAGTCATGGGAGAAGAAAACTGTGATAAGGTTGATACAAGTAAACCCTATTGGGCTATTGACCCTATTGATGGAACATGGTCATTTATTACATATGAAAACACTTCTGCTATTAACTTATCACTTATAGAAAATGAACAAGTAATCCTAGGCATAGTCTTTAACCCTTTTACAAATGAATTTTTTCAAACTGAAGAAGGGGCCTCTTCATATATAGGGATGTTAAAACTACCTCTAAGAGACAACAAAACAGTTGCAGTAGTAAACTTTAAACCTGAGAGAGAACACCCAATTGTAAGAACTGTGAATCAACTTTTTAAAGAAAATAAGATTAAAAAACTTACTTCAATTGCAGGCTCAACAACTTACTCAATGTGTATGGTTGCAAAAGGTGCCTTTAGTAACTACATTGCTCATTTTTCAAATTCTTCGAATGCATGGGATTTATCGGCTGCATGTCTAATTATTAAAAACAGTGGAGGTTTTGTTACAGACCTTGAGGGAAATGATATAAATCCAATAAACCATAAAGGGTATATTGTTGCAAGTGCAAATAAAGAGTGTAGAGATGATTTTTTAGCGATGATTAATCCTCTTATTGATAGTTTTTAACACTTTTAAAGTAAGAAAAAGCTAAAATAAAACAAAATAATTTTAAGGAATTTTGTTGTTAAACCTACCTAATGCTCTAGCATCTCTTCGTATACTCCTTGCTCCACTAATGTTCTGGATTATTTTAACTCCAGAACTCTTTACAAACAACGGTTTTGACATAACTTGGAACTACTATTTTGCTTCACTTCTTTTTGTTTTAGCCTCTGCAACTGACTTTTTTGACGGGTTTATTGCAAGACAATGGAACCAAATGACTATGCTTGGAGCCATTTTGGACCCTCTCGCGGATAAGATGCTCACTTTAGCTGCGTTTCTTGGTCTTATGATGGTGGATGAAGCTTCTGCTTGGGCTGTATATATCATCATCGTTCGTGAACTTTTTATAACTGGGATACGTACTGTTGCTGTGAGCGAAGGTTTAAGTGTAAAAGCATCATGGGCTGGAAAAGTAAAGACAGTTGCACAGATGATAGCCATAGGTTTTTTACTTATGCGTTGGCCTTTTGGTGATGTTCTTTTATGGTTTGCTGTATTTTTAACACTGTACTCAGGTTTAGAGTACTTATGGGGCTTTAAAAAAGCACTTTTAAAGGATGAGTCATAATGGGAATTCTTATATCACTTTTAGTTCTTAGCGGACTTATATTTTTTCATGAACTTGGGCATTATATTGCAGCTCGTATGATGGGTGTTTGTGTCGAAGTTTTTAGTATAGGTTTTGGTAAAAAGCTTTTCAGTTTTAGAAAATGGGATACTGAATGGACTATCGCAGCCATTCCTTTAGGTGGATATGTACGTATGAAAGGTCAAGACGATAGTGACCCTAGTAAAAAAAGTTATGATGAAAATAGTTATAATGTAAAAACACCTACACAAAAGATATTTATTCTTTTAGCAGGTCCTGCATTTAACTTTATTTTAGCTTTTGTTTTGTACTTTGTTATAGCACTAGGAAGTCCTCAAGTACTCTCTCCTGTTATTGGAAACATTCTAAAAGGCTCTCCTGCATTTCATGCTGGACTAGATACAAATGATACTGTTACAGCTATTAATGGTGTTAGTATCACAACATGGAAAGAGATGGCAAACATCATCGAAGTCTCAGAGGGCACACTCAACCTAGAAATACTAAGAGCTGGATTTAAAGAGTATAAAGAACTTACTCCAAAACTTAGTGAGACAACAAACCTCTTTGGTGAGACTATACAAAAAAAGATGATAGGTATAAGTTCAGCAGGTGTGACACATCCTCTTGAGCTTAATTTAAGCGAGACTCTCTCTTATGCTACTCAGCAGACTGTATTTGCTAGTACTATGATATTTACCGGTGTACAAAAACTTATAATGGGCGATGTTCCTGCAAAAGAATTAGGTGGTGTTATCTCTATTGTAAAACTCACATCTGATGCAACTGATGCTGGTTGGATGAGTGTTCTGTTGTTCGCAGCACTCATCAGTGTAAACCTAGGTGTGCTTAATCTGCTCCCTATTCCTGCCCTTGATGGTGGTCACATCATGTTTAACTTGTATGAGCTTATATTTAGAAGAGAAGCGAGTGAAGCAGTTATGATAAAGTTTACTATAGCTGGATGGGTATTACTCTTCGGTCTTATGGGACTTGGACTTTTTAACGACATAAATAGACTAGTAGGATAAAAAATGACAAATATTGAACATAAATTATATATAGACACTGTAATCCGTCGTGTAGAGACTGCACGTTTAAGAGTAAGTGGTCACCACATAGTAAAGATAGTAGCTGTAAGTAAATACTCTACGTCCGATGATATCTCTACTCTTTACAGCATTGGCCAACGTGCTTTTGGTGAAAATAAAGTACAAGACTTAAAAGCTAAGGCTGTAGAGCTTGATGAATTACCATTAGAGTGGCATTTTATAGGCAACCTTCAAAAAAACAAGATAAATAACCTACTAGACATTGACCCTACTCTTTTTCAAGCACTAGACTCGCTTGACTTAGCTTTAGAGCTTCAAAAGAAATTAGAGGCTAAGGATATGACTCTTGATTGTTTAATGCAGATAAATTCAGCTAAAGAAGAGTCTAAGTTTGGTTTTATGCCCCAAAATGCAAAAGAGTCTTATATGACTATCATTGAAAAATGTCCTAATATAAACCTCAAAGGTGTTATGAGTATCGGTGCTCATTCAGATGATACGAAAGTTATTAAAGATAGTTTTAATACAACGTACAGTATCTATAAAGAGCTACCAAACGCAACTATCTGTTCTATGGGTATGAGTGGTGATTTTGAGATGGCTATTGAGTGTGGATCTAACATGGTTCGTCTTGGCTCTATTATGTTTAACAAATAAAAGCTTGTAATACTTAAGGTTTTAGTACAAGCTCTTTTTTATTTTTCATATATATTCGTCCATAAGAAATCTTGTCATTTTCATAAGAGATAACAAGGTCTACACATTTCACTTCCTTTTTTCCATTAACAAATATTCTATATAAAATCCCTTTTGTTCCTCTGTAAGTATTTACAGTTGTTTGAAAACGCAATGTTTTTTTCTTATTTTGGAGTAAAAGAGTTGAAGTTTTATCATTGATAGTGCTAGTCCACTTCTTCTATCATTTCTTTAGTTCCAGTCAAATGTTCACACAGTGCAACTGCATAAGGTGGTAGCTAATAAGGTTCGAATTAAGCAGTTATAAATGCTAAAAAGACGACCATTACAGAAGATATAGATAGACATGGTCTTATCATGTCTAGAGATTTTGCTGGAACAAATGAAGCACTAAGGAATGAGGTAGACACAAGAAATAAAGGAGAGTATTTAATACTCAGTTTTTCTTCCTTTTATAAAACGCACGTTATGAGTCTTAGAGTTTTCAATTAATTTTTTTTGATACTCTACCATCTTCAAAAATGGGTTTAAAAAGCCACTGAGTTCTTTCTCTTTTATATTTTCCATATCATGCTTTTTTAAAAGTTCTAAAACAACTAATGTCGACTCTATTGTAGATAAGTAGTTTTCATGTGGTTGTTCTTTTATCTCATAAGCTGATGTCTTCTTTGTTACAAAACTCATATGTTTTAAGCTATTTAGATTTGTACTTAAAGTAAACATTTTTCTACTGCAAGCCCAGGTTGAGTCTATTAAAAATATTGCTAAGGGTTTAGAACTGAGAATCGGTTTCTCATTCGTAAGATTTACAGCATTTAGCGAGGGAAAAAGAATATATGAATCATGAGAATTTATTATCTCATTTATTCGTTTATGGTCTGAAAAATCAATACCAATGAAGAGTTCTGAGTTATTAAGGCTTTTATGTGTAAAACGACCTGTATTGTTTTTTACTTTTTTAAACTCTTTTGGGTGCATAAGAATGACAAATTTAGTCTGCGTTTGTATATGTTCAAAGTGCTCACACATACATGAGCTTTTGGGTCTAAAACACTCATAACACTTCTCTCTATAATTATCATATGTTTTCATTATGCAAATTATAGTAAAATAAACTTATGAATGAAGAAAAATATGACCTAATCGTTATTGGTAGTGGTGCTGCCGGAATTATAGCTGCTATTGTTGCAGCACGTGCGGGTAAAAATGTTTTACTTTTAGAAAAACTTTCAAAGATATCCTCAAAACTCAAAGCCACTGGTGGTGGTCGCTGTAACCTTACAAATACACTCTCAAATGAAGACTTTATGGCGAGATTTGGTCGTGATGGTAGGTTTATGCAAGATGCATTAGCAGACTTTGACAACAAAGAACTTGTAAAGTTTATGGATGAGATAGGTGTTGAGACACATGCTCCTGATGGTTTTCGTATCTTTCCAACTTCACACTCCTCTAGTACTATCATAGCTGGACTCCAAGATGAGATGGATAGAGTTGGCATAAAAATACTCACCAACCAAAGAGTGGAAAGACTACTTCTTATAGGACAGCATATTAATGGTGTTAAAACACAGACAGATATGTACTATGCAGCAAATGTTATAGTTGCTACTGGCGGACTTGGTTATCCTGTCCTTGGTGCTGAGGGTGATGGTTATAACTTAGCTGGAGAGTTAGGACACAAGGTAACAGAACTAAGTCCTGCCATGATGCCACTAAAAGTAAAGGAATCTTGGGTCAGTGAGTGTAGAGCAGATACCATTGCAAAAGTTGAACTTCGAGTTGATATCAAAAAGCATAAAAAACTCCGTGCTAAAGGTGATCTCATTTTCACTAAAACTGGTATACGAGGTCCTGTTGTACTAGACTTTGCAAGAGAAGTGACACCTCTACTTAAAAAATATGGTGAAGTGCCTCTTCTTCTTAACCTCACAAAAGGAAAAAATGAAGAAGAGATTACAAAACATTTAAAAGAACAAGCTTTAAAAAATTCTGATGCAAGTATTTTAGAGCTTGTATCTACTCTACTACCAGAAGCACTGAGTTTAGAACTGTGTAAAATGGCAGAGTGTGAAATAGATAAAACACTGGGTAAACAATCAGGAAAAGCCAGAGCAAAACTCATCTCACTTCTTGCTTGGACACCTCTCACAGTAAATGGACATGATGGTTTTCGTTTGGCTATGATAACAAGAGGTGGAATTAGCCTCAAAGAGATAGATCCAAAAAGTATGCAGAGTAAACTCATCAAAGGTCTTTACTTCTGTGGTGAAATTATGAACCTTGATGGTCCATGTGGTGGTTATAATTTACAGTGGAGTTTTGCTAGTGGTTATATGGCTGGGAAACTACTCTAATAAACAAGTGCTTACTCAAAGTAACGAATAGAGGCAAAACCATAAGCACCACTTGTCTCTACTGCATTTACATGTGCCTCTGTGATAATTCCACCAAGTGCAAAAACTTTTAAGGATGTAGAGTCTACAAGGTTTTTTAAATCTTCGACACCCTTAGGTTCACCCTTGTTTGGTGTGTCAAATACAGGGCTATATGTAACATATGTAGCACCTAATTTTTCCACTTTGTCTACATCCTCTTTAGTATGACAAGAGACAATCACCTCTAAACCCAATTTTTTAGCCTTAGTTATCTCATCAAACTGTAAAGATGTTAAATGAACACCGCTAGCGTTTAATGAGTCTGCAAGGAGGTAGTCTTGGTGCAAAAAAGCTTTTAAGTTTGGTATAGACTTGCACATTTGCACAAAGTTCTCAGCATGAAAAGAGTACTCAGATGTTTCTTTATCTCTATAAAGTGCAAATGCAGGAAGATGCTTTTTAAGTTGTATAAACGATGGTTTTGAAGTTATAAGGTAGTTTTTAATCATAATCAATTATACCGAAATACAATATACTAAAGTATGATAAATTTTAATACTTCAAAAACACTCAATATCATTCTTCCAAATACAAATAAAGCACTAAATGAAGTACTAAAATCCATAACACCAAAAGAGCTTGAGAGTCTCTCAAAAGGCAGGGACTTAAAGTCTATAGTTAGTACACTTTTACAACACAGCGATTCAGACTCTAGTGGTGATAAAAAACCACTAAGTATGCTCAAAAACAACCTTACTTTAACTCACTCCAGTTATCTCCGATGTTGAGACTTGCTTTGAGTGGAATATTTAGCTCCATTATACCGTCCATAATATCTCTAAACTTATTTCCAAGAAGCTCTGCTTCTTCTGCATTTACTTCAAAGATGAGCTCATCGTGAATCTGTAGTAGCATTGTTGCGTTTAGTTTCTCATTTTCTATAACTTCATAGATTTTATTCATACTAAGTTTTATAAGGTCTGCTGCACTTCCTTGAAAAACTGAGTTAACACTTTCGCGCTCATAAGCCGCTCTAAACATAGGAGTTGCATTTTCATAGTCAAAGTAACGACGGCGTTTAAGTAGTGTCTCTACATAACCTTTCTCTTTAGAAGTATCAACTATACTTCTAAAGTATGCTTTTACAGTAGGGAATGACTCAAAGTACTTCTCTATAATCTCTTTTGCTTCTTTAGTTGTTATATCTAAAGTATCTGAGAGTTTTTTTGGTCCCATTCCATAAAGCAATCCAAAGTTTACAGTCTTGGCGATAGAACGCTTAGCAGGTCCATCTTCTTCACCAAAAAGTACTATGGCCGTTTGAAGGTGAATATCCTTATCATCTTTAAACGCAGCTACTAATACACTATCTTCTGAATAGTGTGCAAGTAAACGCAGCTCAATTTGAGAATAATCTATACCTATAAGTTTTTTACCCTCGCCTGCTATAAATGCCTGACGAATTTTTGCACCTAGTGGTGTTCTTGTAGGAATGTTTTGAAGGTTAGGATTTTTTGAACTTAAACGCCCAGTTGCTGTTCCTGTTTGCACAAATGAAGTATGTATACGACTTTTACTACTTGCTTTAGAAAGTTTCAAAAGTGGTTCGATGTATGTCGAGTAGAGTTTATACACTTCTCTATACTCTAAAAGTTTAGGAATTATCTCATGTGCATCTTTAAGACCATTTAAAACTTTCTCATCAGTAGAGTAACCAGTTTTTGTCTTTTTACCTACAGGAAGCCCTAGAGTCTCAAAAAGTATAACACCCAACTGTTTAGTCGAGTTAATGTTAAACTCGCCACCTGCAAGAGAGTGGATACTCACAGTTAAGCTTGAAAGTGTCTCTTTAACTTCGCCTAGAAACTTTTCTAAAAATGCGCTATCAACCTCAATACCCTCTTTTTCCATTCTAAGTAATGTTTGTATAAAAGGAAACTCTACCTCTTTAGCTTCATCTATCAGGTGAGTTGCACTTTGAAGCTCTAACTTCTCTAAAAAAAGATTGTACAGTTTTGCAGTAATGTAAGCATCTTCTGCTGCATATTTACAAGCATCTTCGAGTTCTACGCCTGCAAATGTTTCACCTTTTTTCACAGTATCTTTAAAAGCTACCATTTTATGACCTAAAAGTGCATCACTTAGTTTATCAAGAGCTAATGCAGAGTTAGAGTTTATAAGCCATGCTAGTATCATGCTATCAGCATACACTTCTAAAGAATCATCTTCTAAAAATCTAGTCACAAAATGTAAGTCAAACTTGATATTATGACCTACTACCTTAGACTTAAATATCTTCGCAATAGCCAATTTTGCATCATCTTCACTTATCTGATCAGGCACACCTAGATAAAAGTGCGCAAAAGGAACATAATAAGCTTGCGTCTCATTAGTACAAAAACTAAAACCTACAAGTTTATCTGTTTCATATTCTAAACCAGTTGTCTCTGTATCAAATGCAATGATTGTCTCAGGAGTGAACTTCGAGAGGACTGCGTTTAACTCTTTAGCATCTGTGAGAAGTGTCGCTTTAAACTCTAGTTTAACACCATAGTCCTCTTCTTCGACTGCAATCGCTTGTTCTGCACTCTCGCGTTTAGAGTCACTTACTTGGTTTCTTGCATGAAGTACACGAAGGATTGCATTTTGTTCATACTGTACTAGCTCATCATATATATTAAGAAATGGATGTTCAACATCCATTTTGTACTCTTCAAAGTCTATAGTGTCAAAGACATCGCGTTTAAGTGTTACAAGCTCTTTTGACATATAAGCTTGGGTCTTACACTCTCTAAGTTTTTTCTGATTTGCACCCTTTACTTCTTGCACATGTGCATAGATATTGTCAAGTGTTCCATACTCTTTAAGTAGTTTTTCTGCACCTACTTTTCCTATACCTTTTACACCAGGAACATTATCAGCACTATCGCCAAGTATGGACTGATAATCTGTAAACTGTTGTGCTGTCACACCGTACTTATCATAACAGGCTTTTTCGTCCATTTCTTTACGTTTAATGGCATCAACAACTACAACATTCTTCTCATCATTGATAAGTTGATAGAGGTCTTTATCGTGTGAGACAACACGTACATTATAACCTTTTTGCTCTGCTAGTTCTACAATAGTAGCTATCATATCATCAGCTTCAAAACCTTGTAAACCAAGAGTTTTGTAACCCATCTTATCTATCCACTCTATAGCAACTGGGAGCTGCATTGTAAGTTCTGGTGGGGGAGCTGAGCGATTTGCTTTATAGTTTGGGTCTATCTCATTTCTAAATGTAGGCCCTTTAGTATCTATAGCAAATATAATATAGTCACTATCATGGTCTTTTTGCAGCGTTGCAATGAAGTTTGTAAAACCGGTAAGTAAACCTGTAGGAAAACCATCCTTGTTTTTTAAGTGTTGAGGAAGTGCATAAAAACTACGAAAGAAAAATCCAAATGTGTCTATTACTGTAACAGTTTTGCTCATAAAAGTACCTATATTTATTTTTGGGTAATTATAGCTAAAGTCTTACTAAAACTTGAGTTTTTATCAAAGGAACTTTTCTCTGCTTTAATAAAAAAATTTAGAGAGGCCTCATTTTCAAAGTGCTTTATACCTACTTCAAAGTTCTCTGTAGCTACATTTGTAAAGATACTATGTCTTTTATAGATGTAAAACTATAGCCATTTTGAACATTTGATGGTGCTGGGCTTGGATAAAGATCAGGATAATTATTTCTAAGTTTATATTCTTGACTTTGATAACCAAATATGCAAACATTCAGATAAAAAGAGTTAAAGTAATATAAAAGACTTTTTCATAATTCATTCCTTACTTGCTTACTCAGGCTGTATAACATCTAAGATGTCATCAAGCATATCTTCCAAAACTTCATAATCATAACCAGCATCTCTTGCCTTACGAAGACCAAAGTTTATAGAACTATCACCAAATGGTTTGTTTATAGGTACTATCGTTTTTACTATGTTTAAAGCGATTGCATACTCTTTTATCTCTTCTGGTGCGGCAGATGGATTATCTGAGTGCTTAATCATCTCAATAAACTCTTCATCAAACCCCCAGTGCTCAAAGACAGCTGCAGTAACTTCTGCAGTAGTGATATCTACATAAGCTTTTTCTACTTGTGCTATGTTATTTGTCATCTCTATTTCAGACTTAAAACTTACATCTTCATCTTCTTGAATAATATCACTAGAAATTAGAATTTTTCCTGTCTCTTGTAAAAAAGCGGCAAGGTAAAGTTTGTCTGCTTTTTCTTTATCAATGGTGTTGTACCAAGAGAGTATAAGTTTAGCTTGTTTAGATGAAACATCTGCGAAGACATCACTTGTTACACCATATGGTTGCATATCTACATTTAAGAGTGTTTGTACAGAGGTGAGCTTGCAGCCTTTATAAGGTTTGCTACAATCATTGGATCTAGTTCTATTACATTTGCTAAGTCTGCTATACTAGCACTTTCATCGGCATAAATTTTATTAATATCTAAAATAGTTTTTGAAAGAGGTGGGAGAGATTTTATACTCTCAATAATAGATTTTTTTATAAAATATACCTTTCAAATAATTTAATTTAATTTATCTAAAAAATTAGTCCTAATAAAATTCTTAGAGAATCTTTATCTTTAACTAAATCTGAATCACTTTTAATATACTCAAAACTGATAGGCAAAAGTAATGAATTTAAGACTACACTAGAGAGTGTAAGGCCTAGTGTTACTTCATTTGAGTTCTCTTTGCAAAGAGAAGTGTTACATGAGAAGAGCATAAAAACAAAAAGATTCTCTATTTTCATTTTTTTCTTTACTAATGACAGTGTTGTACAACTTCATGTGTTGTAGTTATAAAATCATAACCATGATAAACAGTAAAAACTCCATATAAAATCACAACTATAGAAGAGAGGCTCATCATCATATTTCTAAAACTTGTAGCCTGAGCAAGTGAAGCTAAAAAACCTAGACTAAACATAGCAGGAATTGTACTCAGACCAAAGATAGCCATAACGAGTGCACCATAAAGTGGATCTGCTGTACTTGCTGCTGTAATGGCAAAAAAGTAAACAAAACCACAAGGGAGTAGTCCATTTAACATCCCTAGTAAAAAGAAACTACTGTTTGCTTTTGAACTTAGTATTTTTTTGAAAGTTTTTTTATAAAAATATGAGCTTGAAAAAGAGTGCTCAATTAACGTTAAGAATTTTAGTTTTCCCATAAGTGAGAGCCCTGCTAGAACCATAGCTATACCAGCTACTACAAGTAAAACACCATTAGCAAAGTCAGAAAAACGAACTACTTTTCCTAAACTTCCAAAAATGACACCTAAGAAGGAATATGTAAATACACGTCCAAAAGAGTAAAGAAGATGGGCAACAGTTTTGGATACTTTTGAACTTTGTGGTTGTATTTTGATACTTGAGTATGCAAAAACAATACCACCACACATACCAATGCAGTGTCCAAAGGAGCCTAAAAATGCAATACTTATGATAGTTAAAAGGTTTATGGTTTCCATTAGATTATTATACTATTCTCTTCTTTTTTTACCCTTTCCTGCATCATCATATGATAAAAAACGGTATAGGTCTTCGTGCATTTTTTCATCTAGGGTATCCCAAATAGCAGTTTTTTGAATATATCTTTCTGGATCATTTTTTTTAGATTTTTTAATATCACGAATAAGATAATGATAACGTACTAAATCTTTAGTATATTGACTTATAAAAGGCCAGTTCTTTATTATCTGATAACTTCTCTCTTCATGATCAGTAAAACTCCACTCATTAAAATCATAATCTTCTTCATCTTTTTTAAAAGCGGTAAAAGGTTTACCAACATCATGGAGTAGTCCAGCTCCTATCATGCTAAAGTCCCCTGCTTTTAAGCAGTAATAAGTCACTCTCAAGGTATGTGTCAAAACACCATGCTGATGCCATTTATTTTGTACAATAAATAAAGACGACAAAAAAGCCTTACTCCAAATTTTATTATATATATTACTACTACTGTGCATATGGTAACTCCACTTTAAAGCAGGCACCATCTGAAGTATTATAACAACTCAGCTTTCCCCTACAATGTTCTTCTACTATTGTTTTACTCATATAAAGTCCTAATCCTGTCCCATCTTGTTTAAGCCTAGTCGAAAAGTATGGGTTAAATATTTTATCTATTACATCTTCAGAAACACCACCACCATTATCACTTATTTCAAGTATATAGTTTTCATCATCACTGTAAGACTTTAGTTTTATATATGCACTTTGTACTTTTTTCTCAACTAAAACATCTTGTGCATTACTTACCAAATTAATGATAACTTGCTTAAGTTCGTTAGAGTATGCCATAAAACTATCTTTACAATTGAGTTCTTCTATCACTGCAATGTTGTTGTTTTCTAATGTAGAACGAATAATACTAAAACACTCTTAACTAAGTATGTGAAATTCGTTGTGTCTTGCTCTTTATCTTGTTTAAAGAAATCTCTAAAGTCATCAATAGTAGCACTAAGGTGCTGTGTATAATTGGCAATATTTTGAGAAGCTTCTAATGCTGTCTCTTTATCTAGTTTATTTAGCTCTGCTTTTAGGTTTATAAGTGCACTAGCAGAAGCAATTGCACTCAAAGGTTGGCGCCATTGATGTGCTATCATACTTATCATCTCACCCATCTGTGCTAAACGCGACTGATGCAGTATCTGTTTATCTTTTGCCCTATTACTTGCAAGGGCTTCGTTTACTCTTTCTTCTAGTGTTTCATTGAGGGATTCTATCTTTTGTTTATCTTTATTTCTTATTAACTCCAACTCTTTTCTATGTGATATATCTCTCCAAACTCCATGCAAAAGATCAAGTCCTTCAAGGTGAATTTTTGTTAAAACAATCTCACACCAAAATTCTTTATGCTCTTTATCCACATGTAACCATTCAAAAGAGCGGTAACCATCTCGAAGGGCATCCCTAACCATCGAATACATAGTTCTTATAGATGGCTGACCATCTGCTTGATACATAGGAGAAAATTTTCTCAATTCTGTACTTAAAAACTCTGCTTCACTCTCATAGTTAAATAGTTTTACCATAGCCTTGTTGGAACTTATCAAATTATTTTCTCTAAAAACCACAAGCCCATCAGCTGAATTGTCATAGATACTTTTAAAAGTGGTATCAAGAGAAATAGCATTTCGTAGTATCTTGTAGTGCTTATATCCTGATATAATAAAAACACCCATCATTCCGAACATAGCTAATGAAAACAGATAAAATATATCACCACCATGATAGAGTAAAGCAGATATTAAAAAGAAAAAATTTGGAATAAGGTATAAAATATATGCGGTAAAAATACTTCCAAGAGTAGATAAAGAACCGGTAGAAAGACCAGCGATAATTATCCCTATTAACAATATATGTGTTTTAGGTATAGCTTTTAAAACACTTAACCAAATAATGAATCCATATAATACAGCACTCAAAAAACCAAGGCTAAACATCATTTTTAAATAACGATGTGCCCCTTCATCTTTTTTTTCTACTAGTATTATAAGTTTAGAGTTAATCATCATTCGTATCAGTAAAAAACCAAGATGTATACATACCCATGGTAACAAGATAGTATTACTAATATATCCATATAGTATAGACACAATAATGATAGGTGCTATCAAATTTGAAATCACGATTCCAAGTTTTACAGTTTGTGTAAGTGACTCCATTAATTCAAATCTATATTTTTTATTTATAAATTTTAGTAGCATTGTTATTCCAAGTCTAATAAAGCAGGTTTTCCAAAGTAATAACCTTGAAAATAATCAACCCCAAGCTCTTTTAAAATATTAAATATATTTTCATTTTCCACATACTCAGCAACAACTGACAATCCTTGTTCCCGAGCAAAGAGTATAATAGAATTAACAATAGAGACTGAAAATTTTGAAGACTCAATATTTTTTACTAAACTACCATCTATTTTTATAATGTCAGGTTGAAAATCAAGTAAACGCTCATAGTTAGAATAACCCGCTCCAAAATCATCTATGGCAATTTTTACTCCAAAAGACTTCACCTTTGTGATAAATGTTTTAACAACTTCAAAATCTTTCATGTCTTCATCTTCTAAAAGTTCAAAAGTAACCCTTTTTGCCTGTTCACCATAATTGCTTAGTAGTCTATAAATATTTTCTCTAATAGTTTCATTTTCCATGTCTATTGCAGATAAATTTATTGATACATCGCAATTGATATTGCTTAAGGCAATAAAAGAGTTTTCTAAAACAGCTGAAGTAATTTGTGTATAATATTTTCCTTGTTTAGCAACATCTAAAAAGTGCAAAGGAACCATGATATTACCATCTCTCTCTAGTAAACGAACCAGTGACTCATACTTACAAATGACACCTTTACTATCAACAATTGGCTGAAAATAAGAAATAATTTTAGAGTTTTCTATCGCCTCTTTTACTTTCGTTAAAATCTTTAAATTTCTATCTGCTACTTTATGTACCTCTTTCGCAATATCATTTGTTACAAAAAAGTTTTGTTTATTACGAACTATATGTTTCATTCCATATTTTACATTTTCATAAACATTATTTTCATAAGAAGCGCAAATAAGAATTGCTACTTCATAATTAATAGTATTAATCTGAACATGTAGTGTATTCATAAACTTTTGAAACTCTTTTAGTCCATTTATAGTACTTTGCATATCATCAGTTTTTAAGCAGTCTTTTACAAAAGCATAATTGCCATTATCGAGTGAAAAAAAAGCTTCAAAATTTAAATCTTTAGGCATATGTGCTTCTAGCATTCCAGATAATTTTGACTCTACTAATAAAGAGAATTCAAATCCATAATACCTTTGAAGATTATCAAAGGATTCTATTTTAATCTGTACAACTAAAGGCCTCTCAGCCGTTGTAATATAGTCTAGGAACTTCCGTTTAGAGTTCATAACATTTGTAATGTTATGGCGCATAGCAATATACTCTAAAATATTTCCATCTGAATCTAGGATAGGCTGAATAATCGTGTCAACATAATAAGTACTACCATCTTTTGCACGATTTCGAAGAACTCCCTTCCAGGTCTGCTTTTGAACCTTTATAGTATCCCATATCTCTTCAAACAAAGAAGCTGGGTTATCAGCATGACGAATAATATTTTGTTCTTTACCTATCAGTTCTTCTCTAGTGTACTGTGATACTGAGCAAAACATATCATTCGCATATGTGATAATACCAGTAAGATCTGTTTTTGTAATCATTGATTTTTGATTTACGATAGATTTATACTGTTCTAGAAAATTTAGATTTTCTTTGAGTTCTTGTTTTATTTCTATTTTTTCAATAATTTTATTTATTAATTTTAAAAACTGTGTTATATCAATTGGTTTTAAAAGATAACCATCAACTCCAAGCTGAATACTTCGTCTAAAATACTCTATATCACTATAAGCAGAGAGCATAAGAATTGCGATATCTTTATTTGTTTTTCCAATAGCCTCAATCATATCAAGACCATCAAAGTTTGGCATATTTATATCTGTAATTATTAAATCAATTTTATTTTCATGATATTTTAACACACCATCTTTACCATCAACTGCAACAACAATATTTGTAAAGAATTCTGATAATACTGCTAAGGTAGGTACTCTAGCTTGTTCATTATTTTCAACATACAATAATCTTATATCTGATGTGTTTTGAATTATCTCTTTTAAATTATACATAATAACTATCTTATCCCAATACTCTTTAATTAAATTTAATATTATTTTTTAATGTTAGACATTGGGTGATAGACTTCAAGAGTCTCTTTAAGGTTTTGTTTTTGAATATGTGTATAAATCTGAGTTGAGAGTAAAGATGAGTGCCCCAGTAACTCTTGAACAACTCTTAAATCAGCACCACCTGTTATCAGTGATGTTGCATACGAGTGACGAAGTATATGAGGTGAAACACCTAAATACTTTTGTGTGATTTTATAAGCACTTATCCGACTGAGTCCACTTTTTTGATAATTTAACCATATCAACTCACTCTCAAAGGGCATCATAAATTTATAAACTTCTATCGCTTTTATAGCAACTTTTGCCAGAGGTACTATACGTTCTTTCTCCCCCTTGGCATGTAATATATGCAACCACTCACCTTCTATGTCTTCTACTCTTAATGATAAACACTCACTAATCCTCGCTCCACTTGCATATAAAAAAAGTATTAAAGCATAATCCCTTGCTCCTATCCATGTACTTCTATCTATTAAAGAGAGACCCGCTTTTACTTCTTCATAAGAGAGAAACTTTGGCAGCAGTTTAGGAATTTTTGCAAACTTAAACTTGTCATTTTTTTCGCTAAAATCTTGTTTATGGCAAAAATCAAAAAAAGCATTTACTGAGGAGAGTTTTCTATTAAGTGTACGTTTATTCGAGTAGTTTGAGAGGGCTAGAAGTAATGTTTCTGAGTTTAAGGAAAGAAGATTTGAAGCTGTCTCTTTTTCTATCTGCAAGAGGTCACTTTTATATGCCTCGACACTCTTGCTTGAGAGTGCACGAGTAACACTAATATATTCTAAAAATGCTTCAAGCTCGTTGGACATTACTCTGTAATAATTTGTTTATCGTTTACAAAAAAAGATTTATTTGATGTAAATACAAATCCATCATCAAAATCAACCTCATGCACAGTGTAATCAAAGCTCTTTTTATCTAAAACTATAAGGTAACCTTCTTTTTCTAATACATACAGTTTATCACCATTACTTACCATCGCATAAAAGTGTGCAAATGGAAATTTTACTTTTGATTTTACTTCTAGGTCCGGTGTAAGGGAAATAACTTCACCCTGTTTTGTAGCGATAAATATTTTATCTTCATCGTAAATGATGTTTCGTATCGCATACTTAACACGAACCTCTTGTTTCGCCATTGAAAAAATCTTGTACGATGTTGCTGCGATAATCTTATTTTGCACTAGTTCAAAGGCTATAACATTGTTAAAATTATCTTCAGAAGAGACTATAACCGTACGAAGCCTCTTCTTTTTCGCATTGTTTACAAAAATTATTTTTCCATCAAGTGTTGGAAAGAGTACTAAACCTCTCATAAAAAAAGGATTTACAATTCGAGAATCTGTAGCTACAAACTTACTTCCCTGTTCTTTAAAAAGTATTTTTTTTGTCTCTATATCATACAAGGCAATTTCATTATCTACAAAGATTATTGCTAAGTCATTACCTGATACAGAAGCACCAGCAACACTTTTATTTAGGTTAAAATGTTTAACTATACTTCCATCATTTTGAGAGTTTAAACTTAAGTTTCCATCTACTGATGCACTTATAATCCAACCGCCACTCTGAGATATAAGTCTATCATTTTCACTTATCTTTACATTGACTAAACCAGTATGAGTAAGTACGGTTCTATCTTCTAAAAGAGCTACATTTGAAGCAGTATCAATTATTGTATGTTTTGATTGCATATATGCTTCCCAGTCACTACTGAGTTGTATTGGCTCATATACTTCCTTAGAACTACAAGCAGAAAACAAAATAATAAAAATTGTACTGACTAGTACATATTTACTCAAATTAATTTTCAAAATTTACTTTACTCCGTAATGCATTAAAGCTTTTGCAACTTGTGAAAGTGATGAATTTATATTAATCATACTTAAAATCTCGTGTGCTTCATCTATCTTTTTCTCGTTCATCAAAATGACTGCATTTTGTACTCTTGCTAAATCTGCATAAATCACATCTTGTTTATTAGCATATGCCTCAAGCTTTTGTGCATCTTTAGTATTTTGTGCTGCCTCATATGAAGCTAAATCTGCAATAAGTAATGCTTTTGAATTTTTTAGTTTCTCTAAAGTAGCTGTATCTTTGTTTACAAGAGCTTGAGAATACAACCAAACATTACTCAGTGCTGGACTTAAAGACTCTAGTCTTGCAAGTGTAGCTTTATTGTCCGAATTAATTTGTAATTCTGCTAGTACAGCATTTGCAGAATCAATAGTATTTTGTTTGTTTATAGTATATGCAACATTACCTGCAATAAAAAGAACAGTAGCTATCACACCACCAATTATAAGGTTCTTGTATTTTTTTACAAACTTCTCTGTCACTACTGCTTTTTCAAAAAACTTCTCTTCAGAAGTTAACTCATCCTTTACCATCTCTATGTCAGTCTTTAAGCTCAAAAAATATCCTTATATATAAAAAGTTTATAATATTATCGCATTAATTGTTAATATTATATCAAACTATGATAAAATTAACTACAAATATAAACATAGGAATTTTAATGCAAGTAGATGATGCACTATTATTAAGATTAGAAAAATTATCTTTTTTAAAAGTAAGTGATGACAAACGAGAAGAAATTATAGGACAACTCTCTGAGATAGTAACTTTTGTTGATAACCTAAGTGGTTTAAATACAGATGGTGTTGATGACAATTTTGCTATGAGTGATAAAAGTACTCTACTTCGCCAGGATAGTGTAAAATCCAGTCAAGTAGTAAGTGAAGATATTTTAAGTAATGCACCAAACTCTACTGATAACTTTTTTATCGTTCCAAAAATCATAGAGTAGTGGATAAATGATACAAGTTTATGGAATCAAAAACTGTGATAGTGTTAAAAAAGCACTCAAGTTTTTTAAAAATAATAACTTAGAATATACACTTTTCGATTTTAAAACACAAGACCTACCCTGCGAAAAAATATCTACTTGGCTAGAACTTACTGAGATGAAAATACTTTTTAACTCACGTAGTACTACCTTTAGAAATCTAAAACTCAAAGAACTAAATTTGGATGAAGTTTCTCAACAAGAGTGGTTATGCAAAGAAAATCTACTTATAAAGCGTCCAGTTGTTGAATATGATGGTAAACTGATTGTAGGTTTTAATGAAGAAAACTATCAAAGAAGTTTTTTGTGAGTGATGAAATTGAAGGACAAGTAGCTTCAGAAACAAAAAGATTAGATATAAAAAAACTGTTAAAATAAGTTTTAGCATTTAAGTCTTCTGATTTACACCTTGTTGTTGGAAGTGAACCACAGATTCGTATAGATAAAGAGCTTCGTGCTCTAAATCTTCCTGTGTTAAATGCTAAAGATGTTGAAACAATGGCATACTCGCTCATAGAAGACAAGCAGAAAAAAGAGTTTGAAGAACATAATGAACTTGACTTCTCTTTTGAACTAGAAGGTATTGGACGTTTTCGTGCGAACTACTACCGTACTATTCACGGTATTGCATGTGCCTTTCGTATGATTCCTATTGACATACCAACACTTGATGAGTATGGTAACCCACCTATCTTTAAAGAGCTTATCAAAAAAGAGAAAGGTCTTATCTTAGTTACAGGACCAACAGGTTCTGGTAAATCAACGACACTCGCTTCTATGCTCCATGAGATTAACATGAGAGAACGCCGTCATATTATCACTATTGAAGACCCTGTTGAGTTTGTTCATAAAAATAACAAGTCTCTTTTCTCTCAAGGTGATGTTGGAAGTAGTACAGCTTCATTTGCTGCTGCACTAAAATATGCCCTTCGTCAAGATCCAGATATCATCCTTATCGGGGAAATGCGAGATGCTGAGACTATCGGTGCAGCCCTAACAGCTGCTGAGACTGGTCACCTAGTATTTGGTACACTCCATACAAACTCAGCACCAGGTACTATTAACCGTATTATCGATGTTTTTGATGGGGATGAACAAGCACAAGTACGTGCCCAACTTGCATCTTCACTTGTAGCAGTTATCTCACAAACACTTATACCAAGAATTGGTAGTGGAAAAGTAGCAACCCAAGAGATACTTATCACAAACCCAGCAATTCAGAATCAAATTCGTGAAGATAAAGTACACCAGATTTATTCACAAATGCAACTCAATCAAGCTGAAACACGTATGACAACTCAAACGCAACAACTCATTGAATTATTACAAAAAAATATTATCTCTAAAGAGAATGCTATTAAAAACTCTAATAGACCTGAAGAGTTGATAAAAATGATAGGTAACCTTTAGCTCTTTCTCAGACGTATCATTTTAAAGCGTTCACCTAAAAAGTTAGGCAAGATTAACATCTTTGCCTTTTCCAACTCTTGTTTATAAAGTTTTTCATCAACCTTCTCTTTAAGCATCTCTAAGAGGTCTAACATTCCCATGTCTATCAATGCTACCATCTGAGCCTTAAGTTCTATAAACTCTACACCAGCCTCACTATATGCATCTTTTACATGTGCAAACATCACATCATACGTTATATCACTTTTAGCAAAAAGAGTATCTCTTGGTATGTAATCGCTATTGTCCTCCGGAAGAAAAAAAGGCAGTACCTTATGTTTAGAGTATATACGTAAAGAGAAGTCAGGACGAGCAACCATCTCACCATAATCAAAACTCATAAACTCAAACTTTTCACAAGATGCAGCCATTTCTAGAGCAAATTCTTCATAACCAATAGCTATTTCACCACGGTCTTTATTATACTTTTTCGCTTTTTCTTCTACCCAAGTAGTGTCTACATCAAAGTTAACTTCATGCCCATCTACACTAGCTGTTTTACCCTTATAATATAACTCACAAGGGAAAGCATCAAAAATTTCATTTGCTATAAAAAAAGCATTTTCACAAGAGAGTTCACTTAAAGACTTATAGTGTGTAAGTTCTACTGCATCACCAAATGAATCTTTAAAGTAGTTCCTCTGTTGATCTTGCAGGTCATCAAATCGTTCTATAATAACAAAGTTAAAAGTTTTGAGTAATTCAGGTCTCAGAGTATAAATAAACTCACAAACATCAGCTAAGAAGTAACCATGATGTGCACCAATTTCACAAATCACTGCATTTGACTCTAAAAAGCCCTCATCTACTAAAGATATGATATGTTTAGCAATAGTACCACCAAAAAATTTACTTGTACTAACTGCCGTATAGAAGTCACCTTCTTTACCGATATTTTTATAAGTTGCATAATACCCGTCTTCACCATATAACCACTCTGTCATATATTCACTAAATTTCAATATTATTCTCCATTGTTTACATACATTTCATACAGAGTAAGCAACTCTAACTGTTTATCTATCTCAAAAACTCTAGAGTCAATTTTTTGAATCTTTAAAGAGTTGTTTAGAGTATCTACATCATACTGTGTTTTATACCCAGCTAAAAAGAGTTCTTTAGTATCATCTAAAAGTTTTTTATAAATACCCATACTTTCATTACTTAATTTTATTTTATTATCAAAGTTATCTATATTGTGTAAGACTTGAGAAAAAAGAGCTTTCAGTTCTCTCTCTTTGTCTTTTTGCACTACTTGTGCTTTTAAGTAGTCAATTTTAATAGACTCTATATCTCTAAAAGAATTTATATCTAGGGGTATTGATGCTTTTACACCATAGTCATAATAAGAGAGATTATTTTTAAAAGGAACTAAATTTGAATCAAATTGTTGTTCAGAATTACTCCAGTTATATCCAGCTATTATACTCACCTTGGGAAGGTACTTCGCAATAGTTACATTTTTATAGTACTCATTTTTTTCTATCTCTGCGGCATTTTGTTTTAAAACAATATTATGTTCTAAAAATTCATCTATACTTATCAGTGCTAAATTAGGAATATTCGCATTTTCATAAGATAAATCACTGAGAGTTGAGAATTTGTTTATTAACTTTTCTTTAGCTGTTTGTATGTCAAAAAGAACCTGTATTACCAAGTTCATCTGAATAACAGCATCATCTAAAAAACCAGAGTCAAGCTGTCCGCTCAAGTACTGTTCTGTTTTTTGTTCTAAATTTATTTCAGAGTTAATTATCTGTAACTTTTGTGCTTTTTCTTTTAAATCTGTTTGTTTTATCTGCATTAAAATACTAACAGCATCTTTAATCATCTTGCGTTTTGCAACATCAACAGTGTAATCAGAGTAAAGCTTACTCGCACTTGCAAACTTTATACCATAAAGAATTCCACCACTTTGAAAAATTGCTTGATCCATACGAATAGCAGCATTTTGATTTATTAACTCATCAACATATGGTTTACTCTTTACATAACTGTAGTTAAGTTTTAATGGTGCTATCCATGAGTCACGAAGTATAGAACTATCCGCCTCATTTTTTTGGTAGTCATACTTAAACTGTTCTTGTTTTAAGTCAGAGATATATGCATCTAAACCTCTACTATTCTCATTTGCACTAAGAGAAAAACTATAGGCTAGAAACAGCGGCAGCGAGAGCTTTAAAACCTTCATTTATTTCCTCTTTTGTAATAGTTAGTGGTGGTAAAAATCTTAGTGTATTTCTTCCAGCACGGAGAACCATAACTCCATTTTCTTTGGCATTACTCATAATTGAGCCAAGTGTCTCTGCATCTATAACACGAAGACCACACATCATTCCAATACCTACTTTTTGAGTAAATAGTTTTTTGTTTGTTTCATAAAAATTATCTAAGACTTCGTTAAAATAAGCAGATGTTTTATCTAACTCTCCACTTACTTTGAGCTCATTTAAAATCTCTATAACACTGCAAACCGCAGTTGTGCTTAAATAGTTACCACCAAAGGTAGAGCCATGGTCACCGGGACTTAAAACATTTTTGAGTGAAGTCATAACAACTCCAACTGGAACACCACCACCAATACCCTTAGCTAGAGTAATAATCTCAGGAGTGATACCATAAACTTGTGAGGCTGTAAACTCACCTGTTCTATATCCACCTGTTTGTACTTCATCTACTATAAGAGGAATATGCTTAGATTTAAGAAGTTTTTCTAAAGCCTGTACTTGTTTTTTGTCTTGGGGTTCAACACCACCCTCACCTTGAATAAGTTCTATCATAACAGCTGCCGTATGGTCATCTAAAAGAGCTTCTATTGCTTGTATATCTTCAGCATACACAAAACCATCAGGAAAAGGACCAAAGTAGTTATGCATAGCTTCTTGACCTGTCGCTTTAACAGTTGTAATAGTACGTCCATGAAAAGAGTGCTTGAGTGTAATAATTTTATATCTTTTTATTTCGCCATCGCGCTCACCATGTTTTCTTACTATCTTAATAGCCCCTTCATTCGCTTCAGCACCAGAGTTACCAAAGAAACATGCCATATCATAACCACTTGCATTAACAATAGCCTCAGCAGCCTTTGCCTGTGGTGCAATATTATAAAGGTTTGAAGTGTGTGTAATTTTTCCTATCTGTTGGCATATAGCAGCATTTACTCTTGCATTTGCATGCCCAACACTTACTACTCCAATTCCCGAAGTGAAATCTATGTATTGTTTTCCCCCAGTATCTGTTAAAGTAGCATTATCTCCACTTACAAACTCAACATCACCACGTCCATAAGTCTGAAGCACATATTTTTTATCTAATTCTTGTGTATTCATAATTTTTCCTAGTTTTTTTCTTTTTAATTATTCTGTTTTAATTCAACTTTTGCAAGTTTTGAAAATATCTTTGGTGCTTTTATAATAATTTGTGCCATATACTTTGATATGTTTTTACTATCTGCAATATTTAGAAATCTATCAATTTTATAAGCTGTTTTTTTTCCATTAATATAAATAACACTTTTTTTAGCATTTATCACATCTTCTTCATTAAGATAAATAGTTAAAATTGCCCGTGAAGTATCCATAATAGTTGCAAGTGGTGTTCCTTTACTCACAACCTCTCCAACTTTTACTTCTAAAGAGTAAAGTTTAAAACCCTTAGCACTTAAAGACTTATCATTAATACTTCGTACAAGTTGTTTTTTACGTATCTCTAAATCAGCGACCTGTGTTTTAAGTGTATTTATCTCTTTTAAAGTTGTAAGAGAAGAATTTTCACTATTTATTAAATCATAAAATTCTTTATCTTTTTCCACACTTGATTTTATTTTTAATTTTTTTACTCGTTCATAATTGAGACGTTTTTTTTCTAAAGAAACTTCTAAATTATTTACAATATTTTCATTTAACTTTACAGTCTTTTTTAGATATTGTAGTTTATCTTTTGTGAATTTTAATTCACTTGTATCAAGCTTTGCATCTATACGTAAATATGGAGTTGAAGAGAGTGTTTGTCCAAGCATATCTTCATTTGCAGTTAATACTACACCACTAACATTTGATGCAATTTTTCGCACCTCATAAGGTTCTATTTTCGAATAGTACACATTCGCACTTAAACTCATAACTGTAACTATAAAAAGTAGTATTAATTTCATCATGATTTATTCTATCATTACATTATTAATATTCAAGAACAATTCATTTATTTTTCGGTATTATAAGGCAATAAACGATAAAAGGGAACTTTCCTGTCTGTATTGGATAATGTTGATGCTGCAACAAACCTGGCAAAAAACAATGAGCTTCAACTATTGATATTTCGAATCAACGATAAAAATGACTTAGCATTTTATGCTATAAATGTTTTTAAAACTCGTGAAGTCGTCGAATCTAAAAACCATTTCTTAACTCAAAGTCCTTCTGCTCATCCTCTTTTAGAAGGTATAATTTTACTCCGTGGGCTTCAAATTCCAATTTTAAACCTTCCTTCTTGGCTTGATTCTACACTAAGCAAAGAAGACATACAAAAATCGAACATACTTATTTATGATTTTAATGGTGTTATTATTGGTCTTAGAATTATGGCTGCATTTAGAGTTATCAAAAAGAACTGGAGTGAGATGCATGCACCGGATAGTTACAGACTAAAAGAAGATGGTGTTGTTATGAATGATACACGATTAGAAGATGGTTCATTATGTCTTATACTGGATTAAGAAAAACTTCTAGCAGGTGTTATTCCCCAAGCAATGGTTGATGTCTTTGAGGACACAACAAACTTACTCGATATGAAAATTCCAGAACGTCTAAAAAATGGAACTGTTTTAATTGCTGAGGATTCAAGAACGGCACAACGTGCACTTATTCAAATCTTTAAAAATGCCAACATTAATATGCAAATGTTTGATAATGGACAAAAACTTGTTGATTATCTCTTTGCTCTTGGCGAAAGTGTAAAAGAGCTACCAACGATTATTACAGATATAAAAATGCCTGAAATGTCTGGTTTTACAGTTATTAAGACACTTAAAGCAAATCGTATGACAAAAGACATCCCTATCATTGTAAACAGTTCTATGACAGGTGAAAATAATAAACGTGAAGCAGAACTGCTAGGTGCAGATGCTTTTATCGATAAAACAAAAAGTCATAATTAATACCTCGTTCAACTCTTCTTCTTTCTCTTCTTTTCAAATCATAATACGTAATATTAATGAAAAAATTAACATATATAAAAAGAGTATCCCAATAGTAAGAAAGTTTAAAGAGTGATGTAGATGCTAGGCACTGATGACGAAGTGTACTTTAGTACATGAGGAAGAAGTAACGACGCACATGCGCCGCTATTTGAACTTTTGCGTCTTAACTATTGAAAGAGAGAGATTAATACACCGGCCGCTACTGCTGAACCGATAACTCCCGCTACATTTGGACCCATTGCATGCATTAAAAGCATATTGTTACGGTCAAACTCCATACCAACTTTATTTGATACACGAGCTGCCATTGGAACAGCTGATACACCAGCTGAACCGATTAATGGATTAATCTTATGTCCTGGGAACATGTTCATAATTTTAGCCATAAGTACACCTGATGCTGTACCTACAGAGAATGCTACAATACCAAGAGCCATGATAAACATAGTCTGTGGAACTAAGAACTGATCTGCTGCTAGTTTAGAACCAACCCCAAGACCTAAGAAAATAGTTACTGTATTTATAAGTGAGTTTTGAAGAGTATCATTAAGACGCTCAACAACACCTGACTCTTTTAAGAAGTTACCAAACATAAACGCACCAATAAGTGGCGTAGATTCTGGAAGAACTAAAATTGCAAGAGTTAGAACCATTACAGGGAAAACAAGTTTCTCTAAACGAGATACATGACGAAGAGTCGTCATTTTTATCTTACGCTCTGCATCAGTTGTTAATGCTTTCATAATCGGAGGTTGAATGATAGGAACCATAGCCATATATGAATACGAAGCAACTGCAATAGCACCAAGTAACTCAGGTGCAAGTTTAGTTGCTATAAAGATAGATGTCGGACCATCCGCTCCACCAATAATAGAAATAGCGGATGCTTGTTGTAATGTAAAATCAACAAAACCATATTGACTTAAGGCAACTGCACCAACAAGTGTTCCAAAAATACCAAACTGAGCAGCTCCACCGAGAAGTGCTGTTTTAGGGTTTGAAAGGAGAGGACCGAAGTCTGTCATAGCACCAACACCCATAAAGATGATAATAGGGAACATCTCGTTTGAGAGTCCCATGCTATAAATAACACCTAAGAATCCATGAGCTCCACCAATATTTGCTACTGGAATATTCGCTAATAATCCACCAAATGCAATTGGTAAAAGGAGTAAAGGCTCAAAACCTTTAGCAATAGCTAACCAAAAAAGAAAAAATGTAAGTAGAATCATAAGGGCACGACCTAGCCCTTTATGAAAAGTACTGATTTTTTCACCTTTAGCATTTAACTCATCAGGATCAGGGCTAACAAAAGCAACAATACCTGTTGATTTTAAAAAACCAGTAACCATATGAGAAAAAGTTTGAGACTTATATGTCTCTTCTTTGTGTGTATCACTTCCTGTACTATGAGTTGCAGTTTCGTTTGCAGATACATTTGAAAATGTAAACAGCATAAAAAGTGCAAGAAATTTAATTACAATATTTTTCATCTATATTATCCTAAAACTGCTACTATCTGACCTTCTACAACTTTATCATTTGTAGCAACATTTATAGACTGGATTACTCCACCACGAGGAGCGATAACATCAATTTCCATTTTCATAGACTCTAGAATTAAAATAACATCACCTTCGTTTACACTCTGACCTGGATTAGCAACTATTTTCCAAACACTACCTGGAAGAAGAGCTTTAATATCAATGTCATTTACTGAACCGACCGGTGAGGGAACTGTAACTGCAGACTCGCCGTTTACTGCTGTAACTTGAATATTAGCATCACCTTCAGCAACTTGAACACTAAACTTCTCACCATTTACTACTACTGTATAATTTCCATTACCCATTGAACCATCTCCACAATCATTTTTCATTTCTGATATTTTACGAACATTTAACTCTCCCTTTCCTTGAAGAAAAGAGATACCTTTGTCTTGACAAGCTGCTACGATGAAGATATTTTCTTCTGTAACTTCTAAGTCATTTTCTTTTAACTTATCAATTGCATGTTGCAGAGATTTTGTCTCATCTGCATCAGCGATATCAATAGCATTCATAGTAGTAGGCTCTAAACCTAATTTTTCTGAAGCAATTTTAACGATTTCTGGATCTGGAGCTACTGGTGTTTTACCGAAGTAACCAAGAACCATTTTTCCATATCCTGGTGCGATTGCTTTCCAAGGACCTTGCATAACATTGTTAAGTGCTTGTTGAAAGTAGAACTGAGAAACTGGTGTTACAGATGTACCATAACCACCTTTTTCAACTACTTCTTGCATAGCAGCAATAACTTCTGGAAATCTATCTAAGATTCCGTTGTCACGCATCATTTGAGTGTTTGCAGTAAGTGCTCCACCTGGCATTGGTGAGAATGGAATCACAGGAGAAACCATAGTCGCCTCTGGAGGCATGAAGTAATCACTTAAACAAGATTGTAACTCTTTCTCATAAGTAAGAATCTTACCAATTTCAAGTCCACCAAGGTCAAAATTCATTCCCTTAGTAGCATGAAGCATAGTTAAAATATCTGGTTGACTTGTTCCACCACTTACAGGAGCAGCAGCCATATCAATACCATCAATACCAGCTTCTAATGCTGCCATATAAGCAGAAACAGAAACACCAGCAGTCTCATGTGTATGTAAACGAAGGTGTGTACCTTCAGGAACTAAAGTACGAGCCATTTTAATTGTTTCAAAAACTTTTTGAGGATTTGAAGTTCCCGATGCATCTTTAAAACAGATACTATCATAAGGAATTCCTGCATCTAAAATACCACGAAGAGTCTTTTCATAGAACTCAACATCATGAGCACCATGACAACCTGGTGGTAAATCCATCATAGTTACAACTACTTCATGCTTAAGACCATGATGAGTGATACGCTCACCTGAGTACTTAAGATTTTCAACATCATTAAGTGCATCGAAGTTACGAATAGTTGTAGTACCATGTTTTTTAAACATTTTTGCATGAAGATCGATAAGTTCTTTTGAACCAGTATCGAGCATAACTGTATTAACACCACGAGAAAGTGTTTGAAGATTTGCATCTGGACCAACTATCTCACGGAATTTATCCATCATTTCAAATGCATCTTCTCTTAAATAAAAGTAGAGTGATTGAAATCTTGCTCCACCACCAAACTCGAAGTGGTTGATTCCTGCCATTTTTGCAGCTTCAACAGCTGGAAAAAAGTCATTCATTAAAACACGACCGCCATATACTGACTGGAAGCCATCTCTAAATGATGTATCCATTACATCTATAAATTTTTTAGCCATTCTTATTATTACCCTTGTCTATGATGTGAAATTGCTGCTGTTATTGCTGCTATTACTTTTTTATTGTCTTGCTTAGGTGCAGGATTTATCTCTAGTTTTGATTCAGGGAAAAACTTATGTATAAAAATAGACATGATATTCATACTAGCAATCATAATAATTAGAAATATAAACACTGTTCCCATTCCTAATCCCATAAATTTAAAACCTTCTACAATGAGGTTAGTTTCCATTAAATTACCTTTATTCATAATTTGTTGGCTTATTATAGTATAAATAATATTTAAAAAAGTTTAGTTCCTTCTAAATTTCTTGCTATTTATTCAAGTTGTTACCTTTTGAGTGCTTATATTTGCCCAAAGAATAGATGTAATTAAGAATAAAAGTTTTTTCTGATAAAATGAGTAAATATTTTAAAACTAGGAAAAATTATTTATGATTATTGGAATGTTTGAACAAGATTTTGCTGCATATATGATATTTGGATTAATACTTAACTTTACATTTTCTATACTCTTTGGTATTCACCTCTCAAACAACATCGGTATGCAAGAGATGATTAATTCAAAAGGAGATAAAGAACAGCCATTGCTAGTGAAACTAAGTCTTTTTGTTCCCTTTGCCAAAATGCTCATCACCCTATATCGTGTAACTATATTACAGTTGTTTTTTTTAAACAAAGGGCATACATATAAAGAGTACTGGATTTATATGACACACGAGAATCAAGATATTTAAATGAGTTATTTTAAACTAAAACTAATTCTAAGTGGACTGGGAGGAGTGATTTTTTCTTTTATTTTTATTTTGCTGACTTTTGTACTACCTGTAAAAGATAAAAGAGATGCTTTTGTTCCTAAACCTAAGGGAAAATTACAAATAATTTCACACTCTTTAAAAAATAGATAGTACTTAAAAGGTACTTTTTACTTCGATAAGTTTAATTGTATTATATGCATATGCTGGCTTTAAAATAATAGCACAAGCACGAAGAGTCTCAATACATATAAAAAGATGCTCAAGATCATCTTTTTTCATCAAATCATCTAACAATACTATTGCATCTTCTATTCGTAAATTTCTTACTACACCAAGGTTTTTATGTGCAAGTTCACGTAGTTCAGTATATGAAAGTGTTTGTTTGGCATCTCGTTCTGACTGTAGAGTATATAACATCTCTTTAAACTGAGTCACAGCTTTAATAATTTGAGCTACATAATCCTCTAGTAACTGATCTACAAGATCTTCATCCAAACCTAATTCACAAACTGCTTCATTAGTACTATATTTATATTTATTTTGAAAAAATGAATAAGAAACCTTCTGCGCTTTTTCTACAAGTGTTCTAATCTTATTATTCTTAGATTGTCTTCTATCTATTGTTCTATTTACTTTCATAGAGACAACCTAACATTTTAAACATAAAAGCAAGCAAAAAATTAAAGACTTAGTCTTAAAAAGTGTTATTTAATACTTTTTAATTATTTTATACGGCTTTAGTTATTATTCTATTGAGTCTAGCGATAAAATCAGCAGTGTCTTTAAGTTCTTGACCATCAAAAAGTTTTGCTTGGTCTAGTAGAACATGGGCTGCATCATTCACTAGGTTAACATCAGACGAGTCATTGAGTTTTTGGATTAACTCATGTTTAGGGTTTATCATAAAGATGGGAGCTGGTTCTGGCATATCTCCACCCTGACCCATCTGTTTCATCATTTGTGCCATCTGGTATGATGGGTCTTCTTTATCTATTTTAATAGCAACAGGAGAGTCTGTAAGTTCGCTTGTTGTTTCAACTGACTTAACAGCTTCACCAAGTGCTTCTTTAAAAGTTTTTGATAAACCTTCATAAGTTTTAGCTACTTCTTCTTCTTTCTTTTTATCTTCTTCACTCTCTTCAAACTTAGCATCACTTACATTTACAAGTTTGAACTCTTTATACTCAGTAACCATTGGGAAGATGATAGTATCTACTTCTTCATTCAGAACTAAAACATCTATACCTTTAGCCTTAAAACGCTCTAATGCAGGAGAAGATTTTAACATTGCTAAAGAAGTTTTACCAGTAATGTAATAAATCTCTTTTTTCTCAGCATCTGCACTCTTAGCAAACTCTTCTATCATAACAGTGCCATCAGAATTAAGCGTGTTAAACATCATTAACTCTAAGATTTTTTCACGATTATCAGTATCGTTGTAAAGACCTTCTTTTAAAACATTACCAAATTCAGCATAAAAAGTTGCATATTTTTCACTATCTTTTTTCGACATTTTTGCTAATTCTGAAAGTACTTTCTTAACAGAAGACTTTTGAATCTTGGCCATCACTGCATTTGACTGTAAAATCTCACGAGAAACATTTAGTGGTAAATCTTTTGAATCAATAATACCACGAAGGAAACGTAGATATACAGGCATAAGTTCTTTTTCATCATCCGTAATAAAAACACGGTTGATATAAAGTTTTATACCAGTTTGGTAGTCCATTCTCATCATATCCATAGGTGCTTTAGCTGGAATGTAGAAAAGTGTAGTAAATTCAACTGCACCCTCTGCTTTGTTGTGCATCCAAGCTAAAGGCTCTTCACTAGAGTGTGCGATAGAGCTATAAAAATCTTTATACTCATCATCAGTAACGTCTTTTTTAGCCATAGTCCAAAGAGCATTTGCACGGTTAATCTGCTCATTTATGATGTCAGTACGAGAAGGTTCTACTTCTTCTTTACCTTCATCATCCATAACAGCAGGAACAAATTTATCTTTGTCCATAAAAATAGGAAAAGGAATGTGGTTAGAGTATTTTTTGATGATAGTATCTATACGATGAACATCTAAGAACTCATCTTCATCAGCTTTAAGGTGCATCTCTATAGTAGTACCATGCCCTTCTCTCTCACCATCTTCTATTTCAAAAGAACCATCACCAGTACTAGTCCATACTAAAGCCTTATCTTCACCCGCTTTTTTAGTTGTAACAACTACTTTATCAGCAACCATAAAACAAGCATAAAAACCAACACCAAACTGACCAATAAGATTAGAATCTTCTTTTTGATCGCCAGAAAGGTTCTCTAAAAATGCTTTAGTGCCAGACTTTGCGATAGTACCAAGGTTGTTCATTAGATCTTCTTCATCCATACCGATACCAGAATCTGAAATTGTTAAAGTCTTTGCTTCTTTATCCGCAACCATATCTATACGAGGACTAAATGCAACATCTTTATACTTTTCATCTGTAAGTACTAGCATATTTAGTTTATCAAGTGCATCTGAACCATTAGATACTAACTCACGAATAAATATTTCTTTGTTTGAGTAGAGTGAATGTATCATTAGGTGGAGTATTTGATTTGCTTCTGTTTGAAACTGATGTTTTGCCATAATATGATCCTGTAATAAATTATTTTCGGAATTCTAACAAAAAAAAGTTAATATTTAAAGTACATTGAGTCAAATAGACTCAAGTTTTCTTAGTCAAGTTACATTTACAAATGTTTGTTATAATCATTTTATGCAAACAGACTTCATAAATCAAATAGAACCAACACCGAAACTTTCAACAAAAAAATGTAAACTTATTGCATTTTCATTAAGAATATTTTTACAATTTACATCTTATTTAGTAGGACTACTATCATGGTTTTATTATGATTATTTTATTGGTATAGCACTTTTTTTACTTAGTTTTATCATCCTCGGTATTATCCGTTCTAAACTAATGCATAGTGTAATTCCGCCTTCTCAACATGAGTATAACTATAATGCACAAGGTATTGCAGACTGGTATACAGCTAGAGAGCTTTGTATAGAACTAAAAGAAGATAAGTAATGTCAGTAGGATTTTTTGCTGTTTTTGATGATATTGCTACTCTCTTAGATGATGCAGCTGCCATGAGTAAGGTTGCTACAAAAAAACTGTTGGAATTTTAGGAGATGACTTAGCTGTAAATGCTCAGAAAGCTTCAGGTTTTGCTGCTTCAAGAGAACTACCCGTACTTTGGGCTATTACAAAAGGCTCATTTAGAAATAAACTTATCATTCTCCCACTTGCTTTTATTTTAAGTGCTTTTGCTCCTTGGTCTATCATTCCCATACTGATGTTTGGTGGTGTTTACTTAGCGTATGAAGCAGGAGAAAAAGTCTTAGAGTACTTTGGTTTTCATAATACACACAAAGAAGAGAGTACAAGCATAGCTAAAACAGAAGCAGAAATTTTACTTATAGAAAAGTCAAAAATAAAGTCCGCAATCCTTACAGACTTTATTCTCTCTATCGAGATAGTCATCATGGCATTAGGTACAGTTTTAGAGCAGGCTCTTGCTATACAAATCATAGCCGTTACTTTTGTTGCCTTTCTTGTAACAGTTGGAGTTTATGGAATTGTTGCCTTACTTGTACGCATGGATGACTTTGGTTTTAAACTCATAGAAATTGCCCAAGATACAAAACCACTACTCAAAAAAATAGGTGAAACTTTAGTTGTGGCACTTCCTAAAGTTATAAGAGTTTTAACTTTTTTAGGGACTCTTGCTATGTTTTTAGTCGCAGGTGGTATTTTTTTACATAATATCGAACTCATTCACCATACTTTAGCATTTATGCCAAGCATTTTAAGCGAACTACTTTTTGGTTTTACTTTAGGGATGTTGAGTGTAGGTATACATCAAATGATTAAAAAAGTCTTTTAATCATTTAAAGGATGTTTCACTAAACCTCTATATATAGGTTTACACTCTCGTTTAACTGCACCTACTGTTGTTGAGAGTACACCTGTTGCTCGCTGACTTATACTTGAAAGCAGTGTAATATCATTCTCATTGAGATGGCTCTCTTTTATAATAAATGAAGCTTTCTTATCCACGATGTTTGTTGCAAAATCTAAAATACTTTTTGTCTTATTTAGAAATGATTTTGGTACTGAACGCACAATGTCAATAGTTGTGGATAGTCTCTTGTCAAGTTTTATATCATAAATACTACCAGTTAATTTTTGATCTAAAATAGAACAGCCTTTTTTGTTTAAAATATGAATATCTAAAGAAGTAATATTTCCATCTTCGTGTATATCACCAATAGCTGCAATTCTATACTTAGCTGTAGTAAATGCAACATCTTTTAAATGAATCATCTCATCTGCATAGTCTAAATCCATTTCTAAATGTTTTATGCGAGTAAGTTTACTAAGCTTATTATCTAAAACAATCTTGGTAATATTAAATATATCAAGACCCATTACACCGAGTGTTGTATCTAGGTCTATACCTTTGATCTGCATTTTGAGTTTTTACAAGGCTACTTTCATTCTCTTCTTTTATACTCTCTACTCTTGCTTCTAAAATAATTTTAGTGTTTTGAAGTTTAGATGCAAGTGTTTCTATGAGAAGACTTCAAGTTTGTTCTTAGTATCATACAAAGAGTTTCCATCAGTAAACTGAGTAAAGAGTTCTAACCCTAGTTCTTGTATAAGTTTTAAAACATTTTTTTGATGTGACCAAATCCATGAAGGACCCATATCATTTCCAGATATACTGTAAATTCTTCCACCAACTCTATTTCTTGCTTCAAGAATTGTTATGTCGTACTTATCTTCTAATAAATACCCAAGATAGAGTCCACTTATACCTGCACCAATAATTGTTATTTTTTTCTTATTCATATTATCATTATAACCCATTACTTAGCTATAATTCTTTTAAAACTTTAAGGAGTCCATTATGAGTGAAGAGAATACTACTTTAAATGAAGAAAACACTAGTACACCTAAAAAATATTATGACTATATCAGTGTTGGAAATCGTACTCCACAAGTAGCTTACTTTGTCCAACAGCATGATAAGGCTAGAATGTTAGTAGACTTGCTAGCACCACTAAAAGCAAAACAAATCTTACTAATAGTAAAAAGCAAAAAAAGTGCTGACAAGCTCGAAACTATACTTAAAGAAAAAGAGTTTAATGTCTTAAATGTCAATGGAAATCATAGAGCTTCTCAAATAGAAGATGCTCAGACTACGTTTAATGCTAAAGACTTACAAATCCTAATCACTACAACAAAAATCTTTGCAAGTATGGAACTTACAGGTGTAGAAACACTTATAAACTATGACCTGCCATTTGAAGCTCCTGAGTACTTCACTTGTCTTCGCACAGTTGATGAGACTGGAAATGCTATCTCACTTATAGATCCTCAAGATGAAGGACAACTAGAAACTATCCAGCTTATGATGAAATGTGAGATGAAAGAGATAGAGCTTGAAGGTTTTGAGCATACAAACCGTGCCCAAATTCAGGTAAAAGATAAAAGTAAAAAACCGCGCCATAAAAAAGTAGCAATGCGTGCTAAAAGAAGAGCTGATATAAAATCTAAGTGGGTTCCTGTTGATAAACAAGAAAAAAATATAGAAGAAAACAAAGAAGAAATACAAGCAGAAACACAAGAAAAAGAAAAGTAAATATGGCACTTATAGACCTACAAAACATCTCTAAACACTACTCAGCTCAAAAGATTCTCACAGAAGTGAACTTTCATGTTGATGAGGGTGAACGTATAGTCATCATCGGAAAAAATGGAAGTGGAAAATCTACTCTTATGAAGATAGTTCACGGTTCACTCATGCAAGATGGTGGAAACCGTATCACAAAAAATGACCTTGAAGTTAAGATGCTAGACCAGCGCCCAAACTTTGTTGAAGGACATAATGTCCGTCAGGCAGTTGAACATGGTTTAGTAGATTTAAACACTGCTAAAGAGAGATATAATGAACTCTCAATGCTTCTAGCGGAGGACTTTGAAAATAAGAACCTTTTAGATGAGCATGAGCAACTCTCAAAATACATAGACCATCATAATGCTTGGAACCTAGATGATAAGGTAGAACGAATCATCCAACACTTCAATCTCAAAGATTATGAAGACAAACCTATCTCACTTTTAAGTGGTGGAGAACAACGACGTGTTGCCCTTGCCTCGTTACTCCTACAAAAACCAGATATTTTACTGCTTGATGAGCCTACCAATCACCTTGATGTTTATATGGTTGAATTTTTAGAAGAGTTGATTCTCAAAGAGAAATTTACTCTTGTTTTTATCTCTCACGATAGATACTTCATCGACCGTATCGCTACAAAAAGTGTGGAAGTTGATGACTGCGTTTTAAAAGAGTATAGCGGTGGTTATAGTAGCTACTTAACTCAAAAAGCAGAGTATATCCGAACACTTCAAAAACAGCATGATAATCTTCTAGGTGTTCTTAAACGCGAGAACGAATGGTTTGCTCGTGGAGTTCGTGCAAGACTTAAACGCAACGAGGGTCGTAAAGAGCGACTTATGAATCTGCGAGAAGATGCTAAAACAAATCCAGCAAAAATCCGCATGATGAGTGTAGAACTCCAACGCGAGGCAAAACACTTTAATCGTGATAAAAGTATCAACAAACAGAAGATGCTTTTTGAGGTAGAAAAACTCGGACTCACACTTGGAGATAAACAGCTTTTAAAAAACTTTACGACTCGAATACTACAAAAAGATGTTATCGCTATTGTTGGACCAAATGGAAGTGGAAAATCAACACTACTTAAAGCCTTACTTGGAAGAATGGAACCGACCGAGGGAATCATCAAACGCGGAGAGTTCAAAGTCGGTTACTTTGACCAACACCGTGAACTTCTTGATGATGACAAAAACCTAATAGAGACATTTTGTCCTAATGGTGGAGATAGAGTGAGTGTTCGTGGTGCAGATTTACATGTCTATGGATACTTAAAAAACTTCCTTTTCCCCAGGGAGTTTTTAGAGAAAAAAGTAGGAGTTCTTAGTGGTGGAGAGAAAAACCGTGTAGCACTTGCCCTACTCTTTACAAAAGATGTGGATATTCTCATTTTAGATGAGCCTACAAACGACTTGGATATTCCAACTATTAACATTTTAGAAGAGCAACTCACTAACTTTGCAGGTGCTGTAATAATTGTAAGTCATGATAGATACTTTGTAGATAAAATTGCAAAAAAACTTTTCATTTTTCAAGCTGATAAAACTATAGAAGAGTCTCATCAACAATATAGCGAATACCTTGATATGGAAAAAGAGTTAAAAGAACTTTCCCTTATGGAAGCAGAAGTAGCTTCTGCTCCTAAAGTTATAGAGACAAAAAAAGAAGAGAAGAAAACAACACTCAAACTAACATTTAAAGAAAAAATGGCCTTAGAAAAACTTCCTTTAGAAATAGAAGAACTTGAAGTCAAAATAGAAGATATAAATAAGTGTTTAGCAAATCCATCTTGTTATGAAGAAAAGGGTATTACTGCTGTTGCACAAGAGTTAGCAAATACGGAAGAGTTATATGAGACAAAGATAGAAGAACTTTTAAATATACAAGAAAAAGAAGAAGAGATTAACTCTTAAAAAGAGTTAATCAAGAGAGGCTATTTTCTAGCTTCTTTAAGTGAGTCAGCGATTAAGAACGCAAGCTCAAGTGACTGGTCTGCATTTAAACGCGGGTCACAATGAGTATGGTAACGAGAGGATAAGTCTTCTTCAGTTACAGTAAAACTACCACCGATACACTCAGTTACATTTTTACCTGTCATCTCCAAGTGAACACCACCTGCATGAGTTCCCTCAGCTTTATGAATCTGGAAAAATTCTTTCATCTCTGTAAGAATAGAATCAACAGGACGAGTTTTATAGTTGTTTGAAGACTTGATAGTATTACCATGCATAGGATCACATGACCACACTACTTTAAGACCCTCTTTCTCTATCGCTTTAATAAGAGCTGGCATACCGTCACCAACTTTTCCTGCACCCATACGAACGATTACATTTAAGCGACCTGCTTCATTTTCTGGGTTCAGTGCATTACAAAGTTTTACTAAGTCTTGTGGATCCATAGTTGGTCCAGCTTTTACACCAATAGGATTTTTAACACCCTTTAAGTACTCAACATGTGCACCGTCGAGTTGGCGAGTTCTATCACCTATCCATAACATGTGTGCTGATGTATCATACCAGTCACCTGTGATAGAATCTTTACGAGTAAATGCTTCTTCATAAGGAAGTAAAAGTGCTTCATGAGAAGTATAAAAATCTGTCTCACGAAGAGTTCTATAGTTTTTTGAATTTACACCACAAGCTTCCATGAAACGCAGTGATTTTTCAATATCTTGCGCCATTTTTTCATACTTTTTGCTTACTTCACCCTGATGAGCGAAGTCTAGTGTCCACTGGTGAACTTGATGTAAATCAGCTAAACCACCTGATGCAAAAGCACGAAGTAAGTTTAATGTTGCTGAAGCTTGGTTATAAGCTTTTATCATACGCTGAGGATCAGGTATACGCGCATCTGCTGTAAACTCAGTTCCATTGATAATATCTCCACGGTATGAAGCAAGTTCTACACCATCAAATGTTTCAGTATCACTTGAACGAGGTTTAGCAAACTGCCCTGCCATACGTCCAACCTTAACTACAGGAAGACCACCAGAGTAAGTCATAACAACTGCCATCTGCATCATAGCCTTAAAGGTATCACGGATATTATCAGCATGGAACTCTGAAAAACTCTCAGCACAATCTCCACCTTGAAGTAAAAATGCATTTCCGTTGGCTACATTACCAAGCTGTGCCTTAAGTGTGTGTGCTTCACCAGCAAAAACAAGTGGCGGATAGTTTTTAAGCTCAGCTAAAACATTATCCAATGCCGCCTTATCAGGATAAGTTGGTTGCTGTAAAATTGGTTTCTCTCTCCAGCTAGAAGGGCTCCATATACTCATAATAATTACCTTAATTAAATATTTTTTTGGATTCTATCTAAATAAGCCTAAAACTATCATTATTAAATAGGTGTTTGCCACTGAAAGGGAGGTATGAAAGTTTAATTTATGCTTATGCGGGTATAATGCACTATATGTAACTATGAGCATTGGAGCGACACAATACTCTAATGGTGATGATCCTGAAGATATTATATCCAGAGTGGATAAAGCACTTTACAAATCTAAAAACAGTGGAAAAGATCAAATGAACTCAGAAATGGCTCCAAATGGACATTAATTATTTTGATATCGTAGCAGCGATTATTATCCTCTTACTTGGACTTAAAGGGATTATTAATGGATTTTTTAAAGAACTTTTTGGCCTTATAGGTATAATTGGTGGTCTCTTTATCGCTTCACGATTTGGAGATAATCTAGGTGAATATTTAAATAATCTTATATTTAACTTTTCATCACCATCAGCTGTAAGTTTTTTAGGATTTTTAACAACCTTAGTGATCTTTTGGCTTCTTATGATTCTAATTGGTTATGCATTTAAAAAACTAAGTTCACTTAGTGGTCTTGGTCCAATTGATAGAATTTTAGGATTTGTATTTGGGGCAAGTAAGTTTTTTCTTATAGCAGCTATTATAGCACATGCAGCATATAATATAAAAGCAGTGAAATCAACACTTGATTCTGTGATGCAAACAAGTGTCTTATTTCCTATTATGGTTGAATCAGGTGCTTATATCATGAAAATAGACCCAGTAGGATTAAGTGAAAATATCAACTCTACAATTGAGCAAGGTTCAGAAGCCATAAAAGAGAGAACTGAGGCACTAATTAGTGAAAGTACTCAAGAAGAGATACAAAAAATACAAGATGAACTAAAACAACAGATTCAAAAACAGACCAAAGAGAAATAATATGGCTAATATAAATACGAACTTTAACAATAGGACTATCGAATATGGTCAGTTACTCACTGACTTTAAAACACTTTTAAAAAAGAATAATTTAAAGTTTACTATTCAACGAGAGGTTATATTAGAGACACTTTATGATTCAGATGAACATCTTACACCAGAAGCACTCCACCACCTTATACAAGAAAAACAGCCTGATCTAAAGACAGGGATAGCAACAGTTTATAGAACACTAGCTCTTTTAGAAGAGTCTAATGTTGTTAGTTCACTTTCATTTGGTGCACAAGGAAAAAAGTATGAACTAGGTGCAAAAGAGCACCATGACCACCTTATCTGTACTCAGTGTGGAAAGATTACAGAGTTTGTAGATGAAGATATTGAAAAACGCCAACATGCTATTACTGATGAACTCAACTTTAAAATGAGTGATCACTCTATGCAAATATATGGTATCTGTTCAGAGTGCCAAGAAAAAAAGGAAAATAATTAATGTTTGATAATAAATTTGTTCAACAAAGAATAGAAAAAGCAAAACTACTTAAAGAAGCTGGATTTAATCCATACTCAAATAATTCTAAACGAAATACTACTATAGAAAAGTACCTCAATGTAAACTCTGACATAGCAGATATGGAAGAGAAACGTGATGAAAAACGCCATTATGTTGTAAGTGGACGTATTAAACTTTTACGTGTTATGGGAAAAGCTTCATTTGTTAAAATCGAAGATGAATCTGGTATGTTACAAGTATATGTAACGCGCGACAACCTTCCTGAAGACTTTTACAATACTATGTTTAAAAAGAACATTGAAGTTGGTGATATTATAGAAGTTGGTGGTTTTCCTTTTGTAACTGGAAAAGGTGAGCTTTCTCTTCATGTTGATACTTTTACAATTTTAACAAAAGCGATCAGTCCACTTCCTGAGAAATTTCATGGTGTTACTGACAAAGAGATTCGTTACCGTAAACGCTACCTTGACCTTATCATGAATGCAGATGTACGTAAAACTTTTCAAACACGTTCAAAGGTTATAAGCCTAACTCGTCATTTCTTTGAGGACAAAGGTTTCTTAGAAGTTGAAACTCCAATGATGCACCCAATAGCAGGTGGAGCAAATGCAAAACCATTTATTACACATCATAATGCACTTGGAATAGATAGATTTTTAAGAATTGCACCAGAGTTATACCTTAAACGTTTAATTGTTGGTGGTTTTGAGGCAGTTTTTGAAATCAATCGTTGTTTTAGAAATGAAGGTATGGATGCTACTCATAACCCTGAGTTTACGTCAATTGAATTTTATTGGGCATACAAAACATATAAAGATTTAATAGAGATTACAAAAGAGTATTTTCAGTATCTTTTTGAGCATTTAAACCTTCCAACACAACTCCCTTATGGAGATATGATAGTTAATTTTGATAACTTCGTTGAGATTCCTCTTATAGAGTCACTTACTACTATAGGTGGTGTGCCCCCAGAGTCATGTAATACAATAGAAGCTATTCTCGCATTTTTAAAGAGCAAAAAAATTAATGTGAAACCGAACTTAAATCTAGGACAATTACAAGGGGAACTTTTTGACGAATTTGTTGAAGAGAAGTTAATTGACCCTACTTTTATCACAGAGTATCCAGTTGAGATTTCTCCACTTGCTCGTCGTAGTGATGAAAATCCAGCAATTACTGAGCGTTTCGAGCTTTTCATCGCAGGTCGCGAAATAGCAAATGCATTTAGCGAATTAAATGATCCTATAGACCAACTCTCTCGTTTTGAAGGTCAAATGGCTGCTAAAGATTCTGGTGATGACGAAGCACATGAAATGGATCAGGACTTTGTTGAAGCACTGAGTTATGGTATGGCCCCAACTGCTGGTCAGGGTATAGGAATAGACAGACTAGTTATGCTACTTACCAATGAGCATAGTATTCGTGATGTACTTTTATTCCCTGCTATGAAGCCTATTAATAATGAACAAGAAGAAAGTGAGTAAATAACACTCCTTTTTCTTCTCCCCTTCCCTCTTTTGCTCCACAATTTTCAAACTACTTTCACCCTTAAGACAACTCATATAATTAATTTATAAAGATGATTAATGATGAAAGTACTACTATGTAGTATTTTATTAAATTTATTGTTACTTCTAAACTTAAGTGCAAACGAGTATAAAGTCTCTGTTTTAGCAAACTATGGTGAAGCACGTGCTATAAAAGAGTGGCAACCTACTATTGACTATCTCAATAAAAAAATCATTTACATCCTTTTGTTTTACTTCCAATTGAATTTAAAGACTTACATAAACTAAAATCTATAATTAGAGACAAAAAAGTAGATTATGTCATTACCAATCCTGTTATTTATGTGAACCTAGAACTCTCATCCGGAATTTCACAGATCTTAACTCTTGTAAAATAGAAGGTATTTCACAGTTTACTTCCGTATGTATTATTAACATAGGTA
>DDCH01000004.1:0-155896 GCA_002335055.1 Sulfurimonas sp. UBA2011 | reverse complement strand
AACATAGGTATGCATATTGTTACAGAAGGTATTGAATAAATAGAACAAGTATTAATAATAAATAATTTCTATTGTGACTTGACTCAAGGATATATTTATTCAAAACCTATTACAATAGTAACACTAGAAACTTTTGTATCAAACAATAATTTAAATAACTTATAATTATTCTATATCCTACATAAATAAAAAAGGTATTTTGTATGTCCAAATATTTGCTTCTAACAATTTTTATATATGTCTTTAACCTAGAGGCAAATAGTTTAATTCCTTCTATTGAATTAGTTTAAGACGAGAAAGACCCTAGTATGTTGATTGCTCTATTTGGACTTGCTGCTATAGCAATTATGGCCCTGTTTTTATCTAGGGAAAAGGTTAAACTTTTTAAAAGAGAGAAAGAAAAAGAAGAAGAAACACGTAAAGAAATCAATCAAGCACAAGATGCTATAGTCTCAAGAATAGGTGAAAATATACATAGTATTGCAAAAAAAAGTTATACTGCTAATAATCTTGCAAAATCCGAAAATCAACTACTTGCTATAACAACAAACTTAATTGACTTTTTAAGAATCAAATCTAATAAAATAATTATTGACCACCAGAAACTCAAACTTTCAAACCTTCTAAATGATGTCTCAGGAATACTTAAAGCAAATATAAGAGGCAAAGAGTTTGAACTTATATATGACATCGATAAAAATGTAGTTCAAGAGATTAATTCTGATACTCTTAACCTTAGTAAGGTATTAGTAAATATTCTCCTTTACTGTGTAGAGAACTTTTCTACTCAACTGACATTAAAGATAGAACAAACAAGTCTTTTTTCAAAAGGTGACCAGCTCTCATTTACAGTTAGTAGTGACTTAAAAATAAATGTAGAAGATGGATTAAATATTTTTCAGGCTAATTACAATGACGATACTGCTGAGTATGATAGTCTTGGTCTATTTATCGCCAAAGAACTCTCCAAACTTATGAAGGGGGATTTAATCGCTAGAAATGATACAAATGAGTTTGTCGAATTTATTTTTACTATCCCTTATTCCGTTGAAAAATCTGAACCAGTTCATAATAAATACACTGTATCTAAACAAATAAAATCTAAGAGTATTTTACTTATAGATTCCTCTACAAATGCTGCATATAATATTGCAAATATTTTAAAAGATTTAGGTCATGATGTAAAAATGATAAATAAAAATGAATATACTTCATATTTTAAGTATTTTGATATCTATGATATTATTTTTCTCGATGAGAAACTCTTTACACATAAGGTCGTAGCAGAGTTAGAAAATGTAAATAGCAAGATAATTGCTATGTCAAACCTCTTTGGTATTAAAAAAGAGTTTCCAAATACAGCAGTAGCAGATATTAAAATATCAAAACCGCTCACGATATGGCAAACATCTGATGTGCTCAATCAACTCTTTTTAAATCTCCATGACACTTCAAAAATCACAAATAAAGGTGTCTTAAATTCTGGAACAGCAATCGTACACAGAAACTCTTTTCAAAATACTAGAAACATCTCACTTAATGATTTTTCTAAATTTCAAGGTAAGAAAATTCTTTTAGTTGAAGATAATGTAATTAATCAAAAAGTCTTTGTAGATATACTTAATAAATCACAGATGAATATCACTGTGGCTAAACATGGTAGAGAAGCACTAAAAGTACTTTCAGAAGATGCTGCATTCGATATTATATTTATGGATATAAATATGCCTGTTATGGATGGATATACTGCATCAATAAAAATAAGAGAAAAAAAAGAATATGACCATATCTCTATAATTGCATTAAGTGCTTTAACATCAAGTGATGAAATAGCGAAAATGTATGCCTCCGGAATGAATGGATATATATCAAAACCTCTAGAGAAAGAAAAATTATATACTGTTTTTTCTATATTTATTCAGCATATAAATCAAAAAAAGAAAGAAAAATCTCCAATGGAACAAGCAAGTATCATTGAACTCGATGGATTAAACATCACACTTGGTATATCAAAGTCAAGCTCTAGTGAGGTCTTTTACAAAGAAATACTTTCAGAGTTTAGAGATGCCTATGGTGACACAAATAAAGTATTTAACAAACACCTTCAAGATTATAGATATGAGCAATTAAGAATATTATGTATCGATATTAAAGGTCTTACAGGTTCCATTGGTGCAGAGAAACTTCACTTAATTGTGACAGATATGTTAAAAAAACTCTCACTAAAAAAATATGATTATTTGCCAGAACTAGTAATGCAATATACTAAAGAACTAAAATTGATTAATACTTCAATTGATAAATATCTCAATCAATAAGCCTTTTATTAGTTCTTTTTTAGTACAATGACTTTAATTATTACAAGGAATTTTATATTATGAGTTTTTTAAAAGAGTACGACAGCGAAATATTTGATTTATGTGAACAAGAGTTAGGGCGTCAAACAGACCACTTAGAAATGATTGCATCTGAGAACTTTACACTTCCAGCAGTGATGGAAGCAATGGGTTCAGTATTTACAAACAAGTATGCTGAGGGTTATCCTGGCAAACGCTACTACGGTGGTTGTGAGTATGCTGATGGTGTTGAGCAATTAGCTATTGACCGTGCTTGTGAACTTTTTGGATGTAACTATGCAAATGTTCAACCTCACTCAGGTAGCCAAGCAAATGGTGCAGTTTATGCAGCACTTCTTAAAGCTGGTGATAAACTTCTCGGTATGGATTTAAGCCATGGTGGTCACTTAACTCATGGTTCTAAACCATCTTTTTCTGGTAAGAACTACTCTTCATTCACTTATGGTGTTGAACTTGATGGTCGTATTAACTATGATAGAGTTTTAGACATCGCTCAGATAGTTAAACCAAAAATTATTGTTTGTGGTGCTTCTGCTTATGCTCGTGAAATCGACTTTAAAAAGTTCCGTGAAATTGCTGATGCAGTTGGCGCAATACTTTTTGCAGATATCGCACACATCGCTGGTTTAGTTGCAGCAGGTGAGCATCCTAGTCCATTCCCTCATGCACATGTAGTTACAACAACTACACACAAGACTCTTGCAGGGCCTCGTGGTGGAATGATAATGACAGATGATGCAGATATCGCTAAGAAAATAAACTCTGCCATCTTCCCTGCCCTTCAAGGTGGACCACTTGTTCATGTTATCGCTGCAAAAGCAGTTGGTTTCAAGTACAACTTATCTCCAGAGTGGAAAACATATGCTAAACAAGTAAAAGCAAATGCTAAAATACTTGGTGAAGTTATGATTAAACGTGGATATGATGTAGTTTCAGGTGGAACAGATAACCACTTAATCCTTGTGTCTTTTGTTGGTACTGACATTTCTGGAAAAGAAGCTGATGCAGCCTTGGGCAATGCAGGAATTACTATAAATATGAATACTGTTCCAGGTGAGACAAGAAGTCCTTTTGTCACTTCAGGTATTCGTGTTGGGTCTCCTGCACTTACAAGCCGTGGTATGAAAGAGAAAGAATTTGAGCTTATTGGTAACAGAATGGCAGATGTTTTAGATGACATTACAAATACTGAACTTCAAGCAACTATAAAATCAGAACTAAAAGCACTGGCACAGAACTTTGTAATCTATAATCAATCGACTTACTAATCGTACTTAAAAGAGGAAAGTAATTTTGACTTCTATGGATCTTAAACTTATAAAAATGGTGAGTGATCACTACTGGATTAAAAAAAATACTGTAGTAAACAAGCTTACCTTTAAGGGTCGTACTTTTTATAACAAATTTGAAAAAGTAAATGCTACTCTTAGTCAGTCAACTATCAACCAACATATCAATGGTGATATTACTGTTGCACACTCTATTGTAAATAAGCATAAGAAAGTAGAAAATATTGTTATCGACTATAATGGTCGAGATCCTGAACGTTTTTACCATAAAGCACAACTTTTACTACGAGAAGAGGGTTATATAAACTTTACAGCTTATAAAACAAAAACTGAAGGTCATCTTCATGTTTATATTCATAAAGGGCATACAACATTAGTAGAAGCTATTCAACTAGGTAAAACTCTTAGTATGAAACTAGCTGCTAAACAGCCAAAGCAATGGCGTATGTTTCCAAATGCAGATATGCCTAATGAATATAATATACTTACACTTCCATATGAAGTGTATGCTAAGGAACGTGGAGCTTCTTCGTCTAAACATATGTAGTATATTTCGTTACAAAACATACCTAACTTGCTCTATTATCAGATTTTGGATGAAGGTATAGACTAAACAACTCAAGGGGAAATCATGAACGAGAAAAATGAACTTAATGATATAATTTTAAATAAAGATGCATATAATAACTCTAACAAGAAGATAGTATTAGCAGTTGCAACACTAGGTGTTATTCTTATTGTTGTTGTTATGCTTATGAACTCTTTAAGTTCAACCGGAACTGATAACCTTCCGCAAGCTGTACTTCCACAAGAACCTCAAGGACAAATAATTCAAGCTCAAGAAGAGCCACTCTTTGAAGAAGTTGTTGTAGTTGAAGAGACAAGTTCTGATCTAGACCTCGCACTTATCGCTCAAAGACTAAAAGAAGAAAGTTTAGCAGAGAAGCCTGAAGAAGTGATTTACAAAGAAGCACCTATTGTTCACAAAGAAAAAGTTGTAAAAAAACCTGTAGTTACTAAAAAGAGTACCCCTTTTACTAAGTCTTCAACTGTTGCTTATTATATTCAAGTTGGCTCATTTTCAAGATACAAGCCAAATAAAAAGTTTTTAGATTCGATAACACAACTTGGTTATAACTATAAGTTTCATAAGGTTTCTAGTCTTAACAAAGTTCTTGTAGGTCCCTTTACTAGTTCTACTAAAGCTAAAAATGCTAGACGTATTCTTCGCTCAAAAGTAGAACCTGGTTCTTTTTTAGTTAAACTTTAACTCACAGACCAAGGTATACATTGATACATTCTAAACAATTCACACTTGACCAGTTAGCACCTATTGCTGTTTACTCTAAACTCAAAGATATGTTTAAAGGTGAGATTACTTACCTTTTCGAATCTGCTGGTGGCAGTGAAGGCAACTACTCTTTTATATGTATAGGAGCACGTGAACGCCTCCAATACATTAATAATCAAACAATTTATACTGATAGTAATGGTATCAAACATATAAAAGAAGAGAGTCCTTTTACTTTTTTAAAAGAGTATTATAAAACAAAAGACACTAGTATCTATAAAGAAGCAACAAAAAAACTTAAAGTCGGTTATGTCGATGGTTTTATTGGTTATATCTCTTATGATATGGTAAAAGTATTTGAGCCAAAACTTGGTGATTGTATGGAGAAACTTGAAGATGAACTCAACACTCCTGATTTAGATTTTATACTTCCTAAAATGATTTTAGTCTATTCTCATAAAAACCACCAGATAACTTTAATCTCTACACTAAAAGAATATGAAGAAAAGTTTATGAGTATTCATGATGACCTTAAAGGCTCATACACTTATAAACATCGTGTTCATAATATAGGTACTGACAAAGGAAGTTTTGCACACTCAAAAGAAAAATTCTTTGAAATGATAGACAAGTCAAAAGAGATGATAAAAAGTGGTGATGTTTTTCAGATTCTTATGACAAACCGTTTTACAAGAAACATAAAAGTTGACCCTTTTAGCTTTTATAGAATCCTTCGTGCAAAAAACCCTTCTCCATATATGTTTTTAATGGAGTATGAGGACTTTAGTATAGTTGGTTCTTCCCCTGAAGTGATGGTGCGTTTAGAAGAAAATAAACTTTTACTTCGTCCAATTGCAGGAACCCGGAAACGCGGTACTACAAAAGAGTTAGATAAAGAACTTGAGCTTGAACTTTTAGCAGATCCAAAAGAGTTAGCTGAACACCTCATGCTTATAGACTTAGGTCGAAATGATGTAAGTCGTGTTGCAAAAACAGGAACGGTAAAAGTTGAAGATATGATGCATATAGAGCGTTTTTCTCATGTTATGCATATAGTTTCAGATGTTACAGCAGAACTAGCTGATGATAAAGATATGTTTGATCTATTTATGGCAACATTTACAGCTGGAACTATGACAGGTGCACCAAAGATTCGTGCAATGGAACTTATAGCTGAGTACGAAGGTCTTAAACGCGGCTTTTATAGTGGAAGTATAGGTTACTTCGGTTTTGATGGAAATATGGACTCCGCTATTACAATTAGAACTGCTATGGTTAAAGAAGATAGAGTAATTCTTCAAGCTGGTGCCGGAATAGTTGCAGATAGTGTCAAAGAGACAGAGTATCAAGAAGTTGAGAATAAACTCGGTGCCCTCATCCATTCACTACACGACTTAGATAAAAAGTAAATCATGCAACTTTTTTCTATTTTTGGGAACCCCGTCTCACACTCTCGTTCACCTCTAATGCACAACAGTGTTTTTAAAAACCTAAATTACCCGGCTTGTTATACTCGTACACACTTAGAGGATGGAACTAAACTCAAAGAAACTTTTTTTGCTCTTGGTTTGTCTGGTGCAAATGTAACTGTTCCCCATAAAGAAGCTGCATTTAATGCCTGTGATGAAGTTCGCGGTTTTGCCAAAACGGTTGGAGTGGTAAATACTCTTATAAATGAAAATGGAAAACTTATTGGTTACAACACTGATGCTGATGGTTTTATGTATGCCATAGAAGAGTTTGACAATATAAAAAAGATTCTTATACTTGGTGCTGGCGGAACTGCTAAAGCACTTGCAGCAAGGTTTAAACAAGAGAAAATAGAAGTCAGTGTCATAAACCGTAGTGAAGGACGTCTTTCATTTTTTGATGACTTAGATTGCCAAACATATACTTGGGACACATTTAAGCTCTCTTCTTACGACTTAGTAGTAAACACAACTAGTGCTGGACTTAAAGATGAAGAGCTCCCTGCACCAAAAGAGTTATTATTCAGTATCTTAAAAAATACAAATTATATTGCAGATGTAATATATGGAAAACTTACACCATTTTTACAACTTGCACACGATAAGAATATCACTTATAAAGATGGTGCAGATATGCTGCTAGGTCAAGGTGTCCTTGCAAATGAGCTGTTTGTAAAGTCTACTTTAAAAAAAGAAGATATAAAAAAAAAGATGGCTCACAGTTTTCTTTTATAAAAAAGTAATTATGTATAAGGGGGTATGAATATGTGGCTTCGACTGCGCCCTTTCTTGTAGCAAAATTACCGCTTCCTTTAAGTGTAAACATCTGCTCATCTAAAAAGTATGTAATTTTTGCACTTGTATACCCTGTGTAGTCCATTAGGTCTAAGTTATCACTTTTTTCTGGATCTTCAGGAAAAGGAATCCATGCTTTTAAATCAAGAAGAATTGACTTATGTTGTAACCTTAAAGTTGTGTAAACATAATTTACACTACGAGAGAGATTACCAAGTGATTGATAATTATCATCATCTTTAATGGGGAAAATCACAAAAGCCTCAGGATTATACATTGTTTCTCGAAAAGGTGCAGATTCTGCATAAATCTGTCAAAAAGCTTGCTGAGTATAAGAGACATAGTATGTTTCTCCTAAACCAAAAATATTATTACCTACTTGTAACTGTAGACTTATTTGGAGTTCAGCTTCTATATTTTTATACTCTACTGAGGGAATCTGAGACTCATATGCTTCGCTACTTACCCCATATGGTAAGATATAAGTTTACCCTATAAGGACGCAGTCCAAAATCATGATCTAAGCATTTTTATATGCTTAATTTTGTAGTCTTTGCTTCTGCTTCTGCTAAATTATATGTACTATTATCACTTATCTCATTTACTGATAAAAATAAAAACAAGGATACTAATACAAAAAACTTCATTTAAACACGCACTCTATCTTCAAGTGCACGAGTAAGAGATAAGAGGTCAATGTTTTCCAAACTGACACCTGTTGGTACGCCCTGTGCAATTTTAGAAAAGTTTATATTAAAAGCACTTAGTTTATCTTCTATATAGAGTATGACTGCATCATTAGATATAGAAGGAGTAAGAGCAAAAAGTATCTCATTTACACCCTCCTCAACTAAAGACTCTAACTTTCTTACACTGTACTCATCTAAAGAGTCCAAAACGAAGTACTTTCCATCAAAAAGTCCATTTTCTTCTAAGAGAAGAATATCTTTAGCATTTTCTACTATACATAAGAGAGTAGAGTCTCGTCCATCATCAGTACAGATGTAACACAGTTCATCTTCACTCATTCCTCCACAATCTATACACTTTTTTAAGGTCCCCAAAGCATCTTCAATTGCATGAGAAATTCGCATACCTACAAAGGTATCATTCATTATCATATGGTAAGCAAGTCTTGTCGCTGATTTTTTACCTATAGTTGGTAACTCTTGAAGGGAATCAACTAAACGATTAAACTTCTCTAGTGCATTATTCATTTATTTTTCTCTTTTTTATTTTTTGGGAGTAGTATCCATAGTTTTAACTCTGACTTTAGTTTTCCAGCAACTGCGAGGGCATCTGTTCCTGTTCCAAGGAAAAGGTCAGCACGGACACTCCCTTTTATCGCTCCACCAGTATCTTGTGCGAAAACTATTTTATTTATTTCTTCATTATATATATTTGACTGTAAGTACAACATACTCCCTAAGGGAATATACCTTCTATCTACTGCAACTGAACGCTTTGGAGTCAGTTCTAAACCCAAAGCACCAGTGGCTGCTTGCTTTCTTTGTTTGAAGTAAACGAGCGACTTATTATAGTTTAAAACTTCATCTACTCTTTTAGGATTGTTAATAAGCCATTTTCTGATACTTTGAAGGGAGACTTCTTTTAAAGTCAGTACTCCTATTTTTACTAAGTAACGGCCTATAGCTCTATATCTATGACCATTTTGATTATCATAACCCACATATATTGTACTGTTGTTATCTAATCTTACTCTTCCTGAGCCCTGTATTTCTAAAAAAAACTTATCAATCTCTGAATCACAATAACAAATCACCTCTGCATTTACAGGTTTCTTTTTACTCTGTGCCCTTGTATCATATGGAATAAGTCTATTATTTACTACTTTTCCCCTAAGTCTATAGTTCTTTAAAGCTGGATATATCGAACTTAAATCTACTACAATTAAATCCTTTGGAGTCTCATATAGAGGGTGCTGATATTTATCATGTCTCTTTAGTGAAGCACTGAGTTCGGGTTCATAGTAACCTGTCAAGAGTCCTTCTCTTTTATCCTCTTTAGTTGTAATTAGATAAGGAGTAAAAAAGTCAGTTAAAAATGATTTCTCATTATCAATACTTTCTACTTTTTCACAAAGATTTTTATATAACTTTTTTGCTTTTTTACTACGACAGTTATTTTTAAAATTTTCTAAAATTTCAGTGTATTTTTCATCAGTAAAATTTGGTAAAGACTCAAAGTCACTTTCCATAAGGTAAGTATTTGGAAGTGAGTCAAACAGAACTTTTGGTTGAGTAGAACAACCAAAGAAGAAGAGTGTTATTATTAAAAAATAGGTGCTTGCTTTCATGTGAGCATTATAGCATTTATAATATTTAATATTTATGGGTATAATTGCAAAAATATTATTATGAATTATAGGGAACAAATGGAAGATTTAAGTTACTACGAAATTTTAGAAGTATCACAAAGTGCTGATAAAAGTACAATAAAAAAAGCATATAGAACAATGGCTAAAAAGTACCATCCAGATAAGAACCCTGGTGATGAAGCAGCTGAACACCAATTTAAACTCTGTAATGAAGCATATCAGTGTTTAAGTGATGCAAAACAAAAAAGTATCTATGACCGTTATGGTAAAGAAGGACTTCAAGGTATGGGTGGCGGTGGTCGTCGTTCATCTGGAGGTTTTGATGACCTAGGTTCTATGTTTGAAGACATGTTTAGTGGTATGGGAGGTGGTGGTGGACGTCGTCAGAACCCAGCTGATATGGACAAGTACCCTCTAGATATGAATATTGATATGCATATTAGTTTTGATGAAGCAGTATTTGGCTGTGAGAAAGAAGTAAAATACAGATATAAGCAAGCCTGTAAACCGTGTAAGGGTACTGGTGCTAAAAATGCTAAACTCTCTACATGTAAACAGTGTGCTGGCCAAGGTCAAGTTTATATGAAACAAGGTTTTATGACTTTTTCTCAGACATGTCCAGCTTGTCAAGGAACAGGTGCCGCTGCTACAGATTCTTGTAAAAGCTGTAACGGAAAAGGTTTTGATGAAATTACAGATAGTGTAAATGTAAATATACCAGCAGGTATAGACACAGGTAATAGACTCAGAGTTTCTGGACAAGGAAACATTGGTAAAAAAGGTTCTCGTGGTGACTTATATGTTACTTTTGAAGTAGAACAAGACAAACACTTTATCCGTGATGAGAATGATGTCTACATTGAGATACCGGTTTTCTTTACTCAAGCTATTACTGGTGAGAGTATAACTATCCCATCACTTACAGGTGAGGTTGAATTGCAACTAGATGTAGGAACTCGTGATAAACAACGTTTTACATTTAGAGGTGAAGGTATAGCTGATGTTCACGGTCATGGTAAGGGACACCTTATCGCAATTATAAACATCCAGTACCCTAAAAAACTAAATGAGAATCAAGCAGAACTACTTTTTAAACTTCAAGAATCATTTGGTATAGAGTCAACACCACATGAAGGTGTACTTGATGCTGCTATAGATAAAATGAAGGGTTGGTTTAAAAAATAAATCATGAATAAACAAAGTCTTAAAAATAAGCTCTCTACACTTGCACTCTCAATGTTTAGAAAAGATTTCTTTGGTATTTACCATGGAAGCATTTCAGCAAAGACAGAGTCAAACCGTTTTATTATAAACACAAAAGAAGCTATTTTTGATGCCCTTGATGAAACAAGCCTAATTGAGCTTTATTTTAAAAAAGACTATAGATGGAAACAAGCGAGTATAGATGCAAAAATTCATTTTAGTATCTACTCACAAATTAGTGAAGCAAAGTTTATCTGTTTTTCTATGCCACAGTTCACAACAGCCTACTCACTCCAACATGAAACAATCATTCCAAAAGACTACTTTGGCTACAAAGAAATAGGTTCTATTGATATAATTGACCCAAAACAGTTTGAAGACTGGTACGATAGAGCCGATAGTGAGATTCCTTATTACCTACAAACAAACAACACTAACATCATGGTTATACGTGGGTATGGTGTATATGCTTATAGCCGAGACATCCATGAAATGGCGAAGAAACTTGCCATATTAGAGAAAAGTTGTCGTTTACTTATGTTAGACAATTCTCACAGTAACTTCGACACCGAATAATTCTCTGCTTAATTAAATCAATTTTTATCAAGGTTTAATCCTAATTTACCTATTATTACATAAATACCAAAAAGTAAGGTTTTATTTAATATGATTACATGGATGCAAAGACATAAAAAATGGTTAATAATAACTATCTGGATTTCAACAATAGCATTTGTTGGTGCAGGTTTTGTTGGTTGGGGTCAATATAGTTATGGCGATAAAGCTGGAGCAGTTGCAAAAGTTGGAAATATTGAAATAACACAGGGAAGTTTACAAAAAGGTTACTCTCGTTTATATGCGAAATACAATGAAATGTTTCAAGGTGACTTTGATGAAGAAAAAGCAAAACAGTTTGGACTTCAAAAGCAAGCCTTAGAAGAACTTGTCCAACAAGCACTACTCTTAAATCTAGCTGCTTCATATGATTTAGAACTTAGCGATGAAGAGCTTATCGCCTCACTTACTAAACAAGAGTACTTTTTTAAAGATGGTGTCTTTGATAAAGAATCTTATAAAATTGTTCTTTCACAAAATAACTTGTCTACAAAAGAGTATGAAACTGACCTCAGAAAAGATTTACTTATTCAAAAACTACTCAAACTACTTCCAGTTCAAACAAGTGAAAATGAAATAAATATTTTAAATACACTTATGAATATCACTGATAAGATCAACTATAAGGTGCTCAGTTTAGATGATATTAGAATCGACACTTCAGATGCTTTACTTAAACCTTTTTGGGAAACAAGCAAAAAAAACTTTATGAGTGCCGTATCATATGATGTAAAATACATAACGCAAGAAAAAGTTAAACAATCTTATGATGATAAAAAAATCGCCAACTATTATAATGATAATAAAACACACTTTAAAGATGACGAAGGGAAAATTCTTTCACTTGACAGTGCTAAAGATTTAGTGATAACAGAGTTAAATGCTAAAGCAACTAAAGATAAGGCACTTAGAACATATATATCTTACAAAAAAGGGAAATTAGCATCTGATGTAGTATTTAAGTCTGCTACACTCTCAACAGTAGAGAATCGCTTTGATGCTAAGACACTTGACAAGATATCTAAACTTTCACTAACATCACCATACATGAAACCTGTTTTAGTAAATGGTGTATATCATACTTTTGAATTAATCAAAGTTAATCCTTCAATGCCAAAAAGTTATGAAAATGCTAAATCAGATTTGGTAACTGTTTACACAACACAAACAAAAAAGACTAAACTTCAAGAGTTAGCAAATAATTCGATAGCTACATTTAAGGGAACTAACACTCCTTTTATAACAAGTAGAGATATCAACCAGATCAAGGGACTAACACAAACAGAAGCTACAGAATTTTTACAAAAGCTCTTTGTCAGCGATAAAAAGCGCTCTTACATAGTATTAAACAGTCAAAAAATTGTTCTTTACTACATTTTGGAACAAAGATTGCTTGATAAATCAAATGACGACTTAGCTTCTTCAGTTAAAAAACTGAAGAGTGGTATGTTTTCTAAGGCTTTAATTAAAACCTTAGAAAATAAGTACCAAACAGAGATTTTTCTTCAAGGACTCTAAATTGAGCAGAACTGTTTTAGCCATTGATATTGGCTCAACAAAAATATGTGCTATTATCGCTCAGATTGACAATGATAATAACATTGCAATAACCGGAGCTGGTACAACTAAAGCACAAGGTCTTAAGCGCGGTAGTATAATAAATATAGAACTTGCATCACGCAGTATCAAAACAGCAGTTGAAGATGCTAAGCGTGTTTCAGGAAGTAATGTTAGTTCAGCAATCGTTTCGATGAGTGGAGCATATACTAAGAGCCTCAACTCAAATGGTATTGTAAATATCCAAAGTAAAGAAATTAGTTTTAAAGAGATTGAACGTGTTATGCACACATCTTTATATAACGCTAATATTCCTAACGAGTATGAAGTCTTACATGCCCTACCTTTTAACTTTAAAGTAGATGACCAAGACTTTATAGAAGACCCACTTGGAATGAATGCTTCGCGTTTAGAAGTAGAAACTCATATCATCACTACTCAAAAATCGAACCTTAACAACCTAAAAAAAGCTGTACGAGGTGCTGGTGTTGAAGTAGAAAATATAGTTCTTAACTCTTATGCATCTTCTATAGCAACTCTTAATAGTGATGAAAAAGAGCTAGGTGTAGCTTTAATAGATATGGGTGGTAACACAAGTAATATTGTTATTCATGCTGGAAACTCTATTAGATATAATGAGTTCTTAGGTGTAGGTTCAAACCATATAACATCTGACTTATCAATGGCACTTCATACACCACTTAATGTTGCTGACAATGTTAAACTTACATATGGTTCATTAACAAACCAAAGTAATGATCTTATAGAAATTCCTGTTATTGGTGATGTAGACAATACTCATGAAGTTTCTTTAGATGTTGTTCACAATGTCATTTATGCGAGAGTTGAAGAGACACTTATGATTCTAGCTCAGTTTATAGAAAATAGTGGTTTAAAAGATCAAATAGGTGCAGGTATTGTACTTACTGGTGGTTTTTCTAAGATGGAAGGTATCAGAGAGTTAGCAATAGCAACTTTTGGTTCACAACCTGTAAGATTAGCTCGTCCTATAGAAATGGATGGTCTTTTTGATGAACTTCGAGGGGCAGAGTTTTCAAGTGTTATAGGTCTTGTTATGTACTCAGCTTATGCATATACTCCTTATGAGATTGATGCAAACAAGCGAGTACGTCATAGAAATGAGACACCTACATCTCAAGTAGATGTAACACTAACACCATCTTTAGAGATACCTACGGCTTCTGTTAGTTTAGATGAAGAAAAACCGAGTATGATATCTTTAGATAATAAAAAAGAGAAAAAGAGTGATGAAGCTGCTAGCTTGAGTAAATTTTGGAACTGGGCTACCCAGTTATTTTAAAGGAGTGAGATAATGGAACCATTTGTAGTAGAAGAAGCAAGTAATGTAACCGGTGCAAGAATTATAGCTGTTGGTGTTGGTGGCGGTGGTGGAAACATGATTGGTCATATGCTTAAAGAAGGTGTTACTGGTATTGAAATGATCCTAGTAAATACTGATGCACAAGTTCTGAGTGAAGACTCTGCAGCATCAAAGATTCAAATCGGTGCTAAACTTACTAAAGGTCTTGGTGCTGGAATGAAGCCTGAAGTTGGTAAAGATTCTGCTTTAGAAAACTACGATGAAATTCGTGCTTCTTTAGAGGGTGCTGACATCGTATTTATCTCAGCTGGACTTGGTGGTGGAACAGGAACAGGTGCTGCACCTATTGTTGCTAAAATCGCTAAAGAAGTTGGAGCACTTACTATCGCTGTTGTGACTAAACCTTTCACATTTGAAGGTAAAAAAAGACTTAAACTTGCTGAGCAAGGTCTTGAAGAGTTAAAAAAAGAGTCTGACTCTATTGTTGTAATTCCAAATGACAAGCTTTTATCTATCATCGATAGAAAGTTAGGACTCAAAGATAGTTTTAAAATAGTTGATGGTATTTTAGCACAAGCTGTTAGTGGAACATCTGGTGTTATCCTTGCAAATGGAGATAATGACATCAACCTTGACTTCGCCGATTTACAAACTGTAATGAACCATAAAGGTATGGCTCTTATGGGTGTTGGTGAGCACGAAGGTGAGAATGCTGCATATGAAGCTATTAAAGCTGCTATTGAGTCTCCTTTACTTGATAACATGTCTATAAATGGAGCTTTAGGTGTTTTAGTGCACTTTAACATGCACCCTGACTTTCCTATTATGGAAATCTATGATGCAATGAATGTTGTAAATGAAAGTGCTGATGATGAAGCTGATATAATTTTTGGAACATCAACAGATACAAACTTAGCTGAAAACTATGTAAAGATTACAATAGTTGCAACTGGTTTTGAAAAAGAAGTAGAAACTACAAACAATCCTGAGTTTGTAAGTGAAACTCCTAGTATGCCTCGTGCAAAAGTTCGTCCTCGTTTAGTGGTTGGTGGTGATTTAAATGCAGACTACCTTGATATACCTGCCTATATGAGACAACAACAAGACTAAAACCGTGTCTACTTCATATGAAAGACTCATGAAGGCCAAAACACTCCTTGGCCTTCGCGAAACCTCTTCTCTTAAAGAAATCAAAAACAAATATAAATTTTTAATGAAAAAATGGCACCCTGATAAATATAGCCATGATCAAGACAAAGCTACTAAAATGAGTATGAAGATAAATGATGCATATGAAATAGTTTTGGACTATTGCAATAACTATGAGTATCCATTTGATGAAGATGCTATTAAAACTAGAACTTTTTCTCCATCAGAATGGTGGCATGATAAATTTGGTGGCAGATAGACTGCTCACAAGAAAAAGTACTAAACAGTACGAAGTAGCATAAGTCGTCTTACAAAAAGAACGATAAGTGCTACAGCTAAGACTTTAAAGTCTATCTCACTAGCGATATGAATTTGTTCAAAAGTATCACTCTGTGTCGCTTCTCTTCCCATGGCTTGCATTTCTAATATTCTTGGTGAATATACAGCACTAAACATCAAAGATGTTCCAGCAACAATGACAGCAGATGCAAGAGTGATAGCATCACGAAAACCACTTTTATAAGAGATAGCCTCATACAAAACAACAAAAGTAGCTAAGAAATAAACCCAGTAAGAAAAACGGTGAAACATCTCACCCATAATAATACCGGCGTTATAATGGTCAATGAGTACCTCGGAGACAATTCTATCTGTATGAAAGATAACTGGTGCAACCAATGCACCTAAAACCATAACTCCTCCAAAAGAAGCAGCTAAGATAATCAAGTAAATAAAGTCAATATAAATGTTTTTTTTCATGTTTGTACCTTCAGTGTAAAGCCTCTATCAAAAGAACTATAGTCTTTGTAAAACTCTAAACTTTCTATGTTTTTATTTTCTAAATATGTTCGTATTTTATCTTGTTGGTCATAACCCATCTCACAAGTAAAAAACTTAATCTTTTGTTTTAAGACTTCATCAAGAAGCTCTTTAATAATCTCATCCCCTACTTTACCACCAAAAAGGGCATTTTGCGGTTCATAGTCCAGGTTTGACTCTAATGCAACTCCATCTTCTATATAAGGGGGGTTTGAGACAAGGTAGTCAACCTTCTCAGTTATTGGTTCAAGTAAAGAACCTAGGCGTAGTTCTATTCTCTCACTGAGTCCAAACTTGTCTACATTTACTTTTGCTATGTCAAGAGCTGCTTGCGAGATGTCTACTGCAATAAATCTTGCATTTAGAAAATGACGAGCTAATATAACGGAAATAATACCACTCCCTACTCCCACTTCCACAAAGGTAAGTGCACTTTCTTTATCAGGAAAGTTCTTTATGACTTCATCTATAAGTAGTTCTGTTTCAGGTCGAGGGATGAGGGCACCCTCTTTTATAAAAAACTCTTCACTATAAAAACTCACACTATTTGTTATGTATTCAAATGGCTCATTTTTTATTCGTCTATTTACCCAGTCAAAAAGTTTTTGAGTATCTGCTACTTCACTAGACTGATGAGTGATAATCCATAGCTCATCTATGTTTAAATGAGCCATAAGAAGTAATTGTGCCTCTCTTGATGCTCGAGGTATATGAGGGTTTAAAAGCTCTGTTATCTCTTTTAATAGCTCTTTTACTAGATATTTGCTTCGCATTTAGCCTCTAGTGAACTACTACTTGTATCATTTATGTCTACACCAAGCTCTTTTAGTCTCTCTAACACAGGTGGATGTGTGTAATGAAAGAAGATATATAGTGGATGTGATAGTGGAAAACTTTTGTTCTCAGTCACTAACTTTTGGAGTGCATTTGCAAGTTCTATCGCTCCTGCTGGTCCACCGAGTTCACTTCCCATTTTATCTGCTGCATATTCATTGTGGCGACTAACTATTCCCATGATTGGCATCATAACAAAACCTAAAACTGGCATAAAAAGCATAAGTAGGATCATCACAACATAAGGCTCAGTGCTTAAACCCATTTCTAAGTAAAGTGACTCAGGTAAGTTTCCAAAAATGCCAAACATCACAAAAAGCATAGCACCTACAAGTCCTATATTTTTATAGATATCTCCATGTGCAAAGTGTCCTAGTTCATGTCCTAAAACTGCAAGTAACTCTTTTGTAGTTAACTTCTCTATAAGTGTGTCAAAAAGAACAACACGTTTAGCTTTTCCAAACCCACCGAAGTAAGCATTTAGTCTAGCATCGCGTTTACTTGCATCACTTACAAAAACACCACTACTAACAAAACCTGTCTTATCCATAAGCTCTTTTATTTTATCATCAAGTTCTTCGTCTTTAAGAGGTGTTAACTTATCAAAAAAAGTCGCTCTAAACGCAGGGTAAAGCATGTTTATCAAAATAATAACGGCAAATATAAATACAAAACTCCAAACCCACCAAAGAGTAAAGTTTGAGATGATTAGAAAGATTCCCCATACGACTAATGAGCCAAAAAGAAGTGTCAAAACAAAAGAGATAAGTGTATCTTTTATCCATAAACCTAGTCCAGATTTGTTAAATCCGAACTCTTTATCTATAACAAACTTCTCATAGTAAGCAAAAGGTAGAGAGATAAGTGAGTTTATCACTACAAAACCCATTACTATAGCGATGTTTAGGAGTGCTTCATTCTCAAATACTACATTTTCTTGAAGTGCTTTTACACCAAAACCTATCCAAGCGATAAACATAAGATAGTCAAAAAATGCACTCAATAAGTTCATCTTTTCTTTTCGAACTCCGTAGTTTCCAGCTTTTACAAAGTCCTCGGCATTGAGTAAAACTGCCTCTTTTCTTTTAGCTTGATTTATAAAACCAATTTGCATTACACTTGTATAGATTGTGATTAGTACATAGAGTGTATATATGCCTACTATTGTCATTAACATAGATGATTGCCTTATTTATAATATTGGTGTAATAATATCATCTTATCTATTTATAAATTCTCTTAACAATCACTTAACACTCTTTTTGTATTATTGTTTTTATAATTAAAGGAAAAAAAGGAAAAAACTACTTTTATCAAGTATTATTTTGGCATTTACACTCTTTGCTGCTAATGGTTACGAAGTCTATAAAAAGAACTGTATGGCATGTCATGTAAAGATGATGACAGAAGAGTATGCACTTGCACACTTAAATGAACTTAACTTTTTGTAAAAGATTATATCGTATACCCAAATCTTGATAACAGCATGTGTAATACAGGTGCGATAGAAAAGTTTGGAACAATGCCATCTCTTAAAGGGCAACTAAAAGAAGATGAGAAACAAGCTGTATCCGAGTGGCTTTAAGATAGATATGAAGACACAAAGTTCTAAGAACTTTTGTGTTTAACTCAAGTGTAGCGGGCTTCTACACAACAACAAACTGTCCCATCATACCAGCATCTTCATGTTCTAAATAATGACAGTGATACATATATTTTCCACTTGCATCAGTATAATCAAGCATTTTTACTAAGATATCTACTGTTTCATTTGGTCCAAGATGAATACAGTCTTTATAACCTTGCTCATTATCTAAGATCTTTGCTGTACTTCCATTGCGTTTATAGGGCCTAAAATGTGTAGCATGTATGTGAAAGTTATGATTAAGATTCATAGTATTTTTTATGTGCCAAATTTCTAACTCATTAACATTTAGTGTTACGTCTATTCTTGACATAAGCATAGCTTTATTGTTTATGGTTAAGATAGGATTTCCCCTATTTCCACTTCCCTCTAATGTAAAGTTTCGAGTTCTTACTACTTGGTTTATATCTATCACTTCATGAGTTGTTAGACTACTAGGGAGAGTCGATACTAAAGCCGCTTGTGAATCAACACTAATGTTTAAAGCTATAAAGCTTCTGTTATCTATGAGCTCTACAACTTTTAGTAAAACTTCTCCATTGGCATCATTAGCTAAATCAACAACAATCTCTGCTCTTTCTGATGGACTAAGTTTTAAAGATGTTAGTTCTACTGGTGACTCTAAAAATGAATTATCCGTTGCAATTTGACTAAACACTCGTCCATCACTAAAACTAAAGTTATATAAACTGCCATTACTTCCATTTAAAATTCGTAGTCTTAACAAACCAGCTTTAGCATTAAGTTTTGGTTGAATTTACCCATTTGTTAAAAGAACATCACCTCTATAACCTCGCATAATATCATGTGCAACAGGAGTATAACTGAGTTGTTTATTTAGAAAATTTCTATCTTGAATCACAAGTGGAATATCATCTTTCCCATATGTCTTAGGAAGAGCTAATACATCACTTTGACTATCTTCTAAAATAATCAAACCGGTTAAACCCTTATATACATGTTCTGCTGTTTTTCCCATAAGATGTGGATGGTACCAATTTGTTGAAGCCTTTTGGTTTATTGTGTAAATAGCACTCCATGTAGTGTTTGGTTCTATTCTTTGGTTAGGTCCACCATCCATACTTGCAGGAACATGCATTCCATGACCATGCATTGTTGTTGCCTCTTGAAGCTTATTTGTATAGTTTATGGATACTTTATCTCCATTTTTTATACGTAATGTATTGCCTAAATAACTTTGGTTGATACCAAATGTATTAGAAGCAACATCTGTATAAAAATTATGTGTTCTTTCTTCTATGTTTAAGTTGAACTGTTTAACCCCATTTACATCTGGAATAGGGTCTAATAATGGAGGGATATTCAGTGCTTGGTTAATCAAGAAACCATCTAAGTTTGCACTCTTGTTTGATGAAGATTCGCCTGCGTTACAAGCTGATAAGAGGTATGTTGCACTAACTAAACTTAATTTCACAAAATTCCGTCTATGCATTATAATAGCCTGCCTTTATTTTAAGTATATCATACATTTAGCGTATGTAGTCAACTACCTTAGACTCAGTTACAACTGTTTTGATAAAGTCTACTACTTTTATGTGCTCTTTATGAGATGCATAAGTAGCAAGGTCTTCTTTTGTTTTAAATGTAGCATATAAAGAAAGGTCAAACGCACGGTCTCCCTCAGCAAAATTAAGCCCTATTTCCATAGATACTAACTCCTCTATCTTCTTTGGTAACTGCTCTAAAACTGCTCTTATCATTACTAAGTTTGCTTGTTTATTCTCGTCTTTTAATTTAAACATTACTATATGTACTATCATAATTTATTCCTTATTTTTTCGCATTATATCACATTCACTTTATACAAAAATAGTTTTGTTATAATCATACAAATAAAAGGATGCTCACCGTGCAAACAACTGCGTTAAACATACTTAAAACTGGTAACAATGTTTTTATTACCGGTTCTGCTGGAACTGGTAAAACATATCTTTTAAACAAGTTTACTTTTTACTTAAAATCACGAAAAATAGTTCCAACTATTGTAGCACCTACGGGCATCGCAGCCTCACACCTTCGAGGTCAAACAATACACTCATACTTTAGTTTAGGGATTCGTAGTGAAGTGGATGATTATTATATTGAGTCACTGTTAGAAAAGAAATATCTCCAAACTAGGTTTTCTCATCTTAAAGTTCTTATCATTGATGAGATTTCTATGGTTAGCCCTGAGATTTTTTCTTCTATAGATAAAATCCTCCAGGCCTTTAAAAGAAATACTTTACCCTTTGGTGGTGTTCAAACTATACTCTCAGGGGACTTTTTCCAACTCCCTCCAATTTCTCGAACACCAACTGATAAACGCTTCGCATGGCAATCGCCTGTATGGAAAGAGCTGGGTTTAAAAACATGTTACTTACAAGAGAAGTTTAGACAAGATGACAATGTTCTTATAAGCATTTTAGATGAGATAAGAAGTGGTACGGTTTCAAGTAACTCTTATGATGTTTTAAACGCGAGGTTTCATAAAGATTTGGACATAAACTTTACACCTACAAAACTCTACACTCATAACATGGATGTAGATAGAATAAACATCCAAGAATTAAACAAAATCAACAATCCTGCGTTTGCATTTAAATACACCTCAGAAGGAACTGCAAAAAACATCGAGAAGATTTTTAAGTCTTCACTTGTTTTAGAAGAGATAGTTCTTAAAAAAGATGCCGTTGTAATGTTCATAAAAAACAACCATGACTTAGGGTATGTAAATGGTACAACTGGCGTTATAGTAAACTTTGATAAAGAGACAAAACTCCCAATAGTAAAAACTTCTGATGGTTCACTCATCAAGATCAGTTTAGAAGAGTGGACTATGGAAAATGAGAGTGCAAATGTAGTTGCTAAGGTTTTACAAGTGCCACTCAAACTTGCATGGGCCATAACCATACACAAGTCTCAGGGAATGACACTTGACTCAGCTGAGATAGACCTCTCTAAAACATTTGAGGTTGGACAAGGCTATGTCGCACTCTCTCGTATAAAAAACATAAATGGACTGCGCTTGATGGGTTTAAACGATAAAGCACTACTAGTTGACCCGCTTATCTTACACATAGATGACAGAATCAAAGCCGCTTCAAAAAAAGCAAGTGATGAGATCTCTGCCATAAGTGCAGAAAAGCTCCAAGAAATATTTGAAGCTTATGTTTTAAGTATTGATGGACTGACAGATGCAGACGAGATACTAAAACAAGAGCTAATTCTTAACTCAGAGAAAAAACTAGTTAAACGCAGTAGTAGTCCCACTCACATCCAAACAAAAGAGCTCATAGAGAGTGCTTCTTCAGTTGATGAGTTAGCGAAGAGTCGAGGTATGAGTAAGAGTACCATTATCAACCATCTTCGTATTTTAAAAGAAGAGGATAAAGAATTAAATCTAGAGAAGTTTTTACCCGATGCAAGTACTCTTAGTCGTATACAAGAAGCACTTATCAAAATTAAAGAGAGAAACACTGCTGATGATTTTAGTGAAGATGGGAAACCCCGTCTAAAACCGATTTACGAGCTTTTAGGTGGTGAAGTTTCTTACGATGATATTCGGATAACTCTTCTTTAAAAACTTATATTGTGTCTAAGAGAGTAACTAATTCTTTGAGGTCTTTTAGTTTATAAGTGGCATTTGAAAAATCATGTGTAGCTGTAAACTCATTTGCAACTACTGCACACTCTATTCCTGCATTAAATGCAGCAGTTAAACCACGCTCTGAGTCTTCTATGACTAAACACTCTTCTTTACTTGCTCCAAACTTTTTCATACCAGCGAGATAAGGGTCCGGATGTGGTTTTGAGCGAGTATATTCTTCCACACAAAGTGTAAAGTCCATATACTGTGTGATATGTTCACTGTGGTGGATTAGGTCAAAATCAACTCGTCTTGAAGTTGTCACGATACCCATCTTATAGTGTTTTGAGAGTTCTTCTAAAACATCTACAACACATGGGATCTCTATGTCGTGCTTAGAGATAAATTCTCTATAGTATATATCTCTGTGTTTGCGTTTAGCATCTATCTCTTCTTTACTTATGCCCGCTTTACTTGCAACTTCCCAAGCATTTCCACCTCTAGCCATTATCTCCATGTAGGCATCAAACGATAAGTCTAGTCCAAACTCTCGTAGTGCTTTTACATTTGCTTCATAGTAGTAAGGTTCTGTCTCTACTAAAACACCATCATTATCAAAAAGTAAATATTTCTTTTTCATCTTTTTCACGATAACACTCCTTTCCAAAAATACTCAGCGATATATACAATCACAAAAACACCTAAAATATTTAAAACTATCCCATATCGTATCATATCTTTTACATGAATAGCACCCGTACTCATTGCGATGGCGTTTGGAGGTGTGGCTATAGGTAACATAAATGCATATGAAGCACATATAGTAGCAACCATCATAAAAAGGGTCGTGTTAACTCCTGCGAGTTCTGAGACTGAGTATATGACGGGTAACATGATAGATATCATCGCTACATTTGAAGTCACTTCTGTTGTAAAAGTGATAAGTAGTGCTACACAAAGAAGTAACATTACAGGAGGAAGGTCTATAATACTTATGAGATAAGATGCAACTTCATCAGCTAGACCAACACTAGAAAATGCTTTTGCAATGGAAAAACCTGCACCAAAGAGTAAGATAATCTCATAAGGTATTTTTCCATTGTCCTCTTTCCATTCTAAGATATTAAAAGGAGGCATAAACAGAAGCACTCCAAAACCTAAAAGTATCCCTGTTTCACTTAAACCTAAACCACTCCAATAGGGTTTGATAGAAGCATTTACAAGTAGTAAACCTATAAGACTAAAGAGAACATAGACAACTTTTTTTTGCTCTTTATTCAGTGGTTTTATCTCTACACTATGTGTAATCTCTATATCTTTTGTACCCATAGAGAGCAGATAACTCATAGACATAAGCATTATTAAAACAAGAGGTGCCGCCATATATATCCACTGAAAGAATGGAATCATCTCCATTCCCTTATCTTCCATTATGCCAAGTAAAACAAGATTTGGAGGTGTTCCTATAGGTGTTAAAATCCCACCTATGTTTGCACCATAAGCGATAGAGAGAGCAAACCTCATCTTGAGTCTAAGGTTATCTGTCAAAAAGATAGCTATGGATATAAGAAGCAGTGTTGTAGTTGTGTTTGAGAGTATGGAGCTTAGTAGTGCCGAAGTGATAGAGAGAGAAAATATCATACCTCGGGGAGTTGCAGGAAAAAAGTTTAGAATCTTGTTAGAGATATAGATGTGCAGTTTAGTTTTTTCAACCCCGATAGCAAGTAAAAATCCACCAAAAAATAAAAATATAATAGGATGTGCATAGTTCACAGCCGTAGCTTTAGTGTTTATAATCTCTAATGCAGGGAAGAGTAATATAGGTAGTAGTGAAACCACACCAAGCGCAAGCCCTTCGTTTATCCATAGAGTAACAAGCATAGCGATAACACCCAAAAGTGAACTCTGAGTTGTATTAAAAATTGTATTTGATAAAAAGAAGATGACTAAACCTACTAGTAAAGCCATGAGTATTTTTTTTATTTGTGGTAGATGCTGTATCAACTATATTTCTCCTGTTTTTTAAAATTAATTATAAAAGAGATTAAAAAAGCATCTCTTTAAAAAGAGGTCGCAGACTTACTATCTCCTCTTGACAACATTCTTTAAGACTCACTAAACGCTGATACTCCAAACCTTTTGTCACATTTACTAAACACAACATATCTTCTAGTAGGTTACCAAATGCCAAAACTTCAAGTTTTTCGTACGACTTATCGTCTACATCATAAAAACTAGCCGCACCAAAATCTCCTAAGTATGTGTTATAAGTACTATCTACTAAGATGTTATGAGCATACAAGTCTCCATGCATCAAACCTTTAGAGTGAAGATGTCCAGCAGCAGAGGCAACAGCTTGTGCTACTTTTAAAACATCCCCAACTTCTAAACTCAAGTCTTGAGTAAATGTATCTCTAGAACAGGTCTCAAAATTTGGTGGATTTCCTAGGTTTATATAACTCGGCTTTATAAACTCTAAAACGAGTCCAAGATCCTTATGTTCAAGTCGTGCTAATACCTTAATCAGATTTGGGTGTTCTCCTGCACTTATGCAAGCATTCATCTCATCTTTAGTATAACCATCACTAGTCACAGCACCCTTAAAGAGTTTTACTGCAACAACAGAGTTAAAGTACGAAGAGTGTGCTCTATATATCTTTCCAGAAGCACCTTCACCTAAGAGTTTGTCCATTTCTAAGTCTTTATATGCCACTACCTCTAATGAGGACTCTTTACTAACCGAACAAGGATTACCACTAAATGCAAACCATGCTAGCTTTGGTAACTCTTTAATCCAATGTGGTATCTCAGTTAGAGAATTTGCAGAGAGACGAATAAGTTCTAAGTTTTTTAAGTTTTTCATACTATCTGGTAAAGATGTAAGTCTATTTCCTGCTATTGGAAACTTTTTCATTTTAGTAAGTTTACCTATGGACTCAGGGAGTCTGACTAGTCTATTATCAGTTAAAATCAACCACGATATACTTAAAGGTAAGATGTCTTCTTCAAACTCTTCAATAAGGTTAGCTTTAAAACCAAGCATAAAAAGATTCTTACACTCTTTAAAAGCATCCGGTACTTTTGTGAATCTATTTTGAGAGAAAAAGGCGATTTTTAAATTTTTAAATCTACTTAAGTCTGGTAAGTCTTTTAGTTTATTTCCACTTAGGTCTAAAAGTTCTAAAGAGTCACAGAGTGTAAAAAGTTCTTCTGGAAAACTCTCTAAACCTTCCTCTATTTTAAGCTCTTTTAGACCTAAAAGCTTACCTGAACGAAGCTCTTCTAAGCTATGTTTCATAAAGCAGGTCTCATGATGATAGTAGGTCTTTGAGTGATTCTTTAGGATTTTTTCCCTCTAACATTTCATATACTTCTTTTGCTATTGGTAGATACAAGTCACCCTTCTTTGCAAGTACAGATAAGGCATAAGTAGTACCTATTCCCTCTGCTACTTCTCCTAGTTCCTCTAGTATCTCAGCTTGAGATTTTCCTTTGGCTATGCCTAAACCTACACGGAAATTTCTACTCATTGGTGAAGAGGCTGTTAAAAACAGATCCCCTGCTCCTCCAAGACCGATAAAGGTATCTGCTTTTGCACCAAAAGCAAGTCCAAAACGCTGCATTTCTACTAAACCACGGCTTATAAGTGCTGCGGCTGCATTATTCCCTAAATGTAAACCTTCACATATTCCAGCGGCTATTGCTATGACATTTTTATATGCCCCTGATACCTCTGCACCCATAACATCTGTAGAAGTATATGCTTTAATAAAAGATGGGAAAAGTGTCGAAAATACAGATGAAAGTTCTTCATTTTTAGCATTTACAACAAGTGCTGTTGGAAGAGATGCCATTACTTCTACTGCAAAAGAAGGTCCTGAAAGAAATGCTATGTTTTCATCTGGAATAAATTCTGCATATATCTCATTTAAAAACTTACCACTACTTGCTTCTATACCTTTAGCCGCCACAAGCACTTTTTGTCCTTTAAAGATAAAGTTCTCTCTTAACCATGCTCCAACTTCTTGTGCAGGGACTGTTATAACTAAGTACTCGCACTCTAATGCCTCTTCTAAAGAAACAAAGTTTTTTAAGTCTCTTGGTGTTCTTGAGGTTATCACTACTTCATTTTTTTCACTAAAGGCAAATGCTAATGCACTTCCCCATTTTCCAGCTCCAATTACACCAATTCTCATACTGCACTACTCCCTATAAGCTTTTTAAAGTCTTCTATATCACTCTCATATCCAATAACAACTAAAACATCCCCACTTTTTAGTATATGGTGTTTCACTTTAGAGGAGTAAATAAACTCACTTCACGTATCAAAACGGCGACACTTATAAAAATAAGTGCCATCATCAAAATATCTATATATTTTTTATATCTATATTTGTCATTCTCTAATAAGTTATAAAAAAAATGTTTATTCGCCTGATAGCGTTTAGAAGTTTGCAGGGCATAACTAGCATTAACTATCAGGCGTTTTATCATTGATGATTATCCTAGTTTAGCTTTTAGGATTTCATTTACTACTTGAGGGTTTGCACTTCCTTTACTTGCTTTCATCACTTGACCTACGAAGAAACCAAAGAGTTTATCTTTTCCACCTTTGAGTTGTTCAACTTTCTCAGGATTAGCCGCGATAATCTCATCACAGATAGCTTCGATGGCACCCATATCAGTCACTTGTTTAAGACCTAAAGTATCAATAGCTGAGTCAACATCAGAATCATTCTCCATTAAGTAATCAAGTACTTCCTTAGCAGCTTTTCCACTTACACTTTGATCTTCTATTCGTTTGACTAAAGTTCCAAGTTTCTTCGCGTTTACAGGTGTATTTGAAATATTTACATCACCTTTAAGACGAGCGAGAAGTTCAACTGTCAACCAAGTAGTAGCATTTTTAGCACTGATACCTTCTGCCATCATCTCTTCAAAAAACTGTGCCATTTCAACACTTGCAGTAATAACTCCTGCATTGTAAGCATTGAGTCCAAACTCGTTTATAAATCTATCGCGTTTAGCATCTGGGAGTTCAGGGATTTTACTATACTTTTCCATCATCTCATCAGTCACTACAGCTTTAAGTAAATCTGGCTCAGGAAAGTAACGATAATCAGCCGCTTCTTCTTTTCCACGCATAGAACGTGTTTCTATTTTTACTTGGTCAAAAAGTCTAGTTTCTTGTCTGATCTCTGTGTCATAAACACCATCTTCCCAAGCTTCACTCTGACGACGCACTTCAACTTCAATAGCTTTTTCTATGAACTTAAAACTATTAATGTTTTTCACTTCAACACGAGTATAAAGTTTTTCATCACCTTTAGGACGAATAGAAACATTTACATCAACACGGAAAGAGCCCTCTTGCATATTTGCATCACCGATATCTAAGTAACGGATAATAGAGTGAAGCTTTTTAAGATAAAGAATAGCCTCATCAGCACTTCTCATATCAGGCTGAGTAACAATCTCTAAAAGAGGTGTTCCTGCACGATTTAGATCTACTTTTGAGAGGTCACCTTCGTGGATATTCTTTCCAGCATCTGCTTCAATATGAGCAAAACCAACACGAATAGTCTTTTTTGTACCATCTTCAAGGTCAATGTCTAAAGATCCATTTTGTATAACAGGAGTATAAAACTGAGTAATCTGATAGGCCGTTGGGCTATCTGGATAAAAATATGACTTTCTATCAAAATAAGAAGTTCTATTTATAGTAGCACCTAGTGCAGTTCCAAGCATAACTGCTTTTTGTAGTACTTCTTTATTTAAGACAGGTAAAGCCCCTGGAAGTGCTAAACATGTTGGGCAAGTATTTGTATTTTGTTTATGATTAAAACTCGTAGCACATGAGCAAAAAAGTTTTGTTTTAGTGTTTAATTGTACGTGGACTTCAAGTCCAATAACTACTTCAAACATAGAGTTCCTTAAATATATTATTATTGATTATCTATTTTATCTAATTATAGCTTTTAAAGCTCATAAACAGAATAATTTTTTATTTTCAATAAATATTAAAAAAGCCTACCTTGTTGTGAATCAAGCTCACTCTATACAGAGAACACTAGTTCTTATGAAGTTGACTTTAGTAATGCTAAAATTAACTACATAGATGTACCTAAGCTAAATTTGCAACTTAAAGTTCAAGAAGAAAGTAGTTTTGAGTTTATCTTAGGATATGCAAAAGCAGCATAGTTTAAACCTTGCTCTTAACTATGAGTTTTAGTAAGTAGTTCTTCTAGTAGTTTTGTTTGTTTTTTTGCTTCTCGTAGTCGTTCTTTATTGATACCAAAAGCATCAAGTAATAAAATAAGAAAGAGTGAGATTAAGATATAAGCTATTGTTAAAAATATTGAAAGAGGAATTCCCAAAAATATTGAGAATTTAAAAGTAACAAAAGCACCTATGAGCACTATAGCCCATGATGCTCCTTGCAAAAAACCTATGATACGATCATAAATATCTTTTTGCATCTATTTAAAAGCCTAGTGCTCTTCAATAGTTACTGCACCACCGAGGTAAACATATGTAAGCATCATGAAGATGAATGCTTGTAAGAGTGCCATAAATGTTAACAGTGCAAATGGAATCATTGGCAAGATCCATGGAGCTAGCATAAGGATTACCATTAAGAACATATCATCACCTTTTACATTTCCAAAAAGACGGAAAGAAAGAGACACTAAACGTGAGAAGTGAGATACGATTTCAATTGGAAACATTAACCAATATAACCACCATACTGGACCTAAAAAGTGTTTAAAATACTTGACAACACCTTGACGACGGATACCTTCGAAGTTGTAGTAAACAAATACAACAAGTGCTAAGGTTAAAGGCATCTCGAGAAATGAAGTTGGAGCTTCAAAACCTGGAACAATACCGATTAAGTTAGCGATACCAACAAAAAGACCGATAGTTGCTACAAGTGGAAGGTAACGACGAGCAGGCTCTCTACCCATTACATCCGTCCCCATCTGTAACACACCACCGATATATGCTTCCATAAGGTTTTGAGTACCTTTAGGTACTAGTTGTAAGTTACTCATAGCAAATCTAACGAGTAAAAGAGCAAGACCTGCTGAAAGTACCATGTGTACGATATAAATAACTGTTTTGTATAACTCTGGATCTTCATGGTGTGATAATCCGAAGATTGCGGCTGTAAATGTAAACAATTCTGGCATAGAAAAGCTCCCTGTCTTAAAATAATTATGAGATTATAGTCAAACTTGCATTAAAATATTCTAAGTCTTGTTATAATTTCACTATAGATCTAGCAATAAGGAAGTTTTGTAATGAATACTTTTCAAATATTATCATTAGTTACTATCGGTTCCAGCATACTTTTAGCAGTATCTCCCAATAAAGTTGACAACTTAGAATCAATTGTGAAAATAGGACATAAAAGTTCTACTCTCCTTATAAAAACACTTGGTCTAAACATGAAAAAAAGAATGAAATCTGGTGGAGTGTTACATGCACTCGATTTTTGTTCGAACCAAGCATATATATTAACACAAGAAGTAAATCAAAAGCTCCCTAGGGGTGTAAGTGTTAAACGTGTAAGTGTAAAATATAGAAGCCATAAAAATATACCATCACAAAAAGAACGTACTATTCTTGAGTCTCTACAATCATTAAAAAGCTCAAATGTAATACTTCCTAAGTATCTACTGCAAAAAATCGATAAGAATACATATAAGTATTACAAACCTTTAATTATAAATAAAAAAGCTTGTCTCAAGTGTCATGGTGATATTAAAAATGTTGAACTTAAACATGAAATAGCTAATAAATATCCGCTTGACAGGGCAACTGCTTATAAAATGGGTGACTTGCGTGGGGCTATTATTGTTACGATAGAGAAGTCTATAAAATAAGCATTATGCTTATTTTATTTTGCGAAGACAATTGCTCGGCTTTCACGAATAACATTTACTTTTACCTCACCAGGATACTGAACTCTTTCCTCTATCTCTTTTGCAATCTCTCTTGCCATTAAAATAGACTCATCATCATTAATTAGTGTAGCATTTACTATAACTCTAACTTCACGACCTGCATTTATAGCATATGCCTGTTTCACACCACTATGTGCTGAAGCTATCTCTTCTATGTCCGTCACACGTTTTAAAAATGACTCTAGTACTTCTCTTCTTGCCCCTGGACGAGCTGCAGAGAGGGCATCTGCAGCACATACGGCACCACACTCTATAGAGTTTATCTCTTGTTGTCCATGATGCGCATAAATTGCATTTATAACCACTTCATCTTCATTATAACGCTTACATATCTCAGCACCTAAGTCTACATGGTTTCCATCATGGTCATGTGTCATTGCTTTACCTATGTCATGAAGTAAACCAGTACGTTTTGCAAGTTTGATATCTCCACCCATCTCTGCTGTCATTATACCTGCTAGATGTGCAACTTCGAGTGTATGTGCAAGAGCATTTTGCCCATAACTTGCACGGTAACGAAGTCGTCCTATCAGTCTCATTAGGTCTGGATGCATTACACCGATGTTTAACTCAGCAACAATTTCTTCACCCTCTGCTAAAATTTTATCTTCAAACTCATTTGTCACTTTTGCAAATATTTCTTCAATACGAGCAGGTTGAATACGACCATCTTCGATAAGAAGTTGCAGAGTTTTTGTAGCAATCGCACGTCTATAAAGATTAAAACTGCTCACAAGTATCACATTTGGAGTATCATCAATGATAATATCAACACCCATAAGTGTCTCAAGAGCTTTAATATTTCGCCCCTCTTTACCAATGATACGACCTTTAAGTTCGTCGTTATCTAGATGTACAAGGTTAGTTAAACGCTCACTAGCAAACTCACCAGCAAAACGACTAGTTGCCTGAGCCAGTATAAAGTTAGCTTTACGTTCACCCTCTTCTTTTGCTTCATTCTCATAACGTCTAACGATATGAGCTATATCACCCCTAGCCTTATACTCCACCTTTTTAAGAAGTGCCGTTTTTGCTTCTTCTTTTGTCATGCCAGCACTATGTTCTATTACATGGAGTGCTTCATCTATCTTCTTCTCATATTTTTCTTGTAATGATGTTAGAGATTTTTCATTTCTTTCTAAATTAACTTTTTGCACTTTTAGACTTACTGAGTCTTCTTGCAGTTTTTCTTCTTCTGTCTTTTTAAAGCGTTTAAAACTCTGCTCTTGGCGTATAAGAACATCTTCGCGTTGACTCATATCTGCTTTTGCTTTTTGTTTAGCATTGTCAAAACTTTTTTGTGCCTCATGCTCAATCTCTAAAGATTTCAAACGAGCACGTTCAAGTAGTGCTGATGCTTCATGTTCTATTACATTTGCTTTAGCAATGGCTTGTTGTTTATAAACATCAAAATTAGCACTTGTTAATTTTTTAGAAATGTAAAACCCAACAACACCACTTACTATGGCAGTTCCGCCACCTAGTAGTATTTCGTTTAACATTATATTATTCCTATTATCTTCTTTGGTGTTATAAGTACGTCACAAGAAATATCGTGAGCGTCACAAATAAACTCTTTTGTGTAACATAGTTCGAGTTGTGTAAAAATTGTATATGGTTTGTTTTGTAATTTTTCAAAAAAACGATCATACATCCCTTTTCCAAAACCAACTCTTTGTAAATTTCCATCCATCCCAACTATTGGAACGATGGCTATATCTATTTTATTTATTTTTCTATTTGTATTACCTGCTTCAAAAATATTAAACTTTTTTCGTCGCAGAGGCAGTCTAAATGGTACCATCTTAAAACTTTGCTCAACCATAAATGGTATATAAATATCATGCTTCTTGCGTAATTTTACTAGGGTCTTCACAATATTTACTTCCATATCGAGTGGATAGTAAAAAAGGATTTTTTGTCTTTTTTTACTTTTTAATAACATTAATAGTTTTTTATTTACTAGTGATGTTTTATAAAGTCTATTATGTACAGGACTGTTTTTCAAAGTTTTTAAGCTGTTTTGTCTAAAGGTAGTTTTACTCAGAGTCATATTTAATCTTTTATCGCTATAATTTCGCTATATTCTACAACAAATAAAACAAATTAAAGGTTAAAAATATTATGTTAAAATTTTCTATTCTTGCATCTCTAATCCTAATAAGTTTACTTTTTAGTGCTTGTTCTAACGATCAGAGTACTTCAGATGAAGCAAACTCTATACTCTCAACAAATGAATTTTTACTTACAGAACTAGATAATATACAATATAGAGTGAAAAAAAGTCCTACTGGTTTTACCGTAAAAGGAGCTGAGGGAAAAGTTATCATTCTAGATATATTCGCTACTTGGTGTCCTCCTTGTCAAGCTGAAGCTTCATATTTAGCTTCATTACAGAAGAAGTACAAAGACTCTTTACTAATCATTGGTATAACTATTGAAGATAATATTAAAAATGAAAAGCTCCAAATTTTTAGAGAAAAATATGATGCTAATTATGCACTAGTAAATTCTAGCGAAAACTCCCGTTTAGTATATACAGTAGCGAAAAAACTAAAGATAGGTAAAAACTTTGGGATTCCTTTAATGGTTATGTATAAAGATGGTGTATTAATCAACTTTTATCAAGGTGCCGTTGAAGAAGAGTTTATCGAGAGTGATATAAAGAAAGCACTAGGTCTATAAATGTTTGGTTTTATCAAAAAAGGACTTGCTAAAACAGTTGAAGCTCTAAAAACAGTAGTTCCTAAGAAAAAAGTCACTTTCACCCATGAAGAACTAGAAGAAATTTTACTTGAGGCTGATGTAGAGTATGACTTAGTTGACATCATCATTAATGAAATTTATCAAGATAAAGTGACACGTGAGATACTTCGCTCAAAACTCCTAGCTACTCTAGCACATACTAGATATATTGAGCCCGAGTTTACAGCTCCTTTTGTTGAACTAGTTGTAGGTGTTAATGGAGCTGGTAAAACAACAACTATCTCTAAACTAGCATATAAGTATAAAGAAGAAGGTAAGAGTGTTATTTTAGGTGCTGGAGATACATTTCGTGCAGCAGCTATTGAGCAACTTACACTTTGGTCTAAACGACTTGATATCCCTATAGTTGCTTCACAACAAGGACATGATAGTTCAGCCGTTGCATACGATACCATTGACTCTGCAAAAAGTAAGGGTATAGATCATGTTATCATCGATACAGCAGGAAGACTTCACACTCAAACTAACCTAGCAAATGAGCTTATAAAGATAAATCGTATTTGTGATAAATCTCATGGGGGTGCTCCACATAGAACACTTCTTATTCTTGATGGAACACAGGGTAACTCAGCAATAGCTCAAGCAAAAGCTTTTAATGAAATGATAGGTATAGATGCCATCATCATCACTAAACTTGATGGAACTGCCAAAGGTGGAAGTATCTTCTCTATCGCTTATGCACTTGAACTTCCTATACTTTACATAGGAACGGGTGAACAACCAGAAGACTTAGTTCCTTTTAACAAGTTTGAATTTGTTGATGGTCTTTTAGATGCTCTTTTTGTAGAAGAAGAGTAAGAACTTTCACTTAAAATATGGCAATACGCCATATTTCACAATATTTATCTCTTTTTATACTACTATTTCACTTATAAAACCAACAAAAAGACAGACTAATGGCTAAGAAAAAAGTACTCTTTGAGTGTCAACACTGTGGATTAACAACTCCAAAATGGATGGGAAAATGTACTAACTGTGGAGCTTGGGATAGTTTTGTTGAGTTAAACGAGCATCAACAAGAAGTCGTTAAACAGACAAAGTCTACTACAAGTAAAAGTACAAAGGCTATTAGTATTACCGATATTGTCGAAGAAGAGATATATAGATATTCTTCTCTTGACCCTGAACTTGACAATGTATTAGGTGGTGGTGTAGTTCCGGGAAGCCTAACACTCATAGGTGGAAGTCCAGGAGTTGGTAAATCTACCCTACTTCTAAAAGTCGGTTCAAACATAGCAAGTTTAGGGAAAAATGTACTTTATGTAACGGGAGAAGAGTCTGCAGGACAGATAAAACTTCGTGCAAATCGTTTAAAATCCAATGAAGATAAACTCTATCTTCTGAGCGAAATAAGACTCGATCAAATTTTAGTTGAGTTAGAACATCGTAGTTATGAGTTTATAATTATAGACTCTATCCAAACTATATATTCCGAAGCTATTACCTCTGCACCGGGAAGTGTGACACAAGTTCGCCAAATCACATTTGAACTCATGCGCATCGCTAAAGAGCGAGACATTGCCATTTTCATCATCGGACATATCACAAAAGAAGGATCTATAGCAGGCCCTCGTGTTTTAGAACATATGGTTGACACAGTTTTATACTTTGAAGGAGATTCTTCTCAAGAGCTTCGTATACTTCGTGGGTTCAAAAACCGTTTTGGCCCTACAAGTGAGATAGGTGTTTTTGAAATGCGAGCAGAAGGACTTGTCTCAGCCACAGATGTGGCATCGCGTTTTTTTAACCGTAACTCTACACAGAGTGGTTCAGCACTAACAGTCATCATGGAAGGGTCTCGTCCTATAATCCTTGAGGTTCAAGCCTTAGTTTCAGAGTCTCATACTCCAAATTCTAAACGCCAAGCAACTGGTTTTGACAATAATCGTCTTAATATGCTTCTAGCACTACTAGAGAGAAAACTCGAAATACCACTCTCAGGATACGATGTGTTTATAAATATAACTGGTGGAATAAAAATAACAGAAACAGCGGCAGACTTAGCCATACTTGCAGCTATTATCAGTAGTTTTCGTGATAGGGCTATATCTAAAGAGACTATATTTATTGGAGAAGTCTCTCTTGTTGGTGATGTTAGAGAGGTGTATGCCCTTGATGTTAGACTAAAAGAGGCAAAAATGCAAAACATTACAAAAGCTCTTGTAGCCAAAAAACCACTTGAAAAGTCGCCAATAAAGACATTTATAGTAGATGAAGTAACAAAACTTTTAGAATGGTATTAAAATTTGTCATTAATTATAAATATTCGCTATACTAACAATACTAATACATTCCAGGAAGAATAATGGCTGAAGAAGAGAAAAAAGAAAAAGAAACTGCATCAGGAGAGAAGACATCAAGTAATACATTAATGATAGTTATCATAGTTGTACTGTTCTTAATTACAATATTAGTTGTTCTTGGACTATATGTAGTACTTGGTGATGATGAAGAAATGCCTAGTAATAATAGACAGATGCGAGAGATGAATGTTCCAAAAAATGGTATGTCTAGCCGGCCATCTGCTCAGTATGACAACTCTCGAAAGTTATATGATATTGGTATCTTATATCCACTCGACACATTTACAGTAAACCTTAAAAGTGATGCAGGACGCCGCTATTTAAAAGTTACTATGAGTTTAGAACTTGAAGGTGAAGAGTTAAGTTTAGAACTTGATGCAAAATCACCAGTTCTTCGTGATAGAATCATTAGAGTCCTTACTTCAAAAACACTTGAAGAAATTTCTTCTAAAAAAGGAAAACAAAAAGTATCTCAACAAATTATGGATACTTTAAATGCTATGATTAGTGATGGTGATATTCGTGGGATCTACTTTACATTTACAGAATTTGTAATTCAGTAAGTAAACATTTATACATGATAGGTATTGACCTCATAAAAACTTCTCGTATGGAGCATTTGATAGAACGCTTTGGAGAGAAGGGACTTCTTAAATTTCTCTCTACTGACGAACTCTTACTCATAAAATCATATAAAACAGCAGCTGGATTTTGGGCTATTAAAGAGGCCTGTTCTAAGGCTTTAGGCACAGGTATAGGTAAAGACTGTTCATTTCATGATATGAGGATTTATAAGACAGATAAGGGTGCACCTAAACTCTCTTTGAGTAAAAAAATTATAAATGAGTTTAAGATTGTTGATGTGAGTGTCTCCATCACTCATGATGGAGAGTATGCGGTTGGTGTAGTAGCTATAGAGGTTTTAACCTCCTCCAACAAAGTCAAGCAGTTCTAGTTTATCTCCATCATTTAAACGATGTGAACCCCAGCTATCTTGTTTTACGATATCCATATTTACAGCAGCTGCCATAACTTTTCCATCAAGTTCTAAAACTTTTAGTAATGCTTCAATAGTAATATTTTCACTAAAGTCTTTATCTTGGCCATTTACAATTATATTCATATGCTCTCTTTTTATACACAAAGTGTTATATTTTTATAATTGTAGCCATATTTGTTGAATAATAGCTACTCTTATAAATTACTATAGTTTAGAGATGTACTCTGAGAGTGCTTTAATTTCATCACTACTTAGTTTATTTACTTGAGGTCTCATAACACCTTTCATACTTCCACCATATGATCCATCTTTATAACCATTGATAGCATCGCTTAATCTAACTACACTCCATCCCTTAATACTTTGAGATTTATTAAGTGCTTTTTTATCACCATTAACTCCATGACATGAACTACACTTAGCAAATAGTACCTTGCCATCTATACTCACTTTTTCTTCTATCATTTTTGTAGGTTTTTTTTGTGCTACTTTTTTAGTCTCTGTTAAAACTTTTGTACTTATTTTTTTTGACTCTTCTTTAAGCACTTTTGCTATTTGCTCTATACTGTGAGAAATCTCTTCTTGTGTTTTTTGTGTTTCTTCTGACTTCTCTAGAGTACACCCCATAAAAAGCAATGTAACTGCTAATCCTAAAACTATTTTCATATCTAACCTTTTTTATTCATTTTACCTATTATACAAAAGTTTTTTAGATGAGTATCAAATTCAAAACGAAATATATACCTTATAGACAAATGACATGACTGCATTTAAACCTTTTGCTAAACAAAAGTTAAGAAGTGCACAATTGAAAGATTCATCAAAAAGTGTAAAAAATATTTTTAAAAGAACCCCTCTAATTATATATAAATCTTTTTTAGCTATAATTACATATGAATTTTGAACCCTATCCATTTGAAAAACTAAACAATTTACTTAAAAATATTATACCAAACCCAAACTTGACTCCATCTATCCTTACTATAGGTGAACCTCAGTTTGAAACACCTGCATTTATACAAAAATCTTTGATAGACAATGCCCCTCTTCTTAAAAAATACCCTAAAACAGGTGGAGAAGTTAATCTTAGAGAAGCAATAAGAGCTTTTGTAAAACGACGTTTTAATACAAACCTTAGTGACGCAGAGCTTATCCCTTGTTTTGGAACAAGAGAAGTACTTTTTAACTTCCCACAGTTCTTACTTTTTGATATAGAAAATCCAGTTATGGCTTACACTAATCCTTTTTATCAGATATATGAGGGAGCAGCACTTGCAACTCGTTCTCACGTAATTCATCTCAACCTGACTAAAGAAAACAACTTTAAACCAAAGATAAATGAAGAAGAATTAGCCGAGTGTGACCTTGTAATTTTAAACTTTCCTAACAATCCCACTACATCTACTTTAACACTAGATGAACTTGGAGTTTGGGTAAAACTTGCTCTTAAACACAAGTTTGTGCTTTTAAATGATGAGTGCTATAGCGAGATATATGCTAACACTCCATCACCTTCTCTTTTAGAAGCTTCAGCTCATGTCGGAAACTCTGAATTTAAAAATGTTCTTGTTATAAACTCTATTTCTAAACGCTCATCGGCACCGGGACTACGTTCTGGTTTTATAGCGGGAGATAAAGAGATATTAAAAGAATATATGAAGTACCGAACGTATATAGGTTGTGCCTCTCCTCTTCCACTTCAAAGTGCAGCAGCCGCCGCATGGAATGATGAAGAACATGTCATAGCCGCACGAAAGATATATAAAGAAAACTTTATTATTGCAAAAGAGATACTCGGCACAGAGATACCATCTGCTACTTTTTATCTCTGGATAGAAGTAAAAGATGCCCTAGAGTTTACAAAAAAACTCTATGAAAAGTACAATGTAAAAGTCCTTCCAGGTGAGTTTTTAGCAAGAGATAACCGTAAAGAAAAAAATCCAGGTTTAGGTTACATCAGAATAGCATTAGTTGAAAACCAAGAAAAAACTAGAAGTGCATTAGAAAGAATCAAGGAATGTCTCAATGGATAAGGTAGAAGCACTAACAACAAAAGTACTAAAAGCACAACAAGAGTGTGATATTGCCTCTTTATATGTCTTAGAGTCCCAAGCACATGAAGTCTTTGATGAAGCTACAATCCAAGGTTTTTATGCCCATATTCTTGACCTAGCTTTAGAGAAACTCACAGATACTTTAGAGTCTCATAGAAAGATGGATATGACTGAAGTTCAAGATTTTGCAACAGTTCGTGCACTCTATGAGTATGCGATGGAACATTACTCAGCAGGTGAACCAAAAGATGCAGCAGCACTTTTTGAAGTTCTCAGTGGTTTAACAAATGATAAGAGCTTTGCTAAGGCACTTAAGTTTCACTGGATAGCAGCTGCAGAAAAAATGAGTTTGGACGATTTTATGTCTAAGATAGCCGATATGGATATAACTCAAACTAAGGGAACTTTTTATATTTCCGCATTTACAAAAGAGGCACAAGACTTGCTAGATAATGAATAACAAGAAGGGGTTTAATCTATGAAAATACATTTTATAGGAATCGGTGGCATTGGTATCTCTGGACTTGCACAGTATATGCACTTTAAAGGTCACACAGTAAGTGGCTCTGACATTAAAGATAGTCTCATCACTACTAAACTACATAAAATGGGAATGACTATAACAGTTCCTCATTCCGCACAAGCTATTACAGATCAAGATCTAGTAGTTCACTCCGCAATAATTTCTCCCGAGAATCCAGAAATCATTGCAGCAAAAGCCAAGGGCATAGAAGTTCTCGCAAGACGAGAAGCTCTTGTAAAAATTCTTGATGATAGAAAAGTTTATTCTGTTGCTGGTGCACATGGAAAAAGTACTACAACTGCTATACTTACCGCTATTATGAATGGTTCAGCTATCATCGGTGCTGAGTCAAAAGCCTTTGGTTCAAATGTTCGTTATGACGCCTCAACTGATGTTATGCTTTTTGAAGCTGATGAGTCTGATGGAAGTTTTATAAATTCAAATGCCTACTGCGCTATAGTCATCAATGCAGAACCAGAACATATGGAATACTACGACTATAATCATGATAGATTTTATGACTGTTACAAAACTTTTATAAACGAAGCACCTTATAGAGTATTAAACGCAGAAGACCCATTTTTAAGTACCTTAGTAGATACTGTAGAGGCAAAATGGCTCTACCCTTCAACTGATATCACAAACATCAACTACACGCTTATCAACAACGAACCTCATACAAAATTTGAGTTTCGCGATCTTGGTGAGTTTAGTGTTTGGGGATTTGGAAAGCATATAGCACTTGATGCAGCTTTAGCTATTTTAGCAGCGAACGATTCTATGGATATAGAAGATATCCGTACAAACCTTTTAAACTTTAAAGGTATCAAAAAACGTTTTGATATAGTTGGTGCAGAAGATGATAGTGTAATCATAGATGACTATGGTCACCATCCAACAGAGATAAAAGCAACATTTGAATCGGTAAAAGAGTATGCACGCCTTAAAGGTTTTGAGAAAATTACTGCTATTTGGCAACCACATAAATACTCTCGTACTATAGATAATCTTGAAGAATTTACAAAATGTTTTGATGGTGCTGATGAGCTTATCATACTTCCAGTATGGGCAGCGAGTGAAGCACATCGTCACATAGATTTTGTTGAAGAGTTTAAGGCATATAATCTTACAATGGCAGACACAATTAAACGTGCAAATAACCACTTAACTGTAGTTAAAGATGCACAGAATTTACAAAGACTAGATAAGGGACTTATCATAGGCTTTGGAGCTGGTGATATTACTTACCAAATACGAGGAACTTCTTAATGACATATATATTAGGTCTTGTTGTAATAGGCTTCTTTTTTTTAGCCCTACACCATTTTACAGAGTTTGACCATATGCAAAAGGTTTATATAATCATCATTGTACTCTCTATACTCTCAGTTGCTGTTATGTACAACGAGTACAACAAACAAAAGAACAACAAAATGCTTGATTCTGTTTTAAAGTACAAGCAAGGACAAACAATTAGCTGTGATGGTAAAGATGTAAATAGTTCGCTTTACACTTTAAGTGTCGGTACTTATACTTTTATAGGACGAGAAAATACTCCTAACTACTCGGAGATGATTAGCGCATCTACATGTCAGTAAGCAGTAAACAAGATAGAATAAATATTCTTATAAAACAGCTCGATTTATCTGAGCATATTGAACAATTTTCAAGTTTCTTCGCACGTGAAAGCTCTCTATATATAGAGGGTGATCAAGAACTTCACTTCAAATACATCAAAGCCCTTGATCTCTTAGAATTCAAAGCACCTCCTAAGGTTATAGACTTTACTAACATTAAACAGCATCTAAAAAAACAAGGTATTTTAAACTTTGAACAGATTTTTGAGATAGTTAAAATCGTTCGTTACTTTAGATACTTTAACAACCGTAGACTCGATGGTATCATTGGTGAGTTTATGGCCAAGTTTAATATCCCTGAGCGATTTACAGAAGTTGAGAAGTACTTTACAAATGATGGAAAGTTTGAAGAAAACCTTGATGAAAACCTTTTTGGTCTTAGTGCTAGAATAAAAGAGCATCGTGCAACAATGTCAGGCTCACTTAAACGAATGATGGGAAGTTCTAAACTTGCAGGATACCTTGTAGACACCCAAGTACACTTTGTAAACAATGAAGATTGTCTTTTAGTTCGTGGTGGTTTTAACCATGTACTAAAAGGTGCTGTTGTTGGAAGATCTAGCGGTGGTTTCTTTTTTGTATCTCCTGATAGTATACTCAAGTCAAAAGAAAAAATAAGATTTATCCAACAAGAAAGAGAAGCTCTTCTTTACGAGTACACAAAAGAGTTTTCAGGAAAACTTGCAGAACTACAGCCTTTTGTAAACTTCATAGATAAAGAGTTTACAAAGTTTGACAACTACCAAGCACGTGTTCTTTTTGCGCAGAGTAAAAATATGCAACTCGTAAAGAGTCAAAAAGACACCAAGATAGTTCTTTCTGGATTTATCCACCCTGCACTCTCAAATGCAAAACCTATCAGTGTTGATTTTTCTAAAAATATCTTGATGATTACTGGAGTAAATGCAGGTGGTAAAACGATGCTACTTAAATCTATACTCGCATCTGCATTTATGGCAAAGTACATCATACCTATGAAACTAGATGAGCATAAGTCTCACATCGGAAGTTTTAAAACAGTACTAGCTATCATAGATGACCCTCAAAATGTTAAAAATGATATCTCTACATTTGCTGGACGTATGCAAGAGTTTGCCAACATCTTTAAAGAGACTTCAGCATTAGTAGGAGTAGATGAGATAGAACTCGGAACTGACTCTGATGAGGCAGCTGCTTTGTTTAAAGTTATACTCGATGACCTCATTAAACGCAGACAAAAAGTAGTCGTAACTACTCACCACAAACGTTTAGCTGCACTTATGGCTGACCGTGATGATGTTGAACTTATGGCGGCCATCTATGATGAAGAGGCTAGAAAACCTACCTATGAGTTTATGCAGGGTATCATCGGTAAGTCTTATGCTTTTGAAACAGCTTCTAGATATGGAATAAACAATGCCATTGTAAAAGAAGCAAAAGCTGTCTATGGCGACAACTCTGAAAAGCTTTCCTTACTTATAGAGAGAGGAAGCCAGCTCGAACGCGAACTCAAACGCAAACATTCTCTTGTAGATGAAAAACTAGCCGATTTAAAGAAAAAAGAGCTACAACTCAAAGATACAAGAGAAGAACAACTCCTTGAGATAGAAGAGCAAAAAGCAGCACTCAAACGCAGCTATGATGTTGCCATAAGTGAAGCAAAAGCCGCGGCAAAAGCAAATGACTCAAAATCGATTCACCGTGCAATGGACAAGGCAAATAAAAAACTGCCACCAAAAGGTGAAGAGCTACTCCAAAGAGATGAGACTTTTAAGGTTGGAGATGTTGTAAAGTACCACTCAAGTCGTGGAACTATCATCTCAATGCGAGGTGAAAAAGAGGCTACTATAGAGATGGATGGGATGAAAGTTCGTGTTAAAACAAAACATCTTCGCCACACTAAAGCTCTTAAAGCAAAACCACAAACAAATGTAAGTGTAAATGTAGAAAAAAGAGCAGGACTAAAGTGTGACTTACATGGACTGCGTGCTGATGAAGCTTGTGAAGTTTTGGATAAATTCTTAAATGATGCACTTGTAAATGGCTGGGATGAAGTTATAGTTTATCACGGTATAGGTACAGGTAAACTCTCCTTTGCAGTGAAAAACTTTCTTATAGCACATCCACGAGTTCAAAAATTTGCTGATGCACCACAACACTTAGGTGGGTTCGGTGCTAAAATCGTGAGTCTCTAAGTGAGTAAAAAAGTCTCTATCATTGGAGCTGGAGCGAGTGGGATTTTATCTGCCATTCTTTGTGCTAAAGCAGGTGCAAAAGTAGAAGTGTATGAGCAAAATACCAAAATTGGAAAAAAGATTTTAGTAAGTGGAAATGGCCGTTGTAATATTTCAAACAGACATCTTTCATCTTCTGACTACTTCTCCCAAAATCCTTCATTTGTAGACTTTGCACTTCAAAGTTTCGGCTTTGATAAATTTGAGAAGTTCTGTAATGAAATCGGTCTATTGTTAAATATTTTAGACGATGGTCGTGCTTATCCTCTCTCAAATGAGGCAAAGAGTGTTGTAAAAATATTTGAAGACTATGCCAAAGGTCTTGGTATAGTCTTTCATACTGAGACTCACATTACAAATATAAAACAACTCATGAATGACTCTGATGCTCTCATAGTTGCTACAGGTGCACGTGCTGGTGAACACCTAGGTGGAAATTCTAATGGTGATGAGTTTGCTAAAGAGTTTGGACACACTACTCTTCCTGCTTATCCAAGTCTTGTACAACTCCATCTCAACTCACAGATAGCTAAAAAGATGAGTGGTGTTAAACTGAGTGCAGAAGTGACTCTTATCTTAAATGGTGTCAAAGACATAAGTGTAAGTGGTGATGTTCTTTTTACTAACTATGGTGTTTCAGGTTTCGCTATCTTAGATATCTCCCAAGCTGTTTCATCTGCACTGCTTGGATTTCAAGCTGTAGATATCAGTGTAAACCTCTTACCTGCATTTAACATGCAAAAACTCTCACAGCATATCTCTAAAGTAGCTCAAAATATGCCTACACTAACTATCTTAGATATTTTAGTCGGGATTATCCCTATAAAAATTGCAAATGGATTACTTGAAGAGTTAAATATAGCTAACACTATAAAAGGTAAAGAGATTCACATAAAACTAGCCAAACGCATAGCAAACCTAATGCTCAACTGGAAGTTTGAAGTAGAAGATACTCACGGCTTTAGACATGCCGAAGTATCTGGTGGTGGTATAGACACAAGCGAAATAGATGAGAAAACAATGATGAGTAAAAAACAAAGAAACCTTTACTTTGTAGGGGAAGTTTTAGATGTTGTTGGCCGTAGAGGTGGATACAACTTCGCGTTTGCATGGTCTAGTGCTTACCTTGCTGCAAAGAATATCACACATTAAAATATTATCTAGCCATGTTAGTCAAAACAAGATCAACTATTAGTTTTTTAAATAGACTTAACAAAATATTCTCCTAAATATATCTTTCTATATTAATTTTCTATTTAATATAAAATTAAGTTTATTTTCCTTATAATAATTTCAAGCACTTCTTGTTTACATACTGTATTCAAAGGAATAAGGCTTATTACTCTTATTAAAGGATTAACTATGAAAGTGTATATTGGATTGATAGCAGGGGCTCTACTGGTGGGATTAAGTATGAGTGGATGTAGTAACAATGATGGTAGAACTGAATTTAAAAACTTGAGTAAAGCACCAGCAGCAGATCCATCAATTGATGCTAAAGCACTATATGTTGATAAATGTATGAAGTGTCACGGTGATAAAGGTACAACTCATCCATTAGCAGTACCATATGTGATTGCAGGACAGCCTAAAGAGTTGTTGATTGCAAAGATTCAAGGATATAAAGCATTGACCTTCGGTGGACCACTCAGAGGACAGATGGCTACATCAGTTCAACTACTAACACCAAAAGAAGTAAATGCGATAGCAGACTATGTATCAAAACTAGGAACAAAGACCGCAGTACCGAGCAAAGATAAATGGTAGAACTGCATCCTGGACGATTTGCAAACCTATCGGAAATGCTTTAACAACTATCAAGTTAAGAAATTCTTAAGAGTATAAATATAGGAAATAAATGAATAGCGAAAACTCTACTTTAGCACTTGCGCTTAAAGACCTTTTTACAGGTACAATGATAAAGTATTCTTTATTACCTTTTATATTTAGTATGCTTATTTTATATGCTCTATTTTTTGTAGTTGCTGGTATTGGGCTTGAGTCTCTTGGAAGTATGCAAGTAAATACAACTGAGACTAGCATTGTAAATGGTGTACAAAACACGGACACATTTCAAGCTACACTAGAGGGAACTACACTTGTTAAGTGGCTTATGGGTAGTGCTGTCACTTCATGGATAGCTACTTTTTTAGTGTACACTATTGGTAGTTTCTTAACACTCTACTTCTCTATTTTTGTAGCCCTTATAGTTGTTGGTTTTTTAACACCTACGATTTTAAGAGAACTACAACGCCGCCAATATAGTGATGTAGAGTTAATAGGACATTCAAACATAGCTGAGGCACTCTTTTTAACTGTAAAATGGGCCTTAATTATGTTTATAATGTTTATTCTTTTTATACCACTGTATTTTATTCCCATTGTAAACATAGTTGCATTTAACCTACCGCTATATTACTTTTTTCATAAAATGATGACATATGATGTGGGGTCTACTATTTGTACAAAAGAGGAGAACATGAAGATAAAGTTCTTCCATTCTACGACTCTACGCTTGAAGACACTGGGGTTGTATCTTCTTTCACTTATTCCATTTGTAGTCTTTTTTGCCTCAGTATTTTATATAATATACTTAGGACATAGCTACTTTTTAGAAACTAGAAAAATGAGAAGTGAGGATTAGTCCTCCCCTCCACACTTACCTGCACCACATTTCATTGTGGTGTTTGACTCTTTAGGCTTATGTGATGCTAGTTTAACCGCTTTTTCATCATAGTCTTCATAAGAGATAGGTCTATAACCCGTTTTTCTTATTTCTTTCATAACAGCATCTATATCTGTTTTAACTAAGTCGTATTTTACAACTGCATTTCCATCTTTTGCAGATGCAGTGATACTCGCTACACCTTTCATCTTTTTAGCAGCTCCTGCTAAAGCTAACTCACAAGACTCACAAGTCATACCATCTATTTTTACAAGTTTTGTAGATATAACTGGAAGTACTGTAGTTGTACTTTTACCATTTGCAGCTTCATCTAACATATATGCTCCAAAAGTCAACATAACTGCTATAAACGATACAAGTGCTATTACTAATTTTTTATTAAACATTTTTTCCCTTTTTTATTTGTGTTATAAGAGTCTAATTATAACAAATTAATCTTCTTTATCTTCATCCTGCATTGCCATCTTCCTATATGCTTCATCTTTAGGCACTAGTCCTGCTTCATATAAAAACTGACTTGGTACAAAATTTTGTTTTTTGACCTTATCGTACTTTGCATATGAGAGATAGAGAATATCTTTTGCACGAGTAACTGAGACATAAAAAAGACGTCGCTCTTCATCAAGAGAACCACCTCTTTGCATCAACTTTCGATTAGGAAAACGCCCATCCATTAGATCAATCACATACACTTCTTTATACTCTAAACCCTTACTTCCATGAACACTCAGAAGGTTTACACCCTCACCCTGTGTTAAGTCTGAAGAACCTAAAATCATAGCATTTAAGAAACGTTCATGTTCTTTATATGGTTTTGTCAGTTCAAGAAGAAGCAGGTTTTTCCTTTGTATGCGAGTCAGTGCTTCTGTCTTTTGTTTCTCATCTATACTGCCATCTTTTAGCTGGGCTCGTTTACTTGCAAGTGTATCTGCAATATATCCAAAAAGTGCTGATTTGACTATTTTTTCTACTACTGTGTAAGGTTTTTTTACTCCCTTTAAATCACGAAAAAGAAGGTAAAAGTTATGCACAAAAGTAGCGGAGTCTTTTGTAAGTTTTGGATGTTTAAGTATAGGGTTTTTCATAAACTTAGGCTCGAAGTCAAGTTTGGCATATTTACCAACTGCTCCGAGTTCTAAGAAGTCATCAAAGAGCCCAAGTTGGTGGTTAAGTTTTCTCTTCTCAAAAGGATTTTTGATAGACTCATCAGGAGCATATAGACCATAAAACATACTTCCATGACCCAAGTTTTTAAAAGCGATGTAGAGCTCTTTTGCCATAGCAGAACCGATACCACGTGCAAATTCAAAGAGATGTATAAATGCCATCATATCTGACTCATTTACAAGTAAAGTATATAAATCAAGTATGGCTTTTATCTCACGTGAGTCAAAAAACGAAGTACCACCCTTACGTTTACAAGCAATGTCAAGTTCTCGAAGACCTACTTCTATACCATCAGCCGAAGAGTTGTTACGAAAGATAACTGCTATCTCTTCTCTTGGAGTCTGTGAAGCTTTTATCATTCCTGCAATCTGGTGATACTGATCAAAGAGTTCATCAAATGCAAGTAGACTTGGTGCTTTTGCATCTGCTGTCCGTGTTACTTCTAACTGTTTTGGATAGATTCGCTCATTATGTTCTATCACTTTTGTAGCGAGTGAAAGTATGGGACGAGATGAACGGTAGTTTTTTGTCAAAGTATGCACATGTGCATCTGGAAACTTTTTTGTAAAAGAACCGATGATACTTATATCTGCCCCATTAAAAGCATAAATACTCTGGTCATAATCCCCAACACAAAAAAGTGAAGGTGGGTTCATCGCATCTATGAGTGTACCTTGGAGTGCATTTGTATCTTGGTACTCATCTACAAGCACTTCTTTATACCCAACTTCTCTCGTTTTACACATCTCACGAAAGTTTAAAAGCAGGTCATTAAAGTTTACGAAACCATACTCTTTTTTAAGTCGCTCAAACTCATCCACTACGTCTGCATAAATGAGGGCAAACTGTGCATGCTCTTCATACTTCTCTTTTACCCAGTCTTCAAAGTTGTTTTCTAGTTCTGTGTTTTGGTAAAAAGAGTAGAGGTCGTAGAGGTGGTTTCCACCATAAGGTTTTACTTCTGCATCTATGTTCATAAAGTTACGTTTCTCAAAAACTGAACGAAAAAGAGTTTTGAGTTCGCGTTGTTGTTTTAAAACAACTTTTTGATCATACTTTTTTAGCCATCGGTAACTAACTGCATGAAAGGTTCCTGCATCTATGTTTGACGCTACATTCTTACCAAAGTACTCTCCAACACGAATAACCATCTCAGCGGCTGCCTTGTTTGTAAAGGTAAGTAAAAGAATTTCTTGAGGTTTAACACCTTGTGCTATAAGGTGACCGATACGACCCACAATAGTTGAAGTCTTTCCGGTCCCAGCAGAAGCGATGATAAGATTTTGTGCATATGAGGAAGTAGCTGCGGCATACTGTTGTTTATTTAAACGTGATAAAGGCATGTACTACTCCAAAAAAATGTTTGTGATTATACCAAAAATAACTGTTGCTATGATATAAACCAAGCATTACATTAAAGGTTGTTTAATATGAATAAAGGTGATAGGCTATTACAAGTAATCACTGATGAAACAAAAATTCTATTAACAGCATCAAAGTAGTAACACCTGCTATCTACACTTCTATTCTTACATCCTCAAATAGGTAAGTTTGAAAAAGATGGTATGCTTGTTATGATAGACTTAAACTACTTCAGATAAGGTACTGAAGATTATTGCAAATGAGCTTAAAAAAAAGCACTTATGATGTCATACGCTACGGTGGTGATGAGTTTGTTGTTATATTTTCTAAAGATATAAATGAGATACATGAAAGTGTTTTAAAGAAAAAACTTAAAGCAAAAGATACGATGTTTCGTACGAGTTTTTCTATCGGTGTAAGTGCTTACAACACTGAACATGAACTAAATAATAAACTAGAACTTGCAGACAAAACATGTACATAGACAAGGCAAGTATCAAACAAAGAATAAGTGGAATAGCAGTTTAGTTTATAAGGATATGCTTAGTAGTATTTAGCTATAATCGCGCAATTTTAAACTAGAGATTTTAAGGCTATTACTCATGTCAGATAACAAATACAACCCTAAAGAGACTGAAAACAAATATTACAAAATTTGGGAAGAACGTAAGTACTTCGAAATTGATGCTAACAAAAGCATCCAAGAAGAGGGAAAAAACTTCTCTATCATGATGCCACCTCCAAATGTAACAGGCCGCCTACACATAGGTCATGCACTTACATTTACACTCCAAGATATTATCACTAGATACAAACGTATGGATGGTTATAAAACTCTATGGCAACCAGGAACAGACCACGCAGGAATCGCAACTCAAAATGTAGTTGAGAAACAACTCCTAGCTGAAGGTACTACAAAAGAAGAGTTAGGCCGTGAGAAGTTTTTAGAACGTGCTTGGGCTTGGAAAGAAGAATCAGCTGGAATCATGACAGAACAACTTCGCCACATGGGTGTATCTCCTGCATGGGAGCGTGAGCGTTTTACTATGGATGCTGGACTACAACAGTCTGTAAAAGAAGCATTTGTAAAACTCTATGATGATGGTTTAATAGTTCGTGGAAACTACATGGTTAACTGGTGTACTCACGATGGTGCACTCTCAGACATCGAAGTAGAGCACGAAGACCATGATGGTAAGTTTTACTACATGACTTACCCTTTTGCTGATGGCACAGGAAGTGTTGAAGTAGCTACAACTAGACCTGAGACTTACTTCGGTGATACTGCTGTTATGGTTCACCCTGATGACGCTCGTTACTCTCACCTCATAGGTAAAGAGATACAACTTCCACTTCTAAAGAGAACTGTAAAAATCATCGCTGACGAACATGTTGATATGGACTTTGGAACAGGTGTAGTAAAAGTAACACCTGCACACGACCAAAATGACTACGAAGTTGGTAAACGCCACGACCTAAAGTTCATCACAGTTTTTGATGAAAAAGGAATCCTAAACGAGTATGCTGAAGAGTTCGAAGGACTTGAACGTATGGAAGCTCGTGACATCATCGTTAAACGCCTTGATGAAGAGGGATTTATCGTTAAGATAGAAGACCACAAACACCAGGTAGGGCACTGTTACAGATGTAAAAACATCGTTGAGCCTTATATCTCTAGACAGTGGTTTGTTAAAAAAGATGTAGCTGATGCATCTATAGTTAAAACAAACGAAGGTGAAGCTCAGTTCTTCCCACCACACTGGATAAACTCTTACAACTCTTGGATGGGTGAACTTCGTGACTGGTGTATATCTCGTCAACTTTGGTGGGGACATCAGATACCAGTGTTTTACTGTGATGACTGTGGACATGAGTATGCAACAGAAGATGAAAATCCTGAGTCTTGCCCTAAGTGTTCAAGTAAAAACTTAACACAAGACCCTGATGTTCTAGATACTTGGTTCTCATCTGCTCTATGGCCGTTCTCTACTCTTGGTCGTGCAAATGGTGAAGAAGGAAAAGGAACACTTTGGAACGAGTCAGATATGTCAGACTTCTATCCAAACACTCTTCTTATCACTGGTTTTGACATCCTTTTCTTCTGGGTAGCTAGAATGATGATGATGGGTGAAAACTTCAACGGTCAACTTCCATTTAAACACATCTATCTTCATGCACTTGTGCGTGATGCGAACGGTGAGAAAATGTCTAAGTCTAAAGGAAATGTTGTTGACCCTCTGGACACTATAGAGAAGTACTCAGCAGACATCCTGCGTTTCACTCTTGCTATATCTGCCGCTCAAGGTCGTGACATCCGTATGAGTGATGAGAAGTTAGAGTTAAACCGTAACTTCACAAACAAACTTTACAATGCAGTAAAATACCTTCAAATGAATGTAGATGTTTTCCCTGATTTAAATAGTTTTTGTGTAGAGACACCTCTTGGTAAGTATATGCTTTCGCGTCTTAACTTTGCTACTAAAGAAGTTCGTGCTTACTTAGATGAGTACAAGTTCAACGATGCAGCACTTGTAATGTACAAGTTCCTTTGGAATGAGTTTTGTGGTTGGGGTATAGAGCTCAGTAAAGCTGACAAAGATTCTATAGTAGAACTTGGAGCTGTGTTTAAAGAGGCTATGAAGTTACTTCATCCATTTATGCCGTTTATCACGGAGCACCTTTACCATGAGCTTAGTGGAACTAGCTTAGAAGATGGTGAGTCTATCATGCTTATGCGTTTTCCAACAAAAACTAAGCAACGTCCAGAAGAAGCAACTTTTGAGATCATCATGGATGCAATCGTTTCCATCCGTCGTGCGAAAGTTCTTGTAGACTTAGCAAACCAGAAAATAGAAAAAGCCTTTGTAAAGATAGATGGTTTATCTGACACAGAAAAAGAAATGATGCTTCCGTTTATCATCAAACTTGCAAAAGTAACAGAAGTAACATTTACAGATACTAAGATAGCAAATGCAGTAAGTGACATCTCAGACAAGTGTGAGACTTTCATCCCAACTGATAGCATCGACCTTAGTTCTATCATCGCCAAGTTAGAAAAACAAGATGAAAAACTTCAAAAAGAGATAGGCAAACTAAACGGCATGTTAAACAACGAACGTTTCGTAGCAAATGCTCCCGAAGATGTACTTGCTAAAAACCGTGGACTTCTAGCAGACGCAGAAGCTAAACGCGTAAAAGTTTTAGAACAACTTACTTCTTTAAAGTAAACCTTACCTCTTCCCTTAAGGAACATAGTGTGTGTTATGTAAGAAATCTTACAAATAACACACTAAGTGTTCAGTTATCGACGATTTCAGTATTAAACATACATCCAAGCTTTAAGAAAACTCTTCCTTTTTTCTCATTATTTCATTAAATATTGTGAATAACTTCATTTTTACTAATTTATTCATAATTAATATATATTATTAATTATAGTTATTTATCCTATTTAAGTTACTTTATATAATGTAGATGAATAAAGAGTTATATCCAAGTTCCCGTATTATTTGGAAATTTTGATATGCCTGCTTATTGAAAATAAATTGGTAAATTTTAGATTCGGAGGTCTCTTATATGAAGAGATTTATACAAAGTGTTTTAGTTCTAGGTTTAATTGCATTATTTACAGGATGTTCTGTAACAAATGGTTCTATGGGACATGTAGCACAAACACAAGTTCAGCTTAGTAAAGCTAATTTTGATATAGTAAAATCAGTTGAAGGTGAAGCCTCAGCAAGCTATTTCCTAGGAATTGGTCTTTCAAAAGAGAATCTTGTTGCAAGAGCGAAAAAAGATATGTTAAAAAAAGCAAACCTTCATGGTTCACAGGCTTTAGTTAATATAACTACAGATAGTAAAGGAACTTTTTATCCTTTTTTTCGAAAGAAAACAATTTATATCTCTGCAGATGTTGTAGAATTTAAATAAATAATTTGTTTCTTGTGTCTCACCAAGTTTTACTTGGTAAGACCTATTCAACTACATTAGTAAAAACAACTTTTAAAACTCAAAGATATAACAAATCGTAGCAACAAAAATATTAAAACTTCCAAAACAACATTACAATTCACCCCAATAAAACCCACTACAGTCTAATATACAAAACAAGAGTTCTTTAAAAAGAAACTCATAAAATTCTATGTCCTGAGTGTAAGACTATTAGAGTATAGTCACACTTATGAAAAACACTAATGAACTCATCACAAAAGATATAAACAAACTCATCTTTAAAATCGCCATTCCCTCAAGTATAGGTATGTTTTTTAACACTATGTACAATGTAGTAGATACATTTTACATCGGTCAAATATCTACAGAGGCTATCTCAGCACTTACTTATAGTTTTATGATATTTTTTATGCTTTTGTCTGTGAGTTTTGGACTCTCATCTGCTATCACGGCATATGTTGGTGGAGCACTCGGTAAGCACAAAAGAAACATGGCGAAGCTTTACACCTCACACGGTATCAGTCTCTTTGTCATTATCGCTTTTTGTTTAACTATTATTAGTTTTATACTTCTAAAGTATATATTTATTTTGATGGGTGCTACAGGTCAGGTACTAGAGTATGCGTTAGAGTACACATACATCATCCTGCTTGGTATATTTCCTATGCTCATAGGTCTAGGTGCAAATGCTGTTTTAATAGCCCTAGGCGATACTAAGAGTTATAGAAACATTTTGATTATCGGCTTTGTTTTAAATGTCATACTTGATCCACTCTTTATACACGGGTTTTACTTTATCCCTGCATTTGGCATAAGTGGAGTTGCTCTTGCGACTGTTATGATTCAGTACATCACACTAATTTTTATGCTTTATAAACTTTACAAAACTGAGCTTTTTAATGTATCTAGATTTTTCAAGTCTACTCCAGAGATTAAAGTTTATAAACACTTACTCAAACAAGCCATTCCAACAAGCATAAACATGTTTTTAGGCTCTCTTGGAAGCATGATAACTATGTACTTTGTATCTATTTATGGTTTTAAGTCTGTCGCTGCTTTTGGTATAGGCTATAGAGTTGAGCAAATCATCTTACTTCCGATGTTAGGTTTAAACACAGCCGTCATATCTATAGTATCAAATAACTTTGGTGCGAAGAACTTTGAGCGCATAGATGAAGTTATACATAAGGCTTTAAAGTACGGTTATATCATGAGTGCAGTTGGAGTAGTTTTGATAGCTCTCTTTGGTAAGTATATGATTATGGTGTTTGACACAGATACAGAGGTTGTTGATATCGCTTATGTGTACATAATCTTTGAGAGTTTTATATTTTTCTCATTTATCACTATTTTTATCTCAACCTCAACACTTCAAGGGATTAAAAGACCCTTTGTTGTACCGTATGTAAGTTTTTACAGACAGATATTTATGCCACTAATTTTCTTTACTTTAGTTGTGTATGTTTTTGAGCTTTCTATCATATACTTGTGGATAAGTATGTTTCTCATCATCACAAGTGCTGCGATTTATCTAAAACTTTATGTCAACAAAGAGTTAAAACTAGTGAAGACTCAAACCTTTAAGTAGGTTGAGTAACTCAGGTAGTTTTTGTAAGCTTCTTTATCGTGTTCTTTGATGTACTCGATATACTCAGCATTCGCTTTTATCTTTTTTTGTCTCTCTTGCTCAGGAGAAATACTTACTAACTTTTCAAACTCTGTATAGTTTTTTAAGCTTTTAACTTGTGCATCTGTTTTCATAAAGAAAAATGATTTACAGGTCCATGTCCATGACCTATAACCTTATCCTTACCTTTTGCTATAGCCATGTTTAGATATGCACAGCCTTTAAAACAAGCATCTTCAAGTGTAGAGCCTAAACCTATGAAAGTCGCTATACTAGACGAGAGAGAACATCCAGTTCCGTGAGTGTTTATAGTCTCTACTGTTTTGTTATGTATGACAGTAGTTTTCTTACTCTCAAAGTTATAAAGTATATCCGTCATAGTGTCACTTAGCTTTAAGTGTCCACCTTTTAGTAAAACAGAAGTATGGTATATCTCAGAGAGTTCTTGTGCAGTCTCTTGCATGTTGTTTATGTCTATACTATGTCCTATAAGTAACTCAGCTTCAGGGATATTAGGTGTTATGAGCATTACGTGAGGTAAAAACTCTTTTAGACTTTGTACTGCATCGTCATTAAGTAGTTTATCTCCTGATGTTGCTATCATCACTGGGTCAAAAACAATGTTTTTCATCTTGTAGTTCTCTAAAGTACTTTTTACAGCTTGGATAACTTCTGATGAATGTAACATACCTATTTTAACAGCAGAAAAACTGATGTCATCAAAAACTGCTTTCATCTGAGCTATGATATGTGGCACAGGAATGGCATGTATATCAGTTACACCTTGTGTGTTTTGAGCAGTAGAAGCCGTTATAACAGAAGCGGCATAACCACCATTTGCAGAGATACTTTTTATATCCGCTTGGATACCAGCTCCACCCCCAGAGTCAGACCCAGCTATAGTTAAAACACAAGTATATGACTCACTCATATTTTCCATGCCTCTTGTTTGTAAGCTGAATCCCAAAACATCCACTCTAACTTAGATGTTTTGATAAATACCTCTTCCATCATTTTTAAGTTCTCAAGTGAAGCAGTAAGAGCATAAGTGTTTACTATGCTTATAGCTTCTTCTACTATAAGAGCAAACTCTTCACTCGCATATGTATCTATCCATGCTTGGTAAGGATTAGAGTCTTTGTTGCTTTGATTAGCTAAGATATAGTCCCCCACTTCTTTGTAGATAGTAAAACATGGCAGTACAGCTGCAACTCCAACTTCTACAGACTCGTTACTTACAATTCTTGCTAGGTATGAGTTGTATAACTCACAAGTTGGAGAAGGCTCTGCACTTATGTACTTCTTTTGTAAAAACTCTTTATGCAAGGCATCTTCAACCTGAATGATACCAGTAGCAGCTTCATAAAAGAACTGTGTATCTTTTGGCTTATGGCACTTAGTTCCTACACCAACGAGTGCTTTTTTATATTCGCTCAAGTAAAGTGAGTCTTGGTTTACATAAAAACCAAAGGTATCTTCATCTAAAGTTGCACTCATAAGTTCTTTTACAAAGTCATGATTGACTATATCTTGAAATAGATTTTCTGTTTTAGCTCGTGATTTTTCGTACCAATTTTTCATGCTGTATCCATTGAATTATTATTAGCTTATGATAGCAGATTTTTTTTAAAACTTTGAGCTTCTTAAAATATAGGCTATAATTATAAAAAAGTTTATGAAAAAGTTTATGAAAAAATATACCCTAAAAAATGTAATGGATGAGCAAGCAGCTCACGATAATGTAGCTCTGATGACTCAAAAGAAGTTACGAGGCATCCTAAAAAACCAAATCGAGACTGAAGTACTAGAAGAAGAACCAGGTTATGTGCTTTTTAAGTACTCTAACACAAAAATGGCACTCTACCCTGATGAAGAGTTTAACCGTATGAGAATCATCGCACCTATTACTCAGTACTCTTGTTTAGCCCCAAAGATAAAAGACTCACTTATGGATGCGAACTTTCACTCTGCTCTTGATTGTAGATATGGTGTAACTGATGATACTTTATATGCTCTATTTTTACATCCTCTTTCTTCTTTAATCAAGGAAGACTTCCTAAGTGCCTTAAAACAGGTTCACAATCTAGCCAAGAGTTTTGGCAAAACATATAGTAGTGCACAGATAGCATTTACAAAAAAGAAGTAATAGATGAGACAAAAACATAGTTACTTCGCTAAATATTTACCAAAAAGGTTAGAAATAATGGGAACAAAAAATGTAGTATGTCCAGAATGTAGTAGTGTAAACGCAGTTGAGATCGATGTAGAGAGCCATATAGTTGAGTGTTCACAATGTAAGGGTGATTTAAGTGATCCATTTACATTAGACGTGAGTGATGATGCTTGTATGAAACATATCACAGAGAACGATATAGCTGTATTTGTTGACTTTTACTCAACTACTTGTGGTCCTTGTATGGCTATGTATGAAGACTATGAAGATGCAGCACTTGGTTTTGGTATGAAGGTGCGATTTCTTAAAGTAAATGCAGAGAAGTACCAACTTGTAGCAAAAGAGTATGGTGTAACAGGGCTTCCAACTATTATCGCGTTTAAAGGCGGTAAAGAAGTAGACCGTGTTAGTAGACAACTCTCTTTAGTGGAACTTACTATGTGGGCTGACCGCCTGCTTGTGTAGATACTTATACTTTAAAAATCTCTTTATAACGATCTTTATTTCTAATCATAATGATAATGAGTGCAAAACTAATAAACGCTGCTCCAGCGATTCCAGCAGGGTCTAAAAACAGATGCGCTAAAAATGCATTTACCATAACAGGTGCCATAATTAGAACCATAAAAGAAGCAAACTTATTGCTAATAAAAGCTAGACCTGACACAATCTCTATCACTGCGATCAGAGGAAAAATAAATCCAGTAGCAAATAAAGCACTCATATATGTTCCCATCTCAGGAGCAGGAGTAGCCATTGGGATAAAGTCTAAAAACTTGTTTAATCCAAAAACGACTAACATTAAACCCGCAACAACTTGAATACCTAAAAAAACTTTTTGCATCATAATAGATCCTTCTAATTTTGTTATAAAGTATTGTAACAGTGAAAACTAAATTTTAACCTCAAAGCATTACTTACTCCTATACTACTATACTAGTATAATTCTCTTCCTTTATTTTATTCAAAAACTTGCTATAATTTCGAAATTATTTTCTCCTAAGGGTATATAGCATTGTTTGATTTAAAAAAATATACAGCAGCAAATATTAAAAACGATATTTTATCGGGTTTAGTTGTTGCAGTGGCACTCGTTCCTGAAGCTATCGCATTTAGTTTTATCGCTGAAGTTAGTCCTATTGTTGGGCTTTACACTGCGTTTATCCTCGGATTTATCACGGCTATTATCGGTGGTAAACCAGGTATGATTTCCGGAGCAACAGGAAGTGTTGCTGTTGTACTTATCGGACTTACACTAGAAGTCAACGGTATGTTAAAGCTTAGTGGTTTAGTTGGTGAAGATTTATATATGCACCTCCTTAACTATGTCCTACTTGCAACTATTGTGACAGGTCTTATCCAAGTCGCATTTGGTCTATTTAAACTAGGTAAATTTATCCGTTTAGTTCCGCAACCTGCATTATATGGTTTCGTAAATGGCCTTGCTATCGTTATCGCAATGGCACAGTTTAAATTCTTTGAAGGCCAAGGTAACATGATGTACATTCTTGTTGTTATCACAATGCTTATTATGTATGCTCTTCCAAAAGTAACAAAAGCTATTCCTTCTGGACTAATTGCAATCGTTGGACTCACACTTGCTGTCTACTTTTTTAAACTTGATACAATTTTAGTAGGTGACCTTGCAGACTTAACACAGTTTTCAGGACAACTGCCACATCTTATTATTCCAGAGACACTTTTTAGTCTTGATGCACTTATTTTAGTTCTTCCTTATGCTGTTATTATGGCACTTGTTGGTCTTATAGAGTCTCTTCTTACTCTCTCTGTTTTAGATGAGATGAGTGGTGGAACACGAGGAAATGCTAATAAAGAGTGTATTGCCTTGGGTACAGGTAATGTAGCTTGTGGTTTCTTTGGTGGTATGGCTGGTTGTGCTATGATTGGTCAGAGTATCATTAACTTCACTTCAGGTGGACTTGGTCGCTTATCATCATTTACAGCAGCAGTTGGACTACTTATCTTAGTAGTATCAATGACTGATGTTTTAAACACTATCCCCGTAGCTGTTCTCGTTGGAATCATGTTTATGGTAGCTATTGGAACATTTGAGTGGTCAAGTTTCTCTCATATGAAACATATGCCTCGTACTGATGCTTTTGTAATGGTTACTGTTACTATCATTACTATTTTTGAAGACTTAGCTATTGCAGTTATCGCGGGTGTTATCATATCTGCACTTGCATTTGCATGGAAACATGCTCGTATCTGGTCACAAACACATACAGAAGATGATGGAACTAAAGTTTACGAGCTTGAAGGTCCACTCTTTTTTGGTAGTACAACTACTTTTAGTGATAACTTTGACATAGACCTAGACCCACCAAAAGTTGTAATAGACTTTAAAAATGCAAGAGTTATGGATGCGAGTGGAGTTGAAGCTGTTGATGCTATTATCAAGAAGTACGAAGATACAGGGAAAAACCTTCTCCTTCGTCACCTCTCAGCGGACTGTAAAGCCATCCTTAAAAAGGCTGGTCCACACTGTTCTTATGAAGAAGATGATCCTACTTATAAAGTTGCTATTAACTTATAAGCCACTTTTTTTTAACAAATGGGACTTACTCATCACTCCATTTGTTAATGGCATGTGAGTAATCACAATAGGGTTTATTTTTAGACATACCACAACGACATAAAGTATATTTACTCTCACAAAAATTAGTTGGAGTATCTTTATGCTTGTAAACAACACCCTCAACACTATATGGACCATTTTTTAGTACAGTGACCTTAGGGAACTCTCTATTGTCAATATAAACTGAATCATTAATACTATACGATAAAGCTCCTGATGGACAAGTATTAATAGTCTTTATAATACTTTCAACACTATTCTCATTAGGTTGAATCCAATCTTTTCTCTCACCTGCTAAAAAAACTGAAGGTAAACTCTCTACACAAGTGCCAGTACCAGCACATATAGAACGATTAAAGTGTATAGTGATATCTTTACCCTCGTAATCTTCTAAAAGCTCTTTACTGATGTCTCTCTTACTAGTAAAACCACTTTTTTGGTGGCTTCCGTCACAAAAAGGCTTTTTAGAAGATTGCCCACATCTACAAAGATATACAGTAGACTTACTGAGCATAAGCTCTCCATCTTTAACTAAAAGTGGCTTATCCATCTCTAAAATCAATGGACCATTTTCAACTTCTTTAATTTCATTACTCATCTTAACTCTCCTTTTGCAGTGTGGTTAATTCAGATTTAGGTTTAGCAAAATAAAAGTAGCATCTATTTTTAAAGAATCATGTTTGTGTTCTCAAAATCTAAACCCATGACTACTTCCCCTTATGTAACATAATAAAATTCTGTGGAATCACTGACTTATATTTTGGCATGCTTTGCCCAATATTTGCATTTACATATGTAGGATCAGCAATAATAAATTTTCGCCCCTCAGCCTTAACACTATCCCCTTTCATCGGTATATAGAGTGCCGTTGCCATATGGTCTTTATACTTCACACCAATTACATTTATTTTAAAAAGTTTTCGTACAAGGTAGGCAAATAAAATAGCTCTGTCTTCGCAGTCTGACTTATCATAATAGAGTGTTTCATCAGGAAACATAACTTTTTCTCTGGAGAACTGTTGCTGATCTCTTTCATACTCAAATGCTTTTTGTACAAAGTTTAAAACAAAGTTTATTGCATGGCTTGAGTGCTTTGTATTGAGGTACTTTTTCATATCCGATGCTATTTGCTCATAGGCTATAGAACTCATTGGTGCATTAAAATAAGTCTCATAGTCTGCTTGAGGATATGTTACCATAAAATCAATAAGGTTTATGTCATAAGAAAATGTCGAACTGTAAAGCTTACCAAATTGTTTAAATGAGACTGTTTTTGTCTTGAGGTTTTTTGTAAAATTTGGAAGTTCTTTTAACTCTAAATCAAAAGCTTTGTTTGCATTAGGATAATTTTTTTTATATGTATAAATACTGCCAAGAGGAGATTTTGCATAAGAACTTATGACATAAAACTTTTTATCTCCAAAACTATAACTTGGAGTAGAGTAGATAATTTTTTTACTGTAGTGCATAAGGACAATATGGTTATCCTCTAGCCCAATTTTCACTTCATACCCAAGTTTATTAAAAAGAAACCATGCATATAGTTTTCTACTATCAGGAGAGTCGTAAATAGCATTTGAAAGTTGATTTATGAGTTGATATACTCCCCAATCATTTAAATTTAAGCTGTGACGAACTTCTTCTATCTCATAAAGAGTTCCTTCATAATCACTTGAAGCCATACGGTCAAAAAAGTTTGCTATACCAGATTGGTTTTGAGGATAATACTGTGTATCACGAATTGTATCATCGATATTAAAACCTAAATCTTGTCCAAAATAGTTTATATAAATATCTTTATTCTTTTTCTCGACTAGTTTAGGTCTATCAAGTATTTTGGTCTGTTTTTTGATTGTTGGGATTTTGATATTAACCTTAGGGCCAATATTTTTTATTTGTCTTTCTCTCGTAGGTCTTATACTTTTTGGTTTTTGTTTCTCATATAAAGCAGGAGATTCTTTTGCTGTGTACTCTTCCCATTCCTCTTTTAAATAAGAAGTGAATGCGATGTCATTTTTATCACGGTACTTCTCATAAGTAGCATTTTCTGTATTTTTAAAGTCCTCAAAGCTTCCGGCAAGTAGTGGACTTGCTAAAAAAAAATATACTAAACTAGAAAGGCCAAATAGCCTGAATTGCTTTAGTTCCCCAACCTTGTTTTGTTGCACGTTCCACATCCCCTTCAGTCTTATAAAGAATCTTTGCTTCACTGATTTGTGAAGAGTTAATATTATTATTTTGGTCTATATCATAAGGGCGAATTACACCACTTATCTGAATTATTTGTTTTTGATGGTCTATAAGTATCTCACGTCTACCAGAGATAAAATAGTTTCCATTTTGTAGTATTTTCACTACTCTAGCAGATACTGTTGTCGTAAAACTTGCATCTTTTGTTGCTGAACCCTGCCCTTTAACTAAGTACTGAGTTTGTATTAAACCCAGCATTTGTATAACCATTTAGAGAGCCTATGGCATTACTTAATGTGCCATTTGCCCCTGTACCAGTTGTTGCGCCCCCAGTTGTGAAAACTCCACCACCAAGTGTTGATGTATCTATTTCACTCAGTTGTTTGGCACCTGTATTTGAACTTTGTGCAGTTTCTGAAATAACAACAGTGACTATATCGTTTAAGTTCATTGCTTTATGATCTGAGAACAGAGGGTTATCCCCTTGCCCAAAGATACTACCTGTAGAAGTAAAATCTTTTTTATCTTCACGAGCAGGCATTTCTTCTACATATTTTGGTGGTTCAAAGTCTAGTTCAGGTTCAGTAAGTCCAGCTGTACATCCACTTAAAGATAGTATAGCAAAAAACAATATAAAAGCAGTTAGTAATGTTTTTTTCATTAATTATATTCCAGAGTATATAGTATTTCTGTTATAATTCTAGCAATTTTAGTTCTAAAAAAGGATTTCCAGTATGTTACTTAGAGAAATAATCAATACAGAAGTAAAAAATGCGATGAAAGCAAAAGATACCAAAAAACGTGATGCCCTGCGTTTACTTATGTCTGCGTTTAAACAGATAGAAGTAGATGAGAGAAAAGAGCTTAGCGATGATGATGTTATAAAGATTATTCAGCAACAAGTAAAACGCAGAAATGATGCTGCAACTGCATATAGAGATGCCGGACGTGATGATTTACTAGCAATAGAACTCGGAGAAATAGCATATTATGAAATATATCTTCCAGCACAAATGACAGATGATGAGCTAAGTGCTACACTTAAAAGTATCATAGAAAAAGTTGGTGCATCTTCTATGAAAGATATGGGAAAAGTTATGGGAATGGCAAGTAAAGACTTAGCTGGAAAAGCTGATGGAAAACGCATCAACGAGTGTGTTAAAACACTTTTAGCCTAAGTTACTCCCAATCCCCAAATACAAATGATACTTCATTTGTATTTAAGTACCAAATCATAAGTCCAATAACCACTACTATACGAGAGTACTTATCTTGTACTGGTGCTGGACGGAACTTCTCAAGTGCTTGTGAAAAGTGCCCTACTACATCTAAAACTGCAATCCAAGCTTGCCCACCTACCGAAGATATAAACATCATAAATGTAATAAGTTTAATCATCTCAAAAACACTATCCATTGTAACTCCTACCAGTCATCAAGAACAAAACCCTTAGGTTCGTCATTTATTTTATTTACTTCTACTGCCTCATTTATCTCAGGCTCTTGCACTTTTTCTACCTTAGGTTTACTCATCTGTTCTTCAAACTGTAACTCTAAACCTTTACTTGTCATGACAAAGCCATTGACATGAAGTTTTCCCTCATGGATTTGGTTGTGATGCTCTTTACATAGAGGTATAAGGTTGTGTTTGTTGTTTTTATGAAAGTGCCCGATAAACCCTGCACTATCAGCTAAACTACGTTGAGAGATATGATGTACATCTTCAGCCATAGCTCCACAGATAACACACTTAGTCACATACAGCTCTTTGTTGTACTTAGACTTTTTCTTCTTTACAAGTAGTTCTAACTCATCAAAGTCATTTGAGAGACGCTTACGAATTTTGTTTGCTTCTTCTAAAAACTCACTATCCATATGAAGAGACTTTGCAAACTCTAAACCATAAATACTACTTCCACTTCCAGCTTGTAAAATACGGTTAAAAAGTAACTTATCACTCTCTTCATCATACTCAACACTTAGATGCAAGTCTACGACATTGTTAAGACTTGTAATCTCTTTCATAGTTGAGAGCTGGTGTAAGTGTGTTGCAAAAAGGAATAAACATCTAGTCTTTGCAAGTTTTTTGATAGCAGAAGCAACGATAGCAACTCCTGAGAGTGTTTCAGTTCCATGACTTATCTCATCACCTAAAACTAAAGAACGAACAGTCGCACGGTTAAAGATGTTTTTGAGTTCTAACATCTCTACTGCAAATGTAGAGAGTCCTTTTGCAAGATTGTCCTTAGAGACTATTCGAGTAAATAGTGAGTCAAAAATACTAAACTTCATAACAGCCGCAGATACAAAAAATCCAGACTGAGCCATAAGGGTAGCAAGACCTATACTTTTCATCAGTGATGACTTTCCACTGGAGTTGATACCATACAGAAGTACACCGTTGATATCATGCCCATCATGAACACCCACTTCTAGCATTACAGTCTCCGGGTGTGGTAAATCCATATACTCACGATTTCCCATGACTATGTCATTTGGTATATATATACCACCGCGCTCTTGTGTTTCTATAAGAGGATGACGAAGTTGCATTATCTGCATAAAATTCTCATCACCCTTTGGCTCAACTATCATAGGACGAGAGTGTTTATAAGTTTGTGCTACTTTTGAAGAGCTCACTCCAACATCAAGGTCAGATACATAGGCTATAACACGGTCAAAAAGAAGAGAGTATCTTCTCTCATATAAGCCTTGGAGTTGTATATATTTTTCTTTTACAAGAGTTACTATTTTACGACGGTTTTTCATGATTCTATCTGATAAATCATCTGTAAAAGTAGAGGTGATTTTGACAGAATGTGTAAGTTTTTTTACATTATAAGTAGAGAACTCTTCATCTGATTTAAAGACACTCTCTATAAGAGAAAATCTATTTTTTGAAAGAGATATATAATAACCCTCTTTTTCTAGTAGACCTAAAGATACATGACGAGAAGCACTGCCTGCATTTACTGACTCAAGGATAATCTCTATCTTTTTCATAATGTCTTCAAAGGCTATGAGCATCACAGAGTTTTCTTTTACAAGTGTATCTATAGTCTCATCAACACCATTCATCAAGAAGTTCTCATCTACAGTGTTATTTGTAAAACGGCGAGAGACATCGAGGTCTATACTTTTGTTAATGTCACGAAGAAACTCTTCTACTTCACTCTCATGAAAAGGAGTCTTTTGAATCTTATGTTTTTTGACATATAACATCAACTCTTTTACAGAAAGCATAGAATCATACACATGGTTCATCTCAAACGGATGCAGTCGTCCAAGATTTAAACGACGAGAAAGCCTCTCTAAGTCATACACACCGCGCATCATCTCATCTAAGTAGCGTACATGAGAACTTACTCTCTCTATAAGATTATATCGACGTTCTAGCTCATTTTTTTCCATTATAGGATTGAGTAGTCTCTCTTTTAGTAAACGACGACCAATTGCCGTCGCACTTTTATCCATCATCTTTAGAAGTGTAAGTTCTTGACGGTCTTTGGAGATAATTCCCATCTGCTCAAGAGCATTATTTCCAAGATACATAAAACGGCGATTATCAATAAGACGCGGCATAGACATCTTTTGGACTATGTGGTAGTCATGTTCTATAACAAAGTGAATGAGTATGGCAAGAGACTCTGTTATCATAGGGCTGCGTTCTAAGTCTAGGTGCTCTATAGGTGAAAGCAATGAGTGTATCTGATAGACCTCTTTAAACAACTCATTTTGAAAGTCTATTTTTGGTCTTTGATTATTTACAGAGTAATGATAATGATCAGGGATTTCAAGATATGCCATTACATGACGTTGATCACTTATACCATCTAAGAAAGTAACAACTACCTCACTTGTGCGGTAAACATTTAAAAGGTTAAAAACCTCATCAAGTGCATAAGCAGGGTCTTCACTTGTAGAATGTGTCTCGTATAACCAAGTCTTTCCTGTGGTAACATCTAAAGCAGAGTAACCAACACTATACACATCTTTAAACTTATCTACAACTATAGAGACTATATAGTTGTCATCGTTATCTACTATATGGTCAAAGTTTGTACCGGGGGATACTATCTGTGCGATGTAGCGGCTTATTTTAGGTGGACTGCCTTTTTGTTTTACTACTATAACTGTGTACTTCTGCTCTGAGATAATACGGCTTAAGTAGCGTTCAAAACTTACAGCAGGAACACCCGCAAGAAGAGGGTTTTTATCTGAGTTTTCTATGATGTTTTTATTTTTTTTAGTAAGCTGGATATTAAGTAGTTCTGCTATCTCTTTAGCCTTACCTATCTGCTCTTCATCGTTGTTTACTTCATAAACTTCATAAAAAGTACCTATCTCCATAAAAACAACAGTATCGCGACCATACTTCTCTTCAAAGTGGCGTTGTAGATCAAAGTATGTTTGAGTGAGTAAACGCTCTTTGTTGTTGAGAATAGAACTTACATCAGATACTTTCATGCTCTATCCTCTAGCCTCTTTTATAGCTGCATATGCTTCGTTAAGTCTTTTGGTTTTTTCTTCAGAGAACTCTAACATATCTTTTGGAAGTCCCTTACTCACAAGTGAATCATAATGATGCTCTTTCATAAGTCGTCTATAGTTTTTCTTGATAACTGAGAAGTCATCACTTGCATTAGATTCTAACTCTGCATAGTAGTCTTGCATTTTGTTAACAGGTCTTGCTCTTTGGTATGAGCCTGAACCTCGTGAATAGTTTGAGTATCCACTATAACTTTGTCCATTTCTACGAGCTTCTTCAAACTGTTTAAATGCTTGTGCATAAATGAGTCGTAAACCGATGAGTAAAAAGAAGTTAAAAGGAAAGAAAAGAATTCTTGGTGCGAAGATAAGAAGTAAAACTCCGATGATAATACTTCCAAATACAAATCCAAGCCACATTACTTCTAAGAATATCCCTAAAGCGATAATAGCCAAACCAATTATTTTTTTCATCAACATCCTTAATATTTATACGCGATTATAACAAAAAAAAAGAACTATTTAGAAGATATACCTTAAGTCTTAAGTTAAGTCTATATATATAAACAATATATATACATAATTCTTTTATAATAGTGTATAAGGATAATGAAATAAAAGAATATATCATGAATATTCCTAATGTAAAGCACTTTAGTCATAAACTAGTTGAGAGAACAAAACATCATATTAAAAAAGTTTCTCAGTTTATATATGAAAAAGGTGATCCTGACTTTGTAGATGAAAGAAAAAAAGAAGAACCAAAAGAAGAATCATTTTTTGACTATTTTCTGAATTTTTTTAAAAGATGGGAAGATAGTTATATTTTTAGTTCCTTAAACAAGTTACTTACACAAGTATCGATCATCTCATAAACTTTCTCAAACCCTTCAAATCCATCAAAAAAGTATGGGTCTGGTACATCCTCTGAGTTATAACCATAGTCACCAAGTTTTACTAAACTTGATACTCCTAGTGCTTTTAAATCATTGTAGTTACTATCATCAAGTGCAACAACTAAATCATAAGAATTAATATCTGCTTTTGTAAATTGTGAACCTTTATACTTAGAGATGTTAATATCATGAGACTTGCACACTTTAACAGAGTTATCACATGGGATTTCGCCAACATGCCATGAGCCTGTTCCTGCAGATGCGATTTTAATATTGAGGCTCATTTGTTGTGCTAGTTTTTTTGCACAGCCTTCTGCTATAGGTGAACGACAGATATTACCAAGACATACAAATATAATAGATTTCATTAGAACTCTTCCATCTTGAACACTTCATAAGCTACTTCTTCATAAGGGTGAATTTGCTTTAAAGTTTTCACTGCTAGTTTTATAAGTTCATCTTTACAAACCATCTCTATTTTATACTCAGCCAGTACTTCAAGAGTATCTACTTGACCAATAGTTGGATTTGCATTTTTTAGAGGTCTAAACTGACCTGTACCCAATGTTTCCCAGGCACAGTATTCATAGTTTTGAAAGGTTCCTACACCTATATCAAAAAGTGCTTGTTTCGTTTCTTCTTTTGCACTTACGGGCACATAGTAGTTTAGTTTATACATTTATCTTTCTCTATATTAGGTAAAGAAGACTGCAACTACAAGAGTTAAAAGGATTCCTACAATTATACCAACATACAAGTAAGTTAGCTTATCCACTTTAGAGTCTTTTTTGAGCTTTTCATACTTAACATGAAGATTAAAATGCTCTAAGTTATTAGCATCTTTTTTTAATTCTTCTTCTAATATAGTCTCAAGACTATATATCTCAGCATGCCTATGTGCAGTTCTTATCTTTCTTTGTTGTTCTTCTTCAGTAGTCAATATCAATCCTTTATTTTCTAAATTTAATTTCTGATAAAAATATATCTTCAAAAGTCTTAGATAAAGAGGGAAGTATAAGAATATTTTCAATGTGATCGAGTTCAAGGTCTTTAATTTTAATTTGTTTAAGCTCTTCATCACCATCAACACCATAGCTATCCCAAAGAATATTTTCTCGAATAATATTAAAATCATCAGTAGTGTATATTGATGCATCTATATAATCATTTTTATCATATAGAACTTTTTGATATGCTAAACCACCCTCAATTCCATAGTGCTGACCATTTTTGTCAGTATATTCAACTAAGTCGTTAAGACTCCTCGAACAAATAAAAGTGCCATCTGGAGTTTGAATTCTACTTAATAGTAATTCTTTGTTAATCATTTAGTAACCTTTTTATAAATTGTATTTAGCAATTATAATCCATATAAGTAAATAAAAAATATTTATTTTTTTTGAAAAAGTTGTTTGAATATCGTTGTTTAGGAGAAATAAAAGTGGTGGGTCCTATGTGACTCAAACACATGACCACTCCGTTATGAGAATAAGGAGCTACCTTCTATATAAAACTAAACTCCTATATATACACCTATTCAAAGGCTTCGTAAATCTATCTACATCTATATTTCCACCTACAAAGTGGACACCCAAATGGACACCCAGTTAAAAATAAAACTATTTATTTATTTCATTAATCATTTTATGTTTAAGAGTGCTAGTCAATGAAGATTAAATGTTTTCAAATTATAAAATTTAAAATAATATTTTTGATATTAAACAAAAGCATGCATATAATGTAATAACTACCGGAAAAAGTAATTCAAGGAATAACCATCGTAAACTTTGACTTGTTTTCATATACTTAAACCAACTATCAGACCTCTCTAATGAAAAATCTGGGGACAGTATACTAATTAATATAGTTTTAATTTATATAGGTCATCCCATTTTTTATTTTTTATTCTAAGCTTTCATATTTACTACAATCGCAATACATTTCCACTTCAGTACAGATAATTAATTAGTATACTGGCCCTGGATTTTACTAGACTTAAAGGGATTATCTTACATCTCTTCTAAATGTTTTATTGCCGCATCTCTTTGGATATTCATTGTAAGCATTGTTGATCTAATTGCAAATTCTTCTTTGTCTTCAAGCAACAAGAAAGTTTTAGGTTTCTCATAGTCACTAAGGTTCTGGGGAACTTTAACTGAAATCTCTTCTTCATTTTCTTCTTCCATCTGTTTTGTAAGATGCTGGAGAACAGCAGAACTCTTAAGTGTCTCTTGGGGGTGAGCAAGCTTGTAGAATTCTACCCCTTTTACTTTGTTTCCTGAAGCAAGAGATATATTGCTTAAAATATCATATGCAGATCTGCTTCTTTTATCGTCATTCTCATTGAGTTCTAAATAAGCACAAGCATAAATAAATGCATTTTTAAAATCTTGAACATTCAAGTATGCAAGAGCAATGTCACCATAAATGACAACCATTGTTGTAAGGAGAGGTACTTTATCTTCATACTCCACATATTGCTCTAAAATTTCTTCATAAGCACTTCTATCGTAATTTGGTGAATCAAACCCTTCAAATACAATTGCCTCGCTTTGCTCTCTTATTTCTTTTCCCCACTCTGCTGATATCTCTAATAATTTTGCTGAATCTATCATTATTTTTATTCCTTAAATTTTATTTTTTTATTTTTTCACTCTAAACTTTCTACTTTACTACAATCACAATACATTTTTACTTCATTATAGATAATTAATTAGTATGTGATTTTATGCATCTCTATTAAATCAGAGTAATTCCCACTATTAGCAGCTTTAATTGTGAGTATATACTCATCTCTTCTAGGGTTCTCCGCTGAGAGATACTTTATAGCATCATCAATAAGCTTTGTAGAGTCTATCATTTAAGCCACCCAAAGAGTGTCTTGATAGTTAGCACTAAGAAACTTTTTTTCGTAAGAGGCGATAATCTTATTTAAACTATCATCTTCTAAACCCTGCATCTCTAGTGCTGATGTGCCTTGAACTATAGAAGCTAAGAAGATGGCTTTTTCATGTGCTCTGTTTTTAGCTAACTCTCTAAGTGATACTTGTTCATTACCGGCAAAGTCTAAACCTAAGAAGTTCGTTACACTCTCAATAGTACTTAATTTAACATCTTCATTCTTTAAGAGTCTGTTGATAGTTCTAACACCTACACCACTAAGCTTAGCAAGATTATCTACAGTGATATGTAATTGTTCTTTTCTAGCAATGATTTGCTTTATTAAGTCTATTCGTTTCATGGGTAACTCCTATAAGTGTATTATGCCATAAGTGGCATTAATAGTTTCTACTGGGTTAAAAAATAAAATAAATATTCAACTACAAAAAGTACAAATATATATTAGAGGGTATTAGTATTAGAATTGATGAAAGAATAGAGCATTATATTACAAAGTATATCCCGTTAAATTCTTAAATGTATTTGTCAGTTTTAGAATTCTTTTAAATGTCGTTGTTTAGGGATTTGTGAAGTATAAAAGTGGTGGGTTCTGAGAGACTCGAACTCTCGACCACTCCGTTATGAGCGGAGGGCTCTAACCAACTGAGCTAAAAACCCACTTCTACGGTTGTAGGTCGAGATTATACAGAGGGCTTGCTTAGTTTATCCTTACTTTTTAGTAAAATTCTCATCTTATATCTGAAAGATGTTATTTTTCATGATTGGACTAAAATCTGTACCAAAACAGAGACGTTGTTGCAGACCACCTCTAGCACTCAAATCAACTACAATGCCTAAGTCATTGACTTTTATAACAGCCTTTATACTTTCATATATCTCATAAGCTATATCTTCTGCGTTTAATGTTTTATCTCTTAGAGAGGTGATGTACTTTTTAAAAGAAACTAAGTCTATAGTCTCACCTAAAGAAGTAAACTTCACATACAGTGAACCACGATATGGTTGCCCACTCTTTGCTAAAAACAGTAGTTCTTTAGAACTATACTCTATCTTTGTTCCCTCTCTTATATCTATCTTTTTTAGTGTCATTTTAGCCTACTCGTTGAGGGTTAATATTTCGGTTTATGAATCTATGTTTTTCTATCTCTTTATACTTGGCTTCATCATTACTATAACTATAAGTCGGGTGTATACTAATGTTACCACGAGGATAAAAAAGTCCAACAACTTCCAAGTACTTTGGATCCATCAGTTTGACTAAGTCCTTACCGATTTTGTTAACAACATCTTCATGAAACTCACCACTGTTTAAAAAACTAAACAAGTAAAGTTTTAGAGATTTACTCTCAACCATATTAACATTTGGAATATAGTTGATTATGAGTGTCCCAAAGTCAGGCTGGTTTGTGATAGGACACAAAGAGCTAAACTCATCTGCGTTTAGAGTCACCCAGTAGTCGTTTTCTTGATGCTGATTTTCAAAAGTCTCTAGAAGCTCAGGTGCATACTCGTACTTATACTCTGTACTTGCAGCACCTAAACTTTTAAGTTCATCTTCTCTTTTTTTCATCATTTAGTTTGGTGTGTTAACCATCCAGTTAGAAAATACATTAACATAGTTCCACCAAGAGCTTAAAGATTTCTCTGTTATACCCTCTTTTTCAAGGTCCATGAGTACTTCTCTATAGAGTTCTAACCACACTTGACGAGATTGTGCTGTGATACGAAAAGGATTATGTCGTCCTACCATCTGAGGAGCACCTCTGTTTTGGGTAAAGTGAGCGGGTCCCCCACATATCTGTATCATAAAGTCAGCAGAGTGTTTCTTTGCATCTTCAAATTCTTGTGCATCTTGTGGAAAAATGTCATATATTTCACTCTGCTTTATTTTGTCATAATGGTCACTAACCATTTTCCTTATACCATCTTCTCCCATCTCTAGTAAAAACTCAGGGATTGCCTTACTTACTGGAGTTCTTACTCCAAACTGTGCTTGCATTATTTCTAAATTCATTATATTTTTTCCTTTTTATATTGATTTCGGTGGTTTTATTTTATACACTATTGAGTATAGCAGTGGAACATATAGTAGGTTTAGTACTGTTGCCCATGCTATACCAAAGCCAAGTGACACGGCCATTGGTTGCAGAATCATCGCTTGACCTGAAGCGAAAAATATCAGTGTTGAGAGTCCTAAAACTGTCGTAAGAGATGTAAGTAAAATCGGTCTTAGTCTTGTTTGTGCCCTACTCATCAGCTCTTCTGTATTTTTCGCTTTTTTGATGAAGTCCACCATGATAAGACCATCATTGACAACCACTCCTGCCAGACCTACTACACCTATGAGACCAGGCATAGTAAGGTTGAGACCCATAACCCAGTGTCCAGCATAAACGCCAAGTAAAACAAGAGGTATTGTACTGAGAACTATGAGTGGTTTTTTTATAGAGTCAAAGAGCCATACTAAAGTGATAAAGATTAAAAATAGAGCCATTATAGCCGACTGCATCATCTCTTTTTTGTTTTTATTGTTCTCTTTTTCTTCACCTTTTATCTCAACTAAAATGCCTTTTTTTCTTACCTTGTCAAACGCAGCCTGCATCTTTAGCATTACTTCACTTGAAGTGATTTTAGTCTTATCAAGTGAGGCATAAAAGCTACGTATTCTTGTTGCATCTTCTTTTTTAAGTGTTACAAAACTTTGAACATATACAAACTCGCAAATATCTTTTAGGCTTACATACTGATTTGATGCAGGTACCTGTAACTCGATGTTGTTTATCGAATTAATATCTTTGTTGATATTACTTTGTAACTTTATTCGGATAAGACCACTAGAGTTAAAGAGTTTTCCATACTCACCTTTTAAGTAGTAAGCACGTAGTTCAGATGAGATTAGCTCTTCGTTAAAGCCTAACTCTTGACCATACTGGTTTACTCTGAGTTTTAACTCTTTTTCTCCTAAATCGGCATCATCTGAAATGTTAAAAACACCATCTATTTTTTTTATCTCTTCTTGGAGATACTTTAAAGAAGGTATGACATTTTCATTATCTTTATGAGAAAGTGATATTTCTATGTCATTTGCTACTACACCCGCACCCGGTACTTTTACAACTAACTCTTCGTAAACAAATGCACCTTTTTCATCTTTTAAGTCATGAAGTGCTTTGAGTAATTTCTCAGCTTTTTTAGCGATGACTCTTGCATCATCTATGCGTATTTTAGTGCCATCACCTTTTTCTATAGAAAGAATCGGACTTATGTATGTATCAAAAAAGTTTACAGGAACATGCTCATTTAGGTCTAAAAAGACATGAAACATATTTTCGCCAAACTCTGCTCTACTTTTTGCATCCATCTTAAAGCCGATTACAGAAGTGATAGATGAGATATTATCCTTATCGAGATTATCTAGGAGTATGCGTTCTAACTTACTAACTATTTCTTCTGTATCTTTGAGTTCGTTGTTGATGTTTACTTTTCCATACACATAAACTTGTGTCGTATCAAAATCAGGAAAAAGTTGAAACTTTGAGTTTTTCATAAAAATAAATGTTAAACCCAAAATACTAATAGTAATGACTATTAAAGAGAGATATCGTCTTTTAAATAAAAAGTGTAAAATCCTACTGTAGTAAACATATGACTTTGCCCAAAAACGTCTTGTAAAACTTTCTTTATTAGTACTCACTCTTAAAAAGTCATGTGCATGCAGTGGTAAAAAGTAAAATGCTTCAAAAAGAGAAGAGAGTAAAAGTACAGTAATCATAATAGGAATAATTTTTATAAACATTCCCATCTCTCCCGTCATTAGTAACATCGGTAAAAAAGCAAAAACGGTTGTAAGAGTTGCTGTTAAAACTGCTGGGAACATCTCTGCTGCACCAGTAATAACCGCTTCTTTTCTTTCCATGCCCTCTTCTAAATGTCTGTAGATATTTTCAGCAACTACAATAGCCTCATCCACAAGCATACCAAGTGCTATCAGTGCTCCCAAGAGTGAAAGCATATTCATACTATCACCCATCATTTCAGTGGCGATAAGTCCTATCATAAACGAAAGAGGGATACCAAGGGCTACAACAAAGGCTATACCACGGTTAATAAAAAGAAGCATCGCTAAAAACACTAGCATCAAACCAAAGGCAATGTTTGCGAACACAGTGTTGAGACGGTTTTTAATCCAAACAGAAGTGTCGGTATAGATACTATAGGTAAGTTGTGGGTGTTTGAGTGCTAACTCTTTTAAAAGTACTCTTATCTCATGAACAAGGGATATAGCATTACCATCTTTACTCTTGTTAACATTTACAGATATATTTCGTATACCATTATAGTGAGAGAGTTCTGTTTCATCGCTCAGTTTAAAATCAACATCTGCTATATCACCGATACGAAGTTTAAGATTACCAATACCGATAATGGTATTTGCCACCTCTTCTTTTGTTTTTTCACCATTGTATGTTGAGATATAAAGGTGATGAGACTTCTCCTTTATAGTACCTACAGGAAAGATAGAACTAATGTTTTTTATAGCATTTACAACTAAAGATGGTTGTAGTCCATATGCTTTTATCTTCTCGTTATTAAGTCTTATGTCTAACTCTTCGTCAGAGTCACCACGAACACCAATATTAGTCAGGTCTTTAAACTTCGCTAGTTCACTTTTAAGCTCATTGGCACGCTGTAATAAAACTCTTTTATCTACATCACCCGAAAGTGCTATAAGTGTAAGTGGAAAATCATGCGTAATGATTTTAGCAAGTGGTTCACTCATATCTGATGGCAGGTCTTTTACTACAGAAGCGACTACATCTTTGACGTCGTTAAGCACTGCTATGTTGTCAGAACCTGTTTTGATATCTGCCTTGATTTTAAAAGAACCGTTTTTAATACTTGTTTTTATAGACTCTAGTTCATTTATGTTTTGCAAGTCTGCTTCTATGGTTTGAACAACCATTTTATCAAGTATATCTGCTGAAGTACCCGTATACCCACCTGTAATGCTTATCTTGTCCATCTGAGTTGGAGGAAAAATCTCTTTAGGTATATTAATGTATGCAAAAATAGACAGCATAAAAATAAAAAGTAGTAGTATATGGTTTAAAAGTGGTTTTTCTATAGAAAACTGTATAAAATTACGAATCATTATCGCCCCTAAAAAAGTGTGTCAAGAATTTGGTTTTTAAATCGTATAGACTCAACCGAAGCAGATATAATTCTCTTCTCTTCTTTGAGTGTATCGTACTCGCGTTTGAGTTTAGATATGTCTCTACTCTTATAATAAATTTGCTGCGTTATGTATACTTTTGGAAATGCGAACACTCCTATAAAAGTAAGTGTTAAAAGTGTAAATATAAAGTAGTTAAGATCCAGTTTTCTACGAGGTACTAAAACTACATCTATTTCATCAAGTAGGTCTGACTTATCACTCATACTTCTTTCCCATTTGAAAAACTCTCATTTTAGCACTTCTACTTCTGACATTTTCTTTGAGCTCATCATCTTTTGCCATAAGTGGTTTGCGAGTGACTACTTTTCCTATAGAATGGTTATTGCCACATTCGCATCTAAAAGCTTGGGGTGGACAGATACAAGATTTAGCCCAATCAGCGAATGCTTGTTTCACTATACGGTCTTCTAAGGAGTGAAAAGAGATAATCGCTACTTGTGCCTTAGTTAACCCCGCCTCTTTAAGAGAGTTTAAAAGTGACTTCAACTCTCCTAGTTCATCATTTACTTCTATACGAATAGCCTGCATAAGTAAAGTGGCCGGATGTATTTTTTTACCCTGAGGCATATCACTTTTAAGAGTGTCGCTTAACTCTTTTGCTGATGAAAAAGGACGGTTGTTTATGATTTTACTTGCTATTTTTTTATAGTTACGAAGTTCGCCATACTCTAAAAGAATATGCTCTAGCTCACTTTGTGAGTACTCATTTACAACAGTCTCTGCATTTAATGCGGCAGACTTATCCATACGCATATCGAGGTTATCACTCTCATATGAAAAACCTCTTGTCTTTTGATCAAGCTGAAGAGATGAAACGCCAATGTCTGCTAAAATGCCTTTTATTTGAGACACATCCACTTCTTCTAAAATCTCTTTTATTACATTTGAAAAACGACCTTTTTTAATACTTACTCTTTCACCATACTTTACTAATCTCTCAGTTGAAAAATCTATGGCAGTTTGATCTTGATCTATAGCTATCAGTTTTATGTTTGGATTGGCATCTAAAATCATAGACGAGTGTCCACCATATCCCATAGTACAGTCTATAATAATACCCTCTTCAATAGAGCTAAATGCCTCAATAACTTCGCGGTAGAGAACTGGAATATGAGGGGTATTTTGCACATAGAACCTTTATATAGTGTATCGTTTTAATTATTATACTAAAAGTTATTTAATAAAGCACAATAATATACATTTAAAACTTTATAGGGTATTATAAAACAAAAAAAGAGTTTTCATGTTTAACCAATACCAAAATGAAATCATCGCAGCTGTCGCAATTCTCATTGTTTTGATTGTCTTTATAATCATAAAATTTAAATCCAAACAAATACTTACAATTGACGATGAAAGTTCACAGGCTCCCACTCAGACAGAAGAAATAGTAGTAACAAAAGAAGAAGCAGACTTAATAGGTACTGAAGAAGGTGAATTTGGTGAAGAAGAGCACCAAAATACAGCTACAGTGCAAGCTCTAAAAACAAAAACAATCAAAAGAAGAGATGTTCCAGCACATGGAAAAATCACAAAAAACCACTTTTCAGAGTTCTCAGGTCAGAGAATCATAGTTGCAGAAGACAACCTAATAAACCAAAAGGTACTCACAGGCTTGCTAGCAGGAAGTGGCATAGAAGTTATAATCGCTAATCATGGTCAAGAAGTACTTGATATACTAGAGACTGACAATGATTTTTTAATGATTTTAATGGATGCTCATATGCCAATAATAGATGGTTTTGAAGCTACTCGTGAAATTCGTAAGATAAAAAAATACGACCATATACTTGTAGTTGCACTCAGTGGAGATACAGCTAGTGATGACATCAAAAAAATGAGTGATGCAGGAATGGCTGAACAACTCGAAAAACCTCTCAAAATGGAAACACTTTATAATATTTTTTATGCTTATACTGGCAAAGACAATGCTAGTGAATATGTCGAAGTAATTATGACAAAAGAACTTAATGGAGCCAAAGGCTTAGAAGTCTGTGGTGGAGATGAAGAGTTTTACCGTGAGATTTTAAGTGAATTTGTCCAAGCTTACGAAAACTCTACTCAGGTACTTGGTCAACTTTTAGAAAATAATGAACTACAAAAAGCAGATAAGCTTCTTTTAGACATCATAGGTATAACAGCCAATATCGGAGCAGAACAACTTCATGCAATTTCTATAACTATCAAAGATTCTCTTAGTAACAAAGAAGAAAGAAGTTATATTACACTAGCTGATGAGTATAAAATACACTTAGAAAACCTCATCAAAGATATAAAGGAATATATGTAATGTTTTTTAAATACTTAAAAGCAGTAGGAACAGGTCCTAAAGGAAATCGTGATCTTAGTTTAGATGAGAGTCAAGATATGATGAGACAAATTATATCAGGTACAGTGCACCCTGAAAATATTGCTTCATTTCTTTTGGGATGGCGTTTAAAACCAGAGACTATAGATGAGTTCAGAGGTGCACTTTTAGCACTTGATGAGTTTGTTAAACAGTATAATGTACCAAACTCTCTTGAACTTGGATACTCCTTTGATGGTAAAATAAAAACACCTTATCTTTTTCCTCTCATAGCTAAAGAGTTACAAAAAGTTGAGTTAAATCTTTGTATTTTTGGTGATTTACTCCAACCTGCAAAAGGTGGACTTACAACAAAAAAGTTTTGTGAAGAGAATGACTTAGCTTCAAATGTTTTTTACTTTGATAGAAAAGAGTACCTACCTGAGTTACACTCTCTCACGGACCTACGTATGCGTTTAGGGCTTAGAACAGGACTCAACACCTTAGAAAAACTTCCAAATATAACAAAATCAAAGTTTGCTATTACCGGAGTACATCATAAACCCTATGTAGATAAATATAATGCTGTGTATGCAGGTAGATATGAAAGATTTGCACTAATTCAAGGCGCCGAAGGAAGTCCTGAACTTTTTAAAAAAGGTAAACTCTGGATAAGTGAAGATGGAAAAACGGAAGAATTTCTTATAGATCCATCATATTATGGTTCCACTTCAGAGGAAGATTTAGCAAAAGTAAATGCTGCTATTTTCTTGTTTATTTGTAAAAAAGCCAACAGTATTAATGAGGCTTATGATTTACTTTCTTAACTTGGTCTCTATCTCAGTTTTTGTATAAAGTCTCTTGCTTTTTTATCAAGCATCTTCATACGTGCTATTCCCTTTGGGATGGAGAGGCGTAGTTCTTTCATCTCACTCAAGAACACTCCTAAATTGTTAGGAATTTTCTCTCTCAAGTATGTTTTAAAATGCTTTGCAAACGCGGGGGAAGCACCAGAAGTAGAAATGGCAATGGTTAAATCACCTTCTTTGATATATGCAGGAAAGATAAAATCACAGTATTCTACGGAATCTACTGCATTACATAAACACTTATAATTTTGCGATTCTAAGAATATCTCTTTTTGTACAGATATATCATCTACGGCTACAACCACTAGACTACACTCTTTTATATCACCTTTCTCATACACACGGTTTTGATACTTTATACCATGCTCATTTACAAGACTAAGCATTTTGTCACAAATTAAGGGTGTGATAATCTCTATGTCGTGACTAAAGTCTAAAAGGTGTACTAACTTCTCATAAGCGATATTTCCCCCACCAACAAGCAAGATTTTTTTATTGTCTAGTTTTACAAATGCGGGAAAATAGTTATTCGCTTTTAGACTTAACATTAACGAGTCTGTCCCTTTCCATAAATCTTAAACTTGTAAGTAGTAAGACCCTCTATTCCCATAGGACCACGAGCATGAAGTTTATTTGTACTTATTCCCACTTCTGCACCAAAACCAAAGGCACCACCATCAGTAAAACGAGTACTTGCGTTTACATATACAGCTGCTGCGTCTATAGCATTTAAAAACTCTTCAGCAGATGAGATACTCTCTGTTATGATAGACTCAGAATGACCCGAACCAAACTCTACTATATGCTCAATCGCACCCTCAACACCATCTACAACTCTAATGTTTAGGATATTAGCAAGGTACTCAGTATGAAAGTCTTCATTACCTGCATGTTTTATATCAATAATAGCCTGCGTTTTATCACAACCTTTAAGTTCAGTGTTCTCAGCATCAAATGCAACCTTTAAAACTGGCAACATTTCTTTAGCAATAGCACTATCAACCAGTAAAGTCTCCATTGCATTACAAACGCCGGGACGTTGTACTTTCGCGTTTATAGCAATTTTTACTGCGTTTTCACGGTTTGCATCTTTATCTATATAAGTATGGCACTGCCCCTTATCATGTTTTACTACACTTACAGTTGCGTTTGCACATACATGTTTGATAAGCCCTGCTCCACCACGAGGAATAATCAGATCAACATACTTGTCCATCTTAATAAGTTTATCAACTCCCGCGCGAGAAGAATCTGGTATAAGAGAGATAAGTGCCTCTGGTAAGTTATTCGCTTTTAGTACAGCTTGTAGTACTTTTGCTATTGCCTTGTTAGAGTTCTCGGCCTCTTTTCCACCTTTTAGTACACATACATTTGAGCTTTTAAAACATAAGGCAGCTGTATCACTAGTTACATTTGGGCGTGACTCATAGATGATACCGATAACACCGATAGGAATACTTACTTTTTCTATCTTTAAATCATCTTCAGTTACCCAACCTTCAAGAACTCGACCAACAGGCTCTTTAAGGGCTGATATCTCTTCTATTGCTACTGCCATAGAATCTATGCGATCCTCATCTAAAAAAAGTCTATCCATAAGTGCTGATGTTAAATCATTTTTCTTACCATCTGCCATGTCTAAAGCATTTGCTACAAGTAAATCTTTAGTATTAGCTCGCAGAGCTACTGCCATCTCTTTAAGAATTCTATTTTTTTCTCTACCACTTAAGGTATTTAAAACTCTACTTGCTGATTTTGCTTCTTGTAAAAACTGTTCCATTTTATCTTCCATATTTGTAAAAATTATTAATGCTATAATAACATAAATATTACTAGGAACATTAATGAAAACAATCACTTTTATCGGAAATGGAAATATGGCATTAAGTATTGCTCAGGGTTTAAAGGCTACTTACAAGATAGAAGTTGTTGGGAGAAGTTTAGATAAACTTAATAAGTTTGAGAGTGACTTAGGTGTGAGTATAGATAAACATATGTTTGATAACTTCAATATGAGTGATAAAACAATTATGCTCTGTGTAAAACCTGCAAATGTTGAAGAAATCAGCCCAAGACTCTCTGGTAAGGCAGAAGTTATATACTCAGTTTTAGCAGGAACATCACTCAAAAAACTTAGAGATAACCTCAGTACAAATGCAGTAGTGAGAACTATGCCAAACCTTGCAGCTTCAGTTGGAGCTTCTATGACTACACTTACTGGTGATGAGTCTTATAAAGAAGAGGCACTTGAACTTTTAGGTGCTATTGGGGCGACTAGATGGTTATCTAGTGAGAAAGAGATTGACATCGCTACAGGACTTGCTGGAAGCGGCCCTGCATATCTAGCTCTCATTGCTGAAGCACTAACAGATGGAGCCGTTAAACAAGGTCTTAAACGTGATGATGCTATGGCTATCATGAGAGGTCTATTTGGTGGTTTTGGTGAGTTGATCCAAGATATCCATCCTGCACTTCTTAAAGATGGTGTTATGAGTCCTGGTGGAACTACTGCTGCTGGATATGGTGCTTTAGAAGATGGGAATGTTAGAAGTTCTTGTATGGCGGCTATTGAAAAGGCATACCAAAAAGCTAAAGAGCTTTAGGTACATTTATCTGACTAGATAAAGTTAAGTATCTCTTTTTGAATATCTTCTTTATCTATTACAGTGTTTTGTGTAACTTCTTTAGAAAAAAGCCCCTTTACCATATCTGGGATTGGAAGTGAAGCTATCTTAGAGATAGACTCTAAAGCTTCGATATCTTCAACATCTATTTCACCACTTAAAGCATTTGCGATTACTGGAGAAAATTTTGTCCACTCGGCAGTTGAGTAAGCAATAGTTTTTATCTTAGCATCACAACAAGTTTCATAAGACTTCATACAAGTAGCAGTATGTGGATCCATAAGATACTTATCATTTTCAAATGTATCTTTTATATACACCTTGCCCTCATGACCCTTACAGAAGTCTGCATCAAAATGAATTTGTAGCTGTGTCAATTCATCTGCATTTAACTCATAAAAATTCTCTTTTTCTAGGTTTTGCATTAACTCACGAGTACGCTCAGGTCCAAACATATCAAATAAAATACGTTCTATATTTGATGATTTTAAGATGTCCATTGCAGGTGAAGTTGTTCCAACAACCGCGCAGTCTCTAAGATCATACTTTCCAGTTTTTATAAGTTTTGTAAGTACATTGTTTTCATTTGAAGAGATAATAATTTTTTCTACAGGCACACACATCTTTGATGCATAGTAACCACCAAGAGCATTACCAAAGTTTCCAGATGGAACGTTAAGATATACTTTTTCACCCATAGTAATTCCGTCTTGACGAACAAGCTCTAAGTATGAGTGAATATGATAAATAATTTGAAATATAATACGACCAAAGTTTACAGAGTTTGCAGCTGAAAGAGATACATTTTTTGCTTTAAGTGCTGCATTGAACTCATCACTAGCTAAAAGGCTTTTGAGTGCATTTTGTGCATCGTCAAAAACACCATGAATACCGATAACTTTTAAGTTTTTTGCATCTTCTGTAACCATTTGTAGACGTTGAACATCACTCGTTCCACCATCAGGATACAAACAAGCGACTTGTACATTTGCACGGTTTTTAAAAGTTTCTAGTGCTGCTGGACCAGTGTCTCCACTTGTTGCCGCTAGGATCAGATAGTTTTCATCACGTTTTTGTGCGATAGAAGAGAGAACAACACCAAAAGGTTGGAGTGCCATATCTTTAAATGCACGCGTAGGCCCATGGTAAAGCTCAGCGATATAAAGATTTTCTTTTACTTTCACAACAGGAACAGGATTATTTTTATCATCAAACTCATCATAAAGAGCAAGTGCTTCATCAATAACCTCAGAATCTATGTCAATCTCAAAACGATTTAACATATCTTTTGCAAGTACTTTATATGAAGAGTTTAAGTGTTTTACTAAAAACTCATTCCCAAGTTCTGGTAAAGATTCCGGTATATAAAGCCCACCAAAAGAAGCTATTGGAGCGAGTATAGCTTCTGAAAATGTAACCGTTGCTGGTCTACTTGCATCAATTCCACGAGTCTGTATAAAGTTCATATTATTCTCTTAATTTTATTTTCGAGATTATAGCTAAACTTGACTATAAAACAATTAAATACTACTCACAAATTCCATGTGTAATTACAAATACTCCAAAAGTTTTATGTGGTTTGCCTGCTGCTGCTATTCCATCAATCCCAGTTCCTTGTGGCAGTTCTATTTCATCCATAGGAATAATAACATCAGACCCATCATAAAGACCAGTTACAAGAGGATTATTAAAAAGTCCAAAACTACTGTGAATACGGTATGCTTCAGCCACTTTTAGAACACTCCTAAAATCAACACTTACATTATTTTAATTGTCATAGTTATATATGACTACTCTTGCTCTACCTGCATCGTATTCGTTTTGACTCACTACTATATGCTTACCCGCTGTTGGAAGAGATGATGTAAAGTTATTACCTCCACCATCTATTATTTGGTCTAGGTGTGTTCCACGGCTATTGAGTGAAAAGTCTAATTGGGTTGATATGGTAAGATTTTTGAGTTACTTCAAAAACAAGTTCATCTTTCACTCGTCCTATCGTATACCCTCTTTTTATCTTTATACCTTTTTTGATATTTGGGCTAATCTGAGAAAGGTTAGCATAAATAGTGTGCAGTCCATTTTTATGTTCAACGATGACAATGTTATTTAAAACTGCTGTTTTATCTGCATAAATAACTTTTCCATTAAAAACAGTTTTTACTTTTGCATTTATCTTATTTGGTTTTAAAGAGATAGACTCGTTAAATATTTTTATACCGTAAATAGGATCAGTATAAGTACCATACTTTTTAGTGATAGTATATGAGTCTAAAGGTGCTCTAGTTTTAGAACCTCTGTATTTTTTTGTTTTTACAGTCTGATAAGAACTTCCATGTTTTTTTACTTTTACTGGATTTTTGTCTAAAACTATCTTTTGTTTATCAAATGCAGCCTTACGCTCTTTTGCAAGTTTAGCTTTTTTTATCTCATCTACTTTTACAATATTTAGTTTTGCTAAAGTATCTTTGAGTGCATTTTGTCTACTCAGTAATGCTTTGAGTTCTTTTTTATATGAGACTTTTGAGCGAGTGAGCTTTTTAAGTGCTACTTTATTTGCTGTTTTTGTCTTTATAAGCTTTTTTCTTTTAGAGTCTATATTTGCGATAGCAACTTCTAAAATACTTGCATGTTGATTTAAAAAGTCTATATCTTTTGCATTAGCGATAAATGTATTACTCAAAACAGTTGCTTTAGTTTTCTCTTTTTTAAGCATAGATTTAAGTACTTCGGACTCCATAAGAGAGTTTACACTTTGAGAGCTTGACTCATCTAAAACTAGCATTAGTGAAACACTTTTAGCGATTACGAATGAGAGTTTATCTTCTATTTCTGCTTGGCGCTTCTGGAGTTTCTTTTGAGATTTTTTCATTAGCTTTAACTGTGAAGTATTATTTTTATAAGATAATTCTTTTAAAGCTAACTCTTTTTTGAGCTCTTTTAAAAACTTCTCTTGTTTTATTAAAGATCTTTTTTCTTTTAGAATGGCCTTTGCAGTTAAAGACATTTTTTTATTGAGTTTTGAGTAGTTTTTTGAGTACTTACTTATTTTAGAACTAGTCTTACTTATCTTTTTATCGGTAGTTGATGCTCCAAAAACTAGAGTTAAACTTAAAAGAAGGAGCAGTACTAAACGCATCATACCTCTTCTTTATGACTGATTACGATCAAAGTAGCTAAAAGTGTTGAGAGTAGGAGTGCAAGACCTAGCATAATACCAAAATCCATTATAGGGTCAAAAACAACCACAGTAATACCGATATTTTCCAATTGTTCTTCAACCCAAACACTTGAAGCTACATAGGAAAATATAACAAAAGCAAAAACACTAGCAATCAGGGCGTCTACAAAAGCAAGTCTAAAAAGAACTGCAGAACTTAACCAAGTAGGAGCACCAAAGAGTCCCATAATACTCATACGTTCAGTATGTTTAAACTGCCATATCTTTAGCTCTTTAGAGATAAGTAAAATCGTTACTATTCCTACACTAAAGGCAAAAACAGAGATAACAGTCTTAAATAACAAGAGAAGTTTATAGGTAGTATCGTGACTTTTTGAAAATGTTTCCACCTTAATTACACTTGTATCACGAAGCAGTGATTTTGTTAGGTTATTTACTTCATCAGGTGATGGATACTGTAGTAAAATTAATTTGTAAAATTTTGGTAAAGAGAGTTTTAAGAGATCTATATTTTTTTTGCTTATTCCGTGGTTTAGCTTTTTTATCACCTTATCTGGAGAGAGTAAGACTATATTTTTTATGAGTTTATGTTGATTTATTATGAAGTTAGCATTTAATATTTTTTGACTTACAACTACTAAGGAGTAGTTGTTTGAAAGGTTGTCTTTATAAGCATTGATAGATCTGTCAACTATGATAAAAGTTTGTAATGAAAATAAAATACTCAGTAGTGCTACAACTAAAGAGAGATGGTTTCTAAGCGACTTCATGAATACTCCCATACTCAATATGGAAATGTTTATAATCAACACCCATACTCTCTGGAATATGATGAGTTACAACTATCACCGTTGATTTTAAGTCTGTGTTGGCACCTTCAAGTAGATTCCAAATGAGTTGTGATGAGTAATCATCAAGATTTCCCGTAGGCTCATCTGCAAGTATGAGAACTGGGTTATGTGAAAGTGCTCTAGCCATAGCGACTCTCTGCTGCTCTCCACCACTTAACTCTTGTGGATATTTTCCAGCTTGATGTTTGAGCCGTACATGTTTAAGTAGAGTATCTACTTGGTTTTGTTGTACTGTTTTGTCATAACCACTTATTATCAGTGGAAGCATGATATTTTTCTCTATAGTCCATTCTTTTACAAGTTTATAGTCTTGAAAAACTATACCTGTATGTTTACGTAGTAAGTTTAACTTGGATTTTGTCACACCTTTAAGCTCAACACCTGCTACAACGAGACTACCCTCTTGGGGTTTTAAAGCTCCATACAGAGACTTTAAAAGTGTTGATTTTCCACTACCACTGGCACCTGTTATAAAAACAAAACTACCTGAGTCTATAGAAAAACTTACTTTATTGATGATTGTTTCATCTTTAGAATATGAGAGAGAAAGATTATCGGCAACTATGACTTTATCCATTTAAGACCTTATCTAAATATTTATGTGCTTCTAAATTACTTCGTGATTTAAGTGGTAAGTCTGGATAATAAGAGACGCTAGTTTCTTTTATTAAAATATATAAGTGTTCTGGTCTATCGAAACTTCCCATTGAAATTCTTAGCATTATACCATCATCAAGAGTATATGCACGTTCAAAATGGATAAAGCCATTTTCAAAGCGTTCTGTAGTTTTATGCAGTGTTAAAAGCTTAGTAAATGAGGCCTTATTTTTTGAAAATTCAAATGACCCTTCTATACTTAAAAACTCAGATTCTTCTTCATTTATCATAGTTACATCATAAATATTTTTTTCCATCTTACGCCATCTATCTTCATACTTTGAAACGATAGCTATATCTTTGTTCTTGTTGATATGAAGAACAGTTTTGTTAAAGTTGATAAAAGTCTCATAAGAGTAAGCATAGTAGTTTTCACTATCTGTACGAAGCTCTAGTCTTCCATCTACTTTTAAAACTCGTCTAGCTTCTTCTATAAAAGAAGTACTTATAACTCTTCTATGTGGTTTTTTATCCCATGGAACAGGAAAGTGAACATAAACTTTTCCAACGATATTTGAAGGAATTAGTTCCATAAAAAGTCTCGCATCATAGTCAAGAACAAGTAAATTATCTAACTCTTGAATAGCTACTTGTTTAAGTACTTGTTCTATAGATGGACGGTGAATCTCAATCCCTATAAAAAGTATATCAGGATTCTCTGCTGCTTGATGAAGTAAGTGACGACCTGAACCAAAACCAACCTCAACACGAACTTCCCTATCAATTGGAAAATCCTCTGCAAAGTATTCTATCTTTTTTAAAGCTGTTACTTTTTCTAGGTGTTCATTTTTGGCACCAGATAAAACATTTGATGCTAAAATATTTAACTCCGCTGCATCAGCATAAGCATTGAGTGCACGGTGAACATTATATATGGAAGCAGGACGAGTTAGTTTATCAGTTTTAAGTAGACTTCTATTATCTTCTTCTTTTACTAAAAGAAAAAAGTCTTCCCCTTCAACACTAACAGAGATAAGCTTTTCATTTACTGCGTTTGCATTACTTGCACTGAAATTAAATGTAACATCATTATGAGAAGATGGATAAGATATCTCTTTAAATTTTTCTATATGTAAGTGAGGCATTAAAGACTACTCAAATCTAAATCTTCACTAGCAGTTACAATAGTGTCTTTTTTAGCTTCTCTTGTTTGTATTTTAGATTCTTCTTCTACAGTTTCGCTCTTCATTTGTATAATCTCATCTGACTCAGGTATAACTATCTTCACTCGTACACTCTCATCAGATTTTATACCATTAATATCAACAGAATAAACAACATATGAGTAAGTACTATCAGCTTCTACATTTTTATCTATAAACTGGGTACTTTTTATTTGTGTAAACTCTTCGCTGACCTCATCAAACCAACCTTTTCTATGGCTTCTAATTACAGAATAACTTACAGAACGAGAGTCTGTTTTACTCCAGTTAATTTCTATATTATTTCCAACACGTCTAGCTTTAACAATTGAAGGTGCCTCAGGAGCACTTAAAGTCATACCCTGAATTGAATTTTGAGAATGTTCACTCTCTAAAGTGTCTTTATCAACAGCACTCACTCTATAAAAATATGTTTTACCATTTGCTTCTATTTTATCCACAAAACTATTGTTATGTAGTTTTGCAATCACCTCATAGCCACCATTTATCTCTTCACTTCTGTACAGGTAATAGAGTACAAAATCTTCTTGGACTGACTCATCCCAGTTAAGATTAATCTTGTTTGCAATACTTCTTGTTGCACTAAAGTTTGTAATAGTGTTTGGTAATGCTTTTGTTATTACTTTGACAATTACTGATGGTGTTGAAGTGATTCCATCGTAAGTAATAGCACGAAGTCTATACATATATACATAGTTATCATTTAACTCTTCATCTATATACTCTGCATTTAAACGTCCTGTGATAATGTCAAGCTGTTCCCACTTCTCATCTTCAAGTGTCTTTCTCTCCATTACATAAGCTTTTACTTTTTGGTTAGAGTGAGGTCTCCAGATAATTTTTGCTACACGGGGCATACCTGTAATACTATGTATCCAAGATACTGACTCGATGACAGGCAGTGTGTTTACAACTATCTCTCTGGATGTTCTACCCTCTCCAATTTCACTAAATGTTTTAAATGTATATGTGTATCTTGTGTCTGGATTAACTGCTGTATCTACATAGTGAGTTGAAAATCTACTTTGTATAGTAGTATAATAAACTAATTCACTTATTCCCTCAGCATTGGGAACTTTTTTATATATAAAAATACCTTGTACATTAGGATCAGTTATACTATTCCACTCAAATGCAACACTCTTCATACCAAGAATCGTGCCATTTTTAGTTAAAGTTACTAGAGGAAGTGAGTTATCTAAAACTGCACTCTCTTTATCTGCCGGTTTAGGGGTGCTTCCACATCCACTAAGAATTAGTAGTGAAAGACTTAACGATGTAACTAGTATCCATAACTTCATTTATACTCTCCGCATTAAATTTTTTATCAATTTCGTTTTTCATATATGTGTCAAAATCTGCACTAAATGTCATCACTTCTTTTGTAGTAGGATGTACAAAATAAATCATATAAGCGTGTAGTAAAATACGTTCCGCCTTCTCTGATCTTGGATTTACACCGTAGATATGATCACCTAAAATATGACGATTAATAGTTTCTAAGTGTACACGGATTTGGTGTGTTCTTCCAGTAAAGAGTTTACACGCAACAAGTTGGTTTTTTTCATCTGTACTTAATGCAAGTTGCTTAAACATAGTTTTTGCATATTTTTTATGCTCCATACCACATGACATTTTTAGACGATTATTTGCACTTCTACCAATGTTTCCTTCTATAGTCGTGATATCATCTTTAAGTGGTGGGTTTAAAACTGCTATATAATAACGTCCCATACTTTTGTCTTTAAGTTGTGCTGATAAAAACTCATGAGCATCATTGTTTTTTGCAACAACCATAGTCCCTGAAGTTCCTTTATCTAAACGGTGAACGATTCCGTTACGCTCTTCTCCACTAATAGTTGAGAGTCTTACACCCTTATGTTTGAGCCAATCTACTAAAGTTGCTCCTTTTACACTTGGTGCTGGGTGAACAGTAAGACCACTTGGTTTATTTATAACTAAAAGATCGTCATCCTCATAGAGTACTTCAACATCGAAGTCTACTTCAAGGGCTTCTTCAACTTTAGCCTCTGGAAATTCTACTCTTACTTTTTGGCTTTCTTTTAGTTTGACACCTGGACGTGCTACTTGTTTTTCATCTATCCAAACACAGTTAGCTTTTATAAGCCCTGCTATTTGAGAACGAGTTTGCCCAATTTGAGTGGAGAGAAACGTATCTAGTCTCTCTGGATTTTCACATATATATTCTTGTGTTTTCATGTTTTTTCATTACCTTTATGATACAATTCTTGCAATTTATTTTTGGAGTTATAAACTTGTGGAAATTTGATAAGAGTATTTTAACACAATTTGACTTTTTTTCTATCATTCTTATCATTCCTTTAGTTATTGGTTCGAACTTTCTCATAGGAGAGGCTGTTCCTGCCCTTGCTCAAAAACAACTCGCATATGTTGGTGTAGCTGCTCTTACATTTGTAGGTGTGTTTTTTCTTCCGATTCGTCGTATGTCTTGGCTTATTCCTCTCATTTACTGGGCAAATATCGGACTACTTTTTGCAGTAGAATTTTTCGGTCATGCACGTTTAGGTGCACAAAGATGGATAGATATACCCTTTATAAATGCAACTATCCAACCATCAGAGTTTGTAAAACCTGCTCTTATCTTAATGCTTGCTTACCTTATACATAAAGTACCACCCCCGCTCAAAGGTTATAGAATTAAGCAGTTTTCTATACTAAGTTTTTACATACTGCTTCCTTTTTTCCTTATAGCAAAAGAGCCAGACTTAGGAACTGCTTTAGTTCTTTTACTCATAGGTTTTGGTGTTTTGTTTTTTATAGGAATTTATTGGAAAATCATGGCTACTATCGCTATTAGTGTCCTACTCTTTATACCTATAGCTTATCAGTTTATTTTACATGATTATCAAAAAGTACGTATTAACGATTTTTTAAGTGAAAAACCCTCTTATCATGTACATCAATCCATCATTGCCATCGGTTCAGGTGGTTGGACAGGAAAGTCTAAAGAAGAAGCCACACAAACTCAAATGAAGTTTTTACCTATCGCTACAAGTGATTTTATCTTTGCTTTTGTAGTTGAGCGTACAGGATTTTTAGGTGCTTTTGCACTTATTTTGACGTATGCCATACTTATACTACATCTCTTAAGTCTCGCCATTTTTAATAAAGACTACTATATAAAAGTTGTAAGTGTCTCCATCAGTTTTATGATTTTTATCTATATGGGGGTAAATATCTCTATGACTATAGGATTTGCACCAGTTGTAGGTGTACCTCTACCCATGTTTAGTTATGGTGGTAGTAGTTTTTTAAACTTTATGGTACTCTTTGCCATTATGCAAAACCTCATCACATTTCGATATAGAGATATGTATGATAACCGTGGTACTAAAAGTTTTCTCTAAAGGAATGATGAATAGACACTTATATAAAAAATATACTCAGAATTGAAATTGATGATAAGCATTACTTCATACACTTTAGCTTTGGCATCATAGAACCTTCTTCTTAAGCTAGATAAACATTTACATAACTCTAACTCATGTATAGCTATAGATACTTTTGATATCACGAAGTCCCCAACGATAGTTATAAATAGACTAACACAGATACTAAGTGCAGCACAGAAAAACTCTTATTCTAGAATAGAAAATGAAAATATATTAAATGAGTTGTTTAGATAAACATAAGAAGTATTTTAGTTTTTATGGATGGAGCGGGTGAAGAGATTCGAACTCTCGACAGCCTGCTTGGAAGGCAGGAACTCTAGCCACTGAGTTACACCCGCATAGGTGTTTAGATGGTGCCGACACGAGGATTTGAACCCCGGGCCTGCTGATTACAAATCAGCTGCTCTAGCCAACTGAGCTATGTCGGCAAATATTACAATTTTAAACTGTAAAGATTTTCTTATTTTTGCACTAGTTGTGCTTTAAAATTAGGCGAAGCATACGCTAAGTATGTGAGTCTGATTTTGAAGTGCAAATTGTGTAAAAAGAAGTGGCGCGGTGGAAGGGACTCGAACCCTCGACACCCTGCGTGACAGGCAGGTACTCTAACCAACTGAGCTACCACCGCGCATATAATAAAATGGTGGGCACTACTGGACTCGAACCAGTGACATCTACCTTGTAAGGGTAGCGCTCTACCAACTGAGCTAAGCGCCCAACTTAATGGGAAAATAAAACACCAATAAATGGCGACCCCTAAAGGATTTGAACCTCTGTTCCTACCATGAAGTGATAGTGTCCTTGGCCACTAGACGAAAGGGTCACTGTACTTTCATAAACGAAAGGTTTGTCAACAATATATATGGTGGGCATTACTGGACTCGAACCAGTGACATCTACCTTGTAAGGGTAGCGCTCTACCAACTGAGCTAAACGCCCATCGAGACTAAAAATATATGGCGCGGTGGAAGGGACTCGAACCCTCGACACCCTGCGTGACAGGCAGGTACTCTAACCAACTGAGCTACCACCGCATATATTATTTTTAATCTAAAATGGTGTCCTGTGATGGATTCGAACCATCGGCCACATCATTAAAAGTGACGTGCTCTACCAGCTGAGCTAACAAGACTTAATCTCTTAATGTTAAGAGGTCGAAATTATAGACAAATAGGTCTTAGATGTCAAGATAATTTAGTACAAATTTAAAAAAAAGTCTCTTTGTCGATTAAAAGCAGTAATTTTATAGCGTGAAGTGCACTCTGATGCTGTATATAGTTTCTATCTCCAGATAGCTGTAAATGCTCTTCTATATGCAGTGTTTTACTTCTTACACCTATGTATACGGTTCCTACTGGTTTCTCAACTGTTCCACCACCCTCTCCAGCTATACCACTTACTGCAAGTGTGTAGTCTGCATGACTCACATTCATAACACCCTCACTCATTTCATACACTACACTTGAGCTTACAGCACCATTCTCCACTAATGTGTCATTTGATACTGCTAACCAGTTTTCTTTTAAGTCATTTGAGTAAGTTACGAGTGAACCATTTAAAATATTTGATGCACCATTCTCTTTTGTAAAGTAGTAAGCAAGTAGTCCACCCGTACAACTTTCAGCAAAACTTACTTTTCTTTTTAAACCTGAGAGTCTCTCTATGATATAAGCAATAATGTTTGAAGATGTTATGAGTTTTTTAGGAAGCAGGTTTTTTGCTCCTTGTATAAAGTGACTAATGTCCCCATAACGTTTAGAGGATATATCTATACGTAACCAACCTTTTATCTCTTGCGTTACACTAAAGGTTACTTCATACATTTGTGCGATAGGGTTTAAAATACTTATAAGAGTGTCTTTTTCTTCCTCAAAAACATGTACAGTAGCCTGTGTTTCCTTTAAAGGCATCAAAATACGAGGCATCATTTGACCCTCATCTATCTGCATAACATTTACGATAGTCTTGTTATACTCTAAAAGATATGATCTCTCTTCAAACAAAGAAGCCTTTTGAGGGATAAGCATATTTGCATGTAATACTTGGTTATCACCAGTAGCCGTACAGATAAGTTTACCAATAGTTGGGAAATTCTTTTTGCTTGTAATGATGATGATTTTATCACTACTATCTAAACGTTCTTGCAGATAAAGAAACAAAGAGTTGTCACTACTCTTAAAGTGTGTCACAGAGCTTATAAACTCATGTTCAGTTTCTATACGACGAAGCACATACTCTTTTAATGAGCTGTTATAAACAAACTTATTTCCGATAAATATTAAATGTAATTTCATACAATCATTATATCACTTTTATGAGTTTTTCAATATATAAAGGATATAATCCAAAAAATTTCATACATTTTATGAGGCTCATTATGGATTACAAAGACACATTATTATTACCAACTACAAGTTTTGCAATGCGCGGAAACTTAATAAACAACGAACCTAAACGCTATGCTCAGTGGGATGCTGACAAAGTATACGAGAAGATGAAAGCAAACCGTAAAGATGCACCGAAGTTTACTCTTCATGATGGACCTCCTTATGCAAATGGTCATATCCATATCGGTCATGCACTTAACAAAGTACTTAAAGATATCATCATCAAACACAACTACTTCAACGGTAAGTCTGTGCGTTTTACTCCGGGTTGGGATTGTCATGGTCTACCGATAGAGCAACAAGTTGAGAAAAAACTTGGTGGAAAAAAGAAAAAAGAACTTCTTGAGACACATGAGATTCGTAAGCTTTGTCGTGAACATGCTGCAAAATTTGTAGACATTCAAAGAGATGAGTTTAAGACTCTTGGTATCATTGCTGACTGGAATAATCCTTATGTTACTATGGACTATAAATTTGAAGCAAACATCTATCGTACACTTTGTGGTGTTGCTAAAAAAGGTCTTTTAATAGAACGTTCAAAACCTGTTTTTTGGTCATGGGCTGAGAGAACTGCACTTGCAGAAGCTGAAGTTGAGTACGAAGACAAAGAGTCTCACTCTATCTTTATTGCGTTTGAGTTAGATGACGCTGCAAAAGCTAAGTTAAACATCACTGGTAAAGCTGCACCAGTTATCTGGACTACAACACCTTGGACTATACCTGCGAATACTGCTATCTCACTAAACCCTGAGGAAGAGTATGTTCTTACAGATACTGGTTACATCGTAGCAAAAGAGCTTTTAGCTTCTCTTATAGAAGATGAAGTAATTAGCGGTAGTGTTGTTCAAACATTTAAAGCGACTGAGTTTGAAAACTTAAAAACTATAAACCCACTAAACTCTCGTGAATCTCGTCTTATCCTAGGTGAGCATGTTCTTATGGATAGTGGTACTGGTTGTGTTCATACTGCTCCAGGTCACGGTGAGGATGACTACCGTGTTGGACTTTTATATGACTTAGAAGTTGTTATGCCTGTTGATGAAACTGGTTGTTTTGATGACACTATAGTTAAAGACAAACTTATTCCAAACGCAGAAGACTTTTTAGGTCGTCACATCTTTAAATCAAATGATGACATCATAGAACTTATGGGAGATGCAGTAGTAAAAGTATCTAAGTTTACTCACTCATACCCACACTGTTGGAGATCTCATACTCCACTTATCTTTAGAGCAACTAGACAGTGGTTCATCTCAGTAGACGAAAACCCTGAAGGTGAAGATAGAACACTAAGAAACATCGCTTTAGATGAGATAGAAAAGACTCTTTTTGTACCTGAAGCAGGTAGAAATCGCCTTAAGTCAATGGTATCAAACCGTCCTGACTGGTGTATATCTCGTCAACGTGACTGGGGTGTTCCTATCGCATTTTTTAGAGTAAAAGCTACGGGTGAAGTTATCTTTGATGAAAAGGTACTTAACTATGTTGCTATGATTTTTGAAATGCAAGGAAGTGATGCTTGGTACTCAATGCCAACAGAAATGCTTCTTTACCCAGGTGCTGGTTACAAAGCTGATGAAGTAGAAAAAGTAACTGACATCTTAGATGTATGGTTTGACTCAGGTTCAACTTGGAACTCAGTTCTTAAGTCACGTAACTACGATGCTGGTGAATACCAAGCTGACTTATATGTAGAAGGTTCTGACCAACATCGTGGTTGGTTCCAGTCTTCACTTTTCCTCTCTGCGGCAGTTGAGCATAAAGCACCTTATAAAGGTGTTCTTACTCACGGTTTTACTGTTGATGACAAGGGCGAGAAAATGTCTAAGTCTAAGGGTAACGTTATAGCTCCTGAGAAAGTTCTCAAAGAGTACGGAAGTGAAATCCTGCGTTTATGGGTAGCATCTTCAGACTATCAAGGTGACTTAAAAATCTCTCAAGGGATTTTAAAGCAGATAAGCGAGAACTACCGTAAACTACGAAATACTTTTAGAATTATGCTTGCAAACATCAACGACTTAGAAACACTTACACCATACGAAGAGATGGGTGCACTTGATAAGTGGATCATCGATGTATCTTCAAATGTGTTTGCTGAAGTTCATAAGTCTTTTGCAGAGTATAACTTCGTTGGTGGTATGAGTACACTTAACAACTTTATAGCAAATGAGTTAAGTGGAATGTACATAGACATGACAAAAGATTCTCTTTACTGTAATGCTAAGACTGACCCAAGACGTATGGCAAGTCAGAGTGCAATGGCGATGATAACAAAAAGCCTACTTCTTATAATGGCTCCGGTACTTACATATACTTGTGATGAAATTATAGACCATGCTCCTGCTATCATCAAAGGTGATGCTAAGTCTATCTTTGACCTTGTGTATGAGCCTATCACTCCATCAAAGTCTGCGTTTGACGCCGAGTACATGGTAAAAGCCCGTGAAGGTTTTGGAAGTGTTGTAGATGCACTCAAAAAAGAGAAAATCATCAAAAGTACTTTAGAGTTAGTTATACATACTGAGTCAAAAGAAGTGCTTGACCTTGATAGTGTAGATGCTGAGGACTGGTTTGTAGTAAGTAGTGTTCTTGAAGATACACCAGAAGAAGATTCTCTAGGAAGTTTCAAAGTAAACAAAGACACTTTTACAATAGTAAAAGCAACTGCACACAAATGTCCAAGATGTTGGAAGTTCCAGTCTCTTAAAGAAGACTGTGCTTGTAAACGCTGTACGGAAGTTATAAGTGCCTAACTTCGTAGAGCCAGTATCACTAGAGTTTATCGGAGTCACAGTAGCTCTGATATTTCTCGGTGTTGGGTTTGGGATATTTTTAGTGAAGAAGTTTAAGTAGTTCTTCACTTTCCCCTCTTTTTTTAAGTTCATTTATGTTCTAATAATGGGAATGAATAAAGAGTTATTAGTCATAATACTTCATAAAGTCCACAATCACATCTATAATAAAAATCCCATTCCCATTTAAACTCCATTCGCTATAATTCGCATACTTATTTAAAATAAACATTTCGAGGTATAACTTATGACAACTATGGAAGCACTATTAATAGCAAAAGATAAAAATACAACTGCGGAGGTTTTAGCCGGTCTCGTTGATAATGGGGATGGTTTTGTTCTTCTTCAAGTAGCAGCAAACCACAACACATCTACAGAAACTTTAGATATTCTCGCTAAAAATGAAAATCAAATTGTTCGACAGTTTGTTGCAGAGCACTTTAACACATCGATTGCAACTTTAGTGATGTTAAGTGAAGATACTCATATCGCTTCATGGGTAGCGGGTAACCCTAACACTCCAGCGGAGGTTATCCATAAACTCTCTAAAGATGAAGATATTTTTATCCGTCTATCTATTTCTGTAAACCCTAGCATCACTATGGGAATTCTCTACACACTTTCTAAAGATGAGGATGAAAATGTTCGTGCAGCAGTTGCAAAGAACCCTAAAACATCTTTAGATATACTCAAGACATTAGCAAAAGATGAAAATGAAGATGTACGTGACGTAGTTGCTGAGCATCCAAAAATGGCGGCTATAGCCTAGTAAATTAGAAGAAGTTAAACCTTGTAATATCTGAAGTATAATTGTGTTAAAATTCACAATCAAAAACTTCAAAAGAGAAAATAATGGATAAAAACTTCAACTATTCTAATTTAAAGCTAGGTATCATCGGTGGTGGTCAACTCGGTAAAATCATGTCTCAAAAAGCCAAAAAGATGGGCTTTCATGTAACCATTTTAGACCCTACTTTTAACTGCCCTGCAGCACAAGTTTCAGATAAGCATATCATGGGTGGTTTCCATGATGTTGCCATGCTTGAACAGTTAGTTCAAGAGACAGATGTTACTACATTTGAGCTAGAGCATGTTGAGACTTCTATATTAAAAGAGCTATTTGACAACGGTCATGTGATTCACCCCTCCCCTTATGTAATAGAGTTAATCCAAAACAAATACGAGCAAAAAAAACTTTTAGACGAAAGAGGCATTCCTGTACCAAAATACAAGAGTGTTGAATCAGATGAAGATTTGTGCGCATTTGGATTCCCTGTTGTTCAAAAAGCAAAACTTGAAGGGTATGACGGCAACGGTGTGATGATGCTTAAACGTCCAGAGGATGTACAAAATGCAATTAAAGCTGAGTCTTTTATAGAAGAGCTTGTAGATATAGATAAAGAACTAGCAATTATTGTAGCAAGAAATATGGAAGGCCAAATCAAATGTTACCCTGTAGTGGAGATGCTTTTTGATGATAGAACAAACATCTGCGATATCGTAATGGCACCTGCTAAAATCTCTAAAGAAATAGAAGAAAAAGCAGTTGAAATATCTACAAAATGTATCGAAATTCTTGATGGTGTTGGTATCTTTGGAGTTGAGCTTTTCTTAACAAAGTCTGGTGACATACTCGTAAATGAAATCGCTCCAAGACCTCATAACTCAGGACACTATACTGTTGAAGCATGTGCAACCTCACAGTTTGAGCAGATCATTCGAGCCGTTACAAACCTACCTCTTGGTTCTACAAAACTACTCTCTCCATCTGTCATGGTAAATTTACTTGGAGAAGAAGGTTATGCTGGTGAGCCGTTTATTGATGGTATTCACGATGCACTAGAGATTCCTGAACTTTCATTTCATTTTTATGGAAAAACTTTTACGAAACCATTTAGAAAGATGGGACACATCACAGTTTTAGATGATGACCTTGACAAGGCTTTAGAAAAAGCGATGAAAGCCAAAGATATATTAAAAATTAAAGGAAGTAAAAAGATATGAGTAAAGCATTAGTTGGAATTATTATGGGGAGTGACTCTGACCTTCCAGTTATGAGTGCTGCCATTGCTATGTGTGAAGAGTTTAGTATCGCTTATGAAGTAGATATCGTATCTGCACATAGAACACCTGAGAAACTTGTAGAGTATGCTAAAAGTGCACAGGATAGAGGTCTTATAGTTATCATAGCTGGTGCTGGTGGTGCCGCACACTTGCCAGGAATGGTAGCAGCTGAAACTGTACTACCTGTTATCGGTGTACCTGTGAGAAGCTCATCTTTAGATGGTATGGATTCGCTTCTTTCTATCGTGCAGATGCCTGGTGGTGTTCCCGTTGCAACAGTTGCTATAAATGGTGCGAAAAATGCAGGGATACTTGCGGCTCAAATTATCGGTACAATGGACAACTCACTCAGAGAAAAAATCACAGCTTACAAACTAAATATGAAAGCAGAAGTAGATAAAAAGTCTGAAAACTTGCAAAAGCTTGGATATAAAAAATACTTAGAGCAAATGCCTAAAAAGAAGTAATGCTATGAACATGAAAAAAATAATATCTGATATACATAACGGCATACAAAATAGTAGAAAAACAATTGAATTTCTCCAAAATAATAGTAAATGGACTTGGATTGGAGACTATCCTGTCTCAGTTGTTAACGAAGTCACTAGAGTTAAAGATGAAGCAACTTTAAAACAGCTAGAAGCGATAAACTTCTTTGATGAAAATGGTTTTTCTAAACACTCTTATACAAAAGATGAGACAAAACACTTAAAGAAGAATGCACCTACTGCCATTAAAACTGCTTATCTTCTTTGTCTTAAAAAACAACGAAGTGGAGATTTTAATTTTTTAGAAAAGTTTCCTCATGATAGATGGAAAAAAGTTACAGATGAAGAAGATAATTTTGAAGCACTTGTTGAATTTTCAAAATTTACTACGGATGATGATAGTAAAACAATTGAAACTGCACTTCGTGATATTATGAGAAGTTCAAAAGAGATACCTTCACTCAAACGCATAGGATTTGTGTGGATAGTTACACTTCCTAAAACTACAAATATAGTTGATATACTAGAACACTATTTTGGTGACAACCATATATTTGTCGAAGCAGGACGAAAAATTACCTATATCGCATGGAGTGATACACTTGCTAATATCAATATGAGATACTTTGTTAATACTCCTTAAACCTACATTTTGATATAATCACTACCATTAATATAAACAATAGGAATTTTAGTGATTACATTAAAAGAAGCGCTTACACTTAGTAAAGACGAACTTAAGAAATTTAAAGATGATTTAAAAGCTAAAATAGAAGCTAACCCTGCACTTAATGCATACATTGATGTGAAAAATGTTGGCGAAGGTGTGCCTATTGCCATTAAAGATAACATTCAAGTTCAAGGCTGGTCTGTAACTGCTGCTTCAAATATCCTTCAAGGTTATATCGCTCCATATAATGCAACTGTTATAAATAAACTTACAGATGCTGGACTTTCTCCTTTTGGCCGTGTTAATATGGATGAGTTTGCTATGGGTTCGACTACTGAGTCTAGCTTTTATGGTAAAACACTTAATCCAGTAAATCCTGAGTATGTTCCTGGTGGAAGTTCTGGTGGATCTGCTGCAGCTGTAGGTGCTGGACTTGCTATTGCCGCACTTGGTAGTGATACTGGTGGCTCTATCCGTCAACCTGCTGCCTTTTGTGGAATAGTAGGAATGAAACCAACTTATGGTCGTGTATCTCGTTATGGTTTAGGAGCATATGCTTCAAGCCTTGACCAAATTGGCCCCCTTACACAAAATGTTGAAGATGCTGCAATTTTGTATGACATCATTAGTGGTTCATGCGAAAAAGACTCTACGAATGCGCAAAAGGATGATAAAGTTACTCCATCTCTAAACGCGGATAGAAAACTCCGTATCGCTGTTTTACCGAAGTACTTAGAGAGTGCAAACCAAGATATAAAAGATGCCTATGCAAAAGCAATAGAAGCACTAAAAGCACAAGGTCATACTATAGTAGAACACGAGATGAAAGACTCTAAGTTTGATATCTCAGCTTATTATATAACTGCGACTGCTGAAGCAACTACAAACCTGGCTCGTTATGATGGTATCCGTTATGGTAACCGTGTTACTGGTAAAAACTTAGAAGACACTTTTATCAAGACTCGTAGTAATGGTTTTGGTGATGAAGTTAAACGCCGTATCATGCTTGGTAACTTTGTACTCTCAAGTGGGTACTATGAAGCTTATTATGTAAAAGCACAAAAAGCACGTCATATCATCAAAGACAATTATGCAAAAATCTTTGAAGATGTGGACTTAATACTTTCACCTGTTGCACCAACTGTTGCACCAAAGTTTGGTGAGCTTGCAACTCCTATGGATATGTACCTGAGTGATATTTATACTATTAGTGTAAACCTTGCTGGTCTTCCAGGTCTTTCACTTCCAGTTATGAAAAATGCAGATGGTATGCCAGTTGGTTTACAACTCATAGCTTCTGCTTATGATGAACAAACACTTTTTGATGGTTCACTCTCACTTGAACGCGAGTTAAACTACCAAGCTTAATACTTTACACATTCATACACACTATCCATATATTTTCCGTATTTATTTACGGAGGATTTCTTTTTGTAAATATTCTTTTTCTCTCAAACATGAAACAAAGTCTGAGTGAAGAAGAACATAAAAAAGCTCGTGAAGCTATTATGATTCATGTACATAAAGTTGTACCCTATTCTCTTATGATTGCGGTGGCTAGTGGACTTTACCTTTTCTCGCAAGTTTTTGGTGAGATTAGTGATGAAGGTATGAGCTATTTTCAAATTGTTTTGAGCATCAAAGTATTTTTGGGTTTATGGTTAGGTTTTCGTGGCACAAGCTAGAGTTAGAGGCTACAGGGACCTCTGCTGTTGGTAATTTTGTAAAAGATATGCATACTGACCCAACTGATAGAGCTGTAATTAAATACATTCATGAGATAGCAGAACTTAATAACCAAGAGACTGATGCTGAGTATTTTGAAATCCTAGAAGATGTTGATGCCTTACGAGAAATAGGAATTACTTATGGCCAAGGTTATTTCCTTGGAAAACCAAAACCTCTTAAGGATTGGTTATAGTCATTAAAGAATTACTTTTACTTCTTTTTTAGCACAATATAGATATAATCCAAAAATTTTAAAGGATGACCATGAGAATTCGTAAACGCGCCCTAACATTTGAAGATGTACTTTTAGTACCTCAATATTCCGAAGTTCTTCCAAAAGAAGTATCACTAGAAACAAAACTAACAAAAAACATAAGCCTTAAAATCCCTATGGTATCTGCTGCAATGGATACTGTTACTGAGTACCGTGCTGCTATTGCAATGGCTAGACTTGGTGGTATAGGTATCATCCATAAAAATATGGATATTGAGAGACAATGTAAAGAAGTAACTAAGGTTAAAAAATCTGAGAGCGGTATTATTATCGATCCAATTTTTGTACACCCTGATGCTACTTTAGCTGATGCAGAAGTTCTAATGAGCGAATACAAAATATCAGGTGTTCCTGTTGTTGATGGTCACAATAAACTACTTGGTATTCTTACAAATCGTGATATGCGTTTTGAAAAGGACATGAAAAGACTTGCAGTTGATGCGATGACTCACATGCCACTTATCACTGCAACAAAAGGTATTGGTCTTGATGAAGCTGCTGATATTATGCATAAAAACAAGATAGAAAAACTACCTATTATTGATGAAGATGGTTTCTTAAAAGGTCTTATTACTATTAAAGACATCAAAAAACGTATAGAGTATCCTAACTCAAACAAAGACTCATTTGGTCGTCTTGTTGTTGGTGCTGCTATTGGTGTTGGTCAATATGACCGTGCTAAAGCACTTGTTGATGCTGGTGTTGATGTTTTAGTACTTGACTCTGCACATGGTCATTCAAAAGGTATCCTTGATACTGTTCGTAAAATTAAAGAGACAATGGAAGTTGATGTTATCGCTGGTAATATCGCAACTTCTGAAGCTGTTCTTGCTTTAATAGAAGCTGGGGCTGACGCAGTTAAAGTTGGAATCGGACCAGGGTCTATCTGTACAACTCGTATAGTTGCCGGTGTTGGTGTTCCACAAATTTCTGCTATTGATGAGTGTGCTGAGGCTGCTCGTCCTTTTGGTGTTCCTGTTATCGCTGATGGTGGTATCAAATACTCAGGAGATATTGCTAAAGCTCTTGCTGTTGGTGCCTCATGTGTTATGGCTGGTTCATTACTTGCAGGAACTGAAGAAGCTCCTGGTGAGACTATAATGTTTCAAGGTCGCCAATATAAATCATACCGTGGTATGGGTTCTATTGGAGCTATGCAAAAAGGTTCTACTGATAGATATTTTCAAGAAGGAACTGCTGCTGATAAGTTAGTACCAGAAGGAATTGAAGGTCGTGTACCTTTTAGAGGAAGTATCGCTGGAATCGTTCATCAAATGATGGGTGGTCTTCGTGCTTCAATGGGTTACTGTGGAAGTGAAAATATGACTATGTTCTGGGATAAAGCTGAATTTGTAGAGATCACATCTGCTGGGCTTAAAGAGTCTCATGTTCATGATGTTATTATTACACAAGAAGCTCCGAACTACCACGTTTAGTATTTAATAGAGAGACTTTATAAGTTTCTCTTTATCTACTGAGTCTTTTTCTTTACCAATATCTACACTTTTAGCAGCACTAGAATAATCACCTTGCTATAATGCTGTAGCAGCCTTTGTTTTGTTCACTGAAGCACTCGCGTTATCTTTCTCAACTGATGCAGTAACACCATCCATATCACAAACCAACAAGCGATCAGCCGTTCTATTGGTTATATCGCTTCTACATTTTCTTTTTTGATCGGCTTTATAATGGTAGCATTTAGAGATGACAAACGAGGTCTACATGACCTCTTAGCTGGTACTGTAGTTATTTATGACGAAGTATCTTGATTCTCTTCTAAAGAAATTTCCTCTTTTTCGCTAAGAAAAAAGCTATCTATACTTATATTTTTAAATGCTGCATTTAAAGATGTAAAAAGTTGTGGAAAATCTAACTCCATTTTATTAAGCATTATCTTCATATTCGCTCTTGCATGAGGCATTTTTACATCAAAACGCATAGCAGGACAGGCTTCATCACCTATGGCAGCAATACCATTATCAACAACAAAAGCACGGAGTTGGCGTTCTCTCATCTGAATAAGTGGACGAATAACTACAAGTCCATTGGTAGCTGTATATTTAGGTGCTAAACTTCTCATCTGGCCATTGTAAATAAAGTTCATAAAAAAACTCTCAGCAGCATCATCAAGGTGATGTCCTAGGGCTACTTTATTACATCCTAATTCTAAGGCTACACTATAAAGATAACCTCTTCTCATACGAGAAAAGAAACTGCAAAATGAAGAGTTCTTACGAATCTTTTCTTTTGCAAGTTCATATGTCTTAGTATCTTTGATTATGTGTTTGATACCATTTTCTTCACAATGCAAAGCTAGTGCAGAGTAGTCTTCTCCCATTCCATAAGAGATAGTCACAGCGATGAACTCAAATGCAAATGGAGCACGTCTCTGCTGTTCTTTCATGGCATGAATCATAGTAAGAGAGTCTTTGCCACCTGAGAGGCCTATAAGTATCTTATCGCCCTCTTCTATAAGTTTAAACTCTGCATTAGTCTTGCCTAGTTTTGACATAATCTTTTTTGAAAGTTTAATACTCATTATTTACTTATTACCTTATCAACCATTTTCATAATAAATTCTGCACTAATAATGGCACTTGACTCCATAAACTCATCAAAAGAAAAACTAGCATCAGTATCTGCTGTGTCACTTATAGCACGAAGGATGAAAAAAGGTATATTAAGTGCATTACAAACAACGGCTACACTTCCACCTTCCATTTCTAAAGCGTCTGCATTAAAGTGTTTTACTATGTTTGCTTTCACTTTTTCATCATGAACAAACTGATCTCCAGTAGCTATTACTCCTTCTATAACATTCTTACCAAGTTCATCTGCAACTTCTTTTGAAAGTGCCAATAAGTCCTTATCTGTCTCAACAAATACTGAACCCTCTGGAACATAACCCATAGGATGACCAAATGCAGTGATATCTAAATCATGTTGAGAGAGTTTTGTTGCAACTATCAAATCACCAATTTTAAGCTCAGGGTTTATACCACCCGCTACACCAGAAAAAAGAAGTACATCACAAGAAAAATGTTCTATCATTGTTGTCGCAGTAAGTGTAGAGAAAACTTTACCAATTTTAGAGTATGCTACAACAAGTTCAACACCATTGTATGTAGCTTCATAATATTTGTTACCTGCATACTCTGTTGTTTTATATGTACCAATCTTTTTTAGTATTGGAGCCACTTCTTCAGGCATTGCACCCATAATTGCTATTTTCTTCATTTTAAACCTCTACTGTTTTTATAATTTTTTTAAAGTTCTCTTGTTGATGCTGGATATTTCCTAATGCATCAACTGTACAAGAGCCACCCCAAAAACCAAGTCCATCTTCAAAACCTACACGATTTACAAAAATAAGTTTGGCAGAGCACTCTTTTGCCACTGTTTTAATAATATCATACCACTGTCTTTGAATCTCTAATCCATCATCACTAAAACCACGAGCTGGAGATGCAACAAGTGCTATGATAATCTCAGGATTTTTTTCTATTAAGTCTTGGTGCACATTTTTATGCCAAAGATCTTCACAAATCACCATAGAGATAGATTTTCCATCAAGAGAAAAACTCTCAAAAATATCACCTGCTTCAAAGTAACGAGCCTCTTCAAACATTCCATAGTTTGGAAGATATACTTTATTGTGTCTACTAATACACTCACCCTTAGAGAAGTAAAGCGCTGCATTTCTAAAGTGGGACTCATCCTTAAATGCAGCACCAACTACAATATCTATCTCTTTACTCAAGTCTCTTAATTCATCAAGTTCTTCTATTTGCCAAGCATCTTCGCTCAGTTTATCTTGAAGCATATAACCACTTAAAGAGAGTTCAGGAAAGACTATTAAATCACTACTGTCTTTAACACTATTGATGATTTTTATTATATCATCTAAGTTAGTTCTATTTAACTTAGGTGATATTTGGGCAAGTGTAACTCTCATGATTTAAGAGCAGATTTCTTCTTTTACTTTAGCTAATGATTCCATATCTGAAATGTTAAGAGTTTTAAGTTCTTTAGCTATTCTTCTGTTTAAACCTTTCAGTGTTATACCATTTCCAAACTCAATCGCCATATCAAGCTCAGGAGCTATTGCTAAAATAGACTGCTTGTACTTTACCGGTTTTACTAGTTGGTCTTTAAGTAGTGCAACTGCCTCTGTTTTAGAAGCATATTTCTCTGTTGTTACATTTGATACTATAGGTGCAATAAAACTGTCGGTAACCATTTTCTCCATTAGTTCGCATAAAGGCTCCTGAGCAGAAGCTAAAAGCTCACAATGAGATGCAACAGACATATCAAGTAAGATAGCACGTTTTGCCCCAGCGTCTTTAAAAGTCTGCTCTAATGCGGCTAAATCATCTTTGATTCCAGCAACAACAAGTTGACCATCTTGGTTATAGTTAGCAGGCCATACTTTTTTACCTGCACTTAAAGCATCAGCACATACTTTTTCAACACTTTCATCATCAAGCCCAACTAGAACCATCATACCTGCGTTTACACCGCTACAAGCTTCTTGCATAAATGAACCACGTTTATGTACAAGTTCAACAGCATCTACATAATCTATAGCACCACTAGCACATAAAGCTGAGAACTCACCCAAAGAGTGTCCCAAAAACATAGTTGGTTTTACATCTGGATAAGCATCAGTAAAAAGCTTATATGCTATCATCTGTACTAGTAAAATTGCTGGTTGAGTATAAGCTGTTTGTCCTAACTTATCATTTTCTTCAAAAATTAATTCTTTAAAGTTTACACCGATTCTTTCTCCGGCTTTGTCAAACATTTCACGTGCTACTTCGCTATTTTCATAAAAATCTTTTCCCATTCCAACTGCTTGAGAACCTTGTCCTGCAAAAATCATTGCTATTTTACTCATTTATTTTCCTTTACTTAAACTCTCTCTCTTTAGCTAAAGGCTATAAGTAGAGTTTTAGTACTTCATATATGAAGTACACTTAACCCCGTAGGGAAACTACAGATACTTTTTATTATCCGCGATCTTTTTTCTTAATGTATTTCTATTTAAACCAAGTTTATCAGATAACTGTAACTGTGACCCAAACCTATCCAAGCCTGCTTTAATAAGAGGTACCTCGTAAAGATACAGATATTTTCTATAATCACTCTGAGAACCTATTTTATCATGTAAATAATTCTCAATAATTTGCATTAACTCTTTATCTTGAATATCTTGATGTAAGTAATTCACCATAACTTGGCGTTTTAATGATTTAGCATTTTGACTTAAATCAGGTGTAAAGTTAACTACATCAAATTTTAGTTCACCACCAAAAAGTGTGACTGCCTCAGTTTCAAATAATTTTATTAATAATTCTACATCTTCTTTACGATTTACTAAAGATGGTATATCAAATTTAACACTAAATAAATCATCAATAAATTCATTTGAAAAAGTGGCTTTAGATGTAGCAACAATTCTAACCTGTTTTTCTTTAATGGTTTGGATAAGGCGTTGAAGGTTTGGAGAATTTTCAATGTTAGTAATGATAAGTTCACTGCAACACTCAAGGCTGACAAGTAACTCATCAAAATTCAGAGCATCTACAATAGATGCATCTGGAAGTATAAATGAAGCTAAACACTTTTTACCAACTCCGACTTCACCCATTATTAAGGCACTGACATTCAAGGTTTTTAAAAGTGTCGCTGTTTTCAGAGCCTGATATGAAGCTTCTGAAGCAGTTACAAAATTAGTGGCAACCACAACCTGTTCCACAGCTTTCACCCTCAGCAGGTTTATTTTCAGCTGGCACACCAGTCATTGCTTCATCAGCAGTAGCTTCTCTAACACTATTAACACTAACAGTAAACATTAGTGTTTTTCCAGCTAAAGGATGATTAAAGTCGATAGTTACAGTATCTCCACCGAACTCTTTTACAGTTACTTGTGTAGTGCCACCATCTTCATCTTGACCATAAAGTGTCATACCGATTTCTAATTGAACTCCAGCGAACTGATCAGCAGGAACTTCTTGAGTTGCATCATCTTTGTATTCACCGTAAGCATCAGCAGGTTCAACTAAAACATCAGCTTTATCGCCAGCATTCATATTAACGATTCCATTTTCTAAACCTGGAATAATTTGACCTTTACCAAACATAAATACTAATGGAGCCCCACCGATATTACTATCTACTACTTTGTCACCATCTTTTACTTCATATTCTATTGATACGATTTGATTTGCTTCTATTGCCATCATTATTTCCTTATAATTTTAATTACGGGATTTTAACATAAATTTCTATATTATGGCTGAATATAGAGTTTTGCCTCTTTAGCCTCAGCTGAATCAGGATATTTAGAGACAATAGCCCCAAAAAAAGCCTTTGCATGTCCATTATCCCCTGATTCTAGCATACTTAATGCTGTATGTAACATAAGCTTTGGCATATAAGAAGCTTTAGAATACAGTGATGAACTCTTTTTAAAATATGAAATAGCATTGGAATAGTTTTTTCTTCTATAGTTCATTTCAGCAATCATATAGTATGCATATGCAGGTTTATAATTCTTAGAAATTAAAAGTTCATAATCTTGTATAGCATTTGTATAGTACTTTTTATCAAAGTAAGCTTTTGCAGCTTTAGCAATCTCTACAGAAGTTCTCGTATTATTCTTTGTTTTACTCGTTTTTCTTGCACTGGCTTTTAGCTCTTTTGTTACAAGAGTTTTAAAATTATTCACATCTTTAACTAAAGCATTAAACTCTTCTTTAGAGACATACTTAGTATTAATTTCATCCACTATTAAAGATATTTCGCTTATTAAGAGTTCTTGTTTTGTAAGTGAAATTTCATTTTTTTGAGCAAGTTCACTTAAACGCTTCTCATATTCACTGCTATTATTTGACTTAAGCTCATTTACTTGTGTCTGGTTCTTTAAATCTATTTTATTGTTGTGTGCTTGTCTACTAAGACTCTCTATAACACTCTGTAGTCCATCTATTCTTTCTCTTAATGAATCAAGTTTATCAGCCTGGTTATTACTTTTCACAGAAACTGTATGTAACTTCTTTTTTGTATCTAAAATAACTTTTTCATTTGATGTTAATCCATAAGGATTTGAACTTGTGAGGTCACCTGCACCAAACGCTGAAGGTTCGGCTGCAGATAAAAAAATCGGAAGGACGCAAGAGAGTAAAAAAACTATCCTACTGTATTTCATACTTATTACTACTAAACTATGGTAGTAGTTTAAAATCTACACGACGATTTTTAGAATAACAATCCTGCGTTTTGTCTTCACATACTGGATTTGATTCACCATAACTTACCATAGAAATACGACTAGCATCAATACCTTCAGCAACTAATGCTTTTTTAACAGAACTTGCACGCTTAAGACCAAGTGCGAAGTTATACTCATCACTTCCCCACTCATCACAGTTACCTTCTAGTTTCAAATTGTATGCAGATGCACCTGTTTTACCTAACTCAGCTGCTTTAGTAATTTTACTTTCTGCTTTAGAACTAATGCTAAACTTATCAAAGTCAAAATAAACAGTTGATAATTCAGATTCAATATCAGACATACTCATATGTGATAAAGAGTTTGTATTAGAATTAACTATACTTTCTTCGGCAGTAACAGTCTCAGTTTCTACTGCTTTAACTTCTTGTACTGTTGATGAAGTTATAGCTTCAGTTGTCTCTGTATCTAGTACTACCTCTTTTGAACTACAACCACCCAACACTAAAAGTGCTATTACAACACTTGAAACTGCTATACTTTTCATATTTTATTTCCTTTACTATTTTAAAATTAAGATTATTATACCAAAAAATATATAATAAGAATAATTTACCAATCCATAGACTGAACTTTTCCATATTTAAGAGGAAAAAGATAATTTTTGTTGTAGTTTAAACGAATTATTCCGATTGAACTTTGGTTTTTATAGTTTTTGATAAAAAGGATTGCATCACCATCGCCAGAGAATCTTGGAAACTCATTTACACCACTCACAGTTAAACGACGAATAAAATCAGTTTTTAAACTTATGAGGTGTAAGTTAAAAGTATTGTATTCAAATGCATTTGAAGTCTCTCTCGCCTTATAAACAATATATTCACCATTTGAACTACAAGCAGAATTACTTCTTCCATAATAGACCATTTGCTCAATCTCTTTAGTATCAAGTCTTTTAGAGAATACATTTGGATATCCTAAACGCGAAGAGATAAAAACAATACGATTCTTATCCATAAACTGTGCATTAACATCTATACCACCGTAAGTAGTTTCGCGTTTATATTTTTTACTCGCTACATTATATGTATAAATATCTGGTTGGCCTTTTTTTGCCATTGTTAAAAGAAGTGTTTTACCATCACGACTAACATCTGAACAGATCATCATACCATCAGAAGATATAACACTTGATACTTTAAGTGTTTTTATATTTACATGTTTTAATGTCGGCTGAGCTCCATCAAGTGATGTATAATAAAAAGCATTTTGTGCCTTATTTGCCCACTTAGGAAAAATATTAAACCCGGCTTTAAGAATCACATGCTGATATGAAAGTGAGTAGTCAGATATAACGATTTCACTTTTTTTAGGTCCAACAATACGTGAAAAAATAACTTTTCTTTTCATCCATAAAACTGAAGGTTCACCCATAAATTCATTTACATCATAAGCAATAGCGTGACTTACAAACATATAAATATTTTTTCTATTTACCTTGTAACTCTTAGAGAACATAGCAGTGTCATTTTGGATAATTTTCATATCTATATTGAGTGCACCAGAATCATCTTCAAACATCTTATACCGAAGCACATAATTCATATCTTTATTCTCTACTACGACATCAGTAGCATTATAATGTGTAGTTCTATGAAATCTGTCTACATTAAAAAGACTAATAACATTCAAGTCGGCTACTAGTGTTTTAAAAAACTGTAACTTAAAAGTATCATTATAGCTTATGGAAGCATCTTCAATCCCAATTGACGGCAATGCATCGACTTTTTTAATAACTTCGATTGTTGCATCACCTGCAAGTGTAAGTCCAAATAGTAACATTAGTGAAAATAGTATCTTCAAATTTTATTCCTTAGATATAAGTATAACGATAGTTCTACTTGATTTTTTTTCTGGATTTTTAGGAAAGGTAATATATATCAATCTTTCCCGAATTTTATCAGCTTCTGCATTTAAGGCTTCGTTAGGAGAGTAGTTTAAAACTCTAAAATCTAAAACTTTTCCTAATGTATTTAACTCAATAACAGTTTTTACACTATTCCCCTCTGAGTTAACTGGTACTCTAAAATGGCTATAAACAATAGCTTGAATTCTAGCCAAATATTCATTAACTTCATCCGCAGTAGAGTTTTGTCTTGTTTGCTTATTTGACACTTGAGATATCGTTTTTACATTATTTATACTAGATCTTTTGATCTTTTTTTGTATCTCAAAAAGTCTTTTTGAATCTTTAACTATATGAGTCTCTTTTTTATGAGTAATCTTTTTTGTCCATACATCAGAGAAAAGATTATTAACATCAATATTTTCTTCTACGGGATCTTGTATCTTCTGCTTTTTAGCCTTGGGAATTTCTACTTTTGAAGCAACTAAAGAGATAGAGATGAACTTATCTTTTTTTAAAGCATAAGTTTTATTTGTCTGTGGATCAAAAAGAACTAAGGCAAAAAGAAGAAAAAAAAGAATGAAAAGAGCAAAAGCAAAAAAACCGCTAATATAAAAATTAAAATTGTTATCCATTGGTAGCTAAGGAGACCTCTGAAAACCCTGCTTGTTTTACAGCACCGAGTATAGACATAACTAAACCGTAGTCCAAACTTTTGTCTGCACTGATAAGTACTGTTGCTTTTTTATTAAGATTTCTTGAATACAGAAAAAAATTATCTGTAAAAGCATTTAAAAGAACAGTGTCTTTATTTACTTTTATATTTTTATCTTTATCAATAGATATATGAACTGGTGGTATTTTAGAGAGTTGTGTTGACGTTGATCCCTGAGGCAGTCTTATCTTTTCTTCATATATTATATTGGGTGCTATTACCATTAAAATTGCTAAAAGGACAAGCATAACATCAACAAGGGGAGTAATATTTAACTCTGGTTTATCATCCCAATCATATAGCATTTCTATACCTTTCGAGCTATAATCGCATCACTTTGCATTTGAAGATAAGAGATAAGTTCAAATGATTTTCTCTTAAGTACTTGGTGGTAAGTATAAGCAAATATCGCTACAAATATACCTGCAGCAGTTGCTATTAAAGCATCCGATACACCACCTGCGATTATAGACATACTTCCACTACTCTTACCAATATGTGTAAAAGTATCTAAAATTGAAACTACTGTTCCAAAAAGACCAATAAAGGGAGTTGTTGAGGCAAAAATAGAAAGGATTGATAAACCCTTTGTTGCCTCTTTTGTTGCGGCCATCATGCCTAGAGATAAAACTTCTTTTGAAATATTATTACTTGTTTTGATAAAATTATTTAAAAAAGAGTTTTCATTTACTGTCTTTGCACCCATTAAAAGTGAATCCAGTGAATTACTTTCATTGTTTAACCAAGTACTTATAGAAAAGTATCTATAAAAGAACACCCAGTTAAGTACAATAAAGTATACTGCTAAAAGAGCAAGTACACCTATTGTTACAGGGTGACTTTTAAGATAAAAATCTATTAAGTTGTTTAACATATAATTATATTAATCTTTGAGCAGCTGACTCAATCTTAGCAGAAACAGAAGCGATTGCAGAACTAGAGTCTGCAACATCACTGATAAGTTTCTTAGCTTCTTCAAGAGCCTCTGCAATCTCAGCTTCATCAGCACCACGGATAGCCGCAGCACCTTCAACTAAAATAATTACTTTTCCTTCGTCTACTTGAACAACACCCCAGTTGATAACAATTGCTTCAACTGATTTATCTTCTTTTTCAACGTCAATCACACCACTTGTTAAAAGTGTTGTTAAAGATGCATGTCCAGCAAGAACACCAAATTCGCCCTCTTCACCAGGTAAAGTAACACTAATTACTTCACCATCAAAGATTTCACCATTTGGAGTTAGGATTTCAAGTTTAAACTTATCCATTATAGTCCTTTAAATAACAATTACTTGTTATTGATTTTCTCTTGTTTAGCCATAGCTTCTTCCATACTTCCTACCATGTAGAATGCAGCTTCAGACATATGATCATATTCGCCGTCTAAAATACCCTTGAAACCTTTAATAGTATCGTCAAGTTTAACATACTTACCAGGAGCTCCAGTAAATACTTCAGCAACAAAGAATGGTTGAGAAAGGAATTTCTCAATTTTACGAGCACGTTCAACAACATTTTTGTCATCTTCAGAAAGCTCATCCATACCAAGAATCGCAATGATATCTTGAAGGTCTTTGTATTTTTGAAGTGTAGTTTGTACACCACGAGCTACAGCGTAATGCTCTTCACCAACAATTTGTGGATCAAGTAATCTTGAAGTTGAATCCAGTGGATCAACAGCAGGATAAATACCTTTTTCAGCAATTTTACGGTTAAGAACTGTTGTTGCATCTAAGTGAGCAAAAACAGAAGCAGGAGCCGGATCAGTTAAATCATCTGCAGGTACATATACTGCTTGAACTGAAGTAATTGAACCTTTGTTCGTAGATGTAATTCTATCTTGTAATGCACCCATTTCACGAGCAAGAGTTGGTTGGTAACCAACAGCTGATGGAATACGACCAAGAAGTGCTGACATTTCAGAACCTGATTGAGCAAAACGGAAGATATTGTCAATGAACATAAGAACATCAAGACCTTTCTCATCACGGAAATACTCAGCCATAGTAATACCTGTAAGTGCAATACGGTTACGTGCACCTGGAGGCTCAGACATTTGACCGTAGCACAGTGCAACTTTGTCAAGTACATTAGAGTCTTTCATCTCGTAGTAAAGGTCATTTCCTTCACGAGTTCTTTCACCAACACCAGCGAAAACTGATAAACCATCATGACCATGAGCAACATTATGAATAAGCTCCATGATAATAACTGTTTTACCAACACCAGCACCACCAAATAGTCCAACTTTACCACCCTTAGAGTAAGGAGCAAGTAAATCAACAACTTTGATACCTGTTTCAAACATTTCAGTAGTAGTAGACTGATCTACTAATGGTGGTGGAGCACGGTGAATTGACCATCTTTCAGAATCTGTAATTTGGTCACCACCATCGATAGTCTCACCGATAACGTTAAAAATACGACCAAGTACTTTATCTCCAACAGGAACTGTTATAGGAGCACCAGTAGCAGTAGCATCCATGCCACGTACTAAACCTTCACTCATATCCATTGCAATCGTTCTAACACGACCATCACCTAAGTGAGCAGCAACTTCAAGAACTAAACGATGTTCACTACCCTCTAAACTAACTTTTACTTCAATTGCTTCGTTAATTACAGGTAAGTAACCTTCGAAATCAACATCAACAACCGGGCCCATTACCTGGCTAATCTTTCCAATCATATTATTCTCCATTATTTCATCGACTCCACACCACTGATAATCTCTATCAGTTCTGTAGTAATAGCTGCTTGACGCGCTTTGTTAAACTTTACTTTGAGACCTTTAACCATCTCTTTTGCATTGTTTGTAGCTGTATCCATAGCTTGCATACGAGACGAATGCTCTGCTGCAACTGAATCAATTAGTGCATAGTATAAGTTAAAATCAACATATTTATTTACCAATGAATCAAGCATATCTTCTTCATTTTGTGCTTCAACTTCTAACATTGAACTGTGAGAATCACCACACTCAAACCCATCAGTATCAATAGGTAGTACTTTGTTAACATGTAACTCTTGAGTTAACATATTTTTATACCCATTATATACAATGTGTAGAGCATCAGTTTTTCCATCTTTAAAGTCCATGATAGATGTTCTAATAAACTCATCAGATCTAGCTTTGTCAGGTTTAGAGCTTAAATCAATAACAGAGTCGAAAAGTTCAACTTCGTTATATTTAAAAAACTCTACACCTTTTTTACCGATACCACGTAAACGTACTTTTACATTTTGCTCTTTATAACTTTTAATAAGGGCTTTAACAGCTTTAATAGTTCTAATATTAAAACCACCACATAAACCTTTGTCAGCAGTTACAAAAACAATGTCAACCATTTTAGGATTATCAATCTTGTTAAAACAACGATTTTCAATCCCTCCAACTTTGGCACAGTTAATACGTCCAGCTATTTCGGCGATAACCTGATTCATTTTTTGAGCATAAAGACGTGAGCGTTTTGCAAGCTCATCTGCACGACGAAGTTTTGCAGTAGAAACTAACTTCATCGCACGTGTTGTCTTTTGAGTGTTAGAAACACTCTTTATCTGTCTTTGAATATCTTTCAAGTTTGCCATTGAATAATCCCTTACTTAGCTACAAAGCTAGCTTTGAACTCTTCAAGTGCTTTCATTAATAATGCTTTTGTATCATCATCAACTTTTGAAGTACTTCTTATATTCTCAAAAATTTGAGGATAAGATGCTTCAATAAATGGATACATTTCAGCTTCGAAACGGACAACATTTGATGCGTCCATATCGTCTAAGAAACCTGCATTTCCAGCGAAAATAATTGCAACTTGTTTTTCAGCAGAAAGAGGAGAAAAAGGTCCTTGTTTAAGTACCTCTACCATTCTTTGACCACGTTCAAGTTGTTGACGAGATGTCACATCAAGATCAGATGCGAACTGAGCAAATGCTTGAAGTTCACGATACTGAGCAAGATCAAGTCTTAATGTACCAGCAACTTGTTTAGTAGCTTTAATTTGAGCAGCACCACCAACACGAGAAACTGAAAGACCAACATTAATTGCTGGACGAACACCTGAGTTAAATAGATCTGTTTCTAAGAAAATCTGACCATCTGTAATAGAGATAACATTTGTTGGAATATATGCCGCAACATCACCCTCTTGTGTTTCAATGATTGGTAACGCAGTAAGAGAACCAGCACCTTTTTCATCAGACATCTTTGCAGCACGCTCAAGTAAACGAGAATGAACATAAAAAACATCACCAGGATAAGCTTCACGACCTGGAGGACGACGAAGGATAAGTGACATTTCACGGTATGCAACTGCATGCTTAGATAAATCATCATAAACGATTAGACCATGTCTTGCGTTATCACGGAAATATTCACCCATAGCAACACCAGTATATGGAGCTAAAAATTGAAGTGCAGCAGCTTCAGCAGCTGTTGAAGATACAATAATTGTATATTCCATAGCACCATGCTCTTCTAAACGACGAACAATTTGTGCTACTGTTGATTCTTTTTGACCGATTGCTACGTATACACAAGAAACACCATTACCCTTTTGGTTAATGATAGCATCAATTGCAATTGTAGTTTTACCAGTCTGTCTGTCACCAATGATAAGTTCACGTTGACCACGACCAATTGGAACAAGAGCATCAATAGCTTTAATACCAGTTGATAAAGGCTCATGAACAGATTTTCTATCCATAATTCCAGGTGCTTTTTCTTCTACGAAACGAGTTTCAGTAGTTTCAATTGGACCTTTACCATCGACTGGCTCACCTAGTGCGTTTACAACACGACCAAGAAGTGCATCACCTACAGGAACACGTAAAAGTTTTCCTAAACGCTTAACACTCATACCTTCACGAAGTTCTGTACCAGGACCAAGAATTACTACACCTACAGAACTTTCTTCAAGGTTCATTACAAGACCTTGAGTCCCGATTGAATCTTCAAATTCTACCATTTCTCCTGCCATAACATTGCTAAGTCCGTAAACTCGTGCAACACCATCAGCATAAGAAACAATCTTACCTGTTTCATTTATATCAACACTTAATTCAAAGTTGTCAATACGTTCTTTAATTATTGAACTGATCTCATCAGCTTTTATTTTTGCTACCACTATTGTTCTCCTCTTATCAAGTTAAATTGCTTTAATGATATGTTCTATCATTTGACTATCGATTCTATCTTTAGAGAAATTAATCTCAATACCCAGACCCACTACTTCTACTTTAATACCATTAAAGTCATTCTTTACAAATGTCAAAGTTATAGTAGAGTTAAACTTATTATTTAAACCAGCACTTAATTCAGTCACTACTTTAGCATCAATATCACTATCGCTGTAAATAATTCCTTCATAAGTTTTAGTTGACTTAGCTATATCTTTTTTTAACTCACTTGCAATAGCAGGAATTATATTAATACGCTTATTCTCAACTAAAAGTTTAATTAAGTTGTTAATCTCTTCTGATTCTGCAGATTTAACTGCATCTAAAAGAATTGCAGATTTATCTGAAGCATTTACATGTGGATTAGCAATTATACTTACAAATTTATCATCTGTAAATGATTCTGCTAATACAGAAAAAACATCAGATACAGTCTGCATCGTTGCTAAATCTGAACCTGCGTTTAAAGCTTTAATATATTTTTTTGCAATCAGTTCTTCCATTTAAGCAACCTTCTTCAAAATAACATTAGCCATAGCTTCTTTATCAAAGTCACCAGAACTTTGAGCAAGAGTCTCTGTAATCACGCTCTCAACAACACCACGAACCATTTTTCTTTGAGCATAATCTCTTGTAGAAGAGCCTTGCTTAGTTAATGTTTCCAAGTCTAACTCGCATTGAGTCATTATGTTGTCATTAAGAATCTTGTTCTCTTTTTTAGAACTTACTGCTAAATCTGTTGCAAATTTCTCTGCATCAGTGATTTTAGTAAGTGCTTCTTTTTTAAGAGCTACTGATTCATTCAGTTTGTCTTGAACCTTTTTCAACTCATCAGCAATCGCTTGACTTCTTGAAGCAAAAAAAGCTTTTGCAGGTTCTCCAACTAGATACCAAACAAGCCCAGCAAATAGTAAAAAGTTTACTGTACGTTGTACAATATCTGTTTCACCATGCCCAGCTTCAGATGCAAATGCATAAGTTGATATCATTAGTATTAGTACTAAAATTCTACTCACATTACACCCTTATATTTGACTAAATTTAGCTTTTACAGCTTCTTTAAACACTGGAACTTGAGACATAAGGTCTGAAGTCAACTCATCTTTAGCTTTAGAGAGAGATTGCTCAAACTCTAAATATTCACTAGCAAGTTCGGCACGTTTCGCCTCTAACTTACTCTCTGCTAATTCCTTAGCATCTGTTATAACTTTTTCTCTTAGGGCCGCAGCTTCTAGTTTAGCAGTCATAATTATTGAATTAGCTTTTTCGTTAAGAGTATTGATTTCATCATCATTAGAACCTGTTTTATCGAGGTCTTTTTTAATGTCTTCATCACGCTTACTCATAAAACTAAATAATGGATTATAAAGCCAACTATTTAGAACGGCTATAAGGGAAACAAATACAACAAATGTAACCAAGAGTAGTATTGGATTTATATCTAACATAGCACCTCCTAAAAGTTGCGAGATTATACTATGATTAAATTGAAAGGATAGTTAAATGGAGAAAAAAATTTATAAATTTAGGGTTTAGTCCCTAAGATGTGACAAGAAATCTTGAATTTCTTCTTCAGATGAGAATTCTATTGTCAGAGTTTTTTTACTTGTTTTAGATTTTAATCCAAAATATTGGAGTCTATTTTTTAAATTTTTGAAATCATAAGAAACTTCTTCTTTTTGTATTACAAGAGATTTATTAGTAGTTCTATTAGACTTTATCATTGCTTCAACTTCTCTAACACTCAACTTTTGTCCAATTATTGAGTTTACTATAAGTTGCTGTTCTTTATCATCTAGTCCAACTAAAACTTTTGCATGTCCAGCAGAGATTTTTTTCTCTAAAAGCATCTTTTGTGTTTTTATAGAAAGCTGTAGTAGTCTTAAAGTATTTGTAATATGTGTTCTACTTTTATGTACCATACTTGCTAATTCATCATGTGTTAAATCATGTAGTTTAATGAGTTCAGAGTAAGCATCTGCAAGTTCAATCGAATTTAGTTCTTCACGCTGAATATTTTCCACTAATGCAAATTGACGCATCTTTTGTTCATCAGAGTTAAGAACAATTGCACGTATCTCTTTTAGTTTTGCTAATTTACTCGCACGAAATCTTCTCTCACCTGCTATTAGTACATAACCATCTATATCTTCTGTTACAACGATAGGTTGTATTAAACCGTCTTCTTTAATCGAATTTGCTAGTTCTATTAATGTAGATTCTTCAAAAACTTTTCTAGGTTGAAATGGATTAGGTCTAATGTCTGTAAGGGCTATCTCTAAAACCATGTCATGTTGAGAACCTTCATTCTCATATGCTTCATCCATTTCCCCTAAAAGTGCATCCAGTCCTCTTCCTAGTCTCTGTGTCTTCATTATTTGATAATTGCCTTTGCTAAATTTTGGTAAGCGATAGAACCACTTGATTTTACATCATAAAGAATTGCGGGTTTACCAAAAGAAGGTGCCTCTGCTAATTTCACATTTCTTGGTACTACTATGTATTTTCCACTTTCATCTTTAAAAAATTTTCCCTTAAAGTGCTGTTGTAGATCTGCAAAAACTTGCTTGGAAAGGTTGTTTTGAGAGCTATACATTGTTGGTAAAAAACCTTTCACAATTAGCTTTGGATTTATAGACTTTTTCACAAGTTTAACTGTGTTTAAGAGCTGTGCTAAACCTTCTAATGCAAAAAACTCACACTGTATAGGAATAATAACTGAATTAGATGCAGAGAGTGCATTGATAGTCATAGGCCCTAATGCTGGCGGAGAATCGATAATGATATAGTCATAATCTTTTTTAACATTTGCAATAGCATTTTTAAGTACTAATTCGCGGCCTTTAGCCTTATCTGTATCATAATACTCTTTTTCAATTCCAACTAAACCTATGTTTGATGGGACTATGTCAAGAGTAGGTAAATCAGATTTTAAAATTATATCTTTTAATTTTTTTGTTCCGATGAGGACATGATAAATATTAAACTCATAATCATTACGATGAAAACCAAACGAGGTTGTTGCATTTGCTTGTGGATCCGAGTCTATTAAGAGTACTTTTTTTTCTGCTACTGCAAGAGAGGCAGCTAGGTTAACAGCTGTAGTTGTTTTACCAACTCCACCCTTTTGGTTTGCGATTACTATTACTTCACTCATCTTAAACTATATATCCTCTCACCATTAATATTTAAACTTCCGTCATTTTCAAGGACAGCTTCAGATAGTGAAACTTTTATACCTCTTACATGTGTAAAGAAATTTTGATTTGTATAAAAGTTTATCTTATATTTGCTAAGAACTTGCTTCCATGATTGTTTTTTTTCTATTTTTTGAAAATAGCTTTTTAGTATGATATTTTTATCTAGCTCTAAATCTAAGCAAGTAAAGCCACCTGAGGACTTTATTAGGTTTAATCCAAGTCCACAAATAATTGTATCATTTACAATATTTGTAATCATACCTCCAACTTTTTCTTCATTTATATACAAATCATTAGGCCATTTGAGAAACACCTTAGAACCAAACTCTTCTAATATCTCTTTTAAAAGGTAAGAAAAATATATAGAAGAAGATTCAAGTTTTAAGTCTTTTGGTAAAAAGCTTAAAGGTAAGGCAAAAGATAAAAAGAGGTTACCCTTTTGTGATATCCATTCATTATCACGACTTCCAATCCCCTCTGTTTGTTTTTTACAAACAACTGCTAAAGGTAAAGAAACTTGTGTCTTTTTTATCAGTTCTTTTAAATAAAGTTGTGTAGAGGGAAGAGTATCAAAGTAAAGTGTCTTCAAGTCCCAATCTTTTTCCATTAATATAAGAGATAATACTCATCTCTTTTTTTGATTGCGGTTGAACAGTATAAATTTTCACACTACCCTTTTCACAAGAAACGACTATAAAGTCATTAGCTATTTCAAGAATTTGTCCAGCTTGTCCAACAGCACACTTATCTACTAAATCAAGTTTTTTCAGCTTCATACCAGACTCTAAATAAACTCCAGGCCATGGAGTAAACGCACGATACTTATTATATAAGATATGTGCATCATTAAACGAAACTAAACCATCTTGTTTTCTTATTTTTTTACAGTGTGTTGACTCTGCATCATTTTGTTTAAGAGGTTTGTATATCTCAAAGTTTTTAAGTACATCTACTGTTAAGTTTGTTGCAACCTCAGTAAGTCTTTCAAACAGAGTCTCAACCATCATATCATTAGGTACGGCTATTGTATCTATTTTTAAGATATCACCAGTATCAAGGCCCTCTTCCATAAGCATAGCCGTTACACCTGTCTCTTTGTCATCGTTAAGTAAAGTTTGTTGAATCGGACTTGCTCCACGATATTGTGGAAGGATAGAAGCATGGAGGTTAATACAAGGTGCATGATCAAGAATGGCACGAGGGAGTATCTGTCCATAAGCAGCTACAACAATGTAGTCACATTCAATTTTCAACAGCTCACTAACCGTATCTTCATCGCGAAGTCTATTAGGTTGATATACATTAATATTATGTAATGCAGCCATAACTTTAACTTCTGGGGCTGTTATTATTTTTTTACGACCTACAGGTTTATCAGGTTGTGTATAAACTGCCACCACATTGATACTCTCTTCTTTAATAAGACGTTCTAAAATCATCTGTGCATACTCAGGTGTTCCCATAAAAATCACATTTAACATCTACTTAACCTTTGTAAAAAGTGTGCCACCAATATGTGTCGAATGTAAGGCAAATGACTTTGCATCTCTTAAGTCAAATCCACTTGCTAAAAATGTATCAATATTTGCTTCAAGTAAGTACGAAGCCGCTTTTAGTTTTGTGACAATACCACCTGTTGCAAAAACATTATTTGGAGTAGGAGAGCAATTTAGTTCTTCTTCACTAATTGTATTTACAACTTTTAGAACTTCTGCATGTATATGTTCTCTAGGGTCCGCATCATAGTAAGCATCAATATCAGAGAGTATTATAAGTAAGTCTGCACCAGTATCTTTTGCTATATATGCAGAAAGCTGATCATTATCTCCAACTTCAAGTTCATCAGTTGCTGTGGCATCATTCTCATTTATTATAGGTAAAATATTATTGACTAAGAGTGTGTTTATTGTGTCGTTAATACGTGATGTATCATCAGGTTTGTTTAAATTTGCTGCAGTTACTAAAACTTGTGAAGTTATAATATTAAAAGGAAGAAACTTTTTAGCATACTTACCTAAAAGGATAGGTTGTCCAATAGCTGCTAGAGCTTGCTTATTTGAAAGTATCGTACGGTCTAGTTTTAAAGCTGTATATCCAGCTGAAACTGCACCTGATGAGACAAGTATAACTTCATTCTCTTTCTTTAATTCTACAAGAAATGCAACAAGTGCACGCATTCGTTTTAATGCAATTTCTCCGTCTTGTGTTAAAACCGCACTTCCTACTTTAACAACTATTCGCCTCATTCTAGTACTTATACCCTGTCTATTTGGACAAGATTGAAAAGTGCATGTTTTAATGCATCTATATTTTTATGTGTTGGTGAAGATATAGGTGCAACTAAGTACGGTTTTTTTATATCAAAACCAAGTTCGTCTGATGCTGAGTCTTGCACATAAAATGGCATTTTAGAATCAAAGTTAAACTCATTTGTATATGATTTTTCTAATCCTAAAAGTTCTAAAAATCCATTTACAAGAACTTCTATCTCATCAGGAGGAATTACATCTACCCGTGTTAAAGCGATAGCAAATTTTGAGTTACCGAGAATATCAGAGAATGAAGCAATTTCATCTTTGAGTACTTCTATCTGCTCTTTTAACTCTCTATAGTTCCCTAAGTCAACCATATAAAGAAGAATTTTAGTTCTTTCAATATGTCTTAAGAACTGAATTCCTAAACCTTTACCTTCGTGTGCTCCACCAATTATACCTGGGATATCAGCCATAACAAATGACTCATAGTCTCCAATGTTTACTTGACCAAGCTTAGGAGTAAGTGTTGTAAACTCATAGTTTGCTATCTCAGGTCTTGCATTTGAAACAGTTGAGATAAGAGTAGACTTTCCAACATTTGGAAAACCAACTAAACCGATATCTGCAATAAGCTTAAGATCAAGTTTAATAGCCCTAGTCTCACCATTTTCACCCGGTTGTGAATATGTCGGTCTTTGGTTTGTTGGTGATTTAAAGTGAGTATTTCCAAGTCCACCCTTACCACCTTGAATAAACTTCTCTTCTTGACCATCTGTAGTCATATCAAAAAGAACATCACCTGTTTCCATATCAACAATTTGTGTTCCAGGTGGAACTATAATAACTTTTTTATCACCTGATTTTCCAGTACAGTTTCTACCTTCACCTGGTTTACCACCATCAGCTTTTATATGCATCTTTCTTTGAAAGTGAGAAAGTGTATGAGTATTGTTGTCACATTTGAAGTAAACATCACCACCTTTTCCACCATTACCACCATTTGGACCACCATTGAGTACAAATTTCTCACGACGGAATGCAACACAACCTTGTCCACCTTTTCCTGAACTAACTGTTAATTCTACGCTATCTGTGAACATATTTTTTCCTTGGTGTTAAATACTTAAAAATTTACTAACAATGAAAAGAGTTAATTATTAAATATTTGTTGTTTATTTAGAATTGTAAAAATTCTCAAATGAAGTATCTGGGCAAAAGCCCAAATATTTGTAGAGTTATACTGCAGGTATAATTGAAACTTGTTGACGTTTTTTGTCTTTTCTTTCGAATCTAACAACGCCATCAATTAATGCATAAAGAGTATGATCTTTACCCATTCCCATGTTATTACCTGGGTGAACTTTAGTTCCACGTTGACGAATTACAATGTTACCAGCGATAACAGATTCCCCACCGAACTTTTTCACACCAAGTCTTCTACCGGCTGAGTCACGATTATTCTGTGTACTACCCTGTCCTTTCTTATGTGCCATTTTATGCTCCTAGGTTTAGTTTAGCTTATGCAGCTATTTTCGTGATTCTAACACGAGTGAAGTCTCTTCTGAAACCACGTTTAACTTTACTGTCTTTACGACGACGTTTCTTAAAAGTAATAACTTTTCTTTCACGTCCTTCATTCATAACTACAGCAGTTACGATTGCGCCTTCAACAAAAGGAGCTCCGAATACAAGTTCACCTGCGTTAACAGCTAAAACTTCTTTGATTTCTATAACAGTACCAGCGTCAAGAGACATTTTGTCGAATGATATTTCATCACCCTCTGTCACTTTATACTGCTTACCACCATTTTTAATAATTGCGTACATTTGTGGTCCTTAAATAAATATGTATTTCTACAATAAAGTGCGCAATTCTATCTAAACAAGCTTTAAGTTTTGTTTAATGCTTGATGAATTTTTGTATTTAGCACATTATTGTATTTTTTTTGGGTTTAAATAGCTTTTAAACCTGTTTTACTAATGCTACTGCATCAACTTCTACAAGTGCATTTTTAGGTAATGTTTTTACAGCTACTGTTGCACGAGCTGGTTTATGTGAACCAAAAGCTTTAGAATAGACTTCATTCACAAGAGCGAAGTCATCCATATCTGCTAAAAAGATAGTAGTCTTTAAAACATCATCTAGAGAGCTTCCTGCTTCAAGAAGAACTGCTTCAAGGTTTTTCATAACACGAACGGTTTGAACCACTACATCTTCACGTAAGAGTTCATCTCCTCCTTCTGGTGTTAGAGCGATTTGCCCAGAAGTATATACGATTCCATTTGCAACTACAGCTTGAGAGTAAGGTCCTATTGCTGAGGGTGCATCTTTTGTTTGTACTAGTTCCATATTTTTATTCCTTAATTTTATTTTTCAAATATTATTTGTTAAAGTCGAATTCTTCTTGTGCATTATCCATAAAAGCATTAAAGCACGGTAGTCCACGGTGACCTAAAGAACTATATAAAATATTTCCCTCTGCGTCTGTAAAGTAGTGTCTTGGCACGGGTGCTATTTCAAACTGTTTAGGGATAGTATGTTCATCGCGTGACATATGAATTGCTATAAACTCACTATGGAGTCTTTGTTTTATGCCTACATCTTGCAGTGTAGTGTTTGCAAACTTCTTACACCACTTGCAGTTATCACTTGTAATGAAGAGGTAAATAAGCTTGTCTTGTTGCTTAGCATCTACTAAAGCTTGGTCATAATCACTCGGCCAGTCTAAGTTTGCACTAAAAAGTGAAGTAGCTAATAGGATTATAAATAATAAATTTTTCATAATTACTCCCAGTTATCTATTAAAGTTTTAAACACTTTATACAAGTCCTCAACTTCAGCTCTTGTAGTTCTCTCATTAACCGAGTGTATAGAGTCATTTTTAACTCCAAACTCTACTACAGCTACACCCATTGGTGAGATAAAGCGTGCATCACTTGTACCACCAGCAGTTGAGTGCTCAGGTTTGATACCTGTAACACTCTCTATAGCACTGTCAATGAATCTTACAAGTTTAGTATCTGTATCAGTTCTAAAAGGATAAGAGCCCTGTGTTAAACGCAGCTCATAATCGAGTCCTTTAAAGTGTTCTTCTACAAACATTGTAACTTCTTTTTGTGTAGTTTTTGTGTTGTTTCTAACATTAAACATCATCTTAAGCTCATTGGGAGTTACATTTGTAACTTGCATGCCTGAACGGATATCAGTAACTACAAACTTACTTGGTGAGAAAAACTCATCACCATTGTCTAAGTCTACTCCAGCCATATTTCCAAGTACTTTGGAAATGTTATGAATAGGATTTATAGCTTTTTCAGGATATGCAGCATGGCCTTGTTTTCCCTTTAAGGTTACATAACCATTTATAGACCCACGACGACCTACTTTTATTGCATCACCAAATGTATTTGAGCATGTTGGTTCAGCAACTACACAGGCATCAGGAAGTAAGTCATTATTTTCTAAAAACTCTAATAGTTTTACAGTACCATTTACAGCCTCGCCCTCTTCATCTGAAGTAAGCATAAGAGAAAGTGTGCCTTTAAACTCTCTAGTCTCTTTAACAGCCTGTGTAAATGCAGCTAAACCACTTTTCATGTCTTGCGCACCACGACCATATATAAAACCGTCTTTTTCAACTGCTTCATATGGGTTTGTGTTCCAGTTACTTCCAGCAGGAACTACATCCACATGTCCTGCAAAACAGAGGTGTTCACCCTCTGAGAACTTTTTATAAATAAATAGGTTTTTGATATCACCCACATCAACGCGTACTGCATTAAAACCTTCAAGGTACTCTTCTATAAAATCTAACAATCCACCATCATCAGGTGTTTCACTTTTGGCATTTAGAAAAAATTTAAATAAATCAATTACATCCACGGTTTACTGTCCTGGGTTATCATAAAAGATATATGGCGTTGAGAAGTTACTTACTTCAAAATAAAGCTTTTTTTCACCTGCATCTACTTTATAGTTTTGATTAATGTCTAAATAGCCATAACCGTATCTATAATTTCTTGACTCTAAACCATTTGTAGAAATTGCTGTTGAGAGTTTATCTATTTTGATATAACGCTGTACAAGTTTTTCACCCATATAAACATCTAAAACACCATCTGTGCCTGTCCAGTTTTGAATACTACGACCTATTTTATTTTGTGTCTCTTGTGTACAAGCACTCAAAAGAAGTACTAATGCAAGCAAAGTTATACTAAGTATTTTTCGCATATTAGGCTACTCCGTTTTTGAGATTTCTAAGTGCTGTCTCTTCATCATCAGTTCGCATTAAAGACTCACCAACTAAGAATGCATCTACACCAGCCTTACTCAAGTCTTCAAGTTGTCCATGCTCATATATACCACTCTCAGCTACGATAATCTTACCATTTGGAATAAGAGGGATAAGGTCATAACAAAGATTCATATTCATCTCAAATGTTTGAAGGTTTCTATGGTTAATACCAATAATATCAGCACCGGCATAAATAGCCTTTACTAAATCCTTCTTATCATGGACCTCAACAAGTGCTTCCATACCTAAGTGTCTTGTATAACCCAGTAAATCTTTTAGTTCAGCTTTAGAGAGTGCTGCAGCAATGAGTAAAATAAAATCAGCACCATGAACTACAGCTTCAAGTACCTGATACTTTGAAACTATAAAGTCTTTACGAAGAAGAGGTATACCTACATAACGACGAATCCCACCGAGGTAATCAAGGCTACCTTGAAAAAAATGTGGTTCTGTTAGTATTGAGATAGCACTTGCTCCTCCACGTTCATATGCTTGAGCGATTGCTAAAGGATCAAAGTCTTCACGGATTACACCCTTTGAAGGAGAAGCTTTTTTCACCTCACTTATAATTCTATATGGGTCTTCCTCTGTCGCTTGTAAAAAAGGGATAACATCACGAGGTGCTCTTGCATTAAATGCGAGTGAACGCCCTAACCAATCAAGAGAAAACTCTTTTTCACGTTTAACTAAATCTTCTTTTGTTTTTTTAATAATATCATCTAAAATCATTTTCTTTTTTTACCTTTTATATTTTTTAAACATTTGTTTATTTTTATTATATGGACTTTCACTTCGGGGTCATCACCACCTTCCATTTTCGCCACTTCTTTTATAAGTTTATCTGCTTTTTTACACTCACCAAGTTTGTAATAACCCCATGCTTTAGAGTCAAGATAAAACACAGACTTAGGTTGCAATACTAAGACTCTATCTATATACTTCATACCTTTTTTGATATCTACTTCATGGTCTATGAGTATGTAACCGAGATAGTTTAGATAAATTGTTTGATTGTTGGCTTGTACAACTTTTTCTAACTTAGTTATGACACTTTTAAGTAAAACTTTAGATGATTGGTTTAAAGCACTTTCATACTCATAAATAGCACTCTGACCTAAGTAATCCATATTAAGAGTTTTGGAGTACAACTTAGAAGCTAGCACATATGCTTTATCATAATACTTTAAAGAGGCATACAACTGAAGAAGGACTTCATCATTACTATTGGATTTTTCTAAAAATTTTGTCAAACCAATATAGTTTTGTTTATATGTGTAAATCTGAATAATTCTTTTGGCCACTTTAGGACTTTTATCAAATTCATATAATCTTAAGTTCGCTGTGAGTAATCCATCAATATTGTTATCATTAGAATAAAAAGCTATTAAACGCAGGCAGATTAGTTCTGAGTAACCAAGCATTCTAGAGTAAGTCTCAAGGTGTGCAATGGCCTCTTTTTTTCTTCCAAGATTTACATATAAAATGATAGACATTTTATCAAGTATTTTTTCATTATTTTCTTTAGCATAAGCACTTTCTAGATACTTCACAGCCAAATCAAACTCTTGGCGTTTAATATATATATCTGAGGTTAAAAGGTAATCATTTGGTTTTTTTGTCTTACTCGCTAAAAGAACTGAAAGTTTTATAGCTTCATCAAGTCTATTTAACTCAAAAAGTGCAACTACCTTGTATCTCATTAGACTAAAATCAGAAGTATTCTCTTTTTGTAAACTATTTACTCTTTGTATGAGTTTTTCGTTTTCTCTCGCCATCAAATCATTTTCAAGAGAACGATATATATACTCTTTTTTATCTGATTTTTCATAAAGAGTTGTAAAAAGATCAGCTGCAGACTTGTTATCGTGTACTTCTTCGGCACGCAGAGCAAAAAGTATATAAGTATCTTCATCTACAAAAGCTTTTTCATTTGCTTGTATATTTACATTCTCTTTTAGGGAGCATGAGCTAAAAACCATAACACTAATAAAAAAGATACAAAGTTTAATCATCAACTATTCCTGGGCATTCTTCTTTGAGTTCATCCACATGTGTTTTAAAGTAATCCCAAAAAGGAAATGTTATACACTGCGAAGGTCTCTCTTGATATATCTTACAGCCATTATTTTCTCTATCATAAAAGATACATTCATAAGAGCCCTCATGCTGTACTTCTTTGATAGAATACTTATAGCCGTGTTTAAAGAGATACTTTATCCCAAAATCATTAACACTTAGATTTAATAAGGCTGCTATCTTAAATATTTCACCTTTTGAAATATAAATATAACCACTCTCCCCCGTACAACATCTACCTTCACAGCTAGCACAGGCATCTTGATTAAAGGCATAAGGGTAACCCTTTTTTTTAATTATAGTTGACATTTTATACTCTTTGTATCTGTTTTTATAAAGATATTTTTTGTTATCTGTGTATATTCATTATCGCACATAACAATAAGTGGTTCTAAAATCTTCATCATAGATTTTGAACCATTTCTAGCATGTACCATTACTAAAGAAGCCTTTTTTTCTTCTTTTGGGTGAACAAACTGTACATCACATATTCTCATTTTCACCTTTGCTATAGCACTACATATATCTCCAAATGAACTTGGATCATAACAGAAAACAAAATGAGAATGAGGTTTGAGTAGTTTGGACACTTTTTTAAAAAATAAGTCTAGGGGAAGATTTGAAGCATATCTGGCATTAAGAAGTACGGCATCTTCACTTTTTTGTACACCATCAGGGTAAAAGGGAGGGTTTGAGACTATAAAGTCATACTTATTCTCTTCTTCAAGTTCTAAAAAATTTGACTCAAAAAGTCTGTATTCTATCTCGTTGATGAGTGCATTCTTTTTTACATACTTTATAAATACTTCTTGTTTCTCAACAGCTGATAACTTAACTTTAGTAAAATCCCTTGCAAGAAGTAGACCTACTATACCACAACCTGCTCCAACATCAAGGAGTTCTCCTTTTGGATTAAAACGAGAAATAAAGTCATATAAAAAAAGAGAATCGGAGTTATAAGAGTATCCTGATTCTGGCTGATAGAGAGTCATGTAAGAAAGAGACCTTTTTAATTAGATATAATTTTGTTATTATATCCTATAAAGGCTTTACTCTCATGATAATCATTCCTGCACGACTCGCATCAACACGTTTTCCTCAAAAGGTTTTAGCAGATATAGGGGGACTTCCTATGGTAGTTCGAACAGCACAAAGAGTAGCACACTTAGATAAAGTTGTGATCGCTGCTGATGATGAAAAGATTATAGAAGTTTGTAAGAGTTATGGTATTGAAGCTATGCTTACATCAACTACACATAAAAGTGGGACAGACCGTATTCACGAATGTGCCACTATTTTAAACTTAGCAGATGATGAACTCATTATTAATGTTCAAGCTGATGAACCATTTATAGAGCCTGGTGTAGTCGAGTCACTTATAAAAAAACTCAAAAGTCTACAGCAGTTAAATGAGCCTTTTATCATGGGAAGCTGTTACAATGCTATAAATGCAGAAGCAGCAGAGGATCCAAACCTTGTAAAGGTTATTTTAGATGATGCTGACAATGCCATCTACTTTTCTCGCTGTGCAATTCCTTATAACCAAGGTGGAGGTGCAAAGTACTTTGGACATATAGGGATTTACGGTTTTGCTAAAAAAAGTTTAAAAGAGTTCTGTACACTTAGGGATGCCCCTATTGAAGACATAGAAAAACTTGAACAACTCCGTGCTATTTATCATCAAAAAAAGATTAGTATGGTCAAAGTTAGTAGTACTGGTTTTGGGATAGATACTAAAGAGGATTTAAAAAGAGCCGTAGAGATCTTTCTTTGATCTCTTAAGATCTAACTATCACGATTTTATGTAAACAGTATAAGTATCTATCAATTTAAATTACAACTACTCTACTATAAAGTGGTGTCTTCTCTCGTATGAAGAATATGCATAGTTTATATCGTGGACTTAATGAAAATTTGGAGTTCTAAAAAGGAGAAAGAAAAAACTTAAAACTCAAAATGAGTTTTAAGCTAAAGAAAAAGTGTATAACTAGATGTTATCACGGATTTGTAGAGATTCTACAAGGTTAAGATATGCTTCTTTGTTAATACGCTTGAAGTATCTCATTAAACGACGACGTTTACCAACAAGTTTAAGAAGTCCTAAACGTGATGCGTGATCTTTTTTAAAAATCTTTAAGTGCTCTGTTAACTCTGCAATTCTTGTAGTTAATAATGCAATTTGAACTTCACTTGAACCAGTGTCATTTTCATTACGTCCGTATTTTGTAACAATTTCTTGTTTTTTAGCCGAATCTAAAGCCATAATAGCCTCCTGATAGGTATATTAATCTAACATTCACATAAATTTATGTGAAGCTGAACTGCGATTATAGCGAAATAAACTTTAAAAATATAGACACTCACACTTTTGGATTTTTTTAGCTATAATAAACTATAAATTTATATATAAAGTTTACTATAATGCTAATTACCCGTGCAAGTGAGTATGCAATACTCTCTTTAATACTTCTATCATCTGCTTCAGAGCCTATGGACAGTGAGACACTTTCTCGTGAACTCTCAATTCCTAAAAGTTTTTTAGCCAAAATTTTACAAGCACTAGCAAAATCAGGTGTTCTCAAGTCTTATAAAGGTGCCAAAGGTGGTTTTGCACTTGATAAAATGCCAAAAGATATAAGTATGCTTGCTGTTATGTCTTGTGTTGAGGGAAAAGCACCTGCTGTTTTTGAGTGTGCTCCAGCAGAAAAGAGCTGTCCCTCTGAACAGGCCAGTGTATGTTCTATCTGGCCTTTTTTACATAAGCTCCAAGGTAAAATAGACTCCTTTTTAGAAGAGCTTACTTTAGCTGATATAGTAGAAGAGTAGAGAGCAGTACTCAGTTGGCAAAAAAAGCGACACTTAAACAGCAGATTGGAATAACTCTTAACTTTTTACTCGGACAAAAAGATTTAAGTGTTGTTATTTTTGTCATGGCAATCTTAGCCATTATTATCGTACCTTTACCAGCTGCTATACTCGATGTTTTACTTACAGTTTCAATGGCATTTGCTGTTTTAATACTTCTTATTTCACTTTATGTTCCAAAACCAACTGATTTAACAACTTTCCCAACACTTATTTTGATTTTAACACTTTTTAGACTCTCCCTCAATATCGCAACAACTAGAATGATTTTAAGTCATGGAGCTGAAGGCCCTGAAAATATGAGTGATATCATTACAAGTTTTGGTAATTTTGTAGTTGGTGGTAACTATGTTATCGGAATCATCGTCTTTTCTATTTTAGTACTTATAAACTTTATAGTTATCACTAAGGGTTCTACAAGAGTTGCAGAGGTAGCAGCACGTTTTGTACTTGATTCTATGCCTGGTAAACAGATGGCAGTGGATGCGGACTTAAATGCAGGACTTATAGATGATGCAGAAGCAAAACAACGTCGTGCAGAGATACTCCAAGATGCAAACTTTTATGGAGCAATGGATGGTTCGTCTAAGTTTGTAAAAGGTGATGCAGTCGCTGGAATAATCATTACTTTGATAAATATCATTGGTGGTTTTCTTATAGGTGTTTTTCAACACGATATGAGTGTAGGCGATGCGGCTTCTACTTTTACACTGCTTACTATCGGTGATGGTTTAGTAGGACAAATTCCTGCACTTATGATCTCAACTGCTACAGGTATTATGATTACTAGAAGTTCTAGTGATGGTGACAACTTTGCAGAGGGAACTATCAACCAGATGGTTGGAAACTCAAAGATTATGATGATAGTCGGGTTTATTATGATACTTTTTGCTCTTGTTCCTGGTCTACCTACTGCTTCAATGGGTTTAGTTGGAGTCCTTTTTGCCGGTCTTGGTTGGATGATTTATAAATATGACAAAGGCGAACTTAGTATCTTGGATGTAGATAACTTTGCAAAAAATACTCGTCAAAAACAAGAAGAAAATGAAAGCATCAAACCTAAAAAGACACATGAAGAGATAGCCAAAGAAGAAGAGATAGCATTAGAAGATATACTCAAAGTTGAAATGTTAGAACTCACACTTGGATATCAACTCATACAACTCGCAGATAGTGAACAAGGTGGAGACCTACTTGAACGTATCCGTTCAATGCGTCGTAAAATTGCCAGTGATTATGGTTTTTTAATGCCGCAGGTTAGAATTAGAGACAACTTACACCTAGAACCACAACAGTATCAAATCCTTCTTAAAGGTATTAGTATAGGCGATGGTAGTATCCAACCTGACAGGTTTCTTGCTATGGACAGTGGTATGGCAACAGGCGAGATAAATGGTGATAAAACAAAAGAACCTGCGTTTGGTCTTGATGCTTTATGGATAATGCCTAGTGATAAAGAAGATGCAATTATTAACGGTTACACGGTTGTTGATGCATCAACTGTAATCTCTACACATATGAGTGAACTCATTAAACGCAATGCTGAGGACCTACTCACTCGTCAAGAGGTTCAAACACTTATGGATAAGATTAAAGACTCTTTTCCTGTTATCGTTGATGATGTTATGAAAGTTGCAAATATTGGACTCATACAAAGAGTACTTAAAGGGCTTTTACATGAGAACATTCCACTCAAAGATATGCTTACAATTTTAGAAACTATCGCAGATATAGCTGAGTTTACTAAAAATGTTGAGCTTATCACTGAACAAGTACGTGCAAAACTCTCACGAGTCATCACTCAAATCTATTCAAGTGACGATAACGTTGTAAGACTTTTAACCTTTGATACAAATACAGAACAGATGCTTTTACAAAAATCAGTTGAACAAGATGGTGTACGTAACTTAATGCTAAATGTAGGCGAAATAAATGCTCTTATTCAAGCTACAAGTGATAAAGCAGCTGAACTTCTTCAAAAAGGTGTTTCTCCTGTTGTTATTATCGTTGATCCTCAACTTCGTCGTGGTGTAGCTGAAATATTTGAACGTTTCTCACTTGACATCGTAACACTCTCACATGCTGAAATAGACTCAAACGCTACTTTTGAAGTACTCGGTGCTATCACCGTTAAGCTTTAAACTAATATAAAAGGAAATTATAAATTATGAATAATAGAACTATCCACCACCTCTCTCACATAGACCTTGATGGTTATAGCTGTCAACTTGTGATGAAATACACACCCTATACAAAATACAACTACAATGCCAACTATGGTCCTGAAGTAAAATCAAAACTTACTATTATTCTTGACAATATTAAAGCTGAGAAATCTTCTTCATTTGTTCTCATTAGTGACTTAAATCTAACAGCAGATGAGTCACGTTGGTTAACAGAGGAAGTAGCAAAACTAAACTCCGCTAAACTTGATGTAAAACTTGTTTTACTAGACCATCACGGAAGTGGTGCTGAGTCTGCTAAGAAGCATGATTGGTATTATCTTGATACTGAGCGCTGTGCTACAAAAATAGTTTATGATTATGTAAAAGAAAATTTTGAGTTTAATGAACCTGAGTGGATGTGTAAGTATGTAGATATAGTAAACGCCGTAGACTTATGGAAAAAAGATCAACATGACAACTTTGAATATGGTAAGGTATGTATGCGTTTAGTGACTGAAACAAGAGAGCTTAACCGTATCATGTTCGCAAATGAAGACAATACTTACAAACTTACTCTTTTAGAAGAAGCTGTTAAGTACATAAATGAAGAAGATGCACCTATAGTTTTAGATGAAAAAATTCACCTAATCAAAAAAGCATTTTTTACACATGAGAAAAATGATACTCTAGATAATTTAGCAACTGATTATGTTGTGAAACTTCTTGGTTCTCAAAGAAAAGACAATACTATCTATTACAAGGGGTATAAGGGTTATCTATCTTATGCAGTTGGTAATACTTCTATAGTAGGTAATGGTTTTTTAGTAGCCTATCCTGAGTATGACTTTATCGTTGATATAAGCTTTAAGGGTGCAATGAGCCTTCGTGCTGATTACAAAGTGAGTGTTGCATTAATAGCTAAAGAGTGGGCTGGTGGTGGTGGACATCCAAATGCATCAGGTGGTCGTATCCCACACTTTAAAGAGCAATATAAGTATGCCAAAGTAAAAGAGCAGATAGAGTACCTTATCAGTGATAAAGAGTCTGTGCATGGAAAACTAGAGTGGAAAAAAGAAGATCTAGAAGAATAAGCCTTCTTAAAAAGTTTACTTTTTAGTTATTTCTAAAGTAACGCTCTACCCCGTTAGCCAGTCCAAGTGCCATAGCTTTTTGGTACTTGCGGTTAACTAAACGTTTCGCTTCTGCTGGATTTGTAATAAATCCAACTTCTACTAAAACTGCTGGCATTTGAGCTCCAACTAAAACCCAAAATGGCCCTTGCCTAACACCTGCATCATTTACATTTTTAAAACTCTTCTTTAAACTACCAAGTGCTCCGCGTTGTAAATCTATCGCTAACTTATTTGCAGCAACAATATTATGTGAATTAAGAGTACTCAGTAATGTGTCTTTACCATAAAAGCCCATGTCCGATAAGTTTGCTCTATTTTCACTTGCAGTAACTTTTTTTGCACGAGAAGAACGCGATTTATCTAAAAAGTAGCACTCTATACCATGAACTTGTTTAGCTATTTTTTTACCCACTGCGTTTGCATGAATACTAATAAATAGATCTGCACGTTTTTTATTTGCAAAACGTGTTCTATTTCTCAGTTTTATAAACTTGTCTGAATCTCGTGTCATATAGACCTTATAACCACGACTTTTAAGCACTCTTTTTAACTCTTGTGCTATTTGTAGTACAACTATCTTTTCTCTGTACTTTTTATATCCAACTGCACCTGGGTCTTTCCCACCATGTCCAGCATCAATAACTATAATCTTATTTCTATCTACTGACTTGGGAGTAATTCCATGAGGTGTTGGTGCTATGTATGTTGATTTTTTTACATTTTTTATATGTACTATGAGAGACTTTGTATCTTTTTTAAAACTAATTTTTAGTTTATAACTATTTTGTATCACTAAACGCAAGGTACTTGGGTTAAACTGTGCTAATTTTATCTTATCAATACCATCTTTTCTAAGGTTCTGTGAACGAGTTAACATAGAAGCATGGATATCAAAGATATATTTATACTGTTTTGTTTTTGAATCATACAGAGTAAAGTAATTAATTTGATTATTACGTAATTTTTTATCAAAAGACATAACTATTCTATCTTCTTTCCATCGAATAGATTTTAACTTATGCGTTGATTTTACTTTTAAATTTTTGTTTGTAGTTTTATTTTTTTTTGAATTTGGAGTTTTGTATACTGACTTTGGATTTAAAGAGAAGAGTTCATCCGAGTACTGTGAGATATCTATGTGAAGTTGTTCTCCACTATTTACAATACCCTTTAATGCACTAAGTTTTAACTTCTTGTCACCATTCATCAAAGCTCTAAGATAGAGGTTTTTATAATCGTTATATGCACGGAATTGATTACTCTTGTTGGAGGTTTTCATAAACCCATTAGCACGTTTGAGTACTTCTTTATCACTTAAAGCATGCAGTGACACTATAAAGATACAAAGAAGCGCTAAAAAACGAAGCATTTAAAAACTATTCGCCTTGTGTTAGTTTGTTAATAAGCTCTTTTACTGAGATAATCTCATTTATACGGTAACCATTTGTACCCGAGAAGAAAAGCCCAAGTTCTTTATTTCCTTCGTAAGCATCTGAAAGTCTATCTGCAATACAAAAACCAACTGCTTTAGCTTCAACTCCACGATTACATGGAGCAACACAGTTTGATATACACTTAATTGCAGGGCCTTCACGTCTTTCTATAAGACCTGTGAGGTTAGTTCTTACACCACGTGCGGGATAACCAACAGGAGAACCCATAAGCTGAATGTCATCTTCCTCAGCAGCCATAAGAACCTCTTTGAAATTATCATGTGCATCACATTCAAAAGTACCAATAAAACGTGTTCCCATTTGAACACCACTGGCACCAAGAGCCATCATCTCTTCTATATCAGTCTTATCCCAAACACCACCAGCAGCAATTACAGGAATATCTCCCCATTTTGCAGCTTCTTCTACAACAGGAGCAACAATGTTTTCAAGTTGATTCTCAGGCATTGCACACTGCTCATAAGTAAAACCTTGGTGACCACCAGACTTAGGGCCCTCAACAATTACAGCATCAGGTACTCTGTCGTAACGTTTTTTCCAACGTTTACAGATTATTTTAAGTGCTTTTGCAGAAGAGACAATAGGCACAAGAGCAACATCTGGATAATCCGCAGTAAACTCTGGCATATTCGTTGGAAGACCAGCTCCCGTAATTATAATATTTGCACCCGCTTCACATGAGTCAGTTACAACACGTCCATAGTCATTAATTGCATACAAGACATTACAAGCAATAGGTGCATCACCACAAATTTTTCTAGCGTCTGCAAATATTTTAATCAGTGCTTCTTTTGAGTAAAAATTTTCTACTTCTAAAGGACGCTGTGCTACTAACTTTTTAACATGTTCTTTTTTATCATAATAACCTGTTCCAACTGAAGAAATAACTCCTAGTCCACCCTCTTTACTTACAGTTCCTGCAAGTTGAGACCAAGAGATACCTACACCCATTCCACCTTGAACTATTGGAATTTTGATAGTGTGTTTTCCTATTTGTATAGACTTAAAACTCATTAGTTTACCTTTAATTTTGCAAATTTTCTTTTTCCAACTTGGAGCAGGTACTCGCCAGTTGTAAGCACTAACTTTTCATCAGTCACTTTTTCTTGGTTTATTTTAACGCCACCTTGCTTAATATCTCTTCTAGCTTGGGAAGTTGAGGGCTCTAAAGCGCAATCTAGTAACGCTTTAGCTATCCAAATCTCACCTTCATTAGAAAACTCGGGGATATCTGTTGGAATTTGGCTTTTTGTGTGAACTTTATCAAACTCTAACTTAGCATTATCTGCTTCATCCACACTATGAAAACGAGTAGTTATTTCTAAAGCAAGTGCTTCTTTAACTTTTTTAGGATGCAGGGAACCATCACTTACACCAGTTTTTAAACTAGCAATTTCATCAAGTGATTTAGAACTAAGAAGTTCATAAAAACGCCACATTAAATCATCGCTGATACTTAAAACTTTACCAAACATATCATTTGGAGCGTCAGTTACACCGATGTAGTTGTCCAGAGATTTACTCATCTTTTGTACACCGTCAAGACCTTCTAAAATCGGCATCATTAAAACAGCTTGTTGCTTTTTAATTGCATATGCTTTTTGAAGTTGACGTCCCATCAGGAGGTTAAACTTCTGGTCTGTTCCACCTATCTCTATATCTGATTTTAGAAAAACACTATCATAGCCTTGAAGAAGCGGGTACATAAACTCACTTACTGCAATTGGTGTTTGTGAAGCATAACGTTTAGAGAAGTCATCACGTTCTAGCATACGAGCAACAGTTAAGTTTGATGCAAGTTCTAACATACCAACTGAACCAAGAGCATCTAACCACTCTTTATTGTAAACTATGTCAGTCTTGTCTTCGTCTAAAATCTTAAAAGCCTGTGATGTATAAGACTCAATATTTTTAGCAATATCATCTGCTATCAGTACTTTTCTGGTAGCACTTTTACCAGTAGGATCACCAATAGTTGCTGTAAAATCTCCAATAAGAAACTGAACACGAGCACCAAACTTTTGAAAAGTAGCTAATTTTTGAAGTAGAACGGTATGCCCTAAGTGCAAATCAGGTGCAGTAGGGTCAAAACCAGCTTTTACAGTATAGCTTTTTCCTTCTTCGAAGTAAGCCTTGAGAAGTTTTTGTATCCTCTCAATATCAATTATTTCGGCTGTTCCTCTGTTTATTTCACGTAGTGCTTCTTCTATCATTTATCTCTATCTCCAATCGTTCTTAAGTATATTTAATTTTTATAAGCATCATCAGAGCGAATCAAATGTATGACTTTTATTTTTGATTCTATTTTAACACGTAGTGCATTAATATCTGCTTCTTTTGATTCAAATCCAAGTTCACAAAACTTCGTATAATTCTCACTCTCTTTACCAAGTTCAATAGAGAGTATGTCAATATTTAACTTCACAAGATAGCTAAGGAAATCTGCTAGTGCACCTTTTTCATTATATAAAGATGCTATGAGTTTATATTTGAAAATTTTATGATGTGACCATGTGACAAAAACCATTTTAGTATTTTCAATTAATTTTTTAGCGGCAACACTACACATTTTATGGTGTACAGTTACTTTAGATTTTGATAAAAATCCCATCACTTCATCAGCAGTTTTTGGATGACAACAGTAGTCAAATACTACATCACTTACACTACTCGATGAGTATATTTCTAAACCAGCTATATGTGTACTTTTTAACTTAAATCTATGTCTAGATATAAAAGCACGAAAGCGGCTGTTCTTACCTATGTCTGTAATATATCTATGTATAACATTTTTAAAGCTTTCGACATCGGATGCTATGTTAGAGATATTGTCATAACCATGGTCTCTGAACCACTCTTGTATTCTATGTTGATTCAGACCCATAACTGTTGCTACAATATTAACAGCATATTTTCCATTTATCTCACGCAACCTTATGTTGCAGTTGAGCTTCATGTTTGTTTGAGCCCTGCTTGTTTTTACTACATCAATCCATGAACACCTAGTCATTGTCTCATCTTTAGTAATAATTTTTACAATATCACCATTATGAAGTTCAGTCAATAAAGAGGACTTTACCTTATTTACAAGAGCTGCTATAGCCTTATTTCCAACTTCACTATGCACTGCATATGCAAAGTCTAAAACTACTGCACCACGAGGTAGAGTAAAGGCATCACCTGTTGGAGAAAATACAGATATATCTTCACTATATAAATCATTTTTGATTAATGCATAAAAATCTTCAACAGACTCTTCTTGGTATTGTAAATTATTTAACCAGTCTAGTTTAATGTTGTCATTTCCTGATTTATACTTCCAGTGTGCAGCTATTCCTAACTCGGCAGTTTTATGCATATCATATGTTCTGATTTGTACTTCAAATATCGCTGTATTGTAAAAAACACTTGTATGAATCGTCTGATATCCATTGTCTTTTTCTACGGCAATATAATCTTTAAAACGTGAGGCTAAAGGACGGAAATGAAGATGAATAAGTCCTAAAATATTATAACATCTCACAGGGTTATCTGTCAGAATTCTTATCGCTAAAAGGTCTAAAACTTCATCTATACTCACACCCTTTCTCTGCATTTTTAAATAAATAGAGTAACGGTGTTTTACACGAGAAAGTACCTCGAAATCATCCTCACAAAAACCATTTTGTATAAGTAGTTTAGTTATCGCTTCTTTAAAGTCATTGAGCCTTAACTCAATTGCATGATAATTTGAATCAAGATAATTGTCTATCTGATGTTTCTCTTCTTTAAAAAGATACGAAAAACTCAAGTCTTCTAGCATGTTTTTTAAAAAACTTATTCCCAAACGATGTGCTATTGGAGCATACACAACCAAGGTCTCTTCTGATATCCGGTGTTGTTTATACTCAGCTAATGCATCAAGTGTTAACATATTATGAAGTCTATCACAAAGTTTTACAACCAAAACACGCACATCTTTAATACTTGCTAAAAGCATTTTTCTAAAAGTAAGTGCAGAAGCTGTGAGTCTCTCATCTGAGCTTGATGGGACAAGTTCATTGTCACGAATAAGATCTATTTTAGTAAGTCCCGAAACTAAGTGCGCTACATCTTTTCCAAAATGTTCTAGAATATCTTCTATACTTGTTTGTGTATCTTCTACTATATCATGTAAGAGTGCGGCAATTGCCATCGACTCATCATCAGTAATAGAAGCGACAATAGCGGCAACAACGATGGGATGAATAACATAGGCTTCTCCACTTCTTCTAAACTGAAGTTTATGTCCTTCAATAGAAAAAGAGAGTGCTTTTTCTAGTCTCTCACTAGAATCGATTTTTGTATATAAATAAGTTATAGCAGAATCAACATCATGAAAATGTTTAACTTTTTCAATCTCTACTTTACTTAAAGACAAAAGATCTACTTTTCGAGGTCAACAAAGCCTTTAATTGTAACAAGACCTTCTGCCATTTCCATAAGTGCTAAATCTGCAGACTTTATAGATTTAGCACTTACACTTAGTTTACTTTGCGCACCATTTTCTAACTCATCACATCTTGCAGCAATTGCAAGTGCTAGCTGGTAACGATCTATATTTGGATTCATTTCTAATATCTTTCCCGTTAATTCTTCTGTTTTCATATCTTGGTTTCCTTTTATTTTATAATTATTTTACAATAGAGCAGTTGTTCATATTACCATTTAAAATGTCTAAAATATTTCCTGGTACAGACATATCACAAACTATAATTGGTAACTTATTATCTTTGGCTAAAGCGATAGAAGTATCATCCATCACTTTTATATGATCTTGCAGTGCTTCATCGTAAGTAAGTGCATCAAGTTTTACGGCATCACTGTATTTTACAGGATCCTTATCATAAACACCATCTACCTTAGTAGCTTTAATGATAACTTTTGCACCGATTTCAACGGCACGAAGTGTTGCAGCTGTATCAGTTGTAAAGAAAGGGTTACCCGTTCCTGCTGCAAAAATCACAACACGACCTTTCTCTAAATGTCTTACAGCCTTACGGTTGATATATGGCTCAGCAATTTGCTCCATTTTAATAGCTGTTTGCATACGAACTTCAAGGCCCATATATTCACATGCTTCTTGCATCGCAACACCATTTATAACAGTTGCAAGCATTCCCATATAGTCACCAGAAGTACGTTTAATGATACCATCTTGTGCAGCAGTAACACCACGAATGATATTTCCCCCACCAATAACAATACCTACTTCAATACCTGCATCTACAAGAGACTTTATCTCTCGTGCAATGTATTTTAAAATCTGTGTGTCAATTCCATGACCTGCCTCACCAGCAAGAGCTTCACCTGAAAACTTTACTAAAACACGTTTATTAGCCATTGACATACCTTTTTTATAAAAATCTGTAAATTATACTGAAAAATCTCTTTAAATCAGCTGACAGGTTTGAAACCTAATCAATACTTTTTGTTATATTGTATAAAAGTATATAGGGTGTGATTTCGGAAAAAACAACAGCACGTAGTCTCTCGTCAGGGTTAAGCATATACTCTAACATAAGTACAATAACTTCATCTGTACCTGGTACAAGTTTACGAATATCTGTTAGTTTTTCTCTTTTATTTCCTGGTGTAAAACGCTCATATGAAGAGTATGGCTCTTCTTTTGTTAGATGATAGTAGAGTTTTCTTCCAAGTTCAAAAACTTCAAACTCTTCATTTTTTCCTGTTAATACTTTTGTCTCAAAACCACAAACAATATCTATGTTTTTTGCTCTAAGGTATGCTTTTAGCATCATCACAAAACCTACATATGCTCTTGTGTAATAACTTAAGACTCTTGTATGAAAAGACTCAAAATCTTCACCCTCATTTCGTAATCTTTTATACTCTAACATTAAAGACTCTACATAGAGTTTTGCATATTCTAAGGGTACTGACTTTATCACGGTCTGGCCTTCAGTAGACTCCCCTGAAAGTTTTCCTCCAAGGAAGATATGTACACCTTCTCTATTAATACCTTCTATCTTGGCCTTACAGCCTTCAAAACCGATATCTCCTAAACCATGGATACCACATCCTTTTACGCAAGCGGACCAGTACATACGCACACGACCACTCTCTAGAGGCACTTTTTCATCAAGATACTCAGCCATAGATATTGCATCATTTTTGTTCTCTATCACTCCAAATGGACAATGTTCTGTACCTGCACAAGCGATAAGGTGGTTTTTATATGGAGTATCTATATTTTTGTACTCAAGAAAATAATCTTCTTGAAGTAGTGCATTTAAATCTTTAACACCCATAAAATAAAAACTCTGTTCCATATCAAAACGAAGTTCACTATTTCCATGTTTTATTGCAAGCTCAGCTGCTTTAATAAAAGAAGAACCTTTAAAGATACCAGAAGGTACAACAACATGGACTCCAAATGTTCCATCACGAAGTTGAATTTTTCCATGATCTGCTTCTATATAATTCATAGTTGTCATCGTCTCACCAGCATGAGCAAACTCTATCCCTGCATGTTCTCTAATAGAATTTGCCATCTCTTGCATACCTACAGAATCTATAAGGAAATAGAGTCTACTTTTGTTACGATTATCACGGAAACCATACCGCTTAAAAAGCTCAATAGTTGCACTAAACGCAGCTAATACTTCTTCTTCATTTTTTAAAAAGATATCTGCACTTTTAGCAAGCATACCAACACGGCCACCAAGGTATAAGTTGTATCCAAAGACTCCATCTTTTTGTGCTAAAGCAAAACAGCAGTCATTCCCATAAACATTACATCTATTTGATAAGTTTCCGGTGATTGATGTGTTGAATTTTCTTGGTAGTGTTGAAATCCACTCAGGTTTTTCTAAAAATATATCTTGGAGTCTGAGAAGTGTCCCATGAGAGGGGATAACATTATCAAAGGCTAAATCATCAAAGGGGTCTGCAACAATTCCACGAATATTATCTACACCTGTTTGAAAAGCAGAAACACCTACTGCATTTAGTCTTTTTATGATGGGAGGTAATGACTCTATAGTTAAGTATCTAAGTTCACACTGTTGTCTTGTAGTAAGGTCAATATAATCTTGTCCAAATTCTAAAGAACATTCACCTATAACACGAGCCTGTTCTGCCGTCATAAAACCACCAGGAATACGAAGTTTTAGCATAAACTTCTCTGGTGTCGCTGGACGATAGTAAATACCAAAACATTTTAAAAAATAAGACTTATCTTCAGGAGGCACAGAATCAAAACCATTTACTGCATACGTCTCTAACATATCGTATGCTTCTTGTGCTGTTTTAGAATTCTTTATTACTTCTATTTTATTAATTTTGTGACTGTGAATATTAAATGCTTTTTGAAGTGCTTTCATATATGTTATATCCATTAGATGTTTTTATTTCTTATTTTATCCATATTTACTCAATTTTTAATATCTTTTTGATTATAATTTATGCATTTAATAAATAGTGAGTATTATGTTCAATCTATTTTCACCTAAAAGAACTCCTCTACAGTGTGCTAAAGTACAGACTAAGAACTTCTCAAAAACAATTTCACTCCAATCAAAAGCAGGACTTCTATTTATATCAATTATAATTAATACTAAATCATATAGACTGCTTTTAGATACTGCTGCATTTACTCTCTTCTCACCCCAGTTATTAGCAGAACTTCAATGTAAAAATACACAAGAGAGTGTTCAAACAATTGATGCCTTTGGTACACAAAAAGATATGGAAGTGTATAGTCTTGATTCTTTGGAAATTGGAGGTCTTATTTTTAATGACTTTTTTGTTATTAAAGATGATTTTTCGAAAAACTTTCCCCTTTCTTGTTTAGAGTTTGATGGTATATTAGGTTTCAACCTATTTCAAGACCTCATCTTAGACCTCAATATTGAGAAAAAAGAGCTTATACTTAGTGATAAACTCCCAAGTACACAAGGTTTTAGTTCTACTAAACTTTTAAGTCTAAATACTGGAATCCCTGCATTTAAACTACAAATAGAAAATAAAACCTTTGAAGTAGGCATTGATACAGGAAAAAATGATGGTTTGATGATAGGTGATAAAAAGTTTCTCAATTATTGTGAACAAAAAGAGTTACAAAAGCAAAGAACAGCAGGAATATTTTCAAGTAGTTTTAGTGGGCTTAACCAGTTTAGTTTCATAGACATATTTTTACTAAAAAACTTTAAAATTATAAATAAGATAGGAATCTCTTCATTTCCTATCTCATACCAAGAAAATGCTCAAAATATTGCTGGAACTTCTTTTTTAAAAAACTTCCATATCATTATGGATTTTAAAAAAAGAAAAGTTTATTTAAAAAAGAGAAACGAAGAAATAAAAGAAGATTTTCTAAAAAGTTTTGGTTTTTTAACATTTTGGAATAAAGAAAAAAAGCTCTATATTTCAGCTATAGTTGAAGGCTCTCCTACTTATAAGTCAAGGTTAAAGATTGGTGATATAATTTTATCTATCAATGATTTAGACACATTGAATTTTTCACAAAAAGACTATTGTGAGTTTTCACTTTTAGCACAAAAAAGTATCTTCCATGATACTACTTCTGTAAAGCTCACTATCAAAAGAGACACTAAACTTATACAAGTAATACTTAACTTATGAAGTTTTGTACTCTTTTTCTTTAAAAGCCACACCTTCGTATCTTGTCTTTTTGTGTGATATCTCTCCACTTATCTTTGTCGTTTCCATAACTAAACCATCAGGTACTTCTTTAGAGTGTAGTTGAATCGCCGTCTGTTTAAAGTTTGGCTCGCCCGACTTTGGACAGAAGCTCTCATTTGTCAGAGTGTTTATTAGTTGCTCATTAAAGTGAAAAGGTACAAAAACGTTACCTTCTCTTACACTTCCAGTCACACGAACGATTACATCGTCTATACGACCACGGGCAGAGGAGAGACTCATTCTATCACCACTTTTAACTTTGAGTTTGAGTGCATCTTTAGGACTCACATCAACCCAGGCTTCTGGTGCCAAGTCATTAAGTATAGCTATCGTTTTTGTTTTTGTACGAGTATGCCACTGTTCCACTGTTCTTCCTGTGTTTAAAATAACAGGGAACTCTCCACTTATAGCTTCTGCCATAGGGAACCAATCCCCACAGATAAACTTTGCTTTTTGGTCAGCTGTTCTAAAAGGAATATCTGGAGAATAAAGTCTTTTAGTACCTAAAGGTCTCTCTTCGTTACACGGCCACTGAATACCACCCTCTTTTTCAAGTAAGTCATATGTTATACCAGAGTAGTCACAGAGTTGTCCTTTTGAGACTTTTTTCCACTCAGTAAAAGCATCTTCTGGTTTAGTCCAAGAAGGAAATAACATCTCATGTACACCAGGAAAGTATTTTGAAAATTCTAAAACAATGTCGAAGTCGCTTTTAGAATCACCTAAAGGTTCTACAGCTTTGTTAGTTCGGTTACAACGACGTTCACTATTTGTATAAACACCCTCTTTTTCACCCCAAGTAGCAGCTGAAAAAACAACATCAGCTACCTCAGCCGTGTCACTTAAAAAAGCATCTTGAACAACTAACATGTCTAACTTTGCAAAAGTCTTTCTCAGTTTTTCTTGGTTTACAAAAGATACTAGTGGATTTGTAGCTGTAATCCAAAGTGCTTTTATCTCACCTCTATCTATGGCAGCTATGATGTCTGCATATTTGTATCCACGAGAAGTAGGTACTATTTCTTCAGGGACATTGACAATACTTGCATACTCTTTGAGTGCAGCCTCATCACCAAAGTTTCTATAACCTGGTAAACTAGAGGTAAAACCAGTTTCTCTTGTTCCCATCGCATTACACTGACCGGTAAGACTAAAAGGACCAGTACCCTCTCTACCAATATGACCTGTTAATAAATGAAGGTTTATGATAGCACTTACTGTATCGGTTCCCATAAAAGATTGGTTAACACCCATAGTCCATGCAGAGAGAACTGCATTTTGTGATACAAATTCACGAGCAAGTTCATAAAGAGTTTTTACATCTATACCCGTAATATTTGCTACTTCTTGAGGAGGATAATCTTGAAGATGCTTTTTGAGTTCTTTATAACCATTTGTATTGGCTTTTATATAAGCCTCATCTTCCCATCCCTGCTCTATCACGATATAAGCGAGTCCATTATAAAGTGCTAAGTCTGTTCTTGGTTTTATAGGTATAAACAAGTCAGCCATCTGAGAAGTTTTACTCGCTCTAGGATCTATAACTATCACTTTTTTATTTGCTTTTTTATTTTTGTTTATATGGAGTGTAAGTATCGGATGATTATCTGCGATATTTGCACCGATAAGAAAAATAGTATCTGCATACTGAAAATCTTCATATGAGCTAACAGGTCCATCACTTCCAAGGGATTGTTTATAACCCATAACAGCTGAGGCCATACAAAGAGTAGTATTTCCATCATAGTTATTTGTACCAAGACCAAGCTGCACAAACTTTCCTAAAGCGTAAAACTCTTCTGTTAAAAGCTGTCCTGTTCCTATAACAGCAACAGCTCCTTTTCCATGTTCTTTTTGAATTCTTTTAAAACTATCACTAACAGTAGTAAAAGCCTCATCCCAAGTACTTTTTTGTAATTTTCCATCACGTTTAATTAAGGGGGCTATAACTCTGTTTGATGAGTTTATCATTTGATGTTCAGAGAGACCTTTGGGACAGAGTGTTCCCATGTTGACATCATGTTTTGGGTCCCCTTTTGTATAAACAGCCTTACCATTTTTAACACCTATGTATAGTCCACAGCCAACACCACAGTAACCACAAGTTGAGTAAACCCATTTATCAGGTTTATTGGCATCACTTATCATACCAAAAGTGTCATCGTGAGAGAGTTTATACTTCTTTGCTTTTATATCAAAACCTAAAAAATCTTTTATCTTTTGTATCATCGCTGTTTCCCTACAAAAAATCCACCTGCCATACTCAGGGGTACAACAGTTGTATAAAATAAAAATCTATCACTTATCTCACTGAGAGAACTAATAACAAGTGCTAAAAGCATGACTAGTGATGCAAGTCCAAACGAACCGCTTGCAGCAAATACTAATGCGAGTAAAGGAAGAACAACACCACCAAGCACTAAACTCATAATACGCCCTACTTTAACTCTTGAAAAGTTTTCATTTAAGAGTCTTTTTGTGCGTTGGAGTTGATACTGGTTTTCTTCTATAGTATCTAGGCTTCTTGTATCTTCGTATGTGAAGAATAGTTGTGCTAATGCACCAAGCATACCCATAGCGATAAGCGGAATAACAACATCACTTAAACTCAGTACAGAACTTATAAATGCTAGTAAAAATATACCCACATAAGCCACACCAAAAAACTTCAAATTAGTTGTAAATCTATCCCATGATGGTCTAGCTCGTATACGGTATATCATTGCTTGTGCATAAATACCGTAAATACCAACAGCTAAGGTAATGCCCTCTATAGCTAAACGCAGACTTGCATTTACTTCAAAAAAGTACATAGCGACAACAGCTCCCATCAGTCCTGTAAATGCTCCTAGTGCTGCTGCTTCTCTGCTTAACCATGACCTTCTAATATTTTTCATAGCTGTAAGTGCTAAAAATGGACGACCTAAGTGTAGTGCTGAGAGAGGTAAACCTATAGCTGCTGGTAACATCACTAAAAGTGCCATAATCCAATTTGTTGCTTCAAAACCAAAAAGACTCATTACATCACCTAAGAAAAGTGCTAAAAATCCACCAAGTGAAATTTGAGTAAGTACCGTCATAAAAACGAGAGGTAACTCTTTATGAGCAGGATTAAGTATATGCTCATCAACTTCTTTCATATCCTCTGGTAAATTATCAGGAAGCGTATAACGAGTTGTAGAGTTTGTAATTCTAGCATCAGGTAAAAAAGGCATATTTCCTTCTTCATCTATCTTTTCTTCTAACCATTCTTTGATATTTACAGCTTCTATCTCTATAGCACCTGCTGGACAAGCCTGTACACATGCAGGAGACTGACCAACATCAAGACGTTCATGACACATATGACATTTTGTAACGATATTTCTCTCTTCATGAAATACAGGAACACCATAAGGACAATTCCATGTACAGTACTGACATCCTATACAAGTATCATCATCATGGATAACAATACCTGTTTCTTCTATCTTTATATATGATTCAGTAGGACAACCAATAAGGCACTCAGGATCCACACAATGGTTACAAGACATAGAGTTAATCATCTGAGTAAACCCAGGAAACTCTCCACCTTCTACCTCACCAACTCTACGCCATTTTATATCTGCTGGGTTATTGTTCTGTTCATTACAAGCAACTTCACAACAGCGACACCCTACACAAACAGTAGCATCAAAGTGAAATCTATATTGTTCACCCTCTTTAAGTGCAGGTATATCTATACCGTAAGAGCCACACTGCATCCCAGTATCGGCTTTGTGATCTATAAAACTTTCTAGTGGCGTTTGCATTGGGTCATTTTCTCTTTTATCTTTAAGTTATATGGATTATACAGAATTTATCTTTTGTTTGAACCTTTAGTATGAACTATTTTTAGGCAATTAAGAAAGATTATATCTTAACATCTTCTACACCAATAGATCTCCAAGTCTCAGGAAACTTATACATGGAGAACTACTATGGGAGTTCACTCTTGTAGTAGAATATAAACTCTAAAATTATAAACTACCTCAATTATGATTAAAAGTTAATCACGAATATATATGGTATGGTAATAATTACTATTATAATTTCGTTATATATTATTTTAGGGACTTTAATGGCATTATTTAATACACTCAAAGGGCAAGGTCACACACCAACACTATTTTCAGCCTTTATATATTTTGATTTAAGTTTTATGATTTGGACGATTTTAGGTCCTCTCTCATCAGAGATAGTAGAATCCTTTGCAATGCAGGGATTTATTATGTCTACAAGTCAAAAAGCAACACTTCTGTCATTACCTATTCTCTCGGGTGCACTACTACGCATAGTCCTTGGCTTTAGTGTGGATAAATTTGGTGCTAAAAAAACAGCCTTAACATCACAGTTTATAGTTATTTTATCTTTATTACTAGTTTATTTTTTAGGTGAGTCTATTACATATAATCAACTGCTTGGAGTAGCTTTAACTCTCGGGTTCGCAGGTGCATCTTTTGCCGTTGCTCTTCCTCAAGCGGGTCAGTGGTATCCACCTAAACTCCAAGGTCTAGTTCTTGGGATAGCAGGAGCAGCATACTTTGGTGTTGTTATGGGTTTTATCTTCTCTCCAAAAATTGCTCAGTATTATGGATGGCAATCAGTCTTTTTAGTCGCAGCTGGGCTTGCAATAGTACTCTTCATCGTATATGCAATTTTAGCAAAAGATGCACCAGCCGATGTTTATAAAACACATCCAAAAAAACTAAAAGACTATATGAAACTTTTAAAAGACAAAGACACATGGTGGTTTAACCTTTTTTATGCCGTTAGTTTTGGTGGATTTGTAGGTTTTGGAGTCTTTTTAAAACTTTATCTTACAGACACATACTCAGATGAAATGCATGAGATAGGTCTCTCATGGTTTGCAGAAGACAACATTAAAGTTATGGCAGGGTATTTTGGAGCTCTTTGTATTTTTTCAGGAACTATACTTCGTCCTATTGGTGGAAGTATCGCTGATAAGATAGGGGGGATTAAAGCTCTGTATATTTTCTTTAGTATAGTAACTGTAATGGTTATTGCAAATGCCGTTGTTACACTTCCTTTTCCTATTGTTATAGTTGTATTTTTTATAACAATGGCAAACTTAGGTATGGCAAATGGAGCAGTTTTTCAACTTGTACCACAACGTTTTGGAAAAGACATTGGAGTTATGGTTGGAATCGTTGGAGCAGCAGGTGGACTAGGTGGTACAGCACTTATTAAAACTCTTGGATATTCTAAGGATACCTATGATGGTTATATGGTTGGATTTTTAATATTTGCAGCTGTTACACTCATCGCAATTGCAGGCCTAAGTGTTGTAAAAACTAGATGGAGAACCACATGGGGTATCTCTGCTGGTGGTAGAATATAAACTAATGAATACAACTAACATAAAATACACCGGTTTTTCACTTGCTAAACGTAAGGAACTAACTGGAGATGATTTTTATGATGTAAAAACTATTAGTGATCTCACTATAGCTGTTGTCTGTGATGGTGTTGGAAGTGCTACGGAAGGTGCTGCAGCAGCTAGACGAACAACAACACACCTTATGAATAACTTCAAAATTCGCCCAAAATCTTGGAGTATTGAAAAATCAATAAAATCTTTTATAGTTTCTATTAACTCTATTCTTTACCAAGAATCTCAAGTCAATTACGAATCAAGTGAACTCGTTACTACTCTCACTATAGTTGTCATTCAAGGAAACCGCTTATATGGTGCAAATGTAGGTGATAGCCGTGTTTATCTATACAGAAACTCTATACTCAACCAACTTTCTAAAGACCACTCTATGGATGAACCTGGTTTTGAGAATGTACTTACTCAAGCTATAGGTATAGATGCAATAATTGAGCCCTATTACTTTGAAAACATCATAGAAAAAGATGATAAAATCCTTCTTTGTAGTGATGGCCTCTATAATGTTTTACCAACAATAGAACTTACTCAATGTATTAACCTTGGAGCACACTCTTTAGTAAGAAAAGCAAGTAAACTAACAGAGGACAATCTTCCAGATGATACTACTGCAGTTGTAATTAGTATCTTAAATGCAGATGAGCTTACAACACTCAAACAACAAGACCTCAATGTACCCAAAAGTCTTAAAGAGGGTCAAGTCATAGATGGCTACACACTTACAAAAGCTCTCATTCAAAATGAGAGAACATGGTTAGTACATAAAAAAACAAAAGATTATGTTTTAAAGTTTGCGCCTACTGATGCCCTCGACGATGAAGTGAGTTTAGACCTTTTTGTTAAAGAGGCTTGGAATGCAAAACGCCTTAAGGCTGACTTTTTTCCAAAAGCAGTTATTCCTAAAAATAGATCTGCACGTTATTATGTAATGCAACACTTTAAAGGTGAAGACCTTGATGCCTACCTCTCTCATAAACACATCACAATAGATGACTCGATAGAACTAACAAATACACTCTTAAAAATGTCTCAATACCTGGTAAAGTATGACCTTATTCATGGAGACATCAAACCTCCAAATATTATGATATCAAAAGATAATAATGAAAATTTAAAATTTAAAATCATTGATTTTGGAAGTATTACTGATATTTTTTCTAGTGATTCTAAAGTAGGAACACCAAGTTATTTAGCACCGGAGCGCTTTTTAGGTGATGTAATTAGTGAAACGACTGAAATCTTTTCCATAGGTGTGACACTCTATCTCTCACTTACTGAAAAGTATCCTTATGGAGAGATAGAACCTTTTCAAAATCCAAGTTTTAAAGAAGCTAAACCAGCAAGTTATTATAATAAAAATATTCCTAATTGGCTTGACAGTATCATTATGCGTTCAATTGCCATAGATAAAAACGAGCGTTACTCTCACTACTCTGAGATGCATTTTGAGTTACACAATCCAACAAAAGTAAAACCATACTTCATTAAAAGTGCCTCTTTAATAGAAAAATCACCACTTGTATTTTACAAGATAGCTTTTAGTAGTATGACTTTTGTAAACTTCTTACTTTTATACTTCTTACTTAAGTAGACTAAAGTTATACACTTTAAGACTCTTTTACTATAATATCTATATAATAAAGATATATATTTAAAGTGAGTTTATGAGCTGGTTTAATTTATTCCAAGAGAAACAAAACAACTATTCTATTACTTTTGGAAAAGGTATAAATGGATCCCTTGCCCCAGATGAAGAAGAACTTTTTAAACTCTCATATGAAGCTTTTGAAAAAAAAGATATCTTAAATGGATATGAGCTATTTTTTCAATCACTTATCAACTTTAGCAATACTCAATCAAACAACAATATTATTTTAAACAAAACAGATAGCGAACTCAAGTTTGAAATTTATCAAGGTCTCGCAAAGATTCATGGTACAGTCACACAAGAAAGTCTGTATGCAGAGATAAACATCATGAAGAGTTCAGAGGCTACTGTTGCAATTAAACGCTACCTTTTAGAGCGAAACTATCAACTCACTTATATAAACTACTTCAGTGATGGCGTATCCATAAAACTAAAACTCTACCAAGATAATATTAGTCTCTCACCTCAAAAAATATACTTTCCCCTACGGGAATTAGCGATTAATGGTGAGTATGATAAAGAACATATTAAAAGTGAGTTTAGAGATATCCAACTTGAAGATACAGAGCATTTACAAAAGATAGAAGAGAAACAATTACAAATTAAATACAAATATTTAATACAATGGATAGATGAGTTAGAGCAAAAAGTTCTGACCCTTCCATCAAATGATAACAGTGGAATGCAATCTTTTTTATACCTAAATATACTTTTTAAAATAGACTATCTATTCTCAGTAAAATGTGAACTACACCATGCACTATCTAAAAAAGTGTTAGAGTATTTTTCAAATGAGCATTCTACCATTGAGTCAAAAAACGAAGAACTCAAGAAGTATACTCTTGAACTTAAAGAACTAAGTTATGCAGAGTTTTCTCAGAATTTTTATCAAACAAAATATACTTTTAGCCCTATAGACAAATCATCCTACGATGATGTAGTTATTTTTATAAACGAGTCACAAAATAAAATACGTTGGTATAAAAATAATCGATACCCACAAGTCATCCCTACAATTTATAACTATATAGCCTTTTACTCCCTGTACAACTATGGAATGAATGCTACCCTTAAAGAACTTTTTCATATTTTGGTAGAAGTACAAAACAGTTCTTTTTTTGTAGATATGGCTTGTACTGGACTTTATGACATACAAACAAAAAAACTTTCAAAACGCAGTATTTTAAATAAAATAAAAAAAGTTCTTCAAGAAGCCTCAAAGACATATGCATCACTTGTCATTGATGGTGAGAGTTTAAACTTTGCATCTTTAGATGAATTTTCTAATTCATATTATATTATGCTAAAAAATCTCGATTTTGAAGAGGCCTAAAATATGAATACACAAATTATCCTCGAAAAACAGATTGAAAATATTATGCAAATAATGACTCCTTATGGGAGTGGTACCGGTTTTATAATAGGTGATCTTATTATCACCAATTCTCATGTAGTAGGTGGTCTTCAAAAAGTTGTAGTAAGTGCAAAAAAACTTCCACGTATTATTGCTACAGTCATTTACGATGACCCATTTTTTGACCTTGCATTTATCAAATGTAAGTTTGAGCAACCTACTACAGCTCTAACATTAGTTGATGAACATGTAAATGATGGGGATACTGTAGTTGCAATTGGTCATCCATATGGTCTTAACTATACAGCGACAGAGGGAATCGTCTCACGAGCATCAAGACTTCAAGATGATTTAGAATATATTCAAATTGATGCTGCTATTAACCCTGGAAATAGTGGTGGACCGTTACTAAATATAGAGGGAAGAGTTGTAGGAGTCAATACTTTTATAATTCAGAATGCGAACAATTTAGGTTTTGCACTGCCCTTCTTTTATCTTCAAGATGCACTCACTGCGTTTAAAGCACAAAAAGATGAAAACATCATCAAATGTCCTTCATGTAAAAACCTTATACAAGAGACAAATATTGACCATGATTATTGTCCAAAGTGTGGTGTCAAACTAGAAGTTGCAAAACTTAGACGCAAGGGATATAATCCAACAGGCCCTACAAAAATGATAGAAGACATCTTAAGTTCTTTAGATATTAACGTAACTCTAGCGCGACGTTCCCAAGCCTCTTGGAGAGTAGATGAGGGAACAGCACGTATAGATATAAACTATTATGAAAATGGTGTTATCATAGGAGATGCAAAACTTTGTGCTATCCCTAGTCAAAACATAGATAAGATTTATGACTATCTGCTAAAAGAAAATGATGAACTCTCCTACTTACAATTTTCTATAAGTGAAAATAGTATCTATCTTTCTTACTTGATTGTCGACTCGTCCCTAACATTTGATGAGGGAAAAATTGCTATAGAGAGACTCATAAAGTTCTCAAATAAGTATGATGATATTTTAATAAATGAGTATGGAGCAATCGTACAAAAACGCGATGAAGAAGATTAACAAAACAAAAGGAACAAATAATTATGTCAGAATTTTTAAAGTTTAAATGTGATTTAGACAATTTTATACAAGAGTTACAAACTATACTAGAGACAAATACAAATAGAGTTGAAGAACTTCTACAAGAGACAAATAAAACATACAGCTCTTTTGTAAAACCTTTACAGATGATGGAAGAAAAACTTGAACATTTTTTCACTCCACTTTCTCACTTAAACGCAGTGAATAATTCGGATAAGACACAAGAAGTATATACAAAGAGTCTTCCTATCATTACAGAGTACTCTACCAAACTTTCTCAAAATATAGAGATATATAAGGTATATAAAGAGATACAGATAAATGAAAAAGAGAGTTTAAACTACGAGCAAAAACGAGTTTTATCTTTAAACATTGAACACTTTGAGCTTAGCGGAGCACACTTAGATTCAGTGACTAAAAAAAGACTTGAAGAGATTAACATTAGAAAAAGCGAGTTAACAAATAACTTTTCTCAAAACCTTTTAAATGCTACAAATGATTATAAATATATAATTACAGATGAAGTAGATGTAAATGGGCTGCCAAGTAGTGAGATTGAGAATGCAAAGTTTGAAGAAGAAGGTGTAACAAAATACAAGTTCACTCTTCAAATGCCTTCATATATAGCTTATATGACATACGGTAAAAATGAAAATATTCGTGAGGAACTTTACAAGGCATATGTATCACGTGCCCCAGAGAATGCAAAAATCATAGAAGAATTACTTGCTTTAAAAGATGAAATGAGTAAACTTTTAGGTTTTAAGAACTATGTTGAGTACTCCCTTTCAAGTAAAATGGCAAAAAATGAAGATGAAGTTTTAGACTTTTTACAAAACCTATTAAAAAACTCCAGAACTCAAGCAAAAAAAGAACTCAGTGAGTTACAAAAAAGTGCCCCAAAAGAGTTACAAAGTTTTGACACGGCCTTTTATAGCGAACAACTCAAAAAAGCACAGTATAATATAGATGAAGAAGAGTATAGACCTTACTTCGAGCAAAAAAGTGTAGTAAATGGAATGTTTAATTTTTTAAATAAACTATTTGGCATGAAGTTTAAAAAAGTAGAGGAAAAGTTATGGCATGATAAAGCATTCTCATACGATGTATATGTAGGTGATACTTTGAGAGCTAGAATATACCTTGACTTAGAAGCAAGAGAATCTAAACGTGGTGGTGCTTGGATGCATAACTATCAAACGCACTGTTTAAATGAAAAAGGTGAAGAACAACTTGCATCTGCATTTATAGTTTGTAATTTTCCAGCTTCTAGTGATACTAACCCATCTTTACTTCGTCATGATGATGTAGTTACTCTGTTTCATGAAATGGGACATGCTATTCATCATTTACTCTCAACTGTAAAAGAGAACGAAGTAAGTGGAGTCAATGGTGTTGAGTGGGATGCAGTTGAATTCCCTTCTCAGTTTTTAGAAAACTTTGCATATGAACCACAAGTACTTAAAATGTTTGCAACTCATTATAAAACAAATGAGACTATTTCAGATGAGATGATAGATAAACTAGTTCGCAGTAAAAACTTCTTATCTGCTATGGGAATGCTCAGACAACTTGAGTTTTCAATCTTTGACCTAAAAGTATATAATGGTGTTTATACAGAGAGTGAAGTACAAAATATTCTTGATACTATAAGAGCCAAAACAGCACTTATAAAGACACCTGAGTATAACAAATTTCAAAATGGATTTGCACATATATTTGCTGGTGGATATGCTGCAGGGTACTATAGTTACAAATGGGCAGAAGTTTTAAGTGCTGATGTATTTTATTCTGTAATTGATGAAGGTATATTTGAGTCCAAAACAGCACAAGACTACTTAGATGTAATTCTAAATGGTGGTGGTGCTAAAAGTATGCAAGAACTTTTCAAAGAACTAATGCATAGAGACCCAGATACAACTAAACTACTGCGCTTAAATGGCATAGAGTAGTGAAACTACTTGTTATTTTCTCTTTTCTTTTATCCCTACTACAAGGAGCACAAATAGTGAAAATAGCAACATATAATGTAGAGAACCTCTTTGATTTACAAAAAAATGGACATGAGTATAAGGAGTACATACCAAACTCCTATTCTCAATGGAATCAAAAAAATTATACTATTAAACTTCGTAACATAGCCAAAGTGATTTCTGACATTGATGCTGACATTATTGGTTTGCAAGAGATAGAGTCAGAACAGGCATTAAAAGATTTAAGATTTGCTCTTAAAAGAGAAGGTCTATACTATCAGTACTATAAAATAGCGAACTACAAACACACAACAATTAAAGTAGCAATACTCAGTAAAATTCCTTTTGTTTATACTCACGAGATAGCAGTTCAAGCTTCTTATAAGTATAGAAATATATTAGAAGCTAAATTTAGAATCAACAATCAAGTCTTATATGTTTTAGTCAACCACTGGAAATCAAAATCAGGACCAGAAAGTATGCGAATTGTTTCTGCAAAAAAAATTCTTAAACGCACAGAAGAGTTAGGTTTAGATAAGAATATAATTGTTCTTGGAGATTTTAATTCTCACTATGAAGAGGATATCCTTTTTAAAAGAAAGAGAAAACATAATGATACAGATGGTGTAACTGGTATAAACCATATACTAGGGACAAAAGAACATACAAATATATCTACTAAAACAAACTTACCAGAAGGTGAATTTTACAATCTTTGGTATGATATAAAAGAAGAAAATAGATACTCATATATCTATAGGGGCAAAAAAGAAGCTTTAGACAATATTTTAATATCCCCATCCCTTTTAAACCGTGAGGGTATACAATATAAAACAAATAGTATACACTCATATAAGCTCAAGTATCTCTTTAATGGTAAAAGTATCAATAGATGGAAGATGAGTCGTAAAAAGCCTCGAGTGCATAAAGGTAAAGGTTACTCAGATCACTTAGCAGTTATAGCAAAGTTTGTTGTGAACTAAGGCACCAATTTATTTTTTTCTTATTATGTATTTTTAGATAATCATTTGTTTTAGAAAATGGTTTTGAACCAAAAAAACCTCTGTAAGAAGAAAGAGGTGAAGGGTGTGGTGCTTTTAATACTAGGTGCTTAGATATATCTATTAGTTGCTCTTTTTTTTGTGAAGGCCCACCCCATAAAATGAATACTAATTTTTCATTCTCACTTGATAGTTTTCTAATAACACTATCTGTAAAAACTTCCCAACCTTTATTTTTATGTGAATGAGCAGCTGCTTTTTCAACTGTCATCACACTGTTTATAAGTAACACACCCTGCTCTGCCCACGAAGTCAGATTACCATTTATTGGTATACCACAGTTAGTATCATCAACTAGCTCTTTATATATATTTTTTAGAGAGGGTGGTACTTTAACATTAGAAGTAACAGAAAAAGCTAAACCATTCGCTTGATTTGGACCATGGTAAGGATCCTGACCTATAATTACAACTTTTACTTTAGTAGGACTAAGTAAATTAAAAGCTCTAAATATATCTTTTTCTTTTGGATAAATAGTTTTATTTTTATACTCATTTTTAATAAAAGAAAGTAAATTAATATAATAGTCTTTTTGAAATTCTGTATCTAAAAAGAGGGACCAATCGTTATTTAAAGTCATAAAAATCCTAAATTAATATATAAATGATATTGTATAAGTTATTTGTAAATAAATATGTAAGGGAGAAAGTAAAGTAAACAACTAACTAGGCAAC
>DDCH01000011.1:281510-284014 GCA_002335055.1 Sulfurimonas sp. UBA2011 | reverse complement strand
ATGAAAGGGGCATTTGATTGGTGCAAGAAGTTTAATCAGGATATTTCGAGATGGGATGTATCTAATGTAGAAAATATGAAAAATATGTTTTGTGGATGTAAGAAATTTAACCAAGATATTTCAGAATGGGATGTTTCTAATGTAAAAGATATGAGTTATATGTTAACTATATGTAAAGAATTCAACCAAGATATATCAAAATGGGATGTATCAAAAGTAACTCATATGGATGGGATGTTTGATTTGAGTGAGAAGTTTAATCAGGATATCTCCAAATGGGATGTATCTTCTGTGGAAGATATGGATGAGATGTTTGATAATTGTGAGATTAGAGAAGAAAACAAACCTGAATTTTGTAAAGAAAATTGGAAGATACACTATGTTTCATAGTAGTATGCTAAAAGATAGGCTCTTGAGTAGATGATATAGGGGGACTTTAGGTTTTATTAGAGGGAGTGACAGTGCTAACTTCATTTGTTAGAATACAGTTACCTTAAATGGGGTCTTGATCAGGTCAAGAGAGCATACAAATAAGGCTAGTCCTGTCATGAATAGATAAAAGTTTACTTATTAAATTTAGGCTTATTTTCTTCTGCAATCTCACATCCTCTAAAGATATCATCCATATCTTCGACAGAAGATACATCCCATTTGGAGATATCCTGACTAAATAACACACATTCACTCAACATATAACTCATATCTTTTACATTAGAAACATCCCATTCTGAAATATCTTGGTTAAATTCCTCACATTCATAAAACATCTCATACATATTAGTTACATTAGAAACATCCCATTCTGAAATATCTTGATTAAATGTAACACACCCTTCGAATAACTCACTCATATCAGTAATACCTGAAGTATCTACATCTGTTACATTTTCATTATTTTGAATCATTTCAATTAATATTGCTCTATTTACTTTTTTCATTTTGAACTCCTGCTATATCTCATTTCCTTTAAAAGAATGACTTCTTTTAAAGGATCTATTGATAACTATATTCCTATTTATATTAAAAAATACTAAATTATAAATTGTAAATTAAAAGATTGGTTGTATTATTGAAATAGTGTATTTAGCCAATGGGTGATATATTGGTGAAGACCTAAGAAACTTTAAGAGCAATCTTTAACTAGTTACTTTTGCTTTTGTTGCCAGTCCCCCTCTATGGCATAAACAGCTTCTCATTCCATTGTATGAGTCATTTAATACATTAAGCCAGAGGAAGGCCTTTTAGGTCTCTGCAGGTATCCATTTTAGTCCAAAGAGCATTATCTTGGCTATTTATGTAATTAATTTCAGATTTCTGCTTACCATTCATATATTAAAAAGACACTTTATGTGCCATCAAATCCATTACTATAAGAGGGTATAAGGTACTTTCTCAGAAGACATCACATAGGTGTTAGAGACTATTTAAGCCTCTTGCAAAAGCTAAATATTTATCCATTGACTTTTATTATTTCCATGATTCTTTGTGCAGTAATATATTCTGAACTTGTAATAGATGTAATATGCTTGTCAAATTTATATTTCGAAATCTGTACTTTTTACCGGGGGTTACTTAAATAAGACTCTTTGATGTAGATATTAACTTAATTTCATCTTTTACATTTATCATTAAATGGAGTCTCTTGTGCCTTGAAAAAAATCATTACCTTAACCTTTGAAAATGCGGGCATTCCTGCATGATGAGTGTACATAGATGCTGCTGTCCAGCTACTACCTGGACCTACTGGCATCCGATGATAAAATGTCCATTCTGTAGACAATTTAGTTAAGTTTGGTACAATATTAGCAAATTTTTTTCTAAAAACTTTGTTCTAATGATTCAATAGAAATGACAATAATATTTTTCCCACTTGTAGCAGTAAGCTGATTAGGAGTAATATATTCTTTTGGTGAAATACCGATATCTGTTAATGCCTTATTAAAACTTTTTCTTCAGCACTAAGCACCTCATAAGCTCTGTAGGTTTCATTAAAAATTCCAGTTGGAAAGCTCAATAATATAAATGATGCTAATACAGCAGGAATGAAATATTTATTATGACGGAGGTTAGAAGTACTTATTTTTTTGATATAAAATAAAAAACTATGTAAATAGAAACTGTCGACTGTATGGATAACGATATCGGTAAGAATATCGTTATCAGATTTATTTTTTATTAAACGAGGTCAACAGCGATAACCGGAATCTCTGCAATCTCTATAACATAACTAGCAGCATCAGTCAGAGCAGTAGTATTATCAGCAACCAGGGTATCAGTTTCAGTATCTGCTTCAGTAATAGTAACAGCTCCAGCAATAGTATTATCAACTAGAGTATCAGTTTCAGTAACTGCTCCAGCAATAATATCAGCAACCAGGGTATTAGTTTCAGTAGCTGCTTCAGTAATAGTAGCAGCTCCAGCAATAGTATTATCAACCAGGGTAATTATATCATTAACAATTAGAGCTTCTGTCTCGATAACTGCTGCTGTAAACTTAGACACAT
>DDCH01000011.1:256774-281439 GCA_002335055.1 Sulfurimonas sp. UBA2011 | reverse complement strand
CATATGCATCGTTGCTTAGGTTGGTATTAGTAGTAGTAGTGAAAGCACTGTCTGCAATTACTGTTGTATCGATAGGTGATGGTACTTCTGGAACTACTACATCTGCTGCTGTAAACTTAGACACATTTAAGTCGTAAGTACCAGTATAACTACCTGCATAACCTTCAACAACAGCAGTATAAGTACCTGCAGTAGTAAATGTGTGTTCAATGTATGAATCAAGGGAACTGTTTGACTCGTTCGCACCACCATTACCCGTTGCATCATCATTGTAGACTACGCTGCTACCATTTGCATCAACGATTGTTAGTGTTGTATCATTTATCTCACCTGATTGTCTATTATGGTCAATATCAAGGATGAAAGTCTCACCTGCGGCTACAGTAAAACTGTAACGATCACTATTACCATTAACTTCAATATTACCAGAGATTGTAGCAGTTGCATATGCATCGTTGCTTAGGTTGGGATTAGCAGTAACAACGAAATCAGTGTCTTCAATTACTGTTGGAGTTGGTTCAACAGTTAGAATTGGTTCAACAGTTTGAGCGTCGTACAGACTAAACTCTTGATCAAAGAAAGAGGTAATTGCAAAAGTCCCATCAGCAGGATTTACTGTACCTGTTATTACCCCTGTACCTGTTATTGTCTCATCAGAATTCGAGAATGTAATCGTTACCTCGCCAGTAAAGTTAGGCTCCGGAGTAAAACTCAAAGCCCCGCTGCTTGTATCCCCAAATTGATAAAATACAACTGTACCTTGTTCAGAAGTAGCAACATAATCAGTAATTACTTCTCCTAGAACTATAGGAAGAACAAATATATGAGGTGTAATATAGATACTGTTATTATATGTAAAGGTTGAGAAATTAGATCCCACTCCATTCTGTGTGTATGTGTATGTTGAAATTTCTGTATTAGTAATTGTGATAAGTTATCCTGTGAATTGATTATAAAAATTAATTATACCATAAGTTAATTCAAAACAAGGTAAAATAGTGACAAAACTTTTATCTTGGTATCCATATTATAATAAAATAAACTAAAGTAAGAATATTTTAGATATAATGTTGTAAACTATTAAACAAATAGCCTAGCCAGTGCTATTAATTCATATCTCAATATAGAATATACTTTCATTAATTAAAGGTTGTCATGCTAGATATAAAAAATGCTATTAACTTGTTTTGGATGTCTTGGCTACTTTTAGTGCTAGCAACAAATTTAAATGCACAAAGACCACTAAATCTAGAAGACATTAAAAGTAAGATCAATAATCACCCGAATGTTATTGAAAAGGTTCATCATATTACTTCTAGCCATTTAAATGTTTTACAGACTAAATTTGACGGTGGAATTAAACTTGATTTTTCCACAGCAAGTAACCTTTCAATTAAAAGCAATGTAAACCCTTTAAATAATAGAGCTATAAACACAAGAAATGATTATCTTGACGGGGTACTAACCTTAGATACACCTTTATATGATTTTGGTAAATTAAATGCTTTAGTTAATTCTCTCAAACAAGAGGAAAAAATTTCGAAGTTGATGTATGTTGAGGCTTTTGAAGAAACAATATTTAAACTTTTAAGTCTATCGATTGATTATGTTAATATGAGTAAGTTAGAAAGAATGCTAGTTATGACTAAAGCAACTTTAGTTGAGAGGATTAAGATTTTACGTACTCAATTTATCGCAGGTGTTGGAACTCTAAGTGATGTAAGAGAAACTCAAATTTTTAAAATTGACCTTGAAATAGAAATAGACTCAATCAGACTAAAGAAATATGAGCTCGGACAAACCTTAGAGAAAGAGTTTTTTATTAAACAAACACAGATTAAAGAAATTGCTAGTTTTGGAAAGGATATTGATAGAAAAAGCGATAAACAAGGGTTAAATAACTTAATTAGGCAATCTGAGAACCCTAAGATTGAAATAAATAGAACAAATGAAATCTTCCTTTATCATATAAAATTAATTAATTACGAGATAAGTAGTATTAAAGCTTCTCAAAAACCTCAAATTACTAGTAAAATTAAGGCTATTGCTTATGATCTCAATGGAGGTTTAAATGAATATAATGTTTATGCTGCAATAAACATAGCGATACCTTTATTTGATAGTGGCTCATCGGCGGTAAAAATGAAGATTAGTCAACACAATTTAACAATACAAAAAGATAAATTAATAAGTACTAAAATTGAAAAACAATCTAAGTTAGACAATCTAATTTTTCAAAATAAAAACTTAAAAAATAAATATAAGTCAGGAAAATATAAAGAAGTTAGATTAAATGATAAATTAAAGAATATTCATCTTAGATCAATAACCGATGGAGGTGTAATGGTACTCTTAGTCAAGACACAACTACAAAGAGATCAATTACAGAGGGAGTTGCAGAATTATAAAGTTGATTTGATTAAAAATAATCTTGATTATTTGCTATTAAGTGAAAATTTACTTCATACAGTTAACCTAAACACAGTTGTAAGAGATGCATATAAGTAATCATAATAAGTTTTACCGAGGTATATTTGAACTGAATTAGTAATCTAAATATACATTACAAGTTAGTGAAAATATTTAAGTATTGTCTATTACTAATATTTTTATAGGCTCTGATAGAAAATTTAAAGGAAAGCTATAAATGAGTAATAAATACCAGAAATTCTATAAAGACCATTGGTTCTTCGGACCAGCCCTAAAAAATAAGAAATCGTATTCGCAGGTGATTTTTGCCTCAATTTTTATTAATATATTCGCTTTGGTTAGTGCCTTCTTTGTAATGATTGTATATGATAGAATTATTCCTAATAATGCAACTGAGTCATTAATTGCACTGACTGTTGGTATTTTATTAGTGATTTGTTTTGATTTGACTATGAAGATTCTTCGAGGTGTTTTTACAGATAAAGCAGGTAGTGCGATTGATGAAAGTGTTGCAGAAAATTTATTTCATCGTCTATCAAGGAATGAAAAGCTAATTAATAGGCCTGCAGGAGCTATGGCAAGTGTGGTTAAAGAGTTTGATTTATTAAAAGATTTTTTAGGATCTGTAACATTTGTAGCTCTTGTTGATTTCCCCTTTATCCTTTTATTCCTCTTTGTGTTGTATTCGATTGGTGGTCCAGTTGCTGCAGTGCCTGCAATTATTGTGCTTGTTGTTATTATGGCTGGTTTGCTGATTCAGCCCATTATTCGTAAACTAAGTTTTAATGCTGCTAAAGATGGACAAAGTAAGCAAGGTGTTTTAGTAGAAATGCTTTCGGGTTTAGAAACTTTAAAAACATTAAGTGGAATAAACTTATTGTATAGCCGTTGGATGGCTAGTGTTAAACAGCAAAATAAGATGTCGACCAAGTCTAAGTTCTGGTCGCAATTAACTTCTAACTTCTCTCAGTCCGGACAACAGCTTTCACAAGTCGGTATTATTGTTTACGGTGTATATTTGATTGCCGATGGTGAGATGACTATGGGTTCTTTGATTGCCTGTGTGATTCTTTCAGGAAGGATATTAGCACCTTTAGGTCAGATTAGTAATCTTATTGGTCGTTTTAATCAGGCACTTAGTGCTTATATTAATTTTGGTGAATTAATGCAAGAGCCAGTTAAGGAGCTAGAAAGAGAGGAACAGTTAAGAAAATATTCAGTTGACGGTTCAATTTCATTAACTAATGTTTCTTTGACTTATCCAGGTCAGCCAAATAAGACATTATCTCAAATAAATATGATGATTAAATCCAAAGAAAAAATAGCTATATTAGGTAAGGTAGGCTCAGGAAAGACTTCTTTATTACGATTGATCGCAGGCTTATATGATCCAACAGAAGGTTCGGTTAAAATTGACAATTCTGATATTAAACACTTACATCCAGACGATTTAAGAAAACATGTTGGTGTAGTTATGCAAACTCCATTATTATTTTCAGGAACCTTAAAAGAGAACTTATTGTTTGGTAACCCGAATGCTACAGATGAGCAAATTATTAAGGCATCAAAAATAGCGAATGTTGACAAGATTGCTGCTAACTTACCTAATGGTTTTGATACGGTGTTGTCTGCCGGTGGCCTTGAATTATCAGGTGGTCAGCGTCAAGCAATATGTATTGCCCGTGCCTTTATTAACGATCCAAAAATTGTGATTATGGATGAGCCCTCAAGTGCTATGGACCAAGGTAGTGAACAAGAATTATTATTAGACTTAAAAGAAGCGGTTAAGGACAAAACATTTATTTTAATTACACATAGAGGAACACTTTTAGATTTAGTTGATAGGGTGGTTATTATTGATAGTGGTAGAATTATAAAAGATGAATTAAAAGAAAAAGTACTTAAAATTACTCAACAAAGGACTTAAAAATGAAAAAAATTCCATTAACAGAAATAATTTTTTATCTAATCGCTTTAATCTTCATCATTATTGTTTTATGGGCAAAATTTGCTGAAATTGATCAAGTAGTGCGTGCAGAAGCTTCAGTAGAACCTCCTAAAAAGGTTCAGCTAGTACAATCGAGATACCCCGGTACGATTGATAAGATTAATGTTGAAGTCGGTGACGAAATTAGTAAGGACGATATTCTTGTTGTCTTAGATAAAGAAGAGATACAAATATTTATAAACTCTATAAACAAAAAAATTGATTTACTCCTAGAGGAAAAATCTGCCTTTCAACCTTTAGTTGATGCAGGAATGGAACCAAAGATTAAAATTATTAATATGAAACAACAAATGGTTGATTTACAAGAAAAGCTTTTTCTTTATGTACTGCAACTCAAAAATAGTGATATCAAAGCACCAATAGGAGGCATTATTACTGCAGTACATATTACTGGTGAAGGTTCGGTGTTGAAAGGTGGAGAAACACTTATGGAAGTTGTGCCTAATGCAGATTACTTTATCGTTAAAGCAAGAATACTATCTAAGGATATTGGTAAGGTTGCTGTCGGCCAAAAAACCAGGGTTTCTTATACTGCCTATGATTTTTCAAGATATGGCATTATGGAAGGGGTTGTAACTAAGATTGCACAAAATGCAACCAGACCGGAGCAAGGTGAAATTTATTATGAAGCCTGGGTAAGAACAGATGGGGATAAATTCTCTAAGTCTGGAATTAAACCTAATATTTTGCCAGGGATGTTAGCCCAAATTGACTTATTAGGGGAGAAGAGAACAGTGATGGAATACATTCTTAGCCCATTAAAGAGAGTCGCTTCTAGAGCCCTGACAGAACAATAATAAGATGATGAATTAGTATGAGATATAATCTAATATAATTTATTAAGTGATATAGAAACTAAGAACTTGTGGCACTCTGGCAGATTAAATCTCTTATCGCTTTACATACTCTTTTTGGTAAGAGGTGATAATGTCTTCTAGTAGTATATTTTTCATTCTGAACTTCTTTACTGATATCTTCAACCACTTCAAGTATGAGTACGAATACTTCAAACATTAGTGGAAATAGCGACGAAATAGCAATTAATAGAAAAGGTATATCACTTGCTACAGCTATAGGAATGTTACCAGATGCATCATATGGAAAGACATCCATTGGAATGGCTACTGCTTCGTTTAGAGGTGCGACTTCATTTGCTATGGGTATATCTACAAAAAGTTCAAATGGTTTTTCAGCAAGAGTAGCAGCTTCGAGTGCAGGTGGTGAAAACCTTGTTGGAGGAGCAGTTGGTTTTGAGTTTTAAGTAATGGAAGAATAAGGAGTAGCATCGTCTACTCTGTTCTCCCTACTAGGTCAGTGATAATAAAAAAAGCTCATATAACCATAGTATAGGTACTTGTAGGCTATTTTAGTAGTTTAGGTCGTCTATGGCTTCTTTGAGCTGTTTAAGAGTGTATTCAGCGGCATAAGTGCTCTTGGTCATGCTATCATTCTCGTAGCTATGACCTAGAAGTTCTGAAACCTTATCCATATTGACACCAGCTCGTTTGAGTTCAGTAGCAACCGTATGTCTAAAACTGTACATAATTTTATTATTATCATCGGGAAGTACTTTCTTAATTGTTTTATTAAAGTAGATACTTAGATACTCTTGTCTAAATTCAGCTTGAAGTGATGATAGCTTGTCTTGGATATTTAATTCTAGAAGTTTACTATGAAGAGGTATCTTTCTCCGGCTCTGCCTCGTCTTAAGCTCTATCTCTTTACTAGTAAGGTCAAAGTAGTAGATACCATCTTCTTGGCTTATGTGACACTTCCAAAGCTCACTTGGTCGTATACCTGTGTATGCTAGTATATAATATATGTATTTTTTATTGTCTAGTTTATCAAACTCATTAAACAGTATTCTCATATCGTCATTGCTAAATGGCTCTCGCTTCTTTTGTTCATCACCTGGCATAATAAGCCGTTTACAAGGATTGTAACTTATAATTCCGTCATCTACTATAAATAGAAACAACTGTTTAAGTATCTTCAAATATTTACTTTGTGTATCATTACTGATTATATATTGAGTTGGAACATCATTAAGTTCTAAAAGTGCTTTAAAACTCATATCTTTATATGGAAGTCTGCTTATGTTTGGAAAGGTTTCTAAGAACTCTTTTAGCTCGTTTATATCATCCAAAGTAATCGTATTTGCATCTCTATCTAATCCAATGAAGGGTAATAGTATTTTAGTTAATCTGCTAACTGTATTGTTGTAATGTTTTTTTGTGATATCTGTTTTCTTATACCAATTATCAAAGCGATTAAATGCTTCTTGGAGAGTAACTATCTTAGCTATTGTTTGTTGGGATGATAAAGTTTGAAAGTTGTTTGATTTTTGTGAAGATGTGAAGTTGCCCGAGTATCATTGATAGATAGTCTCAAAGAGCTGTATTTGACCTTGAAGTAAGTGAAGCATAAAGTGCCTATGAGAGCTATCTTTACTATCGTAATTAATCCCGATATTGGATAGTAGCTCTTTTCCTATGTTTTGAACTTCCATTGTATTGCTGTTTGCTAAATTCTGTTTGTAGTCGCCAATAAAGGAACCTATGAGGTCTCTAGAAGCTGAAGCAATATCTTGAAAGTGAAGATCATCAGCTGGGGTAAAAACTAAGCCTACACCATTTATCGCTCTACTGCTAAGGTCTTGTTTTAGCTGTTCTGTTACATAGTTATTAACAAGTTGCTGTATTTGTTCATCTGTAAGTATACTCATAACCTCTACAATCCTTTTGTAGAATAAGTATAGCATATCAGCCTTGGCTCGTGCCTCCAGCTTATTCTTGGTGTGTAGTGATTTTTTAATATATGATCTATGAAAGTATGGTTGAAGTAACTTATCTACTCTAAATCTTATCGAGTAGTAGTTGTTTTTGTTTACGGTTAGTTTGATATTCATCTAGTTTACTTTGTGTTAAACTAGGTGTTTTGTGTACCCTTGTGTGTACCCCTTGATAATTTACATCAACAGTTAATCTCTTGAAAGCTAGTTATTGTAGTGGTTTGTAAAGGATTGTATTATAAAGAAGTGGTGGACCCTCAGAGATTCGAATTCTATCCCAATCAGTTACTTAAAGTCAAGGGAATATCCCTAAAGTAGAGGTTTAGTCTTTGGTATAGGACTTTCAATAGATAATATTTGTTCACATTATGCCCTTTGGTCTGCATAACAAAGTGTTACAACAGAACTAATCGATTGCTAAGCGCGTACAAATGAGCGTACAACTTCTACCTTAAACTAGTACACATTTTAGACCCACTTCATTTAGCTTGCATATGAGAAGTTCATATATTTGAGTGAGACTTTTCACAAAAAATATGGTATATATTAATAGAGGGGAGATATACCTTTTCTTTTCCTTATGCTTACTATTTCAAACTCATACTTTCCTCTCATATCATTAACCCACACTAAAGGAATACCCAGGCAGTTTTTCTTGCAAAATCCTCATCCCCAAAGTCTCTATCATCTGATATTCAATCCTGTCAACAATCTTGACTACAATCCAAAAGGAGCAGAAAAATGCCACCAGTTCTTCAGCTAATTGCAATCGCTATTACAGTTCTTACTGTTGTAGCTGAGACACTAGCCTCGACTAAGAAATAGTCCCTCTGCCTATATAGGTACTTAACATTACAAACCTAAATTCTAAGGATATACACATGAAACTTCCAATAACAATCGAAAAACTCAAACAAGTAGCTCCGAGTATTTTCACTACTCAAGCCCACCATACGGTAAGTGAACGCTACACTTACATCTCCACCGCTAAAATATTAGAGATCATGCAAAGTCATGGTTGGTTGCCTGTAGATGCATTTGAAAACAAAGTCCGTTCAGAAGACAAGCAAAATTACCAGAAGCACCTAATAGTACTACAGAACTTCAGCTCGTTTTTGATGGAAGAGGAGAATATTCCACAAATTATTTTAACATCATCACATGACACTTCTGCTTGCGTGGAACTCAAATTGGGAGTGTTCAGGCTAATTTGTAGCAACGGAATTATCCTTGCAGACTCCCTAATGCAGGCACATAAGATTAAGCATATAGATTTTTGTGAATCTGATATCTCAGCGGCGATAGAAGCTACGGTTAGTTATCTTCCTTTAATGGAAGAGAGAATTAATACCTACAAGAATATTCAACTAGAACCGGCAGAAGAGTTAGCATTTGCAAGAGCTGCTGCTTCAATTCGATTTGATACAGACACCCTTGATGTTGATTATTCATCTATGCTTGAAGTTCGCAGGCATGGAGATATTGGCTCAGATATTTGGCGATGTTTTAACCGTATAGAGGAAGCGTGTCTGAGAGGTGGAGTAAAAGGTAAAAATCGTTTCACTCAAAGGAACTTCACAAGCAAAGCAATCCAAAGTATAGACTCTAAATTAAATATTGGAGAACAACTATTCGGATTAGCTGAAAAGATTGCGATAATCAAAACACAAACTCAACAGCCACTACAGATGGCAGCATAAAAGGAACACCATGAATTTAACAACACAATCTTCAAAACTTGAACAAGAATTAGTAGGACTATATAATGATAGTTCTAACTCTAAAGAGTGGTTTTATGATTCAATCATTGCCATACTTGAAAACCAAAACATCTCTCACTATAAGAAGAGTGATACGATTTCCGAAATTTTCACATCTATAGATTCTAAGATAGATTACATCAAAGAACAGCAGAAGCTACTAGCTAACCTGAAGAAGCAACTGGAACTCGCAAGGAGCAATGGGAAAGAGCAGGTAGCAAAAGCACTTTCATCATTCGGTATCAGAAAAATTGAAGGCTTAGCATATTCAAGTATTACAGTTTCAGAGGCTACTCAAAAAATTAACTCTAAATTACTCATACTTAATGAAAAAGCTTTACTTCATGCTGGCTTCTTCACAGTAGTGCTAGACACTAAGGCAGTAGAAGAAGCTCTACTATCAGCAGACCAGAGACATGAGGTTGAAGAGTTTGCTGACATGGAAATCAGCACCATAGATAAACCTACTTCCATCCGTATAAATAAGAGAAAGTCGCTCCCATCAGAGCCAACACAACTAGCAGCATAAGGAGTAAATTATGCAAGAACAACACCCATTACAACTAGCCGTAAAAGAGTTGCAGACAATGCCAACTATAGATATTAAAGGAAAATCTTACACTCAGGTTTCTACCAGACTTGCAGTATTTCGAAAATACTTCCCAGATGCTTCTATCTCTACTATTCTAATTCACGATGATGACCAACGAGTAGTGATTCAGGCTAAGATAAAAATTGGAGAAAACACAATATCTACTGGCTTTGCAGAAGAATACCGTGGTGATGGTTGGATTAATGCTACATCAGCCCTTGAGAACGCGGAAACAAGTTCCATTGGCAGAGCATTAGCAGGACTTTCTCTTAGCGGAAACGAATATGCATCAGCCAATGAGGTAAATACAGCAATTTCACAGCAACAACATTTACAAAACAATAATCATTCAAACAACATGAGCGGTGCAACGACTGCTCCACCTCCAAATAACGCACAAGCATATCAACATAATGACCTTGAACAAAGAGTAGAACAGCTTGGTCTTGGAGTAGAACAACTTTCAGATGGCACACTTGCCGTTACAGGTAATAGCTACCCTCTTGCATCAGAGTTAAAAAAGTTAAAATGTAAGTGGCAGCCACAGCTGAAGCAGTGGGTTCTTCCATATCAACAAGTTAGTAATGCTGCTTAGTAGTCTGTCATGGGTTTTATAAATTATCTTATCAGTAGGCTATTTGCATTTATTATTTTTCTTTATCGCTTTATCGCTTGGGAAATTTACACCTAGCTGCTCTCCTATAGGGAGTGGCTATTGCTGTTTTTTTTTAGCTTATATTTTATTTAGAAATGCCATGCATTAAGTTCTCTTGGCGTTGCATCTCATCATTAATTGGTTTCATTTTAAAATATTCAACAGCCATCATACCAATAGCAAGAAGAACCATGAGAACTACCCCGTACTTAGATTTAAATCCGAAAAAAGTAGGTATCTTGTTATCATAACCTGCTTCTACTTGCTTCTTACTAGCACTCAATCTCATCAGTTCAAGCTTCGCCATTGATTCTACAGATACTTTTGTTTTCTCCGTAGGAAGGATAGGCTCCCTAGTCTTAGTAACCTCTCTTAACAATTCATCAGAAACTCTAATCAGCTTCATTCTAGGATTAGCTAACTGTACAGTTCTTATTGCATCGCGTACTAACTTTTCTTCTTTCACACTAAAGACAAATCGCTTTAGTACACCCTCTGCTGAGCCATTTTTGTAAAATTCTAACTCTAGTTTTTCTGTATCTATCATCTATGTTTTTTCCATAATTTGTTCCGATTCAGAATCATATTGATAATTCACAATGCCCCCAGAGATAATAAGCTCAATAGCACTTTCAATTACATCAATAGGAGCAATAAACCACTCTCTAGGTCGGTGTATCTTTCCATCATGCCCTTGTATATCAACATCCAAACAAGAGTTCCCAAAGAACCTGTGTAGCAACTGTTCAAGCTTATGAGGATTCATATTGTAAGTTTCATAGGCACTTTCAAGGGATACTGGTGCCATTAGATAGGTAGGTTCATTCTCTGCATTTTTGATTCTCTCTTGTATTGCAGTTGATGAAAATCCTATCTTGTATAGGTTTGCTTTGGACTTAATTCTATCATCTTCACTTTTCGATTTCAAAACATAGATATAACCTGTTGACTTATCTTCTTTAGATATTTGGTTTAAGTTAGCAAGTTCTTCCCCATCACGAGAGGTAACCATCTTCCCCTTATCTTTAAGTCTCTTACCTAGTGACCGAAGAAGCATTCTTGATTGTGTCCCATTCTCAAAGACAAGTAAGGTTCTTCTGTTTAATTTATTGCTATTACCTCTCTTTGCATGCTTAATCTCAGCAATGTAAAGCAATACCCCATCCAACACACAAAATGTTCCTACCATCAATTGTCTCTCTATTGATGGAACTAACTTTCTCTTCTCATCTTTAAGGTCTGCTTGACACTCTGTAAACAAACTCTCATATTTCTCAAACTCCTCACACTTCTCTCTCGTTGCAACGAAGTCTGCTTCTGCTTTGTTCCCGTCATACTTCTCTACATGTGTGAGCGTGAAAATGTCTTCTTCATCATCCAACAATCCAAAATCATCACCACCAAATATATCATCAATCGAGTTGATTTCTACCTCGTCTTCTACTTCAAAAAGCTTGTGTCTATCATAAGCTTTTAACTGTTGCATCTTATCAGCTTGTTCTCGTAAGCCTTTAAGCCTTGAGAAAAGTTTTGCCTCATGCATATCGGACATATTCCTTGTAGGCTCGTTCCCATTTTCATCAATGAAACTGTTTATCTCTTCAAATGTAGCAACCAGCCTTTGATCTTCATTCTGAGCTGGAGTTATTTTCGGCTTTGTGTTTAAAATTCCATCTATATCACTAGCAAAAATTTCATCGAGTACACTCTCTTTATCCAGCATTTCTATTTCTCTTCTCTTCTTTGAGGTAAACAATACATTCAGCCATCCGTAGCTCTTGTGGATCATTTGAGTTTAGACTTGGTTCTTTACCGTGTTCTTTCTTGAATTTCAAAATCTTTGGCCAGAGTATCTTCGCTTCCTCAAAGTCCATAGTAATTCGGGTTGAGGCAATAGACTCTTGAATAAGATGCAAGACCTTAGTCGTTACAGACTTTGATAGTATTTCAAATGCTCTCTGGAATGGGTTAATACTGTCTATAAGGTCAATGTTTAGCTCATCAATATTGACAAACTTCCCAGCCATAGATATAAACTGTTTCCCACCACTCTCTTTAATCTCCCCATTCTTCACTACGGAGTCAACAACTACATGCTGTCTTAACTCTTCTACTTCATCATCACTCAAGTCAGGATACTTTACTTTAATGATTTTTGGAATAAGCACTTTGTTCATAACTTCAGGGTCAATGTTCCCAGGCATTGCTTTGAGCATCTTATCATCTTGAAGTATTGCAGCTTTGAGGTCATTCAAATCAGATTCAATTATTTGCTCCACTCTCTTCGTACTTGGCTTCTTAAACCCTCGTATCTTCATTTCTCCTGGTTTAGCTTTTTCTGTATCATTATCAAACCGTGGTTTGAACTTGAAGTTTGGAGCAAGAACTTGTTCCATGAGTAGTGATGCTGTTATTGCTTTGAGCATATTGTTTACTGAGGTTTTCACTTCACTATCGTGTGCATCAGGTTGAGCTATGAGGTTTGTGAACTGAGCATGTGTCTTGTTATCACTATCCCGAGTAGCACGACCAATAATTTGTATGATTTCTGTAAGTGAACTTCTATATCCCACAGTTAGAGCATGCTCACAGTAAGGCCAGTCAAATCCCTCTTTTGCCATCCCCAATGCTATAATTAAATCCATATCATCAACAGAGTCCATATTTCTAAGATAGGCCGATATAGTATCTCTATCTTTTGGATCATCATTTACCAAGTCTGCAACCTTGATGATTTTTCCATCATCATGTCTCTTGACATATATGACTTTATTTTCGTCCTCTTTGACTACTTTACCGATAATATCTATGATTGTATCAACTTCTTTGTGTTTATCCCTTGTTGATTCACCCGAGTTTACATTTGGTATGTGTAAGATTGTTTTCTTATCTGTATCGAGTATATCTCTGATGGCAGTAGTGTATCGTCCCTGATAGAAGTGATAGCCTATACCTAAGGATTTAAGATACTTGTATCCATTGAGCTGTTCATAGTAGTTGTATGTAACCTTAGAAAACTTTGCCTCATCTTCAGGAAGAAGTATCGGAACACTGTCTCCTCGAAAGAAAGAACCAGTCATAGCCACAAGATGTACAGATGATTTTTCCATCACCAAACGAATAAGCTCTCCCAAACGATTCTCTCCATCAGCAGAGACATGATGAAACTCATCTATAGCTAGCAGAGTGTTGTCAAACTTCTTCTCATCCAACTTCTCAAAAGCAAAACGAAGTGTTGCATGCGTACATATCAATATTTTCTCATCGCCCTCTAGGAAGTTGATAAATGCTTGAACCTTACTCTTATCTCCACCCACTGTACATAGGTTACAGTCATCTTTCACTTCCCAATCAGCATAAAATCCATACTCACTAAGTTTTGTAGTAGCAAATGAACCACCGATAGATCGCTCAGGAACAGCTACGATAACTTTCTTTAGACCTTGGTTGATAAGTTTATCGAGTGTAATGAACATCAAAGCTCGTGACTTACCAGAAGCAGGAGGAGCTTTGAGTAGGAGGTACTGAGCATTACGAGCCTCATAAGCTTTGGCTTGCATATCTCTCATTCCAAATTCATTGGTTGATTTACTTTCACCAGTTTGTGCGTATTGAACTTCTACAATATTGGTCATATTTTTCCTTTAAGCTTACTTTCAAATGTCTAAACTCGTCTAACTATCCGTCTAAATCGTCTAACCCGTAACACCTTTAGACATTACCCATGTATTACCTATATTCTCGATGACACCGTCTTTTCTCAGTGCTTGAAGATTATTTCTTACTTTATTTTTCTTTTGCTCAATGTCTAAAGTATCTGATAGTTTGTCTAAAATTACACCTTCAAAATCAGCTCTTTGCCCACTCTTAAATCGCTTAAGATAGTCAACTATAATCTTTTTACAGTAATCATCATCGATGCCTCGAAATTTCATATAGTCATCTTTTTGTCCTGTTTGCTTTGCCACCTCTAATGATATATGCAAATGAGGTCTTTTGCCTTCAACTAGCTTCTTTGCCTTTAGTTCTTTCAGCTCATCTGTTGTTAATGTTTTCGTTTTTTGTACTTTATCTAGCAGCATAATTTCTCGTAGTGTAAGTTCAGGCATTTGTACAAGCTTCCTCGCATAGTTCATGTCGAGAACTTTACCCTCTATCACAACCTTAACCTGCTCATTATGTAGCTCATATTCTGGTAATGGAAATAGCTTCTTTTTCTGTATGTTGAACATCTTCACTATACCACTACCAATAGTATCAATCATATTTAGATTAACCATGGCTTGAGACAAGAACTTATTTCTATACGTAGATTCAGGGGCATCTGCTGTAATGACATTTTCAATGCTCTTTGGTATGAATGAACCACTGTTAACGAAAATAAGCTTACTATCTTCATTCTCAACAACATTAATCTTACCACCAAGGGTATAATCCTGATGAGCGATGCAGTTGTTCAGAGCCTCTCTTATGATGTACGGATCATAACTATCAACCTCGTCAGGGAACAGAGAACCATCTGTCATGTAGCGATATTTCAGATTTCGTATCTTTGCATATACTTCATCTGCACTCAATATAAACGGACAAGAAAAGTGTTCATAATCTTTAGAGACATTGTCTCTATCTCTGAGTATCCATGATATTTTAGCAATGGCTGGTGTCAAAAAATGTTCAGATTCGGATTTACCAAGAAGCAAGATAGCTGTTCGTGTAATCTGACCTGCAATAGTAATCTTTGCTTTGTTGAGAAAGGTTTCATCACTCCAAGTCTCTATCATCTCAGCTAATGCAGGATTTTTTGTAACATACGATGAACGAGCTTTCATAATAGCTTCTTCGGACAAATCATCAATCGTTGCACCAGTACAAATACCAACACTCCAATCTATCATAGTAGCTTGACTTCTAATCCTCTCTATTTCCTCAAGGTTAAGTGCATTTAACTCTTCGCCATCTCTTCCGTAGTAGTGACCTTTAAATGTGATGGGGATACCTCTAGGTGCAGCAGGAATTTGAAAAAGCAAGACTCTGTTTCCATCTCTCACAACTTCATGAATATCTATAAATGTAATTCTATTGGTAGTATGATTAGCAATTTCTGCCTTTAAGCTCTGAAGACTTGTATCATCCATTCTAAACTTAGTATCTATCAGCTTTTTGTTAGAGTCCTTGACACCAAAAACCAACCAAGCATCTCTTCTATTCGCAAGATTCGCTTCATTAGATAAGGCACTGAAGTATTTACCTATCTTGCCAAAATCATAACCATTATTAGCTTCTTTAAACTCAAGTATTTCATTTTCACTTTCATGTGATAGCAGAAAGTCTAACTGCTCTTCAATATTCATTTTTCTTCCTTTACTTTCCAACTGTCAAGTATCTTTATAATCGTATATAAACTTGTAACACATACAGACAACATCTGATATGCCTGAAAGACTATAGGCTTACTTCTATCTATACTAAGCAAAATAAATGCTTCATCAATAGTTGATTTTGGTAAATGTGCATCTGCGAGTCTAAGTTCATATGCACCAACCAATGGGGACATTATATTTCGTGCTACTTCTTTCTCTACTTGAGAGGCAATTAAAACCTCCAAAGATTTCAAGGAACCAAATTTCTTGTCTGGTGGAGCTACTACACTTTGTATATCTGATACATTCAAACTGTCAGCAGTGATTCTAGCGATATCTTTGGCTAAGGCATATAGTCCAGCATCATCAATAGCTCTAAATCTATGTATTTTACTTTTTAATTCTGTAATATATTCGTGTTCTCTGAACAAAGTAATTCCAAGGTTCTTCTGTGATAGTTCATTTAACTTATCTATTCCTTGAAATAAATAAGCTTCTGGTGCTTGTGTACTTACAGGAACAGCATGTACTTGAGATGCTGATAACTCATCAGACACTCCACCTTCAGGACTAATATTGTATCCAGACCATATCTGCTGCTGCCATTCAGGTAGTAGAGCTATATCTTTTGCATACACATTAACAAGACCAATACTGTTAATTCCAAAGTGAATTCTATTATCGGGAGAACATCGTACATCGCCAGTTTGTGCGGTATACCATCCTAATGAGCCACCTCTCCGATGAGAAAGAGCCATAATAACATCAGGCTTAAACCATAACCATTTTCCACCACGCTTCAATGTTTCTCTATTTTCCTTAGTTCCTTCTTCATCAACAATAAAAAATATAGTTGGGGTTGGCTCATCATATTTAATTCTTGGACTTAGTTTCGCGGGATTTATCCATTCATCTGCCCAAACTTCTCCATCAATACGAAAGAGTTTACGACCATCAAATGTTTTGTCCCAAGTTGAAGTCACACTATTCTCATTAGTAGGAAGTTCTGAAATATTAGGTATATCATCACTTCCATCTGTACTTGTTCTGCCTACATGCATCACGGATGCATGACTCCCAAAGTGTTCTCCATTTCCTTCATGTATTTCCATTGTTCTTCCAGACCAACGAACAGCATTCTTGACTTCTTCTATATCATCATCTATCCAAGATAAGAAAGAACCATCCTTTACAACAGCAGCTCGACTATAGTATGAGGATATATATAGTCCCATATTTCTAGCACATAAGTAATCTTTTAAATGTTCTGCTCTTACTTCCATTAAACATGCTTCACCATCTTTGTTTCTAGTTAGTTTTGCTACTTCAATATATCCTTCATTCGGAGAAACCCATATATCACCTTCTCTTAATAAACCTAGTGTAGTGACAAAATCTTGACTGAGATGCCATTCTCGCTTATCAACACTATTAATATGTTGATCTAGTACCAAGTGAATAGCTGATATGTCACTAAAAGATGTAAATACATCGGCTGGAGTGTATTCTCCATTATCATAATAACCTCTGTTATCACTGCTACTACCTACATCCGACCAACGAAGTTCTAGTGCTTTATCTTTGTCTTCTATCTTTACTGCAATACTGCCACATCCAAAGAACTCTTCAACATATCCATGATAAGCATACTTTCCTGACTCGGTTAGTGTTTGAAGTGCTCTAATAGGTATCCACACAGTCTTAGCAAACTTTTTAGTACGAATATCATTCATTTCAAACCAAGATTGATTCATTATTTACGAACCTCATTTTCAATCATCTCTTCATACAGTCCAAACAGATACTCAAGTCGTTCTTCATCGCTGGTGAATGGTTTCTTTCTGTAGCATTGTTCTATGGCTAGGTCTAGGTTGTGGTGGGCTTCTCTTAGTCCATCTGGCATTTTGTTTGGATCGTAGAGCTGAGCTAGAGTTTTTTCTGAGTGTTGCTCTCTTTCATCTAGGATATTTAAAACATGTTCACTTAGGTGTTCTTTTTGTTTTTCATTGATGTTTGGGAAAGGAAAGGTATTGTAAACAAGAGCTGATGAATAGCGATAGTCCGTCTTCAATCTTCCTGCAACAGTCCTCATCCATGTCATGTGCATTTTTGAAGTTATGAGTGAGAATATCCATGGTTCTGCATTATATATGGCACTAGCAGAGTTAGCAATAATTGTATCTCCATCTAAGAACCCTATAGGCACATATTCTCTTCTTTCCGATGATACATTTGGGATGATAATTGTTGTGTCACTCTTTTGATATCTTATTTCTACAAATCTATGTGGTGTTTTTGCAAACTCCTGAGTTGCAGGTTTAGTGCTGGCAAGTCTCATATCTCGAACTTTTTCAATCCTTAGCTTTATGCTTGATATTGAGTTGGCAATTTCAATGTCCTTATCAGCTATCCACAAGCACCAGCGTTCTTTCATATTAATGTATTCAAATGCTCCGATATAACTTTTAATTAATAGTTTAGCATTTGAATTTTCATTAATAAGTTGATTTTTCTCTTCTGTAGTCAATACTAAATTACTACCATCTTTCGGAGCATCACCAAGTACCATTTTTGAAATTTTTGAAATGGGAGATGATGATCTTTTAATTAGTATATTAGAAGCTCCTACTAAATAAGCATTTATATTTTTTATTTCTTGTTTTATGGAGTTAACAAAAAGATATTTTACTTGATTTACTGTATTTCTAAGTCCTATAATTGCTACAATTACATTTGCATTTCCCATAGCATTATTTGTCCATTTGAATGATTGATGTGCAAAAAATATCTCAACATTCTTATCAAACATATGTGGCCATAGCATTGCCACCTGTTCACCTTGAGAAATTGAATTTGTTGTAACAAAAGCAAATCTTGCATTTACATCTTGAATATATGTAGCCCCTTTAAGAAACCAACAAGCAATATAATCTAGATTTTTATAGTTTCTTATCCCATCAAAAACCAGCTTTTTATCTTCTTTTTGTTCTTTATTCTGCATACTAGAACCAAGGTAAGGAGGATTTCCAAGTATATATATCTCATCCCCATCCTCTTTAGGACAAACCTCTTCCCAGTCTAGTCTAGTAGCATTACCATGAACAATATGCCCACCTTCAGGAAGTGGAAGTGGTGGTGCAGTCTGACCGAACTCTTTGAAAAAAGCTACATTCATCTGATGCTCTGTTAGCCATAGAGAGAGGATTGCTACCTCATGAGCAAAGTCATCTAGCTCTATGCCGTAGAACTGTGTAAGCTCAATGTTAGAAGAGAGAGACATGAAACTCATCTGCTCTTTCTTCCGCTTGGAGTTAAACAGCTCCCCTTGCTTCATGTTTGACACTTTGTCTATCTGTTGAAGTATCTTAATCTCTAATGCTCGTAGCTCTTTGTATGCGATGATAAGAAAGTTTCCCGATCCACAAGCAGGGTCAAATATTTTCAGTTTTGAGAGTCGCTCTTGAAGCTTCTGTAGTTTTGCTTTACTGGTCTTTGAATTTTCAAACTCTTCATAGAGTGAGTCCAAGAAGAGCGGTTCTATCACTTTCATGATGTTAGGAACTGATGTGTAATGCATCCCCATCCCACCACGATGTTCATCGGTGATGACAGCTTGTATCATAGAACCGAAAATATCAGGATTGATGTCAGACCAGTCTAGTGTTCCAACCTCTATCATGATGCGGCGAGACTTACTTGTGAACTTTGGCACATGGCATCTAGTTTTAAACAGGCCACCATTTACATAAGGAAAGGCTTTGAGGTGTTCGCTCAGGTCACTCTCTCTCATCTGTGTGTCAAGCAACTCAAAGAGACGAACGATGTACTCATCTAAATCAGAGCCATCATCTTGTGTATGTTGCTCAATGGCGTTTGTAAATTGGTTATCGGCAAAGATATTGCTGTCTTCAGCGAAGTAACAAAACAGTAACCTAATGAGAAATACATTCAGAGCATGAACATCTTCTTCACTCTTAATCTCATTGTCTTTGGTTATCTCATCATAGAGCTTTGCCATCTTTTCAGCAGCTTTAACATCAGCAGGATTTTCATCAACTATCACGGCCTTTTCCATTCCAGCGAGTGGCAGGAAGAAGTCATAGTATTTGGCTAGATCTGTTATCTGCACATCGAGTGTGTCATCTGTTTTTGTATCAATAGCTAGAAGTGTTGTGTAGTCAGTAACTATAGCAAAGCGAGGAGGCTTTTTCTCTGCTGCATACTTAGTGCTAAGTTCATCAATAACCGCATGGAGCTCAGATGTGGAGGAGACTTTGAAAAAGAGTTTGAGTGTAGAAGCATCTAGTTCCCCAATGCTATCTAATTTGTTTCTATCGCCTGTTCGTAGTCGTTTGATTCTGGAGTCTGCAACATCATAAGCAGATAGAAGGTCAAATATGAATTCATCACTAGAGAAGTTGTTTACAACTTTCTTTATACTCTTCTCTATTTGTGATGTTGTTGCCATATGTGAACCCTTAATATAAGTTTATGTTCTATTATAGCAAATATATGTAATATTAAGGCGATAGATAGGTTGTATATTAACTATTGAGAAATAAATTCTGTAGACAATATACTCTTTGAGGATTTGGTATTTTTAAGAACTTGAAGCTGTGTAGTTATTTGCTGAAGAGCTTCTTCTTTAGCATGATCTGCATTGTTTATAGGACTTAGTTCATCTGTAGAAAGTTCTTTAAGAACGATAGATTCACTTTCCATATCTTGATATACCTCTAAGAGAGTGTTGGCTTCTTCTATCAAGTTTCTAACTGCACATGACATCTTCTTTCGTTTAGTCAACATCGTAGTGAATTTTGATATACCACCCATCTCTTCAAAATAAGGTATTGGAAGAGTTGCTATTGTTGCAACATTCAACACTTTCTTTCCACTTCTATCGTCAAGCATACTATTGAGATATGTTCTCACAAGCTTACTAGATAAGTATGTCTGTATATATTGAGGTGTTTCTTCTACTCGGTCTTCTTCAAATATCACCCTTATCATTCCATTGTTAGTAACAACGGGTGTCTTAAATTCATCAGCGACTAAACCAACTTTTCCCATTTTCCCTCTATATCCAAAAATCAGATCCCCTTTGTGTAAACTTTGAGACTCAATCGCACTTTTGTTCGCACTTGCATACTCTTTTGGAGTCTCTGGAATAGATAACACACCTTGCTCATCAATAGAGTCTACACCTATCTCATCATAATTGTTGACGCTACATTCTCGTACTCTTACATTGGAAACTTTGGCAATACTTTTCGTTAAATCCGCAAGTGTGACTATTGATGTATCTGGGAAACTATCCTTAATCATATTGTTAAGTATTTTAATGTTCTTCATTTGCTTGCTTGTCATTCTTAAACCTTATCGATATACATAAATATTATTGTGTTGACTTTTATTTCAAAATCTATTATACTTTCAACAGTTAACATGAATTATAACATGTTTTCTCTTTCTTTGGAAGTTAAGTTTCAAGGGAAGTTTTCTTTAAGAAGAGATAGAGCAGCGAGGCTCCATCAGTTGTGATTGACTGTAATTATACCTCATTTCTCTCTTTTATTCAAGCCTAACAGTAGAACAAACGATCTCCATACCGTTAATAGCAAGATGCAAAAATGCCCTTGTCCGTTCTTGTAGATAGATGAAAATAATCGAAATATATCTTAAAACTTAATTTTAGCTTATATAGTTTGAAATGACCCATCCTCCGGAGGGACTACTCTTGCAAAAATTCTAGGTACTAATTCGGTATCTATGAGATAGGGGTGGAGGTCGAGCACCTAATCTGAATATTTAGGACTAGGATAGGTACAGGTGTAGCCACACCAAGGAGAATAATCATGGCAAAGATAAAACGACAAGCACCACGATGGTGGGCAGAACATAAGAAAAAGATTTGGAGAATACAGAGACAAGAGCAACTAAAGCATCAACTGAAATATGAAAAAAAGGTAAAGGAGTCTGGAAAAGAGCGATCAACTTGGGAACAGTACCAGTACAAACAGAACCAGATTGAGCTAGCTCGTCTGATTCAAAACACTAAGTCTGCTTCTGAACTGATGCGTCTTAACGGCGACAGAACAGAGATGATTTTAACTTGGACAATCTCACAGCCATTTAGGGTTGCAGATACAGACAAGAGTTTTGATACTGTTGTGCAGAGAATTAGAACTCAGGTTAACTCTCTATTGCACCATATGAGAACTTTGAGTAAATCTGAAGTTTTTGCAAGTGATGAAATGAAAGAGTGTGCATACAAAAAACGCTTACACTACCACTGGGCACTAGAGCTTCAAACAGGTGGTGATGTTCATATGCATACCGTTGTTTCAATTTATGATGATATAGAAGAGTTGGCAAAGTTAATGAAACTGGTACACGATATAAGGAATGCTCACTTAGATATAACTGTGTCTGAGAGAGCTAAGAACCGTGGAGAAGAGATATTTCCACTTGGGAGAACTCACTTTGCTTTGAGTGCACATTTGAAAGATGGGCTTATGGAGTATTACCATTCAAATAATATAGCAGTTAAAACAATGCCTGATAAGGAAAACCCTACTCGTACAAACTACTTTCTGCCATCACTATCCCCAGCCATTGACATCTATTCGGGAAGAGCAACCCTTATAGAGTTTAATGATAATGCGACTATGGCTGAAAAGTATGACTCCATCAGAAAGTATATCATCAGCATGACTCGTGCTAAATTTAAACTTCGTACAACACAAACAGCTATCTCTAATGCCCAACGGACTCATAATATCAAAGGTAAATTTGAGGGTGATGAGTCCAGAGCTGCTGAAGATGTTGCAGTTTTTGAGTTTCTGGGGTTGAAGTTACACTCATCATCGCAGATGCTGTTTTCTAAAAGTTTTTATCAGAAGATACGAACTCAGCTCATCGTATTCAAATCGAGATACAAAAGCCTTGCTCGTGTTACTATTGATTGGTGTGCAGGTAATCTTGTAATAGATGGCAAGGAACCAGATAGAGTTATCACATATCGAGGGCAAGTTATTGCTGTTGAACCAAAAAGAAAGAAGATTGATTATGCAGACTACCATGATGAATCTGTAAATGAGTATGCACTTACAAAAGAAGGAAGATAATGGGTGCTTTACAAATTGATGTCTCTGTACAGGAAAGAGTTCTCTATATGATGACTAAGGATAAAACAATAGTTAAGCTTGTGGATATGTTTAAGGATAGACAGGAGAGTTTATTGATCGAGATTAAAGCATTGAAATACAAGTTGTCAACGCCCGATCCAATAATATGGATTCCAGTGTCTACTGTTGCAGAAGTAAAAGGTTTAAGTTCTGATGCAGTTCGTAAACAACTTAAAAGTGGAGGTTTCAAAAAAAGCGTCGACTTTAAGTACAAAGGGAGTAGAATATTTATTCACCAAGGGGCGGTTGAACGAATTCAAAGAAAAAGAAGGAGTTCAAATGGCTAAGAAAAAAGAGAGAGTGTATGAGCATGCTTATATGCGTGGTAGTACAATTTGGGTTAAGGGGAAAATTAAAGGTCAGCCTTATCACAGAATGTCTACTGGAGATAAGTTCTCTGACGATGATATGAATTACACTGAAGATAACTGGGAAGAACTTCTAGAGAATCATCTTGAGAAGCAAAAAACTTTAGCAGAGCGAAAGGCTATGATAACTTTTGGAGAATTCCTTCCTAGAAGTTTAGAGTTAAGAGCTGACACGGCAAGTGAAGGTTCTGTTGATGATTATGAGATTAGTATCAAAAAACATATACTTCCTGTATTCGCAGATAAGAAATTTGATGAGATTACAATTTCAGCAATAAAAGATTGGCAGAGGGCTTTGAGAAAGAAATCAAATCTAGCTCAGAAAACTATCATTAATATCAGAGCGATGTTTAGTGGTGTATTAAATCATGCAATTGAAGAGGGTGTAGCAACTTCAAATGCAATCCATTTGTCAAAGGCACCTGACAAAAAGTTGTTTATTCATTTTGATGATTATGGAAACAGGTTAGACCATAAGGGTAGGGAAGTTGACGATGAAAAAACAGATCCTTTCTCTTTAGAAGATGTCTATAAACTAATCGAAACTGCTGAGGGTCAGTTCAAAAATATTCTAAAGCTTATGTTCTTTACTGGCATGCGACCTGGGGAGATGGTAACACTTCGATGGCAAGATATTGATTGGAACGATGAGATTATTCATATTCGAAGAGGTAACAATAGTAGCCATAAGATAGGAACTACCAAAACAGGTGTTACTAGAAAATCAACACTTCTTCCCATTGTAGCAGGTGCTTTGAGGAAACAGTATAAGATGACAGGTTTGCAAGGTGGATTCGTATTTCTAACTAAAGATGGTGAGAGGTATAAGAATTATGATACTTTCAGAAAGACTCACTGGAAAAATTTGCTGATTCGAACTGGACATAGTTATCGTAAGTTCTATCAAACAAGACATACTTTTGCAAGCATAATGCTTTCAGAGGGTGAAGATATTCTATGGGTTAGTAGGATAATGTTAGGTCATTCGGAAGTTGCTACGACATACAAGTTTTATGCTAAATATATTAAGTCAAAAGATAAGAAACATGCTAGTTTTTTGGATGATACAAGTACAAGTAGTGTACAAAATATAAACTTAAAGTGTGAAAGTGCTTAGTATAGGGGATATAGATGGTGGACCCTCAGAGATTCGAACTCTGGGAGGTGTAACCCTCGCCGGTTTTCAAGACCGGTGCATTCGACCAACTCTGCCAAAGATCCACGTGTTTGTTGTAGTATAAATTATAAAACTGGAGGTGCCACCCAGATTTGAACTGGGGATAGTAGCTTTGCAGGCTACGGCCTTACCACTTGGCGATGGCACCAGTTATCTTTCATATCAATGGTGCCCGGAGCCGGACTTGAACCGGCACAGTATTGCTACCGGGGGATTTTAAGTCCCCTGCGTCTACCAATTTCGCCATCCGGGCATAGTGAATGAAATCACAGTTTTTATAATGTTAAATTAAATGGAGCGGGAGACGAGGTTCGAACTCGCGACCCCAACCTTGGCA
>DDCH01000011.1:251935-256591 GCA_002335055.1 Sulfurimonas sp. UBA2011 | reverse complement strand
CTCGCGACCCCAACCTTGGCAAGGTTATGCTCTACCACTGAGCTACTCCCGCATCCAACTCTTACAAGCTATTGTTTGTAAGTGAGCCGGAATTATAGCCGATTGTATTCCATTTGTAAAGAGCTTTTAGTACAAATTGTAAAAAAAGTGCTATAATCACACTATTAATTAAAATACAAACTTTATAAAAGAGGCTTATTATGAGAAGTGATACAATTAAAAAGGGCTTTGATAAGGCCCCACACCGTTCATTACTGCGTGCGACGGGTTTAAAAGATGAAGATTTTGACAAGCCATTTATTGGTATTGCGAACTCTTATATAGATATTATCCCAGGACACTTCTTCTTACATGAGTATGGAGAGATAGTTAAAGAGGCTATTCGTGAGGCAGGTGGTGTACCATTTGTTTTTAACACTATTGGTGTTGATGATGGTATTGCTATGGGTCATGATGGTATGCTTTACTCTTTACCATCTCGTGAGATTATTGCGGACTCTATAGAGACAGTTATGAATGCTCATAAACTTGATGCAATGATATGTATACCAAACTGTGACAAAATTGTTCCAGGTATGATTATGGGTGCACTTCGTGTAAATGTTCCTACTATCTTTGTTTCAGGTGGTCCTATGGCTGCTGGACATAAAAAAGATGGTACTCCAATCGATTTAGCTACTGCGTTTGAAGCAGTTGGAAAACATGCTGATGGTAAAATGACAGATGAAGAATTATATGAGATAGAGTGTGAAGCTTGTCCATCTGGTGGTTCTTGTTCTGGTATGTTTACTGCAAACTCAATGAACACACTTTGTGAAGCTATGGGTATAGCACTTCCAGGTAATGGAACTATTTTAGCGATGACTCCTGAGAGAATAGAGCTTGTTAAAAAAGCTGCTCGTCGTGTAGTTGAATTAGCAAAGATGGAAGATCCAAAATACAATATGAAAAATATTTTAAATGAAAAAGCAATTCATAATGCTTTTGTTGTAGATATGGCAATGGGTGGAAGCTCAAACACTGTTTTACACCTTTTAGCGATTGCTAGAGAGTCTGACATAGAATATAAGATAGAAAACATTAATAAGATTGCAGATAAAGTAGCACATATTTCTAAGATTTCTCCATCTAGATATGATGTACATATGGATGATGTAAATAAAGCTGGTGGCGTAAATGCAGTAATGTGTGAAGTTTCTAAACGCAGTGGTCTGTTAGAACTTGATGCTTTAATGATTTCAGGTGAGACTTTAGCAGAGCGTATAGAAGGCTGTGAGATTATGGATGATGATATTATCCGTACAAATGAAAATGCTTATTCTCAAGTTGGTGGTTTATCTATCCTTTTTGGAAACCTTGCACTTGATGGAGCTGTTGTAAAAACTGCAGGTATCGCTGCTGGTATGAGACAGTTTAAAGGTTCGGCTATCTGTTTTAACTCTCAACAAGAGGCAATTGACGGCATCATGAGTAAAAAAGTTAAAGCTGGTGATGTTGTAGTTATCCGTTATGAGGGTCCAAAAGGTGGTCCAGGTATGCAAGAGATGCTTGCTCCTACTTCTCTTATTCAAGGGATGGGTCTTGGCGAGTCTGTTGCACTTATCACAGACGGTCGTTTTTCAGGTGCTACAAAAGGTGCTTCTATTGGTCATGTTTCTCCAGAAGCAGCTGAGGGTGGACTTATCGCACTTATAGAAGATGGTGATGAGATAGAACTTGACACAGATGCACACTTGCTACAGCTTAATGTAGATGAAGCAATTCTAACTGAACGTGCTAAGCACCTAAAACCATACAAAAATGAAGTTACATCAAAGTGGTTAAAACGTTACCAACTTTTAGTAACAAATGCATCAAGTGGTGCGATTTTAAAAACTGAATTATAAAATAGAAATTAGGAAGAAATATTGAGCGCAATCGCAATAAAACACAATGACGAAGTAGTAGACCTCGTCACAGCAGAAGAGTTAGGCATTACAGGAGAGGAGATAGTTCTAGATAACTCTCCTGAGTCTTTAGATGTACTTCGTCACTCAACTGCACACTTAATGGCACAAGCTATAAAATCACTCTACCCAGATGCAGAGTTTTATGTAGGACCAACTGTTAAAGAAGGTTTTTATTATGACTTTAAAACAGAATCTGAAATAGGTGAGGGTGATCTGAAAAAGATAGAAAAACAGATGCTTTCATTTGCTAAGAAAAAGTACAAGATAGAAAAATACACTATCTCTATGGATGAAGCGAAAGAAAAATTCAAAGATGATCATTTAAAGCTTTCTGTAATGGAGAGAATCAAAGATGATAAGATCAGTATTTATAAACAAGGTGAGTTTGAAGACTTATGTCGTGGACCTCACTTACCATCTATTGGGCTAATCCGTTACTTCAAACTAACAAAAATTGCCGGTGCTTATCTTGGTGGAGACTCTAAAAATGAAATGCTTACTCGTATTTACGGTATAGCATTTGCAGATAAAGAGTCTCTTAAAGATCATATGACTATGCTTGCTGAAGCTGCTAAACGCGATCACCGTAAACTAGGTAACGAGATGAAACTTTTTACTTTCCGTGAAGAAGTTGGTGCTGGTTTTCCTATCTGGCTTCCAGCTGGAGCACGTCTTCGTGCACGTTTAGAAAATCTTTTACATAAAGCACATAGGAAACGCGGTTATGAACCTGTTCGTGGTCCTGAAATGCTTCGTGCTGACCTTTGGAAAACTTCTGGTCATTATGATAATTATGGTGAAAATATGTATTTCACTCAGATTGACGATATAGAGTTTGGCGTTAAACCTATGAACTGTGTTGGTCATATTAAGGTTTATGAGAGTGAACTTCGCTCTTATCGTGATTTACCGATTAAATATTATGAGTATGGCGTAGTTCACCGTCACGAGATGACAGGTGCACTTCATGGGCTTTTCCGTGTAAGAGAATTTACACAAGATGATGCACATATTTTTTGTACTGTAGACCAGATAGAAGAACAAATCATTGAAGTTGTAGATTTTGTTGATAAAATCATGACTACTTTTGATTTTAAGTACAATATGACTATAAGCACTAAACCTGAAAAAGCGGTTGGTGATGCTGAAGTTTGGGTAAAATCAGAAGCAGCACTGATAAGTGCAATGGAAAAAAATAATCTTCCTTATACAATAGATGAAGGTGGTGGAGCTTTTTATGGTCCAAAAATCGACATTAAAATTCTTGATGCTATTGGTAGAGAGTGGCAGTGTGGAACTATTCAGCTAGATAATAATCTTCCTGAGCGTTTTGGACTAGAATATAATGGTGAGAATAATGAAAAAATTCAACCTGTTATGATTCACCGTGCTATTCTTGGTTCGTTTGAACGTTTCATCGGAATCCTTACCGAGCACTATGCTGGAGAGTTTCCAATGTTTATCGCTCCTACTCAGGTAGCAATTGTTCCAGTTGCTGAAACACATAAAGATTATGCTAAGATACTATCAGATAAACTTATTGATATTAATGCAGATAGTGAAATATACGGGAAAAATGATTCCCTAAATAAACGTATCAGAACGGCTGAAAAAACTCGTGTTCCTATGATTGTCGTGATTGGCGATGAAGAGATAGAGAACAAAACAGTATCTATCCGTGACAGAAGAACACGTGAGCAATACACAATAAGTGAAGAAGAATTTCTTCAACTTATACAAACTAAAATAAATGAGGTAAATTTTTGAACCAAAAGAAAAACCGTGTCATAATGAATGACGATATTCGTGCAACAGAGTTAAGATGTAATATAGATGGAGGAGAATCTCTAGGGATTATCTCTTTTGATGATGCAATGGAAAAAGCTAATGAGCTTGATTTAGACTTAGTACTAATCGCTCCAGAGGCAAAACCTCCTGTTGCAAAAATTATGGACTACGGTAAGTTCAGATACCAAGAAGAGAAAAAACTTAAAGAACAACGTAAAAATCAAGTAAAGATTGTTGTTAAAGAGATCAAACTTTCAGTTAAAATTGCTGAGAATGATATGAACTTTAAAGTTAAACATGCAAGAGAATTTTTAGAAAAAGGTTTTCATGTTAAGTTTAGAGTATTTTTACGTGGTCGCGAGATGGCAAATCCAGGAGCTGGAAAAGAAGTTCTTCTTCGTGTTTGGCCAATGGTAGAAGACATCGGTGTTATGGAAAAGCCACCGAAGTTTGAAGGGCGTTACTTCAACATGTATGTAACACCTCAAAAATAAAACCCCAATAAAAGTTAAAATAGCGACACACTTCTTGTGTTGCTTTATTTGGTCATGTGCAATAGCACACTTTCTCAATCAGCCCTTGAAATTACATCAGCCTATAGATTTTATTTATTAATATAGATATTTTATAAATTTGTCTTTTCTAATAATTAAGGCTTATCTTTAAATCCTTATACATTCCATTTGTCAAATTTAAGCTTTTCTTCATCTAAACCAAAAAGGTCAATTAACTCTTCAAGTGAACCACCTATGATTTCTACGTCATCAACAGAACATTCTACATTTAAATTACTAAACCAATCATAGAAAACTTCTTTTGGTTGATTTGGACTTTCCTGTAATCTTAACTTCAATAAATCCTCAAATTCTGAATGAGAAACATCTTTATTATCTAATTTCATTCTAATTACCTTTTTAAT
>DDCH01000011.1:33515-251752 GCA_002335055.1 Sulfurimonas sp. UBA2011 | reverse complement strand
TAATTACCTTTTTAATAACTTATTGAATAACCTGAAAATAAAATATTTTCTTTAGCTAATTGACTATAGCCTGTAATAACATGAGGATGTCTTCTACTCTCTGTGCTATTACATTTTAAATAAGTTATAGCTCTAAGTCGTTTAATAAATTTACTAGCTACTTTTCTACTATTTATATGATTAAATAAACCATTAATACATTCTCATTACTTTCCTATTTTAAAGGGTAGAAAATCATTCAAAAGCTTATTATAAACTTCAGAATCTTCATCTGAACCAGTTATTATTAAGTTTTTATACCAATTTTTAAACTGTTCCTCAGCATTATTAGTAACACCCTTGTACTCAACAACGGGAGCATATTGAGCCTTCACAAAATCAAATAATTCTTCTGGAGTCCAGTTTTGTGCAGAAGTACTAATTCTCATTATTTAATTACCTTTGATTTTAAGTCATCTTCTTCTATTGCATCTTTCACATATTTGATAACAACAAGGTTTTCTGTCTCGTTGATGTACCATTCTGCGATGTGCTCGTTTTCTAATGCACCTAGTTTGTCAAAATCAACATCATCTTCACTTATGTATAGGTGAGAGTGTCTTGTTGGGTTTTGAAGCTTTAGTGCAGTCCAAATTAACCATAAAACGATGATACCTGCAACACTTGCTGTAAGTGTTTCTCTATCACTAAAGTCAAGGTAGATACCTGCAAATGTTCCACCTAAGAAAGTTGCGAAGTATGCAGATGAGTTAGATATACCAAGAGCAGCACCTTTTTGGTGTACTTTTGCAAACTTAGAGATCATAGACTGAACAAGTGGTTCCATCATGTTAAATCCAACAAAGAATAAAACTACACCGATTACAAAAACTGTACTGTCATTTGTGAAACCCATAATGATAAAAGATGCTAAGAAAAGAACGATTGATAAAAGAAATATCTGTTTAGGGATATTTTTCTTCTCGCCAAAAACAGCAGCTGGACCCATAGCAATAAGACCTGCAATCATAGCTGGTAAGTATGCCATCCATAACTCTGACTTTTCCCAATTAAAACCATACTGCTCTTTTGTAAGAATGATAGGGATAAGTACAAATGCCATAGTCATAAGACCTTTTTGGAGTGTATTTATGATAATCATATTTAAGAGGTTGTTATCTTTTAAAATGTCTAAAGTTTTTGAATCATCATGGTAAACATGTCTGATTTTTGGAGGCGTTGGAACCTTAGTAAAAAGAATAACAATAGATACAGTAGCAAGTACAGTAGTAATAAAAAATATAGTACTGATACCGTAGCTAGAAGCTATAACCGGACCAAGACCCATAGCAAGAGCAAAACTCATAGCGATGAATCCACCCATAATAGCCATTGCTTTACCACGTTTTTCTTCTTCAACAAGGTCAGAAACCATTGCAGTAGCAACTGAACCAATTGCTCCAGCACCTTGAAGGAAACGACCAAACATAAGCATGTAAATGTCATCAGAATAAGCACAGATAAGAGAACCTACGATGAAGATGATAAGACCAAAAAGGATAGTTGGTTTACGACCTATCTTATCACTTAACATTCCAAAAGGAAGTTGAAAAATAGCCTGAGTTAGTGCATAACCACCAACGATAATACCGACAAGAAAAGGTGTAGCACCTTCAAGATCGAGTGCATAAACTGAGAGAACAGGTAAAACTAAAAATAATCCTAAAAATCTTAAGAAAATTATAGATGAGAGTGGAAACACTTTTTTAAACATATGTAGACCTTTATAGTATAGTTAAGATAGTATATTTAAAATAATGTTTATAGAAGCTTTTTTACAGATAAATTTATAGAATATTACACTATATTAAGATTTGATACTCTATTGATAAGCATTGTGACATAAACGAGTGGTGATTATTAGAAATTCAATATAATTCCTTCAGTGAATAAAGATCTATGGTCTATAGAAAAGTAAAGAAGAGAAAGGATATTAGTTTGACCCTTATGTTGTAGATATATTTTTAGTTAGATTAGATACAATTTTGGAATTACTTAAAGAATATGCAGATTACATGTCTGATTATACATTTAATTTTTGAAGAGTAAAATAATTCTTTAAATGAAGGAAATAATTTGAAACTAGTTTTAGCTACATCCAACAAGGGAAAAGTACGAGAGATAAAAGCAATGTGTGAGGATTTTGAAGTTGTTCCCTATACTGAGCTCATTGATGAGTTTGAAATTGTTGAAGATGCTGATACTTTTAAAGATAATGCCTTGCTAAAAGCACATGCAGTCTTTAAGGCACTGGATGATGAGAATGTCATAGTACTTGCCGATGATAGTGGTATAAGTGTAGATGCCCTAAATGGTGCACCTGGAATTTATAGTGCTCGTTATGGGGGCGAAGATGCTACTGATAAAGATAACCTTCAAACTCTTATGAAAAACATCAAAGCAACTGGAGTAGATAGTTCACCTGCGTTTTATACAGCAGCTATGGCTATTGTTACAAAAGATGTTGAGAGGACTGTGCATGGGTGGATGTATGGAACGGCACTTACTGAGGCACAAGGTGAGGGTGGGTTTGGATATGATCCTATGTTTATACCACTTGGTTTTGATAAAACTCTAGGTCAGTTAGATGATGAGACAAAGAGAAAACTATCTCATCGCTCCAAGGCTTTATCTCTTGCGAGAAAAGTTCTTAAAACATTATAAAAATTTAACACTCAATTTACAAAACTTTTTTTCTAAATCAGTTAACATTGGATGTTAAGAAAATTAAAGTAAAGTTGATTCCACTAATTAAAGATTATTAAGAGTGCTATTCCAAAAATAATTCTATATATTCCAAATGCCACAAAAGTAAACTTCTCTAAAAATTTTAAAAATAACTTGATAGTGATAAAAGCAACAAGGAATGAAACTACAAATCCTATACCTAAAGAGAGAAGGTGTTGTGTATCAAACTCTGTATAGTGTTTGAGTAGGTCATAAGCTGTCACTGCACTCATAACAGGAAATGCGAGTAAGAAACTAAACTCAGCACTCGCTTTGCGACTTAGTTTTACAAGTAGAGCACCTATGATAGTCGAACCTGCTCGAGAAGTACCAGGAATAAGAGCAAAAACTTGAGCAAAACCTATAACTAAGGCTTGTTTGTAAGTAACAGACTCAACATCATCTATCTGCTCACTCTCTTTAGGGATAAAAAATTTCTCTACAATTAAAAAGATAATACCACCGACTATAAACATTATTGCAACGATATTGATAGAAAAGAGTTCTTTGATTTGGTGTGAAAAAATAAAACCAACCGTTCCAATAGGAAGAAATGCTAAAAACACCTTAGTCCATAGGTCAATCTTTTTGATAGTAAATTTGTCTTGGTAGTTAAAATATACGGCTAAAATAGCAGCAAATTGAATGATTACCTCAAATGCTTTTGTAACATTTGTCTGCTCCAAACCTAAGAATTCACTCGCAACAATAAGGTGACCAGTAGAAGATATAGGTAAAAATTCTGTAAAACCTTCGATGATTCCTAAAATTATAGTGTTGATAATATCCATTTATTTCCTAGTATATAGTTGATTTTAGCGATTATAAAAGGTATTTTATCATAAAGTAGATGATTGCTGAAATATTAAATTAAATTTATTTCGATATAATACGAGGTTTTATTTTAAACAAGCTTTTTTAGTAAAGCTAAATATCGTATAGGAAATTATATGTTACTTTTTACACCCGGTCCAACTCCAGTTCCACAAAATGTTCGTAATGCCATGTCTGATGAGACTATGCATCACCGTACTCCAGAATTTGAAGCTATATTTGAGAAAACACGTAAGCATCTTTTTAACCTTTTTAAAACTGATGAGGTAATTATGATTGCCTCATCTGGTACAGGTGCTATGGAAGCTGCAGTGATTAATCTTTGTAAAAACACACTACTTTCTGTTAACTCTGGAAAGTTTGGTGAGCGTTTTGGAAAAATAGCTTTGTCTCATGGACTTAAAAATGAAGAGATTAAAAACGAGTGGAATACAGCTGTTTCTATTGAATCGATTGTAAACGCAGTAAAAAATAACTCTGACATTGATGCAATTGCAGTACAGATAAGTGAATCAGCAGGTGGACTTCGCCATCCAGTTGAAGAGTTAGCAAAAGCTGTTAAAGCTATAAATCCGAAGATTATGATTATCGCTGATGGTATTACTGCTGTTGGTGTTGAATCTATCGATGTTTCTAATATCGACTGTTTAATCGCTGGAAGTCAAAAAGCACTTATGTTACCACCTGGTTTAGCTATTTTAGGTTTAAGTAACGCAGCAATTGAAACCATAGGTTCTGGTATAGGTTACTACTTAAATCTCGCATCTGAGATTAAGAAGCAGCGCCAAAATACTACAGCTTATACAGCAGCAACTACTTTAACTATCGGACTTTTAGAAGTTTTAGAAACTATTGAAGCTAATGGTGGGATAGAGAAGTTATATGCAGATACTGCAACTCGTGCAGACGCAGTAAGTTCTGCATTAGAGGCGATAGGTTTACATATCTATCCATCAACTCCAGCTGCATCTATGAGTACTGTTGATGATGAAAATGCAGCAGAAATTAGAAATCTTTTAAAAACTGACTTTGAGGTGAATGTTGCTGGTGGGCAAGATCACCTTAAGGGTAAGATTTTTAGAATAAACCAAATGGGTCTTATCTCTAACTATGAGATGGCTTGGGTTGTAAACGCAGTTGAGTTATGTTTAGCAAAACTAGGCCGTCGTGCTTATGATGGAACTGCTAACAAGATCTTTAATGAAATCACTTTTGGAATGGGTAAATAATGATACTTGAACATGAAATCCCTAATGGGAGTAAGTTATACTTTGGTGCAACTGCGAAAGTAAAACGCCGTATAGAAAATATAGCAAGTGAGATACTTGATGCAAATGGTTTTGAAGAGATAGTTACACCTATGTTCTCATATCACCAGCACTTAAGCATAGCAGATAAGCGCCAACTCATTCGTGTTAATGATGCAGAGAATAACTCTATCTCTCTTCGTGCAGACTCTACTATAGATGTGGTTCGTATAATCGAGAAGAGATTAGGTACAAATACAGAGCATAAAAAATGGTTTTATATCCAGCCTGTTGTTACATACCCAACTACTGAGCAGTATCAAGTTGGTGTGGAGTTTATGGGTGAGAAAAAACTCTCTAGTGTTTTAGACTTGGCAACAAAGATTTTTGATAAGTTGGATGTTAAACCACTTATTCAAATCTCAAATATTAAAATACCTGAGTTATTAGTAGAGATGTTTGATACTTTGAGTATAGAAGATTTTAAACACATTAACATAGATAAGTTTATAAGTCTTAAGGTAGAATGGTTAACAAAACTAGTTTACTTACAGTATGCAGATCAGATTAATGAAGTGATGGCAATTGCTCCTAAGGAGATTGTAGCTGAACTTCAAAAGATGAAAAATCTCTGCAGTGATATGACATGTGATAACACAGTTTTAGCACCAATGTACTATGCAAAAATGCTTTATTACGATGAAGTATTTTTTAGATGTATTGCTGGCAATGAAGTTTTTGCACGTGGTGGAAGATATAAGAATGAAGACCTAACATCAGTAGGTTTTGCAATATACACAGACGCTGTTTGTGAAGAAATAATAAGTAAGGAAATATAGTGAAAGCAGATTTAATAGTAGGAATTCAATGGGGTGATGAAGGTAAGGGTAAGATAGTTGATAGATTAGCTTGTGAGTACGATATGGTATGCCGTTCACAAGGTGGTCATAATGCTGGACATACTATCTGGGTAGATGGTGTTAAGTTTGCACTTCACCTAGTACCTTCTGGAGTACTTAATCCAAAGGCTATAAATGTAGTTGGAAATGGTGTAGTTTTATCTCCTGAGTCTATCATCAAAGAGATGGTTCAATTTGAAGGTTTAGAAGGTCGTCTTTTTATCTCTGATAAAGCACACTTAAACCTTTACTACCATGCACTTATAGACCAAGCCAAAGAGCGCCTTAAAGGTGACAAAGCTATTGGTACTACTGGTAAGGGAATTGGGCCTGCTTATGCTGACAAGATCAACCGTACTGGTTTTCGTGTTGGAGAGCTTTTAAATCCTAAAAAACTTACTGCTTCTATTATTGAGTATTTTGAGCAAAACAGACAAATTTTTGACATTTATGAGATAGACACTCCTAAAGAAGCAGAACTTTTAGCTGAAATAGAAGGTTATAAAGAGAAGTTAGCTCCTTTTATCACAGATACAACACAACTTATCTGGAAAGCTCTTGATGAAAACAAAAAGATTCTTTTAGAGGGTGCTCAGGGTACTCTTCTTGATATCGATCATGGAACTTATCCATATGTGACTTCATCTGCAACAGTATCTGCTGGTGCTTGTACTGGTCTTGGTATCAACCCTAAAGATATTGGTAAAGTTATCGGTATTGTTAAGGCTTACTGTACACGCGTTGGTAATGGACCTTTCCCATCTGAAGACTTTGGTAAAGATGGTCAGCGTTTAGGTGAACAAGGAAATGAGTTTGGTACTACAACTGGCCGTGCAAGAAGATGTGGTTGGTTTGATGCGGTTGCTACTCGTCATGCAGCACGTTTAAATGGTTGTGATGAACTAGCACTTATGAAACTTGATGTTCTTGATGGCTTTGATGAAGTGAAACTTTGTGTAGCTTATGAGCTTAATGGTGAGACTATTGACTATATGCCATCAAACCTTGATGATGTTACACCTATTTATAAAACTTTCAAAGGCTGGAACAACTCAGTAGGTGCTAGAACTTTTGATGCACTTCCTAAAGATGCACAAGACTTTGTAAAAACTATAGAAGAAATCAGTAAAACAAAAGTTGGAATAATTTCTACATCACCTGAAAGAGATGATACAATAATCCTCTAAAGGCTTATAAACCATGAAGACACGATATACCTCACTTGTAAGTGTTAAAAAGAACATTATGCAAAAAAGTGAACGAGTGCTTCAAGGTGCGAATGCTAATTTAAATAGTGCACTAGTTGCACTAGAACTCTCATTTATTGAACTTCAAAATATTCCTTCTCCGACTAGTGGACAAATATCGGACTTTTTATCTGCACGTACACTTTTAGACTCACAAAGAGCTATAATCCAGCACAACCAAGAGTGGACTGCGTTTGCTCGAAATGAGATTCGCAATGCATCAGCACAACTAAAATTAGATATGGTAGAATATGAGAAGTTTAACTATCTTGAGTTAGCAGAGATAAAAGGAATACTGTTAAAACGAAAACGTGAAGAGGCAAAAGAGTTAGATGAAATAGCACTTATGACTTATAAAAAAAGTAATATTACAAAGGAAATTTCTTGAAATTACTACTACTTATTGCACTATTAGCATCATCACTATTTTCATTACAAACGAGTGATAGACTGTTTGAGTGTACAGAGATTTTTAAAGAGAGAAAAAATGAACTCCTTGTTGAGTTAGAGCGTATTGATGAGCAAAAGCAAGCCTTAAGTGCGCTTAAAATTGCAACAGAAGAATTACTCAAACAAAAGGGAGAAAAACTCTCTATACAAGAAGAAGAAGTTGATATTAAACTAGCGAATACAATACAAAAAGAGAAAAATATCCAAAAGATGATGCACAGATATGAAGCAACACTCAAAGAACTTAAAAGTATAAAAATGAGTAAAATTGCTCAAACATTTTCAAAAATGAAACCAGCGGCAGCTTCAGCAATTCTCTCAGATATGGCTTCAAATGATGCAATAATGATTTTACAATCACTCAAACCAAAGGTTGTAGGAAAAATTTTAACAAAGATGGATACAAAAAAAGCCTCAGAATTAACACAACTTTTAAGCAAATAATATTAGACTTCTCTTGCTCTAATAAGATTTTTACCTTACTTATAGTAAAATGTACAAATTTAATAAATAAGTAGGGTACTCGCTCATGAAACTATCACTCAAAACTATTCCTCATATATCTAGCAAAATTGCAATTGATTTAAATAAAAGCGGTGTTGTAACAATGACTAAGGGTTTAGAACCTGTAGCAAGTGAAGCGGTTAAAGTACTTGAAGAAAATGTAAAACAAGAGATTGCTTTAGAAGATAAAGTAGATTTGATTTGTGAAGAGAATGAAGAAGAGATAGAGTTTCAACTAGTAGATGAACGTCAACTTTTCTTTATGATTAAGAAAAAACTGGCACCTGAGTTTGGTGTTATCCTAAACTATGAAGAGCGTTTTTCAGATATTAGCCATAAAATTCTTGATGAATTATATGAAGAAGACCTTATTCATTTTGAGGTAACAGAAAACCGTATTAAAAACATTATTTATAATGCAATAACAGGTTTTATTGCTGATTCATCTGAAATAGAAGATGCTGTAATGGATAAAATCCGTTCTTATAAAAAGAGATATATTCCAGGTACTGATGAGTTTGACATATTACATGAAAAACTTTATCACGAAGAGATGATGAAACGAGGTATGGAGTAATAAAGATGAGTAAGCCTTTAAAAACAGTATATATTTACTTAGAAAATGGAACATATTTAGAAGCAAAAAGTTTTGGTGCTGATACTACAGTTGTAGGTGAGATAGTATTTAATACTTCTCTGACAGGTTACCAAGAGATTATGAGTGATCCTTCATATGCGGGACAATTTGTTACATTTACAATGCCTGAAATTGGAAATGTAGGTGTAAATGTGCAAGATATGGAAAGTAAGTCTGCACATGCTAAAGGGATGATCGTTCGTAAATACCAAGAACGTTACTCAAACTTTAGAGCAGAAGAATCATTAGCTGCATTTTTAACTCAACATAATGTTATGGGAATCTGTGATTTAGATACAAGATACCTAACAAAGATGATTAGAGATGAGGGTGCTATGATGATGATAGCCTCTACAAAAATTAATGACAAAGAAGAACTCAAAAAACTTTTAGCTGATACACCTCGCATCGAAGATGTGAACTATATAGAGCAAGTGAGTACAAAAAAAGCTTACAAACACACTCAAAGTACTTATAATAAAATGAGTGGATTTGAGTATGAAGATGCACCTGAAGTTAAAGCTAATGTAGCTGTTATAGACTTTGGTGTTAAACGTAATATCTTAAATGAAATTGTATCCGCTGGTATGGGTGTGGAAGTTATTCCTAATAATTTTAAAGCTGATGATTTAATAGCTCAGTATAATAATAAAACTATTGATGGTGTTTTTCTTTCAAATGGTCCTGGTGATCCCCTTGTATTAAAAAAAGAACAAGAGCAGATTAAAATCCTAATAGCGGCAAAGATTCCAATATTTGCTATCTGTTTAGGTCATCAACTGCTTTCAATATCACATGGTTATGATACTTTTAAACTAAAGTTTGGTCATCATGGTGGAAATCATCCTGTTAAAAATGAAAAAACAGGTCTTGTAGAGATTACAGCACAAAACCATAACTATAATGTTCCTGATAATATCGTAGAGATTGCAGAAGTTACACATACGAACCTTTTTGATAATACAATAGAAGGTTTAAAATATAAGAATGAACCAATATTTTCAGTGCAGCATCACCCAGAAGCTAGTCCTGGACCAAAAGAGAGTGCTTATATCTTTAGTGAATTCCTTACTTTAATGCTCAATGCAAGATCTAGTTAGTACTCTAGAAAAGCGCAAGTTTTTTATATTAAAATTACTTGCACTCTTCGCAAGTATGGCACTTGTTTTTAACCTTTTTTTCACCCTTTCTCCTCTAGATTATTTTGATGGAAAGTACAATATGTACTTTATATATGCTTTAATAGTATATAAAATAATTGAACTATTTATCATCTACTATATATTGATGCATAGACATATCCGTTTTCTGAAAAAAAATTCAGCAAGTAATGCATTTAAAGCTAAACTCACAAAACATACAAAATTACTACTTTTTTTGATTATTCAAGGTAATACAGTTTTTGGAGTTATAGCATTCAAACTCTCTGCGAATGTACTTTTTTTCCTACTTTTTTCTTGTATTGCCTTATCGGCACTTCTACTTTTTAAACCTAAAAAACTTTTATAAGCTATTTTTTCTTAACATTAAATCAACTGTAACTTAAGTATAATTCCGAAAAATTACTTGACTAAAGGTTTCCAAATGGCAAAATATCTCACAATACTACTCTTATGTATGCAACTTCTTCACTCAGAAGGGCTTGGTGTAAACGAAAAACTAGGAGACATGGTTCCCCTAGACTTGATTTTCATTAACGAGCAATCTGAGCGTGTAACTCTGAAAGAACTTATGGATGGCAAACCAACACTTCTTACATTAAATTATTTTAAATGTGCGGGTATATGTTCTCCTCAACTTAATGACATGGCTATCATGTTAAGTAGACTTCATTTAGCGGAAAATACTGACTATAAAGTTATCACTGTTGACTTTGCTGAAGATGAAACACCAGAACTAGCAGTAGCTAAGAAAAAGAACCTTATTCACTCTATGAATCGCACTTTTGTTCAAGATGCATGGCATTTTGTTATAGGCGAGAACAATAGTTCTGGTAGATTAGCAGATAGTGTAGGTTTTAAATTTGAAAAAACAGTAGGAAAAGATGGAAGAGTAGATTATATTCATGGAGCAGCACTAATTGTACTCTCTCCAACAGGGAAAATTACACGATATATGAGTGGAATTGAACAACTATCAACAGATGTAAAAATGGCACTTAATGAAGCGAAAAAAGAGATAGTTTGTCCAACAATTTCTAAAAATTCTCCATACTGTTTTTCTGAAAAACAAGAAGGTTTCATTATGGTTAAAATGGGCAGTAAAGTGTGGGCTGTATTGATGTTGAGTGTAGTTATAGGTTTATTAGTATATCTTATAAGAGGTGGCAAATCAAATCGTAATAGAGACGAAAAAGATAAGGAAATATAATACTTAAAATAAACAATAATAATAACTGATTCAAGTATTATTAATCTATTTTTAAGTATACTTCCGTATATTTTTCAGTATTTATATTGAGGAAATTAAGACGCAAGGATAATCTATGCTTAGATACATATTAGTCATATCTTTATTCATGAACTTTCTATATGCAAGTCAGTTAGGAATATCAGAGAAATTAGGGGATAGTGTTTCACTTGATTTAAAGTTTATTAACGAAAAATCAGAAGTGGTTACTCTTCGGGAGTTGATGGACGGCAAGCCGACATTATTAACATTAAATTACTTTAGATGTTCTGGTATTTGTACACCACAGCTAAATGATATGGCTGATATGTTGGGTAGATTAGATTTAGAAGAAAATGTCGACTATCGAGTTCTGACAGTAAGTTTCGCAGAAACTGAAACAGGCCCTTTAGCAGCAGCTAAAAAGAGAAATCTTTTAGCATCTATGACGAGAGCATTTGACACGGATGCTTGGAGTTTTGTTATCGGAAAAGATGGAAGTTCTAAGGTCTTAGCAGATGAAGTTGGATTTTATTTCCAAAAAGATGTTTTATCTACTGGAGTGGTAGAGTACATCCATGGTGCTGCATTAATAGTATTATCCCCAGAGGGAAAGATTACGAGATACCTTAACGGTATTGACCAACTTCCATTTGATGTGAAAATGTCTGTGATAGAAGCTTCAGACGGTAAAGTAGGACCAACAATAGCAAAAACATTACTATTTTGTTTTGCATATGACCCTAAAGGAAAAACTTATGTTTTTGTTTGGGAGAAAATTGCAGCAACAGTAATGATAACAATAGTATTGGTATTTTTCATTTGGCTTGTTAAATCAGGCAGAAAAGAAGACGACCACCAAAAAAAAGGAGAAGACAATGAGTAAAAGTTATTTCGACGAAACACACTGTGCGATTGGTCACCCAAAAACCAAAGTTATGCAATGGCTACTAACAGTAGACCATAAACGTATTGGTGTTATGTATGCAGCAGTTATGTTCACATTCTTTTTTATTGCAATCGCTACGGCAATGGCAATGAGAATAGAGTTATTTGCACCAGGTGCACAAATTATGGATGGTGATACATTTAATCAAGCCTTTACACTTCACGGTGTTATTATGATTTTCTTATTTATCATTCCAGGTATTCCAGCAGTATTTGGAAATATTGTTATGCCATTAATGATTGGGGCAAAAGATGTATCTTTCCCACGTCTTAACTGGTTTACATTCTGGTTATACATTTTAGGATGTTTAATAGCACTTTCATCTTTATGGACTGGTAACGGTTTTGCAGATACAGGTTGGACATTTTATGCACCATATAGTTTAAATACAAACACAAATGTAATTACTACACTTGTTGCTGCATTTGTTCTTGGTATGGCTTCAATTCTTACAGGTCTTAACTTTCTTGTAACTATTCACCGTCTTCGTGCTCCAGGTATGGGTTTCTTTAAAATGCCTTTATTTGTATGGGGAATATATGCAACAGCATGGATTCAACTTCTTGCAACTCCAGTTGTAGGTATTACACTTATTCTTGCTATTTTAGAGAAGTACTTCGGTATTGGTATTTTTGATCCTGCTAAAGGTGGAGATCCAGTATTATTTGAGCACCTCTTTTGGATTTATTCTCACCCAGCAGTTTATTTAATGATTTTACCAGCATTTGGTATTATGTCAGAAATTATTCCTGTATTTTCAAGAAGAGAAATCTTTGGTTACCGTACAATCGCACTTTCATCTGCATCAATCGCAGGTATCGGTTATTTAGTATGGGGTCACCACTTATTTACTTCTGGTATGTCAGACATTGCTAAAACAATTTTCTCATTCCTTACATTCTTTGTTGCTATTCCAACAGGTATTAAGTTCTATGACTGGATTGCTACAATGTACAAGGGTAAAGTTATTCTTGAAACACCTATGTTATGGGCACTTGGAACTATTATTACTTTCGCTATTGGTGGTCTTACAGGTGTAACTATTGCTATGGTTGGTGCTGATATTCACCTTCAAGATACTTACTACTCTGTTGCTCACTTTCACTATGCTATTCTTGGTGGAGTTGTTTTCTTATTTTTCGCTGGTCTTCACTATTGGTATCCAGTAGTTACAGGTAGAATGTACAATGAGAGTGTTGCTAAAACAGCATTCTGGTTAAACTTTGTCGGTATCAACTTACTTTGGTTCCCAATGTTTATCGCTGGTTACTACGGTATGCCTAGACGTTATTTTGATTACCTTCCTGAATTTGAGATTTATCACCAAATTTCTGGTATCGGTGCAATCGTAATTTTATCTGGTCTTCTTCTAATGTTTTGGAACTTCCTTTCTAATTGGAATACTGGAGAGCTTTCTGGTACTAATCCATGGGAAGGAACTACTCTTGAGTGGCACTTACCAAGTTCACCACCACCATTAGAGAACCATACTAAAGTTCCTTATGTTGACTTCAACCCATATGAGTATCATCATGGTAAACCAGTGGTTAAGTTTGATTATGAAACTATGAAAAGGATTGACTAATGTCTGATCACGCATACGTACCAGAAATCGCGACTACTCGCGATGGTGTTGAACATGAAGTTCAAGGCTGGCAAGGTGACTTTTACGGTGGTAAATTAGGATTTTGGTTATTTATGTTAACTGAAGTTCTTATGTTTGGAGCTATGTTTATGGTTCTTACATATTACTTTACACTTCATCATCAAGATTATATCGATGCATCTGCATCTTTAAATAGAGTTCTTGGTGGTTTTAATACAGTAGTACTTCTTATATCTGCACTTACTATGGGTCTTGGTTTACTTAAGTTCCGTAGTGGTGATGTTAAGGGTGCTAAACTTATGATTTGGGCTACTATCTTTTTTGCTTCTTTATTCTTAGGAGTAAAAGCAATTGAGTGGTCTTTAGAGTTCCATCACGGTGTTTTCTTAGGTCTTGATGCACTTCAGTCTGGAAATGCACATTCTAAGCCATTTGGTCAGATACTATTCTTTGGTATGTACTTCACAATGACTGGTTTACATGGTTTTCACATTATCATAGGTATTGGTCTTATGTTATGGTTACTTAAGCGTATTAATGCAAACAAAGTAACTACAGATCACCATATCCTTTACTGGAATATCGCACTTTACTGGGATTTAGTTCACTTAATCTGGGTATTTGTTTTTCCTTATTTCTATATGATTGGTGCTGATGCTGGTGGATACAATTTACCAGATATCGGATCACTTTTTGGAGGACATAATAATGAGCACTAATGCAAAAGTAGATTATCAAGCAGAAAAAGGTGGTTATTATAAGGTTCTAATAGGACTTTTAATTTTAACTACTATTACTTTTATTCAGCCAAGTATGTTTTTAACAGATGCTACTTTTGTAGTACAGTTATTAATTGGTCTAATTAAAGCAATTATTATTTTATTTTATTATATGCACCTAAAAGGTGAAACTTTAATCGGTTGGACAGTATCTTTTGCTGTTTTTATCGTTATATTTTTCTTTTCAATCGTAATATACGATGTAAATAATTTTCAATATGTAGATGAAAGTCATATCTCATCTGCTACAACGAGTGCTGGTAGCCCTACAGCTGGTCATCACTCAGCAAGCTCTGAGAGTAGTCATACTACATCAGAACATACGAGTGGTGCTAGTCATGAAGCTACACACTCAGAGCACTAAGGAGGCCATATGTTACAAGGATTTAATACAAGCGGTACAGTAATCGCAGAACACATTCAACAAGCTCTTGAAATCAACTTATGGATTTCACTAGTTCTTTTTGCTTCGGTTGCAATTCCACTAGTGTATTTAGCATGGAAGTATCGCGAAAATAATGTTAAAGATGAAGACATCCAAAATGTTACTCACAATACATTATTAGAGATTGTTTGGACAGTTGTTCCTACAATCACTTTATTTGTATGTTTTTGGTACGGTTACACTTCTATGGTAACAGCTAGAACTATGCCAGCAATTGATGATAGTATCGTCGTTGAAGTTGAAGGTAGTAAATGGAAATGGAGATATGAATATCCTGCAAACGAAAGTGGATTTGTTCATAAACTTGGTGGAGCATATACTAAACCTGTTAGAGATGAAAATGGAAAACTTATTGAAAAAGGTACTATGGGTAAATCGGCACTTTATGTACCAGTTAACACAAATATTATCTTAAATATGACGGCACCAATTGATGACGTTTTACATGCATTTTTTATCCCAGCTTTCCGTATGAAAGAGGATGTTGTTCCAGGTCGTATTACAAAGCAGTGGTTTAATTCTAATCAAGTTGGTGAATACGAAATTGAGTGTGCTGAGTACTGTGGTACTGATCACTCATATATGTACTCTAGAGTTGTTGTACTTCCAATAGCTGAATATAACACTTGGTTCAATAGTAATGAAGAAACACCAGAGGGTGACTATGGTAACTCAGGTGATGCTATATTACAACAACATGGTTGTAAAAGTTGTCATGCAGTAGATAGTGATAAGGTACTTGTTGGTCCTGCACTTAAAACAAGAAGATTGACTAAAGAACAAGTTCTAGATGTTATTGAAAATGGTCAAGAGAAACTTGGTTATGCTATGGGTGCAATGCCAGCTGGTATGGCTGAAGGCACAGACGCTGAGGAAATTGCAGCTTATGTAGCTGGTGGTATGATCGGTACACAACCTGCTTCATTTGCAGCATGTAGTTCATGTCATGGTGAAGATGGTAAAGGTCAGTACGGTACATCTCCAAGTCTTGTAAGTTACGATGTAGACCTTTTACGTAATGTATTAAAGAACGGTAAAGAGGGTATGATTGGTACAATGCCAGCATTCCCTTATGTATCAGATGAAGAAGTTTCAGCTATTGCGGAATACCTCGAAAATACAAAATGATTAGAGATCTAAGAATTCTTACGAAATTTGTTCTTTCTTTCGCAGTGAGCCTTTCGGCTCTCTTCGCCTATATAATGGCAAAGGGCGAGATTGGAACAGATATGTTCTTATCAACTTTTGCTGTACTTCTTGTAGCTATGGGAGTCTCAACTCTTAATCAAGTTCAAGAGTACAAAGAAGATGCTTTGATGGAGAGAACAAAAAATAGACCTATCGCATCTGGAAAGTGGTCACCACTTTCTGGTGTAATAATCGCAGTCGTTTTAATTCTTGCTTCACTTGCATTAATTTATTATGTTATTGGTATGATAGGTGTAAACTTATTTTTGTTCGCATTTATTTGGTATAACATTGTTTATACTCCATTAAAGAAGACTAGTGCTTTAGCTGTTGTTCCTGGTGCTTTACTTGGTGTTATTCCTCCAGCTATTGGTTGGATTGCAGCTGGACATAGTTTAGGAGAAGTTGAGTTTTATGCTTTAGGTCTTTTTTACTTTGTATGGCAGGTACCACATTTTTGGTTACTAGTAATGCTATTTTACGGTGATTATGATAATGGTGGATATCCAACTGCTATGAAACTTTTTGGTAAAAATACACTTCAAAAGTTAACTTTTGTATGGCTTGTTTTTACAATACAAACTGGTATTTTTATGGTGAGTATATTTAATCCAGCAAGTGACGTAATTCTTATATTACTTGTTATAACTGGATTACTTGGTTTTGCTAGCAGTTTACAACTTTTATCTAAAAGTTTTGAGCTTAAACATGCAAGAAAGATTTTTTACCAGATTAATGCTGCATTTTTACTAACTATTATTTTAGTTACTATTGATGAGATGTTAAAATTTAATGCACTTTCTTAGAAAATAGAGTCTTCTCTATTTTCTAAACTTTTAGTTTCCCCTGCTATAATTTCTTAAACTTATTTAGATTATTTTAGGAAAATTTATGTCAACTTACCCCCTTAAATCAATTTTATCAACCTTTACAAACAAAAATGGGAAAAAATTAAGCCTCTTTAACGCAGCACCTGTAGGTGGTATGAGTAGTTTAGTTATTAAGATTATTATCCTCGCTATGCCTTTTATTGAGTTCTTCGCTATTTTTAATGATTTCGTATATGAGAAAGTTGGACTAGTAACTCAGATAGTTATGTTTATAGTTTTTATGTCTATTATGATGATGATAGTATTTGTTATTATCTATATGACAAGAAAAAATGTTATCAAAAAAATCACACCATCTTGGGAAACTTACTTTAGTGATGTTGATATTACAATAGTTCTTGCAGTTGGGATTACACCTTATAGCGATTTTTTTAAACACTATAGTAAGATAGTCGAACAAGATTTAAGTGCTGTAGCTTTACATGAAAAATTAAAAGAGTTATTTGTTCAATTGCAAGAAGAAAATATTGATTTATTAATTGCAATGAATAAAGATTATAAATATATAAAGCAGGTTTAACCTATTTTCGATAGAATTGCATTTTAATTTGATTTACAAGGAGATTATATGACTAAGAATGGTCCATTAGAATACGACTATAGTGTATCTAAGTTATTTATAATGAATGCACTATTTGTAGGGACAATTGGTATGCTTGTTGGAGTTATTTTAGCATGGGAAATGGCATACCCGGAGTTTAATACTTTTTTGGGGGAAGATTTAGCTGAATATACTAACTTCAGTCGTCTTAGACCGCTACATACAGATAGTGTAATTTATGGTTTTACGCTGAGTGCTGTTTGGGCATCTTGGTATTATCTTGGCCAACGTGTATTAAAGGTATCAATGGCAGAGTCTAAAATATTGATGTTCATTGGTAAATTACACTTTTGGTTATACTTCAGTGCTTCTGCAGTTATTGTTTTATCTTTATTAATGGGTATTACAACATCAAAAGAGTATGCAGAATTTGAGTGGCCTCTCGATTTATCCATTACAGTTGTATGGACACTATGGGGAGCAAGTATAGCTGGATTAGTTGGTTTTCGACGTGAAAAAGCACTTTATATATCTATCTGGTACTTTATAGCTACATTCCTTGCAGTCGCTATGCTTCACCTCTTTAATAATATGGAAATTCCAACTATGTTTGTAACTTCACCAGCCGGTGAGACAATGATTGGTGCATGGTGGCACTCTGTGTCTATGTATGCAGGCACAAACGATGCACTTGTTCAGTGGTGGTTTGGTCATAATGCAGTTGCTTTTGTTTTAACAACTCCAATTATTGCAATGGTTTACTATTTTTTACCAAAAGAATCAGGTCAGGCTATTTATTCATATAAATTGTCTTTACTTTCATTTTGGGGATTAATGTTTGTTTATATATGGGCAGGAGGTCACCATATGCTTTACTCAACAGTTCCTGATTGGATGCAGACTATGGGTTCTGTATTCTCAGTAATCCTTATCCTACCTTCATGGGGGTCGGCAATTAATATGCTTCTTACAATGAAAGGTGAGTGGCAACAGGTTGCTTCATCTCCACTTATTAAGTTTATGGTTCTTGGCTCTACTTTTTATATGTTTTCAACATTAGAAGGTCCTATTCAAGCTATCAAATCTGTTAATGCTATTGCACACTTTACCGACTGGATTATTGGACATGTTCATGATGGTGCTCTTGGTTGGGTTGGTTTTATGGTTATCGCAGCTATCTATCACATGGCACCTCGTATTTTTAGACGTGAGATTTATTCTAGAAGTTTAATGAATATGCAATTTTGGATTCAAACTTTAGGTGTTGTTTTATACTTTACATCTATGTGGATCGCAGGAATTACACAAGGTATGATGTGGCGTGCTCATGATGAGTTTGGTAACTTAGCTTACTCATTTATCGATACAGTGACTGTATTACATCCTTATTATACGATTCGTGCTGTTGGTGGTACTCTGTACCTTATTGGTTTTCTTATGTTTGTATACAATATTTATAAAACTACATCTGCTCGCGAAGTTGAAGAACACGAGTTACAAAATGCATCGCCTATGGGCGCTTAGTAAAAGGATTATATTATGTTTCATTGGTTAGAAAGAAATCCGTTCTTTTTTGCATTGAGTGTATTTATTACGATTTCATTTGCTGGTTTAATAGAAATTGTTCCAAGCTTTGCTCAAGCATCACGACCTTTAGTGGGAACAACTCCCTACTCAACTTTAGAGTTAGCAGGCCGTCATGTTTATATTAAGAATTCTTGTAATGCTTGTCATTCACAACTTATTCGTCCATTTAAATCAGAGACAGATCGATATGGTCATTACTCTATGAGTGGTGAGTATGCATATGATAGACCATTTCTCTGGGGTTCAAAACGTACAGGACCAGACTTGATGCGTGTTGGTAACTACCGTACAACAGATTGGCATGAAACTCATATGAAAGACCCAGCTGCAGTTGTACCAGGTTCAATTATGCCTAAGTACACTTGGTTATATGAGAATGAAACTGATGTAGAGACAGCATATGCTGAACAGTTAACCATAGCACAGTTCTTCTCAACACCTTATAATAAAGCTATTCCTATGAAAGATGGGACAAATAAAATTATTAAAATGGGTGACTCTATAGCTGAGGCAAATGCTTTAGCCTTAGAGGAAGCAAAAGTAATTGTTGCTGATATGAAAGATCAAAATATTAAAGATGCTGTAGAGAGTGGCAAGATCCCAGAGATTGTTGCTATTATCGCATATATGAATAGCCTCAAATAAAAGGTACAGCTATGGACATTGCTCAATTACAAGCGTATGGTTACTTTATAATGACTGCTACTTTAGCTATTGGTCTTTATACTTATATATATCATTTATATAGCAAAAGAAAAGATGCTGATGGTGTTGATTATGAAGATTACAGCAATATGGCATTAAAAGATGATATAGCAGATACTCCTGTAAATGCTACATCTCGCGATAAAAAGTACCGTGATGGTACAAAAAAAGTAGGAGAGAAATATGAATAAGATTTATCTTTGGGGAATTATTGTTGCCGTTACAATGTTGACTATTACATATATGTCAGTTATTGGATCTAAGGGGGGATTGAATGGTGACATAGTAAATATGTTCGCTATTGGAGGTGCTGTTGCACTTGTAGTCATCATAGTATTTGTTATAATTAAGTTTGTTCGTCAGATGCAAGTTGATACTGCAGATGGAGAATTATCTGATGACAATTGGGATGGTATAGGTGAGTACTACAATGCTATTCCAAAGGGTTGGGCAATTATGTACTTAGCAACAATGGTATATGCTATGTGGTATTTTGTCATTGGTTATCCAGTGAATTCATACTCGCAGATCGGTGAATACAATGAAGATGTTGCTGCTCACAATAAAAAGTTTGAAAAAAAGTATGCCAGCATCACTGGTGAGAGACTTGTTGACATGGGTGAGTCTGTCTTTTTGGCTGAGTGTAAAGTTTGTCATGGTCTTGCTGCAGATGGAATAGACGGTAGTGCAGCTGACTTAAATGTTAGACTTGAATTTAGAACTGTCAAAGATGTAGTTATTAATGGTTCAAATAACTTTCTACTTGGTAGTGAAAATCCAATGCCAGATCGTTATGGTTTAATGAATGCAAATAAAGACTATGCTCCAATTACCGATGCCGAAATAGATGCTGTTTCTACTTATGTTGCAAATGGTATGAGTGGAGAAGGTGGGGATGTGTTTGCTGGAGCTTGTTCTGTTTGTCATGGGGATGATGGAGCTGGTATGGTGTATGTTGCACCAAATATCGCGGCATATGATATAACACTTGTTACAAATGTACTAAACCATGGTAAAAAAGGTTCTATTGGTGCTATGCCTGCGTTTGACAGACTAAATGCAAAACAAAAAGAGGCTGTGAGTGCTTATATTATTAGTTTAAGTAAAGGAGAATAAGATGATGAATTCTAGACATGTTTTTTCATTTGACGGACTTTTAGGCTTTATTGTAGCAATAATCGTACTTTTTATAGCACTAGTTTTTCTCATGTACTTTGCTATTGGTACACAAAACAATAATGCTGTAAATTATTATGAGATTAAAAATGAAAAATCTATTAAAATGTTTGACAAAGATAATGCTAAACATATTATAGATGTAAAAGGAGCTTAAGATGGATAAACTTATTGCATTAGGGTTAGTTGCTCTGGCTACCTTTACTCTTTATTCGGTACTTACTTCTAATCACCTTTATGTTGGTTAGGATTTAAGTTGCACAAGTTTACTAAAGGATTTATGTCCCTTATAATCATACTACTCTTTCAAACAGAAGTTTTCGCAAAGTATTTATATAAAGATGAGATAATACATAATCCAAAGTTTACAACAAATATTGAAACTTTAGGTTCTGAGCTTTTTAATAAAACAGGAGTCTCTTTAAAGTTAGTAATGCTCAAAGCACTTCCCAAAAATAAAAATATAGAAGTGTATGAAAAAGAACTTCTTAAAGAGTTCTCAAAACCAACAATAGTTTTAATGTTTTCAGAACTTGATAAAAATGTAAATATTTGGACGAATGATGTCTCTTTATATAAATATTTTAATAAAAAACAGGTACTTAGTCCTGTCGCTTCACCTGTTCAAGCTTTTTTTATCTCAATAATTTTTGCAAGAAGTTTTGATGATATAAAAGAGCTTATGAGCAGTTCTGGGGGAACAATATTACCTCTACTTGGGAACAAGGTTAAGGGAGAGCAAACCGGAAAGTATTCAGCAGCTATGTATAATGGTTACTTAGATATATCTATGCAAGTAGCTACTGCCCATGACCTTACCCTAGAGAATGGAGTAAGTACATCCTCCCAGTACCCTTTAGTGATCGTAAAAACACTCTTTTATGGTTTTATACTTTATGCACTCTTTTTATACTTGAAAAATAAATTTAAGAAAAAAGGAGTTGAAGATGAATAATGGAAGAGCTTGGCCTTATGCTATTGGAGCTGCAATTACTTTAATATTTAGTTTTTGTATTGCTACTATATTTATAACTGAGAGTTCTGCAATTCAAGAGAGTGATGTGTATATGACTAAGTATCAAGAAGCTGACTTAAATGCTAATGACTTTATCAAAAAAAGAATGGACTTTGATAGACTCTATAATATCGTGTTTACTAATAAAACAATAGCTGGTGAATCACCTATTATCTCATATAAAGTGACTACAAAAGATGGTATGGTTTTAAATAATGCAAAAATTAAAATTGCTATAAGTAGACCTGAGACAGCGGAGTTTGATAAAACATTAGAAAATCCTAGTGTAGATAATGGTGTATATAGTTTTACTTTAAAGAAATTTCCCAAACAAGGTGTTTGGAATATTATTGCAAAAGTACGTGTGGAAAATAAAGAACGTTTTTTAAATATAAAAACAGACACTAGAAATCCAAGATGGTATGAGTTTTAAGGTAAGAGTGTGGATGAACGAACTTTAGTACTACCATCTGCTCGTGCTATACGAGACCAACAACAAAAACTATCAGATGAATCCATTTTTCTTCCAAACTATATAACTATGAGTGATTTTATCGCTAAGTTATGTATAGTCAATGGCTATCAGTTTATAGATGAAGATAGTCGTGTGTTACTTCTACTTGAAGCCTCAGACTTTGATGGATTTTCTTCTTTACAGATAGAGAGAAACTTTTTTACTTTTACTAAAAATAGCTCTTATATATTTAAATTTTTTGAAGAGATTAGTGCTGAGTTGTATGATATAAACGCTCTTGCCTCTGCAGACCTTTATGCAGAATATGAAGAGCATATAACGATACTTATAGAGCTCTATAGGCGCTATGAGCAAGTTTGTAATAAGCGAAAGTACTTAGATAGAATATTTTTACCAAAACTGTATGAGTTTAATGCGGAGTATGCAAAAAATCACCAAGATGTAACGCTTAAACTTGCTGGACACCTGACAAATTTTGAGTTTGCATTATTAGAAAAATATACAGAGTATGGACAAATTAAAATTGACTTTACTACGAGTGTTTTTAACCAAAAAATGCAGACACGATTTACTGAACTAGGGTTTACTTTAGAATCGGGATATGAATACCTTTTATCTCTAAACAAAAAGACAATTCTCTCCCAAATAAAAGTCATTAAAAATGAAAATGTATCTTGTGAGAGTTTTGGCGAAGCACTGCTCCAAGTTGCTTTTGTCAAAAAGAAAATATATGAGTTTGTACACAAGGGTTATAAAGCTGAAAAAATAGCAGTTATACTACCAGATGAGAGTAGAGCTACAATGCTCAAAATCTTTGATGAGAAGTGTAACTTTAACTTTGCTATGGGTGAGCCTTTTGTGTCTAGTAGTATCTACATAAAACTAAACGCTAGTATAAAAAGACTTGACCTAGACTCACAAGAAAACTCTGCTAGACTTGCTAGAGTTGGTAATGAACTTTATATAAAACTTGCATCTATTTACTATAAGAGTTTATCTCAGGTAGATTTTATAGTTTTTTTATCTGAACTAAGTGACTTTATTAGTGATAAAAAAGAGTTGAAGATTTATACTGAAGAGTTGTATAGTTTTGAGAAAATCATATCTTTTATGCAGGATATGACGATCAAATCACTACTGAGTCTTTTTATGCAAAGGTTGGCTGGGAGAACCTTAGATGATGTTCGTGGTGGTAAAGTGACTGTTATGGGTGTTTTAGAGACTAGAAGTGTAGATTTTGATGCTGTCATAATTATGGACTTTGATGACAAAAATGTACCTAAACGCAGTGATAAAGATATGTTCTTAAACACAAGTGTCAGAGAAAATGCTTCCTTACCAACAATGAGTGATAGAGAAAATCTACAAAAACACTATTATGAGATGCTGATTAATGCAAGTAAAGAAGTGGCTCTCTCTTTTGTGAGTTCTAGTGAGAGCAGTGCTTCGCGTTTTTTAAAACAACTCGTAATTAAAGATGAAAGAATTCATGAAGAATTAGACTATGCAAACATCTTGTTTAAAAGAGAGCCTAAAGTTATAAATGAGCTTCAAAGTATTGTTTTAGATTATAGCTTTAAAGACGTAAAACTTTCAGCAACGAGACTCAAGACATATCTTAGCTGTAAACGCAAGTACTATCATAAATATATCCAAAAACTCTATGGACATGATATACCTCAAGATGTACCCCAAGAGTATGAGATAGGGAATGTAGTGCATTTGGCACTTAAAGAGTTGTACTCCAAAAAGAGTTCTTATACAGATATAAAAGAACTACAAAAAGACTTAGAAAAAGAGCTGGATAAACAGTGTGGGAAAAGTGAGTTAGATAAGTATCTTATTAGTTTACAAAAAAAACGACTACAAAAGTTTTACATACAAGAGATACAAAGATTTGCTGATGGTTTTGAAGTCTATTCTTGTGAAGAGAGTTTTAGTGTAGTGTATGCTGGAATGACTCTGCTTGGTCAGATAGATAGAGTAGATAAACGAGACAATGAGATAGAAGTTCTTGATTATAAAACAGGTGCATACAAACTTTATAACAAAAATAACTTTACAGAAGCTACAGACTTTCAGTTAGAGTTCTACTATCTTTTAACTCAGAGTTTAGGAGATGTGACAAGTTGTGTATTTTATGACTTAAAAGAGGTACAGATAGTGCCTGAAGCCTTTTTAAGCGAAAAACTAGAGATACTACAGTCTCACATTAAAGATCTGCTTCAAGTCGAGTATATAGACTTTGTTCTCTGCGAAGATGAGTCGCAGTGTAGATACTGTGAATATGCTGTAATGTGTGGGAGAGACTAATGGCATTTAAACAAAATTTGGCTTATGAAGCGAGTGCAGGAAGTGGAAAGACTTTTATGCTTGTTGTGCGTTATCTCTCTTTACTCTTTCGTGGTTCAGACCCTACAAAAATTTTAGCACTTACTTTTACAAATAAGGCTGCACATGAGATGCAAGAGAGAGTGGTTGAGACTTTAGAAGAGTTAGAATACAGGGATGAGCTTTTTGAGATAGCAAAAGTGACTGACTTGTCAGCTGAGTACTTAGTAAGTCAACGTGATACTATCTTAAATGAGTTCTTAAATGCCCATACAAAGATTATGACTATAGATAGTTTCTTTACGCATATACTTAGAAAGTTTTCTCTATATGCTTCACTTATGCCAGACTTTTCTACTTTTGCTTCTCAACATGAACAAAAACTCTTAGAGCGGTTCTTAAAAGAGGTAAGTGTTGCAGGAAACCGAAGCCAACTCATAAACCTTTCTTTAGAGTCTAAAAAGAGAGTGACGGATATATTTACCCTTTTGGATGCTTTTTATCTTAAAAAAGAAGAACTCTCACACATTACATTTGTACAAACCAGTACAGACTCCTTTGAAAAAGAAGCAATGCTTGCACTTTCAAATATTCAGGGAATTGTAACAAACTGTAAGGGGGCATCTGCCTCACTGATAAAAGCAGTTACGGCAGAGAGTTTTGATGACTTACTAATAAAATCGTGGATTGTCAAAGAGACTTTAGAGTATTGGGTTTTTAAAAAATGTTTTAGTCTTGAGATGAACCAAAACCTTCACATTATTCAAGAAGCTATCAAAGGGTATTATAAGGCAAAAGAGCAAAACTTTTTTTATGTCTTAAGTGACTTAGTAGATATCTATCAAAAGGCGAAAAAAGGCCTTTATATGGAAGATAGTGAGCTTAGTTTTTCGGATGTAACTTCTTTAGTACATACAATTTTACATAGACTTGATGATAGCGAATTTTTATACTTTCGACTAGATGCAAAAATAGAACATATGCTTTTAGATGAGTTTCAAGATACAAGCATAACACAGTATGAGATTTTAAAACCTCTCATCCAGGAGATAACTTCTGGGTCTGGAATCTTTGAGAATGGAAGTTTCTTTTTTGTTGGTGATGTGAAGCAGTCTATTTATAGGTTTAGAGGTGGTGTATCTGCTCTGTTTGGTGCAGTAGTCGAAGAAAATGCAACTGAGGTACAAAAACTCCTTACAAATTATCGCTCACAAAAAGAGGTAATAGAGTTTGTAAATCGCTCATTCGTAGACAAGATAAAGAACTACTCTGACCAGTTAGTTCGTCCAAGTGCACAGGCTGGTTATGTTGAGGTGGTTCTCAATAATGAACCTCTAGTAGAAGCGATAAAACAGGTGAAAAAACTGCTCTCTCTTGGAGCAGATAGTAATAATATCGCTATTCTTTGCACCACTAATGGAGATGGCGAGGCTATAAAAAATGCTTTGCTTTGTGAGAAGATAGATGTAGTAACTGAAACAACAACAAAACTCATTAATCAGCAAAGTGTCAAAGCAATTTTAGAGTATCTCAAATATCTTTACTTTAATGAAGATATATATAGACATAACTTCTTTGCGCTTATCGAACAAAAACCTCTTAAAGTATACAGAGCAGATTTTAACAAGACAAAACTCTTAGATATTGTTAAAAAGGCTATAGATAAGTACAAACTCTTTAATGATGACTTTCACTTAGTACGTTTTTTAAATGCAGTAGCTCGGTACCCAGATGTGGAAGCACTGCTTTTTGAGTATGAGAGACTTGATACGGCAGCAGCTTCATCTGATATAAGTGGAGTGCGGGTTCTCACAATTCATAAGTCAAAAGGTTTGGAGTATGAAAATGTCATAGTTATGGACTCGCTTAAACGTCCAAATGTGGCAACTGATAGTATCATTTATAACTATGATGGTATTTCACTTGGTAGTGTATATCTTAGAACAAAAAATAGAGATGCCATAGATATAGAGTATGAACGAGCTTTAGAAAAAGAGAAAATTCTTGTCAAAGAAGATAAACTTAATGCTCTTTATGTCGCGTTTACAAGAGCAAGAGAAAATCTAGTTATCATCAAAAAGTCTGAGAAGTCTAGTTTTGATTTACTTGATCTTCAAGTGGCACAGTATGGCCAAATGAGAATAAGTGAAAAAGAGAAAGAACCAGTACAGAGCCTCGAAAGAATAGACTACAAAGAGCTCTACTATGGTACGCAGAGTGATATTTTAGCCTTAGAAAATGAGATAGATGGAGATTTAAAGGCTATAAACTTTGGTATTGCTTTACATTATATGCTAGAGATGATGAGTGAATTTACATTATATGCAATAAATAATGCAGAAAATATGATGCTTAATAAATATGGTTCAAGGTTAGAAGACTCTGAGATACAAGATATTTCTAAGCGTGTAGAACTATTTGTAAGATCTAATGCAGTGCAAGAACTACTCCAAGGTAAATGTTATAAAGAAAAAGCACTGCGTTATAAGAAGAAACTGCGTTATATCGACCTCTTAGTGCAAGAAGAAAATGGTTCTTATATTGTCATAGACTATAAATCTTCAATGTCTTATAGTGAGCACCATGTCAAACAAGTTCGTGCTTATGTGAGAGCGATAAAAGAGATCAGTGGGGAAAATGTAAAAGGTATCATCTGCTATCTACTAGCAAGTGAGATAAAACTAGTAGAAGTTTAATAAAGAACTGTATTTATATATTTTTGATAAGTAGATTCATGTAATATCTTATTTATTAGCTTGATTTGATATAATACACTTAATAGATTAATAAAGAAAAGAGCCATATGATTCAACTACAAAATATCTCCAAAAGTTTCGCTTCCCAAGAACTTTTCTCTAATCTCAACATGAAGTTAAATGCAGGAAACCGTATGGGGCTTGTAGGACGAAATGGAAGTGGAAAATCAACACTTTTTAAGCTCATACTAGGTGAAGAGACAGAAGATAGTGGGGATGTAATCATTCCAAAACACTATAAGATAGGAACACTTAAACAACATCTTACTTTTAGTGAAAAAACACTCAGAGAAGAGGCAGCTCTCGCTCTTGAGGAAGAGATGAAGTATGATGTATATAGGGTTGAGAAGATACTTTTTGGTTTAGGTTTTGTAAACGAGGACTTAGACAAAGATCCATTATCGTTTTCGGGTGGTTACCAGATACGTATAAATCTTGCAAAACTCCTTGTAACAGAACCAAATTTACTACTACTCGATGAGCCGACTAACTACCTTGATATTGTCTCGCTTCGTTGGTTAAAGAACTTCCTACGCTCATTTCCTGGAGAACTTATTCTTATCACGCACAATCGTGATTTTATGGATAGTGTTTGTACTCATACTATGGGTTTAGTACGTAAAAACATAGAGATCCTTGAAGGAAATACCCATAAGTTTTATGAACAATTATCTTTAAATGATGAGTTGTATGCAAAACAAAAAGTAGCACAAGATAAAAAAGTAAAAGAACTTGAAGAATTTATAGCGAGAAATAAAGCTCGTGCTTCTACAGCTTCACTTGCTCAGTCCAAAGTAAAACAGCTTGAGAAGATGGATAGGATGAATGACCTAGCATTTGATAACTCACTTGCATTTGAGTTTAATTTTAAAGAGTCACCGGCTAAAGTTATGCTTGAAGTTGAAGCCCTTAGTTTTGGATACACTCCCCAAAATATACTTTTTAAAGATATCAATTTTAGTATCAAACGCGGTGAGTGCATAGGTATCATCGGAAAAAATGGTAAGGGTAAATCAACCTTACTTAATACTCTTGCGGGAGAGCTTAAACAGTTGTCTGGAACACTTACTTCACATCCTTCTGTAGAGTTTGCACATTTTGGTCAAACAAACATAGCTAGACTTCATCCAAATGCGACTGTAATAGATGAGATACACTCAGCTAACCTAAAACTCTCTACTGAGAGAGTCAGAAGCATAGCTGGGTCTATGATGTTTAGTGGAGATAGTAGTGATAAAAAAGTCTCTCTACTTTCGGGTGGAGAAAAATCTAGGGTTATGTTGGGTCAAATTTTAGCGAGAGAAGTCAATCTTCTTTTTTTAGATGAGCCAACCAACCACCTTGACATGGAGTCAATAGAAGCACTAACAGAAGCTATACAGAACTTTGATGGTGCTGTGATGATAGTTACTCACTCAGAAGAGATGCTTCGTCGTGTTTGTGATAGACTTGTTATCTTCGCTAAGAATGGTGCTGAGTACTTTAATGGTGGTTATGATGAGTTCTTAGAAAAAATTGGCTGGGAAGAAGATGAGGCAGAACAAAAAGTAAAAGTTGCACCCAAGTCAAACAACAAAGAGAGTAAAAAACTTAAAGCCGAACTCACAAGAGAGAGAAATAAACTCACTTCACCATTTAAGAAAAAAGTAGAAAAACTTGAAGAATCTATCATGAAACTCGAAGATGAACTCTCAGTACATCATGAAGAACTGATAAAGGCTTCAAACGCAGGGGATAGTGCATCTCTTATGGATCTTTCAAAAACTGTCTCTATAGAAGAGAAAAAAGTGGAAGAACTTTTTGAAGAACTAGAAGTCCAACAAGGTGAACTTGATACAATACTTTTAGAATATGAAATAAAAATAGACGAAATTTAAAACACAAGGTATACAAATGAAAAAATTAATAAAAATATTACTAATACTCACACTACTAAGTGTAAACATATATGCCTCATCAGTAGAAGAAGGAATAGCCGCATCTAATAGTGGAGATAAAGAAAAAGCTTTTAAAATATTTGATACAGCATGTCAAGAAGATAATCAACTTGCGTGTAAATATATGGCAGAAGCATATAACCAAGGTATCACTGTAAAAATAGATATAAAAAAAGCTTTAGAGTATTATACAAAAGCATGCGACTTAGGTTTAGGAAAATCATGTCTTTTTATAGCAAATAGTTACAATAAAGGTACAGGCGTAGAGAAAAACTTCCCAAAAGCTTTAGAGTTTTACGGTAAGGCTTGTAACAATAGTGTAGCAGAGGCATGTCAGCATTATGCATTTTGTTATGAGATAGGACGCGGTGTAAAGAGAGATAGAAAAGTTGCAAAAGAGTACTACAAAAAGTCTTGTGAGTTAGGTATAGATGATGGCTGTTTTTATGTAAAACAACTTACAGAGATGGGTGTAAAATAGTAGGAGCGAAAGCTTTTGTACCAAGTATGACCCTTTGACCTACTTTTAGGTCTAGGGCCTCTTTTTTACTTACAACTACTTCAACTATCTGCTGGCCTATGGCTACGATAGCAATGATTATAACATCGACCTCTTTAAGCTCTAAGAGTTCTCCCTCAAAACTAAATTTTTGACTTCCTTGGGACTTTAGCAGTACCTCTTGAGTTTTACCATCTTTTATAATATGACCATTTTCTAAAACAATTGTACGAGTGGAAAGTTTATAAATTTCACTTGGCTCATGTGAAACCATGATAGTTGTAGTATTAAACTCTTTATGAAGGGCTAGTATCTCTGACTGGAGCTGAGTTCTCATCTTAGCATCAAGTGCTGATAGAGGTTCATCAAGTAGTAAAATATCAGGTTTCCTCATCATAGCACGACATAAACTGACACGCTGTTTTTGTCCACCACTAAGTGTTTTTGGATAGCTATCTTGAAGCTTAGTAAGACCGGTAAGAGAGAGTAAACGCAGGGCTAGTTCTAAATCATTTATAACAAAAAGAAGGTTTTGTAAAATACTCATATTAGGAAAAAGTGCATTTTCTTGATGCATAAAACCAATAGAGCGTTTTTGTGCTTTGATACTTTTATTATTCTTGAGCCAAAATGACTTGTTTACTTCGATTTCACCTTCTGCAACTTCTAGTCCTGCAAGTACACGAAGTAGGGTGGTTTTTCCACTACCACTAGGACCTGTTAGAGCTATAAATTCACCCTGTTTTATGCTCAAGTCTATATCTAAACTCATAGCACCATTAACACCGTGAAGAGTTTTTTTAATGTTTATATTTATCATCTTATAGTCCAAACTTTCTTTTGTGTTTAGCATTAAAAGTATAAACACTCAAAAGCACGATAAAACTCATTCCAAGCATAATGGCACTATATATATGTGCACCCTTATAGTCCATAATCTCAACCATCTCATAGATTGCAACTGAGGCTACTTTTGTCTCCCCTGGAATACTTCCACCAACCATAAGAACAACTCCAAACTCACCAACAGTATGTGCGAAGGTGATGATGACAGCTGTAATGAGTGCTGGTTTAATGTTTGGAAGTGCTACAAAAAGAATCGTTTGTAGTTTACTTTTTCCACAAAGATAACTCGCTTCAAGCATATTTTTGTTTAAAGACTCAAAACCACTTTGAAGGGGTTGCACCATAAAAGGAAGAGAGTAAAAACAACTAGCGATGACAAGTGAAGTGAAGTTAAACACTAAACTAATGTCAAAAGTATCTTTAAAAAATGCACCCAAGGGTGAGTTTTGTGAAAGTGCTACAAGAATATAAAAACCCAAAACAGAAGGAGGTAAAACAATAGGTAGCGCAGTAAGTGCTTCTATAAAAGGTTTTATTTTTGACTTTGTTTGTGAGAGATACCAGCTTAGAGGAAGTGATATAAGAAATAAAATTAAAACTGTAATAGAAGCGAGTTTAAAACTGATATAAAAAGGTTCAAACATTTAAAGCACCTCTGTTATATAAAGATCAGAAGATTTTATAAGCGCAGTTATAGTGTCTGCGACTTGAAGCTTCATTCTGTTTTTTGACCCAAGAGTAATAATAGACTCAAGTTCAAAGTTTTTAGCTTTTAATTCTAAAGAACAAAGCAGTTCACCCTCTTGTATCTTATGTACCTCTAACTCTAATTGGTTAGCATAACTAAGTTCACCACTAAAACCTTTAGAGATGGCTACACTAGAGGCTTTAACACCTAGTAAAACCTTTGTGCCTACACTTATCTTCTCATCTAACTCAAGACTCATCATATGAAGAGTAAAAGCCTCAGTTTGGAATGTGACTATATGAAGAGCATCATGTTTTTGTATATTTATAATACTCGCTTGAAATTGGCTCATCAGATAATATATCCATATTTTTTAAAGATTTTTTGTGCATCAAGCGTAAAAAGAAACTCGTAAAAAAGTCTATAAGCTTGTATGTCTTGTCCAAAGGAGAGTAAAACTACCCCTTGTTCAATAGGACTATAAAGGCTAGGGTCTAACTCTAACCAGTGTATTCCTTTTTTATAGTAAGACATTTTAGCACTATAAAGTGAAGATGAAGCAATAAAACCAATATCGGCTGCTGTGATAACATATGAGAGTGTTTGTGAAATCGACTCTGCGAAGATAAGTTTTGTTTGTATATTTGTATATATTTTAGATGTTTGCAGAGCCTCAAGTGCAGCCTTACCATAAGGTGCAGTTTTAGGATTTGCTAAAGCTATCTTTTGTATATCTTTGCTTGTAAGGAGTTGTATACCTAAAGAAAAGTCTCTTTTTTTTGCACTAAATAAGGCTAAGGTGCCTTTTGCATAAACTTGTGGCTGAGTAATAGCTAGTTTATTTTCATAAAGCTTAGAAGGGTAGAGCATATTTGCAGACATAAAAAGTCCATAAGGTGCTCCATGTCTTATCTGTGCTGTGAGTTTGCCACTACTGCCTAAGATGATATTTATATCTATATCGGGATGTAATTCAATAAACTTTACTTTTAACTCTTCTATGGCATAACTCACATTTGCAGCTACTGCAATGTTGATACTTACTGCGTTTAGAGTGAGGCTAAAGAGAAAAAGAGAAAAGAGTATTTTTTTCATAAGATTTCTTAAAAGAGATAATTGAACTCTAAACGAGTATCAAGATAATCTTTAGAACTATATGCATCATTATAAAAATCACGGTAACCAAGTCGAACACGGTATTGCAGTTCTGGATATGATTGAAGGTTTTTTACAATGCCCGCGTAATAATACATACTGTCCTCTTGACCTTTGTTTGTATCTTCATCGAGATAAAGGAGAGAAAAGATATACAGAGCATCTTTATAATCTCCAGACTTATTACTTCCCTTAGATATAAAAGCCCGATATGATTTTGTATTTGCCTTCCAGTTATATATTCCCATAGAACGAGTATATCCAGATGTCGGAAAACCTCTCCATGGAGTAACTAAGTCAGCCTCATTTAAAATATCGGTATATGCTAGATTTATTTTGATATCAGCAAACTGTGTCACAAGTTTTACTGCAATCATTTTCGAATCAAGAGAATCTGGATTTGTATATCCACTAGGAGTGATGCTACTTGCCTCACCACCAAGTGAAGCTCCACCAACTACTCCTGCACCATTATCAAATTGCTGTAGATATCTAAATGCAGGTGTAATAGTGACATAACCCATAGGGATGTTATAATTTGCTTCAAGCATGATTTGTGAGATTAAATTAGGAACACGATAGGCCGCAAAGTTTAGCTTGAGATTTTTGATAGATTTATTTAAAGTGTCAAGAACTATAAGAGGAGCATCAGTAGTTTTGCCTGAAGCCTTAAGTGCTGTGTATGTGAGACCCTTATGCATGGCACTATCATCATTTTGACTCCACTCTGGTTTGAGTGAAGAGGTGGTGTTTACATCCCCGTACATTAAAATGGAATGTGCCTGAGTATGGTCTCGTAGTTTTTGGCGGACTAGGTATGCAAGTGTAATTTTTGTATCTTTTATATTATGTGAGTGTAAAACTACACCATCAAAACTATTAGGAATCATTTTTGTATCATTACTACGAGTGTAAAATGTCTCTACAAGTTGGCGACCAAGAATTACTTTTGTTTTAAAATATGTATAAGATAGGTTTGCTTTGCCAAGAACAAATATATATTTTTCATTTTTATTTGCATAGTTATATCTACTAAAGGTATCTTTAGCCTTTTGGCGTCTTACATACTTACTAAAATCATCCTCATTAAAAAAGGAGTAAGTGGCATAAACTCCGACATTAAAATCAAAACCAGAATAAGAGGCACTTTTATAAAGAAGAGAAGTTCCGATTGCACTTACAGGGGTCGCATATTCTCCATCTAGATTCGAAGAGACGAAAAGAAATGTGTTACTTCTGATCCGTCCATATACTTCACCTTGTGTTAACATATCTAAAGGTGAATTGACTTGTTTTTGAGGGATAGTGTAGAATAACTCTCCATTTCCTTTAAGTGATGATTGCTCGGGTGTTTGTGCTGAAGTGATAGTTGTGAAAATTGTAGATAAAAAAAATATAATACTAGTAAGATGAAAGAGTTTCATGCAAAAAATCCTTAGAAGTGTATAGTAATGAATAAAGAATCTAATTATAACTAATAGTATGTGTAATTGTAATTTTTTAACTCTTTATAATCGATTTTGTTTTTGGAGTGAGGCTGAAGACAGTATCTGAGTATGAAAAATTCTTATCTTGTGTAATCCCGATCACATACTCTAAAATATGATTAATAGATTCTCCATTTAGTCTTTTTTGATTGTTTTCATTAAATCTTAGCCTCGGATTAACTATCCCACTATACATAATAAATGGAATGTCAAATTCATCTTTATATGAAGGGTAATACCCATGTCCAGCCTTATCTGGAGAGACTACTTCTCCATGATCGGAAAAATAGACAAAAAGTGTTTTTTTATTTTTTGAAAAAGATTTAAGTATTTCTCCAAGAAGGAAATCGGTACTAAATATACTGTTATCATACTCTTGAACTATTGTACTAGCATTATTGTAAAGTTTATGATCTTTATATCTACTAGAATAACGAAAGTGAGAGCCAGATATATGAAAAATATATGCTTGCTTAGTCGTTAGTTTAGTATCTCTATTTTGTACGTGTTGGAGAATTATCTCATCTTGAAGTGCAGTATTAGCTAAGAACACTACATCATCAGCTTCTTGGGCAATACTCGTTATAGCATCTTCGTGACGTCCTGTTTTGCTTTGAGTTGAAATCCAGTGTGTTTGAAATCCACATCGTTTTAACTTTGTAATTAGAGATACTGAGTTTGAATACTTTTCATACCAAGAATGAATATCTGCATCTGTAAACATCATAGGAACAGAAAATCGTGTTTGATTAGAGGGTGCAATTATATCGTATTTATAAAAGTTACTTGAGTGAGATAAAGTATTTAAAAATGGAGTTGTATCGATAGAGTAATTATAAACTGACATATGATGTTTATTTGCTGATTCACCTTGGATAATGAGTATAGTATCGTAAATATATTCACATTGTGTAGCTTTTAGATATTTCTCTTTTAAAAGTAACTCTTTGCGTTTAGAAATTGCTTCGCTAGTTTGTGAAGAGATAAAGTAATATGTTATAAAATTTAATGGTTTTTGATTTTGTAATACTGCAAAGAAAATTACTATGATTGCATAAGATTTTATAGAATGTTTTGGTTTAATTTTGATGAGTATTCTAAAAACCAAGAAAATGAGTACAATAGTAGTAAAAAGAAAAAGGTAATCTCCTAAACTAATGTAGGTAGCAAGATATTCTTTAGTTTCACTTTTTGGTGATTGGAGAAAAACATTTAGTCTAGGGATTAAATCTACAGCATCTCCCCAATGAAGGTATAAGTGAACTCTAACTATACTTATAAATGCGAAAAATACTAAAAAGTAAAGAAGAGTATTCTATTTGTCAGGGCTAAAAGAAATAAGAATATAGTAACAAAGATCATAGTGACTAAACTTGAAGCAGAGTCGACAAATATATATTGGGGCAATAGTAGTAAACAAAGAAGAGTAGATATGATAATGTAAGAGAGATATTTGATTGTAGGGCCCTTTGTAAATTTAAGTATATAAGGCATGATAACATGTTGACAACAGATAATATTTTCTGTAGTTTTATATTCTTAAAATAACCTAAAATTAAGCTTCTTGTAAGTTTATGTGGTTATACTTTCGCCACTAAAACAAGCGTTCGCGTTTGCTTAAATTTAATACAAAAAAGGTTCATAATGAAATTTACTAAAATTGCAACTACTGAACAAATTGATCAAAAATGGATTTTGATTGATGCTGAAGGTAAAACTTTTGGTCGTATGATGACTGAAGTAGCTACTCTTCTTCGTGGAAAAAGAAAAACTTGTTGGACTCCTAACATTGACTGTGGTGACTATGTAGTTATTATCAATGCTTCTAAAGCTAAGTTCAACGGACTTGGTAAAATAGCTAACAAAGAGTACTTCTCTCACTCAGGTTACTTCGGTTCAACTAAGAGTGTTAAAATGACTGAACTTTTAGAGAAAAATCCAGAGAAACTTTATAAGTTATCTGCTCGCGGTATGCTTCCTAAAACTAAGCTTGGTGCTAAAATGATTAAAAAATTAAAAATATATGCAGGTGCTGAACACCCTCACACTGCACAATTAGCTAAGTAAGGATTAACATGGCAAATACAATTTATGCAACTGGTAAACGTAAAGCGTCTATCGCAAAAGTATGGTTAACTCCAGGTACTGGTAAAATGACAATCAATGGTCTTTCTTTAGATGCATGGTTAGGTGGACTTGAAGCTAAGAAGCTTCGTGTTAAGCAACCATTAGTTCTTTCTAAGCAAGAGACTTCAGTTGATATCGTTGCTACTACTTTAGGTGGTGGTTTTGGTGGTCAAGCTGATGCTCTTCGTCATGGTATTTCTAAAGCTCTAGTAGAGTTTAACCCAGAAATCAAAGCTATCCTTAAACCAGAGGGTATGATGACTCGTGATTCACGTGTTGTTGAACGTAAGAAACCAGGTAAGCGTAAAGCTCGTCGTTCTCGTCAGTTTTCAAAGCGTTAATCGTTTCACTTCTTCACCGTATCAAGACTTTTGTCTTGATACACTTTCTTCCAATATTTTATATAAATTTACACTTTTATGCATATCCATACAATTTTAATAGTTTTTTATATTCTTAATAGTAAAATACCATTGTACTAATAAAGGAAACAAATGAAATATATAAGTTTAGCTATTATTATACTCTCATCAGCTCTATTAGCAACTTCAGAAGTAAATACACTCGCTGAAGTTTTTAATGAAGCCAGTGTTAGTGGTAATGTAAAGTACTATTATATACAAACTGATAAAGATAAGTCAGCACCAAACGCAGTAAGTACATCCGCTTATGCCAACTCAATCGGTGGCCAACTTAGCTTTGATACAGCATCCCTCTATGGTTTTCGTAGTGGTGTGACTTTTATGACTACAAATCCATTTTTATTAGCTGCTAATGTAGATGCATCTCTTATAGCAAGAGATAATGGTATACGAGTAGGAGATGGTGTTTCTGGTAATATAGCAAGAGATGGTTTTTCTGTTTTAGGTGAAGCTTATCTAGCATATGACTATAAAAATATGGGGATTTATCTAGGTCGTGAAGTGATTAGAACACCACTTATAAATGCCAATGAAGTAAGACTCTTACCATCAGCTGTTGAGGGGACTTCACTTTATTATAAATTAGGTAAAACAACTAAGTTTGATTTAGCCTATTATAGTGCTTTTAAACAAAGAACATCTTCTGTGTTTACAAATATAATAGAGCATGCTTTAGGAAGTCAAACAAAAACGATTACAGGCTCAAATGCTGGTTATGTAGTCATGTTTGGTTTGAACCATAAAGCAGAGAACTACTCCTTAAAACTTTATGATTATTATGCGAGTGATTTTATGAACTCACTGTATCTAAGTGGGCTTTATTCACTTAAGATAAAAGAGGCTAAAGTTTCTTTAGCAGCTCAGTATATTAATCAAAAAAGTATAGGAAACGCGGATACTTATTTTGAGCTAAACAGTGGTACATACGGCGGAAAGATTTCAAGTAGTGCTATAGGTTTAAAACTTAGTGCGACTGTGTCGAGTTCAAAGTTTCTTTTGGCATACTCAAAAGTTTTAAAAGATGAGACTAAGCATGACAGTTTAGTACTTCCATGGGATGGAACACCACTTTTTACAAATATGATTACCTCAAATAACTTATTTCAGTCAAATTATGGGATGTCATTAAATGCTGACAGTATCTACATAGGTGGAGCACAAGGTATAAAGTTGCTTTACAATCAAAAGTACGATAACTTAGGATTAAAAGGGATAAGTACAAGCCTATCATATCTTAATATGTCATTTGATAAAATTGGCTTTGATAAAACACAAGAAGATTACAATCTAGTTCTACAGTATATAGCCCCAAAAGCTTTTACTTTACAGCTCAAAGGAATCTTGGTAAAAAACGATACATCTACTAAAGTAGATGGAAGTTTAAATGCTCAGGTAAAATTATTAACTCAGTATAGAGTAATAGCAAATTATAAATTTTAGAAGAAAAAGGAAAAAAATGATAAAAAAAACATTACTAGCTTTAAGTATAACGACATTAACGATGACTACAAGTTTATATGCATCAGAGAAAGCTTCACATGAGAAACATTGGGATTATGGTACAAATAATGGCCCTACACATTGGGAAGAGTTTTCAGGTACATGTGGAAAAGGTATCCACCAGTCTCCTGTAAATATACTGGCAGGTAAAACACTCAAGATGAACCATGCTTATGACTTAACTATGCACGATGATATTACAGGTTTAGCTAAAGTTATAGATAATGGTCATTCTATTAAAGTGACACCTGAACATGGGGGTCACATTAACCTTCATGGTGAAATTTTTGATCTTTTACAGTTTCACTTTCATGGAAAATCAGAGCATACTATAGATGGTAAACGTTTTGAGATGGTTGCACATATGGTACATCAAAACCCAAAAACCAAACAGTTAGCAGTTGTAGCCGTTTTCTTTGAAGAGGGTGAGGCAAATAAAGTCTTAGAAAAAATCATTAACAATATCGGTTCTACAGTTCAACTTGACCCTCAAGACTTTGTACCGTTAGAGACAGCACACTATTATCACTATGTAGGTTCACTTACAACACCACCATGTTCTGAAAATGTTCAGTGGTATCTTTTAAAGAAACCACAAGAAGCATCTGCTGAGCAGATTAAGCACTTTAGAAAATTTTATGTTGATAATGAACGTCCAGTTCAAGAACTTCATGATAGATTCATAGAAGCTAACTAGTTACCCTATTTAACTATAATACCTTTAATTTAGACAAGCTAAAGGTATTATCATGAAAAAAAGTATTCTCGCAGTAGTTATTTTGCTACTTAGCATCGCCTCCCTTCCAAGTATTGGTAATAGTTTTATTAAAAATAGTATAGATGAAAGACTAGTTGAACTCAAATCATTTGGTTTGGAGACAAGTAAAGATGAGAGTCATTCAAGTTATTTAAATACCTCAAGACATTTTGAATTTTTACTCAAAGACTCACAAAACTTTTTAAACCATCTTAAGCAGTACTCAGATAAACAGATACCTCCTTATGTTAATACTATGCTTGAAGGTGTACTCATTGGTGTTGATATAGAGTACTCAAACCTTCCTTTTGCTAAAGCTTTTGAGATAGAGATCTACCCAGTGGAACTTTCCCCAAAAATGAGTGAAGAACTCAAACTCAGTGATATTAATTTTTATAAATATACAGAGAACTTTTTACAAAATAAGGGAGTTTTATATCACATTGAGTATAACCTTTTAAATGATGACTTTAAGGGTTATATCAAAGATATAAATGAGAAGCATGTACTTAAAGATGGCACAAAACTTATACTCGTTATAGAAAAGGCAAAGTTTCATGGTAATGGAGAGTTACTTGCACCTAAAGAGTTAAGCTCAAAAGTAAAAGAATTTCATTTTGATGTATCTCGGGATGAAAAAAGTCTTAATATCCTTATGAGTAAGTTTAAAAGTACGAGTAATTTTGAGTCTGTTAATACATATATTACAAGTGTAGATATAGAAAAAACTCTCGTAAGCCTCAAAGGTACTGCTAATGATGTAAATATAAGTATGGAAAGTTTAAGAGCAAACGCTTCATCAAATGAGCAAGGACAGAGTACACAAATTAACTCAAAAACATCAATAAAAAGTTTAGAGTTTAGCTCAGAAGAAGTTACATTTAATATGGAAAAATTTAATTTTGATGTAGCTTTAAGTGGACTTGATAAAAAAGAATATACAAACTTTACACAGCTTTTATCCCAAAACAATACTATGATGACAACAGCTTCTACTTCTGCCCTTCAAACTAGTGCTATGACACTTTTAAGTAAGGGTATCGTACTAGAAATTGCAGATTTCTCACTTGAAGAGTTTTCTAAAAATAAAGATGATTCTATAAAAGGGTTTGATATAAAGTCAAACTTTACATTCAAAGAAGATAAAGACCTAGTACAAAAAATGAGACTTTCACCTTTGATGGTTATACCAAATATATCTGTAGAGAGTGAAATTAGAATTTCAAAAGAGATGTATACAAAATTAGAAAAAAATAACTTGATTTTAGCGCGATTGAATGGTTACGAGAAAGAAGATGGTGATGATTATATTTTTTCATTTAAGTTTATAGATGCAAAAGTAAGTGTAAATGGTAAAAGTTTAAACTAAGTATGAAGTTTTTTTTCTTTTTACTTGTATACTGGAGCCTTGAAGCTTCAAGCTTGCACCTTGCGACAAGTTCTAATCCAGCTCGACTTAACCCCATACTTGCAACAGATTCATCATCATCGGAGATAGCAGGATTTTTGTTTAATGGTCTGGTGAAGTTTGACAAAGATTCTAAAATTATTATAGGGGATTTAGCAGAGAAGTTTTATTTCAAAGATGATAAAACTCTAGTCTTTGAACTTAGACATAATGTACTCTGGCATGATGGTGCTCACTTTACATCAAAAGATGTACTTTTTACCTACCAAACACTTATCTCAGATAAGATTTCTTCACCATATAGTGCAGGTTTCCGTTTTGTAGAGAGTGTAAAAATAGTTGATAAATATACTGTAGAAGTCAAGTACAAACAGGCATACTTTAAAGCTTTAGAGACTTGGACGATGAGTATACTTCCTGAGCATATTTTAAGAGATGAAGAAAATATGATGAGCTCGTCGTTTAATACAGCACCAATTGGTACAGGGGCTTACAAACTAGAACAACTAGAGTTCTCTAAAAATATAATACTTGCTGCGTTTGATGAGTACTTTCTTGGTAGGGCAAAGATAGATAAAATAAGCTTTCATGTTATAGGCGACCCAATGACACGATTTTTGATGCTTAAGTCTGGACAACTAGACCTTGGCAGTATTGAGCCTATGGCTTATGAGAGACAGCTTCATGATGACTTTTTTACTAAGTTTAATATCTATGAGAAGATTAGTCTCTCTTACACTTATCTAGGGTTTAACCTACGTTTGAAGAAGTTTCAAGATGCTAGAGTACGTCAAGCGCTCTCTTTAGCTATAGACAGACAAGAGTTAATTGACATTTTATATTTTAAACATGCTAAGGTCTGTTCTGGACCTTTTTTACCAGGAACTTTGGCATTTAATAAAGATGTAGCTGTTCCTACTTTGGATATAAAAGAAGCAAAAAAATTACTCAAAGAGGCAGGGTATGATGAAGAGAATCCCTTCACATTTGAGATCGTAACTTCTAACTCTAGTCCTATTCGTCCTTATGCTGCTCAAATACTGCAACACCAATTAAAAAAAGTGGGAGTGATAGTAACTCTTCGAGTTATGGAATGGCAAGCATTTTTAAATATGGTTGTTTTCCCTCATGAATTTGATAGTGTACTCCTTGGTTGGGGACTCTCACCTACACCAGATCCATATCTATTTTGGCATAAAGATAGTGATAAAAAAGGTGGTTTTAATCTTGTGGGTTATAACAATCCTAAGGTAAATAAAATGATAGAAGAGTCACAAAGTATGATAGATAGAGAAGAACTAGGAAAAAAATGGAGAGAGATGTTTAAACTCATTACTGATGATAATCCATATCTTTTTCTCTTCATCCCAAACTCTATAACGGCAGTAGACAAGCGAGTAAAAAATGTCACACCAGCACTTGGTGGTATTTGGCATAATTATATACAATGGGAAAAAAAATAATGATAATTTTATTTGATTTAGATGGAACACTGATAGATTCAACCGAGGCAATATTAGAGGGGTTTCATCACTCTTTTGATATTTATGAGTGTGCACATCCAAGTGATGAAGAGATAAAAGCACTTATTGGTTACCCACTTGAAGTTATGTATAGTGAACTTGGTATTGAAGATAGTAAGCTTGATGCATTTGTTAAAACTTACAAAGAGTACTATAGAGTTATCTCATGTGAAAAGACTGAGTTACTCAAAAATGCTAAAGAAGCAGTATCACGAGCAAGTAAGATAGCTGAAATAGGAATAGTCACAACAAAAACAGGAAAGTACTCGCAAATTATAATGGAACACTTTGAGTTAATGGACTACTTTGAGGTACTTATAGGGCGAGAACATGTAGAGAACCCAAAACCCCATGCGGAACCCATACTCAAAGCACTAAAAAGTTTTGATACGAAAGGTAAAGAGATTTGGATGATAGGTGATACAAAACTTGACCTAATAAGTGCAAAAAACGCAGAGGTGAACTCTATAGGAGTCCTATGTGGTTATGGTAGTCAAAGTACTTTAGAAGAGCATACTGACATAATAGTTAAAGATGCACTGGAAGCTATAAAATACTTAGAGGCCAAAAAGCTAAGGAGATAAGTCCTTAGGCTTTTTTTAGTATCTCTATAATGTCATTCTCTGTATAGTCTTTAGAATAACCCCATACTGTTGCAATATGATAAGCATTTTTAGCAATAGCATTTATGTCTTCTTTTGGAACATTTAAAGCTTCTAAGGTAACAGGAGAACCTATCTTTTTAAACCAAGCCTCAAGAGCATAAATACCTTCATCCGCACTTTCTAAATTAAATATTTCTCTAGCAAATCTTTGATACTGATTTATATTTTGATTTTTATGCCATTTCATCCATGCTGGAATTACAACCGAGAGTCCTGCCCCATGAGGAACATTGTACAAGGCTGAGAGAGCATGTTCTATCATATGGTTAGGAAAAGTACCACCTTCAGTTCCTGTTGGTGTTAAGCCATTTAAAGCTTGTGTCGCTATCCAAGCGAACTCACCTCTAGCATTATAATCATCAGGACTTACAAGTAAAATCTCCGTAGTACTCATCATAGACTTTATGATAGACTCAACAAGTCTTGAGTTAAAATCACTATGATAAGTAGCAGTAAAGTACATCTCTATAACATGAGCAATTGCATCAACTGCTGAGTAAGCAAGGTAGTCTGACGAGACAGAAGCCATTAACTCAGGGTTAATCACTGAGACAACAGGGTTGACTAAAACAGATGCTATAGAGAACTTTTCTTTAGTCTCATCATGAGTGATAACTGAGTTACCATTCATCTCACTCGCAGTTGCTGCAAGTGTCATAACTGTAAAAACAGGAAGGGCACTTTGTATAACTGCTTTATTTGAGAAAAAGTCCCATACATCACCCTCATACTTTACACCAACTGCAATAGCTTTAATGGTATCAGCGACAGAACCACCACCTACACCTAAAATGGCTTGAATTTTTGTCTTCCGTGCTAATTTTATACCATCATTTACACGTGATAAAAGAGGGTTACTCACTACATCACCTAACTCCACATATGCGATACCATATTTCTTTAAAGAGATAATAGTTTCATCATATAAACCACTTTTTTTAATGCTTTGCATTCCATACACAAAAAGTACCTTAGTAATTCCAGCTTCTTTTATGTATCGACCAATCTCTTTTTCTTTACCTCTACCAAATTCTATTTTTGTAGGGTTGTAATAAGAAAAATCTTTCATCTGTATATCCTCTGTTTTTATGAAGAGTATTGTATCAGATTTATAAAAAACTAAGAAGTGTAAATTTAATGAAAATGAGGATATAATATATATAAATTACACAAGGAAATATTTATGCCATTATTAGACTCTTTTACAGTAGACCATACAATTATGCCAGCCCCTGCAGTTCGTCGTGCTAAAGGAATGAAAACACCATCAGGTGATGATATCACAGTTTATGACCTACGTTTTTGTGTACCGAATGTTAGCAAAATGGACGGACGTGGGATTCACACATTAGAGCACCTTTTTGCTGGATTTATGAGAAACCATTTAAACTCTAAAAAAGTAGAGATAATTGACCTTTCTCCTATGGGTTGTCGCACTGGTTTTTACATGTCAGTTCTTGGTAAACCATCTGAGAAAAAAGTTGCAAAAGCATGGAAAAAAGCTATGGCTGATGTTTTAGAAGTTAAAAGTGAAGCAGATATCCCAGAGTTAAACATCTACCAATGTGGTACATCTAAGATGCATTCACTTAAAAATGCTAAAAAAATAGCAAGTGATATTCTGGCTGAGAAGATAGGAATTATGGATAATGAAAAACTTCAATTAAGTAAGAAACAACTCAAAGAGATAAACGGTTAATATTTTTTATAATTGAAACAATTTAACAGCGACAAGCATACTGAGATTCTAAGTGATGATGGCTCTTATACAGCATATTCTGAGGAGTATGCTGAACACTATCATTCCACAAAAGATGGAGCACTTAAAGAGTCTTTAGTAAAACATGTTATTCCTGCATTTAGTGTAGTTGACAAGGCTGAAGTACATATACTAGACATATGTTACGGTCTAGGTTTTAATACACTAGCGACACTTTCTTACTATAAACAAAACAGACCTCAAACAAAACTACATATCTACTCCCCTGAATTAGATGATACTTTAGTGGCTTCTTTAGAGAACTTTACATACCCAGATGAATTTCAAGATTTTAAAGAGATTATTACAGCCCTAAGTAGAGATGGTGTTTATGAGGATAAGAATACATATATAGAGGTGTTCTTAGGGGATGCAAGAGAGTATATACGAAGGTTTGAAAATAAGTTTGATATAGTCTATCAAGATGCATTTTCTCCAAGCTCTAATCCCATCCTTTGGACAAAAGAATATTTTGCAGATATCAAAAAAACGATGAAAAAAGAGGGTGTTTTAACTACGTACTCAATAGCCCTCAAAATACGAATGGCATTACATGAAAATGGTTTTAAAGTGTATCTAAACGAAGGTAAAGATTTTCGTGGGGCAACTCTTGCCTCATTTAAAGACTTAGAAGATTTTTCACTTGTTGATGTTGAACATAAAATGTCTTGTAACCCTGATGTAATATCTTTAAGAGATGATCATGTTTAAAAAGCTTCTATCCTGACTACTGCTTAGTACATCGCTTTATAGTGCTTCGGTTCAAAGTAGTAATGAAATTAACACATTAAACAGTGCAACAATTAATACCCTGCTTATCTTTACATCCCAAAAAGGATTAAATACAGGTTCATACACCTTTGCAAACACTCCTGTTGAGATTGAGATGAATGTAGTACACCTTCCTTTTGTATATAATTTTGAGTCTAAGACTAAACTCAACTACTTTGTAATGGGTAATGTTGGGTACAGTAAAGTTTCTTTATCTGGTAGTGTAGAAGAGCTACCTGGTGGTGCAGTATTGAATTATTTGAATATCATTCAGACATATACTGGGGGATTTGGTGGTGGTGTTGGGTATGCACTATCTAAGAATATTTTAATATCAACTGGTTTAGAAGTCATTTATTCGCGTTCAGGTGCTAGTGTGATAAAACCAGATAATGGTGTAGGTGATGTTATAGAAGATTTTTTTAACAAGAACTATAGCGATAATATCTCCTATAAATTTTTTACATCATTAGAATATAGAACTACAATCAAAAAGTTTAAACCTTATGTCTCTTTAGAGTACAATATTTATGAAACAAAGTCGAGTTTTTCCTTTAGTGACCTAACAAGTTTTGACTCTGAGTCTAGTATTGTTAGTATTAATGTTGGTGTAGAAACTCCAAGACTACTGTCTTATGATAAAGATAATTATCTAACTTTAGAAGCTTATGTTCAGGGACATAAACTCTTTGGTGTTGTTAAAGATGTTGCTAAAGTAGATAACTATGGAAGTTTAGGTGGTGTTGCTTATTGGAACACTTCAGCGGAACCGTGGTGGGCATCACGATTTTTCTTTGAGGCTAATGGTGTTAAAGGAGATGGAATTTATGGTTATAATGTAGGGCTAGGATTTACACTCGATTTTTAGTCGTTTATGATACTTAAAAAATCTTCTCCATACTGATCGTACTTCTTCGCACCTATACCATTTACTTCAAGCATGCTATCTTTATCACTTGGTTTATCATTTGCTAAATGCTTGAGTGTTTTATCAGTAAAGATGATGTAAGCAGGCACTCCCATCTCTGAAGCGAGTTCACTACGTTTAAGGCGAAGAAGCTCAAAAAGTTCTTCATCATAGTCAAACTCTTTATCCTGTTTTACTTTTTTCTCTTTGATATTAATGACTAAACGCGAAGATTTAATATCAACGAGTTTAAGGGATTTTAAAATTTCTATAGCATCACTTGTAAGTTTTAAAACACTAAAGTCACCGAGTATAATAATTTTGAGTTCTATAAGTCGCTCAACTATAACAAACCATTCTTTCTTACTTAGAGCTAGACCGATTCCATACATTGACAACTTATCTGCACCATTAGTTAGGAGTTTTTGCTCTGATGAACCACGTAAAATATCAATGACATAGTTCTTTCCAAAACCTTGATCAGTTTTATAAATGGCAGAGAGTACCATCTGTGCTTCTTTTGTAATATCTTGGCGTTTATCATCAGAGCTTAAACAGTTATCGCATCTATCTTTACAAGGGTCTAAGGTGTCATCAAAGTACTCCGCTAGTTGTTGATGAAAACATAATTCAGATGTTGAGTACTTATATATCTGGTCTATTTTTGTTTCTAAATGGGCTTTGTAGTCCTCATTCTGAATATCGCCTAAAAAGCGTTTATGTAAAACGATATCACCGGCATTAAAGAGTAGTAAAACTTCGCTATCATCACCATCACGACCAGCACGACCAATCTCTTGGTAGTAGTTCTCTTGTGATTTTGGTAAACTCATATGCACTACAAATCGTATATCACTTTTATCTATGCCCATACCAAATGCAATAGTTGCAACCATAATGTCAACTTTATCGTTTACAAAGATTTTAAAGTTTTGTTCACGTACATGTTGGGGAAGTCCTGCATGATAAGGAAGGGACTTATAACCAGCTTGGTTAAGAAAACTAGAGAGTTCTTCGGTTTTCTTACGGCTACTTACATAGATAATACCTGACTCATCTTTGTGACGAAGTAGAAAGTTTTTGAGTTGTGCTTGACCATTACTGATACGTCTCTCTGCGGAGATAAAGATATTTTCTCTAAATACTCTACCCTTTAGTACTTTTGGATCAGTGACCCTGAGTTCACGAAGAATATCATCAGTTACATTGTCTGTACTTGTTGCAGTAAATGCAGCTATAGTTGTGTAGGGAAAGTTTGCCTTTAGATTACCTAAAGAACGGTAATCATCACGAAACTCATGACCCCATTGGCTAATACAATGTGCCTCATCGATAACAAAAAAGTTAATGTTTAGGTTATGTAAAAAATCAAGTGTACGGCCATTATTTAAACGCTCAGGTGAGAGATATAAAAACTTCAAGTCACCATTTACAGCCGAGTACATAATGTCTTCTACCTCTTCATAACTTTGTGCAGAACTTATCATTTGTGCATTTATTTTTTGGGCTTGAAGGGCTGACACTTGGTCTTGCATAAGGGCGATAAGAGGGGAAACAACTATAGTTATACCCTCCATCATCATGGTGGGAAGTTGAAAAACAAGAGACTTTCCACCACCCGTCGGTAGTATCATAAGTAGGTCTTGTCCATTTAAAATGGCATCAACACCTTCCTCCTGTAAGTCACGAAAACTATTATGTCCGAAAATGTCTTTTAGTACTCGATTTTTGATTGTGTATCCTAATGTAAGAAAATAATTATAGTAGTTTTTTGAGTGTAGCTAAGAAAGTATGACAAAATGCAATATAATTTAGCTTCTTTTAAAAAGAAGCATTTATTGCGTCGACTTCACCCCATGAGAGTGAGTCAGTCTGCGTTTGGTGTTTGATGATGTGTGAAACATATCTAGCGAACATATCTGTCTCTACATTGACCTGTGTTCCCTTTTTATAGTTTTTAAAAAGAGTCTCTTTCATAGTGTGGGGAATGATAGTTAAACGACAAGTATCAGCGTTTACATCATTTACAGTAAGGCTTACTCCATCAATGGTGATAGAGCCTTTAGGAACGATAAACCCTATATGCTTTTTATCTACTTTGATAAATACATCATAAGAGTTACCAAGGTTTTTGATATCAACGATAGTTCCAATCGCATCAATATGCCCTTGAACTATATGCCCCTCAAACCTATCACCCATAGCCATAGCAGGTTCAATATGAACTTCATTTTTATAGTTAGCCATAACTAAATGTTTTTGACTCTCAGGAGATAGTTCAACACAAAAACCATCAGAGTTTACAGATGTAACTGTTAAACATGCACCGTTGATAGCTACGCTATCGCCTAAGTTTGTTTCAAGGGATGCTTTTATACTAAGAGTTGAGCTTATGAGACTTTTAACATTTGCAATTTCTCTGATTAAACCTGTGAAAATAATGAATCCTTAAAAAACTATCTTGCCATCACTTTGAAGGCCTTCAATAATAACTTTTGCTTTTTCGTGTCCAGCATAAGCTGCTTTACGACAAAGATCAAGTGCCATATCGTTGTCAGTTTCACAACCTTTACCTTGATCATACATAAGTCCAAGGTTATAATGACCTTGAGCAAGTCCACCCTCTGAAGCTTTTTTAAAACAGATGAAGCTTTTTGCATCATCTTGTGCTACACCATGGCCCTCTTTATATAAAACACCAAGGTTATTATAGGCTTGATAGTGCCCATGTTTAGCAGCTTCTTCATACCAAAATGCAGCCTCGCTATAATTTTGTACACAGCCAAGACCGCGCTCGAACATAAGAGCTACTTCATACTGTGCAGGTGGTACTTCTCTTTCAGCTGCTTCAAGGTGAAGTTCATGAGCTTTAAACTGGTCATGTTCTACTCCACCAATACCATTTTCATAAAGGATTGCTAAGTTAAAAAGTGCATATGGCTGTTTTGCCTCTGCGGCTAGAGTATAAAGTTCTAGTGTTGCTTTTTCATTTCTCTCACAACCTTGTGCATTTTGGTACATAAAGGCTAGAGAGGTTTGAGCTGTTGCATCACCCTCTTTAGCTAGTATTGAGTAGAGTTCGTATGCTGTTTTATAATCTTTTGCATTGTAAGCTGCGTTTGCTTTATTTATCACTGCGTTTTTCCTTCATCTTAAAAAGTGTAACTAATTTAGTATATATTATGCAAATGATACTCAAAAATGCTAAAATTCGCTTTAATAAAATTGTGTAAGTTTTTATAAGTGGTCGCATTAGCTGATTATCTAATACAACCACTTATAAAAACTAGTGCTAAAACTCAGAGGAAATAGAATGAATTATGATGTAATAGTAGTAGGTGGTGGTCATGCAGGTGTTGAAGCTTCTTTAGCAGCAGCACGAATGGGACATAACACTCTTTTAATCTCTATGCTAGCTGAAAATGTTGGGGCAACTTCATGTAACCCAGCTGTCGGTGGTTTAGCAAAAGGACACTTGGTACGTGAACTTGATGCTCTTGGTGGAGAGATGGGACTTATTACCGATGAGGCTGGAATACAGTTTCGCATACTTAACCAAACAAAAGGGCCTGCTGTTCGTGGGTCTCGTGCTCAAATTGATATGGATAAGTACAGAGTAATTGCACGAAATGTCATCTTAAACACTAAAAACCTAGCACTTGCTCAAGAAACAGTTGAGTCACTCATCATAGAAGACTCAGTTGTTAAGGGAGTGAAAACTGACCTTTTAAACGACTACATGGCTACAAAAGTTATCATCACTTCGGGTACATTTTTAAATGGAATTATTCATGTTGGAGAGATTCAGAAAAAAGCGGGTCGTTATGGAGAGGAGAGAAGTGAGGGTTTATCCGCTTCATTAAAAAATGATGCTGGTTTAAATCTTGCACGTTTAAAGACTGGAACTTGTGCTCGTATTGACAGTTCTACTATTGATTTTTCTGTTATGGAAGAGCAGGGTGGGGATGAACTGCCTTCACCTTTTTCTTTTAGAACAAATCGTGAAGAATTTCGTGCTACTAAAAAACAACTTCCATGTTACATTGCATATACAAATCCTTTAACACATGAGATAATCTCAAGTAACTTTTACCGAGCACCACTTTTTACAGGTCAGATAGAAGGAAATTCTCCTCGTTATTGCCCGAGTATAGAAGATAAGGTGAGTAAATTTGCTGAAAAAGACAGACACCATCTTTTTATAGAACCACAAACTATGGATAATACTGAGTGCTATATAAATGGTCTTTCAACTTCACTTCCACCAGAAGTACAACGTGAGATGATCCAGTCTGTTGTAGGTATGGAAAACGCGAAGGTTGTGCGTTATGGTTATGCCATAGAGTATGATTTTGTAGATCCTAGAGAACTTAGACATACACTAGAGACAAAAAAGATCTCAGGACTTTATTGTGCAGGTCAGATTAACGGTACAACGGGTTATGAAGAAGCAGCTGCACAGGGTATCATGGCAGGTATAAATGCAGGACTTTCACTTCAAGGTAAAGATCCTCTTATCCTTGGACGAGATGAAGCTTATATAGGTGTTCTTATAGATGACCTAGTTACAAAGGGGACAAATGAGCCATACAGAATGTTTACATCCCGTGCAGAGTACAGACTACTTCTACGCGAAGAGTCGGCTGATACTAGACTTGGTAAGTATGGACATGCCCTTGGACTCATCGATGATAAAGAGTACGAGAGAGTAAAACTAAAAGATGAACAGATTAAATCCGGAGCACAACTTTTAGAAGATACAAAGTTCACTCCTAACAAAGAGTTTAATGCACTGTTAGCTGAGATAGATGAACAACCTTTAAAAGATGTCTCAACGGCACAACAGCTAATAGCTCGTAAAACTTTTGATGTAGAAAAAATGCTTAAAATTGTTCCAGCATTAGCAAAATTTGATGACTATATAAAAGAAGAGATTCTAGTAGAGGGTAAATATGCTCGTTACATTGATAAACAAAGTGATGAGATACGAAGAATGAAAAAATATCTTAAAATTAGTATTCCTGATGGTTTTGATTTTACGGGTGTAAGTGGACTTTCTAAAGAAGTACAAGAAAAACTAAAAAGTTTTTCCCCTCCAACACTTCAAGCTGCAATGAATATCAGTGGAATTACACCGGCAGCTATTGAAATACTGCATATTTATATCAAAATTGCTGCAAGAGATAAGAAAGAAGTTCATTCTAAATAGTGTGAGTTTAAAAATAAAATATAATAAAGAGACTTTTATCAATTAGTGCAGTTGATTCTGATATCTTTAATTATATGACCGATGTCATTTATGTGGAGCATTAGATCTGTCTCTATTCCTTGCATTTTTTCTTTTTGTTTACCCTTCCCCTCAATAAAATACACAAATATGCTCAGAAAGAAAAGAAGTTCATCGAACTTAAGTAAACTATAGACTAATTATATAAATTTTAAGTATAATGTTTGCAAATATTCTAATAAGTGAGATAAATATGAATGATAACAGCCGTAGAGGTTTTATGGGTAAAGCATTTGGTGGAGTTGCAGCAGTTGGTGCAGTTGCTTCACTTTTCGCAATGAAAAGATCTTGGGACCCTCTTCCAAGTGTGAAAGCTGCTGGTTTTACAACCCTTGATATGTTAGGGTATAAAGAGAATGAACTTGTTACAGAAAAGTGGCGAGGAAAACCTATCTTTGTATTAAAATATACTGAAGAGATGCTAGAAGCTATGGATGAAGCACAAAAGCCAAGAGTCATTACTGTGGGAGAAGCATCATACCTCGTAACTTTAGGTTTATGTACACACCTTGGTTGTATCCCAAGTTATGAGAAAGAGGATAAAAGCTTTGCTTGTGCTTGTCATGGTGGTACTTATGATATCGTAGGAAATGTTACAAAGTCTCCACCTCCTCGTGCTCTTGATATTCCTCCTTTTACAATAAAAGGAAATACACTGGTTTTAGGCGAAGTAGGTCCTGAGTGGCTAAAAATGAAAGAAAATGGCTTAACGCTTTAAAAGGGATAGTATGGCAAATTTTACAAAAGCTACAAGTATTTACGATTGGCTAAATCAACGTTTAGCAATCGAAAAAGTAGAAAAAGTGTTAGGATCTGAATATTGGATACCTAAGAATATTAACTTTCTTTGGGCAATGGGGATGATTCTTGTAGTAACTTTCGTACTTCTTTTAGTCTCTGGGATTTTTCTATTGATGTATTATCAACCAAATGTTGATACTGCATTTGATAGTGTAAACTTTACAATTATGAGAGAAGTTGGTTATGGTTGGTTGTGGAGACATGTTCACGGTGTTGCTGCCTCTGTAGTTTTTCTTATCATTTATATTCATATGTTTACAGGAATTTATTACGGTTCATATAAAAAAGGCCGTGAGATGATTTGGATCTCTGGTATGCTGCTTTTTGTCGCATTTTCAGCTGAAGCATTCTCGGGTTATATGCTTCCATGGGGTCAGATGTCTTACTGGGCAGGTATGGTTATTACTAACCTTTTTGCTGGTGGATCTTTACATGCTGATGGACTAGTTGAGTGGATTCGTGGGGATTATGTTCCTGCTCAAGCATTCTTAACTAGATTTTTTATGCTTCATGTATTGCTTGTACCTTTAGCAATTATTGGACTTATTGGTCTTCACTTTGGAGCACTTCGTATCCCTCATGTGAATAATTTAGATGGTGAAGAGATAGATTTTGAAGCAGAGAGTAAAAAGTATTTAGCTGGTGATAAAGCTGGAAGTAAAGTGATTCGTTTCTCGAATGACTTTATGTCTAAGGATATGATGGTAGTAGGATTTTACCTAGTATTTTTCTTTTATCTTGTCTTTTATCATTATGGTTTTGCTATGGATCCTGTAAACTTTGACCCTGCTGATGGACTTAAAACTCCAGCACATATTTACCCTGAGTGGTATTTCTTATGGTCTTATGAGATCTTACGTCCATTCTCAACTGATATTGGCCTGATGGCATTTGCATTTTCACAAGTAATATTTGTAGCACTTCCATTCTTAGATAGAAGTCCAAATGCAGTTCCTGCATCTCGTCGGGGTCTATTTAAGTACTGGTTCTGGGCAATGTTAATTGATATGATTGCACTTACGGCTATGGGTAAATTACCTCCAGAAGGTGCTTTTAGCACGATTGGTTTTGTTGCAGCAGTTGTATTTATCGGACTATGGATTGCATTACCAATTATCACATATTTTGAAAAAAAAGTTTAGGGAGTAGAAAATGAAAGAATTATTTATACTAGGTGTTGTTACTGTTTTCACTCTTGTGACTTACTATCTTGTAGAACCATTTGCACATCACACTTTACATAAACATGTAGAGAGTGAAGCTTTCGCTTATAACGATTTAAGTGCTATCACTAAAGTCGGTGATGCTGCTCGTGGTGAAGAACTTGTTATGGGAGCTGGTGCTTGTACAGGCTGCCACTCTATAAATGCAGTAGGTATCTCTGCACCAATGGATGCTGTTAGTTCAGCTGCTGCTTATGGTGTTAACCCACCTGATTTATCGAATGCAGGTGTTGTATATGATGAGAAGTTTTTAAATGCTTTAATCAAAAATCCAGCACATGCACTTGCTGTTGAGCATAAATTTGATGCTAATATCGGTGAGATGCACCCAATGATTCCTTTTTATGGAGCAGGGGGAGACATAGATCAAGAAGTGGCAGATATGGTTACATACTTACAGTCAATTTCAGTTTCATCTGAGGACTTAACTCCAGCTATGGCTTTTGAGAATGCTTGTGGTCGTTGTCATGGCCTGAAATATAATCAATGGACACAGATAGGTAATAAGGGATCTTTTAAACATAAAAGAGATGAGTTATCATTTGATATTCAAGTCTTAGATTATAAAGATTCACTTAAAGCTTATATGGGAAAATTACCACCTGATTTAAGTATGTATATTCGTTCACGTGGTGAGCATTATATATCTACATTTGTAGAAAATCCTCAAAATTATTTCGAGGGAACATCTATGCCTCGTGTTGGTGTTAGTGCTGATACAGCTGAAAAAGTGATAGAGTATTTAAAAGATGCTGGTGATACAAAACGCGATGAACGTGAAGAGACTGGAAAGTATGTGATGATTTATATTATTATCTTTGCAATTTTTAGTGTTCTTTGGAAGAAACAAGTTTGGCGTGACCTTCATTAATTAGTGCCTAAAGGGAGACACCATACTTTGCTTTAGCAAGAGTGGTGTCAACATTTAGTATCAGAATACCTTTATCTCGCTTCAATCACTGAAGCGACTTTTTGGCTATAGCCATTATAGAAGAAAATAACGAAAGTTTTTTTTAAAATCTTCCCCCCTCCTTTTTTTTAGTGTCAGTTTTCTTAACCTCTTTAACTAACTTTATATTAAGTTTTAATCTCAATTGTTCCACAAATCAAATCATGTAGTGCTTTATTGTCTTTTCTAAAAAATGGGATAAATAGACCGACTATAGTTGTTGCAGAAAATAAAAATACTATAAATCTTAAGAGAGCCATAATAAAAGATAAATTCTCTTGAGACTTATAATCTACTATTTTAATATTATAAGCTTTTTTTCCAGGTGTTTGACCTGTTTTACTTAAAAATATTGCATATATGACACCGTAGAGTGAAGTGGCGATAAGGGGTGCTTCATTTGAGCTTTGCAGGGCATCTTTACCACTAAGTACTATATATGTTATAAAGAACATAATAGGCATATAAATCATAAAGATATCAGTTATAAGTGCTTTAATTCTATCAGGATATCTTGCATAAAGTATATTTACTTTTCTAGGTTTATTTGTCTGTTTTTTTTGTTTTAATTTACGAAAATTCATATAAAATTATAACTAAATTATATTCTTTATGTATTATAAGTCTATACAAATAAAAGATTGTTTATGAAAAAAGTATCATAAAACTACTATCTCTTATGATAAAAATGCTGGCTGGGAATAATAACTAAAGTGATTTTCAACTGCTCAGGGTATAATGGCACTAATTAAATAATTAGGGATATTATATGCTCATTGATAGTTATGACCGAGTAGTTGACTACTTACGTGTTTCAGTAACAGAACGCTGTAATTTTAGATGTATCTACTGTATGCCAGAAAAGCCTTTCTCTTGGGTTCCAAAAGAGAACCTATTATCATTTGAAGAACTTTTTGAATTTATGAAAGTTGCAATTGATGAGGGTATAAAAAAGATTCGGATTACAGGTGGGGAACCACTTCTTCGCAAAGACTTAGACAAATTTATCAAAATGATTTATGATTACGAACCGAGTATTGATTTAGCAATGACTACAAATGCATTTTTACTCAAAGGAACTGCTCAAAGACTTAAGGATGCAGGACTTAAACGTATCAATGTAAGTATTGATACCCTAAAACCTGAAGTGGCAAAAGATATAGCTGGAAGAGATGTTCTCAAAAATGTTTTAGAAGGTGTAGAAGAAGCACTTAAAGTTGGTCTAAAAGTAAAAGTAAATATGGTCCCGATGAATACTGTAAATGTGAATGAAATTATAGATGTTTTAGAGTTTTGTAAAGAACGAGATATGAGTGTTCGTTTTATTGAGTATATGGAAAACAAGCATGCTAAAGAGGGTATTAGTGGACTAAAGTCTCCTGAACTTTTATCAATTTTACGTGAAAAATATGAGTTTAGCGATGATGGTTTTGATGGAACTTCTCCTTCTCATTATTATACTATGAAAGATGGTTATAGATTTGGAATCATCGAACCATATGCAGATGACTTTTGTAAACAATGCAACCGAATTCGCCTTACAGCAGAGGGTAACTTAATTCCATGTCTGTACTTTGATGAAGCTATGAGTATTTCTGAGTCTATTAAACGCGGAGATATAAAAGGTGCTGCTGCAGTTTTAAAAGAAGTAGTACGCACAAAACCTGAAAAAAATCGTTGGGGTGGGGATGACGATGAAGTATCAACTCGCGCTTTTTATGAAACGGGTGGCTAAGACGTGATATATCTCGTTGAACACTTTTACTCTATTCAAGGTGAGGGAAAGTATGTAGGTAGTCCTAGTCTTTTTTTCCGTTTTGGTGGATGTAATATGAAGTGTGAAGGTTTTGGCTGCACAGAGAAAGCAACTGATGGTACTGAAGTACTCGGTTGCGATACAGTATATGCAGTAAATAAAGAACATTTTTCACATAACTGGATACCAATAGCTAAAACTGGGGAACTGCTAAGTATTTTAGACTTATATGAACTTCCCGGTGCAGTCGACATTGTGCTTACGGGTGGTGAACCACTTATTTATGCAAATGATAGAACTTTTACAGATTTTTTAGAAGCACTTATAAAAAAAGGGCATCGAATCACTTTTGAGACAAATGGATCATTAGATGTTGACTTTGATACATTCCCAGTTTATAAAGAATGCTTTTTCGCACTTTCAGTTAAACTCACCAACTCTCTTGAACCTTTAAATAAACGTGTACGTGGTGATGTGATTTATAATATCGCTAGAAATGCTAAAGATGCTTTTTTTAAGTTTAGTATAGATGCTGAGTCTATTAATTTAGGGCTAGAAGAAGAACTCTCTAAAATTTTAGTTCATTCTCCTAAAACAGCAGTCTACTGCATGCCTGTTGGTGGTTCTAAAGAGGAAGTTGAGAGAAACAGTGAACCTCTTATAGAGTTTTGTAAAGCAAAAGGGTATAATTTTAGTGATAGGCTTCATATAAGAATCTGGGATGTAAATAAAGGTGTGTAATGATTATTAGAAAACAATTTAAATTTGAAAATGCTCATATCGTTAGAGGGTGCTCTAGTGTGAAGTGTCGTAGTTCTGTTCATGGACACTCTTACATTATAGAAGTCCTTTTTGAATCAAACTTTTTAGATAATGGACAGATGGTTTATGACTTTGGTTTGATGAAACAAAATATGAAAGATTTGATAGAGTCTTTTGATCATGCTATTACACTTTGGAGTGAGGATGAAGACTCTTACATAAAAGATATGAAAAAACACTCTGTTAGATGGGTAGAACTTCCTGTTTCACCTTCTGCTGAACAGTTTTCTCGTGTTATCTTTGTTCTCATTGATGCACTTTTAAAACTTACTTCTACACTTAATGGTGAAAAAGAGGTAAAGGTAAACTCTGTTATAGTTCATGAAACAGCAACAGGTTATGCACAATGTTTTAAGGGTGATGCTTACTCAAAAGAGATGGGTGAACTACACTTAAAAGACATAAAGTTCTCAGATGAAGTTTTAAATGATTTTAATGATTCTAAACTCCTGACAAAAATGATAGCTGGCGAGATGTTTATTAACCCTAAGAGTGTTTAAAGTAGATGATACAACTACGAAGTCTACTGCTTAAATACCCACAAACTTCACTAATATTTTTTATAACACTTACATATCTTTACTTTATGTTAGATATGTACCTTCCAACTACGGGTGATCAAAAGACCTATATCTCACAAGCTTTAGAAATGCACCGTGATGGGCATTGGTTTATGCAAACTCTTTTTAATGAACCAGATTATTACAAAGGTCCCCTACACTTTATACTTTTACGAGTTGGTTTTATCCTTTTTGGTACACACAGCATGTTCGCACTTGTGTATATGAACTTTTTTGGACTCATCCTTTTAGCAATTCTTCTTTTTAGATTTTTAAAAACAGCACTGGATGATACTGGATGGGCATTCTTTTATGCGCTTTGTGTAGTACTTAGTGTTGGCGTTTATTCTCACTCTTTCGCTTCACAGATGGAAGCTGAACTTGTTGTTCTTTATGGAATCATCCTCTACTTATTAGATAAAGCAGATAGAGATACTAGTATGAGGTACTTACTCCTTTTATGGGCTGTGATAGGACTTGCTGGTTGGTTAAAGTCTCCTGCATATAGCCTTTTTTTAGGGCTGAGTGTTGTTCTCTACTGGACACTAACAATGCAGATAAAAACAAGAGCACAAGAGTGGAAAAACTATGTGGCAATAGCTTTTGGTATAGCTATAAGTATAGCGGGTTATCTACCTATACTTATCTATGACATGGATGCTTTTATAGATACTTATATACTAAGAGAGTCTTTAAGTAAGGGCTCAAACGGTGTACCTTGGACTACTGCATTTTTCCCAATCTTTACATATTTTTTAGCACCTTTTATGTTTGTGGCTATCTTCTCTTATGGGTTGGCTTTTTATAAAACTTTGTTTAAAAAGAGAAGTGTACTCAATCCAAATGAGAGAAGACTTATTAAACTTGGTATTGCCTTATCAACACCAACACTGCTCTTTTTTACTTTTCATCCTTATCGTGGTGATATTTATGCATTACCTATTGTGAGTGCAACTATGCTTATGGCATATATCTTTTTTCGTGCTTACCTAAAGGAATATGAGAAAACATATATCTTTTTGATGCGTCTCAGCTCTTATGTACTCTCTCTTGTTCCTTTGCTTGTTATAGCTCTTTATCTGCGTTTATCACCTATGCCTGAGTGGTGGTCACCGCTACTTTTCCCTTTAGCTGTGTTTACATTAGTATTTACTTTATGGTTTGTTCATTATGAGAGTAAAAAGGTTTTAAAAGAGTGTCCTTTAATCTTAAGTCTTGCATTTATCCCTCTACTTTTAATGCTGAGTTTGATGCTTCAAAGTTTTGGAAAAGGAGAAATTAAAGGTCTTCAAGAGTATGTAAAAATGAATAAAATTACAAAACCTCTTGGGGATTATAACCTCTTTAAGAACTACTGGAACCAATATGGGGCACTTAACTTTTGGGCTGGTGTGGATGTAGTCGGCCTCTTTTCTAAAGAAGAACTAGCACTATTTATCATAGATGGTGGTTCTGTGATAGTTGAAGGAGACAATAGGCTCGAAGAGTTTGAACAAAATCTTCCAGAACATTTGAGTATGAAAGATTTTGACATTTATCTTTGGAAGAGATGGTTGACTCATGGAAAAGGTCCAAATGGAGAGAGTAAATTTGTACAGTACTTTAAGTCAAAAAATATAAGTGATATTCAAAAGAACTACTATATTTTAAAGTTAAAGAGAGACTAGACTTTTATACTTAGTAGCGGTGAAATTAAACTTTGTACTTATAACTTTTACTTCGGTATTTTCACTTAAGGCTTTACAAGACTCACCTATCATAATAAAACTGTTTGCATATCCAAGGGGTGAGACCATCCCTGGTGCAAAATGCTCACAAGGAGTAAAAAACTCCCCATCAAAGTCTCCAGGTACTAAACAACGACGTCCCACACGAAGAGAATAATCTGTTTTCATTTTAGCAATTATGGGATTTGCAAATTTACTTTTTGCACCAGTAAGTGCACGGATAATGCTTGTGGCAAAAAGCTCAAAATTAAGAGCAGCAGCAAGAGGGTTTCCTGGAAGGTTTAAAATAAGTGTTTCACCAACTTTTCCAAAAGTTGTAGGTTTACCAGGTTTTATATCTATCTTGTCAAAGAGTATATTGTATCCAAAATCAGAAAAAGCCTCTTTTGTAAAGTCAGCATCACCAACACTTACTCCACCACTTGTGATGACGAGGTCGCACTCTAAAGCACTTTTTACATGTGCCTTTAAATCCTCTAAGGTATCCAAAGCAGTTCCAATAAACTCAACTCTACAGCCTAACTCCTCGGCCCGGGCAAGCAGTGTTGGTGTGTTAGTATTATAGAGTTGATAGGCTGTTACTGTCTCAAAGTGCATTTTTAACTCATTCCCAGATGCAAATACAGCTACACGAGGAGCTTTATGTACTTTAATATGGCTTATCCCCTGTGAAGCGAGTAGAGTTATCTGATGTGCATTTATAGTATCCCCTACATATAAAAGAGGTATCTCTTTTTTGATGTCTTCTCCCGCTAAACGAATATGTTTACTTATTACTAAATTCTCAGGAAGCACTACACCATCATCTATTTTTTGTATATCTTCGATAGGAACTATACACTGTGTTCCTAAAGGGATTTTAGCACCTGTCATTATCTTGATGGCAAAACCTGCGTTTACTACTCCATTAAAGTTGTCTCCAGCAAAAATTGTTGCTTCAACTTTAACACTTTTACCTGAGTCTTCGAGTTTCACAGCATACCCATCCATGGCAGAGTTGTCGAAGGGTGGAAGACTATGTGTGGCTAGGATATCTTGTGCTAGGATACAACCTAAACATTGCTCTATTGGTAGAATGCAAAGTGATGTTTTTTTAACATTTGTATAGATGAGTTCAAGTGCCTTCTCAACAGAAATAGCCATAGTTAGTATCCTTAGTCTTTTATAGGTTTATTATATTGTTATTTTCTTAATTTGACTCCTCATAAAACCCTTAGTATTACTTAGATATAATTGCTATTATTGATATAGATAGGAAATTATTATGGTTAGAGTTGAGTTTTTAGGACCTATACAAAAAGAAGCATTAGAGTTAGATATAAGTAACTTAAATGAATTAGCAAAAATACTGCAAGCTGATGCTGAAGTAAGTGACTGGTTAGAGTCTTGTGCTGTAGCACTTAACGATACTTTAGTGACAAGTCTTGAAGCACCACTTAAAGATGGGGATAAGATATCTCTTCTTCCTCCTGTATGTGGTGGTTAAACTATGCTCAGTTTATTCGATGGTGCCCTTGATGTACCAACAATACTCAAAACATGGTACGAAGAAGAAGCAACAAGTAATTATGGTGCATATATTCCTTTTGTTGGAACTGTAAGAAGTGAATATGGTATAGAGGGACTAAGTTTTGATGTATATGAGCCTATTTTAGAGTCATGGTTCGCTTCATGGCAAATAAAAGCAAAAGAAAAAGGTGCAAAGATAAAAATGGCACACTCAAAAGGCGATGTGATGCTTCACGAGTCTTCATATATAGCCGCAGTTTTTTCACCTAAACGCAGAGTGGCTTTAGAGTTTATAGATGAATTTGTTGAAGACTTTAAAGCGAGTGCTCCTATATGGAAGTATGATTTAAAAGATGGACAACGTATTTATGCAAAAGATCGTTCTACTGCAATTAGCGGCAGTGGATTATTAGCCTAGAGGATATTAGTGATGGATTTATTATCGTATGAGACAAGCCAAAATATGTTGGATTTACTCCATGTAAATGCGAGTAGATATGAGAGAGTACCTCTGAGTGCTTCTCTTGGTCGTATTTTAGCTGTTGATATAGTAGCTGAGTTTAATGATCCACAGTTTCCTACGGCTTCTATGGATGGTTATGCTCTTAAACATGAAGATTTAAGTTTAAGGACTTTAACAGTTTTAGGAGATAATCCTGCTGGTCACGATGAGACTAGAGTTGTAAAGAGTGGTGAGTGTATCAAAACATTTACAGGTTCTATGATGCCCATGGGTTCAGATACACTTATCCAGATAGAAAATGTTACATACGAAGATGCAAAAATCACTATAAACGAAGAAGTGGTTTTAGCAAATGCAGTACGTCCTATTGGAGAGGGTTATCACTCAGGTGATATTCTTATAAATAAAGGCACAAAGATTGCCTTTGCTGAGATAGGTGTAATGGCAGGTCTGAATCAAGTTATGGTCAAAGTAGCAATCCGTCCTCGTGTAGCAGTGATAGCTACGGGAAGTGAGATTCTTGACCTTGGAGAAAACTCTGATAACCCTGCTCAAATAAGAAGTTCAAACAACTATACTCTTGCAGCTCTATTTGAGCAAGCAGGAGCTGAGGTAATACAACTTGGAACTGCACCAGATGATAAAGATGCACTCATGCAAACATTTCAGACAGCATTAGAGTCTGCTGATATTCTTGTGAGTACTGGTGGTGTGAGTGTTGGTGATTATGACTTTGTAAAAGATATAGTGCCGCGTTTAGGTGCAGAAGTTGTTTACAAAGGTGTAGGAATCAAGCCAGGTCGTCATATCATGGTTGCAAAGCGTGAAGAGAAGTTTGTTTTAGCACTTCCCGGTTTTGCTTACTCTTCAACGGTGACAGCGATACTTTATGTACTACCTTTAGTTGCAAAGATGTTGGGTAGAGATAAGGCTTACAAAACAGTTGCAGCAAAACTCTCAAGCGACTTTAAAAAACGTAGTCGTTTTACTGAGTTTACAGCATGTAATGTTGTCGTCGAAGATGGAGAGTACTTTGTAAACTTTGAGGGTAAAAAAGTAGGGAGTTCTGCTATTTTAGTAAATATGTTAAGTCAGTCTGCACTTATGGTAGCTGGCGAAGAAGATAAGTTCTTAGAAGCAGGTACATATGTAAATGTGATACTTTTGGATACTTTATAATATTTTACATAAAATATTGAGATGTATTTAGTTTATCCTAGTTGTAAACACTAGGATTGTTTGACTACCAACTCCAGCTATCTTCACACATTTCATTTATATTTTTATTGTTGCAGTGCTTTGAGTTTAAAACTTCTTCTATGGATATCGCAGTAGCCAAATTCTTTGATTTTTTCAACATGAAACGCAGTGCCATAACCCTTATGTCTCTCAAAGCCATACTCAGGGTATATCTTTGCATCACGAATGATATTTCGGTCATGGGTTACTTTGGCAAGTATCGATGCAGCACTAACCTCTGCAACTTTTCCATCAGCTTTAACCATGGTATCTAGTCCCTCAACTCCAAATGTAGTGTTTCCATCAAAAAGGTAAGAGTCTGTTGGCAAATGCTCTTTTATCTCTAAAAGAGCTTTAGTCATACACTTTGAGATACCAAACTCATCTAGTGCTTGTGGAGAGATAACTACAATATGGTATGAAGTATTTGGAACAATCTCTTCAAAAATCTCATATCTGCGTTTCTCACTAATCTTTTTAGAGTCATTGAGCCCAGATATATTTGTGTCTGAATTAAAAATACATCCAGCAACTACTAAGTCACCAGCAATAGGTCCACGACCAGCTTCATCTATTCCGCATAACATCTAAACTCCTTAAACAAAGTAATCACGGTATTTTAACATATTAACAATCTTCTAATCTCCTAACGCCCAAATATCAAAAGGGACAATCTCAACTTTAGCAAGAGGGTGGGAGAGTCCTCCCTCTTTGTTCATACTGATAACAGTTACTTTATGTATAGAATGAGTAAAGATAAAAGCTTCTATAGCTTCTAACTTTTTAAACAAACGTCTCTCATCCACCAATGGTTTACAAAGAATAATTTCATTAGTTTTAGGTAGATAAAAATCTATCTCATCATCATAGTAACAATCTACTCCAGATTTGAGAAGTTCTAAAAAGACCATGTTTTCAAAAAAGTTTCCAAAGTTCTTTTCAATTGTAAGGGCAGTTTTTAAAGATGTATCACAAAGGTAAACTTTTTTTGTAGCTCGTGAATGTTCAAACTTCTCTAAAAGATGTATATAGTTTTTTGAGACAAGTGTATCAAATGATTTATAGAGTTTATCTTTAGATATTTTACGACTCTGTTTTAAACGTTCATATATTGTAAACGCAGAGAGTTTCTGTGACACAAGCTTTGCACAGAGGGTTATAATATCAACGGCAACATCATCTAGAGCCAAACGCAGCATCCTCTGTATGTTAAGGTTTCTCTCATCTGCACTTACCCTATGCATATGGGCGAAACCACCAAGTTGGAAGAAATGGTTAAGAGCTGAAGAGTCGTATTTATGCTCAAAGGCGAGAAATTCTTCATAGTCTAGAGGATAAAGTTGTAGTGTTTCTAACACATCTATCTTATAATGAGTCTCACAAGTAATGATAAGCTGAGAGACATTAGCAAACTTTATCTCCTCTTTATAGTTATCAAGAACAAGTACATCTATTTTATTTCTATTACAAAAAGAGTTAAGATGTTTGTTGAGTGCTTCTATATCTATACGAATATCATCACAGTTTATATAAAGGTAGGTACTTTTTTTTAGACCTAAGAGATAGTTTTTAACAAGTTTGGTTTTACCGCTGTGTGTTATTCCATTTATTTGATAACTTTTATCATCTAAATAGAGTTTTCTAAAATGATATTTTTCCAAATTTAGGTCTATTTTATAAAATTCTTCTAGTAGTATTTCCAAAATTCACCTCTTTTTTTATCTTTAGTATTTTATCAGTTCCTTATTAAAAGGAAATAAATTATAGTCAAAATCAAAATTTAGGCCCTAAATCCTTGAATAAAAAGAGAAGCTTGGGTATAATTTCGCACCCTAAAATAATAGTGGTTAATAGTCAGGTAACGCCTGACGAGTTCTTTAAGAAGGAAAATTATGGAAAAAATTCGTTTAAAATTGAAAGCTTACGATCATCGTGTACTCGATAGATCTGTAGCTTCAATCGTTGAGGCTGTAAAGCGTACAGGTGCTGCTATTCGTGGTCCGATCCCTTTACCAACAAAGATTCGTAAGTATACAGTACTTAAATCAGTTCACGTTAACAAGAAAGCTCGTGAGCAATTTGAAATACGTATGCACGCTAGAATGATTGATATTGTTTCTGCTACGCCAGAAACTGTTGATTCATTAATGAAGCTTGATCTTGCACCGGAAGTAGACGTAGAAGTACGTTCTATGGATAAGTAAGGAGTTCGTAGTGGAATATATTGTTGAAAAAATCGGTATGAGTCGTACTATTTCCGTTCCAGCACAACCAGTTACTCTTTTAAGAGTTCTTGATGCTAAGGTATGTGAAGTAAACGAAGGCACTGCAGTTGTATCTTATAACAGCGGTAAAAAAATGAACAAAGCAGTTGAAGGTCAACAGAAAAAGTATTCTTTATCTGCTGAATTCAATCGTTTCGCAACATTAGAAGTTGCAAACACTGAAGCTGGAGACCTTGATTTAACTCCTTTAGTAGAAGCTAAAGTAATTAGATCAACTTTTACTACAAAAGGTCGTGGTTTTGCTGGTGCAATGAAACGTTGGAACTTTGGTGGTGGACCAGCTTCACACGGTCATAGAATGGGTCGTAGAACAGGTTCAATTGGTAATGCTGAGTGGCCAGGTCGTGTAATGAAAGGTAAGAAAATGCCAGGACATTACGGAAACTGCCAAAACAGTGTTAAAAATGAGATCGTTTCTTACGATGCTGAAAATAAAATCATTGCGGTTTTAGGTTCTGTATCTGGTGCTAACGGTGCTCTAGGTCGTATAAAGGTAGCTAAATAATGAGTGCAATCGTTTTAAATGAAAAAATGGAAAAAGCATCTGAGTTAGCAATGCCAGAGTCTTTCTCTGGGATTAACCCTCATAACCTTTGGCTTTATGTTAAGTCTGCTCAAGCTGCACAACGTGCAAATACAGCGACTACTAAAGGTAGAAGTGAAGTTCGCGGTGGTGGTAAAAAGCCATGGGCTCAAAAAGGTGGCGGTCGCGCTCGTGCTGGTTCACGTCGTTCTCCTATCTTCGTAGGTGGTGGTAAAGCGTTCGGTTCTATGAACAACCACAGCTACAAGCTTAAAGTAAATAAGAAGCAAAAGAAATTAGCTTTAAACTTTGCTTTAAATGAGCATGCACAAAATGGTACTCTTTTTGTTGTTGATAACTTTGAAATTGCGTCTGGTAAAACTAAAGATGCAGCTGCAATGTTTAAAGCATTAGGTCAAAGAGATGTTCTAATCGTTAAATCTTTATTAGATGAACCAACGTTTTTAGCTTTTGAGAATTTATCTCAAACTTACGTTATCGAATCTAATGAGTTAAACGCATATTTAGCTGCTAATTATCGTTCACTAGTGATCGAAAAAGCAGTTTTTGAAGCACTAACAAGTGAGGCTAAGTAATGGCTGATATTACAGATATTAAATCTATTATATATACAGAGAAGACTCTTGGTATGCAAGAAGATGGTGTTATAGTTGTTCAAACTTCAACACGTGTAACTAAGACAGGTCTTAAGGAAATTTTTAGAGAGTATTTCGGTATTGTTCCAAACAAAATCAACTCTTTAAATCAAAGCGGAAAAAGTAAACGTTTCCGTGGTGTACTAGGGAAGCAGAATAACTTCAAAAAGTTCTATGTAACTTTACCTGAGGGTGCACAAATCGAAAGTTTGGCGGTATAACATGGCAATTAAAACTTATAGACCGATAACTCCGTCTCGTCGTTTTTATACAAATGTTGACAGTTCAGATATTACGGCAAAACCAAGTGTTCGTTCATTACTTGTTAAACTTCCACAACATGCTGGTCGTAACAACAATGGTCGTATTACTTCTCGTCACCGTCAAGCTGGTGCTAAAAAGCAATATCGTATTATTGATTTCAAAAGAAATAAATTCGATATTCCTGGTACAGTAAGTGCGATTGAGTACGATCCGTATAGAAATTGTCGTATTGCATTAATTACTTATGCTGATGGTGAGAAGCGTTATATTCTTCAACCAAAAGATTTATTTGTTGGTGCTGTTATTTCTTCTGCTTCTGAAGGTTTAGATGTTAAACCTGGAAACACTATGAAACTTAAAAATATCCCAGTGGGTACTTTAATTCATAATATTGAACTTAAGACTGGTAAGGGCGGACAAATGTGTCGTGCTGCTGGAACTTCTGCTCAGATTATGGGTCGTGATGGTAAGTATGTTTCATTACGTATGCCTTCAACTGAAATGCGTTTAGTATTAGGTGAGTGTTTAGCTACTGTTGGTAGCGTTGGTAACGAAGAGTTTGGTAACATTGTTATCGCTAAAGCTGGTCGTCAACGTCACTTAGGTATTCGTCCTCAGACTCGTGGTTCTGCTATGAATCCGATAGATCACCCACACGGTGGTGGTGAAGGTAAGACTAACTCAGGTCGTCACCCAGTTACTCCATGGGGTAAACCAACGAAGGGTGCTAAAACTCGTCGTAAGAAAGCTAGTGATAAGTTAATTATTACTCGTCGTAAACCAAATGCTAAAAGGGTAGGTTAATTATGGCTCGTTCATTAAAAAAAGGTCCATTTGTAGATGACCATTTAAGTAAAAAGATTGAAAAGGCAAGAGCTGAAGGTAATAAAAAACCTATCAAAACTTGGTCAAGAAGATCAATGGTTACACCTGACATGGTTGGTTTCACAATCAACGTTCATAACGGGCGTCAATTTGTTCCTGTTCATGTTTCAGAGAACCACATCGGTTACAAGCTTGGGGAATTTGCTCCAACTCGTACATTTAAGGGCCACAAGGGCTCTGTGCAGAAGAAAGGATAGGTCGTGGCTAGAGCATTATTAAAATTTATTCGTGTTTCACCTATTAAATCTCGTTTAATTGCGAGAGAAGTTCAAGGTATGAACGCTGAAGAAGCTATGGCAGCTTTAGAGTTTACACCAAACAAAGCGGCAAAAATTATCTATAAAGTAATTGCATCTGCAGTTGCTAATAGCGGTATGGAAGCTGAAGAGTGTATTGTTAAATCTTGTCGTGTTGACAATGGTCCAGTTCTTAAACGTTTCCGTCCACGTGCTCGTGGTATGGCTTCAGGAATTAGAAAACCAACAGCACATATCTTAGTAATAGTGGAGGGTAAATAATATGGGTCACAAAGTTAATCCTATTGGTTTACGTCTTGGTATCAACCGTAACTGGGAGAGCCGTTGGTTCCCTAACTTTAAAACAGCTCCTGCTGCTTTAGGTGAAGATCACAAGATAAGAACATTTTTAAAGAAAGAGCTTTATTATGCTGGTGTTGCTAACATCATCATTGAAAGAACAGTTAAAAGACTTCGTGTTACTATCGTTGCTGCTCGTCCTGGTATTATTATCGGGAAGAAAGGTGCTGATATTGAGAAGCTTAAGACTAATCTTCAAAAGCTTATTGGTAAAACAATTTCTGTTAACATTAAAGAAGAGAAGAAACCTCAAACTTCAGCTCAACTTGTTGCTGAAAATGTTGGTACTCAGTTAGAACGTCGTGTTGCATTCCGTAGAGCTATGAAAAAAGTTATGCAAGGTGCTCAACGTTCTGGTGCTAAAGGTATCAAAATTGCTGTTGCTGGTCGTCTTGGTGGAGCTGAAATGGCTCGTACTGAGTGGTATTTAGAGGGACGTGTTCCACTTCATACTCTTCGTGCTAAGATTGATTACGGTTTCGCTGAAGCACATACTACATACGGAATTATCGGTATTAAAGTATGGATCTTCAAAGGTGAGGTACTTACAAAAGGTATTCCTGCTGAAGTAGCTGAAGAGAAAAAAGAGCGTCGTCCAAAACGTGCTCCACGTGAAAAGGCTGAATAGTTATGTTAATGCCAAAAAGAACAAAATATCGTAAAGTAATGAAGGGTCGTAACCGTGGTTACGCTCGTTCAGGTTATAACTTAGCGTTTGGTGATATCGCATTTAAGGCTGTAGAAGCTGGCCGTATCAACTCTCGTCAAATTGAATCAGCACGTATTTCTGCAACTCGTCACCTTAAACGTCAAGGTAAGATGTGGATTCGTGTATTCCCTGCTAAGCCATTAACAGCTAAGCCGCTTGAAACTCGTATGGGTAAAGGTAAGGGAGCAGTTGATCAGTGGGTAATGAACATTAAACCTGGTCGTATAATTTTTGAAATAGCTGGTATTCCAGAAGATATTGCTCGTGAAGCACTAACTCTTGCTATGCACAAGCTTCCATTCAAATGTAAAATAATCACTGCGGAGATGAGCAATGAAATATTCTGATTTAGCAGATAAAACAGTAGCTGAGCTTAATGCACAGCTAAAGACAAGAAAAACAGAACTGTTTACTCTTAAGATTAAACAAAAGATGATGCAACTTCAAAACACTAGCGAACTTCGTATCGCTAAGAAAGATATTGCTAAGATAAATACTGCTATTGCTGCAGTAGCAAACTAAGGAGCCTGTTGATGACACACAAACGTGAAATTCAAGGTAAAGTAGTAACTATTGCAGGTGACAAAACAATCTCTATGGTTGTTGAGCGTCGCGTAATGCACCCACGTTACCATAAAGTTGTGAAGCGTTTCAAAAAGTACCTAGTACACGATGAGCGCAATGAAGTTAAAGTTGGAGACGAGATTATTGCAATTGAATGTCGCCCACTTTCTAAGACTAAATCTTTTAGACTTAAAACAGTTGTAACAGGAGCGAAGTAATGATCCAAGGTTTCACTCGTTTAGTAGTAGCTGATAATACAGGTGCTAAAGAGATTATGTGTATTAAAGTGCTAGGTGGTTCTAAGCGTCGTTATGCAACAGTAGGTGACGTTATTGTTGCTTCTGTTAAAAAAGCGACTCCAACTGCTAAAGTTAAAAAAGGTAAGGTTGTTAAAGCTGTTATCGTTAGAACTCACAAAGAAGTTCAACGCGAAAATGGTTCATTAATTCGTTTTGATGATAATGCAGCTGTAATCCTTGATGACAAGAGAGAGCCAATTGGTACTCGTATTTTTGGACCTGTTGGTCGTGAAGTACGTTACGCTGGTTTTATGAAAATAGTTTCTCTTGCGCCGGAGGTTGTATAGATGGCAAAGTTAAATTTCAAAAAAGGTGATACTGTAGAAATTATCGCTGGAGATGACCGTGGAACTAAAGCAGTAGTACTTGAAGTACTAGTGAAGAAGAACAAGGTAATCGTTGAGGGTTGTAAAATAGCTAAGAAAGCTATTAAACCAACTGAAGAGAATGCTAAAGGTGGTCACATCAATAAAGAGATGCCTATAGATATTTCAAATGTACGTAAAGTGGAGGCATAATTAGATGGCACGCTTAAAAGAAAAATATTTAGGTCTTAAATCTGAGTTACAAGCTGACTTAGGAATTAAGAATCCTATGCAAATACCAAAAGTAGAGAAGATTATCATCTCTGTTGGTACTGGTTTTGCAATGAAAGATAACAAACTTATTAAAAACATTGAAGATACAATTACTACAATTGCTGGTCAAAAAGCAACTACAGTAATCACGAAAAAATCTGTTGCAGGTTTTAAAGTTCGTGAAGGTATGCCTGTTGGTGTACGTGTAACTCTTCGTGGTGAAAATATGTATGACTTTCTTGATCGTCTCGTATCTATTGCACTTCCACGTGTAAAAGATTTCCGTGGTGTTCCAAGAAATGGTTTTGATGGTCGTGGTAACTATAACTTCGGTCTTCAAGAACAACTTATCTTCCCAGAAGTAGGTTATGATTCAATCATGCAAATTCATGGTATGAATATTACTATGGTTACTACAGCTGATTCAGACAAGGCAGGATTTGCTCTTTTAGAGAAAATGGGAATGCCTTTCACTAAAGGGAGTAACTAATGGCTAAGAAGTCAATGATCGCAAAAGCGGCAAGAGAACCTAAATTCAAAGTACGTGGATACACAAGATGTCAAATCTGTGGTCGACCACATTCAGTACTTAGAGATTTCGGTATCTGTCGTATCTGTTTTAGAAAAATGGCAAACGAGGGATTAATCCCAGGTGTTAGAAAGTCAAGCTGGTAGGCATTAGCCTCCGCTTGAAACTCCTAACAATAGCAAGTGTCTCTTTGGAGATACTCACATTAAGGAAAAATAATGGCAATTAATGATCTAGTATCAGACGCGTTAACACGTGTTCGTAATGCAGGTATGAGAAGATTACCAGTTACTACTTTAGTACATTCAAAAACTATTGAAGCATTAGCAAATATCTTAGTAGAAAAAGGTTACCTTGAGTCTGCAAGCGTAATCGAAGATGGCGTTAAAAAGACTATTAAAGTTGTACTTAAGTATAACGAAGATGGTAAGAATGTAATCAATGAAATGAAAAGAGTTTCTAAGCCTGGTAGACGTGTTTACAAAGGTAAAGAAGAGATTAAACGTTTCAAAAATGGTTATGGAACAATTATAGTTACTACATCACATGGCGTTCTTGCTAATGACAAAGCTTATGAGCTTGGCATTGGTGGTGAAGTTATGTGTACAGTATGGTAGGGGTAGAATATGTCAAGAATTGGTAAAAAACCGGTAGAATTTTCAGCTGATATCAAAGTTAGCTCAAATGGTGACGTTATTACTTTTGCTAAAGGTAAATTAACTATGGATTTAGATACTAAAGGAAATGTTGATTTCACTATTGCTGAAAACACTTTAACTTTTGCTACTAAGTCAGATGATAAAGCACACCGTGCTTTCTGGGGAACGTATAGAGCGTTATCTCAAAATATTGTTGTTGGTTTAACTACTGGTTATTCTAAGCAACTAGAAATCAATGGTGTTGGTTATAGAGCTGCTGTTAAAGGTAAAGTTCTTAATCTACAACTTGGTCACTCACATGATATTAACTTTGATTTAGTTGATGGTCTTGAAGCTGAAGTTGTTAAAAATGTTATTACTCTTAAGAGTCATGACAAACAACTTATAGGTTCAGCCGCTGCAAAAATTAGAAGTTTCCGTCCACCAGAGCCGTATAAAGGCAAGGGTGTGAAATACATGGAAGAGCATATCGTGCGTAAAGCCGGTAAAACAGCTAAGAAGTAAGGGAGGGTATTAAATTATGAATGCAAAAGTATTAAAATTAAAAGTAGCAAATCGTGTTAAACGTAAGTTACGTATTCGTGCAAAGATATCTGGTAGTGCTTCACTTCCTCGTGTTTCTGTATTTAAATCAAATCGTTACTTAAGTGTACAAGCTATTGATGATGTTACTGCAACAACATTATGTGCTGCAAACTCTAAGTCAATCAGTAAAAGTGCAAATAAAGAAGGTGCTACTGCATTAGGTGAAGCATTTGCTGCAACACTTAAAGCTGCTAACATCACTGAGATTGTATTTGACCGTAATGGTTACCAATATCACGGCGTTATTGCTGCGTTTGGTGATGCACTTCGTGCTAACGAAATTAAGTTTTAAGGAGACATGATGGAAATTAACAGAGATGATTTTGAAGAGTCAATTGTAAATATTGGTCGTGTTACTAAAGTTGTTAAAGGTGGTAGACGTTTCCGTTTTACTGCTCTTATCGTTGTTGGTGACAAAAATGGTACTATCGGTTATGGTACAGGAAAAGCGAAAGAAGTTCCTGATGCTATCCGTAAAGCTGTTGATAATGCCTTTAAAAACATTACAACAATTAGTATTAAAGGTACAACAATAGCACATGATATTGAGCATAAGTATAACGCTAGTCGTATCTTACTTAAGCCAGCATCAGAAGGTACTGGTGTTATCGCTGGTGGAGCTGCTCGTCCAGTTCTTGAGCTTGCAGGAATTCAAGATATTCTTACAAAATCAATCGGTTCTAACAACCCTGCTACACTAGTTCGTGCAACTGTTGAAGCACTAGCTAGATTAAAAGGATAGATGATGGGAATTGAAAATTTAACACCAGCGGTTGGTTCTACTTCTAACCGTAAACGTGTTGGACGTGGACAAGCATCTGGTACTGGTAAGACTGCGGCTCGTGGTCAAAAAGGTCAGAAATCTCGTTCAGGTTACAAAAGAAAACGTAACTTTGAAGGTGGTCAAATGCCACTTGCTAAGCGTATGCCTAAGATAGGATTTACTTCTAGATTAGTTAAGCCATATGTTATAAATGTTACTAAAATTAAAGCTGTAAGCGAACTTGCTGAGATCACTATCGAGTCAATTCGTGGTGTTCACAAAATGGGTGCTGCAGTTATTAAAGTTAAATTAGTTGGAGCTGGTGCAAAAGACCTTGCTTCAAAAATTAAAGACGACAACGTTACTACAACTGGTAACTAGTCATTATGAATAAAAATCTAGTAAATAAAATATTTATTACTATAGGGTTTTTATTTGTCTATCGCCTGCTGGCTTATGTGCCAGTTCCAGGTGTAGATACAGCGGTAATCGCTTCTTTCTTCGATTCACATCAATCAGATGCTCTTGGTTTATTTAACATGTTCAGTGGAAACGCTGTTGAGAGACTATCTATTATTTCCCTTGGTATTATGCCTTACATTACTGCTTCTATTATTATGGAACTTCTTGCTGCAACTTTTGCACCACTAGGTCAAATGAAAAAAGAACGTGATGGTATGGTTAAGTATATGCAAATAATTCGTTATGCGACTATTGTTATTACTATAATTCAAGCTATTGGTGTGAGTGTTGGACTTCAGAGTCTTACAGGACCAAGCGGTAACTCCGCTATACTTGCTGACCATAATACATTTATACTTCTTTCTGCTGTTTCAATGCTTGCAGGAACTATGTTACTTATGTGGATTGGTGAGCAGATAACTCAAAGTGGTATCGGTAACGGTATCTCTTTAATTATCTTCGCAGGAATCGTATCAGCTATTCCATCTGCAATTGGTCAAACAATTACAATGGTAAATACTGGTGCTATGAGTTTCATCACAGTTATCGCAATTCTTGCTTTAATTTTGGGAACCGTAGGAGTTATTATTTACGTTGAACTTGGTGAGCGTCGTGTTCCTATTACATATGCTAAAAAGACTATGATGCAAAATCAAGATAAACGTGTAATGAACTATATTCCTATCAAGGTAAACTTAGCTGGTGTTATTCCAGTTATTTTTGCATCTGCAATATTAATGTTTCCGATGACAGTTTTATCTTCTAGTACTAATCCTACTATGCAGACTATAGCTGATTTCTTGAACCCAAATAGTTACTTTTTTAACTTTTTGACTTTTACATTTGTAATCTTTTTTGCATTCTTTTATGCAAGTATTACATTTAATGCAAAAGATATTGCTGATAACTTAAAACGCCAAGGTGGATTTATTCCTGGTATTCGTACTGGTAATGCTACAAAAGAGTTCTTAAATGATACAGCTGGTAAGTTAACTATTACCGGTGCACTTTATTTAGGACTTGTTGCAACTTTACCATTTATGATTATCAAAGGGATGGGTGTTCCTTTCTTCTTTGGTGGTACTGCAGTTTTAATTGTTGTTCAAGTTGCACTTGACACAATGAGAAAAATTGAAGCACAAGTTTATATGAGTAAATATGATACTTTAAGTGCAGTCGGTCTTTAAAAATGGCGATTTCGCTTAAAAAACCTCAAGAAATAGAAAAACTTCGTGCCGCTAACAAAATTGTTGGTGGTGCGCTTGAACTTATGCGTGCTAATACAAAAGTTGGTGCTTCTTTAAAAGATCTTGATGCTATGGCTGAGGATTATATCCGATCTCATGGTGCTAAGCCTTCTTTTAAAGGTCTCTACGGCTTTCCAAACGCAGTATGTACTTCACTCAACCAAGTTATCATTCACGGTATTCCAACTGACTACAAGCTTCAAGAAGGCGATGTTATTGGTTTTGATATTGGTACTGAATTAGATGGTTGGTTTGGTGATGCTGCTATTAGTGTTGGTGTAGGTAAAATTGATGCACAAGATGAAGCACTTATCGCTTGTGCAAAAAATACTCTTTATAATGCGATAGATAGTATCAGAGATGGTATGCGTTTTAAAGAGTTATCTGAGATACTACAAAGTACAATTCTTGATGCTGGTTATGTACCCCTTAGAGACTTTTGTGGTCATGGAATAGGTCGAAAACCTCATGAAGAACCCCAAATTCCTAACTATCTTGTTGGTAAAGCTAAGGCTGGACCTAAGATTAAAAATGGAATGGTTTTTTGTTTAGAACCTATGATATGTCAAAAAGATTCAAAACCTATTATTTTAGCAAATGGGTGGGATGTTGTTAGTGCCGATGGTTTACGCGGTTCACACTATGAGCATACTGTTGCAGTTATCAACGGTAAAGCTGAAATACTATCTCTTGCTTAAGAGAAACAAGGACTTATAATGGCTAAAGCTGACGTTATTGAAGTTGATGGCAAGATTATTGAAGCATTGCCAAACGCAACTTTTCGTGTAGAATTAGAAAATGGACATATTATTTTATGTCACATTGCTGGAAAAATGAGAATGCATTACATTAAAATTCTTCCAGGTGATAAAGTGAAACTTGAGTTAACTCCATACTCACTAGATAAGGGTCGTATTACTTATAGATATAAGTAATGGGTCTTATTCTAAATGAGTTGTAAAACTCATTTAGAATTTAAAAAACATTTGAGTTTCTAAACTCAGATATCTCCATCTCAACCATTTCATCTATCATTATAGTAAAAAGCTCACTTATCATATTTGGATTTATTTCAAGTGCTATTGCTTTTTGTCTCACATGCTGCAAAATAAATTCTATTCTATCTTTTGCTTTTACTTCTTCAACTGAGTTTTTAAAACCTGCTGCTTGACGGATTAGATATGAACGCTCAGATATAATTTCAACTAATTTTGTATCTATCGTATCAATTTCAGTTCGTACTTCTTCTAATGTGTTGCATTTTTTCATTATGGTGCCCTTAGTTGGGTTTTAATATCTTTTTTGTTGCTTTTGGAAGATGTGCAAAAGGTATATTAATTATACCTTGTTTTTCTATATCATCAACAAGCATCACATCGAGTGTCATTTTTAACTGGTAAAAACGGATTGCTTTATACTTTTTGTTAAGCATTTCAAACTCTATATCTTTACCTCGTAAATCTTCATTAAATTTCTTTTTTATCATCATTAAGCCTTTATGTATATACCAGTGTCTTTTACTTCAATCTTTCCAGCATCTTTAAGAGATGTAAGTGTACGTTTAAACTCTTTTTTACTGAGACCAAATATATTTTTTATAAGTTCTGCATCAGATTTATAGTTGTAAGGCATTATGCCTTTGTTCTCTTTGAGTAGTGATAAAACCTTTTCATCGCTAGAACCACTTTTTTTACTTCCAGCTTTTCTTAGAGTAAGGTCAATATTTCCATCTTTACGAACACTTTTTACATAAGCAGTTCTTTTATCGCCTATAGTAATTGTCTCAAAGATTTCATTATGGTATATGAGACCTTCGTACTTGTCATCTACAATACACTTAAAACCAAGTGGTGTTTTAGAGATAACAAGAATCTGAGCCTCTTTATTTACAGCCAGTCCTTTTACCTTTTTATCTAAAACATCACCAACTTTTTCAGTTCCAACAAGTCTATGTGTTCTTTCATCATAAATAACTTTGATAAATCGTTTTTCTCCAACTTCAAACTTTGTTTTTTGAAACATATTTGGAACTAGTAAATCTTTTGAAAGACCCCAGTCCATAAATGCACCAAAAGGAGCTACATCTACAACTGTAAAAAGTGCAAATTCATCTAGCATCGCTACAGGTTTTTGTGTAGTAGCTACGAGTCTATCTTCTGAGTCAGTATAGAGAAACACATCTACTAGTGTTCTCTCTTTCATCTCTGGAGTTAAGTATGGTCCAGGAAGTAAAACATCTTCTCCATCTCTAGCCATACAATAGGCACCTGGTGTCGTTAGTCTGTCAATAAGTAGAGTATTTATAACTCCAAGCTCTAAAAAGTCGCTTTGTATATTTTCTGTCATGTGGTTATTCCGTTTATATAGTTTTTATAGATCTAATATATCTCTAGTGATGGGAATTAACTCCATCTTTAAGGTCTTGATAAATCGTTCCATTTGTGTACTACTCTCATAGTTTGGGTGTTCATATTCTATCTCGATTACGATAGTATTATCAGAAAACTCAGGTATCGATTTACTTGCAATTGTATCAAGAGCTATAACTAAGTCAAACTCTTCTTCAAGTAGACCCAAAACAGCTTTACTCTTGTACTCATCACTCCATGAAGTGTCTTTAGTTAGGGCCGCTTTTACAGAAGGGTTTATAGCCTTCGTTTTTTTGACAGCACCACTTGAAGCATCTACTTCTTTGAGGTATTTATTAAGAACAGCTTCTGCCATTATAGAAAGAGAACTATTGTCTTTACATAAAAGAAGTACTTTTTTATTCACGAGCGAAAACCTTATGGACTATTAGTCTTTAATAGTGCAATTATATCTTAAATTAATATGCAGAGTTATTAACTAAGAGCAGTCAAAGAGCATTTGGCTATTATTTCACAAAATTAAAAGGATAAATATGTTTAAAATAGTAGTAGATAGAGAGTGTGGATGTTTTAGAAGAAGTGACTTAGAAAATAATCAAGAAATTGAGTCAAAAGATACAGCTCTAGAAAGAAGCTTAGAAATGATCGAAATCATGAATGAAAACTTTTGCGATAAGCATAGTTTTACACTTCATGAAGATGGAGACACATTTTTAATTAAAATGGGTTAATTCCTCCAAGCAGGTACTCTTGACCTAGCTTTTTACTATATGCTCCAAGCATGGCTGATTCAAAGTCATTGTTTGTTGCATACTGATAACCAAATGTTTTCTCCCACATTTGATGCTCCTCCATACAAAGATAAAAAAATACTCTCTCTTCATCAATTTGCCAAGCAGAAAAACTCTCATATGCATGTTTAAACATCTCGACTTTTTTACTATCTGGATATGAAGTCTTGCCACTAGCATCTACATGATCTATCTGAGTAATTTTTGTTCTAAACTCACGACCTCGTAACTGTTTAATTACTGGTTTAATAAAAGTTAGTGTTCCAAAACTTATAAGTGCAACCTCGTCTGGTTTAAATTTAGTTGTTAGCATGGTATAAACTTCTTTATACTCATCTAGGTATCCAACATACTCCACTATAGGGTGAAAGTGAAAACCAACTTTAACACCCTTGTCAGCTAATCTTCTCGCTGCATTTACTCGTTTGTGAAGTGAGGCTGTTAAATGCTCTTCATTTTCTATGATAGTTTTTGTATTTAAACTCCAAGTACAGAGTATATTTGGTGGTACATCATTTTCTAAAAAGTGCTTTATATTATCACTTTTAGTTTTAAACTCTAAAATAACATTTGGATTTTTAAAGGCAAACTCAAAGAGGGTATCTAAAACACCTTCACGGTTTCCAAACATAAGTGAGTCACTGGCTTGTCCTGTTCCTATATGATATGTTTTATTAGGGTCGAGTTCAAGTTTGAGTAGTTTATCTTTAAAACTACTGTCAAATGTAATGGCGTTTTGATTGTAAAAACTCTGTATAGAACAATATGAACAATCAAAACCACAAGACTCAACTGCATCAAGTGTTAAGAGGTTACAGCATCTTGTTTTTCACTTGCAACAGGACATAAGCCTAAACCAAAGCCTTGTTTCTCAGCTACTTTAAAAGTAAACTTCTGCTCTTTTGGGATATTCTTTAGTGTAAAATTATCATAAGAGTTTGTTTTATTCTGAATTGCCTCATAAGTAGTTCTAAGGCGATTAAAAACAACTTTTTTTTGATCATGATCAGGAAAAATTTCTTTAATTGTTTTTTCATTCCACATCTCTAAATTTAGAAGAGACCACAACAGAGGCTGATAAAGTAATGTAGAGTGGACAAATTAATGGACATGGACATTCATATATCGTAAAATAAGTTCATAATATGTCAATACGCCATATTCTTGAACTAGTTTTATTATTTAGATTAGTATACACAATACAATAAGTATTGGAGTAATATGATTCTAGGTAAATGCCCCTACTGTGAAGATGGTGATATAGAAGTTCGTGATAAAGAAGTAAGTGGGAAAAAAGTAAAACTCTATGCTTGTTCAAATGCACACTGGAAAACTGAAGACGGAGAAGTTTTTGAGTTAAGAGAAGATGCAAGTTGTGATTTTAAAATTTGGCAAAACTCTTTAGCAAAGTATGGAAAATGGTTACAGTATAAAGACATAAGAGCACTTCTAAACGAAGAAGACCTAGAAGTAGAGCTTCTTAGTAAAAAGTATGGTAAAAAAGTCTATTACAAAAAGTCTGTGATTTTGAATCAAGAGTATGGAGTTAGTATCTTATGGGAGTGAGCTTTTACTTCCATAAGATTATTAAACACTAATTCCTTGATCTTTCACAGAATTATCGACTGTTTTGTTGTTTTCAAGTGCGACAAATTTAAACTTTGCATCTACTACTGATTTTAACGCAGAGAGTTCATTTCCTTCATCAATACTACGAATTTTAAAATCTACATTTATAATTTCATCTACCGTAATAGAAGCTACCTTCTCAATTTTGCCCATAATTCAGCCACCAAAGACACCACCATTATGGTTTAAGTTAGTTGGATAGACTCTTTCCTTGACTGATCAAGTTCTCATATTATTGCCTTTTTATTTAATATATTTTCATCATAACCCAATAATATTTAAGGTTTAATAAACTTTTTAATTATATTTAGGTATAATTCCCATCCGCTTTACTGTTTTAACAAAACGAAAGAGTATTTCTATCTTTATATATACTGTATAGATAAAAGTATTGGCGAAGTTAATTAATTCTCACCGCGAGGTGAACTTTTGGTGGGAAATTATATTTCTAGCCTAAGAACAGTAAAGATGTACAAACAAAGGACGACTTATGAAAGTAAGAGCTTCAGTTAAGAAGATGTGTGATGACTGTAAAGTTGTCAAAAGAAAAGGCATTGTAAGAGTAATCTGCAAAGTTAAAAAACATAAACAAAGACAAGGATAAGCATGGCACGTATATCTGGTGTTGATTTACCTAAAAAGAAAAGAATAGAATACGGTTTAACGTATGTCTATGGTATTGGTCTTCATGCGTCACGTCTAATTTTAGATGCGACTGGTATTGACTATAACAAAAGAGTTTTCGAATTAAACGAAGCTGATATTGCTGCAATTACTGCTGAAATCCGAAAAAGCCAAATTATGGTTGAAGGTGATTTACGTAAGAAAGTAGCTATGGATATTAAAGCTCTAATGGATCTTGGTTCATATAGAGGAATTCGTCACCGTCGTGGTCTTCCATGTCGTGGTCAAAAAACAAAGACAAATGCGCGTACTCGTAAGGGTAAACGTAAGACTGTCGGCGCTGCGTAAGGAATAGATTATGGCAAAAAGAAAAGCTGTTAGAAAAAAAGTAGTAAAGAAAAATATTGCACGTGGTATCTGCCACATAGCTGCATCATTTAACAATACACTTGTAACAATTACAGATGAGATGGGTAACATGATTGCTTGGAGTTCTGCTGGTTCTTTAGGATTTAAAGGTTCTAAAAAATCTACTCCATTTGCTGCACAAGCTGCTACTGAAGATGCAGTTGCTAAAGCACAAGTACATGGTATTAAAGAACTTGGTATTAAAGTTCAAGGTCCTGGTTCAGGTCGTGAGACTGCAGTTAAAGCTGTTGGTGCAATCGAAGGAATCCGTGTAACATTTATGAAAGATGTTACACCATTACCACACAATGGTTGTCGCGCACCTAAGCGTCGTAGAGTTTAAGGAGATTACTGATGGCAAGATATAGAGGTCCAGTAGAAAAAATCGAAAGAAGATTCGGTGTAAGTCTTAACCTTAAAGGTGAGCGTCGTTTAGCGGGTAAATCTGCATTAGAAAAAAGACCTTACGGTCCTGGTCAACATGGTCAAAGACGTAAGAAAGTTTCTGAGTATGGTTTGCAACTTAATGAAAAGCAAAAAGCTAAATTCATGTATGGTGTTTCTGAAAAAGGCTTTCGTGCTTTATTCGTTGAAGCAAAACGTCGTAGTGGAAATACAGGTACAAACCTTATTACACTTATCGAAAGCAGACTAGATAATGTTGTTTATAGAATGGGATTCGCATCTACTCGTAGATTCGCTCGTCAACTTACAACTCACGGTCACATCTTAGTTGATGGTAAAAAACTTGATATTCCTTCTTACCGTGTTAAACCAGGACAGAAGATTGAAGTTAAAGAAGCAAGTAAAACAAATGCACAGATCGTTCGTGCAATTGAATTAACTAACCAAACTGGTCTTGCTCCATGGGTTGATATTGATGCTGAGAAAGTATACGGTATTTTTACTCGTTTACCAGAACGTGAAGAAGTTGTTATTCCAGTTGAAGAACGTTTAATCGTTGAGCTTTACTCTAAATAGTAATTAATAAAAAAAGGGCGTTAATATATGAAAAAAATTAAAACTACTCCACTTGCTCCACAAGAGTTTGAGGTAGAACAGATTAGTGAAAATGAAGCTAACATAATTGCATACCCATTTGAAACGGGTTATGCTATCTCTTTAGCTCATCCACTTCGCCGTTTTCTATTAAGTAGCTCAGTTGGTTACGCACCAATTGCTATTAAAATCGAGGGTGCTAAGCATGAGTTTGACTCAGTGCGCGGTATGCTTGAAGACATTTCAGATTTTATTTTAAATCTTAAAGATATTCGTTTTAAATTAAACGATGATGCTGCTGAAGCAGAAATTAACTACAGCTTTGCAGGCCCTTGTACTATTAAAGGTTCTGATTTAAGTGGTGATGAAGTTGATGTGGTAACACCTGATGCTCCACTTGCTACTTTAAATGAAGATTCTACTCTTAACTTTAGCATTAAAATTGCTCAAGGTATTGGGTATGTTCCTAGTGAAGATACTTATGAAGAATTAGAAGATGGTTATATCGCTTTAGATGCATTTTTTACTCCAGTAAGAAGTGCTACTTACAAAATTGAGAATGTTCTTGTGGAAGACAATCCTAACTTTGAAAGAGTAATTTTAAGAATTAAAACTGATGGTCAAATTTCTCCTGTAGATGCATTTAAAAATTCTTTAGAAGTTATGTATGCACAACTTGCAGTATTTAACTCAGAGATTAGTATTAAAGCACCTGTAACAATAGAGAGAGCTGAAGAGTCACCAGATCTTAAAAAACTAACAACTAACATTGATAGTTTAGGTTTAAGTGCTCGTAGTTTCAACTGTCTTGATCGTTCAAACATTAAGCTAATAGGTGAAATTGCACTTATGAGTACTAATGACTTAAAAAATGTTAAAAATCTTGGAAAAAAATCATACGATGAAATCGTTGAAAAAGTTCAAGAGTTCGGTTTTGCAGTTGGCGCTGACTTAGCTGATGACGTAGTTACTGCGTTAAAAAAGAAAATAGAAGCTTTACAAGCTTAATAGAGGATTAGATATGAGACACCGTCATGGATATCGTAAACTAGGTCGTACAAGTACACATAGAGCTGCACTTCTTATGAACCTTAGTATTTCGTTAATAGAACATGGAAAAATCGAAACTACTGTTATCAAAGCTAAAGAGTTACGTTCATACGTAGAAAAACTTATCACAATTGCTGGTAAGAATGACTCTAATGCTCACAGATCAGTATTCGCTGCGCTTCAAAGTAAAGAAGCTACTAAAAAACTAGTAAATGAAATTGCTCCTAAGTACGTTGAACGTGCTGGTGGATACACTAGAATTACTAGAACTAGAATTCGTCGTGGTGATGCTACTACAATGGCATTTATCGAGCTAGTATAATTACTACTTTTTAAATCTAAACGCAGTATATGCTGCGTTTAACCCCTTTAAACTTCTAGCCTCGAAAAGAGGATTTCCCAATTCTAAAATACTTTTATAAAGAGAGAAAAAATGAGTAATTTCGCATTTGGAACTTACCGTGTAACTGACCAGAACCCACAACATGTTCAAGCTATCATTGATGCTGTAGAAGCGGGTGTTAGACTTATTGATACATCTACAAACTACATGGATGGTGCTGCTGAGAAAGCTATAGCAAAAGCACTTAGACATTTTGATAATGATATACGAGACGAAGTAAAAATTGTGAGTAAATTTGGTTATATTCAAGGCTCAAATATGTTGACACATAAAGAAGAGCCTTTTGAAGATGTTGTAGAGTACTCAGAATCTTGTTTTCACTCGATAAGTAAGTCTTTTATGCTGCACCAACTAGAACAGACTCTACTGCGTTTAGAAGTAAGAGAAATAGACTGTTATTTACTGCATAATCCTGAGTATTATATTTTTAATGCATTAAATAAAAATATGCCTAGAGATGAAGCCCTAGATAATATGTTTGATAGAATATTTGATGTTTTTGTAGCATTAGAAGAACAGGTAAATAATGGAACTATTAAAAGCTATGGTATTAGCTCTAATAGTTTTTCCAAAGATCAAAACGACATAGAGTTTTTACCTTATGAGGATTTAATTACACTTGCAGATAAAGCGGCTGAGATGGTTGGACATGAAGTACATAGTTTCACAACTATACAATTACCAATAAACATACTTGAGACTGAAGGTCTAAAATGTGCATGCTGGGCAAAGAAAAATGGATTAAGAGTTTTATCCAATCGTCCCCTAAATGCTAAAGAAGGTGAGTTGATGTATAGACTTGCTGATTATGATGAGAGTAGTGAGTATTATAAGCACCTCAATGAGCTACTTAATGTAAGTGATAACGATGAACTCAAATCTCTTTACAACCTTATAGAACAGTTAGATGATAATAAGCACAAGTATGGTTGGATAGGAGATTATGACAGTTTTTTATATTCTCAGATAATTCCCCATATTCAAACAAGTTTAGAAGATGTAGATGAAAAGAGTTTTGAAATTCTTTTTGCATATGTTGACATGTTCTTAAAAGAGTATCGAAATATGGTCTCTTACGAGTGCTCTAAAAGTACAAGAAGCATGTTAAAAGATAAATTAGGTGAGTGCAGAGAATCCCTTCAAGAGTGTGCTTTGAAGTTTTTACTTCAAAGTGAATGTATAGATTATATACTTGTAGGTATGAGAAAATCCTCATATGTACAAGATATTATGGCTTTAAAAGAATAGTTAATATATTATTTTATGACTTGTTAAGCGATATTGTCATATTTTATGATACAAATAAATAAATATAAAATTTAAGGATAAATATGATTCCATTTTCAGATGAAGAGTTAATAGGCCCAGTAAAAGTTGTTATAGATAAAGTAAGACCTTCATTGGCATTAGATGGTGGAGATATCGACTTTGTAACAGTAAAGAATGGTGCAGTATATGTGCAACTTAAAGGTGCATGTGTAGGATGTGGCAGTAGTGGTACTACTCTAAAGTATGGAGTTGAACGTCAACTTCGTATGGATATCCATCCAGAAATCACTGTTATTAATGTACCACTTGGTATGGAAAACGATATAGACAACTTATAGGTCTTAGTTATATGAGTTTAATTAGTAAATATCAAATATTGTCACAAGCTAAAGATAGCTTCTCTAAAGCAGAATATAAAAATGCTTTAGAAAAATTTGCAAGAGTCTTACAAACATATCCTAATTCTACGGAAGCCTATAACGGAGTTATTCTCTCTGAGATGGCATTGAGTGGAGAGGGTGGTGCTGAAGCACTATTTGACTACTATGAAGTACTCAAAGTTGATAATCAAGATCAAGCAGATAAAATAATACGTGAAATACTACAAAATATTGATGGAAGTTTAGACAAACTCAGTAAAGTTTTTGAGGACCCTATTCGAAATCGCTTAGAGTCTGAAGATGGAATTCTTTACGGTGATTTTAAAAAAATATTAGAAGATGGTGCAGAATTCAAAGAAACTTTTGAAAATATCATGTTCTCAACACGTGTTATTATTACTCAAAAAGATGATTTTATTGACTTTTTAGATAGACTTATCGAACATGATTTTGCGGAGATGGCACTTACATACTTAGAAAATGCTCTAAGTATTTACCCTAGTGATACATTACTTCGAAAACTTTTTAAAAAACTAGACAAAGGTAAAAATAGTTGAAAATAGAATTACCAAATCAAGCCTACAAATATGTAACAGAAAACTCTTTAGAGTGTGATAGCGAAACAGCCTTTGTTTTAACTGCCCAAAACTATAAATTTCTTCAAAATGCAAAAGATAATCAAGCACATTCTATTATTAAAATCACTGATATCGCTTCACTTTTTGGTGTAGATAAGATAAAGATTATAGGTATTACAGGGACAAATGGTAAAACTACTACCGCTAGTGCAATATATTCATTTTTACTTGATTTAGGCTATAAAGCTGCTATGCAAGGGACGCGTGGTCTCTTTATGAATGATGCAGTAACTGAGGGTAAAACACTTACAACTCCATCTGTTTTAAATACATATAAGCATATTTACCAGGCAGTAGAAGCTGGATGTGAATACTTCATAATGGAAGTGAGTTCTCATGCTATCGTACAAAAGCGCATAGAAGGGCTTAACTTTGAGCTTAAAATTTTAACAAATATTACACAAGATCATCTAGATTATCATAAGACCTTAGAAGATTATATCTATGTTAAAAACTCTTTTTTCCAAGATGAAGGTAAAAAACTTATAAATAAAGATGAGACAAGAGCAAACTTTAATTTTAAAAATGCTTTTACTTATGGAATAGAAAATCCTTCTACATATAGACTTATGGCCTATTCTCTTAATGATGGGAGTAGTGGTCTGATTCAACATTTCCAAGACATAGTTCCATTTACTGCTTCAACACACGGTTTTTTTAATCTCTATAATTTAATGGGTGCAATTGCAGCTGTTCATCTTATAACAGACAAAAAACTAGAAGATATAGCTGATGTAGTGGATAACTTTGCTGGTGTTAGCGGTAGAATGGAACAAGTTTGTGTTTTACCAAATGTCATTGTAGATTTTGCACATACTCCTGATGGAATGCAACAAGTTCTCAATTCTTTAAAAGAGAAAGAGCTTATAGTTGTATTTGGAGCGGGTGGAGATAGAGATACTATTAAACGCCCAATAATGGGAAGAGTAGCTGCTTCTTTAGCAAAAAAAGTATTTATAACTACTGATAATCCTCGTCATGAAGATCCTGAGAATATAGTGCGTGATATTCTGAGTGGCATAGATGACACAACTAATGTTGTAGTTGAGTTAAATAGAAAGAGAGCTATAGAATTGGCGCTTGAGATACAAGAAGAGGATGAAGTCGTAGTAATCCTAGGTAAAGGTGATGAATCACATCAAATCATTTATGATGAAGCATTCCCCTTTGATGACAGAGAAGTTGTTAGAAAAATTTTAAATCTGTAAATATGAAAACTTTAATTTTAACTCTCATTCTTCTTAATAATTTATTTTGTTTTGAGAGTTTTCACAATATTAATTAAAAGTATAATCTTACTTCAGAATTAGAACTAAAAAATAGCTATTTTACAAAAATATCCCCTCGCTTTTATTCACAAAAAATAAAATATTTCACATCTTTTGATAATTTAAAAATTGCTTATAGAATATTTGAAGTAAAAGATGCAAAAGCAAATATAGTTATTTCTAGTGGCAGAACAGAAGGTATACTAAAGTACCAAGAACTTATATATGATTTAAACAAGGATGGATTTTCCATTTATATTCATGATCACCGTGGTCATGGCAACTTACAAAGATTACTTCGTGATAGTCAACGCGGACATGTAGTTGCATTTGAAAACTATGTAACAGATATGAAACGCTTTGTCTTTGTATATCTACCAAAAGATACAAAAAAAGTACTGATTACACACTCTATGGGTGGGGCTATAGCTTCTCTTCATGTTGAACAATATCCTCATGACTTTGATGAAGTTGTCCTAAGCTCTCCTGTGCATCAGCCAGAGATTCTTCTTTCTTCAATTTAAAATATGGCATGCAAGTTTGTGAAGTTACGTAAAAAAATATTGATAGATATATAATAGGGCAAACATCTTATGATGATGAGATACATATATTTGAGAAGAATAAATTGACACATTCTAAAATTAGATATGAAGTGAGTAAGATTGCCTTTGATATTGAGTCTCAACAAAAGATAGGTGGGGCAAGTGTAAGGTGGTTAAAACAAGCTTTGTAAGAATGTAGGAAAAAATTGTAAGGCTTATCAAATAGAGGGTGCTTATCATGAGTTGTTTGTAGAAAAAGACAGTATACGTGAAAAAGCCCTAACAGCAACATTAGATTTTATTTTTAAAATCTAATGTTGTATCCAAAATAGATGTTATTAACATGAGAAGAATTTGAGGGAATTGACTTGTACATTTGATACTCTTCGTTTGTTTCACCAGGGTTCTGTCTTCGTTGTTCATATGAGAGATTTTTATATTCATAAGCTATTTCAAAATCTGAAGAACTATTTATAGGAATAAAAAAACCAGTTGCAGCATCGAATGAAGCATAAGTTAGAGAAGGATTCGATGTGCCCCCAGTATCAATCATGCCTGCTCCAAAACCTACTTTTACAAAAGGGTTAATGTATATCCCCCAGTCAAAAGCTTTCATCAGTGCGATGTTAAAAGCATATTTCGCTTTACCTGTTTCCGGAGTTATATCATATGATGCATGTTCAATATAATCAAATGCAAATTCAACTGCATATGCTTCTCTAATTCCGTATCCAAACTTAAGTCTGTAAGCATTATCAGATGTACTCGGTAAGTCTGAAGCGGAATAACTATAACTTTCATCATAAAGACTATAACCAAGTCCCATATAGATTTTTGCTTCAGCAAAAAGTGATGTAGTGAGTAGGGCAAAAAGTATAATTTTTTTCAAAGAATTTCCTCTATCATATTTATAGAATTATATCTTAAAAAACTAAACTTATATAGCATCATTAGAATAAAAGAGAATAATTTCGATATAATTGCAAAAATTAAACTAAGGAACTTTTTATGGGAATCCCTCAACCAACATTTTATATTTTTAAGTGTGAGCAATCTGCTCCTCCAGGTATGCCAAAACCATCTTGTGTTACACCGGACAACAAGGATCTATATCAGTATACTGCTAAGAAACTAATGATGGAAGGTGTTATGATGGCAGCTCCGATCGTTCGTACTTCATGCATGAATAGATGTCAACAAGGCCCAGTTATGTTAATTGAACCAGGACACACAATGTACGTGGGTCTTACAGAAGAGAAAATAGACCGAATCATTGCTGAGCATATCATTGGTGGAAATGTAGTTCAAGAGTATGTAATTGCTGAAGAAGCTTGGGATGAGCCAATGACTATTGCTGCTGCACGTAAGCTAATGGGCAAGTAGGAAATACTATGTTAATTGATATGTTGTACAGCAAAATCCATCGTGCTACAGTGACTGATGCTAACTTAAACTATGTTGGTTCTATTACTATAGATGAAGAGCTTTTAGAAGCTTCTAAGATGAGGGTTGGACAAAAAGTCGAGATACTAAACATCAACAACGGTGAGCGTTTTAGCACTTACATCATTTTAGGTGAAAGAGGCAAGCGTGATATCTGTTTAAATGGTGCAGCTGCTCGAAAAGTACATAAAGGCGATAAGGTTATCATAGTTGCATATGCAAGCTATGATGCAAATGAGCTTGATAATTATGAACCTAAGGTTGTTATCTTAGATGATAATAACGATATAGAAACAATAGCGGAAAATATATAGTCCATGTTTGACATGGGAGAGATGAGTAAAATGCTTGAGGGAATGCAAGAAAATGCAGATAACCAGCAACAGAGTGCTACGGGTATGCTTGGCTCTCTAAAGAATATGGGAAATCCATTTGGTGGGAGTAAGTAGGTGTTACGCCTATTTATTCTAACAAGCTTTCTACTTTTAAACCTTTATGCCTGTGAAGGCGGATACTTTTCATGTATTGCTAAAATTAAAGACTCTCAAACAATTGAGGATAATACTCTTTATATACCTGTTAAAAATGATAAACTTCTTGTCTACTCACAATATAAACCAAAAGCTAAAATTCTTAAATATGACCCTTTTTTATCTCTATACCTTATAGAGGATAAGAAAAAATTCTATTATCCTTTTTCTGTAAACATGCGACTACAACTTGGTAGTGCAATTGTAAATGATAAAGTTTCTAAAGAAGGTAAAATCCTTAAAAATCAGATTGGTTTAAACTCTTTAGGAGTCTATAGTACAAGGTTCGCAAAAGCGGCACTGATTACTAGTAGTTGTTGCTCTTTAGAAGGCATATATACAACTCGCGGTGTTATTCAAAAAGAGTATATAAAAAGGTTCCTTTCATCGGCTCCTGCTACTTATTCTGACATCGGAATTCGTGTGAAAAATGAAGATGGATTTGTAATAGTAAGTGCTTCAAATCCTTATTTAGAGAATAATCCACTTAAAAAAGATGACTGTATTGTAGAGTTTGATAGCAGGAAAGTAAAGGCAGCATCAAATTTTATGCGGCAAGTTCTTTTTTCTCAGATAGGCTCAAAGCATACAATCAAAATAAAACGTGGACTTAAGTTTATGACTTTTAAAGTTGTTAGTTCAAAACGTTTTGGTGGTGGAATGATAAGTGATACATTTTTAGAACATAAAGGTATCTATTTTGATGACTTACTCCATATTGTTGGAGTCTCTCAAGAGTTTATAGCCTACGGATTACTTAAGGGTGATCAACTTTTACAAGTAAACAGTGTAGAAGTTAAAAACCAAAATGAACTACTGCAATATATAGAAAACTTTAAAGATTTCTCTTCTTTACTTTTTTCAAGAAGAAATTTTCAATTTTTTGTAGATATTAAGTAGAATAATCATACAATTTCATATGCAAAACTTTGAGCAATTCTTATTAGAAAACTTACCTACATCACAGAGTATTCATCCTACTTATGAGAGTGCTCTACACAATATGCTTATCGCAGGTGGTAAGAGATTTCGTCCTGCACTTTTACTAGGTGTTGTTAAGGCTTATAATCCTTTGATGTTAGACTCTGCACGGCATGCTGCGTTTGCTATAGAACTTCTACATACATATTCACTTATACATGATGACTTACCAGCTATGGATGACTCACCACTTCGCCGTGGAAAACCTACCCTGCATGTAACATTTGATGAAGTAACAGCAATCCTTGTAGGGGATGCTTTAAATACCTACTCTTTTGAAGTTTTAGCTAATGCACCTTTTTCAGATAGCACTAGGGTAAAACTTATCCGTGAACTAGCATCCAATGGTGGCCTCAACGGTATGGTTTTAGGTCAGGCAATTGATTGTTATTTTGAGAATAAACCTCTTGAAGTTGAAGATATTAAAATTCTTCATACAAATAAAACTGCAAAACTTATAGCTGCATCTATGAAAATGGGAGCTATAATAGTTGGTCGTGAAGATGTTGCACAAGAACTCTACGATTTTGGTATTAAACTTGGACTTCTGTTTCAGATACAAGATGATATTTTAGATGTTACACAATCAAGCGAAGAAGCAGGAAAATTAACAAATAACGATGAAGATAAAAATAGTTTTGTGACTATTTTAGGACTTGATGAAAGTCTAAAACAAGCAAATGAATTAGCGAACGAGTTAACAGCTGAAATACTTAGTTTTGATGAGAGCTTACAAAGTGAGTTGTCCTCTTTACTAACAAAATACATTAACCGACATAAATAAGGAAATTAGAACTATGAATCAAACACGTAAAAGAATGGCCGATAGCATTAGATTTTTAGCAGCAGATATGGTTCAACGTGCGAACTCTGGTCACCCAGGTGCACCAATGGGACTAGCAGACATTGCTGTCGTTTTAGGTGAGCACCTAAACCATAACCCTAAAAATCCAGACTGGTTAAACCGTGATAGATTAGTATTTTCAGGTGGACATGCAACAGGTCTTATCTACTCTTTATATTATTTATGGGGATACGGTTTAGAAGTAGAAGATTTAAAAAACTTTCGTCAACTAGACTCTCTTACTCCAGGTCACCCAGAGTATGGTCATACTAAGGGTATCGAGATTACAACTGGTCCTTTAGGGCAAGGTGTAGCAAATGCAGTTGGTTTTTCAATGGCATCAAAGTTTGTTGGTGCTCAAGTTAACAGCGATACTGCTGACTTAATAGACCACACAGTTTACTGTTTATGTGGTGATGGTGATTTAGAAGAAGGTCTTTCATATGAGGCTTGCTCTATTGCTGGACATAACAAACTTGATAATTTAATTCTTATTTATGATTCAAATAATATTACTATTGAAGGAAGTACTGATTTAAGTATTTCTGAGAATATTCGTATGCGTTTTGAATCTCAAGCATGGGATGTTATAGAGATAGATGGGCATGATTTTGATGAGATTAATGATGCAATAATTCAAGCAAAACTCAACACAAAACCAACTATTATTATTGCAAATACTGTAATAGCTAAAGGTGCAAGTGCATTAGAAGGTTCACATCATGCACATGGTGCTCCTCTTGGTGATGAAGTTATTGCTAAAGCTAAAACAGATGCTGGTTTTGATCCAGATAAAAAGTTCTTTGTTCCTGAAGATATTTTAGTGAGATTTAGATGTGCAATTGAGCATGGAGATTTATTAGAGCGTGAGTGGATTCATAGACAAAAAACACTACCACTAATGGAGCAAAATGAAGCCTTAACTGCATTAGAAAATCCTGATTTTTCTCGTATTAACTATCCAACATTTGATAAGCCTGAAGCGACTCGTGGAACAAATGGTAAGATTATGAATGTTATCGCACGCGCAATTCCAAGTTTCTTAGGTGGAAGTGCTGACCTAAGCCCATCGAACAAAACGAACCTTAATGATATGGGTGTTTATCCTAAGGGTAGAAATATCTACTTCGGTATTCGTGAACATGCTATGGCTTCTATCGTAAATGCGATGGCACTTTATGGTCCACTTATGCCTTTCTCAGCTACATTCTTTGTGTTCTCTGACTACTTAAAACCAGCAGCTCGTATAGCAGCACTTACTGGAATCCAGCAGTTCTTTATCTGGACACATGATAGTATCGGTGTAGGTGAAGATGGACCAACTCACCAACCAATAGAACACCTTTCACAGTTCCGTGCACTTCCTAACTTTTATGTTTGGCGTCCAGCTGATGGAAGTGAAAATATTGAAGCATGGAAAACAGCATTAGCAATGAGAAAATCTCCATCTGCATTTGTTTGTTCCCGTCAAAACCTTTCTGTTCTTCCAAAAGCAGTAAGTGGAGAAGCTAGTAAAGGTGGATACCTTTTAGCATCTGATGAAAACGCGAGTATCACTCTTATGGCTTCAGGTTCTGAAGTTGAGTTAGCACTTAAAGTAAAAGAGACATTAAATGCAGAGGGTATACAAGCAAATGTTGTTTCAGTTCCATGTTACGACCTTTTCATTGAACAAGATAAGGCATATATGAACTCTATCATCAAAGAGGGTACCAAAACTGTAGCGATTGAAGCTGCTCGTGGTTTAGAGTGGTATAGACTTGCAGATACTGTAATAGCAATGGACACTTTTGGTGCATCTGCTCCAGCAGGATTACTATTTGAGAAGTTTGGTTTTACAGCTGAATCTATCGTAGCGAAGATTAAGTAAGTTTTTAAACTTACTTAATTACTCTTTCTTTTTTATCGTTGTTCATACGCCTCTTGCGTTTGGATACGACTATCAACATAACCTCGTCCAACTGTAAAATGATACAGTATTTGAAACTTATCTGATTCCAGACCTAAAACAGAGTGCATCATATCATCTAAGAAACATCCTATTCCAGTTCCACTTAGACCCATTGAAGTTGCATCAAGGTAAAGTTGTTGTCCTATAGCACCACATTCCCAGTAGAGTTCTTTATATCTATGTGCACCATACTCATTTAATTGCTCAGAGAAGTTACATAACATCCCAAGACTAAATGCACCATCACTTGCTATCTCTTGTGCACAACTTATCGTTTGACTCGTAATCATTACATCTCTTACATCTAAAAGATACAGACCTTCAAACTCACACTCAGTCCATTTAAATGCAGAGAACATTTGCTCTTGAAGTGCAACTTTGTCTCTTTCGTTACGTACGAGTATATAAATACCAGACTCATACTCTTTTACACGGTGAACAAAAATAGCTAAATGTGCTGCATTTTCTTTCCCATCAAGAGAATTTACTACACCTGCTAGAAGTGTGTGAAACTCATCTTTAGTGATGGGTGAGCGTACCTTATCCATAACATGGATACTTCTTCTTTGCATGATTACTTTTTTAGACTCTTGAGTAGGAGATGGAAGAACTTTACTCTTTTGCACATTTTTTTGAGCTATTTGCATAACGGAAGTTGCATTTTCTATCTCTGATATGATCTCCCAGTTTTCCATTGTTGGACTAAGTTTATTAGCAATACCATCAAATATAAGGGGAACATCTTTAAGCAAGCTCTCAATACTAAGTGAAGTTGATACCTCCTCAGGTGATACTATAAAAAGCATATCAGCATGTTCTCTCTCAAAGAATCTTTTGTCTTGAGAAAGTCCCAAAAGAGTTGCTATATCTGCATCACTTACACTATTTAGAGGAGTGAGTTTCCATCCTAGCATTTTAGCTGATACATTTATAGACTGATATGCATGGCCTGCATCAAGGTTTACATAACGAAACGCACGCTCTCCATATTTCCAAGCTTCTCTCCAAGAGATACCAGATAAGCCTATCAGAAAACTGCCGCTCGGAAGAGTATCCCAAAAAGCTGTATCAAATGTACTTAAAGTCTCAAGACCATGATTTTTAGCTGTGTAATGAAATACAGTTGTTTTATTTTTTTGTTCATCTAACATCGGTGGTAATATAAGGTATGTCTCAGTCGGATGCAGGTTACCACTAGAAGCATTACATCTAACAGCCCATGAACTATCACCTGATACTTTCCAAGCAGCAATTCCCATTGAGAACTGTAAGAGTTGAGAAAGTGATTCTTTTACAAGAGGAGCAGGGGAAAGCTCAGAATCCAAAAGGTGATAAGGGGGAGTAGAGTTCTCTAGGGCCAGGGGTAAAAGTAGTGACTCTGTTCCATTATAGTTTCTAAAAGGATTTGGCTGCGTTTGCCAGTCCATATAACCTAAAGAACGGGCATATCTCTGTTGTGAGTGTTTTGTTGTTTGATGGTAATTAAATACTGTTTGTAGGTTTTTATTCATAATAATATTTTAGTTAATTTATCTTAATCTCGCCTCTAAAAAGAGAGTTAAAAAAATATTGTAGCCCAGTTTAATCTCTCTTTTGATAAAACCTCTTTATGAAATTCTCAAACCTAAAACTTAGCACTCCATACCTAGAACTTGATCCTAGTTTTTACACTAAGGTAGAACCAACACCACTAAGCAATCCTTTTGTTATCTCCACATCTAAAGATGCTGCTTTACTTCTAGGAGTTGATGAAAACCTAGATCTTGATGAAAAACTCGTAGACATAATTAATGGCTCTTTAAAACTAGAGGGCAGTGAAACTTTTGCTATGTGTTACTCAGGACATCAGTTTGGTCACTTTGCAGGACGACTCGGTGATGGCCGTGCTATAAACCTTGGTAAGGTCAATGGACAAAACTTACAGCTAAAAGGGGCAGGTCTAACTGAGTACTCTCGTCAAGGTGATGGCCGTGCAGTTCTTCGCTCAAGTATAAGAGAATACCTTATGAGTGAGGCAATGCATGGTTTAGGTATACAAACATCACGTGCCTTAGCTCTTATAGGGAGTGATACGGATGTAGCTAGAGAGAGATGGGAAAAAGGGGCGATAGTACTAAGACTTTCTCCTACTTGGGTTCGTTTTGGAACTTTTGAGTACTTTAACTCTACAGGTGAGCATACAAAACTTCAATCATTAGCTGATTATGTTATAGATGAATCATTCCCTCACCTCAAAGGTGTAGAGAGTGCTTATCTAAAAATGTACGCTGAAATTGTAAGAAACACAGCATTGACAATAGCCAAGTGGCAGAGTGTAGGTTTTAACCATGGTGTTATGAATACAGATAACATGAGTATAGATGGAAGTACTATAGACTATGGACCTTTTGCATTTTTAGATGATTATAAAAAAGAGTATATTTGTAATCATACTGATAGCGATGGTCAGTACCGTTTCTCAAATCAACCCGCAACTGCACACTGGAATTTAGAGCGTTTAGCAGTTGCACTCTCTCCAATGATAAACTATGATGATATGGATGAGATTTTAGATGATGTCTTTCGGCCTACTTTAGAAAAAGAGTACAGTGAGATTATGTATGCAAAAATGGGTTTAGCGAAGGAAGATGAGGATGATAAAGATTTATTTTATGAACTCCTAAGGTCTTTAGAGATGGCTAGTATTGACTACACTCTATTTTTTAGAAAACTCTCGCATTTTAATGGAGACAAATCACCTTTACTAGATATCTGTATAAATAGAGAGTATCTAAAAAAGTGGTTAGACATGTATGAGTCGCGTTTAGAAAAAGAGGACATCTCCGAAGAAGAACGCCATAAAAAAATGTTAAGAGTCAATCCAAAATACATACTCAAAAACCATATACTTCAAGAAGCTATAGAAAAAGCGCAAGAGGGAGACTTTAGTATGGTAAATGACTTACTTACAGTGGCATACAAACCATTTGATGAGTTTCCAGACTTAGAGTACCTAACAAAACCAGTACCAATGAGTTCAAAAAACCTTAAACTCTCTTGTTCTTCTTAAAGACAAGAGGACTATAAGTACTTTAGTACTTCGACCGATATAAATACAATCCCTAAAAACAAAACTGAAGAGACAAAGGTAAGAGCTGTGACAAGCCTTGGTTTACAGTCATATAGTGAAGCCATATTTACATTTGCAATAGCAAGGGGCATCATAAGCTCGACAAAAACTATGCCTTTAACCATAGGCTCTAAGTCTACATACAAAAGAACACTAAATGCAGTTATGGGCAGCACAATAAACTTGAGTGTAATTACCCAGAGTAAAAGTCTTTTACTGATCTCTTTAATTTTTGTGCCATAGAGGTAGATACCAAAAAGAAAGAGTTGCATAGTCATAGAAGCATATGCTCCCATCATTAACATATTCATAATACTAGAGTGAATTTGGACTTGATACACACTTAAAAGTATCGCTACAATAGCCGCCCAAAGAATAGGGAGTTTTATGATGTTTTTAAGAGAAGTTTTTACATCATATGTTCCACGAGAATAATAATAGACACCGATGGTATACACTACAAAAACGTTAACAAGGTTTACTACAGTAGTATAAGGAATAGACTCTTCCCCAAAGATAGCGATATTTATAGGGATACCCAGATTCCCTGTATTACCAATGACTGCTGCCACAGTAGCAATAGAGTACTCTTTTTTATTTTCAAAAAGAAGTTTAGCAGTAAAGGCAGAGATTATTACTATTATTAGTACAATTACAAAGTATATAGAGGGTGCATACAAAAGCGAGATATCGATAGGACGAATTAGTAGTCCCCAAAAAGTTAAAAAAACTTGTAAAAAGTAGACATTTATAAGGGTGATTGTTTTATCGTCTATTTGATCTTTAAAGCTGCGTTTAGCGAGATAACCCATAACAATAAAAACATAAATACTTAAAATACTAAATATAATTGAACTCATATGCTAATTCTACTATAATTTTATATGCAAACAATAGAAAATATAAATAATACGATTAAAGACAATATAGCGGTAATGGTTTACTTTTCAGCACCAACTTGTAATATCTGTCATGCACTCAAACCAAAACTCCTAGAAGAGTTAGATAAGAATTTTCCTGCATTTAAAGTTGAGAGTGTAGATATTTCGGTTGAGGAAGATATTGCACCTCACTTTGGAGTGTATGCGATACCTACAGTTTTAATCTTTTTAGATGGTAAAGAGTTTGTGAGAAAATCTCGTAATATGTCTGTACATGAACTCTTAGAAGAGATTTCCAGACCTTATGAGATTATGAATTCTTAGTTTATTCTTATATATGCATAACCAGTATTTTGATACTCTATAAGTGCTGCCGTTCTATTAAATGCTGGTTTAACATACTGATCAAGTGAACTTATTTTTATAGAGTGTTTTTTTAGGCCCATACTACATACTTGAAATTCTACACCTCTATTTGCTAGACTTTGGAGTTTTGTATCTAAAGAAGTTACTACATCATTTCTAAAGTATTTGTATGAATCACCAGAGATAACAACAGCAACTTTAAGAGTATCTCCTTGACTTTTATAGTGTTTCTTAAGAGCTTCTATATTTTTGATGAGGTGGCTGTTTATACTTTTCTCATCACCAGAAGTAAGGTTAAAAACAACTTTATATTCATTTGCTATAATTAGAGTTACACTCAGTAGCAAGAGAGTTATTATTTTTTTCATAATTAATCCTTTTATAATGTTTTATTTCATAAATGCTATAAGTGAAGCAGTAACTGCAACATTTAAAGACTCTACTCCGCGTTTCATTGGAATAGATATAGAATTATTACACAGTTTTGCAACCCCTTGGCTCACTCCATCACTCTCATTTCCTAAAACAAAGATACTCTTTTCACTCACTTTTAAATCATAGATATCATTTTTTGCATGAGAAGATAAGGCATATATTTTTGTGTCAGTAAGTTCTGGAAGTATATCTTCAAGAGTATTACAAAAGTAGATAGGGAGTTTAAATAGTGTTCCAGCACTCGCTTTTATAACTAGGGGAGAGATTTTAGCAGAGCTTTTTGTTGGAAGGATGATACCATCAATATTACCAGCAGCACAGCTTCTAATAATCATGCCTAGGTTTTGGGGGTTTTGTATACCATCTAGAGCTATAAGTCTAAAACTAGTAATATTTTTTAACTCTCTCGCATTTTGATAACTCTGAGAGATAATATCTATAGCTACACCTTGGTCTTGTTTAGCATTTTTACTTATGCGAGAGAGTGAATTTTTCTCATGGTATGTTACCTCTATCTTACGACTTTTTGCAAGAGAGAGTATAGTTTTTACGGCACCATCAGGTTTGTTTGAAGAGGCTAAATGAAGTTTGTGAACTTCTACATTTTCATCTTGAAGCACTTCTATAACTACGTTTCTACCATATAGTGTAATGATTTTATCAAAAAATGCTTTTTTATCTTTGTACTCTTGTGAATCTTGCATGAATTTTCCTTTACTCTACTATGTCGTAGATAATTTCTGTTTTGTTTTTAGTAGTTTGTATCTCTTTAACTTCTAAACCTTCAATACGAAGAGCTTTAAACTCTTCTAGAGAACTGATGTTATGTTTTGCACACTCACGAAGTACTATACCTCTATATGCTTTTGCCCAATGACTTACTGTTTTACCATTTTTTAAAAACTTGAGAGTAGTACAGGGTTTTGTGACTTTATAAAACTTATCATAATAACCAGCACGCAGATCTAAAATATCATGTGAACCGAGATAAAGGTCAAGTTGATAAGAAAATCTATCTTTATAAAATTTATCAGGAATAATAGTAGCGATACTGTTTCCCTGTTTTACTTTATAGTTTGCAATTGTATCGCCACCTAAAAGAGGGCCATAAAGGTTGGAAAATATAATAGTATTTTCTTTTAGATACTCTTGTGCTTGATTGGCTAAAGAAGAATACTTTAGATAATCATAAGCAACACCCTGATAGCGTTCTATCGCTGGCATAAGAGCAGAGTCAAAAATATCATTTATATAAACTTTACAAGCATCAAACTTTTTAATGCCAAAAAGCTCTTTGATAGATTCTTCATTTTTACTAAGTGCTATAGTATTGTAAGCATTTAGGATTTCATCTCTTGCATTACTTGCACCAAAAAGTTCTGATTTTGGTGAAGTTCCACCATCGTTTTTTCCCTCAGAAGGAGAAAATAGTATTTTTAACATAGTTTTACTCATTTATTGTATTTGTGACATTATAGTGATATTAATATAATAAGAGTTTTTGTAATAATAATTTATACTTATCCGGGTATAATTCGATTTTTTAGAGAAATTATATGAAAAAATGTTTAATATTTTTAATGCTGATAATATAGTAACACAATATAAAAAAGAAATGTCTTACTATGAAAATAAAGACTTTTCTCAAAGTTATAAGATCTTTTCGGTACTTTATTTTAGTAAATTCTCCGATGCAAAACTCAACTTTTATTTAGGTCGTTAAGCTTATGAAACAGCTCAAAGGCACTTATGTAATACAGCAACTTGATATTGTTAGAGTTAAAGAAAACTTCTTAAACAACACAATTTGGCCCGATTTTTCAAAAATACCTCTAACCTTATCAGGAGAGATGCCTGTAGCGTACACGGAGTTAGAATTAAACAAAGAGTATAGTATTGGTAAAGATGAAAGTATCAGAGCATTTAAAACGGACTATACAGTTGCAAGTGGTGGTTACATATATACAAAAAAGAATGCATCAGTTTTAATAACAGCAGATACACATTCTTTAGATAGTGCGATTAAAGAAATCAACGAAAATAAAAATATTTCTTCAATTGTTGTTGAATGTTCTTTCCCAAGTGAGATGAGAGAATTAGCAATTAATTCAAAACATTTAACACCAGAATTACTTTTTCTGAAACTGAAAGCTATAAAACGAGAAGACATAGTGCTTTATATCCATCATATTAAACCAGCATTCTTTAAAAAAATATCTGATGAAATAGCGATATATAAGGGGGAATGGGAGACAAAAATCCTAGAAGATGGCTTTTTTGTAAATTTCTAAGAAAAACCCTTGACATTAAAAACATATTGCCCTATAATTCTGACTCAATTTCACTGCCGACATAGCTCAGTTGGCTAGAGCAGCTGATTTGTAATCAGCAGGCCCGGGGTTCAAATCCTCGTGTCGGCACCATTGAAATTTGAATATTAGAAACAGTGTTAGACCAGAGAAGATATAATTAATTTATATATTTTGTGGTGAGGTAGTCAAGTGGCCAACGACGGCGGACTGTAAATCCGCTCCCTACGGGTTCATAGGTTCGACTCCTATCCTCACCACCACTAATGACATGCGGGTGTAACTCAGTGGCTAGAGTTCCTGCCTTCCAAGCAGGCTGTCGAGAGTTCGAATCTCTTCACCCGCTCCATTAATTAGTAAAAAACATCTGGAAGCTGAAGTACAATTTCGTCCTTTACTTCATATCAACTATATATTATTTCAAGCAAATAGTCATATAGCAATCTAATCACATAAAAACTAATAACAAAAAAAGAATTATTCAATTATTGCTTACATTACTCTCTTATGCTGTCGTGGCTCAGGGGTAGAGCACTTGCTTGGTAAGTAAGAGGCCGTGGGTTCAAATCCCACCGTCAGCACCAGTAAAGTAAATTTTACTTACTTTAAGCAATAATTGAATGATTTTTGGATATAATTCCATTTCAATTCACAAACTAAGTAGGAGAACACTATGGCAAAAGCAAAATTTGAACGTGGTACGAAACCCCACGTAAACATTGGGACAATCGGACACGTTGACCACGGTAAAACAACATTAACAGCTGCAATTACAGCAGTATTAGCAGTAACTAACGGTGCTGAACTTATGGATTACGATGCAATCGATAATGCTCCAGAAGAAAGAGAACGTGGTATCACGATTTCAACTTCACATGTTGAGTATGAGACTAATAATCGTCACTATGCACACGTTGACTGTCCAGGTCACGCGGATTATGTTAAGAACATGATTACAGGTGCTGCTCAAATGGATGGTGCTATTCTAGTTGTTTCTGCAGCGGATGGCCCAATGCCACAAACACGTGAGCACATTCTTCTTTCTAAGCAAGTTGGTGTTCCTTACATCGTAGTTTTCATGAACAAAGAAGATATGGTTGATGATGAAGAGTTATTAGAATTAGTAGAGATGGAAATCCGTGAGCTACTTGATATGTACGACTTCCCAGGTGACGATACACCGATTACTACGGGTTCTGCACTTAAGGCTCTTGATGAAGCTAAAACTGGTACTCTTGGTGAGTGGTCTGAAAAGATTAAAGCACTTATGGATACTGTTGATTCATTTATCCCAGATCCAGTACGTGAAACAGAAAAAGACTTCTTAATGCCTATCGAAGATGTTTTCTCAATCTCTGGTCGTGGTACAGTTGTTACTGGTAAAATCGATCGTGGTACAATTAATGTTGGTGAAGAAGTAGAAATCGTAGGTATCACTGATACTCAGAAAACTACTGTTACTGGTGTTGAAATGTTCCGTAAAGAAATGGATCAAGGTATCGCTGGAGACAACTGTGGTATTCTAGTTCGTGGTATAGCTAAAGAAGAAGTTCAACGCGGACAAGTTCTTTGTAAGCCAGGTACTATTACTCCACACACAACATTTACTGCAGAAATTTATGTTCTAAGTAAAGATGAGGGTGGTCGTCATACACCATTCTTCTCAAACTACCGTCCTCAGTTCTACGTACGTACTACTGATGTTACTGGTGCTATTTCATTACCAGAAGGTACTGAGATGGTTATGCCAGGTGATAACGTAAGTATTACAGCTGAGTTAATTCACCCAATTGCACTTGAAGTAGGTACTAACTTCGCTATCCGTGAGGGTGGAAGAACTGTTGGTGCTGGTGTTGTTGCAACAATTATCAAATAATTCACTTACGTGAATTATTGATAAGAATTAAAAAAGGTAATATAAAATGAGAGAAGCGATTCACTTAGGTTGTGAGAAATGTACTAGACGTAATTATCACACAACAAAGAACAAAAAGACCCACACAGAGAAATTTTCAGTACGTAAGTATTGTAAATGGTGTCGTGAGCACACAACTCATAAAGAGATGAAGTTATAATATAACTTCTCTTTGGAGAGAACTTGAACCAAGATTCTCTTGGTTCTCTTATAGGCGTATAGCTCCAATGGTAGAGCACCGGATTCCAAATCCGGGTGTTGCGGGTTCGAGTCCCCCTACGCCTGCCACCATTTATTATCAGTGAAGCTTTTTGCTTTATTAATAATAAATGATATTTTTAAATTAAATGGATTAAATGATGAACTTAGGTAAACATATTAATAGTGCTAGAGCAGAACTTCAAAAGGTAATTTTTCCAACATCTGGACAAGTAAAGCAAGCATATATTTCTGTTATGATAGTTGTCACAGCAATTGCAGCTTTTTTAGCTTTAGTTGATTTAATCATGTCATCAGTTATGACAGCAATCTTAGGTTAAGGAGTAAATATGGCACAACAATGGTACTCTATTCAAACATATGGTAGTGATAGATTAGTTAGAGATGCAATCTTTAATATGATTGAAGAGATGGGTCTACAAGAGTTCATCACTGAAGTTATCGTTCCTACGGAAGATGTTATAGAAGTTAAAGATGGAAAGAAAAAAATAACTGAACGTTCTTTATACTCTGGTTATGTTTTTGCAAAACTAGAATTAAATACAGAAATTCAGCACCTAATTCAGTCAATTCCAAAAGTATCAGGTTTTATTGGTGAAGGAAATACTCCTACACCACTAAGCGAGAAAGATATTAATGTAATACTTGACCGTGTTAATAATCGTGCTGCACCTAAACCAAAAGTATTTTTTGAAAATGGTGAGACAGTTCGTATTATTGAAGGTCCATTTGCAAACTTTACAGGAACGGTTGATGAGTACGATTTAGAACACGGTACTTTAAAACTTAATGTTTCAATTTTTGGACGTGCGACACCGGTAGATATATCGTATACGCAAGTCGAAAAAATTATATAAATTTAAATTTAAAACAAGGAAAATACAATGGCAAAAAAAGTAATGGATTATATCAAGTTACATATTGAAGCTGGTAAAGCTAACCCGGCTCCACCAGTAGGACCAGCTCTAGGACAACGTGGTGTTAACATCATGGAGTTTACTAAGGCATTTAACGAGAAGACTAAAGACAAGATGGGATTCAAAGTTCCAGTTGTAATTACAGTTTATACAGATAGAAGTTTTTCTTTTATCACTAAACAACCACCAGCATCTGCTCTTATCATGAAAGCAGCTGGACTTAAGAAAGGTACTGATAACCCTCTTAAAAACATCGTTGGAAAACTTACTCGTGCACAACTTATGGAAGTTGTAGACGCTAAAATTGCTGACTTGAATACTGATGATAAAGATATGGCTGCTAACACTTTAGCAGGTACAGCTCGTTCAATGGGTATTCAAATAGTAGACTAATCTTTTAAAGATTATTTACAACAATCATCGACCACAATGATTTTAAATTATGTGGCAGAATTAATATGGAGATTTGACAATGAGCAAAAGATATAAACAATTAGTAGAAAAAATTGATGCAAGCAAAGCTTACGGTGTAACTGAAGCTGCTGCAACTATAAAAGATTTAACAAGTGCAAAATTTGACGAAACAGTTGAAATTGCTATGAACTTAAATGTTGACCCTCGTCACGCTGACCAAATGGTTCGTGGTGCATTAGTACTTCCACATGGAACAGGTAAAACTGTTCGTGTTGCAGTATTTGCTAAAGGTGTTAAAGCTGATGAAGCTAAGGCAGCTGGTGCTGATATCGTTGGTACTGACGATTTAGTAGCAGATATTAAAGCAGGAATCTTTAATTTTGATGTAGTTGTTGCTGCACCAGATTGTATGGGTCTTGTTGGACAAATTGGTCGTATTTTAGGGCCAAAAGGTCTTATGCCTAACCCTAAAACAGGAACTGTAACTCCAGATGTTGCAACTGCTGTTAAAAATGTTAAAGGCGGTCAAGTAAATTTCCGTGTTGACAAAAAAGGTAATATCCATGCGGGTATTGGTAAAGCAAGTTTTGGTGCAGAGAAAATCGCTGAAAACCTTACTGCTTTTCTAGTTGCTATTAACAAGCAAAAACCAGCTTCTGCAAAAGGTCGCTATATTAAGAATGCTGCTCTTAGTTTAACTATGAGTCCAGCTGTAAAGCTTGATTTAGTAGAACTAGCAGATATTAAGTAAGAGTGCTAAAGCACCTCATAGAAAAAAACTAAATTTTTTCCTATGTTACAAACGCCTTTGGCGTTTGTTCACTTTAAAAGTTTTTAGTTAAAGATATTAGTATCCTTAACTAAAGATTTTTATAATGAAAATCTGAATTTATACTTGGACTAAAGATAGTTGGGGGTATGTGCCATGTTGGTACTTAGCTTAATCGAGCCTTTCTCGCCCCTCTTGAAGTTATGTCTGGAAAGGAGAAATAAATGTTAAAATCAAGAAAAGCTGAATTAATTGCAGAATTAACAACAGCATTTAGTGATACGACAGCAGTTGTTATCTGTGACTATAAAGGCCTTACTGTAAGTGACCTTGAAAGTTTACGTGCATCTGCTAAAGCTAAAGATACAAGTGTTCAGGTTGTTAAAAACTCACTAGCTACTATCGCATTGAAAAATGCTGATATGACTGGTGTTGAAATTAAAGACACAAATATTTTTATTTGGTCTAATGACGTTATTAGTGCATCTAAGGTTGCTGCTGATTTCGCTAAAAACAATGAGAAATTTGTTATTAAAGCTGGTTATTTAGAAAAAGAACCTGCAGACGTAGCTAAAATCGAAGCGTTCGCTAAACTTCCTGGTCGTGATGAGTTACTTGGTATGCTTGCTGCTACTTGGATGGCTCCAATTACGAATATGGCTGTTGGAATCGACGCTCTTAGAAAGAAATTAGAAGAAGAAGCTTAGTCTTCACTTCTAAACCGTGATTTATTTCACAAAAAAATATAAAAAAAACTGAAGGAGTCATTATGGCTGTTACTAAAGAAGACGTATTAGAATTTATTTCAAACTTATCTGTTCTTGAGCTTTCTGAGCTTGTTAAAGAATTCGAAGAAAAATTTCAAGTTTCTGCACAACCTGTTGCTGTTGCTGGTGGAGCTGCTGCTGGCGAAGCTGTTGCTGAGAAAACTGAATTTGATGTAGTACTTACTAATGTTGGTGCTAAGAAAATTGCTGTTATTAAAGCTGTTCGTGCTCTTACTGGTCTTGGACTTAAAGAAGCAAAAGAGGCTTGTGAAGGTCTTCCATCTACAATCAAAGAGGGCGTAGATAAAGATTCAGCTGATGAAACTTTAGCTGCTCTACTTGAAGCTGGTGCAGAAGCAGAAATTAAATAATTTCTCACTACTTTTTATGAGAGTTGGCACGTAAGTGTCGCTCTCAAATTTTGGGCGCTTTTACGAAGAGATAGACTCTCTTGGTAAAAGTGCCCTTATGTCGTTTATAAGCACTATAAAATCGAGCTCTTAAAAGAGCCTCAAAATTAATCATTCAAGGACGCTTGAATTGATACAAATCTTTACGAGGTTAGCAAATGTTAAATACTTTATATTCCGGAAACCGTCTTCGTGTAGACTTCTCAAAAACTCCTCAAGAAATTGAAGTTCCAAATTTACTTCAACTCCAACAATCATCTTATGATAAATTCTTAATGCTAAATGCAAAAGATAGAACTGCTAGTGGTATTGAAAAAGTTTTCACATCAGCTTTTCCTATTCATGATTCACAAAACAGACTTACTATTGAGTATGTTGGTAGTGAAGTTGCGAACCCTAAGTATACGGTTCGTGAGTGTATGGAAAGAGGGCTTACTTATTCTGTAAGTCTTAGAATGAAAACTCGTCTTGTTTTATGGGACAGAGATGAAAACACTAAAGAAAAACTTGGTGTAAAAGATATTAAAGAACAAAATATTTTTGTTCGTGATATTCCTTTAATGACTGATAGAACTTCTTTTATCATCAATGGTGTGGAGCGTGTTGTTGTAAACCAACTTCATAGATCACCTGGTGTTATCTTTAAAAAAGAAGAGTCAACAACAGCTGGAAATAAATTAATCTACACTGGACAAATTATTCCAGATCGTGGTTCTTGGTTATACTTTGAGTATGATCCTAAAGATATTCTTTATATGAGAATTAACAAACGCCGTAAAGTTCCTGTAACAATTATGTTTCGTGCTTTAGGTTATTCTAAACAAGATATTTTAAAACTTTTTTATCCTATTCAAACAGTTAGTTTAGAAGATAACAGATTTACAATGGCATTTAATCCTAAAGATTATACAAATCGTATCTCTTATGATTTAATTGATTTAAATGGTAAAGTACTTGTTAACGCAGGTAAAAGATTATCTGCTAAAAAAGCTCAAAAATTAATTGATGATGGTGTTACACATGTTGAATATCCATTAGAAACTCTTCTTGATCGTTATTTAGCAGAAGCTATAATTGATCCTGAAACTGGAGAAATCCTTTTTGATGCTATGACTCATATTGATGAGACTAAGTTAAAGAGAATGGCTGAGATTGGTGTAAGTGAATTTAAAATAGCAAATGATTTAGCTGAAGGTGTTGATAGTTCTATTATCAATGCATTTATTGCTGATGCTGATTCACTTAAACTACTTAAGCAGACTGAAGAGATTGAAGATGAAAATGATCTGTCTGCTATTCGTATATATAAAGTTATGCGTCCAGGTGAACCAGTTACAAAAGATGCTGCAAAAGCTTTCGTAAATCAACTTTTCTTTGATCCAGAACGTTATGACTTAACTCGCGTTGGTCGTATGAAAATGAATCATAAACTTGGTATGACTATTCCTGAATATATCACTGTTCTTACGCATGAAGATATTATCGAATCAGTAAAATATGTTATTAAAGTTAAAAATGGTCAAGGTCATATTGATGATAGAGATCACTTAGGTAATAGACGTATTCGTTCTATTGGTGAACTTTTAGGGAATGAGTTACATAATGGTCTTGTTAAAATGCAAAAAGCTATTCGTGACAAACTCTCTACTATGAGTGGTCCAATGGCTGAACTTATGCCACATGATTTAATTAACTCTAAAATGATTACTTCTACTATTATGGAATTCTTTTCTGGTGGACAACTTTCTCAGTTTATGGATCAAACAAATCCACTTTCAGAAGTTACTCACAAGCGTCGTCTTTCAGCACTTGGTGAAGGTGGTCTTGTTAAAGAAAGAGCTGGATTTGAAGTACGTGATGTTCACCCAACTCACTATGGTAGAATCTGTCCAATTGAGACTCCAGAGGGTCAAAATATTGGTCTTATCAATACACTTGCAACTTACTCTAAAGTAAATGCACATGGTTTTATTGAAGCACCATATAAAATAATGAAAGACGGTAAGGTTACTAAAGAAATTGTATACCTTACGGCTACTCAAGAAGAGGGCATTAAAATTGCAGCGGCTTCTAATAAGTTAGATTCTGATGGTCAATTTATTGAAGATTTGATTTCTATTCGTCAAGATGGTGAAATTTTACTTCAAAACCCAAGTGAATGTAAGTTTGCTGACCTTTCATCTCATATGGTTGTTGGTGTAGCAGCTTCACTTATTCCATTCTTAGAACATGATGATGCCAATCGTGCTCTAATGGGATCAAACATGCAACGTCAGGCATGTCCTCTTTTACGTGTGAATGCTCCGATGGTTGGAACAGGTGTTGAGAAACTTGTTGCTCGTGATGCTTGGGAGTGTATAAAAGCAAAACGTGGTGGTAAGATAGAGAAAGTTGATGGTAAACATATCTATGTAATGGGTGATGAAGATGGAGAGATCTATATTGATTACTATCCACTTCAAAAGAACCTTAGAACGAATCAAAATACTTCTTTCACACAAAAACCAATTGTTAATATTGGTGATGTAGTTAAAAAAGGGCAAATAATTGCTGATGGTCCAAACATGGATCAGGGTGAGCTTGCTCTTGGTGTTAATGCAATGGTTGCATTTATGCCTTGGAATGGTTATAACTTTGAGGATGCTATTGTTATCTCTGAGCGTATGATTCGTAAGGATCAATTTACTTCAGTTCATATTTATGAAAAAGATGTTGAAGCTCGTGAACTTAAGCATGGTGTTGAAGAGATTACTCGTGATATTCCAAATGTTCGTGATGATGAGTTAGCTCATTTAGATGAGTCTGGAATCGTAAAAATAGGTACAGCTGTATCTGGTGGTATGATTTTAGTTGGTAAGGTTAGCCCTAAGGGTGAAGTTAAACCAACTCCAGAAGAACGTCTTTTACGTGCTATATTTGGTGAGAAAGCTGGTCATGTTGTAAATAAGTCACTTTATTGTCCTCCATCTATGGAAGGTGTCATTGTTGATATTAAAGTATTTACAAAAAAAGGTTACGACAAAGATGCATGTGCACTTGCCTTAGAAAAAGAAGAACGTGATTACTTAGAGCGTGAGCACTATGACCGTCTTTTAATGATAGATAAAGAAGAGATGTTACGTGTAACAAAACTTCTTACTTGTGAGCCTTTAAAAGCTGATATTACAATTGCAGACACTGATTATAAAGCTGGTGATACTATCAATGGTGATGACCTTAAAGAAGTAAATCGTTTTGCAATGAATGCTATCGTTAAATCATTTGGTGAAACTATTCAGGATGAGTATACTAAAACTAAAAATCACTTCCAAAAACAAAAACGTGTTTTTAGAGATGAGCATGAAGAGAAACTTACTATTTTAGAAAAAGATGACATTCTTCCAAATGGTGTTGTGAAGTATGTAAAGATTTATGTAGCTACAAAACGTAATCTTAAAGTTGGTGATAAAATGGCTGGACGTCACGGAAACAAGGGTATTGTTTCTATTATCGTTCCAGAAGTAGATATGCCATATATGGAAGACGGACGTTCAGTTGATGTATGTCTTAATCCACTAGGTGTTCCTTCTCGTATGAATATCGGTCAGATTTTAGAGATGCACTTAGGTTTTGCAGGTCGTGAGTTAGGTAATCAAATACAAGAAGAATTTGATACTAAACAAAAAGACTATATAACTAGAATTCGTTCTAAAATGATTGAAATATCTGATATCGCTGGATTAATGAATGCTAAAAAAGTTATTGGTGATATGGATGATGAAACATTCTTAAAACATGCAAGAGACTGGGCTAAAGGTGGAGTTAGATTTGCAACTCCAATTTTTGAAGGTGTAAATGCTACTGAGTTTGAAAAACTTTATAAATTAGCAAATATGGCTGAAGATGGTAAAGTTGTACTTTATAACGGTCTTACTGGTGAGAAAATTAAAGAGCGTATTAATGTTGGTTTTATGTATATTCTTAAACTACATCACCTTGTTGATGAGAAGATTCATGCTCGTTCAACTGGACCATACTCTTTAGTAACACAACAACCAGTTGGTGGTAAAGCACTATTTGGTGGACAAAGATTTGGAGAGATGGAAGTTTGGGCTCTTGAAGCTTACGGTGCATCTGCAGTTCTTAAAGAAATGCTTACTATCAAATCAGATGATGTTGATGGTCGTGTACGTGCTTATAAAGCGATAACTAAAGGTGAATTGATACCAGAGTCTGGTATCCCTGAAACACTATTTGTATTAACAAAAGAGCTTCAAGCATTAGCACTTGATGTAGAGATTATGGACGAGGTGGATGAAGATGAGTAAGTTAGTAGCAGTTCAAGTAACAGAAGATAATAGACCAAAAGATATTAAACAACTACAGTTTCGCCTTGCATCACCTGAAAAGGTTATGTCTTGGTCAAATGGTGAAGTTAAAAAACCTGAAACAATAAACTACCGTACACTCAAACCTGAGCGTGATGGTCTTTTTTGTGCGAAAATTTTTGGACCAGTGAGAGACTATGAGTGTCTTTGTGGTAAATACAAAAAGATGCGTTATAAGGGTGTGGTTTGTGAGAAATGTGGTGTTGAAGTAACATCTACTAAAGTTCGTCGTACTCGTATGGGTCATATCGAACTTGTAACTCCAGTTGCACATATTTGGTATGTTTCTTCATTACCTTCTCGTATTGGTACTCTTCTTGGTATTAAGATGAAAGACCTTGAGCGTGTACTTTATTATGAAGCATACATCGTTGAAAATGGTGGTGAGGCATATTATGATGCTGAAGCTAAAACACCAGTTCTTCAGTATGATGTTTTAAATGAAGAGCAGTACAGAACTTTAGTTCAAAGATTTGATGCACTTGGCTTTAAAGCTCGTATGGGTGGAGAAGTTGTTCGTGATTTACTTGATTCTATTGATTTAGTTGATTTATTTACTAACTTAAAAGAAGCTATCGGTGAGACAAAATCTGAAGCTAAAAAGAAAACTATTAATAAACGTCTTAAAGTAATTGAGTCATTTTTAAATAGTGGAAATAATCCTGCATGGATGATGTTAACTGTTTTACCAGTTCTTCCACCTGATTTACGTCCACTTGTTTCTTTAGATGGTGGTAAGTTTGCAGTTTCTGATGTAAATGATTTATATCGTCGTGTTATTAACCGTAACCAACGTCTAAAGCGTCTTGTTGAGCTTGAAGCACCAGAGATTATTGTACGTAATGAAAAACGTATGTTACAAGAGTCTGTTGATGCACTGTTTGACAATGGTCGTCGTGCAAACGCTGTTAAGGGAGCTAATAAGCGTCCTCTTAAATCACTTTCAGAGATTATTAAAGGTAAACAAGGTCGTTTCCGTCAGAATCTTCTTGGAAAGCGTGTTGACTTCTCTGGACGTTCTGTAATTGTTGTTGGACCAAATTTAACTATGGATGAGTGTGGACTACCTAAGAAAATGGCTATAGAGCTATTTAAGCCGCATCTCATTGCAAAACTTGAAGATAAGGGTTATGCTACAACTGTTAAAGCTGCAAAGAAAATGATTGAAGCTAAAACAAATGAAGTATGGGAGTGTCTTGCTGAGATTGTTGATGGTTACCCAATTATGCTTAACCGTGCACCAACACTTCACAAACTTTCTATTCAAGCATTTCACCCAAAACTTATTGATGGTAAAGCGATTCAGCTTCACCCATTAGTTTGTGCTGCATTTAATGCCGATTTCGATGGGGATCAGATGGCTGTTCACGTGCCTTTATCTTCAGCAGCTATTGCTGAGTGTAAAGTACTTATGCTTGCATCTATGAACATTTTACTTCCTGCATCAGGTAAAGCAATTGCTACACCTTCACAGGATATGGTTCTTGGAATCTACTATATTTCTTTAGAGAAAAATGGTGTAAAAGGTTCAAATAAGCTTTTCTCTAATGTTGATGAAATCAATATTGCCTTAGAGCACAATGCACTTGATTTACATGCAAAAGTTAGAACTCGTGTTAATGGTCGTATTATTCATACTACTGCTGGACGTCTTTTAGTTAAAGCTATTCTTCCTGATTTCGTTCCTGCTGAATTATGGAACAAGGTTATGAAGAAAAAAGCGATTAATGCAATCGTTGATTATGTTCAAAAACATGGTGGTATCGGTATTACAGCTGGTTTTCTTGATAAACTTAAAGATTTAGGTTTTAAACATGCAACTGAGTCTGGTGTATCTATTTCTGCAGATGATATTCGTGTTCCTGCGATGAAACCAGCAAAAATTGCTGAGTCTAAAGCTCGTGTTATTGAAATTCAAAAGCAGTTTGAAGCGGGTCTTTTAACTGAACAAGAAAGATACAATAAAATCATTGATGTTTGGACAGATACAAATAATGTACTTGCAGCAGAAATGATGGAACTTGTTGAGAATGATAAAGATGGTTTTAACTCGATTCATATGATGGCTGATTCTGGTGCTCGTGGTTCTGCGGCACAGATTCGTCAGCTTGCTGGTATGCGTGGTCTTATGGCTAAGCCTTCTGGTGATATTATTGAAACGCCAATTATTTCTAACTTTAAAGAGGGACTTAATGTAATTGAGTACTTCATTTCAACTCACGGTGCTCGTAAAGGTCTAGCCGATTCAGCACTTAAAACAGCGAATGCGGGTTACCTTACTCGTAAGCTAGTTGATGTTGCACAAAATGTTAAAATTGTCGAGCATGATTGTCATACTCACGAAGGTATTGAAATTTCTGATATTAGTGATCAAAATACTTTAATTGAGTCTTTAGAAGACAGACTTCATGGTCGTGTTTTAGCTGAAAATGTTATCGACCCAATTTCAAATGAGATTCTTTATTCTGAGGGTACTTTACTTGATGAAGTAAGCTCTAAAGTAATCACTGAAGCTGGAATAAAAACAGCACATATTAGAACTCCTACTACTTGTAAGAGTATAGATGGTTTATGTGCACTTTGTTATGGTGTTAACCTTGCAACTGGTTTCATAGTAAGAACTGGTGAAGCTATCGGTATTGTTGCGGCTCAGTCAATTGGTGAGCCAGGAACACAACTTACACTTCGTACTTTCCACGTTGGTGGTACTGCATCTTCAACTGCACAAGAACGTCAAGTTTTAGCTGATAAAGAAGGGTTTATTCGTTACTATAACGTTAAAACTTATAAAGATAAAGATGCTAAAACTATCGTTGCTAACCGTCGTAATGCTGCTATCCTTTTAGTTGAACCTAAAATTAAAGCACCATTTGCTGGTAAGGTTGAGATTCAAACTATTCATGATGAAGTTATAGTAAGCCTCATTGGTGCAAAAGAGACAAATCGTTATTCATTACGTAAAAATGAAATAGCTAAACCTAATGAACTTGCTGGTGTAAGTGGACAAATTGAAGGTAAATACTACTTCCCATATGCAAATGGTACTGAAGTAGCTGAAGATGAGTCAATTGTTGAAACTATTAAAGATGGATGGAACGTTCCATCTCGTATTCCTTATGCATCTGAACTTCTAGTTGAAGATGGTGCTCCGGTTACTAAAAAAATCCTTGCAACTGAAGAGGGAACTATAAAGTACTTCTTACTTAAAGGTGATTATTTAGAGCGAATTGAAGGACTTAAATCTGGATATGAAGTAAGTGAAAAAGGTCTTTTTGCAGCCGTAATCGATACAAACAACCGTGAAGCAGTTCGTCACTACATCGCTCGTGGTTCTGTGATCGTTACAGATGATAATGAAGTTGTTGATGCAACTTCACTTATCGCTAAACCTGCAACTGACGAATCTGTTGTAATCGCAGAGTGGGATCCATACTCTAATCCTATTATCTCTGAAGCAGCGGGTACTATTAAGTATGAAGATATCATAGTTGGTACAACAGCATCTGAGCAATTAGATGAACTTACTGGTAAGACACGTTTAATGATTAATGATCATATTTCTAGTGAGTACAAACCAACTATCGTTCTTGCAACAGCAGATGGTGAGCTTTTACGTTATGCAATTGAGCCTAAATCATCTGTATTTGTTGCAGACGGTGACAGTGTTAAAACAGCTGATATAATTGCTAAAACACCAAAAGCACTTCAAAAATCATCAGATATTACAGGGGGTCTCCCACGTGTTTCTGAACTCTTTGAAGGTCGTCGTCCTAAGGCAACTGCTCTTATATCTGAGATAGATGGTACAGTTAGCTTTGGTAAGATGCTTCGTGGTAAGATCCGTGTTGTAGTTTCTAACTCTGAAAATGGAATTGTTAAAGAGTATTTTGTTGACAAGTCTCATGAAGCAGTTGTCGCTGTGGGTGATTTTGTTCATGCTGGTGAGCGTTTAACAACTGGTATCCTATCTTCACATGAATTATTACGTATTATGGGTGTTAAAGCACTTTATAACTACCTTGTATCAGAAGTACAACAAGTTTACCGTTCTCAAGGTGTTAATATTGCTGATAAGCATATTGAAGTTATCTTTACTCAAATGTTACGTCAGATTAAAATTGTTAGATCTGGAGATACTAAGTTTATTCAAGGTGATTTGATTTCTAAGGCTAAATTTAGACTAGAAAATGAAAAAATTATTCGTCTTGGTGGTCGTCCTGCGATTGCTGAGCCTTTCCTTGTTGGTATCACGAGAGCTGCTGTATCTGCTGATAGTATTATCTCAGCTGCATCATTCCAAGATACTACTAAGGTTCTTACAGAAGCTGCAGTATCAGCTAAGGTTGATAACCTAACTAACCTTAAAGAGAATGTTATTATTGGTCGTACTATTCCTGTTGGAACTGGTATTTATAAAGATCAAAATATTGTATTTAATGCAGAAGAAGAGTAGTTTTTACTTTTCCTTTTAATATATGAGCTTACTGCTCATATATTCCCATCCATCCTTCGGATTATTAATTCCCACTTAAAATAAGCTAACTTTAATTACAATTTCTGTATTATCTCGTGTCTATAACTATGTCAATATTGTCTTATATCGTTTAAGGTTTATTAATGCAGTTAAATTCTACTGGAAATTTATATAAAGGAATTGTATGCCTACAATCAACCAATTGATTCGTAATGAGCGTAAACGTGTGATTAAGAAGTCTAAATCACCTGCACTTGTTTCATGTCCTCAGCGTCGTGGTGTATGTACTCGTGTTTACACAACTACACCAAAAAAACCTAACTCGGCTTTAAGAAAAGTTGCAAAAGTTAGATTAACATCTGGTTTCGAAGTTATTTCGTATATCGGTGGAGAGGGTCACAACCTTCAAGAACACTCAATCGTACTTGTACGTGGTGGTCGTATTAAAGATTTACCTGGTGTTAAATACCATATCGTTCGTGGTGCTCTTGATACTGCTGGTGTTGCTGGCCGTATGGTAGCAAGATCTAAGTACGGTACTAAAAAGCCTAAGAAATAATCTTTTTAGAAAGTAATTACACAAATTTGTTTTAACAAATTTGGTATCGGCATTTATGCCAGAATATATTCAATAGCTACAGGATTAATTTTAAGTAATTAATTTTGAGTAAATTTGAAAAAATTGAAGAATAAGGATACTCGAAATGAGAAGAAGAAAAGCTCCCGTTCGTCCAGTTATGCCAGATCCAGTTTATGGAAGTAAAATGCTGACGAAATTTATAAACAAAGTAATGTTAGATGGTAAAAAATCTATAGCAGAAAAAATCATTTACAGTGCACTAGACATAATTAGTTCACGTGGTGAAAAGACTGGTATTGATACATTTAATGAAGCTATTGAAAACATTAAACCAATTATCGAAGTAAAAAGTCGCCGTGTTGGTGGTGCTACTTATCAAGTTCCAGTAGAAGTACGCCCTGTACGTCAACAGTCATTAGCTCTTAGATGGTTAATTGACGCTGCTCGTAAGAGAAACGAAAGAACTATGGCTGAGAGATTAGCTAACGAGTTCATGGAAGCTGCAACTGATAAAGGTTCAGCATTCAAGAAAAAAGAAGATACTTACAGAATGGCTGAAGCAAATAAAGCATTTGCTCACTATCGCTGGTAATTACTACTTTTTCAAACCGCTAAAGAGGGTTTACCCTCTTGGCAACCTAATATTGACAGCTCTTTTGTAAGTAAATATTTTTTATTTATAAAAGAGCTTATCTCTCAACTAATATAACAAGGTACTAAAACTATGGCAAGAAGTCACAAACTAAACGACGTAAGAAACATCGGTATTGCTGCACACATTGATGCAGGTAAAACTACAACTACAGAAAGAATTCTTTTCTACACTGGTGTTGAGCATAAAATCGGTGAGGTACATGATGGTGCTGCAACTATGGACTGGATGGAACAAGAGCAAGAACGTGGTATCACTATTACTTCTGCTGCAACTACTTGTGAGTGGAATGGTAAACAAATTAACATTATTGATACTCCGGGACACGTTGACTTTACTATTGAAGTTGAGCGTTCTATGCGTGTTCTTGATGGTGCTGTTTCAGTATTTTGTGCAGTTGGTGGTGTTCAGCCCCAATCAGAAACAGTATGGAGACAACGTAACCGTTATAAGGTTCCTTCAATTGTTTTTGTTAACAAGATGGACAGAACTGGTGCAGACTTCTACGAAGTTGAGCGTCAAATTAAAGACCGTCTTAAAGGTAACCCTATGCCTTTTCAACTACCTATTGGTGCAGAAGCTGAGTTTGAAGGTGTTGTTGACCTAGTAAAAATGAAAGAAATCGTTTGGGATGCTGATGCTGAAATGGGTTCTGCTTATCATGAGCAAGATATCCGTGATTCTTTAAAAGAGATTTCTGAAGAGTACAGAGAAAAAATGATGGAAACTCTTGCTGAAGTTGAAGGTAATGATGATTTCGCTGAAAAATTTCTTGATGGTGAAGAATTTACTCAAGACGAAGTAAAAGCTGCTATTAAAGCTGCAACACTTGGTATGGCAATCGTTCCGATGACTCCAGGTACTGCATTTAAAAACAAGGGTGTTCAGACACTTCTTGACGCTGTTGTTGATTACTTACCTTCTCCAGTTGAGTCTGCACCAATAATGGGTACACTTATGGATGATGAAGAAGTAGAAGTAGAAGTTCCTTCAGTTGATGATGGCGATTTTGCTGCACTTGCATTTAAAATTATGACAGATCCATTTGTAGGTGTTCTTACATTTATCCGTGTTTACCGTGGTTCATTATCATCTGGTTCATTTGTTCATAACTCTACTAAAGATAAGAAAGAGAGAATTGGCCGTATCGTTAAGATGCATGCTATTAAACGTGAAGAAGTAAAAGAGATTTATGCAGGTGAAATTGGTGCTGTTGTTGGTCTTAAAGCTACAACTACTGGTGATACTTTATGTCAAGGTGATGTTAAAGTTGTTCTTGAAAGAATGGACTTCCCGGCACCAGTTATCTCTGTTGCAGTTGAGCCTAAAACTAAAGCTGACCAAGAAAAAATGGGTGTTGCATTAAATAAACTTGCTGCAGAAGATCCTTCTTTTCGTGTAAGTAGTGATGAAGAGACTGGTCAGACTATTATCTCTGGTATGGGTGAGTTACACCTTGAGATTCTTGTTGACCGTATGAGACGTGAGTTTAGTGTTGAAGCTGAAGTTGGTGCACCACAGGTTTCTTACCGTGAGTCTATCAAAGAAGAAGTACAACAAGAGTACAAATACGCTAAACAATCAGGTGGTCGTGGTCAGTTTGGTCATGTTTACCTTAGAGTTAAACCAGGTGAAAAAGATACAGGTTATGTTTTCCACGATGCTATTAAAGGTGGATCTGTTCCTAAAGAATTTATTCCAGCTGTTAGAAAAGGTTGTGAGGAAGCAATGCAGACAGGTGTTCTTGCTGGATACCCAATGGAAGATGTTGATGTAACTCTTTATGATGGTTCTTACCATGATGTGGATTCAAATGAGATGGCATTTAAACTTGCTGCTTCTATGGGTTTCAAAGCTGCTTGTCGTATCGCTAAACCTTCAATCCTAGAGCCAATGATGAAAGTTGAAGTTGAGACTCCTGAAGAAAATATGGGTGATGTTATCGGTGACCTTAACCGTCGTCGTGGACAAATCAGTGCAATGGGTGAGCGTGCTGGTAGTAAAATTGTTGATGCTTTTGTTCCTTTATCTGAAATGTTCGGTTATTCAACTGACCTTCGTTCAGCTACTCAAGGTCGTGCAACTTACTCTATGGAATTTGATCACTATGCTGAAGTTCCTAAAGCAGTATCTGAAGAAATTCAGAAAAAACGTAACGGTTAATTCTAACTTTTATATTTTATTCTCCTTATGGAGAATAAAGCTCCTCCTTATCTAATCAAAAACTGCTATACTTCCAGTAAACTCTTAGGCTTTTCATGTACAAACTAATTTTAATTACACTTATGACTACTTTTTTAAGTGCACATAACCCAAATCCGTATGCAGCCTTAGGTGATGTCATTTACGATAATGTCTCTAATATTGAATCTTTGAAGCAGATAGACTCTTATAGACTCTATGCAGATGATATAGATAAATATGTTAGTGAAGTAGATGAGGCTAAGATCCAAGGATATGAGTTAGAAAAAGCAGCTACTTCAAAGACAAAAAATGACTATCTTAACAGACTTCGTACTCTTTCAAAAACAAATGATTACTTTTTAAGAAGTATCAATAACAAATATAAAGAATCTATGAAAAAAGATGATTATAAACTCTTTTTACAGATTATTAATAGTGGCCTTATAAATATACAAAAAAAGAAAAAAGAGATTATTAACTATTATTATAAAAACAAAGAAAATATAGATTCTACGGGAGTAATTGATACTTTTCTTGAAGAAGATGCAAAATTTAGACTAAAAAAAGATAGACAAAAGAAGCATTATAAAACTAAGAAACAGTTAGAAGCTAAAAAAATAAAACGAATTCGTGAAAATGACAAGGCTGCACAGAAGAAACTTGAAGAAGATTTACAAAAAGATTTAAATACAAAAAAAGCAGAAATTAGAAAAATTCAGAGAAAAGAATTAGGACATTAAAACCATTCATATTTTTCAAATTCGCTAGGCCTACCTTTAAGTGTTAAGTAGGGTTTATACTCTGACTTATAAGAGAGTGAAGGGCACTCCTTGACATAATATCCTAAATATATCCAATTTTTATCTCTGCTCTTTGCAAATTTTATTTGATTGTAAAGTGAAAGTTTGCCGAGCGATAGGTGTGAATAGTCAGGATCGTAATAAAAGTATATGGAAGAGATTCCATTTTCTAAAATATCTATCAAATCAACTGCGATTAGCTTGTCCTCGTCATAATAGAGTACTTCATAGCCAAAGTCTTCATGTCCTGAGATAAATGAACTGTGATAGTTCTCTGGAGTAGTCTCTGTATACTCCCATCCCTTTCTCTCACCCATATGTAAATGATATTTTTTAAAGATTTTGAGGTGATCTCTTGTAAGTGTTGGTGTTTGTACATAGGTAGTAAGGTGCGAACCTTTTTTCATTATTCGGCGTTCTGACTTAGAGAAGTTATAATTAGCAACATCTATTTTTAAACTTTGGCACTCAGTACATTCACTACATACTGGTCTAAAGTACATTTTTCCAAATCGACGAAATCCTCGTTCAACAAGGGCTTCAGCAGATTCACTGTCGCATTCTTCTATCATTTTATAATGTGTAATTTGTTCCTTATTGTCCAAGTATGAGCACTTGTTATCAACAAAAAATTCTTTAAGTAAATTCATAGTAGGATTTTGACATAATTTGGCTAATAAAAAGCCAAAAGGAAAGAAATGGAGTTTTTTTTAAAGTACCAGCAAGTTATACTACGAAGTTTAGGAGGATTTTTACTTCTAATAGGTTTTATAGTCCATTTTTGGACTGTGCCTCAAGAGGGAATAAGTCAAAATGATAGGGCTGCTGCTAACTTGGCTAGAATGGAGAAAAGTGTTCAAGATTCAGGAAGTACAAATCAGAGAAAACAAAAATATGATCACTCACAGTTTTTAAAAGAACTGAAGGCTCAGCAAGAAAAACAGATAGAGCATTTTACGATTCTTATTATGATTTTAGGTGCTCTCTCTCTTGGCTATAGTTTTATCAAAAAGAAGAAACATTGTATTGGATAAAGTGGCTATTGCTTGTTTTGCGCTATTAAAACACCCTCTATCATTTTATCTATGTCTCCATCTAAAATAGCAGAGATATTGGAAAGAGCCTCATTTGACCGTGTGTCTTTTACTTGTTGGTAGGGTTGCATAACATAAGAACGTATCTGATGACCCCAACCTATCTCACTTTTTGCTACACCATCTTTCTCAGCTTGTTGTGCTTCAAGTTCTAACTCATAAAGTCGTGACTTTAACATCTTCATTGCAGTCGCTTTATTTTTATGCTGACTTCTGTCATTTTGGCACTGTACAACTACTCCGGTTTCTATATGAGTAAGTCTTATTGCTGATTCTGTTTTGTTGACATGCTGACCACCAGAACCACTAGCGCGGTATGTATCAACTCTAATATCTTTGTCTTCGATAACAATATTAATGTCATCATCAACTTCAGGTGAAACCATAACAGAACTAAAAGATGTATGGCGTTTTGAGTTTGAGTCGAAAGGACTTATTCGAACAAGTCTATGTATACCATTTTCTACTTTGAGGTAACCGTAGGCATTCTCACCCTTAACGATAAAAGAAACATCTTTAATCCCAGCTTCCTCACCATTTTGATAATCTAGCACTTCTACACTAAACCCGCGTCTCTCAGCCCAGCGTTTGTACATGCGTAGAAGCATTTCAGCCCAGTCTTGACTCTCAGTTCCACCAGCACCTGGATGAATGGACACTATAGCATTGTTGGCATCACTCTCACCACTGAGGAGTACTTCTATCTCCATATTTCTTATCTGCTCTTGTAATGCATCAGCATCTTCATATAGAGCATTTAAAGACTCTTCATCATTTTCTTCTTTAGCCATCTCATAAAGATCAATAGCATCATTTACAGCATCATTAGCTAGTGAATATTTATCTAGTTTACGGCCAAGTTGTGTTTTCTCTTTTTGTACCTTTGCTGCGTTTGTCGCATCATTCCAAAAGTTTTGATCATTTTCTAGTTCTTCTATCTTGTCTAGTTTGTCTTGAATAAGATCTGGCTGCACAACACCTGTGATATTACTCATTTTTAAAGTTGTATTTTTTAAAAGTTCTGTATATTCGTAATTATCCATAAACTGTCCATATGATAGTCTCGAAAAAAGAACAAAGTTCATTTTTCTGCACTTTCGCCGTTGGGGCGACTAAAGATTGAGATAATAATCTCAAATTAATTGTATAATTACGATTATATAATATGTGGACTTAAAATGAAGATTATCTCTAATGTAAATGAATTAAAAAATTATCTAAAAACACAAATGAAAACTATAGGATTTGTTCCTACTATGGGAGCACTCCATGATGGTCATCTTTCTTTAATTAAAGAAGCGAAAAAAGAGTGTGAACTTGTTGTTGTTTCTATTTTTGTAAACCCTACACAGTTTTTAGCAGGAGAAGATTTAGAGAAGTATCCTTCTCGTGATGAGGCTGATAAAAAGATATGTAAACTCTCTGGTGTAGATGTAGTCTTTTTACCACAAAAGAGTGATATATATGGCCGTGACGAGGTTAGTATAGCTGCACCTAATGTAAGAGGTTTTGTTCTAGAGGGTGCAACACGACCTGGACACTTTGATGGTGTTTTAACAGTCGTAAATAAACTCTTCAACATAGTTCATCCCAATTATGCTTACTTTGGAAAAAAAGATGCACAGCAGTTAAACTTGATAAGTTTGATGGTAAAACAGCTTTTTTTAAATGTAAAAATCGTACCTGTTGATACTGTGAGAGAGAGTGATGGACTTGCACTGAGTAGTAGAAATATTTACCTGAGTAAAGAACAAAGGCTAGAAGCATTAAAAATTTCTCGTTCACTACATGAAGCATCAAAAATGCTGCAAAAAAAGATACTTAAGACTGAGGATATTAAAGAGGTAATGAGTGAAATCCTCAAACCTCTTGAAATAGGCTATATAGAGATACTCAACCGTGATTTTGAGACAATTGATACTATAGAGATAGGAAACACTATTGTACTAGTGGAGGCCTTGGTAGGTAAGACTCGGTTGCTTGACAACATCTGGTTGTAAGTAACCATCTTCTACTAGAATCTCAACTGCTTGTTTAAACACAGGCACGGCAGTTTGTGAAGCAAAGTGACTACCCTTAGGTTGTACTACTATGACACCGATAGAGTAGTTCTTTTTCGCATCATTGGCAAAACCCATAAATGCAGTATTGTATTTGCGTACATATTGGCCTTTTTCAACTATGTGTGCAGTTCCCGTTTTTCCACCTATAACTAAACCAGGAGTACGAGCTTTTTTTCCTGTACCAACATTTACAGTTTTAATGAGAATCTTTTTCATTCTTTGTGCCGTTGCACTTGATATGACTTGAATTTGCTCTTCATAAGGCATATTCTCTAAAACTCCTCTCTCATTTATAAAACCAGCAACAAGTTTAGGATGAACGATACGGCCATTATTATTAAAAGCACTATAGGCTCTCATTATTTGCATAAGGTTCGCCCTCATACCGTAACCATAAGAACATGTTGCCTTGTAGATTTCGTTTTCAAGGCGTTTAGGGCTTGGCAGGGAACCGACTTTTTCATAGATAAGGTCAGGTGTAGACTTTTCGCCAAATCCAAAACTTTTAAGTCCCTCGTAAAACTCATAACCTGAAAGTTTTTGTGCTAACTGTGCTATACCAACATTTGATGAGTAGACGATGACATTCTCAGCTGAGAGCCAATCAAACTTATGCTCATCTGTAATTACTTTACGGCCGATTTTAAAACGACCATTATGTCCATTTACTAAGTCGTATGGATTAACAAGTCCCTTCTCGAGTAAAAGTGCAAAAGTAATAGGTTTAATAACACTCCCCGGCTCAAAATTATACTCAATCATAGCAGAGTTTAAAGAGGGATAATCACTGCGTTTGATAGCTTTTGGTAAAAAACGATTTGAACTTGCAATAGAATACACATCACCATTATTTGAGTCCATGATTGAGAGTATTATCTGTTTTGCTTTAAGTTTGTCTTTCATAGTATCAAGCATTCTTTCTATCCTTATTTGTAGTGAAACTGGAATTGTTAGTTTTAAGTCAAGTCCATTTATCTCAGCTTTTGTAAAACTATCTTTATTTAAAATTATATAACTATTTACATCGCGTTTACCACGACTTGAACCATTTTGAGAAGCACTCAGTTCCGAATTAAATCGTTTTTCTAAACCTTTAACACCACTCACAGATGTATAACCATCTTCTTCAACTTTATGGGGATACCCTATGATAGGAGTAAGAAGTTTTCCATAAGGGTACTCACGACTCTCCCCACTCTCAATCACACTGAGTCCATGAACAGAACGCAGACCTGTTTTTGCATTTTTGAGTTCTAAAAAGACTTTAAATCTTCGAAGTTCACGGGCTAGTTTTTTTAGATAGTGTGCCTGGATTTGAGAGATTTTATAACTGAGTACGACTACACCCTTTCTTTTTGAAAGTTTTTTATTTATAGTTTTAGCATCTATACCTGAGTAGATACTAAAGAGTTCAACAAAGAGTTCTTTCTTATCTGGGTCAATGTAACGAGTGTTTACAACAGCTTTGTAGAGTTTTTTTGTAGTTGCCAGATGAAAACCATCTGCACTAATTATATTTCCCCTGACAGCTCGTGAACTCTCTTTTGCATAGGTGCTTGGCAAATGACGAGATTTTATAACTGTGAGAAACATAACAGATAAAAAGATTATAAAGCCTAAGGATATTAGGGCATAAAGAAGGAGTATTTTTTTGCTTTTGTTTCGATTGACCATTAAACTATTATAACTGTGTACGCCCAAGCTCTTTGTAGGCATTTAAAGCTTTGTTACGGATTTCAAGCATCAGTTTCATATTTAGCTCAGCTTTACCAATGGCAATAGCGGCTTGATGAAGGTCTTTTACCTGACCAGTTGCAATGTCTGCAACAGCAACTTCTTTTTCAACTTGAAGTTCATTTATTTCATTTAGTGCTGATTTTAAGTGTTGGGCAAATTGTTCCCCACCAGGAGATTTTAACTTGGACTTTTGTTGTAATAAGTCAGATGTACCGACACTAGAAATATTTGTTATATTACTCATCTACTCTCCTTCTATTTTAATAGTGTTAAGGCACTATTTGCCATGTCTTTACTACTTTGAAACGCAGCAACATTTGCTTGGTAAGAGCGCGTTGCTTCTACTAAATCGGCCATTTCGATTACAGGGTTAATGTTTGGATATGCGACATATCCATTTGTATCTGCATCTGGATGATTTGGTTCAAACTTCATTTTTGGTTTAGAATCATCACGTGATATCTTGTCAATAATTACACTCATTATAGCAGGATTTACTTTTTTCCCAAAACTGCCTTCATTTAGGGGGTCCTCGTACGAAGCACTTTTTGTCATACTATTAAGTGCTTCGTTAAACTTATCATTAAAGTTAATAGCTTTAAAGACTACTTCTTGGCGTCTATATGGTCCACCTTCTGATGTTCTAGTAGTTTGTGCATTAGCAATATTACTTGATATTATATTTACACGCACACGTTGTACTGAGAGACCGTATCCTGCAATGTCAAAACTGTTTAAAAAATTACTCATCATTTATCCTTAACGTACTCTTTGTGAAGCTTCTATTACACTTTTATAAATCGCTGCATCTTTTTTCATAGCACCGATGACAGCATTAAACATAATAGAGTTTTTACTCATCTCTGTTGTTTCGACATCTATATCAACATCATTTCTAGCCATATGTCCAGCTCTAAAATAGACTGTTGGAGTAAATGAAGAACTCTGCGCTTGTGGTTTTAAGTGAGATGAATCTGTCTGTGCCATTTTAAGAGTATTATTATCATTCTTTAATAGAGCAGCTTTTTTTTGTATGAGAGCCTGCTCAAAACTGATATCTCTTGGTTTATAGTTAGGAGTATCTGCATTAGCTATATTCGATGCTATCATATCTTGGCGCATAGAACGGTAGTTTAGTGCATCTTTTAAAAGTGTTCCTGTTCTTGAAATCGTGATAGCCATCTGATACTCCTATAATTATATGAATTACAAGCAATATTTATTCCATTATTAGTATATATGATATATGCATACAAAGTTTAACAAATACTAACTATTTTAAGCACAGTTTAATATAAATAGGTAGATAATAGTTGTTAAGGTTACTAGTGTAATCCAAATATTTTATTTACCAAGGAGTTCTTATGAAAAGAGCTGGTTTTAGAATGATTGAATTGATCTTCGTTATCGTTATTTTAGGTATTTTAGCTGCAGTGGCTATTCCAAAGCTTGCAGCTACTCGTACGGATGCTGAAATTTCTAAAATGGCAACAAATGCTGCTACATTCGTTAGTGATTATGGTGCAGCATGGACTGCTAGAGGAGATTTAGTTACAGGGACTACATGGTCGTCAGTTACAAATACTCAAACAGAAACTGAGGCGGGTACTCCTTCAGACGCAGGTACAGCTTTAGGTACAGCAGTACTTTTAACAGATGGTACTAATACATGTGTTACATTTACAGCTTCAGCTGATAGTAATACTTCAACTGAGTTTAGTATCTTAACTGTTACTACAGGTAGTACAGGTACTATTTGTGCTGCGGTACAGAAAATGGTTCTTGGTCTTACTAAAGCGCATAACTTTGGTGGAACTGGTGTTACTTACTAGTCGTTTGTGACTTTATCTTTATAACCTCAAGTATTTCTTGAGGTTATATATCCTTCTTTCTTAATATAAATAAAGAAAATAAAGGAAATAAAGGGGTCAGACCCCTTATGGAAACTTTTATTAAACTTAATTAAGGGAGTGCTATTTGCCTAGAAGAACTAGAATTACGGATGCTGGTTATTATCATGTCATTAGTCGTGGAGTGGAGAGACGCAATGTCTATCTTGAAGATGAAGATTATGGTCTCTTTTTAGATATTTTAGTTGAAGTTTTTAAAAAGTATAATATAGTACTACACTCTTATGTCTTGATGAGTAATCATTATCATTTACTTATTGAGACTACAGAGCAAAATATTTCAGATGCGATGAGAAGAGTAAACTCACTCTACGCAATCTACTTTAATAAAAAGTATGAGAGAGTAGGGCATTTGTGGCAAGGTAGATTTCACTCTTACTACCTTTATGATGATATCCATTTTTGGATTGTTGCAAAATATATAGAGAGAAACCCTATAAAAGCGAAGATGATAACTAGTATAAGTGAGTACAAGTACCAATCATTCTTTCAGTGGAAATTTAAAAAAGAGTATTTGAATTTAATCAAAAAATCAAAAATATTTGAGATGACACTTCATGAATATGAAGAGTTTATATCTACTGAGATGAAGAGTGATATAAGCGATACAGTATTTACAACACCGAAGTTAGTAAAAAAAATGGTAAGATGAAAATTTTACAAAAAAGGTTAGAAACTTGTTTCGAATACGATAGAGATATTAATCGTAATACAAATCTTAAGAGTGCTTTTGAATATGGTTATTCAAAAGCAGATATTGCAGAATTTTTAAAGATAAGTCATACAGCAGTGAATAAAATACTGTAATCATGTCATCTAAAAGAAAATTTTATTAAAGTTACACTATAATAAATTCAAAGGGCTTTTATGAAAAATAGAAAGAATATATCTCAAAGATACTTGTCTCACAGTGCCTTCACAATGATAGAATTAGTATTTGTAATTGTAATTCTAGGTATATTAGCCTCAGTTGCTATTCCTAAGTTTTCAGCTACAAGAACAGATGCTGAGATAAGCAAGGGTCGTGCAGATATCGCATCCATCCGTTCTGCTATTATGACTGAACGCCAAAGTAGACTTATTATAGGTGATAATGCATATATCGCTGGAACAGTTATAAATACCGATGGACTTTTTGGTGGTGTATTAACATACCCTATTACAGATAGTGCTACTGCTGGACACTGGACTAGTACAGGAACAGATGCTGAAACAAAAGCTACATACTCATACTATGTTGGTTCAACTGCAGTTGCTTTTTCATATTCGCAAACAGCTCAAACGATTAATGGTGTTGCACATCGAGCAGGTACATTTCTTTGTAAAAAAACAGATACATTTTGTTCAGAGTTAACTGACTAAAACTTATTGCATTACTATACCCTCATCATTATTGGCTCACCTCTTGGTGAGTTCTCTTATCACTCTTCAGAAATTATTAATATTGGTACAAAAGTAAAAGTTATTTTTAATAACAGAGAAAAAAATGCACTGGTCCTTTTAGAATGTGAAAAACCATCTTTTAAAACAAGTGATATATTAGATATAAGTGCAGATATTTACTCCTCTAAACAGATGGAATTAGCTCTGTTTATCTCGAAGTATTATGTATGTTCCTTAGGGGATGCATATTCATTGATGATGCCTTTTTCTTCTGAGATTATGTCGAGTGAAATTCTTAGTGAGACAAGCGAGAGTAAACTTAAATTATCTGCTAAACAAGAAAAAGCACTTTCCTTTGTCAAAGAGCATAAGGTTTCTCTACTTTTTGGTGATACAGGAAGTGGAAAAACAGAGATATATATGAGCTATTTTGAGGCAATGATTAAAGAAGGTAAACGCAGTATTTTTTTAATGCCAGAGATTTCACTGACTCCTCAAATGGGAGAGCGTTTAGAAGAGCATTTTGGTGAGTCCGTCGTTATGTGGCACTCAAAACTTACACCTAAACAGAAAAAAATTGCTCTTGAAAAAATACATAATGGAGAAGCTAAAATTATTGCAGGACCACGTTCTACACTTTTTTTACCTATTAAAGACTTAGGGCTAATTGTTGTAGATGAAGAGCATGATGATTCTTACAAGTCTTCATCTCGCCCAAGGTACAATGCTCGGGATATTGCTATTTATATGGGTAAACTCTATGGTGTAAATGTTGTGCTTGGAAGTGCAACACCTTCTCTTACCTCTTATGTGAAATTTCCCTTTATAAGATTAAAAGGTGGGCACTTCTCTGCTAATCGAAAGTTTGTGTATGAGAGAAGTTTAGAAGAGTTATCTCCTATGATAATGTCAGCATTAGAAAAAACGCTGCAGGCTAAAGAACAGTCTATAGTTTTTTTACCAACTCGTGCAAATTTTAAGTATCTTATTTGTGGGGACTGTGGACATACTTATGAGTGTGTCTTTTGTTCAGTTGGCTTGAGTATTCATCAAAAGAGTAGGTCGATGAAGTGTCACTACTGTAACTTTAGCCAAGCCATACCTCAGATATGTTGTGAGTGTCAAAGTCCTAATCTTGTCAGCACAAGACTAGGAACAGCAGAAGCTGTACAAAACATAAGTGAGGCCTTGCCATCTGCAAATGTTGAACAGTTTGACCGTGATGTTATAACCACTGCAAATAAACTAAAAAAAGCACTCAAACGCTTTAATGACAAAGAGAGTGATATTTTAGTGGGAACACAGATGCTCTCTAAGGGTCATGACTATCACGGTGTTACTTTAGCTGTTGTTATGGGTATGGATAACCTTTTGCGTATGGGAGACTACAGAGCAAGGGAAAAAGCACTTTCATCACTCATCCAAGTTGCGGGACGTAGTGGTAGAGCTAAAGATGCTTTAGTTTTAGTGCAGAGTTTTAATGAGCCTTTTTTTAAAGCATACCTAGAAAACTATGAGGGATTTTTAGAAGAGGAAAAAGAGTATAGAAAAGAACTCTATCCACCTTATAAAAAACTCTGTCGTATTTTATTTGCACATATAAATGGAGTAAAGGCTGGAGATGCGATGCGAGAGATGGAGTCCTCACTGCAAAAGATAAGTGATATCGAAGTTGTGGGAGCTGGTAAATGTTCTATAGAGAGAGTTGCAAATAAGTGGCGTTTTGAGATACTCCTACGTTCAGACAAGGCAACCTCACTTATAAACGCAGTAAATGCTACTAAAGTAAAACTAGCAGAAATAGATATGGACCCTATTGATTTTGGATAAAATTAAATAGTTTTCATTTTACTATCAAAAAACCAGTAAAATGCCATGATAAGACCTGGCGTTTTTTGGTAAGATTCATTAAACATAAATGCTTTAGCATCTTTTAGGGAAAGATAAATAACTTCAATATTTTCTTCGCACAAACCACCACCCTCATTAATAATCATACTATCGTTTATCTCAGCATAATAGAGTGTTTGAGAGGCTCCAGATATACCTACACTTGTGTAGTAGGAGGTGACTTTTGTTATGGAGTCTAGTGGGATATCGTATCCGCATTCTTCTAGTACTTCTTCTCTAGCTATCTCTTTATCACTTATCGCCTTATCGATGATACCTGCACAGAGTTCGTATGTAAACCCGTCTGTTTTGTTTGCATTAAGTACTGGCGGTCGAAACTGTTTTACTAAAACAAAAGAGTTCCGTGTCGAGTTATAGAGTAAAATACTTACAGCATCATGTGAGATTACAGCTTCCCAAAGTTTTGTAACACCCTCATTTTCATATGTAATAGCAATAGGTTTTATAAATTTTGGTTCTTCTAGTGTAGAAATTTCTATGATTTTAGGCATTTGTATCACAGCTTAGGGAGTGTATGTAACATTTATTAGTAAATTTTAAAGGTCTTTTATAAGCTGTTTGGTTGTTTAAATGTAAAGCAACAGACTCATCATAATTTTTTTGTAGTTTTAAAAAGGCTTTTTTCTCTTTACCTTTGAGCTTTTTTGTAGTAACTTGGACAACTCGAAGAGGGTTTATCGCCCGACCGCGTTTACGTAACTCGAAGTGTAAGTGGGGGCCTGTTGAGCGACCAGTTGTACCGACATAACCGATAGTCTGTCCTTTTTTCACATACTTTCCTCTACGGATACCGCGACGAAAAGATTTCATATGTGCATATCTTGTTTCATATCCATCAGCATGTCTTATTTTTACAAGGTTTCCATAACTCCCAAGTCTAGCTGCATAACTGACACGACCACTTCCAGCAGCAACGATAGGAGTGCCACGACGTGCTGCATAGTCCATGCCCAAATGTGCCTTCCATTTATGTAAAACAGGGTGCCATCTGCGTTTAGTAAAATACGAAGATATCCTAGCCCCAGCAACTGGACGAGCTAGTAAAAATCCTTCTACCTCATGCCCTTTTTCATCATAGTATCTGCTATCATCGTTAAGATAGATATAGTGCTTATAATGACGCATCTCTATCATCGCAACATGTAAAATAGGCATTGAGAAGACTTCTCCTAAGCGGTACTTTTGTTCATAAATCATAACAAGATCATCACCAGTTCTAATGTCATTTTTGAAGTTCAGTGAGTTTCTAAAGTTAGCTGTAAAAATTTGAGCGAGTTTTTTACTTCCGGTACGTTTCATAATTGTATAATTTGGGGAGCTGACTATCTTTGTAGCAAAGGATTCTACTTTTGTTGTACTTATAATAGGAATGGCTTCAAACTCATAAGTATTTTCACTTTTATAGATGTGAATTTGGAGTTCATCATTAAGAGGAAGTAAAACCTGTTCTATAGTTTTGTTGGTATCACGCAGTATTTGATAATGCATACCTGAACGCATCTCTTCTGTTAAACGCTGATCATCTTTATCTAGGTTATAATAGAGAGGTTTTATTGGTAAAGAGTTTTTCTCTAAAAAAACTAAAAATGTCTGACCTGTGGGCCAACGAAAGCGCTCAACCTCAGATGAAAATAGATTTGTAATGAAGAATAAAAAAAAGAAAATACGTATCAAAAAAGTAAGCCTATTATAAAAATTATAAAACATTATCAAATTTTTGCTTAGTCTGAGGTTTGTTTGATATAATCGTATATAAATAAAATTAAAGAAGTTATATGAAACATTTATTCTTACTACTTATATTAGCACTTGGAGTGAGTGCATCAACTATAAAAACAACTTTATTGAGCCTTGATTACAAGACACAAACAGCGACTGTTAAACTTGATAAAGTTGATGTTGGAGTGAGTGGATTTTTAGTGCATGCAAGAGCAGAAAATCATACTAGCATTTTACAAAATGTCCATGTGATTGCATATAACAAAGAGACAAAAATTGCTACACTAAAGATGGAAGAGTTTAATTCTTTGCAAAACAATGCACTTCCAACGGGTAAGTGGAAAGCAGTTGTCGGTGACAGGGTTGAATTAGCATTTGGATATTCACGTTCAATGCTGATAGCTCCAAGCGAAGAAATTTATCACCGTATCACTAAAAGTGTTCAAACACACTGGGTTCATATTGATATATTTGCAACGATTATTTCATACCGTGGGCACCCAACACCATTAAAAGAAGACTTTAATGCTATGAATATTGCTAGTAGTGTAGGACTTTTATTTATTTATTTAGATAAAAAACTCTATACTGTTGATATAAAAACATTTGTGATTTTAAGTATTAGTGATGCACCTTTAGTTCAAGATACCTTACAACTTCCTTTTTACTCTAGAGTGGAGAAAATAGAAGCAAACTGGTGGGGCGAGGGTAGTAGTGAGCTTGAAGCTTATGAACCTTATTACTTTGGACTTTTAAAAGAGTATAATCCTCTAAATAAAGTGCTTATAGAAAATATAGAAAAATTTGAAAAAGGACAAAAAAATGATTGATAAAAAACATTTACAACAATTTACATCTATAGTTGGTGGTGAGAATATTTACAGTGATAAAGCACACCTTATCGCTTACTCATATGATGCAACACGCACAAAGTTTGAACCAGATGCAGTTATATTTCCTCGTAATGAAGATGATATATCTGCGATACTGAAGTACTGTAATGAACATAAAATAGTTATAGTTCCTCGTGGAGCTGGTTCTGGTTTTACTGGTGGATCACTTCCAAGTTCTGGTGGAATTGTTCTAGGCTTTGAGAAACATATGAATAAAATCTTAGAAATAGATATGAAAAATATGGTAGCTATCGTGCAACCAGGTCTTATAAATATGGACTTACAACGTGCCGTAGAAGCAGTTGGTCTTTTTTATCCACCAGATCCAGCAAGTCAAGAGTACTCGACTATAGGTGGAAATGTAAGTGAAAATGCAGGTGGTATGCGTGCTGCGAAGTATGGAATTACAAAAGATTATGTTATGGCTACTCGTGCAGTCCTTCCAAATGGTGATATTATTAAAGCAGGTAAGAGAACTATTAAAGATGTGGCTGGTTATAATATCTCTGGCATACTTATCGCAAGTGAGGGAACTTTAGCTGTTCTCACTGAAATAACACTGCGTTTAATTCCAAAACCTAAGATGACAAAAACTGCTGTGGGGATTTTTCCTACAGTAAGTGAAGCTATGGAAGCGGTGTATAAAACAATGGCAAGCGGTATTACACCGGTTGCTATGGAGTTTTTAGATAACCTCACTATTCGTGCAGTTGAACAGGTTTACTCTAAGGGTTTACCTATTGAAGCTGGTGCATTACTTGTAACTGATGTTGATGGAAATCTTGAAGATGATTTAGATTATCAACTTGCACAAATAAAAAAAGTATTTACAGAAAATGGCTGTTCTGAGTTTAAAATTGCAAAGGATGAGAAAGAAGCTGCTGATATCTGGTTTGCTAGACGAAATGCATCTCAAGCTATAACTGTATATGGTAGTAAAAAAATAAATGAAGATGTAACAGTACCTCGTGCTGTACTTCCTGAACTTTTAGAGAAATTTTATGCAATTGGAGATAAGTATGAGATAAACATTCCATGTTTTGGTCATACAGGTGATGGTAATGTGCATACAAATGTAATGGTAGACGGTAAAGACCCTGAACAAGTTAAAATCGCATATAAGGCTATAGAAGAGGTTTTTCAAGCGACTATTGACTTAGGTGGAACACTTTCTGGTGAGCATGGTATAGGTCTTTCAAAAGCACCTTATATGAGTATGGCCTTTACAGATGAAGAGATGAACCTCTTTAAGTCTATTAAAAGGGCATTTGACCCGAACAATATCTTAAACCCTTCAAAAATGGGTCTTGATTAAAAAGTGAATAAACAGACCACCCATATTCTTGAAGAGATTAAGTTTTGGGTGAGTACTTTTATAGATAAAGAGCTTACACTCTTTGCTGCTAGTTTAAGTTTTTATACTATTTTTACTATTATCCCATTACTTCTAATTATGTTAACACTTCTTACTTCTCTTCCAAGTTTTGCAGAAAATTATGAGAGTATAAAAAGCTTTATTTTTTCCAACCTTATGCCTGTGAATTCTGAGCTTGTGATGGAAAAACTAGATATGTTTTTAGCAAACTCTTCAAAGATGGGTATGATTGGCTTTTTAATGGTTTTAGTCGCCTCACTTCTATTTTTCAAAAACTTTGAGTATATCGCCAACAAAATATTTGATGCGAAACCTAGAACACTTTGGGAGTCTATCACAACTCACTGGACGATGTTAACACTTACTCCTCTAGCACTAGGAGTCTCTTTTTACATCACAGGTTATATTGCAACACTTATGGCCTCAAACTCTCTTACCTCAGGCTTTAACATTTTACCTATTGTGCCATATCTTATCATCTGGGCACTTTTCTTTTTAATATTTCAGATAGGACCAAATGCAAAGATAAACCCACGTGCTTCACTCATTATCTCATTTATTATCTCCATAGTTTTTAGTGTGAGTAAAAATGCTTTTATTTATTATGTTTTTATGAATAAGTCATACACAACGATGTATGGTTCTTTTGCTATTGTAATGTTTTTATTTCTATGGATATATGTATCATGGATTATTTTTATTTATGGTTTAAAACTATGTTACATTATTGATAGCATATATAAAAAATCCGCCAAGATACATAAGTAAGAGATACATAAAAATTCTCTGATATAAAGCTAATAAAGAGAGCCCCATCTCAATAAATAAAAACTTCAAATCTACGACTATTTTAACGGTATGTGTCTCAAGATGCATAAGTAGACTCAGTATTGGGTCCAAGAGGTTTCCATATCCAATAAGGTGTAAGAATATACCTATAGGATAAAAAAGGGTAAAAAGTCCTGTCCAGATAATGGAGAGTGGGTGATAGATGCTAAAGTTACCAAAGATAATTATAGAGTAGGGTAACATTGTAAAATAGAGCCATAGAGGAAGCATTAAAAACTGCCAAATTTTACTGCGGTCTTTGTAATGCAACAAAAATAAAAAGATGTAAAATACACCAGCTATACTCAGCCAAAAACCGATGCTAAAATAAAGTCGTGGAAAGATAACTAGGATAAGTACTATAGTTAAAAACAGTGTCTGCATTGAGACGATTTTTAATCCTCTATCGTAGAGCAGGAATCCAATGAGTAACATTACAAAAGCACGCAGTAGAGAGGGTGGCGTATCTAAAAAAAGAAGGTATACAAGAAGAGAAATACTTATGATAATAAAAGTATCTACTTTAAGACTTCTATAGGGAAAATACCTTTTTTGTAAAAATTTGTAAGGATATTTAATAAGAAAAAAAAGAATACCGCTCAGTACACCAAGATGGAATCCACTTATTGCGATAAGGTGTGAGATACCAAGACTAGAAAATATCTTTTGAAGTTCTAAGGGAAGTTGTTTTGCTGTAAAAAGTGCTTGATAGACTAGAGAGATATCCTTGTATTTATGCTGTTCGTTTATAAGAGAGTTTAGTTGTGTTTTATAACTTTTATCTGGATGAACTTCTATGATTTTACTAAAGGAGTAAAAACTATGCATATAGTCATAAAAGTCTACCTTACCAGCCCAGATTTCCATAGTAATATGTTTGTATTTTATATCTTTGAGTTTTGTGCTTGCAGTAGTATAAAAAGTACATCCCCTATCACTTTTTAACTTTAAAACCTGATAGGTTTTGAGTTTACCTTTTTTGTATTTTGTTTTAGTGTACTGTTTGAGTACTGTAGCATTTACAAGTTGTGAGTCAAATTTTGTGAGTTGTTTATAGTTGTAGTACTCTAGTCCTAAAGAGATACAAAGTAGTATACAGCAAAGGAGAAAAAAGTTAAAAAAGTCTTTCTTACTTAAAAAGAGAGAGACTTTTTCAATCATTTAAAGTGCCGGCATGTCTATTTGCGGAATGTTCATATCTGCTGATGAGGTGTCTATATTTTCATAAATAGTCTCAACTCCTGTACTAAACGCAGGTGCATCAACAAAACGGGTGAGTTTCTTCTGAAAGATGAGTTTAACATGACCCGTTGGACCATTACGCTGTTTACCGATGATGATTTCAGCCTCTTCTTCCTCTTTCTCTACATACTCAGAGACAAACTCTTTACCCTCAGCTTTTGCAGCTTTTTCGCGCTCTTTTTCTTCCTTGTAAAGATAAACATCATCCCTATAGACAAACATAATAATATCTGCATCTTGCTCAATAGAACCAGACTCTCGAATATCACTCAGCATCGGGCGTTTATCGTTACGAGACTCAACACCACGGTTAAGCTGAGAAAGTGCCACTATAGGCATCTCAAGTTCACGAGCAAGCATCTTTAGTCCACGAGAAATTTCTGATACTTGTATATGTCTATCTTGTTTACCAATACCCTGCATAATCTGTAAATAATCTATCACAGCGATTTCTATCTCAGGGTGCTGGTTTTTTAGTTTTCTGAGTTTACTTCGAAGTTGATTTATATTGAGACTACCTTGATCATCTACATAAAGTTTAGCTTCATTCATTCTATCAACTGCACTATTAAGTGAAGCCCATTGGTTGTCATCCATATCACCAACACGGAGCTTTTGTAGAGGAATAGAAGTCTGAATAGAAAATAAACGAAGCATTAACTGTTCAGCAGGCATTTCAAGTGAGAAAAAAGCAACACCCTTACCGTTCATAATGAGAGAATTAACAGTGTTTAGGATAAATGATGTTTTTCCCATCGCTGGACGAGCTGCAATGATGACTAGGTCACCCTTACCAAAACCAGTAGTCATTTTGTTAAGTTCGGAAAAACCCGTATCTACTCCAACTAAAATACTATTACCACGAGCTTTCATCTCTTTGATGTACTCCATCGTGTCAAAAGTCATCTTGGGTGAATCTTTAAAGTCTGAAGTTTGGCTATCTTGAGTAATGTCGTAGAGTTTTTTCTCTACTATATCTATGACTTCAGAAGCAGGAAGCTCTTCTTCAACTGTCACTCTTTTTATCTCAGTTGTAAGTGTTAAAAGGTGGCGTTTAAGTGACTTGTCTTTTACCTCATCTACATAAGCTTTTGTGTTTGAGATAGGGTTAGCAGAGAGTATCTCAAGCATAACTTGTTCATCAAACTTTTTAGCCTTGATAAGTTCTTTTTTTATAAACTCTTCATCAATAGGCTGATCCCTTTGAAGTAAAAGCATCATGGCATTAAATATCTCTTGATGTGCAGGTAGATAAAAATCATCCACTTTAAGTGCAGTAGAGAGATCATCAAACTGACTTGGTTCAAAAACGATAGAGCTTAAAATACTTCGCTCAAAGGCTAGGTTGTAAAGGTTATCTTGCATTACTTAGACTCCGCAGCCATCTTCTCAACTTCATAAACAAACTTATCTACAAGCTCATGCTCATCTAGGTTAGCGATAACTTCGCCTTTAACCATGATGAGACCTTTACCCTTACCGTAAGCTATGGCTACATCAGCATGAGCGGCTTCACCTATCGCGTTTACCACACAACCCATCACTGAAACATTTAGAGGTGTTTTTATGTGTGCTGTTCTTCTTTCTATCTCTGCTACTGCTGTTACTAGGTCAGCTTCTATTCGTCCACAAGTTGGACAAGAGATGATGTTTAGACCATCAGGCATAGCACCACTGTCTTTAAGAATTGCACGAGCAACATTTATCTCTTCTTCAAGCTCACCCGTGATACTTACACGCATAGTATCACCGATACCTTCGAGCAGAAGTGTTCCAAGTCCGATAGCACTTTTTACTGTCGCATGAAAGAGTGTTCCAGCTTCAGTAACACCAAGGTGAAATGGATAGTTGTTTTTAGGACGCAGTTGTCTATAAGCCGCTACAGTTCTCTCAACATCACTTGCTTTAAGAGATATTTTTATGTCTGTAAAGCCTAAGTCTTCTAGGTACTTGATGTTGTACTCAGCAGAAGCAACCATTCCTTCTGCTGTTTGACCATACTTGTTTTCAAACTCTTTTTCTAAACTACCTGCGTTTACCCCGATACGAATAGGAATATCTCTTTGCTGACAAGCTTTAACTATCTCTTTTATACGAGATTTCTCACCGATGTTTCCAGGGTTAAAACGGATACAGTCAACAGACTCAGCTGCTATGAGTGCTAGTTTATAGTTGTAGTGAATGTCTGCTACAAGAGGGAGGTCAATTTGCTCTTTAATGGCTTTTAATGCAAGTGCATCTTCCATATCTGGAACAGCTACACGAACAATGTCACAACCTGCAAAGTGAAGTCGTTTTATCTGCTCAACTGTTGCATCTACATCATAAGTGTTAGAGTAAGTCATCGACTGTGTAGAGATTGGTGCATCTCCACCAACAGCTACATTACCGACATATATTTTTTTAGTTGGGTATCTTGTTATCATAAAGTCATTTTATCCTTTTTTTTATGAAAAAGTGCTTATCCTTCTACTCTAAAATTTAAAGTCCATCTTTACATAAAGATAATGCCCCGGCTTATTGGTCAACATTACATCGCATGTAGCAAAAGTAAAATCAAGAGTTGATTCTACATTTAATAATAAAGTAGTATTGCAAAAGTGTTAAGTATTAGCCCTTCTTGTGATAGAATTTCATTATGAGTATAAAAGAGAAAATAAAAAGAACAATTTTAACAGCCTTAGGTTTTGCATTAGCAACCTACCTTATAATGAGTGGAACAGCTATTTTAAACCAAGATACTAATACAAGTATAGAGATGCAAACAGATGGCTAGAATAACTCTAAACAAATCAAACTTTTTTCATAATTTAGACATTATTAAAGCTCAAACGCAGAGTGTAGAAAAAATAGCCCTTGTTTTAAAAGATAATGCTTATGGTCATGGTCTGTTAGAGATGGCAACACTTGCACAAGAGTACGGTATCACAAAAGCAGTTGTCCGTTCAAATGCAGAAGCACAGACAATAGAAGAGTTTTTTGAATATATACTAGTTTTAGCAGATATTCCAAAAGTTCCAAGTAAAAAAATAAGATATACGATTAATGATGCACAGAGTATAAAAGAGTTCCCAAAGGGTACCTTGGTTGAGTTAAAAGTAAATACGGATATGAATAGAAATGGTGTCTCAATAAAAGAGTTAAATACAAGTATAGAACTTATAGAGAAAAGAGGTTTAAGTCTTGAAGCAATTTTTACTCATTTTAGTTGTGCAGATGAGTTAAATGGAAACTATGAACGCCAATATGAAAACTTTTCAAAGATAAAACAAAATGTACCTAAGGGTCTGCGTTTTCACTCATGTAATTCAGCAGCACTTTTTAGAGAAGAGTCTTTTGATGAGGATATAGTCCGAGTGGGTATAGCTGCCTATGGATGTTTAGAAATGCCATCAAGTTTTAAAAAACATGGATTAAAACCTATTTTAGCTCTTTATGCAAACAAGATATCAAGTAGACAAATATCTAAGGGTGATTGTGTTGGATATGGTGCTACCTTTGAATGTAAGGAAAATCAAGTTGTTAGTAATTATGATTTTGGTTATGGAGATGGTTTTTTACGAGCAAACTCAAATACTTACAAAACACCAGAGGCTATACAAATAGCAGGAAGAATTTCTATGGATAACAGCTCTTTTTTAAGTGATGAAGATGAACTACTTATTTTTAATGATGCTAGAGAAGTAGCCCCATATGCCAAGACTATTTCTTATGAAGTTTTGACATCACTTAAGGCAAATATTAAACGCGAGATTATTTAAGAGTTGACCTTAATGACAGCGTTAGCAAATATAACACCATCTACACCAAGTAAAGCAAACTCTTCAATATCACTCTCCTCTGCTGTTGAAACAAGAATTTTTGCATCAAAAAGATAAGTCTCTGCAACGAGTTGTGCAGTTTTGGCTAAGTCTTTTTCAACGATGATAAAGTCACAGCCTAAAGAAGAAGCATACATAAGTTCTGTAATATTAGAAACACTTAATGCATATGTGATCTCATTTGCGTTGAGGTGATGAATGATGTCTAAGTTCCCTTCACTAAACGTGAGATAAATAGAAGAAGAGGGTGGAGTGTTAGTTATCGCATCAATAGAGTTTATATGATAAAAACTACTTGACTCTAAAAACCTATGTCCAAAAAACAACATTTATTTTGCCTTGTCTACACACTCTTTTGAGCAGTAGTACTTTGCATTACTTAAAATGGATTCGCCCACTTCAGTATATACACCACAAGTAGAACACTCTACCATATCATTTGCTTTGATATCATCTTTTTTACTTGTTTTGTTTTCTGTGATAGTAGGCTTCTTTTTGATAAACATAAAATACACTATGCCTATAACACCTAAAACAAGTAGTACTTTTAGTATCATAACTCTTCTCCCAGTAATAAATAGTGTCTATTTTTTGTCTCAATTATTTTATGTTGCATATTCTGTACTCCATCTGCTATTTCATCATAAACTTTCTCACCCTTATAAAAAAGAAACTTTGTATGTGTATCACGGAAGTTTTCACTTAATTTTAGAAGCATTTTTGTCTCTGTAACTGCACGTGAAGTTATCATATCAAATATTTTTGGTTCCATCTGTTCAACTCTTTTTTTAACGACAGTTACATTTTTAAGTTCGAGGTCTGCTTTTATAAACTGTAAAAAAGAGGCACGTTTTGAGAGAGGTTCTACTAAGGTGACATGTGTATTTGGAAGTCCAAACGCGAGTATCATACCTGGAAAACCAGCACCCGTACCTATATCCATAAGTGAAGTTACTTCTGGTAAAAACGAGAGAGGAAAAATAGCGTCGTAGATAAACTCATCAATAGTTTGAGAGTCTTTTGCACCTGTTAAGTTATGGATTTTATTCCATTTATGAAGATGTTCTTTATATTTTTGAACATTATAAAAAAAGTCATCAGGTAGGGTAATGTTATCATTGTCAAGTGTAGTTTTTAAATCCAATCAAATATCCTTTTAAAAAGACATTTTACCTAAAAAATGCTTTGTTATAAAAATAGCTTTTATATCATGCTAAAAAACATTTAAAAAATAACCTTATTGCCACTAGTTTTGCAAGACTTTTTGGATTTCTTCTGCTGGAAGAGGAGGAGAGTAAAGATAACCTTGTACAAGTTCACAACCATTTTGCATTAAAAAGTTTTTTTGTTCTTGTGTCTCTACACCTTCTGCAATAAGTTTTAAGTTTAAACTTTTTCCCAGTGCAATAATTGCTTTTGTGATAGCCATATCGTCTTCATCTTCGGGTATGTCTTTTATAAAAGCACAATCGATTTTGATTTTATCTAGTGGTAATTTTTTTAGATAAGACAGAGAAGAGTAACCCGTACCAAAGTCGTCTATAGCTATTTCAATTCCTAAGTCATGAATTTGATTTAACTTCAATATGGAAGATTCTGGATTTTTCATTACTTGGCCTTCTGTCACTTCTAACTCTAACCACTCTGTTTTAAAAGCTATTGTTTTCATAGTATCTAGTAAGATAGTTAAAAAGTTTTCTTCGTTTAATTGTTTCATTGCAAGGTTTAAAGAAAGAACTCCCGGATTAAATCCTTGTTTATACCAAAGGGAAAACTGCTTCATTGCGATACTCATAACAAGCCTATCAATTTCTATGATTAAACCAGTCTCTTCGGCAAGGGGGATAAAGTTAAGTGGTGGAATAAGCCCCATTGTTGGATGATTCCATCTAACAAGTGCTTCCATCCCAATGATTTTATCAGTTTTTGTATCATACTGTGGTTGGTAGTAGACAAGAAACTGCTCTTCTTTTATAGCTAAGCATAAACTTGACTCTAAAACAATACCTTCAAATGCTTGTGAAGTCATATCTGCTGAGTAAAACTGAAAGTTATTTCTTCCTGCATCCTTAGCCTTATACATAGCTACATCAGCAAACTTAATGAGGTTATCATCGCTAGTAGCATTTTGAGGGTAGATACTTATACCTATACTTGCAGTAACATAAAGGCTATGTGTACGAATTTGTATGGGTTCTTTCATAATATCTACAATTTTTTTTGCGACCATTGAAGTGCTTTGCATACTTTGTAAATCTTTTAATATAATAGTAAACTCATCACCACCTAGTCTTGCTAATGTATCTTCTTCACGAATGACGGAGTTTAATCTTTTTGCGGCTTGAATAAGTACTTCATCACCTATATGATGACCAAGTGAGTCATTTATTTGTTTAAATTGGTCTAGGTCTATAAAAAAGAGGGCAAACTTAGCATTGTTTCGTTTTGAAGATATGATTGCTTGAGAGAGTCTATCTTTAAAAAGTGCTCTGTTGGGAAGACCTGTTAAAATATCGTAGTGTGCTTGTTTTTGTAAAAGTTCTGTCTGCTGTTTGAGTAACTTTTCTGTTTTCTTTTGCGCTGTTATATCTTGAATATATCCAATATATCCATCTACACTGTCATTTTCATCACGGGAAACACTTAAGGAAAGATCACAAATAATTCTAGGAGAGTTTTGCTTTAACATATAGGCTTCTATATCCAAGTTTCCTTGAGTGTTTAAAATAATAAATAGTTCTTCAAAGGTGTATTTGTTATCCGTATCATATATCTCAGCGATACTTTTTCCTACTATCTCTTCTTCTGAATACTCAAAAAGAGTTGTACTCCCTTTGTTCCAGTTTGTAATCAGTCCATTTTTATCAGTAGAAATTACAGAGTCGTGGATATACTCTAATACTTTTGCTTGTTTTTTGTACTGAAGCTCAAGTTGTATAATTTCTGATACATCTGTATCAAAAAGAACATATGCAGGTGCATTTTGATAGGTGATTTTATGAAGATAAGATTGCACATAGTAAGTACTAGAATCTTGGCATTTATGTAGTGTTCGATTAAGTATATAGTCTTGGTGCTCTAAAAAAGAACGGATTTTTAAAATTTCTTTGTCTGTAAGTTTAGGATTTATATTTTTTACATGCATTTTGAGTAACTCTGATTCATTGTATCCAAGTGCATCACAAGCCCCTTGGTTTACATAAAGATACTTAAGTGTTTCTGCTGATATTATATATATCTCATTGGATGAATACTGCATAACATGTGATAACTCTTGAGCCTGAGTTTTTGTAGCTACTTGTTTAGTAATATCTTGTGTTGTTCCTAAAAGCTTAGAGGCCTTTAACTCTTCATCATAAACAACTTGTCCACTTATTAAAACATCAATACACTTACCACTTGTATGTATAACTTGACATTGGTAGCTGATATGTTCGCCACTTTGTATAGCATTTTGAAATAGTGTTTGAACATTTTTTTTATACTCTGGTAAAAGTACGGAAAAAAATAGTTCAAGGTTTACAGGAGTACCTTTAGGTATTCCGTAGATCTCATAACTCATATCAGAGCAGGTTGATTCTTTCGTTTTTAAATCAATTTCCCAACTACCTAGTCTAGAGATAGTTTCAAGTTTATGGAGAATATTCTCTCTCGATTGGAGTTTCTTCAGTGCTGTTTTTATATCGTCATTTTCTATATCTATTGGCATGAATTACTCCTAGTCTTTTAAAATAGGTGTCCCATCTCATCACGTTTGGTATCTAAATAATTTTCGTTAAATTTATTTGATGCCATTATTATTGGCATTCGTTCAAGAATCTCAACACCAGTAATAGCTTTTACCTTATGTGGATTATTTGTAAGCAGTTTTATTTTTTTAATCTTGAAATAGTCCAAAATAAAAGTTACAACCTCATAGGTTCTCTCATCAGAGGCAAATCCTAACTGATGATTTGCTTCTATGGTATTTAGCCCTTTATCTTGTAGAGCATAGGCATTTATCTTATTTAAAAGACCAATATTTCTACCCTCTTGACGAAGGTATATAACCATGCCACCCTCTTTATTGATAAGCTTAAGTGCATACTCTAGTTGGTCACGGCAGTCACATTTTAGACTGCCAAGAGCATCACCTGTTAAGCATTCTGAATGAACCCTAACTATAGGGTGCTCCTCCAGATTTTTTGCATAAATAACTAGATGCTCTTTTTCACCTTCTTTAAAGGCTTTGACATGGAACTCACCGAAACGCGATGGTAAATTTGCTACTTCTGATATCTCTATATTCATTAATTTAATCTTTAAAAGGGTAAAATATTTTCTTAGTAATTATTATAGCAAAAAAAAGGTTTAGAATGTTTCAAAGATTTCGTCGAACTCGTTTAAATAAGCATCTTCGCTCACTCGTTAGAGAAACGCAGGTGAATGTAGAAGATTTTATATATCCATTATTTATCAGAAGTGGAGAAGGTATAAAAACCGAAGTAGCATCAATGCCTGGTGTTTACCAGATGAGTATCGATGAGATTTTAAAAGAGTGTGATGAACTTAAATCACTTGGAATTTACTCTATTATCCTTTTTGGAATCCCTGATACTAAAGATTCTATAGGAAGTGATGCTTTGTGTGAACACGGTATTATCGCTTCATCAATCCGTGCTATTAAAGCTACACATCCAGAAATGTTTGTTGTAACTGACCTTTGCTTTTGTGAGTATACAGATCATGGGCATTGTGGAATTATAGATGAAGCAAAAGAGACTGTAAATAACGATGCAACTCTAGAGATTTCAGGCGAACAAGCACTTATCCATGCAAAAGCTGGAGCAGATATGATTGCACCAAGTGGAATGATGGATGGCATCATAGAAAGACTTCGTGAGGCACTTGATAAAGGTGGTTACGAGAACTTACCTATTATGGCATATTCAACAAAATTCTCTTCAGGGTATTATGGACCATTTCGTGATGTAGCCGAGTCAAGTCCAAGTTTTGGGGACCGTGCATCTTACCAAATGGATCCTGCAAATCGTAGGGAGGCAATATCTGAATCTGTATCTGATGAGATACAAGGAGCTGATATCTTAATGGTAAAACCAGCTCTTGCTTATCTTGATCTAGTGCGAGAGATAAAAGATGCAACATCTTTACCTATGGCTGTTTATAATGTAAGTGGTGAGTATGCAATGCTTAAAATGGCTGGACTTAACAATCTTATTGACTATGATAGAGTAGTCATGGAAACAATGATTGCGTTTAAGCGTGCAGGGGCAAATATTATCATCTCTTATCATGCTAAAGAAGTTGCAAAGATGTTAAATACATCAAAATAGTAGTTAAATTAAAGAAAACTATTATAGAATATCCATTAAACAAAAAAATTAGGAAGAAAAATTGAGACATTTTTTAACACTAAAAGATTTTACAAAAGAAGAAATTTTAGAAATTATTAATATCGCTGTTGATATAAAAAAAGATTTAAGCGCTGGTGTTTACAAAAAACAACTTGAAAATCAAACCTTAGCGATGATATTTGAGAAGAGCTCTACAAGAACTCGTGTAAGTTTTGAGACAGGTATGTTTCAACTGGGTGGTCATGCACTGTTTTTAAGTAACCGTGACATTCACCTCGGTCGTGGTGAACCTATCGCAGATACAGCAAAAGTTATCAGTAGTATGTGTGACATGGTAATGATACGTACATTCGAGCACAGTATGATAGAAGAGTTTACAGCAAACTCTAGCGTACCCGTTATCAATGGTTTAACAGACTCTTATCATCCAGTACAGCTTTTAGCAGATTACTTAACTATGCTTGAGTATGGCATTAACGAAAATGCAGTAGTAGCTTATGTAGGTGATGGAAACAATATGACACATTCATGGATGTTTCTAGCGGCTAAAATGGGTTTTGACCTGAGAATAGCAACACCAAAAGGTTATGAAGTTGATTCTGATGTTTTAGAAGAAGCATTAGAAATAGCAAAACTAAGTGGTGCTAGCATAACTGTTATGAATGACCCTGCTGAGGCAATTAAATGTGCTACTATAGTAACTACGGATACTTGGGCTTCTATGGGACAAGAGGACGAAAAAGACGAAAGAGTAAAAGCTTTTAAAGGTTATATGATTGATAATGAGAAAATGAACCTTGCTACACAAAATGCAAAGTTTTTACACTGTCTTCCTGCATATAGAGGTCAAGAAGTCTCAGAAGAGATTATGGATACTCATTCCGAAATTATCTTTAATGAAGCAGAAAACAGACTACATGCTCAAAAAGGGCTTATGGTCTGGTTAGATAAACAGAGAAATAAATAGTTTTATCTATACTTCTATAATGGTTTTCACCCATTATAGTTTGTCAGAATACCTTAGTATCTAATACCCGTAACTTCTCTGATTTTTTCTATCATAGGCATTGCAGTTGCTTTTGCTTTATCCGCACCCATTGCTAATATCTCTCTTACTTCTAGTTGATTATTAGCATAGTACTCGCGTTTCTCTCTAAACTCTCTAAAGTATTCCCACATAACTTCCCCAAGATAAACTTTGAAGTGTCCATGACCTTCGCCACCAGTTTTATATCTTTTTTGTAAGTCGAGAAGCTCATCGCCTTCTAGGAAAAGTTTTGCCATATTGTAAACATTACAGCCTTCAAACTCTTTAGGGTCTTCTAGGGCAACTTGCTCTGTCACTATTTTTTTGATAGTTTTGAGTTGTTTTTTCTCTTCGCCAAAGATATTAACAGTGTTTTTATAGGATTTAGACATTTTTTGTCCATCAGTTCCAGGAACAGTCTGTACAGTTTCTTCTACACGAAAGTTCGGAATTGTAAAAATATCACCATACTGATTGTTAAATTTGATTGCAATATCTCTAGCAATTTCAACATGCTGGATTTGGTCTTTTCCAACAGGAATAATGTCAGGAGAGTAAAGGAGTATATCTGCAGCCATTAAAACAGGATAAGAAAAAAGTGAATGGTTCGCTTTTATACCTTTAGCTGTTTTATCCTTATAACTGTGAGCACGCTCAAGTAGACCCATAGGAGTATATGAAGATAAAAACCAGTACAGTTCAAGAACCTCTTTAACATCAGACTGTACCCAAAAAGTATTTTTCTCTGGGTCTATTCCTAATGCTAAAAAGTCTGTAGCAGACTGCATAGTAAGTTCTTTTAGTCTGGCTCCATCATTTACACTTGTCATCGCATGATAGTTCGCGATAAAAGTAAAAGTATCCTCTTCTTTTTGTGCGTCTACCATCTGTTTTATAGAACCAAAATAGTTCCCGATGTGTAAATCACCTGATGACTGAATCCCCGTTAATACTCTCATAAAATAAAATTCCTATATTTTTTTTGTAATTATACCTATTTCAGCTTTATTTAGTTACTATATACATAGTACAAGAAGTAAAAACTTCTTTATAAAGGATTTACGATGAACTTACAAATTCGCTCAAAAGACATGACATTAAGTGATGCTACTAAAGCACATATTGAAGGTGCTATTGAAGCATTTAGAAAATTTTCATTAGATATTATAAGTATAAACTGTGTTGTTGCAGCCGAAAAAAAAGGTGTAATGGTAGAATTTGACATAAAAATTGCTCATGCACAACCAGTAATAATAACACAACATGATGATGTACTTGATGCTGCGATTGATATAGCTATTGATAAAGGTTCAAAAGCACTTCGTAGACTTCACGACAAAGTAGTAGATCACAAAAACACTTCAGTTAAAGACCTAGAAACTCTTGACGCCTAACTTAATATTATATGTCCATTTACGGGCATATAACCCTCTCCCATAAAGGCAATTCACTTGAAATTTATCCTTACATTTTTTTTATTACTCGCGAGTATCTCTTATGCGAATGAAATAAAAGAAAATGATTACTCCATTCGTATCTTCGGTGGATCTTCATCTGCTAATGATTTTGACGAACTTTACACATTTACAGGTTTCAATACAAGCCCCTATGGTACTAATATATATGGCACTGACCTTGGATACAAACTTATAGAAAACATGTTTGATTTGCCTTTTGATATTTATGCAAAAACAGGTGTAAGTTATTTTGATGAAAATGGACATCAGGCAGATTTTTTAGAACTAACACTTTACATTAAACTCATTTATAAACTCAATGCCTTTGGTAATCAATTTCGTTTTGGTATTGCAGAGGGTTGCTCTTATGCGGGAAGGGTTCCTTATGTTGAGAAATAAGAAGCAATTGCAGAAAATGATAATCAATCAAATTTTTTAAATTATATGGAAATTACACTTGACTTTGATATGGGAAAACTCATTCGTGTAAAAAGTATGGAAAATTATATGTTAGGTTATCTCATAAAACACAGTTCTGGCTTTCATGGAGCTTACGGTGGAGTTTATGATGGTGGTTCAAACTACAATTGTATATATATAGAAAAAAACTTTTAAGGAAAACATTTGAGAATAGTTTTACTTCTTCTTTTAGCACTTAATTTAATTGCAACAGACGAATACTCTTTTAGAACAGCATACGGTCATGCATCAAGAAGTAATCTTGGTGATATTATATCAGGCGACTTTTACAGTAACAAGCATGAAAAAGATTTAAGTGTTTTAGGTTTTGATGGTGGGTACCTTATAAAAGAGTCTCTTTTTGATTGGCCTTTAGATATTTATGTAAAAGGTGGAATCTCTTATTTTGATGAATTAGGAGCGACAAGAGATAATGTATATGAAGTTACAGTTTATGTAAAAGCTTACTACAACTTAGACTTTTTGGAAAACCGAATACGTTTTGGTCTAGGTGAAGGTGGCTCATATACAAGTGGTTTCCTTTTTGTTGAGTATGAAGAAGCGAAAAAGAAAAATGATAATAATTCTAACTTCCTAAATTACATCGATGTGAGTATAGATTTTGACTTAGGAAGACTTATAAAATATAAACCTTTACACAATACATATATAGGTTGGGCACTCAAACATCGTTCAAGTATTTTTGGTCTTATAAATAATGTAGAGTCTAGCGGATCAAACTACAATACAGTTTATTTAGAAAAAAACTTTTAAGGAATTAATATATGTATGAATGGATATTATGGTTTCATGTTCTCTCTTTTATCTCTTGGTTTTCGGCAGTTTTTTATATGCCAAGACTGTTAGTCTACCATGCAGAACATATAGAAAATAAAGACTATATAAAAGTACTAAAAATTCAAGAGATGAAACTTATGAAAGTAATAGGCTTCCCAGCAATGTGGGCTACTCTCATAAGTGGTTCAGGTCTTGTTTATTTCGTTGGCTTTAGTGGTGGTTGGTTGCATGTGAAAATTACTTTTGTACTTATTCTTATAGCTTATTTTGTTTCATTAGATAAGTACAGAAAAGATTTTGCAGTAGATAAATGCCAAAAAAGTGGAAAGTTTTTTAGAATGTATAACGAAGTACCAACTGTCTTGATGATGGTTATTGTGGCAATGGTGGTTTTTAAACCTTTTTAATATAGTGCATAAAAGGAAAAAGTTCCTTTTATTTCTCCCCTTTTTTCTTTGCCTTAAAGAGAAGAGGTGTCCCTGTAAAGTTAAATGCCTCACGCATTTTGTTTGTAAGGTAGCGTCTGTATGTAAAGTGAAGACCACTTGGTTTATTCATAATTATAGCTATCTTTGGTGGTCGCGTTTCATACTGCGTTGCATAGTAGATACGGATAACCTGACCACTAACACTTGGAAGAGTATGGCGACGAAGTGCTCTCTCGATTACTTCATTTACCTTACTTGTCGAGATACGTTGTGAGTAATTCTCATTTATCTCTAAAATCATATCATGAAGTTTATCAACACGCTGGTGTGTTAAAGCAGATAAAGTTAAGATAGGTGCATAAGAGAGAAACTTAAATCTATCACGAATCTCTACAATGATTTTGTCATGATCTTCACGTTTAGATATATCCCACTTATTTAAAACGATGATACAAGCTAGACGGTTAGAGTCAACTAGACCAGCGATTTTTTCATCAAGGTCTAAAAATGGCTGACTTGCATCTAAAACAACAAGTGCCATATTAGAGTTTTCAAGCATTTCAGTAGTACGCATAAGTGCATACTTCTCAATACCAAGAATTCTACCACGACGACGAAGTCCTGCTGTATCTACAAAAGTGATCTGCTTATCTTTGTACTGAACTGTTTCGTCAATTGGGTCAATAGTGGTTCCGGCAACACTACTTACAACACAGCGTTCTTCACCTAAAAGGGCATTTAGAAGTGAAGATTTTCCAACATTTGTACGACCAATAATAGCGATTTTAATGTGGTTTATATCTTCTTCATCAAACTCTTTTATACGGTCGTTATCTCCAAAGATAGAATCATCAGTAATGACACCATCCATTTCATCATCGTCCCAGTAAGTAAAACCATCATCATCTTCATCACGAGTATTTTTGAAGAACTCTTCATCATCAACTTCAGAAACTGATTCTCTGATAACTTCAACTACCTCTTCTTCCTCTTTAATAGTGTCTTCTTCAGGTATCTTATCTGCTATCCAGTCAAGAAGTTCTACTGTATTACGGTTGTGTGCCACAGAAATACCAAAAATAGCATCTGTACCAAATTCATAATAATCCCAAAGGTTTTCTTTCATTTTATCGTTGTCAATTTTGTTGACAACTAGAGCCATGTCTTTACCCATAGCTTGAAGTTCGTAAAAAAACTTTTTATCTTCATCTTCAGGTATACTTTTTCCATCAACCATATAAAGAATAATGTCAGCAGCATAAGCAGCTCTAAGAGACATCTCTTTTATCTTGTCAAAAAGCTCACAGCCTTTGTCAAGACCACCAGTATCAAGAAGTAGTGCTTCTTTGTTATTAACAACAAAATGACGACGTTTAACATCACGAGTAGTACCTGCTTGTTCTGAAGTAATTGCATCACGATTTTTTACTAAACGATTAAAGAGAGAACTTTTTCCAACATTTGGACGACCAACGATGGCGATTTTTTTCATGAATGTGCCTTGTAAAACTTATGAAGAGTTGTTTATACCCTAAAAGGATATTTTATATTTTAGTAATTATAGCTAAATCGAGTGACTTTTAAAGATTTTTATATGCAAGTTTATAAACAGGCATTCTTTGAGTCTCTCTTTTTAAATAATTTTTTGGCTCATCATATTTCAAATTATTGAGTAAATAGGTATAACTTATTCGGGTGTTAAAGTGTTGATTCTGTTATATTATGAGTTTTCATGAATACACATACTATATTACCTGCACATGTGTTATAGGCAGTAACAGTATAATAGAGTCTAGTCTGAGAATTTTAATCTTTTTAAGATATCTATAGTAGAGTATGTAAAGGTAGACACTACCCATTTGAATCTAAACTGATGACTTATGGTGCTTATTTGATGATGGAACGTGGTATGTTTATTGGCTTAGAGCATGTTGACTATACAATACCATCTGCAGTTGGCTTTTCAGGTGAAAATAAGTCGGTTCTATTTTATGGAATGGATCCTAACTTTAAAATAAAAACTTACTCTTTAGTTGTTGGTTATGATGAAATTTCTTATGCAAAAAGATACGAGGCAGACTTATCATGTTTTTATTTTTAAGGTTTAGGTGGTATTGGTTGGGCAGACTACACACTCTCTTCGGATATGGAAAAAGATGTAGAAACTAGAGCTGCTAAAAAAATAAACTATACAGATAGTTTTACATTTAGTGCAGAAGCAGAACTTGGGTATATTTTTCAGGAAAGATTTAAAGGCTTACGAGGCTTGGGATACTCTTTTACACTTGGATATAGAGCCAAGGGGGCAAGTACAATTTCCGGACAAAATGAAGATGATGATGATGATAATATAGCAACAGGATTGACACTAGAGATGAACAGGTATGATATTTGGCATGGAGCATTTATAAATGCAAACTTAATTTGGTAAAATAGTTTTTAGAGGTGTCACAAATATACACTTGGATAACACTACTTACAACACAGCATTCTTCACCTAAAAGGGCATTTAGAAGTGAAGATTTTCCAACATTTGTACGACCAATAATGTCGATAAAATAGATTAAAACAAATAAAGCTATAATATGTATATTTATAAATATATAAGGAAAAAAATGAAAAAAAAATATTATATTAACAGCAGCCTCTTTATTAGCAGTTGCACTAGTAGGCTGTGGTGGTGAAACACCAAAACCTGAAGAAATAGCAGTAACAACTTTTGGTTGTAAGCAAGAAAATATTCTTGCTCCTAAGTGGACTTGTATTCCAATGGTTGAAGGTGCTTATTCAGGTGTTGGTATCTCCCAAAAAAGTTCTGCAGGTATGTCTCATATGCGTAGAGTAGCGACAATGAACGGTCGTGCAGATTTAGCAACACAGATCAAAGTTCAAGTAAAAACAAGAATGAAAGGTTTCACAGAAACAACTGGTGCAGGCGACAGCGAAACGGTAGATCAAATGACTTTAGCAGTTGATGATCAGTTAGCAAAAGTTAATTTAGCTGGTTCAAAAGCAGTTGATTCATGGCAAGCACCTTCAGGAGCACTTTGCCTTTTAGTAACAGTTCCAGAAGATTACATCAACAAAACTGTAAAAGCAACTGCAAAAATTAGTCTTAAAAATGATAATGCATTATGGCAAAAATTTCAAGCATCAAAAGCATTTGATTCACTTGACGCAGCTTTAGCTAACTAGAGTTAAAAAAAAACTGCGTTTACTTGTAGTTTTTTGCTTCTATCGCTGGTGGCATGTTCTACACAAGCTCCAGCGAAAGATCCTAACACTATCCCTTCTTGGGTTATGAACCCAAGTCAGAGTGGTAAAATAGGTGTCGCTGGTAGAACTTATGATCAGTCAATATCTTCACAACAAAAACTGGCTATAAAACGAGTATTGAATGAACTCTCTTTACAGACAAGTACAATAGTTTCACTTCATATGTAAAAACAGAAGTCGTAACAAACTCCAAAGTAAATCTCAAAACAACGGACAATAGCACATAGTCATCAAAGGCGATATTATCAGCAGATATAAAAGAAGTTTAGATGGATGGATCTTCTAAAGAACTTTATGTGTGGATTGTAAATAATAAAGGAAATTTTTGAAACGAACACTCTTGGTATTTATAATACTACTTACAGCTGCATCTGTGCATGCAGAATCAATATTTTCAAAAACTTATGAGGGGTGTGCTCCTACAAAAAAAGAGGCACTTTATAGATTAAGTGGAAATATACTGTCTCGAATAAGTACTTCCGATGAACAAGTTATAGTTGTGAAAAATAATGATAGTGTTGAGTCTAAAATCTCCTCTTACTCTAAAGCAACGACAAACCTCTCTCTAGTAAATATAGAATATGTAAAGAAAGAGAACGAGGTCTGTGCAGTTGTTCATAAAGATGATCAGACAAAATACACAAAAAAACTTCTCAAGCGAGCACTTCTGTATAGTGTTAAAAATCTTCCAACAGACATAGACTCTAAAATTCAGAAACTTTCAATCTGGAATGAAGATATCAAGCAACTCTCTTTTTTACTGCCTGCATTTTTAGAAGATACAGATAAAGAACAAAAGATTCTCAACACAAAAGAGAAAGCTTTTACTGACCTTTATACAGAGTCTATAGTATACTCCGAGGCACTTTTCTTTAAAAGCTGTAAAAGTACTCAAGAAGATGCTAGAAAAGCACTCAACAAAAAGCTTTTTTCTACTACAAAAAAAGAAGAGTCAAAAGGCTTTTTTTCATCAATAAGCTCTCTCATTTCTTCGGACAATACAAGTGATGTACTGAGTATTTTTGATGAACAACTTATCTCTTTTAAGAAAGATGGAAATGAGTGTGTAATGCTAAAAAAAGAAGAACTCCTAAACATTAGTAAAAATATGTATGCTGATATGCAAAGAGTAAGTGAAAATTTTTTGTCTAAAGATGCAAAAAAAAGGTATAAAGAGATTGATAGTCTTTATGAGCAACTAGATGTTACAAATATACTGCTAAAACTCTATCCTAATTACTATAAGACAAATAGCTTTAAAGAGCTTAACGATACAAAAAAACGATTGAGTGATATTAGAAAAAGAACTTATCCACAGTTTGTACTATTTAATCTCAGCGGTGCAGAAAATATTTCTATAAGCTTAGATAATAAGCCTATATTAAATAACGAACCGCAGTATATTAAAAATGGAAACCATACATATAAGATCACAGCAAAGGGGAAATGTACTCTTATCGCAAGTTTTGATAGTGACCTATTCGAAGATATAGCTATATCTAAAGATCTAGAGGGACAAAGTTATCCAACCGTAGTGTTTGTTACAGATAAAGAGCCTAGTATTATTGTCAACGGTAAGGTTGTTAAGGCAAATATCACTGCAAGTATTAACAAGTGTAAGGATGAGAGTAGGTATGTTGTCAAATTTGCTGGACAAAGTATAAGTGGAAGGATAGATACAAATCCAGGTGAGGCAAATATAATCGAGCTAAACTTCTTGACATCAAAGGAATTAGCAGTTTTTAATGATGCAAAGACACAAAAGTATTCAACAATAAGCGAAACAGCATTTTCAGAGTCTCTCACTATAATCCATAGTGATAACTTTGAGTTGAGTGTTACGAGAGAACCTCTGCATGGAGAGTTGAAACTTCACGCGAGTGGTAGTTTTGAGTATATATCAGAAAAGGGTTTTCTAGGAGTGGATAACTTTCAGTACGAGATAAAAACTTCTCAAAAAACCTCTGCACCAAAGCTTGTGAGTATTAATGTTTTACAATCCCCAATAGCTAAAGTTGAAACAGTAGCCTCAGTACAAGTTAAAGCTAAAGCCGTAGAAAAAAAAATGAGTGTAAGTTATGAAGATTTTAAAATGTATGTTGAGTCTAAAGAGTTGACAGCAGGTTTTCTTCAAAAAGTACAAAAAAGATTTCCTGAGCACTTTGAAAGACTTAGAAAAGAAATGACAAATTAATAAGGAGCAGCATGAAAAAATTACTAATACTACTATCACTTACAACACTTCTACTCTCTTCACAAAGAGATGTAGAAGTAGCAAAAATGATGGCTGAGTTTGAAGCTTCTAAAAAAGCACAACAAACAGAGTTTAACGACTATAAAGCGAAGATGGAAAAAGAGTATAAGAACTACAAAAAAGAGCTAACAAAGCACTGGCGAAACCCAGAACTTTCTACAAAGAAAGAGTGGGTAAGTTACACAAAAGATAAAAAAAGTCGTTCTAAAGTAAACTTTGAAAAGAATAACTATACAGTTGAAGTTATAGCAAAAAACCTCAAAGAAGCAACGAGGAAACTTAAAGAGCGTATCTCTTACATCGTAAGTAAAAATACAAAACAAGTTGTACAAACAGACCCCTTCAGAAGAAAATAGCTACTATTTCTAAATCTCTTGAGGTAGTGAATGCAGCTGTAAAACCTAAGCCAATTTTAACCTCAATCATCTTTGAAAATAAACCTACAAAGGCAGAAGTAGGTTCGTATGCGAGTAAAACACTCAAAGATAACAAAGTAGTAAAAACACAAGCAAAAGATAAAGAAGCAAATGTCTATAAAGTAGTCGTAAAGTTACCTAAAAACTCGAAGATAAGACTCTCTCAGGTGTATCAAAAAGAGGTAAAGAAAAATGCTACAAAATTTAAACTTCCAAATGAGTTAGTTTTCGCAATCATGCAGACAGAGAGTGACTTTAACCCTTTCGCTAAGTCCCATATACCAGCATTTGGACTTATGCAAATAGTACCTCGTTCAGCAGGGCGTGACACATACAAAATGATTTACAAAAAGAATGGTATGCCAAGTGCGACATATCTTTACAATAGTACAAATAACATTCAGATGGGAAGCGGATACCTTCACATACTTTACTACAGATACCTAAGAAAGATTAAAAACCCTCAAAGTAGACTCTACTGTACTATAGCGGCATATAATACCGGTGCTGGAAATATTGCATATGCATTTACAAGAAAGTACAACATGAACAAAGCAGCACCGCTTATAAACGCACTTACTCCAGAACAAGTTTATACTAAACTACTTAAAGACTTAAGATTTGATGAGCCGAAACACTATCTAAAACGAGTGAGAAAAAGAATGAAAGTTTATAAAATAGCATACAAAGACCTTTAGATTATAGTATCATGTAACATCAATTTTGAGAAAAGGGGAACGCTTTGAAGCAATACTATTCGTATGAAGCATTTATCCAAGACACTAAAAATCTTATACAAAACTGCACCTCATTTAAACCAGAAGCCATAGTCGCAATTGCAAGAGGTGGGTTAACACTTGCTCACTGCATGGCAGAAGGTTTAAATCTTAGAGATGTTCAAAGTGTAAAAACTCAATTGTATGATGGAGAGAAGAAACGAGAAGAACTTTCATTAGTCGTAAAGTGCAATTTTGGAGATAAGAAGAGAGTTTTAGTAGTAGATGATATATCAGATACAGGAGAGACATTAGAGGCTGTAATGAGTAATCTGCAAAGTACCTTTAAAGACATAGACTTTAAATCAGCGACACTCTTTTATAAAAAAACTTCTTTATACGAACCGGACTTTTGGATAAATGAGGCAAATAATTGGATAGAGTTTTTTTGGGAGAAGGATTTCGAAGCTAAATAGTGAAGAGTCTATTTTTTAGACTCTTCAATCATTTCATAGGCTTGGTTTATCTCTTGTGTTTTAGCAGTTGCCTCTTTCATATAGGCTTCATCTTTTCCTTGGGAAGCGATGATGTCAGGATGGTATTGTCTGACGAGTTTTCTATATGCTTTTTTGACAGTTTTTATGTCATCATTTTTACTAACACCTAAGGTTTTATAAGCATCTTCAATATTTGCTTTTGGAGTAACATTTTTCATCATTTGCTCAAACTGATCAAAGATTTTATGGTAAGCATCAGGGTCAAACTCAAGTGCCTCAGCTATTGTAGATAAAATTTCTTCTTCACTTGAACTACATTCACCATCAATAAATGCAAGTTGAATCAAAAAACTCATAAACTGCTGTTGTTGTGCTTTGTTTCGTCTAATGGAATTAGCTAAGGAGTGTGCAACATCTTCTATATTGTCACTTCTTTCTTTTTCTTCATTAAATATATCTTTGAGTATCTGTTTTGTCTTTTGAGGTTCAGGAAAAACTGCACAGATATCATCAAACATAATCCCTACAAGTTGTGCTTCAAGTGCATCGAATTTTCCATCAGCTTTAGCCACTTTTGCAACGAGTGCAACAAAAAGACCTAGTTCGCTACTTGCAAGAGAGTCATGAGAAACAGAAAAGTTCTTAAACGCTTTTTGTGAGTAGTTTTCATACTTACCATAGCTTTTAAATACAGTGTAAAAAATATAACCGATAACAGCAAATATAATGAGGTTTAACATAAAACATCCTTTTAATTATGTTCATTATAAAGAAGAGAAGTTAATAGATGGGTATAATTGCATTAATGAATTATATTAAAAATTTAAATACGGGTGTTAAGTACATGCTTATAGCCTCTTTTACCTTCGCCATTATGGGTGCCTTCGCAAAACTAGCAAGTCCAACTATACCGTCTTTAGAAGTTGTTTTTTTTAGAAATCTTGCGGGTGTTATCATCGTAGGAACAGCCATACTAAAAGAACCTATGAAACATATAGGAGGGAAGCCATATCTCCTCTTTTTCCGAGGTTTTATTGGTTTTATAGCACTTTTAGCATTTTTTTATAATATTGCACATATTTCACTAGGTGATGCAATGACCTACTCAAAAACTTCACCGATTTTTACAGCAGTATTTGCTTATCTTTTTTTACATGAGAAGTTAAGTTTTAAAGGGTGGCTAGCTATATTTGTTGGGTTTATTGGTATCCTTTTTATAACACAGCCGAGTGACTTGGGATTTTCCAAGTATGATTTACTTGGTATATTTAGTGGTGTTGGCGCAGCACTTGCCTACACTTCTGTTAGAGAACTAAAGTCTTACTATGATACTCGTGCTATAGTACTTTCTTTTATGATGACAGGAACTTTAGGACCTTTGGTTCTTTTTATGGTTTCCCCATATGTTGAGACAAATGACCTTGACTTTATCTTTAGCGAATTTGTTATGCCCGAGGGAATTATCTGGTTGTACCTCTTGCTTATGGGAGTTTTAGCAACAATTTCGCAACTTCTAATGACAAAAGCCTATGGTGAAGCCAAGGCAGGAGTAGTTGGAGCTGTAAGTTACTCAAATATATTTTTTTCCATCATTGTTGGTGTTTTACTTGGAGACATGCTTCCATCTTTAAGTACAACATTTGGCATAGTCCTAATCATCTTAGCTGGCATAATGGTAGCAAAAGCAAAATAAGATATAATATCTTCAATAAAATTCTAACTTAAGAAGAAAATATGAAACTTTTATCAGGGCCTTGTGTAATTGAGAGTGAAGAAAATATCTTCAAAATTGCAAAAGAATTAGAGAAATACCATAAAGATGAAACTATAGACTTTTACTTTAAAGCTAGTTTTGACAAAGCAAATCGTACTTCGTTAGAGTCTTTTCGTGGACTTGGGATAGATGAAGGTTTAAGAATATTACAAAAAGTGAAAGATGACTTTGGTTACAAAATAGTAACGGATGTTCATGAGTCTGCTCAGGTAAATCAAGTAGCAGAGGTTGTAGATATGCTACAAATTCCTGCATTTTTGTGTCGCCAAACTGATCTGCTTGTGGCATGTGCAAAGACTTCATGTGAAGTAAATATCAAAAAAGGACAATTTCTCTCAGCAGATGCGATGAAATACCCACTTTTAAAGATACTTCAAACTCGTGGATGTTCTGAAGCAACTTATGAAAATGCAAAAAAACATGGAGTTTATCTCTGTGAGCGTGGGAATAGTTTTGGTTATGGAAATATGGTTGTTGATATGCGAAATCTTGTCATCATGCGAGAGTTTGCACCAGTAATTTTTGATGCAACTCACTCAGTTCAAATGCCAACGGCAGAGAACGGTAAAACGGGTGGTGATAGCTCAATGGTTCCACACTTGGCAAAAGCTGCAGCAGCAATAGGTGTTGATGGTTTCTTTTTTGAAACGCATTTTGACCCTAGTGTCGCTTTGAGCGATGGACCAAATATGTTAAAGTTAGAAGACTTAGATAAATTAATAAAAAAAATAAAATTGATACAGGAGATATAAAAGATGAATTTAATTGAAGGTAAATTACAAGTAATTAATGGAAAAAAAATAGCGATAGTAAGTACACGCTGGAACCACTTCATAGTTGATAGACTAGTTGAGGGTGCTACGGATGCTTTTGCTCGTCATGGTGGAAATGAAGAAGATATAACTCAGGTTATCGTTCCTGGTGCATTTGAACTTCCTATGATAGTTGACCAATTACTTTGTAGTGGAAAGTATGATGCTGTATGTGCTCTAGGTGCAGTTATCCGTGGGGCAACTCCTCACTTTGACTATATAAGTGCTGAGGCTACAAAAGGTATCGCTACTATGAGTTTAAAGTACCAAAAACCAGTAAGTTTTGGACTATTAACAACTGATACTATCGAGCAAGCAATTGAGCGTGCTGGAACAAAAGCTGGTAACAAAGGTTTTGAAGCAATGACTACAGTTATTGAAATGCTAAACCTATATGAGGAACTATAATGGCAACTAGACATCACGCTCGTATGGCTGTTGTAAGCCTTTTATATGCATTTGATTTAGGAAATGGTAACACAGCTGAACATACAGATGAAATACTAGAAGAAAAGAAGATTCGTAACAAACAAAAAGACTTTGCACTTGATTTATATAGTGGCGTTATGAGTAACCTTGATGCTTGTGATGAAGCAATTATCACACATCTTAAGGATTGGGATTTTAAAAGACTTGGAAGTATTGAGCGTGCTACACTACGTTTAGCAACTTATGAGATACTTTTTGGAGATCTTGATTCTGCTGTTGTTATCAATGAAGCAGTTGAGATTACTAAGGCTTTTGGAACAGAACAGTCTCCTAAATTTATTAATGGTGTTTTAGATGCTATAAGTAAATCTAAGTAAATAAATGAACAAATTACTATTTTTAGCACTTTTCTTTTATGTTTCACTTTTTGCTAAAATTGATTACACAAAAGAAAATAACTGTCTGACTTGTCATAGCGGAATTGAACATATCCGTGAGAAAAACTCAGAGATGAGTATCGCGATTGCTCATAGGGCTGGGGAGGCTGGTTATGCTGAAAATAGTTGTATTATCTGTCACGGGGGAAATCCTGCGACAAAACATAAAACCAAGGCACATAAGGGAACAATAGATTACTTCAAAAGTAATCCTGGGCCTAAAGAGTACTATCCAGCACCTGCTAGTACTTGGATAAATGAAAATACTTGTGGTACTTGTCACCCAGTTCAAGTTGCTAATCAAATGAACTCTCTTATGATGACTGAACAGGGGAAAATCCAAGGGGCGATGTGGTCTTTTGGTGCAAAAGAAGGTTACAAACACATAAACGGTAACTACAAAACACATAACCCTCGTGATCCGATGTCCCGTTCAGGAACAGATACTTATAGAAAATATATGCAAAAACTTGCAAAAATGGAACCACAAGCTTTTCCAGAAAAAATGCAAGAACTTCCGGAGGCACCAACTGTAAAAGAGGTAACAGCTGATCCATCTTTAGCTGTTTATACTTATCTGCGTCAAGAATGTTTACGTTGTCATACAGGAAGCAAGGGACGCTCAAAACGCGGTGATTTTAGAGGAATAGGTTGTGCATCATGCCATGTACCTTACTCGAATGAAGGTTTTTACGAGGGTAATGACCAGTCAATTGATAAAAAATCTCCAGGACATATGCTTTCTCACCAGATTCAGTCTTCAAGAAAAGTAAAAGTCAATATTCATGATGTGAAGTACTCAGGTGTTCCAGTTGAGACCTGTTCAACTTGTCATAATCGTGGTAAACGTATAGGCGTTTCCTACCAAGGCCTTATGGAGACTTCATATAATGCGACATTTGATGAAAATGGTAATGGACAACCAAAACTTCATACAAAACGCTACTTACATATGCAAGAGGATATTCACTATCAAAAAGGGATGTTGTGTCAAGATTGTCATACATCAAATGACCTTCATGGTGATGGTTTTTTAGGTGGAGCTAACTTAGCAGCTGTTGAGATAGAGTGTCAAGACTGTCATGGAACGACTAAGGCTTATCCATGGGAATTACCTATTGGTTATTCTGATGAGTTTTCTAAAGAGAGAAAAAAAGGTGTAGCACGTGGCGTTACTCAAGACTTAGCCGAGTACCTAAAACAAGGTTTTGTGCCTGCTGATAAGGGTGATGGTTATATCCTCACAGCACGTGGAAATCCACTTCCAAAAGCTATCAAAAAGGGCAATAAAATCATAATGCACCTAGCTTCGGGGAAAGATATAGAGCTAAAACCACTTAAACTCTTAAAAGAGGAAAAACATCTTTCTAAAGCTGCACTAATTGCTATGGATGTTGTTACTGCTCACACAGAAGAGTTAGAGTGTTACACTTGTCATGCGACATGGGCACCTCAGTGTTATGGTTGTCATGTTAAGATCGATTATAGTGGTGGCAAATCTAATGTTGATTATCTTAAAGCTTCACATGATCAAGATATTCATGGTACAACTGGTGGTATGCGAGATTTAAAGAAGTATCTAGTACCTGGTAAGGTTACTGAAACACGTTCATTTCTTCGTTGGGAAGACCCAGCTTTAGCACAAAATGGAGAGGGGCGCATTACTCCTGTTATACCGGGTTGCCAAACAACTATTACGGTTATTGGTGCAGATGGCAAGGCTCTGATTCAAAACCATATATACAAGGTCAAAAATGTTGAGGGTGCAGGCGAGGAGGGTCAAAATACTCTTGATATGTCACCTGTTCAGCCTCATACAATTTCTAAAGAATCACGCAATTGTGAGTCATGTCATGTTTCAGATAAGGCTTTAGGACTTGGTATTGGTAGTAGTGCTGATTGGACTACTACAACTATTGTAGACCTTATGAGTCCAGATAGAAAAGTACTACCAAGAAAAACTGATGAACAAATCCCAGGGATTCCAAATCTCAAATATGACTATTCACAGTTTGTGGATGAAAATGGTACTCAGGTAATGACCGTTGGGCATCACTTTAAACTCTCCCAAGCTCTTGATAAAAAGCAAAGATCGAAGTTAGATCGTCGTGGCGTTTGTATGTCTTGTCACATAGATATACCAGCAGGTAATCTAGGTGTGAGTGCTATGACACATATCGCAAATATGGCAGAGATTGAGATAGATAATAAAGAACATCAAAATATTTTAAATAAAGTTTTAAATATTGGTGCAGGTACACAACTTATTGGTGGACTGATTGTTTTACTTATGTTTATATATTTTATATATACTCTCTTCATTAGGAAAAAATTTATCAATCCAAGAAATAGGGGATGGAAATAATTATGAAAAAAATTAACAAAGCTATGGCTATGTTTGTACAAAAAGCGGGACAATGTTTAAAAGATTAACAAAAGAAGAAGCATTAGATTTAATCAAAAATGCTGACTTAAAAGAACTAGGACGATTAGCATCAGCTCGTAAAAAAGAGTTACACCCAAAAGGCATCACTACTTTTGTAATAGATAGAAATATCAACTATACAAATATTTGTTGGGTTGATTGTAAGTTTTGTGCATTTTATAGACATGAAAAAGATGCAGATGCTTATATTCTTACTTTTGAAGAAATAGATGCAAAGATAGATGAACTTTTGGAGATAGGTGGAACACAAATCCTTTTTCAAGGTGGAGTGCATCCTAAACTCAAAATTGAGTGGTATGAGGATTTAGTTGAGCATATTCATGTAAAGTACCCTAGTATCAATATACATGGCTTTTCTTCCATTGAGCTTGACTACATTGCTAAGGTTTCTCGTATCACTATACAAGAAGTTTTATCGCGTTTAAAAGTAAAAGGTTTAGCTTCTATTCCTGGAGCGGGTGCTGAGATACTTTCGGATAAAGTTCGTGATATAATCGCACCTAAAAAGATAGATGCAGAAGTTTGGGTTAATGTCCATCGTCAAGCTCATAAACTTGGTATTATGAGTACGGCGACTATGATGTATGGAACTGTAGAAACAGATGAGGATATCATTGAGCATTTTGATATGATACGTAAGCTTCAAGATGAAACAGGTGGTTTTCGTGCTTTTATAACATGGAGCTTTCAAGGTAAAACTACTGAGCTTTTAGCACTTATTCCAGATATGGAAAAACCATCTTCAAACCGTTACCTGCGTTTACTCGCAGTAGCAAGACTATATCTTGATAATGTACCAAATATTCAAAGTTCTTGGGTGACACAAGGTCCATACATTGGTCAGATGGCACTGCGTTTTGGTGCGAATGATTTGGGCTCAACGATGATGGAAGAAAATGTGGTAAGTGCTGCAGGCGCAGCTTATAATATGGCACAAGAAGAGATGGTACAACTTATCCGTGATATAGATGAAATACCAGCGGTGAGAAACACTGCATACGAGACCCTTAAAATTTTCGATGCATAAATGAAAATATTTTTAACACTTTTAGTATTAGGACAAATAATTATGGCAGCAACAATAGATTCAATAGAGATAAATGGTGTAGATGTTCCTCTTGTATATGAACAAGATAGTAGACTTCCAATAGTAACAACGCAGATAGTTTTTACAAACAGTGGAAGTATAACTGATGTAAAAAAGGGCGGTATTGCACCTTTTAGTGCAAAAATACTTAATGAGGGAACACTAAAGTTAGGTTCAAATGAATTTGCAGAGGCTTTAGAGTCAAAAGCAATTCATATCTCATCAACAGCAGGGTCTGAGACTTTTGTTATGGAAGTAAGTTCACTCAAAGATGAGTATGAAAACTCTTTAAAGTATTTAGAGACACTTTTAAAAGACCCAAATTATTCTAAAGAAAGTATGAGTAAAATTAAAACTATGACACTTGGTAGTTTAAGTCGTAAAGAGAATGATTTTGACTATATAGCAGGAAGTGAGCTTAAACGTCTTATGTTTGAAGGTACTGTTTTAGGTACACCATCCTCTGGAACAAAAGAGAGTATAACTTCAATCCGTGTGACTGATATAAAAAGATTTGTAAAAGAACATATAGTACTTTCTCGTGCCATAATTGTTGTAGGTGGAGACATCTCTTTAGAAGAAGTAAAGAAAAATATGCAAGAGGCTTTATCATCTTTAGAAGTTGGGAAGACAGAAGAGGTTGCATACTTTGAAGTAAGTAAAGAACTTAAAAAGTCTATACTTAAACGTGAGACTGAACAGGCTTACATCTATTTTGGAACACCTTATAACATGAAAGTAGATGATGAAGAGTACTTTAAAGCTCGTGTTGCTACTTTTATTCTCGGAACTGGTGGTTTTGGTTCGCGTTTGATGGAAGAGATTCGTGTGAAACGCGGTCTTGCTTACTCCGCTTATGCTCGCGTTCACATGAGTAAATCTAGCTCATATATGTCAGGATACTTACAAACAAAACTGGACTCTATGGATGAGGCAAAAAAAACAGTAACTGAAGTGATACAAGACTTTGTGAAAAATGGTGTGACTAAAGAAGAGTTAGAGCAGACAAAGATGTTCTTACTTGGAAGTGAGCCACTCAGAGTTGAAACTATGAGCCAGCGTTTAAGTAGAACATTTATGGACTACTATAAAGGTTTTGAGTCAGGTCATTCAGTGCAAGAATTAGAGAAAATCCAAAACTTAAAACTTAAAGATTTAAACAAGTTTATCAAAAGTCATAAAGAGATACTTGATATCACTTTTGCAATAGTTACAAAATAAATAATTAGTCCTTTACTTGAACACTACACTAATTGGTCAGATAGATAGAATTCTTTTTGAGAGTGAAGGCTTTTTTATAGCAGCTCTTAAATCTGGTGAAAAAGTTAGTGGTATTTACTATGAAAGTGATATAGAAAGTATAAAAGGTTCCGCTATCACACTTAGTGGTTTTTGGGAAGAACATAAAAAGTATGGAAAAACTTTTAAGTTTGAGACTCTTAAAGTGAACCAAAATGAACTCTTTTTCTTTTTAAACAAAATTATCAAAGGTTTTACCAAAAAACTCACATCTGAACTTATAGAGAAGTTTGGACAAGAGGGTTTAGTAGATATACTCGACAATGATATAGAGAGACTTCTAGAGTTTAAAGGTATAAAAGAAAAACGTCTTAAAAAAATTCAAGCCTCTTGGAAACAGTTCCGTTCTATGCGGCGTTTAGGAGAATTTCTCTCTCCTTTTGATGTCTCCCCAGCACTTCTTACTACAATCGCTACAGCTATGAAAGATGTAAATGAGCCTTGTACAAAGATACAAAACAATCCCTATATCCTTACACATATTAATTCCATCGGTTTTAAGCGTGCAGATGAGTTGGCTCTTAAAATGGGTATAGATAGAGAAGATGAGGGTCGTATTAGTTCTGCTATGGATTATGTACTTTTGAACTACTGTGAGGCACAGGGTAACTCTTGTATCGCGAAAGAGGTACTTTTTAGTGGTTTGGATGAACTGCTTATGTTTACACAAAAACAGTATCTCTATGAGGCTGCTTTAGTTGAGAGAGTGGGTGAAGGTAGTATAGTCATTATGAAAAATGATAGAGTTTCACCCTCTAGGCTTTATGATGCAGAGAAGTATTTGTACGAAGAGTTTAAGATGCGAGCTAAACTCAGTAGTGGTGGATTTGTTAAAAATATAGATGAATTTTTAAAAGACTCTTCACTTAAACTAGGAGAACAACAAAAAGAGGCAGTTGTAAAGATAAATGAGGGTGCTATGCTCCTTTTTCTTGTAGGTTATGCAGGAACAGGAAAAAGTACTACTAGTAAAACAATCCTTGAATTAATTAATACACAATACGATAAAAAAGAGATAATGACTTGTGCTCTTAGTGGTATTGCTTCTCAAAGAATTAGTGATACAACTGGATATGAATCTGCCACAATTCAATCTCTACTTATAAAACATGAAAGTAGTGATAAATTTCCTTATAGTGTAGTGCTCATTGATGAAGCTTCCATGATAAACTCTTCACTTTTTGCAAGACTTATAGGCAAGATATCAAGGAAGGCTATCATAATCATCGTTGGAGATGATGCACAACTTCCTCCTATCGGTGCTGGAAATGTTTTAAGTGATGTACTGAGTTTAGAGTTAGCACCTACTGTAAAACTCACCCAGATTTATAGACAGAGTGAAGACCAAGCCATCACACTTATAGCAAATGATATACGTAAGGGTGTAGTACCTCAGTATAGAAATACTTATGAAGATTTTGAGTTTGTAGACATTACTATAGCCAACTACTATGCTTTAAAAAATCAACTCTCCTCGGATGAGTTAAAAAATCTTAGAGATGAAAACTCACAGCAAATTATAGTTGAGATAGTACACCGTGTTTTAGATTCACTCAAAAAAGCAAGGTATAGACTACAAAATAAACAGATAAAAGAGTATCTAAATTACTTTCAAGTTATCACTCCTATGAAGGGTGGTTTACTAGGTAGTACAAACCTAAACAAGGTTTTACAAGACTACTTCAATCCAAATCCTAAAAAATGTGTCAAACGCAGTGGTTTAGAGTTTCGCCTTATGGACAAGGTAGTTCACACTAAAAATGAGAATATGACTAGCTGGAGTGGAGATGGATTTAAAATGGGTGAAGACTCTAATCCAAGGCGAATATTTAACGGTATGAGTGGATTGCTTTTTAAGATAGAAGAAGATGATGAACAACTGTTCGTTTTTTATCCAAATGAAGATGTAGTGGTAGTGTACGAGTATGAAGAGTTAAAAAGCCACCTTATGCTCTCATATGCTTTAACTATCCATAAAGTCCAAGGTATGGAGTATGACATAGTAGTTATACCAATGAGTTTTACACATTTCATCATGCATAATACTAAACTTATATATACTGCGATTACAAGGGCAAAACATAAGTGCATCTTAGTAGGTGAGGGTGCTGCATTTGAGAGTGGGTGCAGAAAATTTGAAGCTACACGTAGAGACACTGTTCTTTTAGAACTATAAAAGGGAAAGAGAACAAGTGCCTGGACGATTGTGTTTATTTAATGATATTTCTTTTAAACAAGATGTCTTTAAAAAGTTTGGTGGATTTAGAGATACTGTAGGCATCATAAGTGAACAATATAACATTGCCCCCACATTAAACATTACTATTTATACAAACACCCATGTTTATACTTATGCACACTTTGGGCTTATTCCATCTTGGGCAAGCACTCGTTTGAGTATGCAAATCAATGCACGAAGTGAGAGTGTTTATGAGAAGAGTAGTTTTAAAGAGGCTTACAGACAAAGAAGATGTCTCGTTCCTCTGAATGGTTACTTCGAGTGGGTAAAAGATGCCAAAACTAACAAGAGTAAAGCTCATTTTATAGTCTCCACTAGTGGAGACTATTTTGTATTTGCAGGTATTTATGAGTCTTGGTATGATAACAACCTTAAAAAAACGATACTTACATGTGCCATACTTACAACAGAGCCAAATGAAACAATAGCCACTGTACATGACCGTATGCCTGTTATCTTAGAGTCACATCAGTGGGACCTGTGGTTAAATGATAGAAGCAACTATAGGGAGTTAAACAGACTCTTTATTCCACTTCAAAGTGATAAAATAAGACACTTTAGAGTAGGAAACTTTGTTAATAGTGTTACAAATGAGGGAGTAGAGTGTATATCAGAGTTAAAAGAAATAGTACCTAGACAAGGAACTCTCTTTTAAACACTCTGCTTATATAATCCACTCTTTTAGAGCGATTTTCATCTTTAGTCTATATCTCACTAATGGAAAAACAATTAAAAATGATCCAAAGGTCATATAGACTGGTAACAACATACTCTCTAAACTACGATCTATAATAGCAAAAACAGCAATAAAAGATCCTATAAAAAAGAATAACCATGCTAATGGTTTTTCTTCCTCAGGGCTGTTAAAAACAAAACGCAGGGTTGGAAACAGTGCACAAAAGTCAGCTAAAATTGCGATACTAATTGGAAGTATTCCTGAATCATCTTTGAAAAAATACCAAATTACTATAGAAGATAAACCTATGATAAGAGAAAACTTTTCCAAACTATCTATTTTTTTACTTTCTCCTTTAAAGAGTGTAAGAGTAAATATAATACTAGGGTTTATCATAAAAATAAGTGTAAGCATCTTAGTGACTTCATCAGCGGTATCTGGTGTAATTATCCAAAATGCAAAACCAATAATACTCCAGATAAACCAAGAAATCCGATTTGGTTTAACAGTACCACGAAAGATACTTATTGAGTAAGGGAGTATAGACAAAGCAAGAATAAACTGTGCAATAAGTCCTAGTATATATGGTTCTATCATGAGTTTCCTTAAGTTTAAGAGGAGTAGATTTTATAATTTATTATACTTAATTAATCAAGGTATTCTAATAAATCAATATATCTTGATGTCGTTATCTATTTGTGCTATACTTTCATAAGAACTAAAAATATAGGAGTTTTTATGGAAGTCTTTTTAAAGTCAGCTGCTGCACTTCATGATGAAACACGTGTTTTATTACTACGATTTTTAGATGAGTATGGTGAGTGTTGTGTTTGCGATATGCAGATCTCACTGGATATGATTCAATCACGACTTTCTCGCCATCTCAAAATCCTTAAAGAAGCTGGATTTATTAGAGTTGAGCGCAAAGGGACTTGGGCTTACTACTCCATAAGAAGTCCACTAGATAGATTTAGAAGTGAAGCATTACAAGAGATAAAACACTTATCCATAGAACTCCCAATATTACAAAAAACATCAGATAAGGTGGTTTCTAAAACATGAAAAATGTCTTAATTTTATGTACGGGAAATAGCTGTCGGTCTGTTATGGCTGAGGCTATGATAAATGCGAAAATGTCAAAGTGTGTAAAAGCACAGAGTTCTGGTGTCAAAGCTAGTGGGAAAATAAATCCTCAGGCACAGGCTTTATTAGAGAAAAAAGGTGAGTGGAGAGAAGAGTATCACTCAAAACTAATAGAGACTGTTTTAGAGACTTCATTTGACCTAGTTGTAACTGTATGCGACGCGGCTAAAGAGACCTGTCCTTTGTTTCCAAATGCAGTGAAGACTATTCATTTTGGTTTTGAAGACCCAAGTGGTAAAGCTGTGCAAGAGTATGCCAAAACATATGATTTGATTGAAAAAGAATTACTTCCTATAATCAAACAAGAGTTGTGTCAATAATTATGTGGCATGAATTAACACATGATTTTATCTATGACTTTATCGGTTTGAGTGGAAAGCTAGCAGAGGCGAGTCACTTTTTTATCTATGATACTGTAAAGATTTGGTTTTTACTTGTAACTATCATCTTCGCGATTTCGTTTTTAAGAACTTGGTTTAATACTGAGTATGTTCGTGCACACCTGCAAGGAAAATCTGCACTGTATGGTCATTCTATTGCGGCTATGTTTGGGGTAATTACTCCTTTTTGTTCTTGTTCGGCTATTCCCTTATTTTTAGGCTTTATTCAAGCAAGAATTCCTTTAGGTATTACATTCTCTTACCTTATCTCTGCACCGATGAATAACGAGATAGCTATTGCTATGCTCTTTGGACTTTTTGGTATTAAAGTTACTGCTATTTATATTGGATTTGGTCTATGCGTCGCAATATTTGGTGGGTGGATTATTGGAAAACTAAACCTTGAAAAAGAGATACTTATGGATGTTACACCCCTAGAGAGTGAACTTCATGCAGATATAGTTAAACTTACATTCAAAAAAAGAACTAAAGAGGCTTGGGACTACACTTTTGATATATTTAAAAAGATATATCTTTATGTGATGCTTGGTGTTGGTGTAGGTGCCTGGATACACGGTTATGTGCCAACGGATTTTATCGCTTCATATACTGGTGAAGGAAATCCTTTTGCTGTGCCAATTGCAGTTATTATGGGTATCCCAATGTACTCAAATGCAGCAGGGATTATGCCACTGATTGAAGTTTTAACAAGTAAGGGTATGTTACTTGGAACTGCACTTAGTTTTATGATGGCGGTTACAGCTTTAAGTCTTCCAGAGGCTTTGATACTCAAAAAGATTATCTCTTTAAAAATGATAGGAATATTTTTTGGGATTGTGGGAAGTGGAATCATAGGGATTGGATATTTATTCAATGCGATATTATAAAATAAGGAAAGAAAATGATAAGTAGAATTTTAAGAGTTTTAGTAGGTTTAGGTTTAATTGGATATGGTGTCTATAGTGGAAATGCATGGTTTTATCTAGGAGTGCTTCCTCTTGTAACAGCATTAATAAACTGGTGTCTATTTGAGAGTAAAGTTGGCGGCTGTGACCCTAGTAGTGGATGCTGTTCAAGTGAAGTAACTACAACAGCTAGTTCTGCAAATAAAGAGTCAGTAGTAACAGGTATCAAAAAAGCGACAACTCCCAACTTTACAGGTACTTCATTCTCAGCACAAAAACCAAGAAAGATAGAGATACTGGGAATAGGCTGTGCAAAATGTATAACTTTAGCTAAAACAGTACAAGAAGTTGTTGATACTCTTGATGGAAACTTTGAAGTTGTAAAGGTTGAAGATATAGAGGCAATTATGGCTTACCAAGTGATGAGCACACCGGGCCTTGTGATAGATGGAGAAGTGAAGAGTACAGGAAAACTTCTCTCTAAAGAAGAAGTCCGTGCACTTTTAGTGTAAAGAAACTTACTTAGCTTCGATAAATGCTTGAAGCTCTTTATCTGTACTTACAGTTGTGATTTTTGCAATCACTCCATCATGTATAGTAACAAGAATAATTTTTTCAGTGTCTAGACCTTTTCTAAATGGAGCAGCAGCTTTTTTCTCATTTAAAAGTAAAACTATATGTTTAAAATCTTTTAAACCTGGAAGAATAAACAAACTTTTGATGATTGATGGTGCTGCACTTACATCTGCAATGAACTCAGTATTGTTTTGTGCAAGATACGAAGGCTTTTGTGTTTCAAAGAAATCGTTACAAATATGTGCAGACTCTTTAGCTAAAGCGAAAACCACTTTAGTGGTTGTTGTTTTAAGTGTATGCTCAGCTTCAAACTGATCTTGTAGTGTTAAACCACTAAGACTTGTTCCCACTACAAGTTTTGCCTCAACATCTTGAGTATTTTGTTCTTTAGCACCACAAGCTACAAAAAGTAGTGCAAGTGTAATCGCTGTTATAATCTTTATCATTAGGTTATCCTTTTTTAATGTTGCGCAATGATACACTAGATAGTTTATATTTACAATAGTGTATAACTTAGCATTAGAGATTAATAAATTTTAAAGTAAATAGATAAATTTGTGTATAATTCTAAAATAAAAAAATAAGGAAATAAATATGGCATGGGCAACAGCAAGACATATATTAGTAGAAAGTGAAGAAAAATGTAGTCAATTAAAAACAGAAATTGAGGGTGGAATAGACTTTGGGGATGCTGCAAAAACAAACTCAACTTGTCCTTCATCGGCAGAGGGTGGAGACTTAGGTAAGTTTAGTCCAGGACAAATGGTTCCTGAATTTGATAAGGCTGTATTTAATGGTGATGTTGGTGTAGTTTATGGACCAATTAAAACTCAGTTTGGTTACCACTTATTAGAGGTAACTGCGAGAGGATAATCTCTTCAAGCTCCTCTAAAGGAGCACTAATGACACCAATAAACTGTGTTTTGTTAAAAGTTTGTTGGCGTTTAGCAAGTTGTGCAGTATGAATAGATACCAACTCACACATCTCATCTTTTGTAATTTTTCCATCAAGAAAGTCTAATACTTCTACAATTCCGATACTACTCATTGAGTGTGGTAGTCGTGAATATTTCTTCTCTAAGATACACACTTCATCTATTAAACCCATCTCTAACATCATAGCTGTACGTTTTTTAATTCGCTCTCGGATAGTCTCGCGAGAAACTTCTATGTTGTAAATAGTCAAATCTTCTATGATAGGTTTTGGTGGATTTGCTTTAAACCACTCAGTTGGAGTCACACCTGACGCTTCGTAAATGAGTAAAGCTTTCTCAATTCTATAGGAGTCATTCTTATCTATATTTTTCATATACAAAGCATCTTTTTGACATAGTAAATTATAAGCAGCAGGTAGGTTTTGTAACTGTTTATCTACACTCTCTTTTATCTCTTGAGTCATTATGGGAAGAGTAGAGAGCCCTTGCATCAAAGATTTTAGATAAAAAGAGGTACCACCAACTATAATGAGGTTTTTTTTATTTTTTTTACATTTTTTTACAAGATCTTTATACAGAGAAATAAAAATATCAACACTAAAGTACTCATCAGGCTTTAAGACATTTATACCAAAATGTTTGACTTTGGAGAGCTCATCTACTGAAGGTTTAGCAGAGACGATATCTATCTCTTGATAGATACTTAAAGAGTCTATAGAAAGTATATAAGCATCTATTTTAAGGGCGATTTTTATAGCTAAATCACTCTTTCCTGATGCAGTTGGTCCAATAATACTAAGTTGATTCATGGTGAAATTATATCATTTTAAAGCTCTTTTAGATAAAATAACTAATAATTATATAAAAGGGCAGAATATTGCAAAGAGTTATTGAAAAAGCAAAAGATTTTAATGAGTTAGTCATGTTTGAACACTCTATTTTTTCTCTTCCGTTTATTTTTATCGCTATGGTTGTAGCAGCAAATGGTTGGTTTGGATTTTGGCTTTTGTTTATGGGTATTTTAGCAGCACTAAGTGCAAGAAACTTTGCTATGGGTGTAAACCGATATGCTGATCGTGACATTGATGCACTCAACCCTAGAACAGCAGATAGACCAAATGTAGATGGTCGCTTAGGTGCTGGGACTATCTTCCTTTTTATTGTAGTAAACGCTGTGATCTTTATCGCAGTGGCATATATGATAAACCCATTGGCATTAAAACTGAGTCTACCGATTTTATTTATTTTAGGCTCTTACTCATACTTTAAACGCTTCTCTTCTTTAGCACATATCATTTTAGGTATCTCACTAGGATTAGCTCCTATTGCAGGTGTTGTCGCAGTTAGTGCTTCTGTCCCTTTATGGTCTGTATTCTTAAGTCTTGGTGTTGTGTTTTGGGTGGCTGGATTTGATCTACTTTATTCCCTTCAAGATATAGAGTTTGATAAAGAAAAAGGTCTGCATTCTATTCCTTCTAAGTATGGGGCACAGACAACACTTTTTATCTCGGCACTTTTTCATACATTTACGATTCTTTTTTGGATGCTATTTGTATATGAGGCGAACTTAGGTTATATAGCTTATATAGCTGCATTTGGTAGTGCTTTTGTTCTAGCTTACGAGCAAAAACTGGTGCGCCGTGATTTTACACAGATAGATCGTGCTTTTTTTACTGTAAATGGTTACTTAGGTATTGCATTTTTTGTTTTAATCGTTGTTGATAGGATTGTCTCATGAGTACTCCGCGTCTAGTTTATCCTAAACACGATGTTGGTGTATTTTTTGAAGCACAAAGTACAACTTTAGCAAAAATTATTAAAATGCACGATAGAGATGAAAAAGAGTGGAATGCCTATATGACAGCAAGAGAAAGAGTCTTAATCCGTGAAGCAAGAGAGAAGAAATAGTGAATTATTTACAATTTAACATAGAATATATAGTTGTTGTTATGGCGGGAATTATCCTTTATCTACTGTATTATGTTTATGCTAAAGATGCAAGTTATACTAGAAATATTCGCTCGGTTGCTTCTGTTGTAGAAGAGATGAACCGCGAACTTTTTTATCTTAAAAAAAACCTTACAGAAACGCAGGGAAGTGTAAAAGAAAACTCTCAACGAATGAATGATGAAGCTATATATGAAGAAATAGAGAGAAGTGTTTACGATATGGTGCAACCCTTAAGTTTAGGCATAAAACAACTTCAAGATAATTTAAATGCCATTGATGCAGAAGTTTCAAGTCGCATAGCACACTTAGAGAGTGGAGTAAAACAAATAAGTATTCCAACATCTGTTCATGCTAATGATGATGCAAAAATTCTTTCACTATTTAAACAGGGTGTATCAGTGGAGACTATCTCTAAAGAGTTACATATTTCACAACCCGAAGTTGAGTTTGTTTTAAAAATAAACAAAATTAAGTAGTCCAATGAATGCAGATAAAAGGCTATTTACCCTTGTGAGTATTTTAATTGGTATTAGTGTTATTCTTTCATATACACTAGCCTCATATACGACACTTTTGTTTAATGTAAATGAATTTCATTTTGCTATTCGTCAGACTTTTTTTGCTATTTTAGGTATTAGTATTATTTTTATTCTCTCTCAACTAGACCCAGATAAATGGCTTACTCCTATTGGATTTTTACTCTTTTTTGGTTCCTTAACTCTTATGATAGCTATGCCTTTTCTTCCAGAGTCTTTAGTCTCAGCAGTAGGTGGAGCAAAGCGCTGGATTAAAATTGCAGGCTTTTCTTTAGCACCAGTAGAGTTTTTTAAAGTAGGTTTTGTCTATTTTTTAGCATGGAGTTTTTCACGAAAATTGGGTCATCATGATGGTATGGGTATTACAAATGAGTTTAAGCGTTTTATTCCTTATGGTGTTATTTTTATAGGGGCTATGTTTATCATCGCTTTTTTACAAAAAGACTTAGGACAGGTAGTTGTTTTAGGTTTGACTCTTCTTTTTATGCTTATTTTTGCTGGAAGCAGTTTTCGATTTTTTCTTAGTATATTAGCTTGTATTTTTACTGCCATTATCATTTTTATCTTTACAGCTGAACACAGAATTATCCGTATAAAATCATGGTGGGCTCTAGCACAAAACACAGTTTTAGAGATACTACCAGAGAGTTTAGCAGATCAATTACGAGTACCTGTTGAGGTTGAGCCTTATCAAATAGGGCACTCATTAAATGCAATAAACCACGGTGGAATATTTGGTGTAGGCATAGGAAATGGAACTTTTAAACTTGGATTTCTCTCTGAGGTACATACTGACTTTATTTTAGCAGGTCTTGCAGAAGAATTTGGCTTTATTGGGGTTCTATTTGTCGTTTTGATTTTTTTATGTATGCTCCAACGTATCTTTAAAATCGCAAATCGTGCAGAAGATCAAAGTGTATATCTTTTTAGTATTGGTATAGGGCTTATTCTCTCTTTTGCATTTCTTGTAAATGCCTACGGTATTAGTGGAATTACTCCTATTAAAGGTATTAGTGTTCCTTTTCTCTCTTATGGGGGTTCCGTTATGCTTGGCTCTTCATTTGCTGTAGGAATGGTGCTTATGGCTTCAAATAGAGTAAATATGAATAAGAGTGATAGGATGGAAAGCGAGTGAATATATGTATAACAGGTGGCGGAACAGGCGGACATCTAATGATAGCAGAGGCACTTCTTGAAGCTGCTACAAAAGCAGGACATACAGTTGTTTTTATAGGATCAACTCATGGACAAGATAGAAAGTATTTCCAAAAGTCATCTACTTTTAAAACTGTTCACTTTTTTGAGACTACAGGTGTAGTAAATCAAAAAGGTTTAGGGAAATTTAAAGCACTTGGTAAAGTCTTTAAGGCATTTTTAAAAGCAAAAAGGGTTCTTAAAGATGAAAAAATAGATGCTGTGTACAGTGTTGGTGGATTTTCTGCTGCTCCTGCAGCATTTGCATCTCTATTTGTAAGAGTACCTCTTTTCATTCATGAGCAAAATGCAGTGTATGGAAGACTAAACAGACTTCTTAAACCTTTTGCTGCAAGTTTTATATCTGCATATGATAAAGACTCTTCTATTAAAGGTTATCCTGTAAAAGAGATTTTTTCTTTTACTCAAAGAGTGAGAGAGCAGTTAAAAACTATTATCTTCTTAGGTGGTAGTCATGGTGCAAAAGCGATAAATGACTTAGCACTCAGCCGTGCTTTAAAGCTTCAAAAAATGGGTTTGCATATCATTCATCAAGCAGGTGAAGCTGACTATGAGAGAGTAAAAAGTGCATATGAAGAATTGGGTGTAAACGTAGAACTTTATGCTTTTACCAAAGAGTTACCTTCTCTTATAGCTAAGGCTGATTTAGCTGTGAGTCGTGCAGGGGCAAGTACTCTGTGGGAACTCACAACAAATGGTTGCCCAGCTCTTTACATTCCTTACCCGTATGCAGCAGGAAATCATCAGTACTTTAATGCGAAGTTTATTGTGGATGACTGTATGGGATGGTGTGAGTTAGAAAACCAACAGCTCTCGTTTGCTCTTGATGAAATACTAGTAAAACCAGATTTACAAAAGAGAAGTAAGAAACTACTTCAATTTTCAAATAAAGATGTAGCCAAAGAGATGATAAACGCAGTAGAGGAAATAATATAGATGTTACATGAATTAGCACAAATGCTTGTAGACTTGATTTTTGATTGGGGTTATATTGGTATATTTATCATGATGGCAATAGAGAGTAGTTTTATACCTTTTCCAAGTGAGATAGTATTGATTCCTGCGGGATACTTAGCAAGTCAAGGTGAGATGAGTATAGCTATGATAATGTTAAGTGCATTAGGTGGTTCAATGGTTGGTGCATTTATTAACTACTACCTTGCACTTACATTAGGGAGAAAGATTCTTATTAAATATGGAAAATACTTTTTTATAAAAGTAGAAAGCTTAGAAAAAATGGAAGACTTTTTTGAAAAACATGGGCATATTTCAACTTTTACAGGAAGACTTATCCCCGGTATACGACAGCTCATATCTGTACCTGCAGGTCTAGCACGAATGAATTTAGCACAGTTTTCACTTTTTACAGCACTTGGAGCTGGTATATGGGCAGCAGTACTTACACTTTTAGGCTTTTATATAGGTGAAAATCAAACACTAATTAATACTTACTTACGAGAAATAACTATTGCTGTCTTACTTGGTCTGGTTATCATTGTTGGGGTATACTACACAATTAAAAAGATGAGGAATCAATAATGGATTATATGTTTAAAGCTGGATTTTTAGGAACAAAAGCACCATTTTTTATGGACTTTGTTACACTACTGGTTGCCGTACTACCTATACTTGTATATGGGGCGATTATGTTAGCAAGAAAAAAAATGTATAAAACACATATGATAGTGCAAAATATTATTTTTGTAATTGCACTTATTGTTGTTGCTTATTTTGAAGTTGGTGTTCGTGTTGGTGGTGGCTTTGATGCATTTATGGAGGGCAGTGGTGTCCCTTATACATATGCACTTATCGTTTTACTAGTACATATTCTTATAGCCGTAGTTATGCTCTTTTACTGGGGTCTTACTGTCTTTAATGGTAATATTAATTTTAAGAAAAAAAACTTACCAGGTCTAGCATCTCGCGGACATAAGATAATGGCATATAAGGCTTTCTTAGCTATTATCTTTACCTCTTTTAGTGGTATTTGGGTATATCTACTACTCTTCGTCTACTAAAAGCTACATACATTACTACGGGGACTTAATAGTCCCAACAATCTCCTTGTAATGGAATATGCCATTGGTTAGCATGTCTAAAAACTACAAAATCAATAGAAAGGAAATAAAAAAATGATTAAAATAGATGAAAAAGCACCGGAGTTTTGTCTCCCAAACCAAGATGATATAGAGATTTGTTCTCGTGACCTAAAAGGTAAGTGGATAGTTTTATACTTCTACCCTAGAGATAATACTCCAGGCTGTACAACTGAGGCTTGTGAGTTTACTGAAGCTGCAGCAGATTTTAGCGACCTTGATGCTATCATCTTAGGTGTTAGTGCTGACACTACTAAAAAGCACCGTAACTTCATAGAGAAGCAAAACCTTGGCATAACACTTTTAAGTGATGAGTCAACTGATATGATGCAAGAGTATGGCGTTTGGCAGATGAAAATGAATTATGGTAAAGAATATATGGGTATCGTTCGTAGTACTTTTATCATCAATCCTGAGGGAATAGTTAAGGCTGTTTTTGAAAAGGTTCGTGTGAAAGAGCATGTAGCTAAAGTTCAAGCTGAACTTCTAACTCTACAAGCTTAGTAGCTAAAGTTCTCCTACTAAGGAGAGCTTTAAAGTATTAATATCTGTAACGTAGATAGAAACGGATGTCTTGTGCTGTGTCTATAATACTTCCAGCATTTTGAACTTGACTAAGGTCTTCGATAAGTCCAGCTGTTCCTGTTGTATTTCCAAAAAATCCATTACTTCCAGTATATTTATAATCAAGATATGTATAACGTAGTTGTAAAGATAAGATGTCTTCTATAAGTGGTTCAGTGAAATACAACTCATAAGCATCACCACGAGTGGCAAGTTTAGAACCTATGTTTGTATCTTCAGCATAAGTAATACTTCTCCAGTATTTACTACCCTTGTTATACTCAACACCCCATCTACCATCTTCTGTTATAACCGATGGCATTTGTAAACCTATCCATGCTGAGTAACCAGTAACACTCTCTCCTACAGCACTTCCTAACATTCCTTTGTCAGCTTTAGGGTCTGTAATACTTACAGCACCACTTGCAAAAAAGAAAGTATCATCAAGATAGTCACTCCACTCATCACCAATACCGTTCATAGTAAAGTTTGCAGTTACACTATGTAAACCACCTACTGTATCAATACCTGTAAATTGTTCTGTATCAGTATTAAGAGTCGCATCAATTAGATTACTAGCATAATAATACTGAGTAGCAAGTCCAAATTGACCATCATCATAAGGGATAAATATTAGACCAGCTAAGTCAATGTCATTATTATTGGCTTGTGAACTATAAGGTGCTGAAGCCGAAGCTATACCGGTTGGATCAGTTGAGAAAAATTTAGGTCCAGCATTTGTACCACCACGACCTGCACAAAATTTTACATACATTCCATCTATGCCCGTTAGGTCTTCAAAAGAGAACTTAGAACTTAAACCATCAAACTCAACATTTATAGTATGACCCATAGGAGATGATGGAGCATCGTCTTCACGAAGACTTACAAGATGACCATTTGTAGAGGGACGACGTCCAACACTAAATGTCCATGGAAGCTCTGAACCAAAGAATGTATCGTTTTTATATAAAAAGTATGCAGAACGCACACGGATAACATCATCATAAGCATTTTCATTACTTATCCAGTCAAATGTATCAAAAGGAGCAAGAACACCTGTACCTAAACGACTACCAAAAGCTTTGTTATATGCAAGTTGTCCGGAAAAACTAAGGTTATCTGTTGCTTTCCAGTTCATGTTAATCCATAAACGGTTAGTCATAAACGCATCATTACCTTGTTTTGAGCCATCAGCCATTTTGTACTGAAGATTATCAAGAGCAAATCTATAATCAACACCAAATTTTAAATGTGAACCATTTGTGTTGATATTTAAGTCTGTTACACTCTCTTCTAAGTCAGCAAGACGGTCTTCAACTGTTTCTTCATCATCTTCGTCCTCTTCATCAGAATCAGTATCTTCAGACTCTTCGTCATCTGCTTCATCTTAAGCTCCATCGACTGGATACGCTCATACATTGATTGTGCATTAAGACTAGATGTAAGTATAGTTGCAGCTGCTAGTGATAGTAGTAACGGCTTGTTCATATTTTCCCCTTATTTTATTGTTAATATTCGTTACTATACATTATTTAATATAAAAGTAATTTGAAACACAGGAAATAGCTATAATAAAATCTATTCATGGGTAGAAAAGCTTAAATTAAATAAAATTTGAGTATAATTCGCAGATTTTTCATTTCTCTTTATGAGTTGAAAACATTAAACAGATATGTGTCAAAAGTTAGTGCAACTCTCTTTTTAGAGAGTCAATGTCCGACATTATCGAAGTCAACTAACAAAACTCTGGCTTGAAATAAAGCCTTTAAGGATTACCTATGGTAACTATGAAAGACCTTTTAGAATGTGGTGTACACTTTGGACACCAAACACGTCGTTGGAACCCGAAAATGAAAAAATACATCTTTGGTGTTCGTAAGAATATTTATATAATTGACTTACAAAAGACTTTACGTTATTTCCGTAATACATATACAATTGTTATGGATGCTGCTGCAGAAGGTCAAACGATTCTTTTTGTTGGTACAAAAAAACAAGCTCGTAACTCTGTAAGACAAGCGGCACTTGATTGTAATATGCCATATGTAGATAACAGATGGTTAGGTGGTATGCTTACTAACTTCCCAACTATTCAAAAGTCTATTCGTAAACTAGACATTATTTCTGAAATGGAAGAAAATGGTCAAATTGATCTTCTTACTAAGAAAGAAAAATTAATGCTTTTACGTAAAAAAGTTAAACTAGAAGCATATTTCGGTGGTATCCGTGAAATGAAGAAACTTCCTGATATGCTTTTTGTAGTAGATGCAGTTAAAGAGCACATCGCTGTTCTTGAAGCACGTTGTCTTAAAATCCCAGTTGTAGCTCCACTTGATACTAACTGTGACCCAGACTTAATTGACTACCCAATTCCAGGAAATGATGATGCGATTCGTTCAATTCAACTTTTCTGTCGTGAAATGACTGCAGCAATTAACGAAGGTAAAGCACTTCGTGATGCACCAGCAGAAGAAGAGCAAACTGAAGAAGCTGAGGCAACTGAAGCTCCAGCTGCAACAGAAGAAGCTTAATTATGGCAGCAGTTACAGCAGCAATGGTAAAAGCACTTCGTGCTTCTACTGATGCTCCTATGATGGATTGTAAAAAAGTTCTTGTTGAAGCTGATGGTGACATCGAAAAGGCAACTGAACTTTTAAAGGCTCGTGGTATCGCTAAGGCAGCTAAAAAAGCTGACCGTATTGCGGCTGAAGGTCTTGCTGGAATCGTTATCGCTGATGACTTTTCTAAAGCTACTGTTATCGAAATCAACTCTGAAACTGACTTTGTTGCTCAAAATGAAGGTTTCCAACAGTTAGTTAAAGATGCTGCTCAAGATATCTATGATAACCAACCTGCTGATGTAGCTGCGTTTAATGCTTCTACATTTGGTGCAACTTTTCAAGCTGAAGTAATCAAAATCGGTGAAAAAATTGAGATGAGACGTTTTGCTACGCTTAATGCTGATGCTACTACTTCTTTAAATGGTTACATTCACTCTAACACAAGAATCGCAGTTATTGCAATTGCTAAGTGTGATAGTGAAAAAACTGCTGAAGCTTTAAGACCTTTCATGAAGCAAGTTGCAATGCATGCATCTGCAATGAAACCAACTACTCTTTCTTATAAAGATTTAGATGCTGCTTATGTAACTAGTGAAACTGTTGGTAGAATTGAAGTTATCAAAAAAGAGAACATTGAATTAGGTCGTTTGAAGAAACCTCTTAAAAATGTTCCTACTTATGTTTCTATGAGTCAGTTAACTGAAGATGTTTTAGCAAAAGCTGAAGCTGACATTAAAACTACTCTTAAAGAGCAAGGTAAGCCAGAAAAAATATGGGACAAAATTGTTCCTGGATCATTAGCTCGTTTTATCTCTGATAACTCGACTCTTGATAAAGAACAGTGTTTATTAGACCAGAACTTTGTAATGGATGATAAATTAACTGTTGCTCAAGCAGTAGAAAAAGCGGCAAAAGCTGCTGGTGGTACTGCAGAAATTACTGAATTCTTTCGTTTTGAAGTTGGTGATGGAATAGAGAAAAAAGAAGAAGATTTTGCTGCGGAAGTTGCTGCACAAATGGGTTAATTCTTAGGAATTAATTTTACTTCTAGATTGAGAAAGGTTAGGACTTAGGTTCTAGCCTTTTTTTTTGCTAAATTTTTATCAAAGTGATATAATGATTTATGATAAAAAATAAAATTATTGTTATTGGTGGTGGGTATGCAGGCTTAAAAGCTATCCAACAACTCGCTAAAAATCCTGATAATGAAATCATTCTATTAGATAAAAATCCTTATCACTATATGCAAACAGAAGTTTACGACCTTATCGCAAACGAAGAAGATTTTGCACAAATTACCCTTGACCTATTTACCTACTGTATCGGATTTAAAAACAATAATGTTACTTTTTATAAACAAGAAGTGAATGACATAGACTTTAATAAAAAGAAAGTAATTACAACAATTGATAGACTAAACTATGATTATCTAATTATAGGGGTTGGTGCACGTACTAAGTTTGTCGCTAATGTTGAGGGACTACGTGAATATGCTTATGGTATCAAAGCATTACACCGTGCAATGTACTTTAAACAGAAGTTTGAGATGTCTCTTTTTCAAAAAGTAGAAGAGAGCGGAACTACTTGTAGACCGCTTAGTATCGTAATAGCAGGCGCAGGACTTAGCGGTGTTGAGATAGCAGCACAAATGGCTTCATTTGCTCAAGAATTTTATAAACATAACAACTTTTTATGCCGTAAGTTAAATATCGTACTTGTAAATGCAGCAGAAAAGATACTCAGAGGAATGGATACAAAGTTGGTTGATAGGTCGATAAAAAGACTTTTAGACTTAGGTGTAGTAATAAAAAACGAACAAAAAGTGGTTGCATTAACGGAAGATAGTGTAACACTCAGTAATGGCGAAAAAATTTTCATGGACTTTATGATTTTTGCTGGTGGAATTGAACCCAATGGACTCATATTTAATCTCAAATTGAGAAAAAATATGAAAGAATTTTTAGAAACGAAACCAAGCCTACAAACACCAGAATATGAAACAGTTTTTGCAATCGGTGACTGTACTACTCTCTATGATAAAGACAATAATATTTTAGCTCCAACAGCAGATATAGCAGAACAGATGGGTGTACTTTGTGCAAAAAATATTGGCTTGCATCAAGAAGGTGAAGATTTAGATATACATACGATAAAGTCTAGAGGAATCCTAATCGCCTTAGGTAGAAAATATGCTACTGCTAAAATATTTGGAATATATATAAATGGTTACCTAGCATATCTAATGAAAAAGATGATAGAAAGAGCCTACTCTAAACAGTTGGATATACACTCTTGTATTGGATGTAAAAAAATATTTGACAAGTAAAAAACTTATCTTTAGTAAGTTTAGAATATAATAATTATATGAATTTACTAACAGCACAAAATTTAGCACATACTTTTGAATATGAACTCTTTAAAGATGTAGATATAGAGCTTGACTCTGGAGAAAGTATCGCAATCATAGGTATGAGTGGGAGTGGAAAGTCTACACTTTTGCATTTACTCTCAACACTTTTATCACCAAGTGAAGGTTCTGTTTTACTCTTTGGTGAAGATGTGAGTCACATGAGTAAAAAAAGGCTCTCTAGTATTAAACGCCATGATTTAGGTCTTATCTTTCAATCTCACTATCTTTTTAATGGTTTTAGTGCATATGAAAACTTAGAAGTTTCAGAACTTCTCTCAGGAGAAAAGATAGAAGAGAGCCTCTTAGAGGCCTTACATATTAAAGAACCTATACATCAAAAAGTTACACAACTCTCAGGTGGACAGCAGCAACGTGTCTCCATAGCAAGAGTTTTAACAAAAAAACCTCGTATAATATTTGCGGATGAACCAACGGGAAATTTAGATAAAAAAACAGCAGATGAAGTTATGAATCTTTTTTTTGACTACTGCACAAATAATGATGCAGGTATGATACTTGTAACTCACGACAATGATTTAGCACATAAATGCGATAAAGTTTTTCACCTAGAAGATAAAAAGCTTCAACGCATTAAGTAGTTAGTATATGGAGTTTATGAAAATATTTCAAGATGCAAATGTTATTGGATTTTTACTTCTCTTTTTTCGTTTTACAGCACTTTTTATAGCTGTACCAATATTTTCTCATAAAAATATACCTATACAGATAAAAGCAGCAATGGCATTTTTCTTTACAATAGTATTTTACTCTTCTATGCCCCCACTTGAAATAGCAATCACACTACCTACTATTTTACTAGCAGTTTTAAGTGAGTTTATGCTTGGTTTAGTTGTTGGTATCGTACTTTTACTTGCATATCATGTTATAACATTTGCCGGAGGTATTATCTCTTTTATGATGGGATTTTCTATGGCGAGTGCTATTGATCCACAATCAGGTGTTTCAATGCCAATTATATCTCAGTTCTTATCTCTAATGGGATTAATGGTACTACTTTCTTTAGACCTCCATCATTGGGTATTATTATTTGTGGATAGTTCATTAAAAGTTATACCCCTAGGAGGATTTATCCTACAAGAGGATCTTTTTTATTACATAATGCATGCGACTTCAAATATGTTTCTAGTTGGTTTTATGATAGCATTTCCTATCGTGGCACTCTCTTGGTTAGCTGATGTTATATTTGGAATGCTTATGAAAACGATGCCACAGTTTAATCTTTTAGTTATTGGTTTTCCTATAAAAATCATGGTGGCATTTGTAGTGCTAATTACGACATTAGCTTCGACTATGCTAATAGTTAAAACTCAAATGATAGAGGCATTTAATGCCTTAGCAATGTTTTTTAGTTTTATTTAGATACAATAATATTAATATAATCAACATACAACCCTCAAGGAATATTCGTGAATATTTTACTCATTAATGACAATCCTGTCGTCAATAAACTTGTTACACTCAGTGCTCAAAAAACTTCTGATAATCTTGAAGTTGTTGACTCCTTAGAAAATTTAGAGTCAAGTACTTATGACTTAGTTGTCATAGATGATACACTTTATAGTGATGAATTACATATGGAACTTAATGCTAAAGTTCAATACTCTTCATCACTTTATATTTGTGCAAGAGATGCTGAGGAAGTAAGTGATTTTACTAAGATACTTAAAAAACCATTTCTACCTACGGACTTAGTAGAACTTTTTTCAGTCTTAAGTAAAGTAGTAGATGAAATAGACTTAAGTGTATTAGACGAACACGAAAATGAAGCAAGCCTTGAACTCCAAGAATTAGAAGATGAAATTGAAATTGAAGAGCTTGAAGGCTTAGATGAATTAGAAGATGAAATTGAAGAGTTAGAGAGTTTAGATGAAGAGCTAGATCTAGGTGAACTTGAAGATGAGTTAGAAGAAGAAATGACAGGAGATCGTATTTTAGATGATGAGGAAGCACAAAAAGTAAAAGATTTATTAGATGAGACTGATATGAACATTGATGATGAACTTTTATTAGAAGCTGAAGAAGAAATAGACATAGACATTGCTTCACAAATTGAAAATGCTGTAGAAGACTTAAGTGAAGAAGACCTTGAAAGTGAGATGGATGAGGGCACTCTTTTGAATATAGTTTCAGGTGATTTAGACTCTTTAACAAGCAGAGATATGAAAATTGCAGTTGGAGAGGATGTTGATAGTGTAGAAGCTGAAGTTCTTGAAGAAGATACAGCATCTATTGAAGAAGAGATAGAAGAAGATGTTAGAGTTGAAGAGACTGTAATTGAAGAAAACAAGGGTGTTGAAGCATTAAAAAACCTTCTTGCTGCCTTAAGTGATAAAAATGTAGCTGCCTCAATGAAGGGTATGAAAATTAGTATAAACATTACTTTAGGGGATGATTAGTGATAAAACATAATGGTGTAGTACTTGTGCTTTCAGGTCCAAGTGGAGCTGGAAAAAGTTCTCTTATAAACAAAATAGCAGATGAAATTGGAGACTTTTATTTTTCCTTATCTACAACAACTCGTGAAAAACGGGAGGGTGAAGAAGAGGGCGTGCACTACCACTTTGTAAGTAAAGAAGTATTTGAAGAAGATATTAAAAATGATAATTTTCTAGAGTATGCAACTGTGCATGGAAACTATTATGGAACTTCTCTGAACCCAGTTCGTAAAGCACTTGCAGCAGGAAAACTCGTAATCTTTGATATAGATGTTCAAGGGAATATGGCTGTTAAAAATAGACTTGGAGATATTACCACTTCTGTATTTATTACACCACCAACATTGAGTGAACTAAAAAATCGTCTAGAGAAACGTTCAACTGATACTCAAGAAGTTATAAATGGCCGCCTTGCGATGGCGAGATGTGAGATACAAAGAACATCTGAGTATGACTTTATAGTTGTAAATGATGACTTAGATACAGCAGCAAAAGTTTTAAAACAAATTGCATTGACAGCAAGACTGAAAATTCCTCATCAGATAATAAACACCTTTGTTCACAAATGGGAAGATATAAGAGAATAATCAGTAAACTTGAGTTATAATCTCTAAATTAATTTTTTATAAGGATATATACTATGGGCATGCCTGGAACAACAGAACTAGTAATCATTTTCGGAATCATCGTTTTACTATTTGGAGCGAAAAAAATTCCAGATTTAGCAAAAGGTATTGGAAAAGGAATTAAAAACTTTAAGTCTGAAATGAAAGATAATGATGAAGTTGCAACTGAAGAGCCTAAAAAAGTTGAAGGAAGCGAAGAAGTAGCAGCTGCTAAAACTTCAGAAACTCCAAAAACAAAAACAGAAGCATAATTTTTTGAAACAACGTGTATCGGCGCTACTGCGCGAAAAGCTAGGTCGTGAGGTTGTTTTAGAAAAACCACGTGACCGTTCATTTGGTCACTTTGCTACTCCTATCGCATTTTCACTTGCTAAAGAACTTCGTAAGTCCCCTATGCTTATTGCTGAGGAACTTGCATCATCTTTTGGTGAGTGTGAAGAATTCTCAGCTGTTGAGTCTGTAAAAGGTTACTTAAACTTTCGTTTGAGTGAAAACTTTTTAGCAGAGTATGCATCTTGGGCTTTAGATAATCCATCTTCATTTGCCAAGCAAGAAAAAAACAAAAAAATACTTTTAGAATTTGTATCTGCTAATCCAACAGGACCACTACATATTGGTCATGCTCGTGGTGCTGTATATGGTGATACACTGTATCGTTTAGCCAAACATCTCGGTTATGATATCACTGCTGAGTATTATATAAATGATGCTGGTAATCAAATAGATTTACTTGGTCTCTCTATTGCTCTTTATGCTAGAGAACATATTTTAAAAGAAAATGTAGAATATCCTGAATCTTATTATCGTGGTGAATACCTCGAGGGTTTAGCTAATGGTGCTATAGAAAAATTTGGTGTAGAAATTTTCTCTGATGAGTCTCGCTACAAAGAGTTAGCACTTTGGGCTAAAGATGGTGTAATGGATATTGTTGTAGGTACATTAGCTGACACTAATATCCACTTTAATACTTTTGTAAATGAGTCTGGTCTTTATTCTGACTGGGATCGTGTTATGAAAAAGATGGGTGATAATGTTTACAAAAAAGAAGAAAAGCTTTGGATAAAGTCAGAGTCTAAAGGCGATGATCACGACAGAGTTGTTGTTCGTGATGATGGTCGCCCTACTTACTTAGCAGGTGACATAGTTTACCACAACCAAAAGTTTGAACGTGGTTACGATCAGTACATCAATATCTGGGGGGCTGACCACCATGGTTATATCCCTCGTGTAAATGCAGCTATAGATTTTTTGGGTTATGATTCAAATAAACTAGAAGTACTTTTAGCACAAATGGTAAGCCTTCTTAAAGATGGTGAACCTTATAAAATGAGTAAACGTGCTGGTAATGTTATACTTATGAGTGATATAGTGGACGAGATAGGAAGTGATGCTCTGCGTTTTATCTTCGCTTCAAAGAAGTCTGATACTGCATTGGAGTTTGACCTTGCTGAGTTTAAAAAGCAAGATAGTTCAAACCCTATTTTTTACATTCAGTATGCTCATGCTCGTATTCAAACATTACTTAGTAAAGCGACTGTCTCTAGAGAAGATATAAATAGTGCAAGTCTTAAAAACTTAGGTGAAAATGCAGATACTTTACTCTTTGATGCACTTTTACTTCCTGAGATTGTTGAAGACGCTTTTAACTCTCGTCAAGTACAAAAACTGCCAGAGTATTTAAAGTCGCTTGCAGCATCTCTACATAAGTTTTACTATGATGTTCGTATGATTGGAACACCTGATGAAGCAAAACTGCTAAAACTTCTTTTAGTAGTGGCGTTAAGCATTAAAACAGGACTTTCTTTGATGGGTATCGAAGCTAAAGATAGAATGGAAAGAGAAGAGGAACAATAAATGATTATCCCCGATAATAGAACAGGTTTTTCAATGAAGGTTGAGGGTATTTCTCTCATACGTCCTGACTTGTATGTGATAGCAGCAGAGTTAGGGATTCAAACTAAAGATATATTATTTGAAAATAAGATACTGACTATTTACAATACTTCTAAAGTATGTCAAGAGATTGTAGATGATAATGCTCTTGCCTCTTTTATCGCAATGGCTATTAGTATCTCGCCAGATGATATTAGTGAAATGACTGCAGTCAAAGCAAAACCTAAAGTTTTAGATATGGAAGGTATGTTTGATGATGATGATGATGACGATTAGTTTTTAAGCTGTGGATAAAGCTTTTGTACCTCACTTAATGTACTTCTTGGAATTTGAATTAGTAGTGGTGTTTTGTCCTTATCCAAAAGTGAGATAATTCTTTTTAAACTTGTCTCATCCATTGCTGTACATCCTGCAGTAGAACTTTTTATATCTTTTTGTATATGTAAAAAGATGCAAGACCCTCGTTTAAATTCCCCTCTTTTATTGTGTGCTACAGTAACTCCATATTTATACTGATGGTCATCTCGTTTCATAAATTCAAAACTTTTTTCATTTCCATTTGCTTGAATTATATGATTATAAAAATTTGAACTTGAATCATCAACACAGATAAGTTTTTTTGATGCATGAAGATAAGGAAGTTTATAGTTAGTCTCATGGGCATATCCAAAGATATCTGTTAGTTTAAAAACTCCAGCAGGAGACTTTCTATCACCCTCATATTTTAAAGCTTCATGTACCTTTTGTATAAGTTGAACCTCACCTATACCCCATCCAAGCCCATTAGTCCCAAGGTTCACTTCTGTGGTGAGTAGTATTTTATCATCTTCAAAAAATTGTAATGTTGCTTTAGCTGTATCAAAGTCATCTGCTATCACTAAGATTATTTGCTGAGATGAAAACAAAAAAATTGGACATATTATTAAAATTAAGAAACTTTTTATCATAAAGTATGGTACTATTACTATTAAGTACAAAAGCTTAAATATCGTTGATTATAAATTTAATGTTGGAATAATATTATGAGTATTAAAATTAAACAGGCAAAAACTGAAGATAGCGCATTTTTAGCACAGATGATTTTACAAAGTTCTCGAGCAGGAAAAAAAGATGGTTTATTTGACCTTCTTTTTGGCACTAACGATAATGAAATAATTTTACACAGATTAGCAGAATTGATACAAACTCAAGCAAAAAGTCACTGCCACTTTAGTAACTTTCTTATAGCAGAGTTAGATGGAAAGTCTATTGGTTCACTTTGTAGTTATGAACCACGTATCTCCAATAGAGAGTCATTTATAAAAGCACTTGAAGAAATAGGCTATAGTGATGACAATGAAGCATTAGAAGTTATGTATGTATGTGACTTTAAACTTAATAACAGAACACTTATTTTTGACTTTATGGAAGAGCTTGAAGGTTTCAGAGATGTGGGTGTATTAAAAGCATTAATGCAAAAGTCACTTTTAACGGCAAGACTAAAGGGTTATACAATCGCACAAACGATGATAGAAATCGGCTCTTTAGAATCAGAACTTTTTTATAAAAAAATGGGATTTACAATAATTGAGCAAAAAGAGTGTGAACTCTATAAAGAAAAATTTGGTCGTATTGGTATGTCTTTAATGCGTATTGAGTTTTAGGAAATATGTTAGAACCTACTTATCTTTCCCTCCTCCCCTCCCTTTTAGCGATATCACTAGCTCTTTATAGTAAAAATGTAATTCTTTCTCTTTTTAGTGGAGTTGTTTTAGGTGTTCTCTTTTTAAATGACTTTGGTATTATAGATTCTCTAATGGCTATTTTTATACTCTTTAGTACACTTATGCAAGAGGCATGGATACTAAAAACCTTAGCTTTTGTTATTTTAGCAGGTGCTATTATGGCATTGATAGAAAAAAGTGGAGGTGTGGGTGGTTTTGTAAATTTTGTTCAAAACAAGCACTCCTTAGTAAAGTCTGAACGCTCTGCTTTGATGTTGAGTTATATTTTAGGTGTCGTTATATTTATTGAGACATCTATTACAGCTTTAGTCTCGGGTGCAGTTGGAAAACCACTTTGTGATAAGTATAAAATTCCTCATGAGAAACTCGCCTTTGTATGTGACTCTACCTCTGCCCCAATTGGCTCACTTATAGTGCTAAATGGATATGGTGCACTGCTCTTAGGACTTATAAGTACACAAATATCTCTAGGATATATAGAGAAAAATGCAACCGAGATACTTATAAGTGCTTTGAAGTATAACTTTTATGCAATGTTTGCACTTATAATGACATTTCTCTTTATATACTTTGGTTTTAATATAGGTCCAATGAAAAATGCTATTTATAGTTCACATAGTAAAGTAAAGTTAAATGAAAATATTAAAAGTATGTACCTCATGCTTTTGCCAATACTAATGATGGTAGCTTTAGTTTTTGTTTTTCTTTACATCACAGGAAATGGAGAGATACTAAAGGGAAATGGTTCTAGTGCGATTTTTTACACTATGAGTACTACTACTTTATTTACTCTTTTTTATTATGTTTTGACTAAAACTATGTCTTTAAAAACTTGGACTAAAACTGCATATAGTGGAGCAAAATCTTTTATACCGGTTGCATTTATACTAGTATTTGCCTTTGCCATGGGAAATACAACAGGAGAGCTAAAAACTGGTATTTATCTTTCATCTTTAGCGAGTGAAAATATAAGTGTTTATTTCTTGTGTGCGATTATATTTTTACTCTCGTCTATTATCTCTTTTTCAACAGGAACTTCATGGGGAACATTTAGTATTATGATACCCATAGCAGTTCCTATGGCTGTTGGAATGGATGCAAGTATACCTTTGTGCATAGGAGCTGTTATAAGTGGGGGAATCTTCGGTGATCACTGCTCACCAATTTCAGATACAACTATTATATCTTCGATGGCTAGTGATTGTGAAGTGATAGAGCATGTGAAAACACAGTTACCATATGCTCTAATCAGTGGTAGTTTGGCTTTTATTATGTTTATTGTTTTTGCACTACTGCGCTAAGACGGTATTTATAGAGTATTTCATATCTTCATCGAGATTCTCCATTGAGCTTAACATCCATCTGAGATAACCTGCATCTTCTCGTGCTACTTCTGCTAACTCTTTGCCCTTATGCTTTCCAAAACGAAATGTTTTTACTAGTATAGGAGTATTTGTTAAGTCCACCATTTTCTCAACTGGGTTCTCACTTGGGTAGGCTTCTTGAACTGCTACTCTGAGTTTTGAAAGTAGTAGTTTTAAAACAAGTACATCACCAATAGCATCGTGTGCCTTTACAACTACTCCAAGAGCTGCTGCCTCTTTTTCTTCTTCTTTATAGAGTTCCATTTTGTAACGAAAGTACTGAAGTCTATGAGCATCCTCATCTGGAAGTATATGTTTTGCTACTCTAAGTGTATCTATTACTTTCATTTGTACATTAAAACCCTCTTTTTCGAGCATTTTTATATCAAAGGGTGCATTATGAATTATCAAATAGTTGTCATTTGTATTTAGTTCTTCTAATCGTTTATATGCAGAAGTCTCAGTACAAATCGATTTTCCCTCTAGTAAGTCAGGTGTAATACCATGAACTTCCATTGCTCCAAAACCTATAGGAATATCAGTTGCATTAAATTCATTATGAACTTCTACAGGGTCTGTGCCCAATACAACATAACCAAGTTGTATTACTCTGTCATTGTCACTAACGCCTGTTGTTTCTGTATCTAGTATTATATATTTTGCCATTATTTTTTACTCTCATAATTTACATTGAATTTTTTTGTAGTGTTTGATTCTACTTTGATGCTAAAGGTAACTAAATTTCCCTTAGTAAATGTATATGTTTCATCTGTTTTGATTTTTGAATCTTTATGTGTGTTGAATGGTACTAAAACTTCTACTGTTTTATTTGTATCAGAGTTATTACTGAGTGAATATTGAACATCAATATTAAACCAGTCATGATTATCTTCGTGTTTAGTGGTTTTTTGACTTACTTTTACATCGAAATTTGTACCTATTTTGAGTTTGATATTAATATCTTTTGGAGTATGATTAATACTATTTTCACCCAAAAGTATAGTTTGTTCCTCTCGTTGTGAGTAGATTCTCATATCACCTTTTGGAAGAGGTATACTTAGTCCATTAAATGCTATAAATTGGCTAACATCACTTTTTCTCTCACCTTTTAAATAGAGTGGATTACTTAGACTTACTGAGTAGAGTCTTTGTATACTAATGTTGTTTTCTTGCACAAATTTTATCTGGGTAGTTTCGTTGTTGGCGATAGTGACAGGAAAAGGGATAGTATAAAAATGATACCCTTCAAAAGAGTTCTCTTTTACAGCTGTAGAATGATTCATAACACGCATAGTTTTGTAAAGTGTTTGGGCTTTTATAAGTTTCTTTTGTATATCACCAGCTAAAAGAGAGAGTTTAGTGTTATCAAATCTCTTTCCGCTTCTATTATTTATGCTAATCCAACCTGTTAAACTTGCTTTGTCTTCATTGATGTTTAAAATATAGTTACTTTGAAAGTTAATATTTGAGATAAGGTAGTCAAGTTTCATTCTTGTTTTAACATCTTTTTTACTTTTAATATTCCAAACAAGTGAGGGTTTAGTGATAAGTGTATCAGGTACATTATCAAAGATTATATTATCACTTTGAACTGTTATGATTTTATAATCAAGAGTTTTTACTATAGATTTTTCTCCATTGAATGCAAGTAGAGTTGCTGATATAATCTTAAACTCATTTTTATTTCGAAGTAGTCTCACTTCAACTTTTTTACCTATATGTGCTTGGAGTAGTTTTTCTTGTGTTAGTGAGTCAAATCTATACTGTTGGGAGTAGAGTGTCACATCGGGTGAAATATCTACATTTATAGAGTCTGTTTGAACACTCTTGGCTACACCTTTATAGATGATGGAAGTATCAGATTTGTGAAGGTTTAAGTCTCTCTCTTCATGAACTAAACCTAGCATAGAACTATAAACGACCAAAGAGCTATTCTTTATTTCATTTGAGAGGGATACACTCCATAGAGAGGTACTTAATGTTAGACCTGTAAGAAAGGCTATAGATAGTTTTTTCATACTTATTCCTTGAACTATAATAAATATGATACACTTATAAAAAAAATAAAGAGCAACATTTGATAACTCATCCACTTTTATATCTTTTTTCTCTCGCTTGCTTAGTCACGATCTTTTACCTTTTAGAGTCTAAAACATCTTTGAGAATTTTTAAACTCATACCCGCGGTTGTTTTTATATATGCTTCTAGTATGCTACTCGCTTCTCTTGGTCTTTTTGACTCAAACGCAGATATAAGTTCTATCTATAAACAAACAAAAACAAATCTACTTCCAGCTATGCTTTTTTTGATGCTACTTCAAGTGGATTTAAGACACTTTTTAAAACTTGGAAAGTCTTTGCTTATTGCTTATATTCTTGCAGTCTTATCCATCGCTTTTGGTTTTATAGTAGTGGCAATTATTTTTGACTTCTCATCTTCTATGTCAGGTGCATTTGGAGCATTAGCAGGGAGTTGGCTGGGTGGTACAGCAAATATGATAGCAGTAGGCTCAGCACTTAATGTAGACGAAGAAGCTTTTGCTTATGCCCTTGTAGTAGATAGTGTAAACTATACTTTATGGGTGATGTTACTTCTCTTTTTAGTCCCCTTTGCACAGTATTTTAACAAGTTTACTCAAAGTAGTGAGAATTTAGCCTATCTTGGAGACATAGCTTGCACTATAGGAGCAAAAAGATATTGGACTTTAATTCTTTTAGCCTTAGCTGTCTCATTGTTAACTCAATATTTGGAAACACTATTTTCTGTAATAAATGCGACTACAACTATTGTGATTTTAGCTTCAGTATTTGGAATTTTAGCTTCATTTACAAGACTTCGAGATTTAAATGGTTCGAGTGAATTATCTACTTCTATGTTATATCTTCTTATCGCTCTTATTGGTTCGCATGCAGTTATTGAGAGCTTTTCTGGTTTAGGTTTATATGTTTTAGCAGGTTTTTGTATACTTATTGTTCATGCTATTGTTATGATAGTTGGAGCTAAACTATTTAAGCTAGATCTCTTTAGCATAGCAGTTGCATCTCTAGCAAACATAGGAGGTGTAGCCTCTGCTCCGATATTAGCAGCAGCATATAATAAATCACTTGTAAGTGTGGGTATACTTATGGCTATTATGGGTTATATCATCGGTACTTTTGGTGGCCTACTTCTTGGAAATATTTTAATAGGTTTAAGTTAATGATAATTCAAGCCATAAATACAGAGGTAAAATATATTGAACTTAAAACTCCTTTTATCACAGCACTTCGTAGAGTAGAAGTAATAGAGTTTGTTCGTGTGAGTGTTGTATGTAGTGATGGGGAAGTAGGTATAGGTGAAGCACCTGCTACTATGGCTATAACAGGTGAAGATATAGAGATTATCTTGGCATCTATAAAAAAAATAAAAACTACTCTTATAGGTTTAAATATAAAAAGTGCTTTAGAAGAACTACATAAGACAGGTATAGGTTCAAGTACAAAAGCTGCTTTAGATATAGCATTTATGAGTCTCTTAGGATTTTTTACACTTGAAGATATTTCTAGTATAAATACAGATATAACTATAAGTTTAAATCCAATAGATAAAATGTTAAGTGATGCAAAAATAGCTTGTAGTTCAGGCATGAATATCTTAAAAGTAAAACTTGGAAGTGATATAAAACATGCCATAGAAGTAACTCATAAACTCTCAGCTACATTACCACAGGCAAAACTACTTATAGATGCAAATCAGGCTTGGAGTTTAGATGAGTCCTTAAGATATGTAAATGCAGTAGAAGAGTTTGATATTGAACTTATAGAACAGCCTGTAGTTGCAAAAGACTTGAGAGCTTTAAAGTTAATTACAAATGCCACAAAAATTCCTATACTCGCAGATGAAGCTACATTTACACTTGCAGATGTAAAAGAAATTGTAAAAACTTCATCAGCAGATATGATAAATATAAAACTGATGAAGTGTGGAGGAGTAAGTAAGGCAGTTGAGATTTTAGAGTATGCAAGAGTAAATAGTATCAAGTGTATGTTAGGTTCTATGCTTGAAGGCCCATACTCTATAAATGCAGCTCTATATCTAGCATTTAACTACAGAGATGTTATAGAGTATGTTGACCTAGACAGTCCTCTTCTTTATAAGGAAGCATCTGATGAGTTAGATTTTATTTTTTCTGGCTCCAAAATCTCAGCCAAAGATAACCAAAAAAACCTGCTATAAATGAAGCAGATAAAATACCTATTTTTGCTTGAAAGATAAGAGGGTCATTACCCTCAAACGCAAGGTCAGCTACAAAAATACTCATAGTGAAACCAATACCTCCAAGAGATGCTACACCTAAGAGCTGACTCATAGAACTTCCCTCTGGAAGTTTTGCGATACCAGTTTTGATAGCAATGAATGACACACCTGCTATACCTAAAATCTTCCCTATAATTAGACCAAAGATAATTCCTAAAGAGACAGGTTCTATAATTGTACTTGCTAAAGATGAAAAGTCAATACTAATGCCGGCATTTGCAAAGGCAAAGAGGGGAATTATCAAAAGACTCACTGGTAGGTGTAAGTCATGTTCTAGTTTTGCAGAAGGTGCATTTACTGAATCAATAGTATCTTTTATATTAAGTAAAATTGCTTTTTGACTTTCATGCATAGTATTATCTATGACAACTGGATAGTTGTCATACTCGTTAAGTAGATTTCTTGTCTGTTCAGTAAAGTATGTAGATGTTATTTTTGGACGAGATGGGATACTCATAGCAGCGATTACACCAGCGATAGTTGCATGTACACCAGACTCAAGCATGAAAAACCACAGACATAAACCTACAATAAAATAAGGTAAAATTGCATGAATACCCGAACGATTAAAAATCATCATGATAAGAAATGAGACCCCAGCAAGGATAAGAGGCAAAAATTGAATCTGTTCTGTATAAAAGATAGCGATGACTAAAACGGCACCTAAGTCATCTACGATAGCAAGGGCGACTAAAAATGTGATAAGTGCAGGTGAGACACGATTTCCTAAAAGAACAAGAATACTAATAGCAAAAGCGATATCTGTAGCCATGGGAATCCCCCAACCATTAGCACCTTCTCCTCCATTATTGATAAAGGTATATATAAGGGCAGGCACTACCATCCCTCCAGCTGCCGCTAGTATGGGGAGTATCGCGACTTTGATATTAGAAAGCTCTCCAACTAAAATCTCGCGTTTTATCTCTAAACCAATCATAAAAAAGAAGATAGCCATAAGACCATCATTAATCCAATGATGAAAAGTGTGAGAGAGTTTCCATTCCCCTACATTAAAATCTATCTTTGTATGAAAAAGATTATTATAAGCATCAACTAATGGGGAGTTAGCAAGAACAAGAGCGATAACAGTCATAAAAATTAAAACTAAACCAGTTGTAGTTTGAGAATGGATAAAATGTTCAAAAGGAGTGGCTATCCTAGTAAAGGCTTTTTCCAATGGTGCAGATATTTTCAAATAGATTCCTTAGAATATTTATATTTACTAGTCTTCAAAGATTACTTTATTTCTTCCTGAGTTTTTTGCTTTATAAAGCATCATATCAGTTTTGCAAGTGTTTTATTGTCTTTTACAATAAGTATTCTTTTACTCATAATCTCTCCTGTATTGTTACTAAATGTTACATTGTTTTAGCTGTTTTTATAGTAAAAATAGCTATGATTTGTTCATGAATTGGCTAAGTGTTACTATAGATAAATTGAAATCAAACAAAAATGTTTTTTTAACTGGTGGTGCAGGTGTTGGTAAAACTACAATCACACGAGAGATTATCGAGCATTTTGAAACTGAAGCTAAAAAAGTAGCCAAACTTGGTTCAACTGGAATGGCGGCTACTCTCATAGGAGGACAGACCCTCCACAGCTTTTTAGACCTTGGTATAGCTTCAGATATAGAAGACCTAGAGAGCAAGGGTAAGTTTGAGATAAAAAAGAAGATAAAAAAACTCATAAACTCCATGCAGCTTATCGTTATAGATGAGATAAGTATGGTGAGTGATGCACTTTTTGAGATGATAAGTCTACGTTTAGGCCAGGCAGATTTTACTGGTGTAGTTTTAGTCGTTGGTGATTTTTTACAACTTCCACCAGTTGTTCGTGGCTCAAACGATGTTCATTTTGCATTTGAATCAGAGGCTTGGGACTCGATGGGTTTTGAAAAAATTGAACTGACACATATTTATAGAACAGATGATGTAGTTTTTATAGACCTACTTAATCATGTGCGTTTTGGATTTGTAGATGAAAGTGTGCATACACAACTCAACTCCTACATAAAACCATTACCCGAAGACTTGAGTAAATTCACCTTTCTGTTTGGCAAAAATATCTCAGCAAACCTACATAATAAACGCCAACTTGAGTATATAGATAGTGAACTTTTTGTAAAAGAAGCTCAAATCATTAAACATCTTAAATCTACTAAAGATAATGAAGTAGAGCGTTTTATGAATGATGCAAGGATCGAAAAAGAGTTAGCATTAAAAGTAGGGGCTCCAGTTCTCTTTACTCGTAACTCGTGGAACTACTTTAATGGTGAGAGAGCCGTAGTTATAAATGTAGATACAACAAATGTTTTTGTGCAAAAGAGTGATGGTAAAGTTATAAAGTTAGAAAGTTCTGCTCAGAGTAAGGCTAGATGGATAGAGAAGAGTGTCAATGGTAAAAAAGAGATGGTCGAAGAGAACCTTTTTAGTATTTATCAGTTTCCTATAAAACTAGCGTTTGCTATAACTATCCACAAGTCACAGGGTATGAGTATAGAAGATCTCATAATTGAAACAAATGAAATTTTCGCTCCTTCACAGTTTTATGTAGCACTCTCACGAAGTTCAAATCCTCAAAACCTAAACCTTATTGCCCCAAGAAAACAGTGGTATGACTTAGCTTATGTAAATGAGAGAGCTATGGATTTTGTGAAAAATGATAGAATGATGAAAAAAGAAGAAAAAGAATGAGTCAACTAAGCGAAGCTAGTGTATCATTAGACTATAAAAAAGATGTACAAAATCATATAAATACTATTCATGCTTCAGCACAGTTTACTCTCGCAGAGACTCAAGGTGGACTGCATTTACAGAACCTCTTCTTCGTGATTCAAATATGAAGTATAAAAAACCAGCTCTTAAAAGCATCACTGCATTTGCCTCAGTAGCAGTAGAAGTAAAAGATAGTGATGGTGTTTGTACAGCACAAGGAACATTTGGGTGGTTTATTTCAAAAATTTAGATAGTGGTATTGCCTATATGCTACTAGCTGCTCTTATCTCAGCACTTAATGGTGCTTTGGCTAAGATACTAAGTGAGGATATGTCAGCCTTAGAGATAGTGTTTTTTAGAAACCTAATTGGAGTTTTTTTAATTCTTTATGCACTAAAACATACACCTCCTAAACTCAAAGGTGGAAAAATTCATCTTCTTTTTACTCGTGGATTATTCGGATTCACTGCGATGATTTTATTTTTTTATACTATTACGACTATTCCTTTAGGTGAGGCTATTACCCTTAACAAAACATCTCCACTTTTTGTAGCTATTTTGGCTTACTATTTACTTGGTGAGCATTTAAGTAAGCGTACTGCTTTTGCTCTTGCAGTAGGTTTTATAGGTATTGTATTTATCACAAAACCTTTTGGTATGGATGTTTCTTATGAGCATATAATGGGAATATTGGGTGGTTTTTTTGCAGCTGCAGCTTACACAACAATCAAAAAAATAAAAGATATTTATGACTCTCGTATTATAGTTCTCTCATTTGTTAGCATAGGAACTCTTCTTCCTGTATTACTCTTTGGTATCGCATCTGTTACGGATACACCTGAGAGTCTCTCTTTTCTTTTTCCTGAGTTTATTCTACCTATTGGTATCACATTATGGTTACTTATAGGCTTTATGGCAATTATTTCTACTCTATCTCAGTGGTTACTAACAAAAGCATACAGTGCTTCAAAATTGAGCATAGTTGGTGTAATTTCATATGCGAACATACCTTTTGCTATTGGTTTTGGAGTTCTTTTGGGAGATGATTTTCCTAATGTTTTAACATTTTTTGGAATTTTATTAATTATTATTGGTGGTTTTTTGGTCACAAAAAAGTAGATTAAGAATAAAAGTCTTTAATGTTGGCTAAGATACATATCTCAAGAAAAATTATGTAAGGAGATATAATGAAATTATTTTTATTAACGATTATGATAGTACTAGGATTGGTAAGTTGTGCTAGTCAAAGTGATGATGCTTATTATGATAGAGCAAATAAAGTAAATGATAAAGCACAAGCTGATTTAAATAAGTAAGAATACAAAAGAAGAGATAAAGCAGTGAGAAACTCACTGCTTTAGTTAGAAAGAAGAGAAGACTAAAGAGCGTCTTCGTGAGTAGCTAAGTACTCAGCAACACCTTCAGTAGATGCTTTCATACCATCATCACCTTTCATCCAACCAGCAGCACATACTTCGCCAGACTCGTTAGTGAAAAGCATAGTATCAACCATACGAATCATTTCATCAATGTTACGACCAAGTGGTAAGTCATTGATTACTGCGTGACGGATAGTACCATCAGCGTCAATTAAAAATGAACCACGTAATGCAACTCCACCATCTAAAAGAACATCGTAAGCACGAGAAATATCTTTTGTAAGGTCAGCTACTAAAGGCATATTAACACGGCCAATTCCACCTTTGTTAACTGGAGTCTCTCTCCAAGCGAAGTGAGAAAATTGGCTATCAACAGATACACCAATAACATTAACACCACGTTCTTTAAAGTCAGCTACTCTTTTAGAGAAAGCGATAATTTCTGATGGACAAACAAAAGTGAAGTCTAGTGGGTAAAAGAAAAGTACTGTACCTTTTTCACCATAGTTTTCTGATAATTTGAAATCTTCTACGATTGATCCGTCTGCTAAAACTGTTGTTGCTGTAAAGTCTGGAGCTTGTTTTGTTACTAACATATATAATGTCCTTTTTTTTGAATGATGTAATTTTAACCAAAGATTATTAATAAACTAAGAAGAGAGGAATAGGACAAATTACTTAAAGAAAGTTTTAGATATACTTGCGACGATTTATGGCACATGATGCCATATGTCAATAAGGAAAATCGATGACTAAAGAGTATATATTTACTTCAGAGTCTGTAACAGAAGGGCATCCTGATAAGATGGCAGATCAGATCAGTGATGCAATTCTGGATTATATTATTGAAAAAGACCCACAAGCACGTGTTGCTTGTGAGACATTAGTGTCTAATGGTTTTTGTGTAATTGCAGGCGAATTGAAGACAACGGCTTATGCCCCTATGCAAGAGATTGCTAGAAAAGTGATTCAAGAGATTGGATATACGGATGCGAATTATGGTTTCGACTATAAAGCAGCAGCAGTATTAAACGGAATAGGCGAGCAATCTCCTGATATCAACCAAGGTGTTGATCAAGCAGATGGTTCTATCGGTGCTGGTGACCAAGGTTTAATGTTTGGATATGCTTGTCGTGAGACAGATGTACTTATGCCTTTACCTATTCACTTAGCACACCGTTTAACTCAAAGGTTAGCATTAGTTCGTAAAGAAGGAATTGTTCCTTATCTTCGCCCTGATGGAAAAGCACAAATAAGTGTTAGATATGTAGATGATAAACCAGTATCAGTTGAGACTGTTGTTATCTCTACACAACATCATGATGGAATAAGCCAAGAGCAAATTCGTAAAGATATGATTGCTGAGGTTATTCGTGAGGTTATTCCTGCTAATATGATGGATGAAAATACTATTTTTCACATTAATCCTACTGGAAAGTTTGTAATCGGTGGACCGCAAGGTGATGCTGGTCTTACTGGTCGTAAGATTATAGTTGATACATATGGTGGATCATGTCCTCATGGTGGTGGTGCATTTAGTGGAAAAGATCCTACTAAAGTTGACCGTTCTGCAGCTTATGCAGCTCGTCATGTTGCAAAAAATCTTGTAGCTTCAGGTGCTTGTGATAAAGCAACTATACAAGTAGCTTATGCTATTGGAGTAGTACAGCCTGTTTCTATTATGGTAGATACACATGGAACTGGTAAGGTTGCAGAAGAAAGAATCGAAGCTTGTATTAAAGAGCTTTTTGATTTAAGTCCTGCAGGAATTATTGAGTCTTTAGATTTATTAAAACCTATCTATAGAAGAACAGCTGCTTATGGCCATTTTGGTCGTGAAGAGCCTGGTTTTACTTGGGAAGTTACAGATAGAGCTGAGGAAATTAAGAAGTATTTAGGGCTGTAAGCCTTAAATACTCTTATCAAAACTAAACACTAGTAATAAGTTTTTGTATTATTCAAAATTTTTTAGCTGTTTTTAAAACTATAAAGAGTATAATGTTTTTATAAATATTATTAGGAGAAAATAATGTCAGTAATTATTAACGACACATGTATCAACTGTGGTGCATGTATAGATGAGTGTCCAGTAGAAGCGATAGTAGATGAAGATGATAATCCAGATGGTGAGGATGTTTACTTCGTATATGGTGACAAATGTGTAGAGTGTGTAAGTTTTCATGACGAGCCTGCTTGTGCAACAGCATGTCCAACTGAGGGTTGTATTACTTGGGACTCTATCGGTGATAGCCCATCTCATAGAGAAGACATCACTGAAGACCAACGTACTAATCACGAAAATATCGTAGACTAATTTTATACCCCTTGAAGCACTTAGGTGCTTCATTTTCACAAGTTAAATACCAACATTTTTTTATAAAATCCACAAAATACATTTTTTAAACAAAAAACAATCTTTTTTTAGATATAATTCCAATCTAATTTTATATTTTCAGAGGAGATTCGATGGAACGTACACTATCAATAATTAAACCAGATGCAGTAGCTAAAGGTGTTATAGGCAAGATTTTAGACAGATTTGAGAGCAAAGGTCTTAAGCTAGCAGCTACAAGAAAAATGCAACTTTCTCGCGCAGATGCAGAAGCATTTTATGCAGTTCACGCAGAGCGTCCATTTTTTGGAGACTTAGTTGACTTCATGATAAGTGGTCCAGTTGTTGTTACAGTTTTAGAGGGTGAAAATGCAATGCAAATTAACCGTGATCTAATGGGTGCAACTAATCCTAAAGAAGCTGAAGCTGGTACAATCCGTGCAGACTTCGCTGAAAATATTGATGCAAATGCAGTTCACGGAAGTGATTCTGTTGAAAACGCAGCAGTTGAAATTGCATTTTTCTTTTCAGAAAGAGAAATTTCTTAAAGTCAACTTGTGAAAGTAATTTTAAGACGTGTTACCAAAACACCATTAGACTTTGATGTAAAAGCTAATGAAATAACTTTTAAAGGTTATTTGCAGTATCATGGTGGCAAATTAATTCTGCTCAAAGCAAACTTACAAGGAAGTATCCTTAAAGACTGCGATGTTTGTGCAGAAGAGTTCAAAATGCCCCTAGATGAAAAGATAGAATTTTTCATTTCAGATGGTATGTATAAAGATGAAGATAGCATCGAACTTGATGTTATCGAATCTTTTGATGGTGCAGTAGAGATAGAAGAGTTATTACACTCAGAAATCGAACTCATCAGAAGCGACTATCACTCGTGTGAAAGTTGTAAAAATTCTGTTGACTAACAGAAATAAAAATTTAATTAAGGAAAGATTATGGCAGTACCTAAACGAAGAGTCTCTCATTCACGTGGAGCGAAGAGAAGAACTCACTACAAGATTACTCTGGCAAAACCAGTTAAATGTGCAGATGGGACTTACAAGTTACCACACCACCTAAACCCTACTACTGGTGAGTACAAATAGTTAATGGTTAGAATTGCTATTGACGCAATGGGCGGGGACTTTGGTCCTGAGCCTATTATTAAAGGTTGTGTACTAGCACTAAAACAAAAGAAATTCACTCCTATTCTCGTAGGAAAAAAATCAGAAATTTTACCTCTGTTACCAAAACGTTATAGAGATAAGATTTCTATAGTAGATACTGATGACGTTATCTCTATGAGTGATAGTGCAACTGATGCAGTCAAACGCAAAGAAAGTACTATATATAAAGCTACAGAGTTAGTCAAAAATGGCGAAGCTGATGCTCTTGTATCTGCTGGACATAGCGGTGCAGCTATGACACTTGCCACAATTAGACTTGGACGCCTTAGTGGAGTTCTTAGACCAGCACTTATTACCTTTATGCCAACGGTTAATGGAACACGTTCTGTTTTACTTGATGTTGGAGCAAACGTTGACTCAAAACCTGAATATATAGCACAGTTCGCCGTTATGGGTGGCTGTTATGCTAGAGGTGTGATGGGTATCAAAGAGCCTCGCATCGGACTACTCGCAAATGGCGAAGAAAAGTCTAAGGGGAATGAAGTCACAAAAGCAACTACTAAACTTCTCACTAACTATAAAGGTTTTGTGGGAAATGTTGAAGGTGGAGATATCTTCAATGGCTCTTGTGATGTTATCACTTGTGATGGTTTTCACGGAAACCTTGTACTCAAAGCAAGTGAGGGTGTTGCAACTACCATCAGTTTTTTCATTAAACAGTATATTCGTAAGTCACCTATAGCTATTACAGGTGCATTACTGATGAGAAAAGTATTTAAACTGCTTAAAAAAGAGATTGACTATGCTGAAATTGGTGGTGCACCACTTATCGGTATTAAAGGTTGTGTTATCGTTAGTCATGGTAAAAGTAATGCCAAAGCTATTCAAAATGCAATTTTTCAAGCAATATCTTTTGTAGATGCTGATGTTAACGCACATATCATCGAAGAAATAGCAATTTTAGAAGCTAGTAAGGAAGTTTAATGGCATATGCAGCATTTAGATCCATTGGCGCTTATGTCCCAGAGAAGATTTTAACTAACGAAGATCTCTCAACAATGGTGGACACTACAGACGAGTGGATTACAAAACGAACAGGTATAAAAGAGAGACATATTGCAGCTAAAGATGAATATACTTCAGACTTAGGTGTTAAAGCTGCACAAAAAGCGATAGAGCGTAGTGGGGTAGCCTTAGAAGATATAGATATGATTATCACAGCTACTATTAGCCCTGATTACTTTTGTATGCCTTCAACTGCGACTATCATTAGTACAAAACTAGGTCTCAAAAATGTGACTGCGTTTGATATATCTGCTGCATGTACAGGTTTTGTATATATTCTCTCAATAGCAAAAGCTTTTATTGAGTCAGGTATGAAAAAAAATGTACTTATCATTGGTGCAGAAAAACTCTCAGCTATAACCGACTACACTGATAGAGGAACTTGTATCCTTTTTGGTGATGGCGCAGGGGCAGCTATGATTTGTGCAACTGATGATAAAAGCGAAGCTATTATAGATATTCATACTGGTGCTGATGGTGAGTATGCTGACCTACTTATGACACCTAATGGTGGTAGTGGTTCTGCTCATGATGCATTAGGTGAAGAAGCTAATAGCTGTTTTATGCAGATGAAAGGAAACGAAACTTTCAAAGTTGCTGTGCGTACACTTACTAAAGATGTGAAAGAAATTTTAGCTGAAAATAATTTAGTAGGTGATGATATAATCCATTTTGTGCCACATCAAGCTAACTATAGAATTATCAAAGCTGTGGGTGATGCTCTTAAACTTAGAGAAGAACAAGTTGTACTCACAGTAAACAAGTTTGGAAACACATCAGGTGCATCAATACCAATGGCAATAAATGACATTTATGAAAATGGTAAACTAAAAGCAGGTGAACTTATGCTTTTAGACGCTTTTGGTGGTGGCCTTACATGGGGTTCTGCTCTCGTTCCCTTCTCTCCTAACAAGTAAGAACCCTAGAAGATAAATAAATATTTATCTTCACTCTTTGTAACACTCTTTTTTTCCAGATTTACAACTCAAAGATTACAAAGTATTAATTATGATTTTGTGTAAGTGCATGAAATACACGCTTATGAAACTCTTTTTCATCAGGTAGTGTTAATTGCGCATCTCTTTGTTTTTCTCCCCACACAGGCTGTGGAAAATAACTATCTTCTTCAAATCTCGCCATTACATGAATATGGACACGAGGTAGCATATTCGCAAATGAGGCCATATTTATCTTTGTAGGATTATAAAAGTGAGTCATTTCATACTCTATGAGATCATAAGTTTCCCAAAGCTTTTTACGTAGTCCAATCGGTACATCACCTAACTCTTTATATGGTTCTTTTGTAAAGATTTTTAACCAGGGTATTTCGCTCTCTTCTTTTTGAACATAGAGGCTAAAGTCTTCATATATTATCTGATCTTGCATAGGTATCCCTTGTGTATTTCATTTATTATATCATTTATTGTGTTACAGATAGGGAGTTTTAAAAGTTAGTAAAAGAGAGAAGAGTGACAGGGATGTCACTCTTAGGGGAAGAGGAGTAAGACTTAGTCTCTGTTACCTCTGTATCCACCAGAGCTACGTCCACCGCCAGAACGGTTTCTATCACCACCGCCTCCGCCTGAACGTTCTCCACCTTCACGGTTTCCACGGTAACCACCGCTACCACCTCCGCCATTTCCACCAGAACGACTACGACTTCCACCGCCTCCGCCGCCACCAGAACGGTTTCTTCCACGGTATCCACCGCCACGACCGCCACGGCCACCACCGCCTCCGCGTTGTGCCGCGCGAGCAAGAATAGCATCAAGTTTATCAGCAGGAATACCAATGTTAGCAGGCCCTTTAATATCTTGCTTATCTAAAATCATAGAGATAAGTTTGTACATAATTTGCTCTTCATCTATGTCTTCTTTAAGACGGTCAAGAACCTTATGTGCCTCATCGTAAATATGCTGATCTTCAATAGTTGTTACCATTTTATCAACAGTTGAACTTCTAAGATCAGTTTTACTTGGAACAAAAGCATGGTTCATTGAAGTACCAACTTTTTGTTTGATGCGTTGTAGTTCTTTGAACTCCATTGGAGTTAAAAGTGTTATAGCCTTACCTTTAGTACCTGCACGACCTGTTCTACCGATACGGTGAACATAAGACTCAGGGTCAAAAGGAATATGGTAGTTAAATACATGGCTAATGTTGTTTACATGGATACCACGAGCAGCAACATCAGTCGCAACTAGGAACATTATAGAATCATTTTTGAAACCTTTAATAACATTCTCACGTTGTCTTTGCTCCATATCTCCATGAAGACCATTTGCAAGGTAACCTGCATTACTAAGTACATTACTTAGTCTATCAACTTCACTTTTTGTACGACAAAATACTACTGATTTTTTTACGCCGTCAGAATCCATAAGACGGATAATAGCATCATCTCTCTCATGTTCATCAATAACATAATACAGTTGTTCGATGTCCGCATTTGTAGTCTCACCTTTAGTGATTGAAACAAACTCAGGATCTCTTAAAATTCTACTTGCAAGTGTCTTAATAGGTGCAGGCATAGTCGCTGAGAAAAGTAATGTTTGTCTTTTTGCTGGTAAGAATGAAAAGATTTCATTGATATCATCAAGAAAACCCATGTCAAGCATCTCATCAGCTTCATCTAGAACTACCATTTGTGGTGCAAAGTCAGGAATCATACCACGTTTAAGGATGTCTAACATTCGTCCTGGAGTAGCAACTACTACAGAAGCACCACGAGCGATAAGATCAAGTTGGCGTTTGTAAGAGCTACCACCGTAAACAGTTACAGTTTTAGCACCTAAATTACGGCCATACTTAAAAATCTCATCACTAACTTGTGTTGCAAGTTCACGAGTTGGAGTGATAACTAGCATCTCTACTGAACCATCCATCTTCATGTTGTGAAGTGCTGGAAGAGAAAATGCTGCTGTTTTACCAGTACCAGTATGTGCTTGACCAACCATGTCTTTACCAGCAATTACAATAGGAATCGCTTGTGCTTGAATAGGTGAAGGTGTAGTAAAACCAGCATACTTAACACTCTTTAGAATCTCTTCTTTTAAACCTAACTCGTCAAATGTAAGTAGTTTCTCTTCTACCTTAACTTCTTCTTCTTTAATTTCTTCGTTTTGTGCATTTTCTTGCATCATGATCCTTTAGTATAAGGAGATGATACAAGTTGCATTTTAGCTGTGCTTTTATGCAGGGCATCTTCCCCTTAAAATATTTGGCGAATTATACCAAAGTTTATCTATGATAAAGTTAAAGCAAACTATATTTGTAATAAGTTAAGTTTATAGTGCTACAAAAATAGTGTATAATCTTTATAATTAATAATTATAGGAAGTTTTTTTATGACATTTGATCTTTATATGGGACTATTTATTCTCTTCTTTATACTCTTTGTTAGTATGGTGTATATATACTTCAAACAAAAGGCAAAAGTAGAACTTTTAGAAGATGATAATCGTGACTCGATAGAGAGAATAAAAAACCTAGAACTACAGTATGCAGTTCTACAAACACAGTATGAAAGTGAAATTAAAGCTTCATCACAAAAACTAAATGTCCTCCAAGGAGCAAAGGATGAACTCTCAAATGAGTTTAAAACTTTAGCAAACAAGATTTTTGAAGATAAGTCTAAACAGTTTAGCTCTACAAGTAAAAATCAATTAGAGTTACTACTAAAACCTTTTAGGGAGCAGATAACAAATTTCTCTACTCAAACAAAAGAGCAGTTTTTATCCCAGTCTAAAGAGACATACTTACTTAAAGATGAACTCCTGCGTTTAAAGCAGATGAACTCGCAACTATCACAAGATGCTGTAAACCTAACAAAAGCTCTCAAAGGCGAGAATAAAACGCAGGGAAATTGGGGTGAAATAGTACTTGAAAATATTTTAGAACAGTCTGGGCTTCGTGCAGGTGTTGAGTATGAACTTCAAGCAACACTCAAATCAGAAGAAGGAAAAAGTTTTAGACCTGATGTTATAGTTCACATGCCACAAGAGCGCGATATTATCATTGATTCTAAGGTCTCACTTGTTGCTTATGAACGCTTTATGAGTGCAGAGAGTGAGAGTCAAAAAAGTCAAGCACTCAAAGAACATATTTTGAGTATAAAAGGGCATGTAAAAGGTTTAAGTGAAAAAAAATATGAAAAGCTTGAAGGTGTAAATAGTTTAGACTTTGTACTACTTTTTATGCCAATAGAAGGTGCTTTTTTACTAGCCCTAGAAGAGGATGGAGAGTTCTTTAAAAATGCATATGAGTTAAATATATTAGTTGTCTCTCCTTCTACATTACTTGTTACTCTGAGAACTATTGAGCATATTTGGCGTACACAGCACCAAGAAGAACATGCACTTAAAATTGCTAATGAAGCAGAAGCCATGTATGATAAACTTGTAGGCTTTGTAGATGAGATGCAAAAAGTTGGTCTACATTTGGAGAAGGCTCAAGGTGCATATGATGTTTCTATGAATAGACTCAAATCAGGTCGTGGAAATGTAATAAAACGGGCAGAGAATATAGTAAAACTCGGACTTAAACCTAAAAAAGCACTCTCGCTTATGAGCGAGGATAGTGAGCTTTAAAGTACTGTAAATATTTTTTTGCTATGATACTAGTTATGAAGATTCAAACACAATATTATTATGAAAAAGTATGGACAGATACTACAGATAAAGACCTTCTTCGTATGATAGAAGAGGAGATAGGTGATGCAGACCCACAGGGGACTCTTCTTTATGTAAAAGAGGCTGTAAAAAATGGAAAAGTTATTCGTGTTGGCGAATGTAAATTCCGTGAAAAAGGGATTAAATAAATGAGTAAAGAATTAGAATAAGCCAACTAACATGAACTCAAAATTTTAGGGAATAGAGATGTTTAATAACACAGATATAGCAAAACTTATACTGAGACTAAGTACCGGGGTACTTATACTTTTTCATGGTATTCATAAAGTAATACATGGAACAGGTGGTATTAAAGATATGCTCCTTAATGCAGGGCTTCCTGAGTTTTTCTCTTATGGGGTTTATTTGGGTGAAGTAGTGGCTCCAATCTTTATTATACTTGGTCTTTATGCTCGAGTGGCATCTATGGTTCTAGGGGTAAATATGCTAATGGCTATCTTCTTATCTTATGGATTTTCTTTTTCCCTAGCAAAATTTGGTGGTTTAGCGATAGAGTCTCCACTTCTTTTTTTAATAATGTCGATTTTAATAGTACTTTTAGGTAGTGGGAAATATAGTGTAAATAACAAATAAAATGAGAATGTAATGAAAAAATAAAAAAAGATAGACATGTTAAATGGTATCAATCTTTTAATTACAATGACAGTAAATGCTACGGAAGGGGATAAGGAGAGGTTCCTTGTAATAGGAATGGATACCTACTTAAGGATGTTTTACTTTAAGCGTTGAGTTTAAACTCCAGCCAATAACAAGCATAAGTACCATAACTATACTTGCCGGTAAAAGATCATAGGCATTTGTAAGATACACAAGCCATAGTAAAATAGCACCTAGAGGAGTAGGAACACCGGTAAAGTAGTTCTCAACCTCTCCCGCATCTGCATTTAGGTTAAAGTGGATAAGACGACGAAGACCAGAGATAACATAGTAAATACTAATAACTGAAGCAGCTACTAAGAGTACGGGATCAAGTTGTGGAGCATATACAGCTTGAAATATCAAAAAGACAGGAACAAGTACAAAACTTAAAAAGTCTGCAAAGCTATCAAGCTGTACTCCAAACTCATTACTCAGTTTATACTTACGCGCAATCTTGCCATCAAAAATATCAAAAGCACCACCAATCCATGCGAGGGCTATCGCTATAATAAAGTTGTTTTGAGTGATGAAGTATGTAGCCATAAGACCAGCTGTAATATTTACAAAAGTAAAAAGATTTGCTAAGTTAAAGTGAGAAGAGGGTGTCCATAAAAAGTTCATATAGTGCCTTAAGTATTTAATATTAGCATTATATCAAAATAAATATATCAATTAAAGCTATTCTTTAATTGATAATGATTATAATTTCTAAAAATTATTTTAAAGAATATGAATGAAAACATTACTTGATTGTAACAAAACCTGTGTAGTTAAGGTTATAAAGTTAAATACTAAGGGTGACTTAAAGCAGAGACTTATTTCTTTTGGAATTATGAAAGAAGCAGTATTAGAAGTTTTAGAGCATGCACCAGGTAAAAGTACTATAGAGATTAAAGTGGGAAAAATGCGTATAGCATTAAGAGCACAGGAAGCTGAGTTAATAGAGGTACAAAAGATATGAATGAAGTAGATCCTAAAGCCTGTCCCATAACAGCGAACCATATTAAAGTTGCACTTGTAGGGCAACCAAATGTTGGTAAGAGTATGCTTATTAACTCTATATCAAATGCACATCTTCATGTAGGTAACTTCTCTGGTGTGACAGTGGATAAAACAGAGGTTCTTTTTGATTATGAAGAGTATAGTTTTACAGTGATTGACCTACCTGGTACTTATGCTTTTACTGACTACACTATAGAAGAGAGAGTAACACATGATTATCTATGTGCAGAAGATTATGACATAATCATTAATGTAGTTGATTCGACTAACTTAGAGAAGAACTTACAACTTACATCTGAACTCTTAACTATGAGTAAAAAAGTAGTTATAGCATTAAACATGAGTGATGAAGCTTTAAAAGAGAAGATTACAATCAATGCAAAGTATATGTCTGAACTTATAGGTGTACCTTGTGTACAAGTATCAGCTGTAACAAAAGAGGGTATAGGCGAACTCATTGAAGCTGTCATCAAAAAACATGAAAATGTAAGAAATAAACCTAAACTTTTCTTTAGTGAGCCAGTTGAAGAAGAGATAGCACAGATAGTTTGGTATCTTGATAAACATAAATTTGAGAGTGCAAATACACATAGAAATATAGCGATTAATCTGCTTAAAAACAATAAAAAAACATATGCGACCCTGCATGATGAACCTATCTGGACTGAACTCCAACCGATTCTTATAGAAGCGAGTCAACACATAGAACTGCATCATGACAGTGATGATATAAAAGAGGCATTTGCTGAAGAGTATGCTGCATTTAACCGTGGTATAGTTGCTGAGGTCGTTAAACAAGGGATGAAATCTGTTAAACGAACAACTACTGAAAAGATAGATTCTGTTTTGATACATCCAGTTGCAGGTATTCCAATATTTCTCTTTTTTATGTGGTCACTTTTCCAACTTACATTTGAAGTTGGTGCTATCCCTATGGAGTATATAGATTCCTTTTTTATCTGGTTTGGAGAGACACTTGGTGCAACTATATCTAATGATGATATTCGTTCACTTATAGTAGATGGTATTATCGCAGGTGTTGGTGCAGTTTTGCTTTTTGTACCAAATATTATCATACTCTTTATAGGTATCGCACTCTTAGAAAGTACTGGTTATATGAGCCGTGTTGCTTTTTTACTCGATGGTTTTTTCCATAAGTTTGGTCTTCATGGGCAGAGTTTTATACCTCTTGTAACTGGTTTTGGCTGTTCTATCCCTGCTTATATGAGTGCAAGAATACTCAAAAATGATAGGGATAGACTTCTGACTCTTTTTATTATTGGTTTTATGTCTTGTGGTGCTAGACTTCCTGTATATGTTTTGTTTGCAGGAGCATTTTTCTCTCCAGAAATGGCAGGAAACATTCTTTTTCTTATTTATATAAGTGGAGCACTCTTAGGCCTTGCTGCAGCAAAACTACTAAAACTTACTGCATTTAAAGGTTTAGATGAACCTTTTGTTATGGAAATGCCAAAGTATAGACTCCCTTCTGTAAAACTTATTTGCCACACAGTATTAACTAAGACAATGATGTATCTTAAAAAAGCCGGAACTTATATAGCTGCGGCATCAATGCTTATATGGTTTTTAAGTAATTATCCTCATAACCTTGTACTAGAAGAGAGTTATGCCTCAATGATCTCTAAAACAGATAAAGAAGATGTGAAAAGTAAACTAAAATATGAGTTAGATGAAGCACTTCTAGAAGCAAGTTATCTTGGTCGTATAGGAAAGTTTTCAGAACCACTGTTTGCACCATTAGGTTTTGACTGGAAGATGAGTGTTGCACTACAAACTGGTTTAGCAGCTAAAGAAGTTGTAGTATCTACTTTAGGGGTACTTTACTCCTTGGGTGGTGATGTGGATGAAGGGAGTAGCTCTCTTATGGGTGCTATTAGTAAAAATATTTCACTAGCATCAGCTATTGCTTTTATCGTAGTTATTATGATTTATTTACCTTGTCTCGCTGCATCTGTTGTTTTCACTCGTGAAGCTGGACATATAAAGTATTTCTTTTATCTTTTTGCATTTACTTCTATTACTGCTTATGTAATGGCATTTTTTGCATACAATATCGCTCTGTTTTTCACTTAAATGCAGAGGGTTTACCAAAACATTAACAAACTCTGTTAAACTCAATGTATGAATAAAATATTAATGATTGAAGATGACTTGGAACTAGCGGAGATACTCACAGAGTATCTCGAACAATTTGAGTTTGAGGTTATCACTGAAGATGACCCTTTTAAAGCAGTAAGTATATTAAAACTAGAAAAGTTTGACCTCGTAATATTAGACTTAACACTTCCAGGTATGGATGGTTTAGAAGTTTGTGAAGCGATTCGTGAACGTCAAGATATTCCTATAATTATCTCATCTGCTCGTTCAGACGTAACAGATAAAATTAAAGCACTTGAACTTGGTGCTGATGATTATATGCCTAAACCTTATGATCCTAGAGAACTTGAAGCACGCATTCACTCAGTACTACGACGTTATGAAGCAAAAAGTGAAGAGAAAGCGGAAAATAAGAGTGATTTTAAATGTGATAAAGCAACAATGATTATCACATACAAGGGTCGTAACATTGACCTAACAAATGCAGAGTTTGGTATTCTTTCATATATGATAAGTAAACAAGGTTTAGTTGTATCACGTGAAGATCTTATTCACAATGTAAATGCAATTAATGAAGACTCTTCAAATAAAAGTATAGATGTAATGGTTGGCCGTATCAGAAACAAACTCGGTGATAAAGCACTAATTGAGTCTGTACGTGGTGTCGGTTATAAACTTTTAAAGTAGAGAGATAGATTTTGAAAAAACATGCTGTTTTAATTACTGTACTTTTTGCTTTGAGTGTATCACTTATAAGTATAAGTGCAATTTTTTTGGAGTTTTATAAACTTAATAAACAGCAGTATATAGACCATATTTTTACAAAATACTCAGTAATCACTCAGATTTATAGAGATCATCAACAGCGGCAAAATTCTGAGATTATGCTTGATGCAAATCTTGCTATTTATAAAATGCAAATTGTCAAAGCAGCAGAAGAACAAGAATCAGTTCTAGATAAGGGAACTATTCTTAAACGTGAAGGTTTTGAGAGTTTAAGTGCTTCTTTGATGTATGATGAAAATGGTTTTTATACACAAAACAAAGTAACAAAACTTCGTGCTACTATGATTAGATATAACAAACTTCTTTACTTTCATATTCAGACTAAAAATGCGGGAATTCTTATAAAAGATGAGCAGTTAACACCTTATAATTATCTCAATATCCTTTATGCCTTTAGTACAATTTTTTTGATAATAAGTGCCTCATTTATTTTAGTACTGCAAAAACTTCGCCCGCTAATCCGTTTGAGACGTAAAATTGCACTTTTTGGTGATGGTGATATGAAAATATCATTTGAGACTTCTTCTTGTGATGAGATAGGTCTGGTTTCAAATGAACTTGAATCTACAAGAAGAAAAATAAATTCTATCCTAGAGTCTCGTACACTTTTTTTGAGAAACATTATGCATGAGCTTAAAACTCCTATAACTAAGGGAACTATCGCTACACAAATGTTAGACTCAGAGAAACAGCGTAACCGTTTTTCAAGTATATTTAACCGCCTTGAAGCTCTTGTTATAGAGTTTGCCCTGATTGAAGAAGTAACAAGTTTAGATGATAAATGCGATTTTAATGAGTATAGACTTATAGACATTATTGATGGGGCTATTGATATGGCTATGGTTGAGAGAGATGTTGTAAGTATAGATATACACTGTGATGTAAAATTACATGCAAATTATAGACTCTATACGACTGCGATTAAAAATATGATAGACAATGCGATGAAGTACTCTAATGATGCACATATCAATATACTAATGAGAAATGAAGAACTTTGTTTTGAGAATAGGGGTGATTGCTTATCTCAGCCTTTGAGTTACTATATTGAACCATTTACAAAACAAAACCCATCAAAAAATAGTTTTGGTCTGGGCCTTTACCTTGTGGACTCTATTTTAAAAGCACATGGACAGGTTTTAGCTCACGAGTATGAAGATGGAGTAAATCGTTTTATATTTGCATAAGTTTTAGAGAGTAAACTATTGTAATGAATAAATACATATCTCTTTTTTTAGTAACTTTTTTTGCAACTTCATTCTTTATGTTTGGCTGGTTAAGTAACTCTGCATATGTACCAGGTAAAAAGATAAAAAAAGTATCTTCTCTTGTGAAGATACAAAGAAGAAATGTACTCAATGTAGTGCTTCTTAATTCTCCTTCAACTTACTACATAGGTGTTGATGGCCCAACAGGTTTTGAATATGATTTATTAAAATCATATGCGAATCATTTAGGTGTAAAACTAAATATTACTTCAGCCCATACAATTCAAGAAGCTATACAACTCCGTAAAAATCCCGATATTGACATTATTTCTGCATCTTTAGCAAAAACACCACAAAGAAGCGAAGATTTTAATTTTGGGCCTTCTTACTTTGAAGTGCAAGAACAGGTGATTTGTCACAGAAGTATGATGGGTAAACATAAGTTTCCACGTGATGTAGAAGAATTAGCAGAGCTCAATATAATGGTAGGAAAGGATACGAGTTATTCTGAGACTATCAAGTCCTTACAAAATGATGGTTTTGACATTAATGCTACTTTTAGTACTGAGCTTTCAACAGAAGAGTTATTAAAGAAGGTGTCAAATCATGAGATAGATTGTACGGTTGCTGATTCAAATGTGTATGCAGTTAACTTACGTTATTATCCAGAGATAAGAATGGCATTTTCTATAAGTGGAAGAGAACAACTCTCTTGGTTACTTCAAAAAGACACACCAGAACTTAAAGCAGATATGTACTCTTGGTTAAATACCTTTAATCAACAAGGTAAAATGATACAACTTAAAGATCATTATTACTCTTATGTACTCTTTTTTGATTATTATAATACTAAAATGTTTTATAAACGTATGAAAAGTCGTTTGCCAAAGTATCAAAAGATATTTGAAGAGGCATCAACTCGTTTTGGTATTCCTTGGACATTACTCGCTAGTATCTCTTATCAAGAATCACATTGGAATCCAAAAGCAAAAAGTTTTACAGGGGTACGTGGGCTAATGATGCTTACAAGAAATACAGCAAAACTTTTAGGTGTTACAAATAGGCTCGACCCAAAACAGAGTATTGTTGGTGGAACAAGGCATATAAAACAGATGTTAAAGCTTGTACCAAAAGAAGTGCTAGGTGAAAATAGATTGAAGTTTGCACTTGCAGCTTATAATATAGGTCTAGGACATATTAAAGATGCACAGCATTTAGCACGAGAGATTGGACTTAATGAAAATATATGGAGTGATTTAAAAATTGTACTTCCTCTCCTTTCACAAAAAAAGTTCTATAGAGATTTAAAATATGGTTATGCAAGAGGAGAAGAACCTGTAAAGTATGTAGAGTCTATATACAATTACAGGGATATTTTAGAGAATAAAAATAAGAATACTACAGTGAAGTAGATACTTGCCCAAGTTCACTTAAAAATGTTTCCATGTCGTATTTAATTCTATACTCTGGAGTCATAATATGGATTAGAACATCACCTAAGTCTATTACAACCCAGTCACCACTCTCATCAACATTGTTAAAATTTTCAGCTGGTTTAAGTCCAGTTTTAAGATGGTCAAGGAGTGCTGTTGTATGTTTTGTTCCAAGTGATGAAGCTATAATTGCATAATCAACAAAGTAGTTTTTTTCTCTTAGGTCAAAAACCTCTATTGCTTCAGCCTTGTTTTTATCGAGTACTTCTGTGATTTTTTCTATTCTAGTTGTCATTTTTTTCCTTATAGTAGTTCATTATTTCTTCTGCGTTTACTGCAGAGAGTTTGTCTATATTCATTGTGTCTCTTAGAGTAGTAGATGAGATATCTTCTTTTACCAAGAGTGTTTTAAACTCCTTTGGCACATAAATCTCATCTCTTGAGGCTACTAGAAATGTAACCATTTTTGCTAACTCATCTGCCTTGTACCATTTTTTTAAATCTTTTAAATTATCAGCACCAATAACTAGATACACACTTTGGTAACTCTCTAAGAGATACTCTACTGTTGTAATAGTTGGAACTTTTTCATGTTTTTGTACTTCAAAAGAGTCAATGTAAACATCTTTAAAGGTACTAAAAATCTCTTTTAACCACTTTAATCGTTTCTTTGGCGGTGCAAAAGAAGAAGATTTAAAAGGGTTTAAAAAAGTTGGCATGATAACAATTTTATCAATTTCACTCTCGGACCTAAGTGCTTTTACAACAGCTTCATGACCAAGGTGAGGAGGGTCAAAACTACCTCCAAAAAGTGCTACAGTCTCACTTTTCTTATGCATAAGCAATCACCTTTCATTTGAGTAAATTCAATAGTGATTCCTATTTAATGCGAATTATAGCTAAAAGTAGATAAAATAAGCCAATTAAATAATTATAGGAATTCTAATGGCACTCAAAATAGCAATTAATGGATTTGGTAGAATTGGTCGTTGTGTTGCTCGAATAGCTGCACACAGAGACGATGTAGAAATTGTAGCGATTAACGATATGGCAAGTATGGATATGATGCTTTACCTTCTTAAAAACGATTCTGTTCATGGAACATTTAAAAGCGAAGTTATACAACTTGATGATGAAAACATTACGATTGATGGTCATAAAATAAGAGTATTCTCAGACCGTGATCCTAAAAACTTAAAATTTGCTGATTGTGGTGCAGATATGGTTTTAGAATGTACTGGTGTGTTCTTAACACAAGAATCTGCACAAGTTCACATTGATAACGGTGTAGAAAAAGTTCTTTTCTCAGCACCTTCAAAAGATACTGAGACTGATACTTTTGTTATGGGTGTTAACCATGACTTATATGCAGGACAAAAAATAGTAAGTAATGCTTCTTGTACTACAAACTGTTTAGGTCCTGTTGCAAAAGTACTTGATGACGCTTTTGGAATAGAAAAAGGTCTTATGACAACTATTCACTCTTATACTAATGACCAAAATATCTTAGATGTAAAACACTCAAAAGATAAACGTCGTGCTCGTGCAGGTGCTATCAACATGATACCAACAACGACTGGTGCTGCAAAAGCAATTAGCCTTGTTATGCCACAACTTAAAGGTCGTCTTCATGGTCAGTCAGTTCGTGTTCCAACACCAGATGTTTCTATGGTTGACTTAAATGTTGTAGTAAAACGTGAAACTACAAGAGAAGAAGTGACAGCAGTGTTTAATAAAGCGGCAGAGACAAACCTTAAAGGTCTTTTACTTATGGATAAAGATATGAGAGTTTCTCAAGATTTCGTAGGTTGTGAGTATAGTTCTATAGTCGCCGAAGATTTAACACAAGTTATTGGTGGTGATATGGTTAAAATCATGGCTTGGTATGACAATGAATGGGGTTATTCAATGCGTTTAGTAGATATGGCTCTACATATTTCTAAATAGGATAAACAGCTTGGAATTATTAAATATAAAAAATTTAGACTTAACAAATAAAAAAGTATTTATCAGATGTGATTTTAATGTTCCTATGGATGAGTTTGGAAATATCTCTGATGACAGACGTATTCGTTCAGCGCTTACAACACTTAACTACTGCCTAGACCAAGACTGTGCCATCATTTTAGCATCACACTTAGGTCGTCCAAAAGGTGAGGTGAACGAGAAATACTCTCTTGCACCTATTGCTCGACGTCTACATCACCTGCTCAAACGTGAAGTAACTCTTGCTTGTGATGTCGTTGGTCCCGATGCAATGCAAAAAGTAAAAGATATGAAGTGTTGTGACATCATTCTCTTAGAGAACCTACGTTACGAAGAGGGTGAAACTACAAACGATATAGAACTTGCTAAAAAACTAGCAGATATGGCAGATTTTTATATCAATGATGCCTTTGGTGTTAGCCATCGTGCGCATGCCTCTGTTGAAGCTATAACACACTTTTTTGATACTACACAAAAAGCAGCTGGATTTTTACTTGAACGCGAAATAAAGTTTTTTGGAAAACTTATTAACGACCCGGTACGTCCTTTTGCTGCTATAGTTGGAGGTAGTAAGGTCTCAGGAAAACTAGAAGCACTTAAAAATCTTCTTCCAAAAGTAGATAAGATATTTATCGGTGGAGGAATGGCCTTTACATTTTTAAAACAGATGGGTTATGAGATAGGTGCTTCTTTAGTTGAAGATGACTTACTTGATGATGCACAAGATGTAATGGACGAGGCAAAAAGACTAGGTGTAAAGTTCTACCTACCAGTTGATATTGTTGCTGCAGATAAATTTAGCGCGGATGCTATTAGTAAAATAGTTACTTCTCAAGAGATTCCAAAAGATTGGATGGGACTTGATATCGGACCCGCAAGTGTAAGACTATACCGTGAAGGTTTAGCTGATGTTCAAACTGTTTTATGGAATGGTCCTATGGGTGTTTATGAGATGGAAAAATTTGCTCGTGGAAGTTCAAAAATAGCACACTTTGTAGCAGACTCTTATGCAACTACTGTTGTGGGTGGTGGTGATACCGCTGACTTGGTACAACGTATAGGCCTTGATGATGAGATGAGTTTCATCTCAACGGGTGGTGGTGCTTCATTAGAACTACTAGAGGGAAAAATCCTTCCAGGTGTAGCACAACTCATAGTCAAAAAGGACTAAGCATATGATAATCGCAGCAAACTTAAAAACAAATTTTACAAGAAAAGAGACAAATAAGTATTTAGAAGAACTAGAGTCTTTTGTCTCATCTAAAAATATTACTCAAGAAGTATTAGTGTTTCCTGCGATGAGTAGCTTAGATGATAATGATACTTCTATAGTAACAGGGGCACAAAATGCCTATGCTACAAAAGAGGGTGCATTTACAGGTGAGATAGGTTTAGTTCACCTAGAAGAGTTTTGTATTAAAACAATTCTTATAGGTCATTCTGAACGTCGTCATATCTTGGGTGAAACGCAAGCAGAGTTAGTCACAAAGTTTAACTACTACAAAGACTTAGGTTTTAAAATAGTTTTTTGTGTAGGTGAACCCTTAGAAAAACGTGAGGCAGGTAAGAATGAGATGATGGAGTATATATCTTCTCAGTATAAGGGTATAGATACAGAGTATGAAAATCTTATCATCGCTTATGAACCTGTATGGGCTATTGGAACAGGACTTACTCCAACACTTCAAGATATAGAGGAAATTCATACAGAGCTAAAAGTTAAGTCTAGCGCACCACTTCTTTATGGTGGAAGCGTTAAAGTTACAAATGCTAAAGAAGTTCTTGCACTTAAAAATGTAGATGGTATTTTAGTAGGAAGTGCAGCACTCTATACTGAGCATTTCTGCTCTATGATAGAGTATGCACAAGAGTTAGAAGGAAAATAGACTTTCCAGCTTAGTTACATTTGATGTAGTATCATCAGATGTTTTTTTACCTGAATATACTTTTACCTTTTTTATCTTCGTATTATTTTTTTATCTTCAAGTACATTTTCTTTCCACTCATATTCTACAAACTTATATATCTTATTTTTAAAGAATTAGATTTACTTATACTCTTAAGACCTTCATTCCCTGAGGGTAGAACTTCAGCAGTATGACACATCCAACAAATAAAATTATACTTAGCATTATAATAGTGCTTTCAATAAATTGTTTCATAAATGGATCATAAACAAGATTCTTAAATAAAATGTTCATTTTTAATGTTAAATTAAGGATAGAACGAGCATACTGTTAATTGAAACTTTGTAAAACAAAAAGGAATATATATGAAAATTACGAAATTAAGCTTAGTTGCTGCTCTACTGATCGGTTCTAGTGCAATGGCACTTGAAAACACAAAAGTTACTGGTGATGCAAATCTTTATTATCAAACAAATGTTGATGCTTTAGCTGATCATGCTGCTACTACTAAAGGTGATGCTAGTCTTAACTTAAATGCTACTACTGAACTTGCATCTACTGGTGGAGTTACTATTACTGCTGGTGCAGGTATGACATATATTACTACATTAGGTCTTGAAAATGAAGTTGTTGGTGGTGTGTGGGCAGGTTCTCATGACGGTCTGAAAGATGCTACTTGGATTACTGAAGCTTATGTTGCTGCAACTACTGGAAACACGACTTTAAAAATTGGTCGTCAGAAATTAGATACTCCATTAGCATACACTGAAACATGGAACATTGAACAGAATTCTTTTAATGCAGCTGTTCTTATTAATACAGACCTTCCTGGTACTACTATAGTTGCCGCTAATGTTTATGGTAGCAATG
>DDCH01000011.1:0-33267 GCA_002335055.1 Sulfurimonas sp. UBA2011 | reverse complement strand
CTAACATTACTGTTCTTGGTGCAATAAATACTTCAGTTGAGGGTTTAACTGCTCAAGCTTGGTATTATAGTGCTGGTGGTAACGGTGTTGGTAATACAACTGATACTAATTTACTATGGTTACAAGCTGATGCTGAGATAGCTGGCCTTACAGTTGGTGTTCAACATTCTACAAGTCCTGATAGTTCAGTAAGTGCCATAAAAGTTGGTGGTTCAGTAGCTGGTATTGCTGGTTCTGTTGCTTATTCTGCTGTTGATGCTGGTGGTGCTTGTGGTGCAAATGCTGCAACTGGTAATCAATCTAAGCTTTATACTGAGGCAGCTTGGTTATTTGGTAACGTAACAGGTGCTGGTGCATCTACTATGAAAGTATCTGCTAGTGTTCCAACTAGTTATGCTAACCTTGGGTTCTCTGCAACTCAAGTAGATGCTGCTACTGAGGTTAATGAGTATGTTGCTACTGCTAGTACATCATTTGGTATTGTTAATGCAACTCTTTTATACCTTAATGGTAATATTGGTACTACTGATGTTGAAGTACTTCAAGCTTACCTTTCTACAAGCTTCTAGTCTTAAACTTTTAGTTTTTAACTCTCCTTTTGGAGAGTTATCTTTGTAGAACTCACTCCATTTAAACACCTCAATTTTTTTTTAATTTATGATATAATCTTTTATGTCTATACTACTCAAGCAAATATCCTATATAATTTTTATGTTACTACTTATCTCTATCATATCTTTTTTAGCTATTCATGCTGCCCCTTCATCTTTCTTTGGAGCAGGAGAACTTAACCCAAACATGACGAAAGAGGCTATACAAAAACTTAAAGCTGTGTATGGTTTGGACAAGAGTCTGAGTATGCAGTATATAGATTGGGTTAAGAATATAGCGACATTTAACTTTGGTATATCCTTTGTAAGTGGTCAAGATGTAGCAGACGAGATACTCAAACGCTTACCTGTTACACTCTTTATGAATATTACTGCATTAATAGCAGTTTTTGTTTTATCCTTGTGGTTAGGTATAAAAGCGGCACTTGCTTATGAGAAAAAGAGTGATTATCTTATTAGACAGGTTGCACTTTTTTCTTTCTCCATGCCATCATTTTATTTAGCACTACTTTTTATCATCTTTTTTGCATTAAATCTTGAATGGTTTCCTATCGCAGGCTTGCATTCTATTGAGCCAAAACTTGGTTTTTTTAATTATTTAGATATGGGATGGCATTTAATTATGCCTATATCCGTGATGATATTTGTAGGACTTGGAAGTATGATAATTTATATTCGTTCTTTAACTTTAGAGATACTTAAGAGTGATTATTACTATTTTGCTCTTTCTAGGGGTTTGAGTTCTAAGGAACTAATGAAGTTTTATATACTACCAAACTTATTACCACCAATCATTACGCTTCTAGGATTATCTCTACCTGGACTTATAGGTGGAAGTGTGATTTTAGAGTCAATATTTGGTATAGAAGGAATGGGACAGTTGTTTTTCATGTCAGCTCTCTCAAGAGACTACCCTATAATTATGGGAACTTTAATGATAACAGCATTTTTAACACTACTGGGAAATATGATAGCGGATTTAATCCTAATGAGATTAAATCCATATATGAAAAGGGGCTAAAATAAAAATAGCAAGGCATTTACTTCGTTATTTCATCAGTCAGATACTTGTCGTATGCTTCCCTCTTCAAACCTTGTAACTATCTCACTTAGCTAAATAATGCCTCTAGTGCATCAACACCATCTTTAGGCTCTTCTATTTCACCATCTTCGTTTGTCACAGAGTCACTCTCAACAAGCTCTATCTGCATACCTGTAAGCATAGATGCTAAACGGATGTTGATTCCACTTTTACCAATTGCCTTAGATTTTTGGTCAGCTGGAAGAGTGATAATAGCTTTTTCATTTTCACCATCTTCATTTTTTACTATCTCAACATGAGAGATAATTGCAGGACTCATAGTACGAGATACAAAAAGTTCAGCTATAGGTGTGTACTCTATACAGTCGATATTTTCACCGATAAGCTCATCACTAACTGCGTTTATACGAACACCTTTTACACCAACAGTTGCACCAACAGCATCAACTTGTGGGTGAGTACTTAAAATAGCGATTTTAGCACGTTCACCTGGGATACGAGCTGCTTTTTCGATGATAACTGTACCATCAGCGATCTCAGGAACCTCAAGCTCAAGTAACGCTTCTAAAAATTTAGGTGATGTACGAGAAAGTTCGATTTGAATTCCATTTTCTTTGTCCATATTTACACGACGAACAACTGCTTTTATATGATCACCTACATCAAAGAACTCACCTTTGATACGACTTTTCATTGGAAGTACAGCACGAATTTCATCAACTTCGATATAAGTTGCATTTTGAGCATCAACACGAGTAACACGTCCACTTACAAGAGTTCCTATCTTAGACTTATACTTGTTATATACTTCGTCTTCTACTAGTCTTTGTATATGAAACTCTATCTCACGGTGCAGTTGTGAAGCACCTGTTCTACCATAGTCTTCTAGTTTATGCTCAACTTGGAGCTGATCTTCTAGTTCAACCTGATCATCATACTCTTTAGCTTCAGTAAGTGAGATAAACGCAGGTGCAGTGTCTTCTTCAAGAAGTCTAGCATCATCATCAGGAACTACAGTAATAATTTGAACAACATTAATACTTTTTGTTTCATCATCTATTTGTGCTTCAAAAACATAGTTATAGTTGATTACTCTTTTTGCAGTTTGAATAAAAGCAGTTTTGAGTGCCATAATTACTTTTTCTGATGAGAGACCTTTCTCGTGTGCGATAGCATCAGCTATGTCTAAAATTTTTTCCATTATATTAATCCTTGATTTTATATCCAAAACCTATTAACAGTGGTAAGTGATTTTGGGGATTTCTTTCGTTAGTGTGAAATTATACATAAAATCTGCTAAAAGCATCTTTAATCAATATTTTATGCACATTTAAGTATAATTCAAAAATTATAATACTCAAGGACATTCCCAATGGATTTAAAATTTGCAAGAACAGAAATAACAGACAAGCCTAAAAAAGTTGATTTAGCAAAGATTGAAGCATCAGTAGAAAAAGATGATAGCATTATTTTTTACTTCGATAAAGACAACTCTCATAAAGATTTACTTGCACTTCAAGATCATTTTGAAGCAAAAGGAAAAAGTTTTTACATGAGTGAAGTGAAATTTGGTATGTCAGATAATGACTATATGTACCAAGTTCACATTATGAGCTAAAGAGAGTTTTTTAAATATGAGTAAAAAGTTATTTATTGAAACATTAGGTTGTGCGATGAACTCTCGTGACTCTGAGCATATGATTGCTCAGCTTCGTGAAAAAGAGGGATATACTACAACTGATGAGTTTCGTGAAGCCGACCTTATTTTGATAAATACTTGTTCAGTACGAGAACGCCCAGTTCATAAGCTTTTTTCTGAACTTGGTGGATTTAACAAGCATAAAAAGAAGGGAGCAAAAATTGGTGTTTGTGGCTGTACAGCCTCACATCTTGGTGAGGAAATCATCAAACGTGCTCCTTATGTAAACTTCGTTTTAGGTGCACGAAATGTATCTAAAATCAGTGAAGTACTTCATCGAGATAAAGCTGTTGAAATAGACATCAACTATGATGAGAGCGAATTTGCCTTTGATGACTTTCGTTCATCCCCTCATAAAGCTTTTATCAACATCTCAATTGGTTGTGATAAATCTTGTACTTTTTGTATAGTGCCAAAAACACGTGGTGATGAGATATCTATCCCCGCAGACTTGATTATAAACGAAGCGATACGTGCTGCTAATAATGGTGCTAAAGAGGTGTTTTTACTCGGTCAAAATGTAAATAACTATGGTCGTCGTTTTTCAGGTGATAATGAAAAAGTAAACTTTTCAGAACTACTTCGTAGACTTTCAAAGATAGAAGGCTTAGAACGTATTCGTTTTACTTCTCCACATCCTTTTCATATGGATGATGAGTTCATAGAAGAGTTCGCTAAAAATCCAAAGATATGTAAATCTATGCATATGCCACTGCAAAGTGGAAGTACAAAAATTCTTAAAGCGATGAAACGCGGTTACACAAAAGAGTGGTTTATAAACCGTGTAGAGAAACTTCGAGCAGAATGTCCAACTGTGAGTATTAGTACTGACATTATTGTTGCCTTTCCTGGTGAGACTGATGAAGATTTTGCAGATACGATTGATGTGATGAAAAAAGTACGTTTTGATCAGATATTTTCTTTTAAGTACTCTCCAAGACCAGAAACTGAAGCACAACATTTACCTGAGGTAAATAGTGAAGTCTCATCTGATAGACTCTCATATTTACAGACACTTAACAATGAGATCCACGATGAGATAAATGCAGCCCTTATGGGAAATACTTACAAGGTTTACTTTGAAGAGTTAATCCGTGATGGTTATGTCTCTGGACGTAGTGATAACAACATAGTTTTAAAAGTTAAAGGTTCGGAGGAGTTACTCGGAAAATTTAAAGATGTAAAAGTTACTGCTATTGGTCGAACTATCTTAACGGGCGAGATTCTTGGGTAAAAGATTTTCTCGTGCTTTTGCACTTCTTCTTGTTCCCTTTGTGGGTTCACTTCTCATAAGATTTCTCTACTATACAAACAAAATTAAATTTCACTCACCAGATACAATTACTGAGACTTCTGTAATTTTTGCCTGTTGGCATGGAGAGCTGCTTATGCTCCCATATTTTTATAAGCACTACCGTAAAGAGCCTAGGGTAAAGGCACTTATCTCCCCTCATTTTGATGGAAAACTCATATCAAAAACTCTCAAATTTTTTGGTTTCGAAAGTCTTTCTGGTTCATCAAACAAGAATTCTGCTCGTGTTTTAATTCAAGCGGTCAAAAGCTTAAAAGAGGGTTATGATATAGGTATCACACCTGATGGACCTAAAGGACCTCGTCATAGTGTAGCGGATGGCATCATCATTATGGCTCAAAAAACATCGGCTAAAATACTCTTAGTAGAGATAAAACCTACAAAGTACTGGAAACTCAATTCTTGGGATAAGTTTGTAATTCCTAAACCTTTTGGTACAATACATTACTATAGTTCCTCAGAGATAGATATAAGTGGTCTCTCTTTAGAAGAAGCGAGAACTTTAATTCAAAAGGGCTTACTCAAAAATGAAAAGTAAATATCTTTTTCCAAGTATTGCCCTAGGTTTAGTACTTTTTATGGCTGTGTACTTTTTACTCAACCCATCATATGAAAAATCGATAGAAGCAAAAGAGTATCTCTCACAAATGAATGAGATAGCTAAACATGATAGTATCTCCAATGCGGAGCGTGCTAAGATGAAACTAATGAGTATAATTACCGACAGCGAGCTTGTAAAAGAGGCTAAAAAATATCACGATGACTTTGAGATTTTACTTGAAAAAGTTACTGAGTAAAAAAAGAATTCTTTTTTTAGAGTACCTTGAAAATGTAAGAGGATACTCTGACCTTACTATAAAAAGTTATGATGCCTCCATCACTAAAGCCTTAGAGTTTATAGAGATAATAAGTGAAGATGAAAAAATAGTTTTTAATCTTATGCCTTATCGTATACACATCGCCCCCCTAAATGCTAAAACAATCAGTAGAAATTTAAGTGCGATAAGAAGTTTTGTTTCTTACTTAAATGATAATAATATACAAGTTACATTAGAAGCTGATGATAGTGTAAAAGTCGCAAAAACTCTTCCTAAACCAATCTCTCATAAGTATATTCTCCAAGCGATAAATGGGGCTAAACTCAAAGAAAAACTTGTAGTGCTTATGCTATATACTTTGGGGCTACGTATTTCTGAACTAGCATCACTTAAACTTGAAGATATGAGTGAGTCTTGGATTCGTGTTATTGGAAAAGGAAATAAAGAGAGAGATGTTCCCCTTTTAGATGCTACAAAAGAGATAATTGATGAGTATTTATCATCATTTATTACAAAAAAATTTCTTTTTGAGAAAAATGGCGAAAAATTAAGCGAAAATAGTCTAAGATATATGGTTAATAAAGTCTTTAGAGATGTTTCACTTAAGGTAACACCTCACCAACTACGGCACTCGTATGCTACTGCACTTTTAAATGCTGGAGCTCCGATTGTCGATGTGAGTGAATTACTGGGGCATTCATCTATGGCTACAACACAAATATATACTAAATTAGGCAGTGCATTGAAACAACAAAACTATAACAAAGCACATCCTCTTTGCGGAGTAGATGAGTAGTGTTTGATACTTTTTTAGAAGCTTTTTACAATAAGGTTTTTGTCAATATCCTTGTTAAACGCTCATCAACTGATGTATATATAGAAATACGCTCAAAAAAAGGTGTAATAGACCACTTTAGTGAGAGTTTTAATACGACTATTTTGAGTTCTCAACTCCTAGAATTTATAAACTTCTATACAAAAGAGTCTCCATATTTTTACATATCCTTCTTAGATATATCCCCAGAACAAGGTGCTCTACCTACATGTGAGAAAAATAGACTCGGTTTTTATGGAGATGTAAGTGCATCAGAATATAAGTGCCATGATAATAAATGGACATACTATACTGCTAAAACAGACCTTTATGCAATGGAAAAAAGATATGCAAAAATAGGTGTCGATTTTGTATTTTCACCCTATTCAGTTTTGAGTAATTTTTTTAAAGATAAAATATCCACTACCCTAGCAATGTATCTTTTAGTGCAGGATAGTTTTATCTCTTTGAGTGTCTTTGACAATGGTACACTACTCTATGCTGAGCAATTAGATATGGAAACTATAAGTGAAGATGCAGATGAGATACTTGCTTCAATGGATGACGAAGAAGAGATTAGTTTAGATATAGAACAAAGTATTAATCTTGAAGATATAATGCAAGACCTTGCTGACTTCGGTGATATTGAAGTTACTACTGCAGAACCTCATGAAACTAGTTTTAATGAAGATTATCAAAGGTTTTCACTTATTCAAACTTCTTTGAGCCATTTTTATAATAATGAAAAATACGATAGTACATTTGTAGAAGCAGTTTATATCGCAGATGCTGTTGGAGTAAGTAGTGATTTTAAGCACTACCTAGAAGAAGAGATGTTCTTAAATGTTTATCTTCGTCGTATTGATATAAATATGGAAGTCTGTTCCCTTGCACAGAAGGAGTTGAAATCATGATGTATAGTTATATAACTCCTAGAAAAAAAAGTGCCTTTACTCAAGAGATGCAGCTACTGCTAAGCTTTTTTACGATTACATTATTAATGCTTTTTTTTACATATACATTTTTATTTTATAAAAATTATGTTTTTGTAGAAGATAAAAATTCTAAAACACTTGCTAAAGTAAATTTAGAAAAGTCATTGGAAAAAATGAAAGTTCAGATTCATTATATACAAGAACAAGAACTTTTAAGTGAAAAAATAGCTACAAAAAACACAGTTTTAAAAGATTCTATAACAAATTTATTTGATCTTGTTCCAACACGAATAACACTCTCTCAAGCTAAACTACTTAAAAATGGTCTTGTTCTATATGGCATAACACCTAATAAAGATATTTATAACTTTATGCTTCAAGCACCTCTTCGTTCTATCTTTCATAGAACATATAGTAGTTTTTATCCTGCACAAAATGGTTGGTTACATTTTGTCTCTACTAATTATATAGATGAGATGGAGGCAAATAATGAAAAGTAGTATTTCTCGTCAACATCTTTATCTAATTTTTACATCACTTTTTTTACTCGTTTTTGTAATTATTTTTGCATTTGGAGTTCTTATTCCTGAGGGTAAAGAGTATAGAGCAAAACGAATAGACTTAAAAAAGATGAGTAAAGAGTTACGAGAGTATCAAAATTTTCATAACGAAACCTTTGATACTTTAAAAACAATACAGGGAAAAAATAGAAGAATTATTACTGCATTTGATATGACTTTTAATCCTGAACGTTTTGAGAAACAAAATAAGAGTTATTTTTCACAATTAAGTGTGTTGGCAATAGGTTTCTCAGGCATAGAAGATAATTTCGCTGTGTATGAAGTAAATACAACTTCACAGATTAGTTCACCTTCAAGTTTTTACAATTTTTTAGATTCAGTAAATAAAAGTGACTGGATTATAGGTATAAACTTTCCTATAAACTTTAAACGCGATGGTGAACTCATCATGTCATCGTTTACTATGAAAGTTTATGTCAACAAGAAAGATAAAAACTCAAGTACTTCAATGTCAGAGGCTAGATAGCCTCTCATCTTAGGCTCAACTTTTAGTAAACGTAGCTTTTCTTTCACCTTTTTATCTATATTTTCAGCTTTTATATAAGGCACTATAAATACATAAGAACTTGTTTGGTTTACTACAAAATTGCGACTTATCACTACTGTATTTTGTTCTTTAAGAAGTGACTTTTCCCCAGCTGTTATCAGTTTTCCAATAGATTTAAAGTACTTATCAATAGCAATAATGTCACTGCGTTTAGAATCACTTGATTTGAAGTAGATAAGTTCCTTGCATTGGGATAAAGATATCTCTGATACTAATTGTTTAACATCTTCATCCATATACTCAAAACTTTTTTTAATACCTGCTAAATATTTTTTTAATAATGGATTTGAGTACTTATGTCTAAACTCATTACGTTTGTATTTCTCATCATTATTACTAGCATCTTCAAAGTATTTAATTTTATTTTCTAAGAGGTAAGTGAGTAGTTCTTGTTTATCAAGATGTAATAGAGGGCGAATAAGAGTATACGTCTCGCGTTTATCAACAGCTTGCATACCTGAGAGCTCAACACAGCCAGCACCTTTACAAAACTGCATTAGCATCCACTCTAGCCTATCACCAAGATGGTGGGCTGTTAAAAGGTTCTCATACTGATGCTCTTTGATAAGTTCACCAAAAAAATTGTAACGAATTGTACGTGCATTCGCTTCAAAGTTTGTCTTTATATCGTCTGCCGTATAAACATAAGATTTGAACTTGTACTCTTCAGCCAATGCTTGTGCATAAGTCACTTCATCTTTGGATTGTAAACGCAGCCCATAATCAACAATAGCGATATCAAAGTCTATATTATTTTCTAGAAGTAAAAAAAGTAGGGCAGTGGAATCAACTCCAGCCGAAAAGGCTAAGAGGTTCTTTTTATTATGTAAAAGATGTTTATGAAGTAGCATTATCTACTGTTGCAGTTAAAATATCTCCAACAATACCGGTGATTTTTGCCTTATAAACAGTGTAGAATTCTAATTCTTTTTCATCATCAGTTCTATCATTTACATATAGTTCACCATCGATATCAGGTGCCCAGATGAGTTTACGAGCTGAGAGTAAAAACTCATGCTCATTACTCTCGCCATCTATCACGAGTTCACACTCAGTCCCAATCTCAGCTTTAAGAGATACTTTTGTACACTCCGCTGCTATATCACCTAGAGTTTGAGCACGCTCTGCTTTCGTTTCATCGTCAATCTTATGCTCATAATCAAAGGCAGGTGTCGTCTCTTCATCAGAGTATGAAAAAACATTGATACGGTCAAATCCAAAACTAGATGCAAATTCACACATTTCGTCAAACATTTCCTGTGTTTCATTAGGGTGTCCAACGATAAAACTTGTACGAACAAAAGAGTTTGGAAGGCTTCTCATAAAGTCTAGTAACTCTATAGTTTTATCTTTTCCAAAACCACGTTTCATTAAACGCAGCATCTCATCGTTTATATGCTGAATTGGCATATCAAAGTAGTTGTGAAAAACTTCACTTTTTGCTATATTTTTCAGTAAATCCATAGATGTTGTAGATGGGTAAAGGTAAAGAATACGAGCTGACTTCACACCTTCAATAAGTTCTATTCTTTGTATAAGAAGTGATAAACCATCTTTGACTTTTTTGTCACGAAGGTATGAGCTTGAATCTTGAGAAACAAATGAGAAATCATAATAGCCTTTTTTTACTAAGCCTTCTACTTCTTTAGCGATAGAATCTAACTCACGAGAGTTAAGTTTTCCTTTAAAAGAAGGAATGGCACAAAAACTACAAGACTGGTTACAACCCTCTGAGAGTTTGATATAAGCATGGTATGAAGAACCAGTTACTATACGTTCTGCTCCATCTATAAGAAAAACTTCATCAGAAAATCGACTTTTTTTCTCAACTAGAAGCTCATCTATCTTGTCATAATCACCAACACCAGTAAAGATATCTACCTCAGGGATACTCTCCATCATCTCTTCTTTATAACGCTCTGAGAGACAACCAGCCATAACTAACAGTGAGTCTTCTTTTCTTGCATCATGTAAAGAAAGTACTGTGTTTAATGATTCTTCTTTTGCAGCATCAATAAATCCACAAGTATTAACGATGATAACATCTGCTTCTTCTTCATTATCTGTAAGTTCAAAGTTTTGTAACTTTCCCATCATCACTTCTGTGTCGACAAGATTTTTCGTACAGCCAAGTGATACGATATGGAGTTTGTTGCTCATAATTCTACTTTATAAATATTTTTTGTAATTATATCGTATAATCCCTTTATGAAAATATATGATGTAATTATTTTAGGTGCAGGAGCCAGTGGGCTTATGTGTGCAGGTAATATTGGAAAGAAAAAATCAGTACTAATAATAGAAGCTAATGAGAAAGTAGCAAAAAAACTTAAAATCTCTGGTGGTGGTAAGTGTAATATCACAAACATTAGTGTAGAACTTAATAATTTTGATGGGGAAGAAGTACTTGTGAAATCAGTACTACAAAAGTTCTCTAAAGATAATTTATTAGAGTTTTTAGATAGAAATAGAGTGGATCTTGAATTACGTAAAAATCGTTATTATTTTTGTCAAAATAGTTCTGATGAGATAATTGATGTGCTTAAAAACATTTCTAAAAATGCAGAAATATCACTGAATGACAAGATACTATCAGTCACTAAAAAAAATGAACTCTTTGAGGTGAAAACTACAAATAATACATACAATAGTAAAAAAGTAGTTGTAGCAAGTGGGGGTATAAGTTTTGTGACACTTGGTGCAAGTGAGATAGGACTAGATGTTGCTAAAAGTTTTGACATACAAACCAAGGCATTTACTCCGGCACTTGTTGGACTAACTGTACAAAAAGAACAATTTTGGATGCGAGAGCTCAGTGGATTAAGCTGTTATGTAAATATAAAAGTAGGGGATAGGATAGCTAAAGAAGAGATGCTTTTTGCACATAAGGGTATTAGTGGTCCAGCTGTTTTAACAGCTTCTCTTTACTGGAAAAAAGGACTAATAAGTATAAACTTTTTACCAGATAAGGATATAAGTCAGCTAGTTATGGGAAGTAAAAAGCTTGTGAGTTCTGTTATAAATCTTCCTAAACGCTTAAGTAAAGCTCTTCTTAAAGCTGTAAATATAGAAGATAAAGAGTGTAAAAAATTAACAAAAGAAGATATACAAAATTTAGCTTCATTACATGCATATACTTTCGCACCTGCAGGTAACTTTGGTTTTACAAAAGCTGAAGTAAGTAGAGGAGGAGTTTTAGCTAATGAACTAGACTTTAACACTTGTGAGGCAAAAACAGTAAATGGGCTTTATTTTATAGGTGAAGTGGTAGATATAACGGGTGAACTTGGTGGATATAATTTTCAATGGGCATTTTCAAGTGCTTATGTTTGTGCAAAAGCTATAAAGTCTAGTACTTAAAGATTAGTTTATGTTCCACGAGATATAATTATTGTTAACTAAAAACTGTGTTGAACAGGGTAAAAAAAAGAACACTTATAGGTTTTAAAACGAAGGATGAGTATGATTTATATAGGTATGATTTTTCAGTATAATACTGATAATGGCACAGGTCTTATTATGTTGTCAGATGGAGCACAAAAAACTTTTACAAGTGATGACTGGACAGACAGTGAAAACACACCTTGTGTTGGTCAGAAAATAGCATATATAGAAAATGAAAATAATATACAAGTAAGAGTAGCAAGTGAAGCTGATACGAACAATACGGTAGAAGATAAAAAAGAGCCTAAAAGTGTAGATGAACATCTCAAGCACTTTATAAGTTTAGGTTTTAAACTCATAAAAGATGCCCAAAATGATGGAACTCGAGTTTTAACATTAAGAAGTTTTGCTACAGGTGAATCTGAAGAAGTAGTTATCAAAGAAAAAGCTTCAAACATTAGTGTTGTTCGTACTCATAATGGTAAAGTTGTCACTTAACAGTAAAATATAAAAAATAAGGATAAAAGAATGATAAATTTACAAGAAGATTTCCGTAGTGAACTTAAGAGTAAAGATAAATTAACAGTAGCTGGGTATGCAGAGTTATATAAAAAACATGCTAAAATAGCAGTAGAAGCAGAGTTGAATAATGGTGCGAATAAGCATCAAGCAGAGGCTATGGGTAATTACTATACTGCGGCTGTCTTAACTAACTGTGTACCAAACGAAAACACTCTTGTTAGAGTTCTCGCTTTGATTGAGGATAATAAAGAGTAAAAGAATTACTCTTCTTCTTCGTCTAACTCTTTACGAACCGCATCCATATCTAGACCTTTAACATGAGTGATAAGTTTGTCAAAAGTTTCTTCAGGAAGCATCCCTGCTTGGTTAAGTAAAACTATACCATCTCTCATTACTACAAGTGTTGGAATTGAAAAAACATCATACTGTGATGCTATTGCTTTTTGCTCTTCAGTATTTACCTTACCAAAAGTAATATCTGGATTTTTCCCAGCTACTTTTTCAAAAATTGGAGCAAACTGTTTACATGGACCACACCATTCTGCCCAAAAATCAATTATTACTATATTTTTATCATCAATTGTTTCGTTAAAGTTTTTTGTTGTTAAATCTGTATATGCCATACTTATCCTTTGTATTTTAAAAGAGTATTATAGTATAGTCATGCTAATAAAAGATTAATTTTTAAAATAGCGAAAAGAGGTAAAGAATTGGTATACGAAAACATAGTGTTGATAGGTTTTATGGGTAGTGGTAAAACAAGTGTGGGCAAAACTCTTGCTAGGTATTTACATAAAGATTTTGTAGATATTGATAGTGTTATTGAAAAAGAATTAAACGCTAGTATCAATGATATATTTAAGGAAAAAGGTGAAGAGTATTTTCGCATCCTAGAACAAAAATGCATAAATGAAATCACTCAAAAAAAGGGACAAATTATTGCTACAGGTGGTGGATTGCCAATACATAGTACAATACCAGAGAACTCTCTTATCGTTTATATAGATGCAGACTTCGATGTTATACTCAATCGTCTCTCACAAAAAGAACATGCTAAACGCCCCTTACTTCAAGATGAAAAGAGAGCTCGGTCTTTATATTCAGAACGAATATCTACCTATAAAGAACTTGCTACTTTGAGTGTTGATGCAAACCAAAAGATTCAGATTTTTATACATGTTATAGTAGATTTTATCTTAGATCAAAGAGTTCTATAGATAGTATATAAGTTAAACAATAAGCTTAGCGATTTTTGAAAATATTTCATCTAGGTCATTAACAACTTTCTCTGCTATAGCAACAGAATCACCACCAGCATTAAGATCGTCTAGAATTTTCTTAGCATGCTCGTTAATATTGTCAAGCTCTTTATGCAGTGCATTTATATCAGGCCATTGCTCTTCAATAGCTTCTATATCAAGTGTCTCTAATAACTCAGCTAACTCTTCATGTTTTACAATCATAGCTGAGTGTTCTCGTCCAAGTTGAATATTATTAAAATAATCTTTCATTTCTGTGTATGTATTTTCTAGTGAATCATATAGTGAATTATCTATAGCCATTTATTTTCCTTTTTGTATGCTAACACTGTCTTGAGTGATATTTTATGTATTATATATTAAATTTACCCTATGAATCAAGTAAAACAGCAATTTAGCTATAATCTCATCAATGAAAAAGAAACCCGAATTTATAGTAACCTCTCCTTATCAACCAGCCGGTGATCAGCCGGAAGCTATTAAAGTACTGACTAAAAGTATACTTGATGGAAATCGTTATCAGACTCTTGAAGGTGTAACTGGTAGTGGTAAAACACATACTATGGCACGCATCATTGAGAATGTTAAGATGCCTACTATCATCATGACTCACAACAAAACCTTAGCGGCTCAGTTGTATTCAGAATTCCGTCAGTTTTTTCCTAACAATCATGTTGAGTATTTTGTTTCTTACTATGACTATTATCAACCCGAGGCTTATATCCCTAGACAGGATCTATTTATAGAAAAAGATTCTGCTATTAACGATGAACTAGAACGTATGCGTCTCTCTTCTACAGCAAATCTTCTCTCTTATGATGATGTTATAGTTATCGCTTCTGTATCTGCGAACTATGGTCTTGGTGACCCCGAAGAATACCTCAATATGGTTCAAGTCTTGACGGTTGGTGATGAGATAAACCAGAAAAAACTTCTGCTGCGTTTAGTTGATATGGGTTATTCCAGAAATGATAGTTATTTTGACTCTGGGCATATTCGTGTAAATGGTGAGAGTTTAGATATTTATCCACCTTATTTTGAGCAAGAAGCTATTCGTGTTGAGTTTTTTGGAGATGAGATAGAGGCAATTTATACCTTTGAAGTTATTGACAACAAACGACTTGAAGTACATAAAGATATAACTATTTATGCATGTTCTCAGTTTAGTGTTGGGCAAGAGAAAATGTCTCGTGCTATTAAACGTATAGAAGAAGAGCTTGATGATAGACTTGCATACTTTACAAAAGAGGGTAAACTTTTAGAGCATCAGAGACTTAAACAGCGTGTAGAATTCGACTTAGAGATGTTACAAACAACGGGAATGTGTAAGGGTGTAGAAAACTACTCGCGTTTACTTACAGACAAAAAACAAGGTGAAGCACCTTTTACATTACTTGATTATTTTGCACAAAACAATAAAGAGTATTTAGTTATCGTAGATGAGTCTCATGTTTCATTGCCGCAGTATCGTGGCATGTATGCGGGAGATAGGGCTAGAAAAGATGTACTTGTTGATTATGGATTTCGTCTTCCATCTGCACTTGACAACAGACCGCTTAAAGCAGATGAGTATATAGTTAAGGCTCCAAAGTACCTTTTTGTATCAGCAACTCCTGCCGAGTATGAGTTAGATATGTCAGCTGTGACTGCACATCAAATTATCCGTCCTACTGGTTTACTTGACCCTGTCATTGAGATAAAAACATCAGATAACCAAGTAGAAGATATACACGATGAGATAAAAAAAGTAGCTGCTAAAAATGAGAGAATTCTTATAACAGTTCTTACGAAAAAAATGGCGGAGTCTTTAACTAAATATCTTGCAGACTTAGGTATTAAAGTGCAGTACATGCACTCAGACATAGATACAATTGAGCGAAACCAAATCATACGGGCACTGCGTCAAGGTGTCTTTGATGTTCTCATTGGTATTAACTTACTTCGTGAGGGATTAGACTTACCTGAAGTGAGTTTGGTTGCGATTTTGGATGCTGATAAAGAGGGCTTTTTACGAAGTGAAACAGCACTTGTTCAGACTATCGGTCGTGCGGCTAGAAACTCTAAGGGTAGGGTTATCCTCTATGCAAACAAGATAACAAAGTCTATGAAAAAAGCCATAGATAAAACAAGTGAGAGACGTGAGATACAAGAGGCACATAATAAAAAGCATGGTATTACTCCTACAACAACGATCCGTGCTCTTGATGAGAACTTAAAAGTTGATGACCACGGCGACTTGTATGCTAAACATAACAAAAAAGATAAGATGCCCGCGAGTGAAAAGAAATCTATCACAAAAGAGTTGATGCTTAGAATGAAACAAGCGGCAAAAGAGTTAAACTTTGAAGAAGCCGCAAGACTTCGAGATGAAATTATGAAAATTAAAAAATTATAGGACTTAATATAAATGGAAGATACTTTTAGTAATTTAGAAACATACGGATATATAGGACTTTTTTTATACTCTTTAGGTGGTGGATTTGTAGCACTTTTAGGTGCTGGCGTACTCTCATATCTAGGAAAGATGGACTTAGCAACTTCTATGAGTGTGGCGTTTATTGCAAATGCTATAGGAGATGTTCTTCTTGTATACCTTGCACGTTATCAAAAATCTATGATGATGCAAGGCATTAAAAAGCATAGAAGAAAGTTAGCACTTTCTCATATACTTATGAAAAAGTACGGCTCATGGATTATTTTAATTCAAAAGTTTGTCTATGGTATAAAAACTTTGATTCCAATAGCTATTGGACTGACAAAGTATGACTTTAAAAAGTTTGTGATGTTTAACATAGGAAGTTCTGCTGTTTGGGTTTTTGTGGTGGGTTTTGGTAGTTTTTACTCAGGAGAAGCTCTTGTAAAAGTTGCAGGAGTTGTAAGTGACAAACCTTGGATAGCTATAGTTATACTTGTTGTGTTTGCAGGAAGTTTATGGTTGTATCTAGAAAAAGCGACAAAAAAGAAAGTTAAAAAATAGTAGATAGTATAGAACTCTAACTAAGGCAAGGCTAATAGCCTGCCGACTTAGTGTTTATACTAGATGCAGCAAAGCTAAACTTTAGCTTCCTACTACAGGACCAAATGGTGCGAAATCTGTATGATCTCCAGTTTGGTACTTTTTATAGTTAGCGATAAACATCTCCGCTAACTTATCACGAGTTTTATCAAATAGTTCCTTATCTTCCCAAGCATTTCTAGGATTCAGTATCTCTGGTTTGAGATCACCTAATGTTGTTGGTACTTGAAGTCTAAATGTTTTTGTAGTATCAAATTCACAGCTATTAATAGTTCCATCTAAGATAGCATTGATACAAGCACGAGTGTTCTTGATACTCATACGTTTTCCAACACCATAAGCTCCACCAGTCCAACCTGTGTTTACAAGATAAACATTTACATTATGATCATCTATCTTTTTACCAAGTAAGTCAGCATATACTGTTGGGTGAAGTGGTAAAAAAGCCTCTCCAAAACAAGCAGAGAATGTAGCAACTGGCTCAGTGATACCACGTTCAGTTCCAGCAACTTTAGCAGTATAACCACTTAAGAAGTAGTACATTGCTTGCTCTTTTGTAAGTTTTGATACAGGAGGTAAAACACCAAACGCATCAGCAGTTAAGAAGATGATGTTTTCAGGGTGTCCTGCCATAAGGTCGTGTTTGTGGTTTTGGATGTGTTCAATTGGGTAAGAAACACGAGTGTTCTCTGTTTTACTACCGTCTTCGTAGTCAACTTCACCTTCACCATACATAACAACATTTTCTAAAAGTGCATTTTTACGAATAGCATTGTAGATTTCTGGTTCACTTTTACCATCAAGGTTGATGACTTTTGCGTAACATCCACCCTCGAAGTTAAATACGCCATGGTTATCCCAACCATGTTCATCATCACCGATTAAAGCACGGTGTGGATCAGTACTAAGAGTAGTTTTACCAGTTCCACTTAAACCAAAGAAAAGTGCAGTATCACCATTCTTCCCTACATTTGCTGAACAATGCATAGCTAGTTTACCCTCTAGTGGTAACCAGTAGTTCATCATAGAGAAGATACCTTTTTTAAGCTCTCCACCATACCATGTTCCACCAATGATAGCCATGTTACGCTCTACATCAAATAGAACAAATACTTCAGAGTTTAAGCCATGCTCTTTCCATTTGTCATTCACTGCTTTACAAGCATTCATAACAACAAAGTCAGATTTAAATACTTCAAGTTCTGGTTCAGTTGGACGAATAAACATGTTTTTTACAAAGTGTGATTGCCATGCTATTTCTGTTACAAAACGAACAGATTTTTTTGAAGCAATACTTGATCCACAAAAAACATCTGTGATATATAAGTCTTTGTTTGAGAGTTGTTCTTGTGCAACTATAAGAAGCTCGTCAAAGATTTCAGCAGAAACTTTTTTGTTTACATCACCCCAAGCGATATACTTGTTAGATGGGTCACGGTCAACAAAGTACTTGTCTTTAGGAGAGCGTCCTGTGAAAATACCAGTGTCAACAGCTGTTGCACCTGTTTTTGTTTGTGTTACTTCGCCGTTATCTAACTCATGTTTGATAAGTTCATCATAACTAAGATTGTGGTGGATATTCCTAACATTCTTAAGTCCTAAAGCTTCTAATTCTGATACGTTCATAATTAACCTTGTCCTACATTTAGTAGATATATTATAGATTTGAAATTATACTACGAATAAACATAAATTAAAAGTAAATAGTGAAGATTTTATGAAATTTAATGTAATAAAAGGAAGTTTGAAAAAAAGTTTAAAAAACAAAATTAGTTTAAGAATAGTTTGATAAAATTACACTCTTTCACAAAGCTCGGTTAACTCAGCGGTAGAGTGCCTCCATGACATGGAGGTGGTCACTGGTTCAAATCCAGTACCGAGCACCACTTCTTAATTAGTATCACCAGTTTGCGGATTAAATGTAGCAATATTTTCTAATGCTTCATCGAATTGACTAGGCTCAATTACAACTACATTTACACCTAACTGACTAAGATTAAAAGCAAGATCTTCTGCTGTATCTAGTAGTAAAGTAAATATGGGTTGCATAGATTTCTTTTTTTGTATTTGTTTGATAAATCTTATCTTTTCAGGGTGCATGCTAATGTCATACAAAACGATGTCATATGTATTTGTATCGAACAAGTGAAGTGCTTCATCGTAGTAGCTAACCTTATCTACCTTATTAAAAAGTTCTTCAAGTAGTGCAATATTTGTTTTAAATGCTGACTTAGGATCTTCTATGAAGAGTAAGTTTTTCTTTTGATTTGTATCCATTCATTTCCTTTTATTTTGAGTACTTGCTGAAATTCTTCAGCTAAAAGTATACCTCTTTCTTTAAATTGTTTTGCTATATCTTGAGTATATACTTCATTGACAGCTTGTGAGAAAAGCTTTAACCAGACAACAAAACTTTCTTCTGTGATATGAGACACTTTGATATGTGCACCAATAAAGTTTCCATAGTAAGAATCATCTCCATTAAGCTCAGTTAACCAAAAGTCAGCTAATAGATCAATATGATCCACCCACTCTTCACTTTTCATGTCATCACCAAGCTCATGTACAAAAAAAGGACCTAGGACTTTATCCTCTAAGGCTTTTGAATAAAAAAGAGTCATAAATTCTCTTAAGTTTTCTCTAGTGATACTATTATAAAGTTTCAGTACTCATCCTTTTTTTAAACGCAATTGTAGCAAAATTTGAATATATAATGATAAATAGGTTATGATTTATGATTATTAAAATAATCATCTAATATTCAAACTATATAATTTTAAAATTCTCAATCTTATATAGTTATGGTAAACATATATAAGGAAACTTTATGGACAGTACTCTGATGGAAGATTTATACTATTGTATGTTATTGGGAAGACATTTTGAATATGCAGCAAAAGAGAACTATTTTCAAGGGAATATCTCAGGATTTTTACACTTAGATATAGGGCAAGAAGCCTTGAGTGTAGGGACGATGAAAGCATTCGAAGGTGATGTGTTTACAACATATAGAGAACATGTAATGGCACTCTCACGTGGTATGAGTGCTAATGCTGTAATGGCAGAGCTTTTTGGTAAAGTTGATGGGGTGAGTAAGGGTAGAGGCGGTTCTATGCATATGTTTAGTCCCCAACTAGGCTTTTATGGAGGTGATGCTATCGTAGGTGGCCATATACCAAATGCTGTAGGTTGTGCATATGCTAGGAAGTATCAGGATAAAAAAACAGGTTGCCTAGTAGTTTTTGGCGATGGTGCAACAAATTGTGGTGGTTTTTTTGAATCTATTAATATAGCAACATCTCAAAAACTCCCCCTTGTATTTTTATGTGAAAATAATAAATATGCCATAGGTACAAAGATTGAATCTGTTTCTGCCTTTTCTAAACAAGCTAAAAAGGTTGAAGCTTATATGCCAACAGTGGAAGTTGATGGTATGGATGTACTAGCAGTATATAAAGCAATAAAAGAAGCAGGTGAATACATAAAAGAAGGTAAAGGGCCTATCTTTATTGAGGCGATGACATGTAGGTTTGAAGGGCATTCTATTAGTGACGCTAATAAATACAGATCTAGTAAAGAGATGCAAAAATGTAAGGAACTTGACCCTTTAATCAAGTTAAAACCTTTTCTAGATAAAGTATTCCTTGAAAAAATAGAAGAACAGGTTATACAAGAAATTATGCAAGCTGTAAACTTTGCCAAAGCAAGTCCTGAGCCTTCTTTAACTGATTTACATAAATATAGTTTTACAAATGAGGGACTTAAACATGCTTTATAGAGAAGCTATTAATCTCGCAATGGATGAAACAATGTCTGAGGATACAAATATTATCTTACTTGGTGAAGACATAGCTGATGTTGGTGGTACCTTTAGAGTCACAGAAGGTCTTCTAAAGAAGTACGGTAAAACTCGTGTGATAGATACCCCTATTGCTGAACTTAGTATAGTAGGTAATGCTATTGGAATGGCGATAGGTGGACTCCGTCCTGTTGTTGAACTAATGACAGCGAATTTTTCACTTTTAGCCTTTGATCAGATTGTAAATCATATGGCGAAACTTCCCTTTATGAGTGCAGGTAAGATAAGACTACCATTGGTACTAAGAATGCCTCAGGGAGTGAGTAAACAATTAGGTGCACAGCATTCTGAAAATTATGAAAATATGCTATCGTCTATTCCTGGTCTATTTGTTTTTGCAGTGAGCAGTCCAAACTATGCGTATCATGCTTTGAAAAAAGCTATAAAGATGGATGACCCCGTTATTTTTATAGAACATGAACTTTTATATAATAAAAAAGAAGAGATTGATAGAAGCTCTGACCTTGACCCTTTTAAAGCTCGTATTATAAAAGAGGGTACGGATATCACAATTATTTCTTATTTAAAGATGCTTGATGATACAGCTTCAGTTTTAGAGGAGATAGAAAAAGAATTAAACTGTTCTTGTGAACTCATAGATTTATGCTCTTTAAATCCTGTAGACTTTAAAAGTCTTGAGATTTCTATTAAAAAAACAGGACGGTTAATAATGATAGAAGAAGGACATAGAATGGGTTCTTACGGAGCACAAATTATATCATGGGCAGTTGAAGAACTATTTTATTTTCTTGATGCGGCTCCACTTAGGTTATGTGGAGAGAATGTACCTATAGCTTATAACAGAAAGTTAGAGCTTGCTTCTATTCCTACACCAAAGAGTATTAAAAAAGACATAATAAACTGGGGTACAAATAATGGCCTATGAGATATTTATGCCTCAACTATCTGATTCGATGGAAGAGGGAAAACTTATTAAATGGATGGTTTCTGTAAATGATAAGGTTAAAATTGGAGATGTTATTGCTGAGGTTGAATCAGATAAGGCGATAATGGAGCTACAATGTTTTAAAAATGGAGTAGTTACGGCTCTGTATATAAAAGAAGGTGAGTCTGCTCCTGTTGGTACAGTTATAGTGGACATTAGTTTAGACATACAAGAGAGTACTTCTCAGATAGATGAAGCAGAAGAGAAAAATAAAATAGAAGAAGAGTTTGAACAAGTATCAAGTAAAGAGGAGTACTCTTTAGTTAGGGCTATAGCCTCACCTAAAGCAAGGATTCTTGCTAAGTCTTTAAATATGAATATACAAGCCTTACAAGATATAGATAAATTGCCTGTGCCCTCGCATGTAAAAGATATAGTTTTATATCATAAAAAAAGATTTTTCACACCAAAGGCTCTTTCTTTGATAGAAGAATACAGCTTAGATGTAAGTGACTTCCAAGTTCAAACAAAACAAGACTCTTATGCTGTTCTAGAATATATCAAAGAGAAAAACATCTCTATAAAACAAAAGATTTCCTCATTCCAAAAGGCACTTATTGAAAATTTAGATAAGTCAGCATTAAGGGCCGTTTATCATATATATGATTATATTGATGTTAGGTATTTAAAGAAATATTCTGATTATGGGATGACAGTTTGGTTTTTAAAGATTTTTGCTAAATCTATGATGGACTTTGAAGGTTTTCGTTCAAGTATAAAAGGTGATTTTATTTGTACCTCCGTGAATGCGAATATATCCATAGCTATGCAAGCAAATAGAAAACTTTATATGCCTGTCTTAAAAGATGTCAATCACTTAAGTCTTAAAAATATTGAAGAAAAATTACTTGAGTATAAAAAGAAGGTTGAAATATCATCCTTACCAATAGAAGAGATGCAGGGCTCAAATTTGGGACTCTCAAATCTTGGTTTTACAGGTATACATAGGTTTGATGCAATGATAAATCAAGATGATAGCTCTATTGCGGCTATTGGAGCAAGTGAAGCAGGTCGTATTGCTTTAACTCTGAGTTTAGATCATAGACTGATTAATGGGTATGAGGCAGCTTTGTTTATGCAAAGGGTAAAAGAGCTATGCTTAGAAGAAGAATTTTTCCAAGAGGAGGTGAAAAATGTATGACATCATTTATATTGGTGGAGGCTTAAACTACGCAGGTGCAATAATGGCTGCTAAAAAAGGTTTAAAAGTAGCCTTAGTAGAAAAAGACTTAAAACAGTTGGGAGGTGTTTGCTTACATAAGGGCTGTATCCCTTCTAAAATGCTTTTACATTATGCAAAAATAGCACATCAAAGTCAAAATGATATTTTTGAGGGTAATATTAAATTAAATATGAAAACACTTGTAGCAAAAAAAGATAAGTTGATTTCTAGTGCTACAAAGGCAGTCACAGCCCAATGCAAAGACATAGAGCTCATAGAGGGCGAGGGCATAATCAAAGAAACACATAAGGTTAGTGTGAACGATACGATTTATGAAGCTAAACATATTGTTATAGGTACGGGTTCTTCGCCTTATATACCTGAGGGTATAGTCTATGATACTCGCCAAATCATTACAAGTGATGAAGTCTTAAATTTACAAGAACTTCCTCAAGCGATATGTATTTATGGAGCGGGTGCTATTGGTTTAGAAATGGCTTCTTTTTTTGCTTCAAATGGGGTAAAAGTGAGTTTACTCTCTCGGGGTAAGGGTTTACAAGATAAGGCTCATAGTCTGATACAAAAGGCGATGATTGGACAGCTAAAGTATATGGGCATAAACTTTTTAGAAGAGCATAATATTACCAATGCTGTCTCACATGGAGATAAGGTGGTTATCAGCTTAGAAAATAAAGAAGATATTCATACTCCTATGCTCTTAGTCTGTGCAGGTAGAAAAGCAAATCTAAATGTGATACAAACAGAAGATATAAACATAGCAGAGGGTATACAAACAGATGAATACTTCGAGAGTAGTTTAAAGCATCATTATGCGGTTGGTGATTGTAATGCAAAACTCCAATTAGCCCATGCAGCTAGAGCCCAGGTGATTAATGTAACACAAAGAATTTTAGCGCAAAAGGTTCCTGTCCTAGACTTAAGTCAGGTGGTGCAGTTTATTCATACTCTTCCTATGTCTGTAGCTTCCGTAGGTCAAACAGCTTTTGATACTCAAGGTTTAAGTAGCGGTATAGTGAAGTTAAATGCCTTTTCTGCTTCAAACTTTCATGAAGCGAATGAGGGGGTCATGATAGTCTATGCAGATAAAGATAAGTTTATCGTGGGTGCTGAAATTTTAGCACCTGACGCGGAAGAACTTATCGCTCCTATCGCGATGGCACTAGCAGGAGAGATGGACACAAATTTAGCCTCTAAGACTATTATGGCTCACCCTAGTTTTGCAGAAGCCTTAGAAAGAGTGTATTTTCGTTTATGATATTACATGACTGGGGTGTACTTGACTATAAGATAGCATATAAAAAAATGCAAGAGGTACATGCTCAGGCCATAAAAGATGGACAAAACCATTTAATACTTTGTCAACATGAAGAGATATTTACCCTAGGTCAAGATGAAGATACAAGCTTTGAGGTGGAGACATTCAAAACCGATAGAGGTGGTTCTATTACCTCACACTCTCCTGGACAAAATATATATTATTTTTGTTTCCAAGCGGCTTTTCCTGCTCGTTTCTTCTCAAAAGTAATTTCTGTGTTTACAAGATTTTTTCAAACTTACTTACCCTTAGTATATTATGATAAAAATCAACCAGGATTTTATCTCAAAGATGCAAAGCTATTGTCTCTTGGGTTTAGATACAAGAAGGGAGTATCACTTCACGGTATAGCTTTAAATGTATCTCCAGAATTAAGCTTTCATAATCAAATACATCCTTGTAACCTTATAGGTATAAGAACTTCTTCTTTGGCAAATGAAGCAGTCGCTCTTTCCTGTGCTGAGGTAAATGAAAAAGTTATACAACTGATTTGTGAGGTTTTTGATGAATCCTTATAAACCTCGTGTCAAAGCACCTGATCCATTTTTGATAGCTAAGACTCAAAGTATTTTAAAAAATAACAGACTCACTACAGTATGTGAAGAAGCATCCTGTCCCAATAGGGCAGAGTGTTATTTTCATAAAACAGCGACTTTTATGATACTCGGAGAGATTTGTACAAGGGCCTGTCATTTTTGCGGAGTGCAAACAGGTAAGGGGCAGGAGGTTGATACTGATGAACCTATTCGTTTAACTAGGGCAATTAATGAACTTGGTCTCAATTATGTCGTGCTTACATCAGTAGATAGGGATGATTTAAAAGATTATGGGGCAGGGCATTTTAAAGACTGTGTTTTAAAGATACAAGAAGAATGTCCAAAGATAGAGATAGAACTTTTAACACCTGACTTTAAAGCAGATACTACTGCTCTTGATATCATTATCTCTACAGAGGTTAAAAAACTTGCTCATAACGAAGAAACAGTTAGACGACTCTCACAAAAAGTCCGTCCTCAAAGTTCTTATGATAGAAGCCTAAATACTCTAGAGTATTATTCGAAACATTCTAAAAGTATTGTTAAGTCTTCTCTAATGCTAGGGCTTGGTGAAACGGATAAAGAGATTTTGGAAACGATGAGGGATCTTCTAAATGTAGGAGTGAGTGAATTAACCTTAGGTCAATATTTACGTCCTAGTGCTAAACATACCGAAGTAAAAAGGTATTGTTCTCAAGATTTATTTGATGAACTCAAACGAGAGGCTCTAAATATGGGGTTTAAAGCAGTTGCTTCAGGTCCCTTAGTTAGAAGTTCTTATCATGCTGCTAAGCTATAATTCTGTTAAATAGACCTCTGATATTAAGTACCTACAAGACAGCATTATTTTAGTTATACATATTTATATACATACTTGTTCATTTTAAGTTATAGGGGAATGAACCCATTATCATACTCTATTGAATAATTATAAATGAGAAGAAAACAAACCTGTGTCTAAGTTAACCAACTAAATTTACATTTTTGACATTCTACAAGATCATTAAACTGTTTATTTTTATCAGAAAAATTTACTATTGGATTAGGGTGTGATATTAAATCTTCAGAAGAGCATTTGGGACATATATTTTCCTTTTCTTCATTTGAGAATGAATTTATAAATTCAGATGCAAAGATACCACCAGGTATAGCAATAAATGCAATCCCTAAAATAGAGATAATTCCAGTAATTATTTTCCCAAATGCAGTAACTGGATACATATCTCCATATCCCACTGTTGTTAAAGTCGCAACAGCCCACCATATTGTTTGAAAAATATTACTATATACATTAGGTTGTGCTTCATGCTCAACTTCAAACATAACAAAAGAAAGTAATATAACAATTATAAAGGTGAAAAAAAGTAATACTGTAAATTCTTCTTTTTTAGATGAGACAATATTCTGCATTTGTTTTATAAATTTTCTATATTTATTGATTCGAAAAAGTCTAAATATTCTGAACAGTCTTAGAGATCTAATGAATGAACCATCTGTACCAAAACCAATAAGCAGATATGGAAGTAGTGTGAGTAAATCTATAATGGCATATGGGGTCAGGATATATCTCAATTTTCCAGATAATCCCTTATAGCTTTCTAATTTTCCAGATGCATACAGCCTGGCAAGATATTCAATTATAAATATAGGCATAATAATATTAGTAATATATGTGAAAATTATTTTATATTTTGCATTATATTCCTGTACACTTGATAGCATTAGGGAAATGATACTGATAATAATTAATGTATAGATAAACACATGAAACCAATAAGAAGCTTTATTCTTTTCTGGTTCTTCTAATATTGTATATATGCTATTAATAAGATTCATATTATCCTACCATTATTAGCACTAAAATTAAATGTCATAGAAATCCTTTAATCGTATATTTTGTATTTTAGAAAAAACTTTTCAGGGCATCTTGTATAGATTTATATTTAAAGATGAAGCCCTTTTTTAAAAGATGTTTTGGGATTACTTTTTGACCTTTTAAAATAAAACTGGCGCCATCAAGAAACACAAGTTTAATGAGTGCAGCTGGAATAGGAAGAAAGCTTGGTCTTTTCATAAGTTTAGCAAGTGTTTTAGTTAGCTCAAAATTTGTTGTTGGCAATGGAGAGCATAGATTAAAAACACCTTCAAAGTGGTTTTCAATAATATATTGATATGCATTACAAAGATCATCTATATGAATCCAAGAAATAGATTGTTTTCCATTTCCAATGATACCACCAAGGCCTAAGAAAAAAGGTAACCACATTTTTTTTAGCATACCGCCATTTTTTCCAATTACTACACCAAACCTAAATATTGTTGTAGGTATATTTGCTATAAAGGCTTCATTTTCCCAATCTTGACATATCTTGGATAAATAACTGTCACTATAGCTACTGTTTTCATCTGAAAATTGTTCATATTTATAAATGCCTGTGGCAGAGGTCGAAATGAATAATTTAGGTTTATTTTTACATAGCTTTATGGCCTGAACTAATTTTTTAGTAGTATTAATTCTTGAACTATGTAAGGATTTTTTATAAGAGGGAGTCCAACGTGAGAAAATTGATACACCAGAAAGATTAATAAGAATATCTGAAGCTTCAAGCTTTTCTATTATTTCTTCAAGTTTTGTTATTTCTCTTACTTTGAGAGCTAAAACTTCATAACCTTTATTCTGAAAAAACCGACTAAGTTCTTTTCCTACAAAACCAGAGCTGCCACAAATAATAATCCTCATTTTGTTTTCCTCTCTAATTTACTTTTCATTCTTTGCTAACTTACGCTAAACAGCTCTTTACATACTCTTTTATATCAGGATTTAATAAAATTGTTTTTTATAGGCTTCATCTAATGAAAGTGTTCTGTCTTTGTAATCTATAATATCACCAACTTCCACTTCTATTGTATAAGGTTTATCTCTATATTTTAAAGCAGACATTAGAACATCATTAGCATTTGTTTTAATATGTAAAGGTAATATTGGTAATCTATTTTTCAAAGCAATAATTTTAGAACCTTCTTTAAATTCTCCTAATGGCTCTGCAGTCTTATTCCGCGTTCCTTCAGGGAATATATAAATAGAGTTACCATCTTTAACACATTTCTTTATATCAGAGAAAAAACTACTCATTTGAGAGCTTTCTCTATCTATAATTATTGCACCACCATTACGAACAAAAGTACCAAAGAAAAAAGATTTATAAAGTTCTTTTTTTGCGATCCAATATCCAAAGAGTTCAGTATCCTTAGTCGCTAGTTCTACTATAAGAGGGTCAATTACACTCTTATGGTTTGAGATTAAAAGATATTGACCATTTATAGGAAGTTTTTCTGGATTTAATACTTTAATATTAATATTAAGTTTATTTAGAAGAGTTTGTGAATATGCTATACGAAGTTTCTTTTTTTCTTCTTTTTTAGAAGCAGCTTTTAATTTAAAGCCATAAAAATTAGTTAACATAGTGGCATATAGTGCAGTTGTAATTTGTATAAGTGTCAAGTATTTTCCTTAGCTATTAATAGCCAATAAGTTCACCCTCAATAATATTAAGAGATTCCTTTTGTGTTTTTATTTTATTTTCCATTATATCTCAATACTTCCAAAGCTCATACCTATTTCAATTTTTTTAGCCTCTTTTCTCATATTAGTATCTGAACTGTTATAATATTTCCATTACAATGCTGAGGATAAGCATTTAGAAAGTCCTTAATTCTATATAGTAGTAATACTACTATATTATATAATCAGACATAGTTTTTAATGGATCTTCACCAAAACGATTTTCACCTTCATTACCTTTTAAAGCTAAAACCATAAGAAGTATAATGCCTAGAAAAGGGAGCAAGATAATGAATACCCATAAACCGCTTTGATTAATATCATGCAGACGTCTAGTAAGTATGGCACAAAATGGAATTACACTTCCTAAAACAAATAATACATTAAGTATAGCTGCATCAACAATCTCAGTATTTATTAATATCATTGCATCAAGGATAGAGGTAGCAATTGTGCAGAGCATAAAAAAAAGATAAAAAAACCAGAATTCTTTTCTACTAGCACGTCCTTTAAAATCTGCATACTTTTTATATGCTCTAAAAATATATTTCATATTGAATTCCTGTTGTACCTTATGTTCTCAAAAGAATGAATTCTTTTAAAGGATGTATTGGTAACTATATTCCTATCTATATTAAAAAATACTAAAAGATTGATTGTATTGGTGATGCGAAATAATTTATAAATTAAGTCTAAATTAAACTTAATGAGAATAAGATAATTTTAGCTAGTAACATAAGTATAGAGTAGCAACTCAAGTTATCTATTGAGTAAATATCGAAACAAAGAAGTATAAGAAAGGTATTATATGAATAATAAAGTTAAGTTATTATTAGCAATATTAAGTTTTCTATTAGTTCTTGTTCTAGGTGGTTGGAGAATTGTAACACCATCTTCAGAGTTACAACCTTATTTTTCAGTAATAAAGTATTCCGTAGACACATATAGAAATGGTAAGCATTTAGCAAATCCAACGATGAATTTATATTTATATGAAATAAACGAGAATATATACATTGGAGTTTCTAATATATATAAAGACCCTAAATATGGGTATCTATCATCTTTTATAGCATTACTAGTTTTAGGAATTCCTTTTAGAATATTTGTTTTTTAATTAAATGGATTATAAGACATGCATGAAGACCGAAATTTATTCGTATGGGTTTTTTATAGAGAATTTCAAGAAATCTGACTCTAAAGTTAAGTAGTCGTTCTATATAATTAGAATAAAAAAAGAAAAAAAGGAAAAAAATGATAAAACCAGAAGATTTCTCCCCAGCTATTGCTGGCAAAATAGCAGAATTGAGAGTTGCTTTTCAAAAGACAAAGGATGGTGCGGAACTTTGTAGACTTGCTTCAATTGATAAAGAAAAAACAACTCATGAGGAATTGATTATGATTCTAAAATTACAACAATCAAAAGATTATATTGATTTTAAAAATGCGATTACATCTATAGGCATAGAGAACCAAGAGAAACCTAAAATAAAATAGAATTTATAAATTTTGAACTCATTGAATAACAGCCAATTAAGGCTGCTATTGCAACATTAACATTTTCTAATACCCGTAGGCTAGGCTGCTTTTGCTTTGACATACGCTTCTTTTAATTCATGGGCCCTATCTTTCTTTGCTCTTTGTATAGCTTCCTTTTCCCCATATTCTAATTTCATTAAATCTGTTCTATATTCTGCTTTTTTTACTTTCGTTTGTAAATCAAGTATCTGAACTTTTAATGTTACTATTTTCATTCTATCAGCAAAGCTCTTTTTCTGTAAGTTGTCTGACAATGCACTTAAAGATGCTTGCAATTCTTCTATTAATATTGGAACTGTTTTGTCAATCATCCCTGTTTGTTCTTTTATTACTGCATCTACACAAGCATCTGCTTCAATCATTCCTATTCCTAGTTCACAAAATCCTGCTTCCGCTCTTGCTACTTCTTCTTCGCAAAGCTCTTCTTTTCCAAATTCTAACATAATATATCCTTTCGTGATAGTTTATATTTATATAATCTATTATATCCTTATATTCATAAATCGCTATATAATTTCTTCTACTCAAAGAAATCTAGTAATTCTTCTTTATCTCTAATTTCAATACTCATGCTACATTGGATTTAAATAAAAATACAGAAAAAAGTTATATAATTTATATAGAAAAACAGATTACTAAGTAGGTTGTCTTGTATAATTAGACTACAAAAAGAAAAGAAGGAAATAAAATGGGAAATACAGAATGTTATAAGCCTGCAAATAATTATGAGGCAGTAGTTTTAGGATTAGTTTTAGCACTCACTGCAAAAACAGATAAAAATTCTGAAAGTTGTATGGCAATTATAGAAGACATATCTAAAACTCTTACTGAGTCTGAACTGACTCGTGCACAAGAAGAAGCAAAACGAAGAGTTAGAGAAAGAGAAGAAGAGGAAGAGAGAGAGCAGGAAAAGAATAGGGCTAATAAGAGAGAGAAAGATAGATTGAGAGAAGAGAAAGAGGAATATAAACAATGGAAGATAAATCAAGAGAAGAAAGATAAACAGTAGAAGAGGAATAGATTCCAAAAGAACACTTGTTCATAAAAGAGGTTTATCGGGGTGTCTCATCACGAATAGGTATGATTTCAATGAAATTATTAACAACTGTAGTGAACCAGCTAAGAGTTTAAACTAAAAGACTTAGACACTTCAAATGTGGAACTGTGTTACTTAATAAATTTATTTTTTCTATCTTTTGTTGGCACATGACAAGTATCATTTTTACCAAATATACGATATCTATTTTTAGAAATAATTTTATAGACGATATCTCTAAATAACGGTGGTATAAAAATGAAATAATATAAGTATTTGCTTATGCCATCCAAGTCTTTTGCTACCATTAGTGCAGCTGTTGAAGAAGTGTAAAACTTATCACCATCTATTAATATAAAAGTATCAAAATCGTCTAATGTAAAATCAAATTTTTTTAAATATTTTTGTCCTATAGAAGATTGTAATGAAGCAAATTTATATAAATCATTTTTATCATGATCAATTATAAAATTTACTGATGCATTACAAAAATTGCAAATACCATCAAATAAAACAATTTTATGCTTTTCGTTAATCATACAAAATCCTTTTAACTTTTCATTATATCCTTAAAAAAAGAAAAATGATTTAAGGCCCTCTGAACTGATTTAATTTTTACATATAATTTGAGTCTAACAGATTTCATATGTTTAAGGTCTGTTTTATAATTTTAATCCTAAAATGATATTACTACATATAAAAAAAAGGACTCAGTATGACACGTGTTAGAATTTTAACGATAACTATTATATTCATAGGACTAGTTTTTTTCAGCAATGATATCAAAGATATGTATGGTGAAACACAAGAGTTTTCAAACTTACCTAAGGCAGAAGCAGCAGACCCTTCGATTGATGCTAGGTCATTGTACAATAATAAATGTATGAAATGTCACGGTCAAATGGGTACACAAAAAGTACCTGCTACAGGGTTAGAGCTTGCAGGACAAGCTAAAGAGGTATTGATGGCAAAGATTAACGGATATAAGGAACTCAGGTATGGTGGAAAGCTTAGAGGGGTAATGTCCTCACAAGTTTCAGGACTTACACCACAAGAAGTAAATGCAATATCCGAGTATTTGTCAAAACTTAAGTGAGATATATATTTATGGACCTTTTAGATAAATAAAATTCTAAAAATAGTAAGAACGATCAAAATAACTATGAAGAAAATTATATAATGGTAATAAAGACACCCTTAAAGACTTTTTGATTATAGCTATTAAATTGTAAAATTTAATACATCCTGTTTATACTTTATTAATTCTGTAAGGGGAAGATTGAAAATATCATGAATCTTTATTTTTGCATCTTCAAAAAAAGGTGCTAACACTGGATGTTCAAAATGAGCACTTAGAACTTTTAAGTCATCCTCAAGAATTAGCAGGACATCAATGACCTTAATTGTAGTAAGGTCCTGAGCTAAGACATATCCACCATTTGTACCTCTAATACTTTTTATAATACCAGCCTTTTTTAATTTACTCATTAATATATCAAGATAATATTGGGATAGTGTCATTTAATATAGAAGGCTTAAACCCCTATGACCTTTGTGCCTACTTATCCAGTAGTAGTGGACTACAAACTCGTGCAGGATGTTCTTGTGCAGGACCATACGGGCATGATCTTTTAGGACTTGACGACAACAGTGACTTTAATGAAAAGCCAGGTTGGATTAGAGTTAGTATACACTTTTTACAAGAAATTCAAGATATTGATTATCTGATTGACTCAATTCAAAATGCAAATAAGACTGGCTTATAAGAACTTAAGAAGCAAACCACTAAATATTAACAGCAATGCAAATAAAAGAGAAGAGGCCTTAACTGTTTATTATTAAAAAATATTCTATCGTATGAATTTGATATTTCATATATTTAATAATTGTTATACTTGGAGTGCAGAGGCAATCTACTCTTCAGACAAGAGCAATCAGTTAATCAGGGGAACAAATCTAAATCCATAATGTTCTATGCTTTCAAGTTCACCATCTTCTTTTTTTGTTATTTCATAAATTGAGTTCCTTACTGGGATTACAAGCTTTCCTCCAACTCTTAATTGAGTTGTTAATTCAGATGGAAACTCATCTGCTGAGGCAGAGACTAATATACGGTCAAATTTTTCATTAGGAATGCCGAACTGATTTGTCGCTTGAATAATTTCAGTATTTTTAAATTTATATTTTTGGAGATTGTTACTTCCAAACTTTACAAGATTGTCAATTCTTTCGAGTCCGGTAACAGAACCATCATCTCCGACAATAAAACCAAGAAGTGCTGTTGTCCAACCTGAGCCACTTCCTATGTCCAAAATCTTTTGTCCCGAACATGGCTCTAGCATCTCCATCATCATGGCTACCGTTGTTGGTTGAGAAATAGTTTGTCCGTAACCTATAGGAAGTGGGTAGTCTTCATAGACATCTAAAGCAGTTGGATCCAAAACAAAATTCACTCTATCTGTATTGTCAAAAGCATCTATAATATTACTTGAACGAAGGGCATCCGAATTTATAAGATGCCTAATTAAAGAATCATTTGAACTCATAAAGTATCCTTCATTGTTATTTATCAAAACAAGTTCCAATAATTTTATCGACATTCAATTTATATGTCAACTTAATTAAACTGTATTTCTATAGAATGCTTAACAAAAGAAGTTTCGAGGCTAAAATCAAAAAAAAAGAGTTAAGTTGATTTGTGATGGACTGATATGGATTGCTATGATAAGATATTTTGGTGGAGACGTGCGG
>DDCH01000012.1:91694-92455 GCA_002335055.1 Sulfurimonas sp. UBA2011 | reverse complement strand
TAGTTAGTTGTTTACTTTTTTTATACTTCATTCACTTCATTCAATTACACATCTATTTAACTTAATATTTTACTTTGAGTTTATATTTATACCATATACTATATACTATAAATTATGTTAAATATATTCACACTATAACTAATTTTATTTTATTGCATTAAAAATTATTATTTTTAACAACCCTCCTTATTTCAGTACTTTTAAGACATTTTTCCTATATATAAGCCTTTAATTTATAATATTCATAGATAAAACTAATAATTAAGTAAAAAAACATATTTTACTTTAAGTTTAAATTCAAAATAACTCTCTTATAATGGCTGCAGTCGAAATAAACAAAGTCTATCTCAATAACAAACACTCTGAGGAGAGAAAATGACAAAAACAATTAAATTAGCAGTAGTAGCTGCATTAGCTTTAGGTGCTACATCAGCATTCGCAACTAACGGTGACGTTATGATAGGTCAAGGTGCGAAGTCTCGTGCAATGGGTGGTGTTGGAATTGCTAAAGCATTTGGTGCTGAATCAGCTCTAGTGAATCCTGCTAATATTTCTTCTGTTAAAGATATGGAAGCTACTATAGCTGTTACTGTATTTATGCCAGATGTTTCTTTTAAATCTAATATTGCTGGTTCAACTGGTGATTATGTAGATTCAGATGCTAGCTTATCTGTTATTCCTGAACTATATTATGCAGCAAGACTTTCAGATTTACTGGTACTTGGTATTACTATAGCTGGTACTGCGGGAATGGGTGTTGA
>DDCH01000012.1:36327-91433 GCA_002335055.1 Sulfurimonas sp. UBA2011 | reverse complement strand
AAAACTGAATTAGCACTTCTTAAAGTTGCTGTTCCTGTTTCTTATACAATCGGTAATGTAACGCTAGGTGCAGCTGGTGTTTTACAGTATGGTACATTACAAATGAGTCACCTAAGCGGAGGCGGATTTATTGATAATGGTCAATCATCTGATATTGGTTATGGTCTTGAATTCGGTGCTACATATACAACAGGCGGCTTAACTCTTGGTGCTGTGTATAAATCAGAAATTGGTATGACATATGATAACACTATATCAGCATCAGTAACTTCATTTGGAGCTGGTGGTGTAATTAAATCTGGTGACAATCTTGCACAACCTGAAGAACGTGGTGTAGGTATCTCTTATATTATGGGTGCTAATACACTTTCTGCTGATTATAAAAATATTGCATGGGCTGATGCTGCTGGTTATGGTGATTTTGGTTGGGAAAATCAAGATGTTTATGCTGTAGGTTATGAGTATGGAGCCGATACTTGGGCTGTACGTTTAGGTTACAACTATGCTAAATCTCCAATTGTTGAGCAAGCTTCAACTGCACAGAACTTTTTTAATCTAGGTGGATTTCCTGGTATAGTAGAGACTCATTATGCTCTTGGTGGTGGTATGACATTTGGTGACTTTACTGTAGATGGCTCATTTATTTATGTTCCTGAAACTACAGCATCTTATGATGTATCTCAGTTTGGTGTTCCAGGTGCTACTGCAGATGTTAAACACTCTCAAATGGGTGTAACAATCGCTGGAACTTACGCATTCTAGTCTAAAAAGAAAATTTTCTTTTCTTTTAATGTGTCACCATATCTGGTGACACTCTCTTTTTACCCAACTTTCTTAAATTCTAGTTTAGCTTATAAAATAATTTACTTTTCCTTATAATTTATGCTAGAATTTATGAAGTTAATAGATTCACAACTTAAGGAAATAATATGATAAATAAAATTATTACATCAACACTACTGCTTTCTCTATCTATATCAGTAGCACTTGCTCAACCTGCATCACATTTTAATATAATAGATGGTGACCAAGAAGAAAAGTTTGAAAAAGAGTTTTTACCTGCATTAGAAGATTCAACAGGGTTTTCTGTTTCAGATCCACATGAAAAAATTAATGATGCTTACTCTGAGCGTTATGGTAACAGGGAAGATCCTGATTATGATAAGGATTGGATTACAAACTTAGATAACCTTGGATTTTTCTCTATATCTAATGATATAGCGCTATATCCTATACTTAAAACATCTCCTCAAGCAGCTGGATTTCAGCCTTTTAATCTTCTTATATATAAAAAGATAAAAGAAGGTAAAACATATATAGGTCATATTGACCCTGGTACAATGCTAAATATTACAGGTGTAACAAACGAAACTGATAGAGCTGCATATGTAAAAATGTATGAGCCTTTAGATGCATATGTGACTAAGGAGTTTGGTGGAGAAGTAATCACAACTGAATTTACTAAACTTCCTGCAAAACCTATGATGACTTTTGTGTTTCCTGTAGATAGAAGTGGTGATGTTGTAGAGTGGGCTGAAGAGTTTCAAGAAGGTTTAGAAGCTGCGTTTGAAGAAAAGAAATATATCATCGCTGGTTTTAAAAACTTTAAAGAGACATATGAAGATGACTTAGAGATGGAATTTTCTGAATATGATCAGTTCTTTGTGTATGGTTTATGTCACTTTACATTCTCTTACAATATATTTAACAAAGGTCGTCCTGATGCAGGTGTACTTGCTCCATGTGCTATGTACTTTTATATAAAAGAAGGAAGTAACACTATGGTTGTTGGTATGCCACGTTTATCTGTTTGGACTGCTGTTATGGAGATTAAAGATCCTGCAAAAATTAAATGGACTGAAACAATGGATAGCGAAATTATTGAAATTATGAAAAGCTTAGGAGGAAAAGAAATATGAAAAAATTAACAGAAGTAGTCTTATCTGCAATAATAGCTATAGGTGTTGGTGTAGCTGCTCTTACATTTGTAGGTGTGGTTCAAACTAGTGTAGAAGGTACTAAAATCAATACTTACTTAATTGGTGAGTATATGAGTGCAAGTTCTGCGGAAGCTAAACTTAAGTCTGCTGGTTTTGAAGTCATTGCCAACTATAAGTCTATCAAAAAGGGTACTACTATAGTATTTACTGATGCTGCTCTTAAGGCTGAAGCTGCAAAACCAAGTCGTTCTAACATTGCTGTTATGCGTCTTTTTGTAGATGAGAAAGAAAAGATGATTAGTATTACAAATCCTGTATATTTTGGTAAAGCATTTATGCAAGAAGAGTATAACCATACAATCTTTAATGCCGAATTAGAAAAAATCAATAAAGCATTTCCTGGTCTTAGTAGATCAAAAGATGAATGGGATTTTGATGGTTTAGCGGATTACCACTTTATGAGTAGTATGCCTTATTACAAGGATATTGATGAAGTGGGTAAAGGTACTGATGAAGCACTTTTAGCAAAAGTAAAGTCTTACAAAAAAGGAAAAGGTTTAATTTTTGAACTGAAACTTTCTGAAACTAGTACTTTAGTTGGATATGCCCTTTCTAAAAGAACAAGTAAATTTGTGAAGAAGATTGGTCGTGCAAATGCTGCTATTCTTCCTTACTGTTTTACAATTGAAAATGGTAAAGCTACAGCTCTTAATGCAAAGTACTATATTGCTATCTCTTACCCACTTCTGAATATGAACGGTTTTATGAAAATTATGACTATCCCAGGTGCAGTTATAAAAGACTACGAAAAAGTTTTTAAATAGAAAGTATATGAATTGATTTTTAGGGAAGAGGTTCCCTGAAAATTAGTTAAGTATTTATAAGATATAGACAAGAAGTCTATATCATTTTCGCTTCGCGTTTACCCTCTTTGATCTCACCTATAAGGTAAGAACCCTCAGCTTTTGCAAGTATAGAGTCTACATTTTTATCTTCAACTACAAGTATCATTCCAACACCCATATTAAAAGCTCTAAACATCTCTGATCGTTCTACATGCTCACTCATAAGCTCAAAGATAGGAAGAACACGAATATCTGCTTCTTTAACTTCTGCCATTAAGTTCTCAGGAAGTACACGTGGTAAGTTTTCTACTATTCCACCACCGGTGATATGTGCCATTGCAACTATCTCACCTTTTAGTTCTTTAAATAGTTTTACATATATAGTTGTAGGTTCTAAAAGAGCTTTAATTAGTGTTGTACCGTTAAAGTCATCTTCAAAGTTTAAGTTCATTTTTTCAAAAAGGACTTTACGTGCTAATGAGAAACCGTTAGAGTGAAGACCTGAACTTGGAAGTGCTATAAGTTTATGTCCCGCTCTAACAAGAGAGACTCTGTCCATTTCTGACTTTTCGCATACACCAACTGCAAAACCTGCTAAGTCATAATCATCTTCAGAGTACATACCAGGCATTTCTGCTGTCTCTCCGCCGATAAGTGCACATTCGCTGCGCTTACAGCCTTCTGCTATACCTGCTACTACATTTGTAGCATTAACTACATCGAGTTTACCTGTTGCATAATAATCTAAAAAGAAAGAAGGTGTTCCAAAATTACAGAGTAAATCATTTACACACATAGCAACAAGATCAATACCTACAGTATTATGTATACCGCTATCAATAGCGAGTTTTAACTTTGTACCCACACCATCAGTTGCTGCAAGCATAACAGGCTCTTTAAAACCTGTTGGAAGCTCAAATGCACCTGCAAATGAACCAATGCCTCCCATAACACCTGGTATTCGTGTACTTTTAACTAAAGGTTTGATGTTTTCAACGAAACTTGCACCAGCATCTATGTCTACGCCAGCATCTTTATAACTAATTTGACTCATTTTTTGTCTCTTCTTCTTTTTTATTTTCTGGTACATCACATTGTTGAGTTATCATACAAAGTGGGCAAAATTTTGTAAATCCTGCAATAAGTGGAATAACACCTAAATAGAACCAAGCATTTCCAGTTATTACACCTGTTGCAATTAGTGCAATACCAATTGACATACGAAATTTACTACAAAATGATTTGACTTTGTTATAATTCATTGATATACCTTTATGTTTTTATAAATATTTCGTAATTATATCTATATTAAGTAAAATTAATCCAAAAGTGGATAAAATCGCATTAATAAATAAGGAATAATTAATATGAAAGAATTTATATATAACGAAATGATGGTTCATGTAGCTGTTTGTACTAGTAAAGTGCCAGAAAATGTGTTAATAATTAGTAATAATGCAGATGGTTTTGTAACTGAAATGAAAAAGCATGACGGAATTCCTTATGAGGTAATAACTGCAACTGCAAGTGCACTTCGTGAAGTTAAAGATGGTGCATTTGATGTAATTATCAGTGAATTAGATTCTGATGCAGCTGTTCTTGCTCACTTTAACCGTGTTTTAAAAGATGATGGTCTTTTAGTAACTAAACACCCATCTTTAGATAATGTAGAAGATAACAAGCAAATCATGCAAATTTTAGGTAAATATACTAAAATCATCATGCCTTTTAACTTAGGAAATGGCGAGACTGCACTTTTAGCATCTAAAGAGTATCACCCAACTGCAGATATCATTCTTCACCGTACTGATATGCTTGATGGTTTAGAGTTTTATAACTGTGATGTTCATCCTGCTGCGTTTGCAATGGGTAACAACATCCGTAAAGCTTACTTAGGTGTAATTAAAAACTAATGGCTTATGAGTATGCTATCGCTTTAACTGGAAGTATTGCTACTGGTAAAAGTACTGTGGCTTCACTTATCGCTCTTAATGGTATGCGTATCATAGATGCAGATACTATCTCTCATGAGATACTAGATGCTTCTGCCCCTTGGGTTGAAGAGACTTTTGGAAAACAGTACTTAAGACTAGGAAAGGTCAATCGTCCTAAGCTTGGAACTTTTGTTTTTTCAAATGATGAAGCTAAAAAAACTCTTGAAGAATTTTTACATCCAAAAATTCATGATGAGATTCTTAAACGCAGCGAGAAACAAGATAAGCTAAAATTTCCCTATCTTATTGATATACCTCTTTTCTTTGAAAATTCTAACTACGATATAGAAGATAGCGTTGTTGTTTTCACTCCAGCAGATGTACAACTTGAACGTTTTATGAAACGTAATGGTTACTCTAAAGAAGAGTCACTCAAACGCATCGCTACACAACTCCCCATTCAAGAGAAAAAAGATAGAGCGACTTGGGTTATAGATAACTCTAGTACTTTAAAAAATCTACAACAAGAGTGTGAAGATTTTGTGGCAATCATAAAGAGTAAGTATTTAAAATAGGAGAGAGAACTATGAACTTAGCTAAATATAGTGCAAGTGGAAATGATTTTGTTATATTTTCAGACGAGAGTAAAGAAGATAGAACAGAGTTAGCAAAAGTGCTGTGTCATCGTCAAGATGGTGTTGGTGCTGATGGTCTTATAGTTCTTGTCCCTAGTGAAGCCTATGATTTTGAGTGGGAGTTTTACAATGGGGATGGAAGCAAGGCTGATATGTGCGGGAATGGAAGTCGTGCATGTGCTCACTATGCTTTAAATCATGGTTTTGCAAAAGAGAGTATGAGTTTTTTAACTGGTGCGGGTGTGATAAACGCAGAGGTAAGTGAAAACAAGCCTAGAACTGCTATGGTTAAAAGTGAACTTACTCCTCCTGTGATTATCGATAAAAGTATCAACTTCAATGACAAAACATGGTGGTTAATTAACACTGGTGTCCCTCACTTAGTATGTATGTTAGATAATGTAAATAGTTTTGATTTAGTAGAAGCTAAAGAGTTACGTGATAAATACAATGCAAATGTAAATATCTGCTGCGTTGTTGGAGAAAACTTACAAGTAAGAACATATGAGCGTGGTGTTGAAGATGAAACACTTGCATGTGGAACTGGTATGGCAGCTTGTTTTTATAGAGCCTTATTAGAACAAGAAGTAAGTGAATCTATAGAAGTATATCCAACAAGTGGTGAAACACTATACCTTGGTATTAACGAGAGAACTATTACATTTGAGGGTAGGGTTATTAATACTTTTAATACTCAGTGGGAAGTTTAGTCAGTTAGGATTTTGCTAAAGCACTGGAATTTAAAGTCCAGCTGCCTCAACAATTTTTGCTTGATTGTCTGTTATAAGAGGTTCTACTACTTCATCAAGAAGTCCACTACTCATAATTTCATTCAAACGGTAGAGTGTTAGATTTATTCTATGGTCACTCATACGGTTTTGTGGGTAGTTATATGTACGAATTCGTCCACTTCTATCACCACTTCCTACTTGTGCTGCTCTTTCTGCTGCATTTTCAGACTGTTGCTCTTGCATTTCACGGTCATAAAGTCTAGCTTTAAGAACTTTCATTGCTTTTTCACGGTTTTTGTGTTGTGACTTTTGGTCTTGGTTAGTTACAACTAAACCAGATGGTAGGTGAGTAATTCTAACTGCAGAGTCGGTAGTATTAACTGACTGACCACCACATCCAGAAGAACGCATTACATCTATTTTTAAGTCTTTATCTTCAATGATTACTTCAACATCATCAACTTCAGGCATTACTGCTACTGTTATTGCTGATGTGTGAACTCGTCCTTGAGATTCTGTTTGTGGTACACGCTGAACCCTATGAGTTCCGCCTTCGTATTTCAAACGACTATAAACCTGTTCACCTTTGATAAGAGCAGTTATTTCTTTGTATCCACCAGCATCAGAAGGAGATGAAGATAAAAGCTCTATCTTCCATTCTCTTAAATCAGCATAACGAGTGTAGGCATCAAAAAGATCACCTACAAAGATTGCAGCTTCATCACCACCAGCACCAGCACGAAGTTCAACAATGATATTTCTATCATCATTTGGATCTTTTGGTAGTAGTAGTACTTTTATCTCTTCTTCGAGTTCTGGTTTTCGAGGTTCAAGTTCTTTGAGTTCCTCTTTCGCCATCTCTCCCATTTCTGCGTCACCAAGCATATCTTTAGTATCTGCAATATCTGCAACTAAAGCTTGGTACTCTTTTGCTTTTTCAACAATAGGTAATAGGTTTGATTGTTCTCTTGAAAGGTCTGTCATACGTTTGATGTCAGAAGTGATGTCAGGTGAACTCAGCAATTTGCCGAGTTCGTTATAGCGGTTGATAAACGGTGTGAGTTTATCTGCGAGCATAATTTATGCTCTAATTATATTGCGTTTACAGATTTGTGTAGACGACTTACTTTTCTAGCAGCAGTCTCTTTTTTAAGAACACCTTTGCTTACGAATTTATGAATCTGTTGGTTAGCAATTTTGAATGCAGCTTGTGCTTCTTCTTTGTTACCAGCTTCAACTGCTGAGTTTACATCTTTAACTATGTTTTTAAGACGAGTTCTGTAGAAACGGTTACGTTCAGTACGAACGAGTGTTTGACGAATTCTCTTAATTGATGACTTGTGATTTGCCATTATGAGTCCTTTTTTGGAATTTAAGTTCGCAATAATAGCTTAAAAATAATTAAAATTAAGTTAAAGGGTGTAAAATGACTGAAATTATAAGAATTTATAAGAAAACTGATAAAGAGAGCATATTATGGAATTATTTGGAACTGATGGTGTAAGAGGAGAAGCTGGTACATTTTTAAGAGCTGAAGTTGCTATGAAAATAGCTATGGCAGTTGGAATTTATCTCAAATCTAGATCTATTACTAACAAAATACTTGTGGGAAAAGATACACGTCGTAGTGGATATATGATAGAGAATGCTATTGTATCTGGTCTTACTGCAATAGGTTATGATGTCATAGAAGTGGGTCCAATGCCTACACCGGCTATAGCATATATAACAGAAAGCATGCGTTGTGATGCTGGGATAATGATATCGGCTTCACATAATTCTTTTGAAGATAATGGTATAAAGTTCTTTGACAGACATGGGGATAAGTTCTCTACAGAAGATGAAAAAAAAATCGAAGCCATTTATTTTGATGATGCAAAATTACAAGAGGCTCAGGTTACAGGTATAAATATAGGAAAGGCAAAACGCATTGATGATGTGATAGGACGCTATATTGTTCAACTCAAACACTCTTTTCCTGTTCATATGACACTTCAAGGTATGCGTATAGTTCTTGATACTGCAAATGGAGCTGCTTATAAAGTAGGGCCAACTGTTTTAGAAGAGTTAGGGGCTGAAGTTATTATTCTTAACAATAAACCTGATGGTTATAACATAAATGATAACTGTGGTGCTTTGCACCCTAGGGGTGTTAGTGAGGCGGTGGTTGAATACAGAGCAGACTTAGGTATTGCTCTTGATGGTGATGCAGATAGACTTGTTGTTATAGATGAGCTGGGTCAAGTAGTTGACGGGGATCAGCTTATCGGTGCTCTTGGTGTGCATCTTAATGAGAGAGGCTGTCTGAAAGGTAATGGTGTTGTTGCAACTGTTATGAGTAACCAAGGTCTTGAAAACTATATGGAGGCTAATGGTTTAAAACTATGGCGTTCAAATGTTGGGGACAAACATGTTTTAGCGATAATGAAACAAGAGGGCATTAACTTTGGTGGAGAACAGAGTGGACATGTAATCATGCATGATTTTGCTAAAACTGGGGATGGTCTTGTAAGCGCTTTACAAGTACTCGCTCTTTTGTTAGATAAAAAAGAAAAAGCGTCTAGGGTTTTACGTCCATTTAAACTTTATCCACAAAAACTTGTAAACTTACATGTAAAAAAGAAAGTAGCATTAGAGAGTATCGATGGGCTTGATAAAAAACTAAAAGCTCTTGATGCCCAAGGTATACGTCATCTTATACGCTACTCAGGGACTGAGAATAAACTTCGTATCTTATTAGAAGCAAAAGATGAAAAACTAATGAATCTCAGAATGGATGAGATGAGTCAATTTTTCAAAAAAGTGTTAAATGCATAGTAATACTCTGCGTTTAACAGCTGTCTTATGTTTCACTCTTATAGGTATTTTTATTATAGATCAAAATATTAAAATGCTTTTTGTGGATGGATTTCGTTACTACTCAGACTATATTGACTTTATTTTAGTTTATAACAAGGGTGTGGCATTTTCAATGTTTAGCTTTTTGGCAGAGTATTTAAAATATATACAGTTAGTTCTTGTATTTGGTATTTTAGTGTATATTTTTTATCTGAAACAGCTCTGTTACGCAATACCTGCAGGTCTGCTTTTAGGTGGTGCATTTTCCAACATTTATGATAGATTTATTCATGGTGGTGTTGTTGATATGGTTTATTATCATGCTTGGCCTTACCCCATAGTTGGACTTGAGGGTTTTGCAGTCTTTAATTTTGCAGATGTAATAATAGATATAGCAGTCATCTGGATAGTTTTTTTAAATTTTAAACCACATTTATGTAAAAGCTAATTAAAAGCAGTTTTTTGCTAGTATACGGCAAAATAATAGTTATATGATTCATTAAGAATCACAAATAAAAGGAAATTGATGGAAATCAAATCAACAAAAATCGATAGTGCAAACGCAGAAATCACTGCTACAATCTCAATGGATGAGGTAAATGCTAACCTTGAAAAAATTGCTAAACAACTTAGTAAAACTGCGAGTATTCAAGGTTTTCGTAAGGGTAAAGTTCCTGTTGCAATCGTGAAAAAACAGTATGGACAAAAATTAGTAGAAGATGCTGAAGCTGAATCATTAAGAGAAGTTTTTTCTCAAGGTCTGTTAGAGTTAAATATCTCTAATGACTCTTTAATGGGTGAGCCAAATATTACTAAATTTGAAAAAACTGAAACTTCAATTGAAGTTGTAGTTAAAGTTGCAACACGTCCAAGTATAGAACTTGGTGATTTAACTAAGTCTGTTCCTGACTTTAAAAAGCCTACAGTTTCTGATAAAGATGTAAAAGCAAGAATCAAACAATTAGCTGAGCAAAATGCTCCTTTAGTTAATATCAAGCGTAACCGTAAAATGAAAGATGGCGATACTGCTGTTATCGACTTTGAAGGTTCTATTGATGGTGTTTTATTTGATGGTGGAGCTGGAAAAGACCATGCTCTTCTTTTAGGTTCTAACTCTTTCATCCCAGGTTTTGAAGATCAACTTATCGGTGTGAAACGTGATGAAGAACTAGTTGTTAAAGTTACTTTCCCAGAGAATTATGGCGAAGACTTAGCTGGTAAAGATGCTGAGTTTAAAGTAAAAGTTACTCAGATTCAAGTAAAAGAAGAAGTTGAAGTTAATGATGAGTTAGCAAAAACAATGATGCCAGGTGAAGACAATGCTTCTGTGGAAACACTTACTAAAGAGGTAAAAGCACAGTTAGAATATGAAGCACTTGGGAAACTTTATAATGAAGATTTAAAACCTAAACTTCTTGATGCTTTAGTAAATGGTCTTACTTTTGACTTACCAGAATTTGTTGTAGAGCAAGAAATAGATATGGCACTCAATAAAAAAGCTGGAACTATGAGTGACGAAGAAGTTCAAGAACTTCGTGATAACAAAGACAAGCTAGATACACTTCGTGAAACTTTGCGTGATGAAGCTAAAAAAAGTGTAAGAGCGACTTTTATCATCGATGCTATTGCAAAAGAAAAAGCTGTGAAGATAGAAGAACAAGAAGTGATGCAAACTGTTTACAGAGAAGCGATGCAAATGGGTCAAGATCCTCAAAAAGCATATGAGCACTATAAAGATGCTGGTTACCTTCCGGCTATCCAAATGTCAATGGTAGAAGATAGAGTTCTTTCTGGTCTTCTTAACGATAAGATAGCATAAGTTATGTCTTATATTCCATATGTAGTTGAGAAAACAGGAAGAGGTGAGCGTTCTTATGACATCTTTTCTCGTTTATTGAAAGATAGAATTATCATGTTAAGTGGAGAGGTTAACGATCAGGTTGCTTCTACTATAGTTGCTCAATTCTTGTTTCTTGAAGCTGAAGATCCAGAAAAAGATATCTACTTTTACATCAACTCTCCAGGTGGTGTTGTAACTGCGGGAATGGCTATTTTTGATACTATGAATTATATCCGTCCTGCTGTCGCTACTATCTGTATCGGGCAAGCAGCATCTATGGGTTCATTTCTTTTATGTGCTGGTGAGAAAGGTAAGCGTTATGCTCTTCCTCATGCTCGTATCATGATTCACCAACCTTCAGGTGGTGCGCAAGGTCAAGCCACTGATATTCAGATTCAAGCTGAAGAAATTCTTCGCATGAAAGCAGAGCTCAATGGCATCATCGCTAAAAATACAGGTCAAACTGTAAAACAAGTAGAAAAAGATACCGAACGAGATAACTTTATGAGTGCTACTGATGCACAGAAATATGGTATGATCGATGAAGTACTTATAAAGAACGATAAAAAGTAAGGATTAGTAGATGGCAGGAACTCTTAGAGGTAGAAATCGTAGAAACATAGATGATACTATGGAGAAAACACCTACTATAAAAGCACCTGTGATTGAAGCACTAGGAGAACCTAGTGCTACAAGTGATATAGAAATTTATGCAAAAAAAGAAATAGACTACTACGTCTCTTTAAGAAGTTAATAAAAAGAATGAAACTAACAATAGTAGAATACCCAGATAAAAGACTGCGTTTAAAATCCAAAGAAGTTACAGCCTTTAATGAAGCACTCCATAACTTACTTGATGCAATGAATCCACTTATGATGCAGACAAATGGTATAGGACTTGCAGCTGTACAAGTTGCTCGTCCAATTCGTGCACTTATTTTAAATATCCCAGATGACGAGGGTGAACAGCCTGCTGAGAATTTATTAGAGATAATAAATCCAGTAATAAGTAATAAAAGTGGCGAAACTATGTACCAAGAGGGTTGCCTAAGTGTCCCTAAATTTTATGAAGATATAAAACGTGCAGAATTTTTAACACTTAATTTTCAAGATAGAGAGGGAAACACTAAAACTCTTGAAGCAGATGGTCTTTTAAGTATCGCTATTCAGCATGAAATGGATCATTTAGAGGGTGTTTTATTTATAGATAAACTCTCATATGCAAGACGGAAGAAGTTTGAGAAAGAGTATAAGCGTATGTTAAAAGAGAGAAAAGAGTCTTAAAATATGGCATTCTGTCATATTTATCCATAGAAGAAAAAAATCCCGTTATTATTTAAACAATCTAATAAAGGATTGTTATTATGAAAAGAGTTTTTTGTGCAACTTATGAAGGCATAAACGCAAAAGTGGTTGAGGTTGAGAGCACTTTAACTAAGGGTTTACCCTCTTTTGGTCTTGTTGGAAAAGTAAGTATGGAGATTAATGAAGCTAAGGAAAGGGCAAAATCTGCACTGCTTAGTAATGACTTTAAATTTCCTCCTAAGCGTATAACAATAAACCTTGCCCCCAGTGATTTAAAAAAAGAGGGAAGCCAGTTTGATTTGAGTATGGCACTTCTTATCGCAATATATGATATGCAAGAAGAACTGAATGACTGGTTTGTCTTTGGAGAGCTAGGATTAGATGGGGCTGTCAAAGAAAATAATCAACTCTATCCACTACTTTTATCTTTAGCAAATCAAAATATTATTCAAAAAGCTATTGTTCCTTTTAGTGCTTTAAAAAAACTCTCAAAAATACCAAATGTATCCTTTTATGGTGTAAAAACATTGAATGAAGCTGTTATTCTTCTACGAAATCAAAACTCTGCAAAACCAAGCATAAGTAAGTCAGAAATAGAGTACCCATTTTATGAAGTTGCACAAGAGAAATACTATTATACTAAAGAGTATGAAGAAGACTTTTTAGATGTAAAGGGACAAGAAGTAGCAAAGCGTGCAGCACTTATCTCTGCTGCTGGGTTTCATAACATTATCTTAGAAGGTAGCCCTGGCTGTGGAAAGAGTATGATAGCTACTAGACTTTGTAATATCTTAGCACCTATGAGTATAAACGAGATTCTGGACTTAGCTAAACTACAAGTACTTGATGGAAAAGAGCCACTCTTTAAACCTCGTAGAAATATGCAAAGTGTGCATCATACCTCTACAAGTGCTAGTGTATTTGGAGGAGGAAGTCATAAGGCAAAAATTGGTGAAGTGGGACTGGCTCACAATGGAATACTTTTTTTTGATGAACTACCCCACTTTTCTAAGAATATTCTAGAGGCACTTCGTGAACCAATGCAAGATGGAAAAATACGAATCTCAAGAGTGAATTCTAAGGTTGAGTATCCCGCTAATTTACTTTTTGTAGGTGCTATGAATCCATGTCCTTGTGGAAATTTACTAAATGAAAATAAAGAGTGTAGATGTAATGACTTAGAGATAAAAAAGTATAAAAATAGACTTTCAGATCCATTCTTAGATAGAATCGATATTAATGTAATAATGCAAAATGTATCTCACTCTGATAAGCCTAGTTTGAGTTCTAAAGAGATGCATAAAAAAGTAGTGCAAACTCATATTTTAAATAAAAAACGCGGACAAAAAAGTTTTAATGCTAAACTGAGTGATAAAGAGATAGAACAGTTTTGTATTTTAGATGATGAGGCGAAGACTACTTTAGATATGGCAGTATCTCGCTTTAGTCTCTCTTTTAGAAGTATAAAAAAGGTACAAAAAGTTGCTCGTACTATCGCTGATTTAGATGAGAGTAACATTATCCAAAAGAAGCATATTTTAGAGGCACTTAGTTATAGAAGACGTTGATTCTATTTTTACAGTTTAATCAGGTATTGCACTGACGATTGGAATTGGTGTAATGCATAAGTAAAAAATACTTATACATTATAGTAAGTAGCATTTGGATGGTAGACCACAAGAGCAGAAGTTGATTGCTCGGGGTGTATCTGAAAAGTCTCACTTAATTCTATTCCAAACTCTTCAGGCTTTAGAAGATTAAAGAGTGGACGATTAAGCTCTAGGTCAGGGCAGGCTGCATAACCAAAACTATATCTACTTCCTTGATACTTGTTCATCTGAACATCTGCGAGTGTTGGTTTTTCACCATCAGCAATGTTAAGGTCAAGACGGACTTGTTTATGTGCAATTTCAGCAAGCGCTTCAGCTAACTCAACTCCAAGACCATGAAACTGGTAGTACTCAGTATAGTTACCCTCATCATAAATAAGTCTCTCAGCATCACTAAGCTTAGGACCAGCACTCACACAGCTTAATGCTATAACATCATGTCTGTCTCTGTGAAAAAAGTCGCTAAGAGCACGGTGAGGTGCTTTTCTTTGACGTGGAAAAGTAAATATTTCTTCAGCTCGTCCAATTACCTTGTCAAGAGGTTCACGGTTAATCTGATCTTCACTAAAATAACCCTCGTCTTCATGAAAAATAAGAAGAGAATCATCATCACTTCTACATGGCCAATAACCATAAACAATAGTAGGTTCAAAAAGTTTTTCATCAAGAAATTGTTTTTTGAGTTTTTCATATGCTGGCCAAACTAGTTCATCTAGTTGCTTTTGATATGCTTCTTTTTCCATACCTTTAGAGCTATATCCCCAACGTGATTTAAAAAGAATTTTATGATTTATCCACTCAAACGCCATCTCAATTTGTTGCTGTGTTAGTTTTATCTCACGTCTTCCCCAAAAAGGAGGAGTTGGCACTTTGAGATCACGAGTAGGCATTTTTAATTCTTCAAATGGAGGAATGATAATCTCTTCTTTAACAACTCTCTCAATCACTGGTGCATCAGGATGTAAGTTTGTATCCATGTTACCAGCTTCAATGCGGCTCATAGCAGTTACACCATCAAAGGCATCTTTACAGTAGAATATCGGACCATCATAGGCAGGACGACAAAAGTCATCTATAAAGTTTCTTGTGAGTGCAGCCCCACCTAAAAGAATAGGAATAGTAATGCCTTTTTCTTTGAGAATACCTAAGTTTTCAAGCATAACCTGAGTTGACTTAACAAGTAGACCACTCATTCCAAGAGCAGATATGTGTTGTTTTTCCATAGTTTCTAAAAATGTTTCTAGGTGCACTTTTATACCAAGGTTTTGTACTTTATACCCATTGTTAGAAAGAATGATGTCAACAAGGTTTTTCCCAACATCATGAACATCACCCTTTACTGTCCCAAGTGCGAGTGTTGTGTCAACATCTTTTTCTATCTTTGGAAGGTGTGGGTTAAGATGGTCAACCGTTTTTTTCATAGTTTCGGCTGACTGAAGTACAAATGGTAGTTGCATCTGTCCACTACCAAAGAGTTCTCCAACGACTTTCATAGCATCGATGAGGATTTCATTTACAATAACTTCTGGTTTGATGGAGTGACGAGCTTCTTCCACTAAAGGAATCATTCTGTCCTTATCTCCATCCATCAGGAGTTTAGCAATTTTTTCTTCATCACTCATAGCGAGATACTCTTCATCAACAGCATCGTTATCAACAGCTTCTTTAGTGCTAAAGTGCTCTATGAAAGTGAAAAGTGCTTCTCCGTTTGGTTTACGGTTAAAAATTAAATCATCACAAATCTCTTGTTCTTCTTTTGGAATTTTATTTAAAGGAATAATATGTTTTACATTAATGATAACTGATGTGAGTCCTGCTTGAACACAGTGATGTAAAAACATTGAGTTAAGATATGGGCGTGCATCTTTATCAAGTCCAAAAGAGATGTTTGAGAGACCCAAAATAGCACCAACTTCAGGGTGTTTTTTGCGTAATCCTCGAATAGCTTCAATAGTATTTATACCAGCATCAAAATACTCTGAATCACCGGAACCAAGTGTGAAAGTAAGGAGGTCAAAAACAAGATCCTCTTTTTTAAGACCATGGCGATTAGTGGCAAGGTCTATAATTCTATCGGCAACTTTGAGTTTATCTTCGATAGTTTTTGCCATTCCTACTTCATCGATAGTAAGACAAACAAGTGCAGCACCATACTTTTTAGCAAGTTGACAGACTTCATCAAACTTTGGTTCCCCATCTTCAAGATTTACAGAGTTTAGTATAGCTTTTCCACCAATGTTCTTTAGTGCAGTCTCAAGTCCAGTGGTTTGTGTTGAGTCAGGCATAAGAGGAAGTGCAATTTTTTGTGCATATGTTCCCATGACTTCATTCATGTCTTTTGTTTCATCTCGACCTGCGAAACCTACGTTTACATCGACTACATGAGCACCAGCACGAACTTGTTGTTGTGCAACAGAAAGTGTTCCTTCGTAATCTTCAGCAAGTAAAAGTTCACGAAAGGCTTTAGAACCAGTTGCATTAGAACGCTCACCTATAAGAAGTGGAGCAGGTTCTTGCATAAGTTCTACTGTGTTAAAAAGTGAAGCAATCGAATTTGGATGACTTCCTGTTGGAATCTTTGGTACTTTGTTGATGACTGCATTTACAAGTGCTCGGATGTGTTGAGGTGTTGTTCCACAGCAGCCACCTAAGAAACTTACACCATCATACTCTAAAAACTTTTCTTGTTGCGATACAAACTCATCAGGGCCCATAGGATAGTATGTATATCCTCCACGATTTTGCGGAAGTCCTGCATTCGCATGAATACTAATGGGTTTATGCCAAAGTTCAGAGAGTGTTTTGACATGTTTGAGTACTTGTTCTGGTCCTGTTCCACAGTTAAATCCAAGACTTAGAATATCAAAAGGCTCTAAAATAGTCGCTATAGTTTCGGCATCTGTTCCAATGAGCATAGTTCCACTAAGCTCAATAGTGACTGAAATCATTATAGGAATTTCTACCTCTTTTTGACGGTTTGCCTCTTGACAAGCATGAAGGGCTGCTTTTATCTGAAGTGGATCTTGACAAGTTTCAAGTATAAATATATCTACTCCACCATCTATAAGTGCCTTACAAAAGTCAGTATAACCCTCATACATTACATCATAAGATATATGTCCCAGAGAGGGAAGTTTTGTACCCGGACCTACACTTCCAAGACAAAAACGCGGTTGCTCGGGTGTTGAGAATTCTATACATTTTTCTTTTACAAGTCTAGCACCAGCTTCTGTTAGTTCATATGCCCTATGTCCAATCTGGTACTCATCTAAAACCCAAGAGAATGAACCAAAGGTATTTGTAGTAATAAAATCAGCACCAGCAGTAAGGTAGGCATGGTAGATTTCATCCAGAATTTCAGGTGCGGTAACATTTAAAAGCTCATTACAGCCCTCATTCCCTTCCCAAGCAGCTTCACTGATCTGATCATCACGCTGTTGGAGTTGTGTACCCATTGCTCCATCTATGATGAGCGGACGAGTTTTTATAGTGTTAAGAATGTATTGTTTAGTAGTCATAATTATTAAATTCTTTTTAATCGTAAAATATAGATATATTCTAGCATTTTTGTGCATAAAAAATTCTGTATAATCTTATTAGCTCATACTTTTAATGGTGAAAATAACATCACATTTTTATCAAATAATAAGAAAGGACAATAATCATTATAAAATATAAGGAAAATGTAAGATAAATATACTTACTCTGATATAATACAGAAAAATGCTAATAGGAGAATTTCATAATGAGTAAAGAATCAAATGATTTTACTATAGCTAAACCATGGAGATATAAAAGATACTACCTATTTGCATTTGCTACACTATTTACACTGATACTTCCATGGATTAAAGTCAATGGAAACCACTTCTTTCTGCTAAGTTTTGATAAGTTACAACTACATCTTGCTTTTGTTCGTTTTGATATGCAAGAGTTTTACCTATTACCTTTTTTATTGATGTTTGTATTTTTAGGGGTATTTGGTATTACTGTTTTAGGCGGACGAATTTTTTGTGGCTGGTTATGTCCACAGACAATTTTTCGTGTCTTTTATAGAGACTTGATAGAGACAAAAATAGTTGGACTACGTAAACGAATCAAAAATAAGCAAGCTGAGCCTGATATGTCTCTGCGAAAAAATAAAATTAAAAAAGCTATAGCAGTCTCTATCGCTATTCCTCTTGCCTTTTTAGCTGCAGCAGACTTCTTATGGTACTTTGTTCCTCCTGAAGATTTTTTTATTTATTTGAGTGATATACAAAACCACTGGACACTTTTTGGAATACTTATAGGAGTTGCACTTTTTTTACTTTACGACATCATCATTTTAAAAGAAGATTTTTGTATATATATCTGTCCCTACTCTCGTGTACAATCAATTCTTTACGATGAGCACACGATTATGGCCCTTTATAATCCTCATAGAGGTGGTGATATATATAATGAAAATCATGAGAAAGTTTTTACAAAACAAAAAGACCTCTTAACTTTTGAAGAAAATGCTGAGTGTACAACATGTCAGTCTTGTGTGACGGTTTGCCCGACTCATATAGACATAAGAAAAGGACTACAGTTAGAGTGTATAAACTGTTTAGAGTGTGTTGATGCATGTACAACTGTTATGGGAAAACTGGGCAAAGAGTCACTTGTAACTTGGTCAAGCGATTATGAAATAATTGACCAAAAAGGTAAGACTCAATACTTCCGGCCTAAAGTCATTGTTTATATGGTTCTTCTTATTGGGATTAGTGTTATCCTTGGTATAATGGGTAGTAAAAAAGAGCATATGCTTCTCAATATCAATAAAGAAAACCGTCTTTATTCGACAAAAGTCATGCCTGATGGTAAGGTAAGAGTAAATAACTCGTATGTGTTTTTATTGCAAAATACAAAAAAAGAGACAATGAAGTTTTATTTTGAAATCCTTACTCCTAAGGGAATGGAAGGTAAGATTACTATTGTGAGACCAACTAAAGCTTTTGATGCACAACCTGAGGTGAAGAAGAAAAAGATTGTTACACTGAGCACAATAGAAGTTTTAGCAAACAATGCTATAAATGATACGATAATTCCTATTACAATTCATGCCTATGCTCTTGATAAAGATGGTAAAAAAAGTGAGAAGATATCAGTTTTGAGAAAATCAAGCTTTATTTACCCAAAAAAGAGCGTTTTAAACAGTCCTAAATAATGATACTTTAACGATTAGTGGGCTAAGCTTTTAGGTATAATCGCGTTTATAATTGAAATACAAAGGATTTAGATGTTCAAAATATCTAAATATAAAAAATACACAAAAGGTTTACTTGCTAGTATTGCAGTGGCTATAGTGTCTTATATTATTACAGAGTTTATCTCATTTAGTACAGCGACAGTAGCTATCATTCTTGGAATGATTGTAGGAAATTATTTTTATAAAACTTTTCATGGAGAAGGCTCTGCGTATAAGAGTGGTGTGAAGTTTGCAGAAAAAGATTTACTAATGTTTGCAATTGCTCTTATGGGGATTAACCTGAACTTTACAATGTTAGCAAATTTAGGTCTACAGACCTTATTAATTATTGTTTTAGGAATGATCTTTACAATTTTTATGGGTGTATTTTTAGGAAAACTTTTTAAACTTAACCCCCAACTTGCACTTATGATAGGTATAGGAAATGGTGTTTGTGGAAGTTCTGCAATTGCTGCAACAGCTGGTGTGGCCAAGGTAAAAAGCAATGATATCGGTGTGAGTATAGCCCTAGTAAACCTTATGGGAACTGTAGGTATATTTTTAGCACCAGCTTTAGCACAACTCATGGGTTTTACTGATATTCAAGCTGGAGTTTTCACAGGAAATACACTTCAAGCTGTTGGACAAGCTGTAGCCGCAGGATTTAGTATTTCTCCTGAGGCAGGTCACTATGCGACAGTTGTTAAGATGGGAAGAGTATTGCTTCTTCTCCCTCTTGTTTTTATCTTAATATATATAGCAGTAAGAGAGAGTAATAAGAGTAATGAGGATGAAAAAGATAAGGTTAAAGTAGGAATTCCATCTTTTTCTTTTATCTTATGGTTTTTGTTTTTCTCAGTTCTAGCTTCTCTTGAGGTTCTTCCAAAAGAGCTCGAACTACTTATTGGTAGTGTAAGTCACTACATCACATTAGTTGCAATGAGTGCTATAGGTTTAATGATACACTTTGGAACGATTATTAAAACGGCTGGAACAGCATTTAAAGTCTCATCTATTCTGTTCGCCTTACAGTTAATGTTTAGTGCATTACTTATTAGTATGCTGTAAGATATGTTAGATAAATCTCTTTAAGGACATACTTAAAAAAAAGATTATATAATCTAAAAAATAGATACTGATTGAAGGAGTCAAAGAGAATGTCGAACTTACCTAGTACACTTAACTCATTTTGGCTTTGGCGAGAGATATCTTCAAAACTTGGTGTCTCAAATCCAGCATATAAGTACTGGCTAACTACACCAAGTTTAAAACTCAACAACAAATATGTCTTTTTACAAAAAGAGACACTTCCTCAAAAACATATGCACATAGAAGAGATACTTACAGACCTATCAGGCCACCTACCCATCAAATATGCTTCTGACCAATTGCATGTCAATGAGCATCTATTCTCAAGTGATAAAATGAAACTTCATTGCGAGTTTGAGTATAAATTTGTCGAAGATGTAAAGTTTGTAAATATTAAAAAGTTTTTTCGTGAAAATGGTATTAAAGTAACTAAAAACTCTCTTGTACAGTTAGGAAAACTTAAAGATTTAGAACTGAGTGTTGATTCGACTTTTTATAGACTCAAAGATGACTACGCTGTTGTAGTTTACGACTAATGAATTCATTTTTTATAGAGTTCCGAGATCCTCTTTTTTCTATTATTATTTTTTTTAGTATTATATTTACTATTACATTTTTTTCTTACTGGTTCAATAAATATAAACGCAAGGAAGATTCAGAATATTTAGATAAGTTTTTAAAACAGTTTGCTTCTTTACCCTCTAAAGATGAACTAAAAGTCCTTATCAGTAGTGGAGATATGTCTGAAAAGTCTTGGCTTTTACTCGCACACTCTTATTATAAAAGTGGTAATTATGAAAAAAGTATAGAAATATATAATGAAATCCTTAGCGTTTGTAATACTAAAAATAGAATTGAGACTATGTATTTACTCGGGAAAACTTACCTAAAAGCAGGTTTTTTAGAGCGTGCTAAACAGATATTTTTAAGTATTCTCAAAACTAATCCAAGAACTCCAGAAGCTTTAAAGTCACTGCTATTAGTCTATGAGCAGATGAGAGATTACAAGTCTGCCTTAGATGTTTTAGAACCACTTGATGAGTTAAATGAAGACATTTCCTTAGAAGGAAACTATCTAAGAGTAATGGCTATACTCAATGATAACAAAATACCCCAAGATGAAAAAAGTCAAAAACTCTTAGATATTTATCAAACTTCACACCAGTTAGTATATATGTTGTTTGAGTACCTATTTTTACATAATCCTAGATTAGCTTGGGAGCATTTTGATCACTCAAAAAGTGAATTACTCTTTGATATTTTATGGAAGATAGAGCCAAAGGATTTGAATTTAGATATAATTTCACAAAATGGCTATTTACGGGAACTGTATAGTGCCCGTGGAGATGTTGACCTTGCTAAATCAAGTTCGATTTTTGAACTTGATGTACTGATTAAACTTGAGGGAAAGGCGAAAGCAACCTTGAGTTTTGAGTATATGTGTGATGATTGTAAAATTGTTCATCCTTTCGTATTTCATCGTTGTCCTTCATGTCATACTATAGATAGTGTGCATGTTGAGTGTCAATTGAGTAAAGATTTTTATAAAGATATAGGGGATGAGTATAACTCATTCCAATAAATTTTAGAGTTTAAAAAAGAGAAAGATATGCATAAAAATATAAAAACACTAGAAGCACAACTTGAGTATGTATTTAAAGATAAAGCACTTATCACAGAAGCGTTAACACATAAGAGTTATAAACAGTCTTATGATAATGAACGCTTAGAGTTCCTTGGGGATGCAGTACTTGACCTTATTGTAGGCGAGTACCTCTTTAGTAAGTTTAGAAACTCAGATGAAGGTAAACTCTCAAAAATAAGAGCTTCCCTTGTCAATGAAACAGGTTTTGATAAATTAGCTCGATCTTTGCATCTTGGTGATTATATCCTGCTCTCAAACGCAGAAGACAATAATGGGGGTCGTGAAAAATCTTCCCTACTTTCAAATGCTTTTGAAGCAGTAATTGGTGCTATTTATCTTGAAGCTGGTTTAGGGATTGTAAGTGAAATTGCGATTAAACTCATTGAGCATAATCATGAAGAAATTTCACTTGATTCACTTTTTCGTGATTTTAAAACAACACTTCAGGAACTCACACAAGCTCGTTTTGGTATTACACCTGAGTATACCGTACTGGCTAGTCGTGGACCCGATCACCTTAAAGAGTTTGAAATGGGTGTTTTTATAGAGGGCAAAGAGTATGCAAGAGCCGTGGGAAAAAGTAAAAAAATAGCACAACAAGAGGCAGCAGAAATAGCTGTAAAACTCTTAAAAGAGGAAAAATAAGTGAATAGTTTTGGAATGAAGCTGCGTTTTAGTACATTTGGAGAGTCTCATGGAAAAGCTATAGGCTGTTTACTCGATGGTGTTCCTGCTGGTCTTACTATAGATGAAGGGTTTATTCAAAGCGAACTTGACCGTAGAAAACCAGGTAAGAGTGAATTTGAAACAGCTAGAAAAGAGGCGGATATTGTAGAGATCTTGAGTGGTGTATTTGAGGGTAAGAGTACTGGTACTCCTATTGCTATGATTATTTTTAATACAAATCAGAAGTCTAAAGATTATACAAGCATTAAAGATGTATTTCGCCCTGGGCATGCAGACTTTACATACTTTCATAAGTATGGCATACGTGATTATCGCGGTGGTGGACGTAGTTCTGCTCGTGAGACAGCGGCTCGTGTTGCAGCTGGGGCTATCGCTAAGCTTATGTTACAAGAACTTGGTATTAGTGTTAAAAGTGGTATCTGTGAAGTGGCAGGTATAAAAGCTGAGGAATTTGATTATAATTGTGCTAAGTCTAGTATAATTTATGCACTTGATAAAAATGTTGAAGAGGCTCAAAAAGAGGCAATTCTTAAAGCAAAAAAAGACCATGATTCTGTTGGTGGTGTTTCTCGTGTACTTATAGAGGGTGTTCCTATTGGTCTTGGTCAACCCCTATATTATAAACTGGATGGTGTTTTAGCCGATGCTATGATGGGTTTAAATGCAGTAAAAGCAGTTGAGATTGGAGATGGAGTTTTAAGTTCAAGAAGTTTAGGTTCTACTAATAATGACCCTATACGTTCAGATGGATTTGAATCTAATCATTCAGGTGGTATTCTCGGTGGAATAAGTAATGGAGATGACATAGTTTTAAATGTTTATTTCAAACCTACACCTTCTATCTTTAAAGAGCAGCATACGGTAACTACTACAAATGAAGAGGTTGATTTCTCTTTAAAAGGTCGTCATGATCCATGTGTCGCGATTAGAGGAACTGTTGTATGTGAATCGATGGCGGCTTTAGTTATCGCTGATATGTTACTTTTAAATATGGGTTCACATATGGAAGGTGTTAGTAAGTACTATAATTAGTACTTACTAATGGAAACCTTACTTTGTTAGTTGTGGGTTTTGATTGTCTGTATCTATTCCACCGAGAGAGTGAATAATAGCTGGAATCTCAGTATCTAGTTGAGAAATTTTGGTAAGTTTTTCTTTATCTGTTATATTTAGAGCTGCTGCCCAAGCACCTAATGTTGGCATTCCTATTACGATTTTATTTTCACCCTCTTTTATATATGCATACATTGAACATGGTGCAAAAATAGCTGCTTGAGGCATTGGGTTCTTTCCATCAAAAATAGTGTACGAGAATGCTACATGACAGAGCGAGTAGACTATATAAGCACTATATCCAGGCATTGTGCCCTCATCAGTTTCATCTTCGCTGTTAAGGCTATCTTTCATGTTGTAGAAACCAGCTATGATATAACCTTTTGTTTCAAATGTAGCTTCAAATCTTTCTAGAAAATCATCAAAAAAGTCATCTATATCTTCAGGTTCATCAAAAGGAATCTCAAAATTCATCATAGTCTTTTTTGCGAAACCTTGAATTTTAGTATATGATTTTGTAGCAGCTGGATATCTTTTCTCTATAGCAGCATCTAATGGTTCAAACATTTTTATAAATGTTTCTCTTACCCTCTTATCAGAAATTTGTAAAATATCCAAAGCAGCTAGTGGCATTATATGTGTGATAACCGTTTTATTATCAGACTTTTTTCTATAAATAACAAGGTTAAAGGGTGTAAAACCACCAATACGAGGATCTATATTCATAAGTGGTCGTGCTATTTTATCATTTACTAGAGATGAAAATGAGAGTTGGTTAAGAGAAGTTTTCCCTACTTGTTGCTCATAGACTATATTGACATTATGGTGGGGATCGTTAAGAAAAAAATTAATTTCTTCTGTCGCCTTTTTAGAAAACTTGAAAAAATCTTCATCAATATTACCATCAATTGTATATTCAACAGCGAGTTTTGTGTTTGAGCTAGGAGTAAATGTGTTGTCTGCAGATAAGCTAGAAGTAAATGGTATGCTTAGAGCTAAGGTTGTAAGTATAGTAGAAAGTAGTTTCATATAATTTTCCCTTGAGTATTTAAAAAGATATAAACCTGTATAAATACAGGTTTAAGTAACTTTACTCAGTCATCTCATTGATGATGTCCTCAATAAACTTTTGTGCTTCACGAAGTTTTTTTGTACCTTCTTCATCTTCTGTCATACCAACTGTAGTAATCCAGTTGTCAACTGATAAAAAGCCAAGATACATTTTATCTTCGCCTACTTTTTTGTATAGATAAAATGAGCAAGGAGCCCATGCCCCAGCTTCAGGATGCTTTTCTGATACAGGATAGATTACATCAAACTTACAGATTGAGTAAGTATGATAAAAGTCATAAACACCAGTGTATCCTCTGTCGTCAAAAATTTCTTCTTGTACATTTGTATAATTAGGAAGTAAAAAACCTATAGGTTCCATCTCACCCTCAAACTCAGCTTCAAACTCTTCTATGAAGTCTTCTGGCGACTGACCATCCAAGTCTAGTTCCATTTCAAAGTTAGTAGCTAGAGTCTTGTTTGGAAACTTAACTGTATGGTTTAAGTCTTTAAAAGTACCACCTGGGATAGCAAGGGCAAGTCCTTTATGGATTAACTCTGCATAAGCGATGAGGTCTGGATCAGTTACTGGAATTCCAGTTGATCGAGCCATACCATTTATCGTTAAAGTGGAGATATTCATACAACCCTCTTCCCCTTCCCAGATTGACATAGTAAGTGGAGTTAATGCACCAAAACTAGGATACTTTTTAATGAGTTTAAAAGTAAGGTCAGTATTTATAAACATAGCTAGGTTATAAATCTTGTAGTGAAGCTTTTTAAATCTTAGTCCAAAAGGTTTGTTCATATCGTTATTACCAGGTATTTCTAGACCTACACCATCAAAAGCAGCTTCAATTGATTTTATTGTAATTTTACCATCAGTATTTGGGCTTGAGAATACTTGAACATCTTGTATCTTTTTAGGCTTTGCTGGAGCTACAGGAGCCTCGTTACAACCAACAACTGATATTGCCATTAGGGCAACTATCATGAGTGAGTATATTTTTATCATTTATTTTTCCTTGTATTAAATTGTTATTAAAGATTTTATCATTATTTTTATATAAGTTAGATTAAGACTTTAAAATTTGAACTGTGGCACCTAGAATGATTTGGGAACTTCCCTCTAAGTATTTAGCGAAGATACCTCTGTCATTTTTTAGAAGTTTTGGTAACTTAGAATCTATTGAGGATAGACCTTGGCAAAGGGTACAGTTTTGGGTTATCTCAAGTAGAGTATTACCGATTTTTATTCTATCACCTTGGACTAGCGCATAAGGGTTTATATCTATTAAAATATTTTCACCTAAAGAGCCAGCTTGAAGATTTATCTCATTTTTTTGTGCTAAATTATAACTCTCAACTGAAGTGATAAGGATTGCTCGCATAGGATTTTTATTATAGAACTTATCTTTTTTTACACCAGCATTATCAACAGAAATTTTCTCTACATTTTGACGAGTTTTATTAGTATCGTTTTGTGTAAAATAAAGTTCTTTTACAGTACCTATCATAATTAAAGTATCCAGAGTTTTTAAAGTTGTTTCTTGAAGGACAAAGATGATAAGTATTTAAAAAAAAAGTTTATCATCATTTGTAATGTAAGAGTAAATCTTAATAAGCATAAATGCTTATTATTTGATTTTACCTTTACCTTTACCAGTTTTACCTTTGCGGTCAACCCAGCTAATAAGTAATTTATCGCCTTTTTTGAAAGTTTCACCCTTAAGTTGAAACTTGAAAATAGGGTTTTTAGATAAAAACTGTGAAGTTGATAAATCAAGAACAGTCTCTCCATTGATAGTACCAGTGATGTGAGTGATAAAATTTGCATCTTCACGGTTACCAGTTTTTTTCTCCATCATGTTGAATGTAGTCATATCGTGTTTAGCCATAGCCTTAACTTTGATAACACCATTTTTTAATTTTGCTTTTACTTTCATAATATACCTTTATTGATTATTTGTCTATCTTCTTACAGGGTGAAGGAATTAACCTTCACATCCACCAAGTGCAACATCTAAATTTTTCTTAGCTGCATATAATTTACCGTCATTACCTTCAGCCACGATTGTAATCGTACCTGATTTACCCATTTTAATTTTTATTGAGTACTTGTTGATACTATACTTAGTTGTAGTATAAGCACAAACAGCAGCTTCCGGATTTGCATCTTGATAAAGAGCAATAGATTTGATATCTAAGTCAGTTGAAAAGTCAACAGGAATAGCACCACCATTACTCGCAACATCAGGAGCAGTTAAAGAAACACCTTCCATTACTAAGTCAGTAGTACCATACATCGCTTTTATAGCATCATCAACAGTATGTGCAGACCATACAGCAGGTTTAGTTGCTCTGTAGTCTTCAGCTTTTACACTTGCAGGTACAACAGCTAAAGCTAAAGCACCTAAAGTTACATTTAAAAAATTTCTTCTTTCCATAATTATTCCTTTGTTATTTTACTTTTGCTGAGATTAAATAATCTACCATCGTTTTGAAGTCTGCATCAGAAAGATCAGCTCCACCTTTAGCAGGCATACCGCCCTCAGTACCATTGATACCGTTAGCATAAACTTTGTCTATACCTTTTGGAGTATATCCAGCCCAGTCACCACTACCTGGTGCTAGGAAACTATCGTGACACATTGCACAGCTTTCAGTATATGTTTTTTTAACATCAAGAGCTACAACTTCTTTAGTTGGTAGGTCTCTTGTTACATTCATAGGTGGAAGGAAGTCTTTAATTCCACCGTTAAGGATGTGTCTAACTTTTACAGTTGATTCTTGACAATCAGTCATACAACGTACAGCACCTTGATTAAGGTTAAGTCCACCAAAGTTTGAAGCTTTACCGAAGTAAGCTTTTACGCCAGGAAGTACATCTGCACCAGCTATGTTTGGCTCAAAACCATCAACATTGGGCATTTTGATTTTTAAGAATTTTGCACGGTCAAGTACATACTCATCATCAACTTCTTCGCCATCAACATACATCTCATTGAGGTTTAAGATATAAGCAGTAAGAGCATAAGTCTCATCTACACTTAAACTATCTGAGAATGGGTGAGGCATACCATCTCTAATGTACCACCACATAGTAGTAGCTTGAGGCCAGTAAGAACCAAATACACGAGTTGGACCATCAGCTTCAGGATCTTTCCATCTGTTGTTAGTTAATGTCTTTTGTAAATCTACAGCATTACCTTTAGAAAGTGCTGGATATCCACCACCACCTGAACCAAAGTCACCGTGACACATTACACATTGTGCTTCATAAAGTGTTTCACCATCTTCAACTGAACCACTACCTTCTGGTATACCGTGACCCTCTGGGCTTAAGGCAGTTACAGGCTGTAAGTCTGTATCCCATTTTGCAAGTTCTGCTGCATTTGGAACACGACCATTATTGATTTTAGCACCAATTGCTTGTGGGTTAACATAGTAATCAGATGTTTTATTATTTACAACTGGGTATGAAACTCCACCATCTATATCAAGTGCAATAGAAGTAGCAGCACCTGATGGTGTTGCACCCCCGTCCATACAGCCTACTACAGAGAGTGCTACTACAGTAGCTACTGAAGCAGAAACTAGTAATTTATTATACGCTTCTAATTTGAACATGATTCACCTTTCCTTCTTCTGTTACTTCCCAAGTCTCTACCGCATTTCTGTGGTAAACTGCTTCAACACCCATTACTGCAACTTCTTGGTCAATAGTTGGTTGAATATAACCAGCATCATCAATTGCACGTGAAGTAAGTAAAAGTTTTTCACCTTTTTTATATGTATGCATATAAGACCAGCGAGTCCAAGATTTTGAAAGAACTAAACCTTTAAGGTTCGCTTCAACATAATTCTTTCCACCATCAAAAGATAAATCAACAGCAGTAATAGTTCCCATACCAGACCATGCAAGACCTTCGATTTCAACTACATCACCATCTTTAAGATCAGTCCACGGAAGTTCTGGAGACGGAGAAGTTACTGTTGAGTTTACTTCATTCGCATAGAAATGTTGGATAGCTTTACCAGTTGGCTTAAGGTCAGTGTACTTAGAAGTCTCTTCTTTACAGTACCATGGCTCTTGAGAAAACTCTAAACGACGAAGCCATTTAACACATAAGTTTCCTTCCCAACCTGGAACAAGTAGTCTTGCTGGGTAACCTTGCTCAGGACGAAGTGCTTCACCATTTTGTCCCCAAACGATCATTGCATCGTCTAGAACTTTATCAATAGGAAGTGTTCTACCCATTTTAGAGTTGTCAGAACCTTCAGCTAGCATCCACTGTGCAGTTGGTTTAAGACCTAGGTCTTCTAAGATAGTCTTGATGTATACACCCGTCCACTCAGCAGAAGCCATAAAACCTTTAGCAAATTGTACAGAGTTAAACTGTGGCCCTCTCCATTCTTGTCCACCATTTGCTGGACATTCAATGAAGTGAGTACGAGTTACACTTGGGTAACGCTTAAGCTCGGCAAGAGTAAGAACGATAGGCTTCTCAACTAAACCGTGAATCATTAAACGATACTCATTAGGATCTACATGAGCAGTTCCACCATGAGAACGAGAAAAGAAAAGACCATTTGGTGTGATGATTCCTTGAGATTCATGAATAGGTGTTACAGCAATAGATGCTCTAAAGTTACCAGAAGCTAATAGTTTAGTATTTCTTCTAGTTACATTATGCTCATAAGCTGATGGCATACCATATAAGTTTGCACTTACAGGATCACCCCATTTTTGGCCCCATTTAGTATGGTGCATTATCGCTGGATCACCTTCGCCGACTGATTCGTTTGCTAGTAGAGATGTTCCTGCAAGAGCAGTTACTGATACCGCAGCTGCTTTTTTGAAAAAGTCTCTTCTGCCGATCGTACTTTGATCTTGAGTTTTTTTATTATCTATATTTTCTCCTTCAATAGGTTATTATTTATAATTTAAATTCAATGAATTAACTCTGTTATTTAATTATACAAAGTTTTGTTACTTTATAATTATAGTGCAATCACAATTTAATGAGGTATGGTTATATTATTTATAAGATTTTGTATTAAAGAGGTTACAAAATGAAACACTTTGGAAGCTTAATCTTTTGGTAAAATAGCAAGAATTAGATAACTTTCACTTATATTATCTATAAAAAAAAGTATATTAAAATCTTCATGAGGGATTTCTTTTATATCTTCATTATCAAATAATTGTGCTTTTTTATATTTATTGGCTTTTGTAGGAAGATTTATTAAAATAGTATCTAAATAGAGTTTGAATTTTTTTGTTGCAGCAAAATCTTCTTCTACAAACTGATCTAAAATAACTTTGAGTTGTTGTTCATAAAGTGGTGTACAAAGTATGTTCATTATTTTACTTTCTCTGCTAGCCAAAGAGAGATATCTTTCATACTCTCAAAGAGCGGTTTGGCATTTAACTTATCTTTTTTATAAAGTGCTAGTGCTTTTAGGATTGAAGCTTCAATCGTTTCATCTTTAGTTAGCATATTTATTCTTACTCAGCTTGATTACCATAGTAGATTTCAACTTCTTCATGGATAAGTTCGATATCTTCTAAGGCTTCTTGATATAGTTCAACTTTAGCAGAGTCTTCCTCTTCTTCATTTACAGCTTCAGCCGTTTCATGGAGTGTATCCATAATAATAAACGATTTAAAAGGTGTTCCATGATTATATACTAACTCTCCACCCATATTTCCTTGTACAAATGTGGCTAATGTTATAACTATCAGGGCTATAATTGCAATAGCCTCTAGAAAGAACTTTTTCACCTTACAGCCAATAATTTTTAAAAGAGCGACTAAACCCATAGATATAGCAAGATACAAGCCTAACTCTTTATGTTGAACAAGTGTGTTCTGACCAGCTTCACTAAGGAAGTCGTATATCTCAGGTCCAGCAATAGAACCACTGTACCATACTCCAGCCATAGCTAAGGCTGTGAATAAGATAAGAATTGTACTAATTTTAGAGAAAAGCTCTTCTCTATTTATAAGATAAACTATACCAAATACTGAAGCAACAACTGGTAAAACTATTGCAAAGTGTACTGTCGCTGGGTGAATCATCATAAGAAGTCCTTTTGTTGTAAACTTATTTTTTGTCTATTGCATCTTTTGCTGATTTGATTGCACTACTAAGAGCAACTCTTGCTACACCAAATACTTGCATGCCCATTCTTTTTGCTTCTTGTGCCGTAGATGAGTGCATCGCTATATCTGCTTGTTTCATAGCATTCTTTGCAAATACAGAAAATCTACTTTTCATTATGTCTGCTGTCTCTTTAGAGATTAAAATAAGTTCTTCAAGGTCATATGCCATCTCATGGTTGAGTTTGGTAAGAATGTTTTTAATCTCCTTAGAACTTTTCTGTGCTTGTGTTGTAACTACTTGAGAGAAAAGAGTATCTGTTTGATTTAAATCTTCGATAATAGTATCGTAGTCCTCTATTAGTATATGTTTTGCTTCAAGTGGCATAAACTCAAGACGCTTTTTAAATCTATCGATTGATTTGATAAGTCCACTTCTCATACCGTGAAGAGTAGAACTTAGAATCTGATCTGCTCTATTTGGTGTTGCTTCTGCCATATCAATTGCAGTTACTAAAATTGTTGAGAGAATTTTTCTCACACGTATAGTATTAAGAGAACCCTCCTTTATAGACTCATAACTGATCTCTTTGATGACTTCTGTATTTGACTCTGTGATGTCACCATGTGTATCCTTTTCTAAGGCTGCGATAATTGCTGACTCAACCATTTCACTTAGGATATCGTAGAGGTCAATTGACTGTAGTTTTACTTGATGGAGTTTGGCTAGTGCATTATCAGATTTTAGAACTTCGTCCTCTAGCAAATTAAAGATAGTGTATTTAGTATTTTGAAGAGCTTCAGATTTTTTTTCAAGCTCGCGTTCTATAGCCTCTTTCTCTGCTAAAAGTGCTTGCACATCATCTTGAAGAGTTAAAGTTTCTAAATCAATAATAGATGTTGCTACTTGACGCACTTCTTCTAAAGTAAGAGAATCAAAATCTATCTTACTCTCCTCTATCGCTGAGAGGATTCGTTCATCGATAGTTTTAAACCTTTTGTTGTAAACAGTTTTTAGGTTAGTTTCTATATTTTGTGCCATCATATCTCCTTTTAAAGTACCATTTTAATATTTTGATGCTTTTTTAATGCCTCAAAAATAAAAGTTCTATCATCTTCGTTATGAACAAGTAGGTCTAGGTTCATACTAATGTACTTTCCTGTTTTAGACTTGTTTGAAGGTGTAATCGTATGTTCTCTTGCATCTATCACATCTCGGATAGCTTGTTCAAGTGCAGTTTTTTCACTTGCTATGACTTTATAACACCAGTTACAAGGATACTCAATAAGTACTTTTTGCTCACTATCGTTTATAGTCTCCACTTTTGCCTCCTGATTTTGTTTCAAGTTGAACATGGCGTATTACCATACCCTTATCTATCGCCTTAACCATATCATATATAGTAAGAAGACCTATACTTGTTCCTGTGAGTGCTTCCATCTCAACACCTGTTTGACCTTTTAGTTTAGCAGTAACTATAAGTTTAAAACCTGGTAGGTCTGGGAGTTCTTCTACATCACAGTTTATCCCACTAAGGTTTAAAGGATGACACATAGGAATGATTTCACTAGTTTTTTTAACACCCATAATAGCTGCAATCACTGCAGTTTGTAAAACGGGTCCTTTTTTTGTTTTTTCAGTAACTATAGCATCGTAAGCATCTTGACTCATCTCTATAATACCACTTGCAACTGCTACTCTTGTAGTCTCTTGTTTATCACTTACATCAACCATTTTTGGTCTTTGGTTTTCGTCTAAATGTGTTAAGTTCATTGGTTTTATCTTTTGCTTTTTTACTATTATAGCGAAGAGATGGCAATAATTAGCTAGGAATTAATGTAAGTGCTTTTTCGTATTCTTTTTGGTGGTTTAGGTTTAAGAAGGTATCGTCATCTTTAAATATGACATAGTTTGTTAAAGAGTTTTTAAGTAAGAAGTTAAGTTTATGTCTATCCTCTTTAAGCATTGTCTCAAATGCTGGTAGTAAAGAGCGATGATAAATTCCACATAGGGGTTGTACTTCACCTTCTGTTTTTGCAATAGTTGCATCTACTTCTTGGGAGTCATTGGATATAAGTTTTACAATAGTCTCTTCGTTTATAAAAGGAGAGTCAACACTAATGGCAAAAAAAGAGTCTGTTTTAAGAGACTCAAATATAGAAACAAAAGCAAGTGTTGGTGCAAAAGTGTCTTGAACTTTTTTGTCTATTATATAGTTTGCATCAAAGGGAAATTTATTTTTATCTTTACATGAGATGTAAACATTGGTAAATATTTTAGAGAGTCTGGAGTATTGAAATTCTGTGAGAGTTGTAAAACCTGCAAATGGGAGAAGAGTTTTATCCTCTCCCATTCTTGAGCTTTTCCCACCTGCAAAGATTACACATGGAAGGTTTATCATACTTCTATCTAGGGTCTGTAATGTAACCAGTAATAGCAGAAATTGCAGCAACAGCTGAGTTGGCTAAGTAAACCTCAGAAGAGCGGCTTCCCATGCGTCCTATAAAGTTACGGTTTGTAGTACTTATTGCTTTTTCATTATCACCTAAGACACCCATATATCCACCAAGACAAGCACCACAAGTAGGGTTAGAAACAACACCACCTGCATCGATGATGATATCCATATATCCAAGTCTATATGCTTCTTTTAGGATTCTTTGAGTTGCCGGAGTTACGATAAGACGTACATCTTCGTGAACTTTTTTACCTTTTAAAATCTCAGATGCTATTTTAAGATCGCCTAAGCGACCATTTGTACATGAACCGATAAATGCTTGGTCTATTTTGATATGGTCAGCTACTGCTTGAGAAACAGGGTGCCCATTTGATGGTAAGAAAGGATAAGCAATAACTGGTTCAAGGTTTGCAACATCTATCTCTAAAACTTTACAATAAACAGCATCATCATCTGAGTAATGAATACGAGGTTCACGTGCAAGGTTTTTATCAGATAAAAATTCTTTTGTTACATCATCATAAGCGATGATCCCACTTTTTGCTCCAGCTTCAATTGCCATGTTACACATAGAAAATCTATCGTCCATGTTTAAATGAGGGATTGTAGTTCCTGTAAACTCTAGTGTTTGGTACAAAGCACCATCTACACCAAGAAGACGAATGATTTCTAGGATGATGTCTTTACCAGTTGTATGCTCTTTAGGTGCACCACTTAGAACTACCTTGATAGACTCAGGAACTTTAAACCAGTTTCCTCCAGTTATCATTGCAAACGCAAGGTCAGTGCTTCCCATACCAGTTGAGAATGCTCCAAGAGCACCATGTGTACAAGTATGTGAATCAGCACCGATGATTACATCACCAGGAACAATAAGACCTTTTTCAGGTAAAAGAGCATGCTCGATTCCCATATCTTTTTCATCAAAAAAGTTTTTAAGTTTATGTTCTTTAGCAAATACACGAGATATTTTTGCTTGATTGGCTGAAGCGATATCTTTTGCAGGGATAAAGTGGTCAAGAACTATAGAAAAACCATCTGGATTTGCTAGTTTTTTTGCACCACTAAGGTTAAATGCAGAGATAGAAATAGGAGTAGTGATATCGTTACCGATAATCATATCGATGTCACAACGAATGATTTCACCCGCAGATACTTCACGACCTATGTGTTGAGAGAATATTTTTTCTGTTATTGTTTGAGCCATAGTGAATGAACCTCTTTATATATAATTATTATTGTGATTATATCATAAGAGGTTTAAAGTGAAATTTATATATTTAGTTAGTCTATCTTATGCTTTAAAGCTTTTTTTGTAAACTCAGTTGAGCAGAAGAACATTGTAACAAAGATAGGGTTGAGTTTAACATCATCATCAGAAGTTGAATCAAATACTTTAAAGTTAAAACCAGCACCATCATTTGGATTTTGAGGTTCTACTGTAAACTCTAGAGGAGTAAGAGTTCTTACCATATTAAGAATATTTTTTCTTTTTTTTGCATTTGGCTCGTCTAAAATATTAAAGTTAGGATTCTCAGAACTACGGTGTCCATCAAGTATAGATTGAATGAGGTCCGCTTTATCTTTAAAAACAACCTTGTTCCATTTAATAATAGTATGGTTAGAAGCTACTTGAGAGTTTTTCTCACTTAGACCATGAGGCTTTTTAGATTTTATAGCTTCGATAAGTTCTAAAAGAAAGTTTGCACCACCTACATTCTCGGCAGCTTTAGTCATAAAAAGATGGATAAGAGCTTTTGTATCGTCTGTTTGTTTGTTAAAGTTACACATATTTGTTCATTCCTTTTAGTATAGAAGTCTCATTGTATCATCTTTGGACTTCTGTTTGAATTCTTAAAGTAAAACTGCTATCAGTTTGTCTTAAGCAAATCATAATCACAAAGCTATTATTATGTCAAAACGAAAGAGGACAAAAATTGTCTTATTTAAGAAGAGTGATAATCATTCTTAATATAAAGAGGTAAAAATGAAAGTTTATTTAGATAATAATGCTACTACAATGTGTGACCCACTAGTAGTTAAGGCAATGGAACCATTTTATAGTGAAGTTTATGGTAACCCTAACTCACTACATAAGTATGGTACAGCACCACACCCAGCTATTACAAAGGCTATCGACCAAGTTTATACTGCTATAAATGCTAACGATGCCGATGATGTTATTTTTACATCATGTGCTACTGAGTCTAACAACTGGGTACTTCAGTCTGTATGGGTAGATCATATTCTTAATGGTGATAAGAACCATATCATTACAACAGAAGTAGAACATCCTTCTATTCTTTCTACATGTAAGTTCTTAGAAGACCAAGGTGTTAAAGTAACATATCTTCCTGTAAATGAGCAGGGAGTTGTTGAAGTACATACTGTTAAAAGTTTTATTACAGATAAAACAGCACTTGTTTCTATCATGTGGGCTTCAAACGAAACTGGTATGATTAATCCTATAGAAGAAATTGGTAAGATTTGTAAAGAAAAAGGTGTTCTTTTTCATTCAGATGCTGTTCAGGCTGTTGGTAAGATTCCAGTTGACCTACAAGCAATCCATGTTGATTTTATCTCATTTTCTGCACACAAGTTTCACGGACCAAAAGGTATAGGAGCTCTTTATATTAAGAACTCTCAAGCACTTTCTCCTTTGTTACATGGTGGAGAGCATATGGGTGGACGTCGTTCAGGTACTTTAAATGTTCCATTTATCGTTGGAATGGGTGAAGCTATGGAGCTTGCAACTAAAAATATTCAAGCAACAATGTCAAAAATTAGAGCTAAGCGTGACCGTTTAGAAGATGCTATCTCTGAACTTCATGACACTTTTGTTGTTGGTGAGAGAAATAACCGTACTCCAAATACTATCCTTATATCTATTAAGGGTGTTGAGGGTGAAGGTATGCTTTGGGACCTTAACAATGGTCAAATTGGTGCATCAACTGGTTCAGCTTGTGCATCAGCAGATCTTGAAGCAAACACAGTTATGCTTGCAATCGGTGCTGATAATGAGCTTGCTCACACAGGTATCCGTTTAAGTCTTTCAAGATTTACAACTGATGAAGAGATTGAGTATACTATCAACCACTTCAAAGAAGCAGTTGCTCGTTTACGTATGATTTCATCATCATTCGCAAAACAAGCACCAACTAAGGGTGGTGAAGTTCAAGAATGTGAACTTCACCATCACTAGATAGAACATTTAATAAATAAAAATAATAAATTAAAAAAAGGAAAATATTATGGCAAAAGCAGACGTATTAGGCGAATCTTTATGGGACGCATATTCTAACAAAGTAACAACATTAATGAATAACCCTCAACACCAAGGAGAAATCTTTGACGCTGAGGCTGAAGCACGTGGTAACAAACTAATTGTTGCTGATTTCGGTGCAGAATCTTGTGGAGATGCAGTTCGTCTTTACTGGGAAATTGATCCTAAAAATGATGAGATTGTAAACTCTAAGTTTAAATCTTTTGGTTGTGGTACAGCTATTGCATCTTCAGATGTTATGACTGAACTTTGTATTGGTAAAACAGTTCAAGAAGCTGTAAAAATTACAAACATTGATGTTGAGCTTGCTCTTCGTGATGATCCTGAAACTCCTGCAGTTCCACCTCAAAAAATGCACTGTTCAGTTATGGCTTATGATGTTATCAAAAAAGCTGCTGGACTTTACATGGGCGTTGATGCTGAAAGTTTTGAAGAAGAGATCATCGTTTGTGAATGTGCTCGTGTTTCACTTGGTACACTTCAAGAAGTTATCAAGTTAAATGACCTTAAAACATGTTCAGAAGTTACAGATTACACTAAAGCTGGTGGTTTTTGTAAATCATGTATAAAGCCTGGTGGTCACGAAGCTCGTGAGTGGTACTTAGAAGACATTTTAGTTGATACTCGTAAAGAGATGGATACAGAGAAAATGAAATCTGCTGCTGATGCTATGGCTGCTGGTGGTGGTAACTTTGAAGAGATGACTTTAGTACAACAGATCAAAGCTGTTGATGCTGTAATTGATGAAAGTGTACGTCAGTTTCTAGTTATGGATGGTGGTGATGTTGAAATTATCGACATTAAGAAGAATGATAGAAGTATTGATATTTATATCAGATACCTTGGTGCATGTGGGTCTTGTGATTCAAGCTCAACAGGTACACTTTATGCAATCGAGTCAACTCTTCAAGAGAAGCTTTCTGACAAGATTAAAGTTTTACCTATCTAATTTTATACTTTAGTTTTGTAAATCATTTTCTATGATTTACAAAACTTGTATACAGCTTTTCAAAAGCTGTTTCACTAGAATGTTCGACCTCTTTCATCGTTTTAATCGCTTTTATAAAATCCTCACTTTTCCATAAGTCTACTGCTACTTTTGTATTTTCAATAATAAAATTGAGTTCTTCAAAAAAGTTTGTTAAATTTTCTGAAATATTTTCAGTGTTAGCTCTAAACTTTTGTACAATTTCTTGAACAAAAGTTACACCACTCTCGTATGAATTTAACAGCATTTAAATTATTTCACCTCATATAATATAAATTCATATTTAATTATATATTAAATTACTAGTTAAAAAGGTGTAAATATTGAATATGAGATTATGATAAAATATGAGTATGAATGAAGGACACTACTCTCGCATTACAGATGCACTTGTAAATACTGGTTACATAATTTTAGAGGATACTTTTAATACAGATCTTATAGATAAGCTATATAAATGTTCAAAAGATGAAAGTAAGTATAAAAGAGCTAGAATATCAAATACTCAAAAGAGTCATATAGATAAAACTCGGCGCAGTGATAAAACGAAATGGATAGATGAAGATAATGGGACTTTGAGTGAGTACCTTAGCTTTACTGAGGGACTTAGGGAGTACCTAAACCGTTCTTTATATCTTGGACTCACTTACTACGAATCACATTTTTCTATATATGAGAAGGGTGCTTTTTATGAGAAACACTTAGACGCTTTTAAAGGCAGTAGTAACCGTAAAGTAACTACACTTTTATATCTAAATGAAGAGTGGAATGAGAGTGATGCTGGAGAACTTATCTTGTATGATGAAAATAACAGAGAGATACAAAGAGTTTTACCAAAAGGAAATACCATGCTTGTTTTTTTAAGTGATAAGTTTCCTCATGAAGTCTTAAAAACAGAGAAAAAACGCCACTCTATCGCTGGATGGTTTCGAGTGGATAAAAGGTAAATATTATGAACTATATGCAACTTGGTGCGACACTATTTATACCTGCTTCACATAAAAGATTAGAAGAGATAGTATGCCAAAATAAGTATCCCCATCTTAAAAGTTTAGTTATAGACTTTGAAGACGGTTTGGAGGAGAGTCACTTTGAAGCTGCAATGCAAAATATAAATAGTATTTTAGCAAACATCACAACAAATTCACTACTCACTTTTATAAGAGCTAAAAATACACAACACCTATCCGAACTTTTACAACTTAGTCATATAGATAATATTACTGGATTTGTATTAGCAAAATTTTCTCTTAATAATGCAGAGACTTATTTGAGCTTACTCAGCTCTACAAATCATGTAATCATGCCTAGTATAGAGGGTGAAGAGCTTTTTAACCATCAAAAATTATATGCACTTAAAAAAATAATTATGACTAACAAACATAAAATTCTGTTAGTGCGTTTTGGGCTTGAAGATATGCTTAGACAACTCAGTTTAAGAAGAGAATGTGATGAGTCTGTTTTTGATTTATCTGCACCTGCTAGTGTTCTCGGAAATTTTATAGCAACTTTTAAAAGTGCTGGATTTCCCGTAAGTGGTGGTGTTTACCCTTGTTACAGAGATAAAGATGGTTTTGTAAAAGATGTAAAAAGGGATATGAGAGAAGGATTCTTTAGTAAAACTATTATTCATCCAAGTCAGATAGCTTTGATAAATGAAGTATATAAGGTTTCTAAAAAAGAGTACGAAGAAGCATTAGAAATAATAAACTCAAAGAAAAAAGTTTTTTCTTTAAATGAAAAAATGGCTGAGAGTTTAACTATGAGTTCTTACTCATATCTTGTACTAGCACGAGCAAAAATATACGGAGTGTTAGATTGAGTAAAATATTTGAGTATCAGCTTTGGCATTTTTGTGCATTAGTGATTAGTATCACTGTATTTATCTTTTTAGGTAAATATGTAGAGTTTTTTAGTGTGGGTTCACTCTTTGGTATAGATACAGTGTTTTGGTTAGCCTTAGCTCTTTTTCCCCCACTAGCCCATCAACTTTATGTGGCGATAGTTTGGCGTTTAGAACTTTATAAAAATTACTTTAGTTCTAGGTTAGGCTGGAAAAAATCTTTTTTAATTTACAGACTCGGGTTTTCTGCTCTCTTTGGGTCACGTTTAATTTTTATCATCTTTTTAGCTTATGCAAACCGTGGTACTTTAAAAGTAGAGCCTTGTTTGGTGTACTTCCTTGTGGCTTTTATAATGCCCATAGTCGCTTATCTTTTTTACAGTGTGAAAAGGTACTTTACATTCGAGAGAGCATATGGAATAGACCATTTTGACAAGAACTATAATGTGCCCTATGTGAAGCAGGGTATATTTCGTTTTACTAACAATGGCATGTATGTTTTTGGTCTTTTGATTTTGTATATTCCGGCATTACTTCTTTTTTCTAAAGTTGCCCTTGTTGTTGCACTTTTTAACCATCTCTATATCTGGGTACATTACTATGCAACGGAAAAACCAGATATGAAACAGATATATGGTTCTACTCCATAATGTTCAAAGCAAAGAAAATGTATAATTCTACTAATAAACATAGAGGATAATTATGCAACTATCGGGTTTTAACAATCTTAAAAAAGCACTTAGTTTTAGTTTTTATGACTTTGTAATAGCACCAAGCGAGTTAGAAAAACTCTCATATATAGAGTATATAAACTCTCGCTACAGTGCAAATGAAATATCTGAACTTTTACAAAAAATAGTGCATATCATAGAAGCAGAAGTTTTACATATTTCAAAACAAGACTATGAACCGTATGGTGCTAGTTCGATGATACTTCTAGGTGATATAAAAGGCTCGGGTGTGGATATGCATCTAAATAAGAGTCATATAACAGCACACACTTACCCTGATTTTGATAATGAAAACGGAATACTCTCTTTTCGTGTAGATATGGAACTCTCAACTTGTGGGGAAATTACACCCCTAAGCTCACTCAATACAATCTTCGACTTTTTTGATACTGACATAGTAACTATAGACTATAATGTTCGTGGCTTTACTCGTAACTATGAGGGAGAGCATATCTATATGGACCATACTCTAAACTCCATACAAGAGTATATAAACACAGACATCTTAAAGAGTTTCAAAACAAAAGATTTGATACTGCAAAACGATAATATCTGGCAGTTAAAACTGCTTCGAACCGATATAAAAACGAACGAGTACTTCTCACCAAACACGACTCTTGGAGAAGAAGAAAAAACTACTTATATGAAACTTCTAAATGCAGAGATGTTAAGTATATTTAACGGATGGAGAACATCATGATAGATTTTGATACAAAACATGTACTGCACCCTTATGCTCCCTCCGTTCCAAGTACGGATATGCAACTTGTAAAATCTGCTGCAGGTGTTTACTTGGAGTTAGAGAGTGGAGAAAAGATCATAGATGGGATGAGCTCATGGTGGTCAGTTATCCATGGTTATAATGTACCGGAGTTAAATGCAGCAGCACATGAGCAACTTTCTAAAATGAGTCATGTAATGTTTGGTGGGCTAACTCACGAACCTGCCATAAAACTTGCACAGACACTTTTAAGCATCACAGATAAAAACTTAGAACATATCTTTTTTAGTGATAGTGGCAGTGTCAGTGTTGAGGTGGCTTTAAAGATGGCTTACCAGTACTGGAACTCTCAAGGTAACAAAGATAAAACAAAAATTCTGGCATTCTCACAAGGGTATCATGGTGATACTTTTGGTGCCATGAGTGTTTGTGACCCTATAACAGGAATGCACTCTGCGTTTGAAGGTGTACTTCATAAAAATATCTTTGCAGAGGCTCCTATGTGTATGTTTGGAAGTGTGTGGGATGAGAAGTACATAAAAGACTTCAAAGAAAAACTACAAGAAAACCACAAGGTAATAGCCGCTGTGATACTAGAACCAATAGTCCAAGGAGCAGGGGGAATGAGAATGTATTCTCCTGTATTTCTGAAACGAGTAAGAGAACTTTGTACTGAGTTTGAGGTACTTTTGATTTTAGATGAGATAGCTACAGGTTTTGGACGCACAGGCGAGCTTTTCGCTTATGAACATGCCCAAGTTAGCCCTGACATCCTTTGTGTTGGAAAAGCTCTTACAGGTGGGTATATGTCACTTGCAGCAACACTTGTAAGTAAGAAAGTAATGTTGGGTGTTGAAACGGGTGGTAATGTTTTAATGCATGGACCAACCTTTATGGCAAATCCTCTTGCATGTGCAGTTGCAAATGCATCTTTAGAGCTTTTGCTAAACTCAGACTGGAAGAAAAAAGTAGATAGTATAGAGAGTCAGTTAAAGACAGAACTGATAAAGTGTGAAGATTTAGAAATTGTAAAAGAAGTTCGTATACTTGGAGCTATCGGTGTGCTAGAGTTAAAAGAAGATGTGGATCTAGTTTGGATGACACCTGAGTTTATTAAACGCGGTGTTTGGCTGAGACCTTTTAACAGACTTGTTTATATTATGCCTCCCTTTGTCATTAACGAAAAAGAGTTAGGTACTTTAACTTCTGCTATTTACGATGTAATGAAGGCTTACATCATTTACAAGCAGCAGTAACCTCAGTACTTATTCGTTCCAAAGAATCTTATGCATATTCTTTTTATTGTTAGTTGCTTTAAAGTTATTCTGATGCTCTTTTAGCATCTGTAGTGCTGCGGTTAAGTCAGGGAAGATATGGTTTATTGGAACAAGCACTGGAATGACTTTAATATTCTCAAGCATTCTTCTTGGCTGTTCTGTTATACCGGTGATGAAAACTGTGATATCTCGAGAGTTTAACTCATGTATGGCATCCTCGAGAACATACATCCCACTCTGGTCTATACTTGGAACATTATACATTCTAAAGATAACAACACTAACCTCAGGTAACTCTTGCATCATTTGTTTAAAATGGGCAGTAAATCCAAAAAAGATAGGACCATTAAAGTGCTGGATATAGACTTGATCTTCTATAGCACTATAAGATTCTCTTTCTTCTGATGAGGGTGGAAAAGCCTCATGAAACTCTTTGAGTGTTTTTGAAACTGACTTGTGCTCACCGATATCTCCCATGTGTTTCATAAATAGTATAGAGGCTAAAACCATACCTATTCCAACTGCTTGGAGGAGGTCAACAAAAATAGTCAACAGAAGTACGATTATCATGATAACTGCATCAGCTCGTGGCACTTCTTTGAGGTGTTTTAAACCTTTGTAGTCGATGATACCTAAACCAACCGTAATGAGTATACCTGCAAGAATAGGAAGCGGAATGAGTCTAGCATATGCACCTGCACCAAAGAGAATGATGACAAGAACCATAGCGTGAATAACACCTGAGAGATTTGTTTTACCCCCTGCGTTTATGTTTACAACTGTTCTCATCGTTGCCCCTGCACCTGGAAGACCACCAATGATACCTGCAACCATGTTGCCTATACCTTGACCGATGAGTTCTTTATTTGAGTTGTGCTGTGTTTTAGTAATGTTGTCAGCTACTACAGAAGTAAGTAGAGAGTCTATAGAACCAAGAGCAGCTAGTGTAATAGCTGGAATAACTATTAGCATAGGGTTATGCCAGTCAAGTGATAAGATGGTATCTACATGAATCTCTGGAAAACCACTTGGGATATCTCCAATCATAGAGACCCCTAAACCCATATAAGTAGAAAGTATGGTTAAACTAAGAAGTGCGATGAGTGTGGAGGGGACTTTTTTACTAAGTTTAGGAAAAAGATAAATAATGGCAATAGTTGCACTGGCTAAAAGCAAAGCTTCTATGTTTATGTTTCCAGAAATGTTACCAAGTGAAGAGATGGTTTCTACTATACTAGGAGGAGAAACGAGTCCAAAAAATGGAAATATCTGCATGATGATGATGATAGAACCGATACCACTCATAAAACCTGAAACAACAGAGTAGGGAATGTATCTTATGTACTGACCGATCTTAAAAACACCAAGTAAAATCTGAAAAACACCTGCCAAAACAAAAGTCGCAACAATAGTTCCAATTGCCTTATCGAGTGAGCCAAAAAAGGCTATTTCTCCGGCGATTATGACTGAAGCTACAACAGCTAAAGGACCTGTTGGGCCACTTATCTGCGTTTGTGTTCCACCAAAAAGGGCGGCAAAAAAACCAACAGCGATAGCCCCATAAAGGCCTGCAATAGCCCCCATACCAGACTGTACTCCAAAAGCAAGTGCTAGAGGAAGTGCCACAACAGCTGCGGTTACCCCTCCAAATATATCGGCTGATAAATGTTTTGTAGTAAGAAGCATTAATATTCCCTGTTTTGATAAGGAAATTATAGCTGAACATGCATTGTTTAACCCATAGTTGGGAAGGGATACTTGTCAAGATTGGATTTAAGCGATTCAAAATATTATAATAGATTAGAACAAGGTATATAATTTGAGGCTATATATTAAAATTTATCTTATTTTCAAGATACGAAACCTAATAAACTAACATCTTCTTAAAGATATAAGCCACAATAGTATATAATATTATCAAATGACATAGGGATGAAGATGATAAACTACACAGAGAAGGAAAATGTATCTGATAGTGTTGCTAGAACAGTTGAAAACATTATAGCCAAAGGGAAAACCCCTTTTCAAGAGTACCTATTTTTTGAGTCCAAAATGCATGGTGTATGCATTAGCCTTGATGGAGATATTCAGTCTTGTGAGTCTGATGAGGGTATGTACCATGAAGCTTTAGTTCATCCTGCTATGCTGGCACACCCAAATCCTAAAACGGTGCTTATCATGGGTGGTGGCGAAGGGGCTACTGCTAGAGAAATTCTCGCACATAAGTCTGTTACAAAAGTTGTGATGGTTGACATAGATGAAGAGTTTGTGGAGCTTTGTAAAAAACATATACCTTCTTGGAGTGAGTCTGCGTTTTCTGACTCGCGTTTAGAAGTTTTGTATATGGATATTAACGAGTACCTTGCATCTTGTACGCAAATGTTTGACATAGTTATAGGCGATTTGATAGATGTACATGACTGGGATTCTCCTGCTGGATTTCTTTATGGAGAAGGCTTATACAAGACTATAAAACCACTGCTAAATCCAAATGCTATCATCGCTACACAAGGTGGTGCTTTAGACACACAAGAGTCTATCAATCATAAACACATACGAGAGATGATGGGTCGTGTTTTTACTGATGTGAAATCTTATGGTGTTATTGTGCCTTCGTTTTATCATCTTTGGGGTTTTGTGATGGCTAGTGATGACTTGAGTATAGTTGATACAAACCTACAAGAGAAGTTTATAACTAGTGCTAAAGGAATTACTTTGGATGCACTTGGTGTTGAGAGTTTAGTGGCTGCATTTACTCTGCCAAAACTGATAAAAAATAACATAGGAGTATAGTTTGCAAAATGAATATAATATAGAGTACCAAGAACTTCCAAGTGTTAAGATTGGGGATGCAGATGTCGCTATAAACAGAGTCTGCTGGGGTGGTAGTGTTAGCGGAAAAGTAGGTACAGAAGATGCACCCGATGCTATATTGATAGAAACAGAACAGATGGAATACTATGATGAGGATTTAGAGTATTCGCCTATGAAGTATATGAAAGTACATGTGTGCGAGAGCATTTATGAGTTTGAGAAAATAAAAACTTCTTTTAGTGGTCGAAGTAGTGAGAAAAATCAGCTACTTATCTCGCTTGGAGGTGACCACTCTATAACACCACAACTAACGTTAGCATTATTAAAAAAGCCTTCGACTATCCTTTTTTTGGATGCACATGCTGATCTTCGCCGTAGTTACTTAGGTGACACAAACTCTCATGCTACACCAGCTTTTCAGCTCTTAAAACAGGGACATAAGTTAGTGATGGTTGGAATTCGTTCTATGTTTGAGACTGAAGCACTGCGAATAAAAGAGGACAAAAACATACACTGCTTTATGGATAGAGCACTTCGCAGCGAGAAGGTAAGAAAAGAACTTTTACAAACTGTATCTGAGTTAGAAGGTGATGTTTATCTAAGCATAGATATGGATGTTTTTGATCCTGCTTGTGTTCCAGGTGTTGGAACACCACAAGCAGGTGGGATTGATTACTACTTTGCAACAGACATTTTAAAAGCACTTTTTTTAGACTCAAATGCAGTTATCAAGGGAGTAGATATGGTAGAACTCATCCCAGAAGACTCAAAGGTATCACAACTATTTGCAGCTAAACTTCTACAAAAAATCATCTCTTACTGGGGCAGATCCCAGGGTGTCCAGGATCGTGAACAAACTGGTGGACAGATGCAAGTAAAGTATGAGTAAAAGGATGCTACTTTGCCAAATTTAATGAAGATAAAAGCCTTAACAAAAGAGCATTTAGATGCTATGGGATATACTTGGCATAAGGATGAAGATGGTGAGTATATCGTTAAAGACAAGTTTTTACTCATATCTGAGGATGAAGCACAGGCATACGAAAATGCGGGAAATACACTTTATAAGATGTATGAGGCAGGGGCCACATATGTCATAAAAAACAACCTTTTTGAGGCTCTTGACATACCAAAGACTCTAATAAATCAGATAAAGTATAGTTTTGAGTATGAGAGAGATATGCACCTTTATGGTCGCTTTGATTTAAGTGGTGGCGTTGATTCTAAAGATATTAAACTCATTGAGTTCAATGCAGATACACCGACACTTTTACTTGAGAGTGTTGTTATTCAAGAAATGATGCTATGTTTTAATGAAGGGCTGGGTCTTAGACAATTTAACAATATTTATACAGCAATTTCGAAGAAATTTGTACAAATCAGTGAGAAAAAAAAAGGCTTATACTCTAAGTTTCTCTTCTCTTGTGTTGAGGGCATAGAAGAAGAACTCGTTACAGTAAAACTCTTAGAAGATATGGCAAAGTCTCAAAACCTTTTCACTTCATTTAAGTACCTTGAAGAGTGTGAAGAGAAGATGCCTTATGACTTTTGGTTTAAACTCTATCCATGGGAAGACATGCCTAACTTTTCAGGGACAAAAGTAAGTACAATGATTAACCCTGCTTATACACTTTTGTACCAGTCAAAGGGAATGTTAGCCATACTATATAAACTATTTCCTGATTCACCATATCTTTTAAAAACATCCTTTGAGCCTATACAAGAGAAGTATGTTAAAAAAACAATGTTTGGTAGAGAAGGGGCAAATATAGACATCGTTGAAAACGGGGAACTTATACTCCAGACTGATGGAATATATGGGGAGTACAAGTCAGTTTATCAAGAGTATGTAGATTTTGTTAGAGATGAAGAGGATAGGTACTATCAAGCAGGTGTTTTTTATAGTGGTGGTGCTTGTGGAGTGAGCTTTCGTAGAGGGCTTGAAATACTAGATGACATGAGCGAGTTTATAGGGCATGCTATCAAGGCTTAATAAATCTAAGGAGTTAGTGATGGAGAGATAAACCATTATTATAAGGGTCGCGGTGTTTACTTTAGAGAATATGACGGGCATGTCTTAGAAACAATAACACAAGATTATGTTTTAGACTAAGTATCTAAACATGTTTATCCTTTGCTTTACTTCTTTCATCTTCTTGTTCGAAGTTTATTGTAACAGTAGTCCCAACATCTACTTTAGAGTCTATGTTTATTTTGTACTTGTATTCACTCACTATGCTCTCAACTATGTTTAGTCCAACACCAAAACCACCAGCATAAGAGTTTGCTCTAACAAAACGAGTAAAAATCTCATCAAGTTTATCTTGGGCTATACCTATGCCTTCGTCTTTAATACTAAAACTATTTTCACTCAAAGTAAGTGTGATTTTTGAGTTTGGTTTAGAGTACTTTATACTATTACTTAAAAGGTTGTTTATAAGCATTTTTGCTTTCGTGGGTGATATCATGAGTGGACAAGGCTCTAGGTTTACTACTATTTCTATCTTTTTTCGCTCAAGCAGTTCGCTAAAGTATGCAACTGAAGTCTCTACAATGGTATCAAAGTAGAGTAGTTCTGCCTGCTCTTTTTTGTTGTCAAAACTTAAAAAACTAAGTGAAGAGTAAATCTCATAAAGCTGTTTTGTACTTATGCTTATGTTCTTGTTAATTTTTTCATCATAAACTTTTTTACTTTTAAGTCGTGATGTTGACATCATTAGTGCTGTTATAGGAGTATTGAGTTCATGCGTTGCATCTTTTACAAACTGTTCTATCTCTTCCATCTTCTCTTTGATGGGTTTTAAAAACATATAGGATAAAAACACAGAGATGATGATGATAAAGATGGCTGTAAATATCACAGTATAAGCCACTCTGTTTTTAAGGGCAGTTATATTTTTGTTACATTGATTACTTTGCACAACTACATATGCTACGTTTAGATGACCATTAGCTCTATCCGAGAGTAAGGTAAAGCTATCATTTGCCATATAAAAATCTCTAGAGAAATCTATCTCATGTTTAAAATTACCCTGCATAATATGTTTCTTATCATCGAGCATCGCTACTTTTGCATGGGGAAAAGACTCTAGTGAGTATTGCTTATCCATCATATGTGCTTGAATGATATCTGAGTTTACCTTATCAGCTATTTGTGTCATACGGTAGTAGTTGTTGTTTCTCTCCATTGCAACCTGAGAGGTGAAAAACCAGTAAGCTGCAAAAACTAAAAATATAAATGAGCTTATAAGGTACAGTGCTAAAAATGAGTAAAAAGATCTTTTTGTGATTTTATTCATAAATATATCCCTCTCCTCTTACCGTCAGAATTCTCTCTTTTCCTATGATATCACGTATAGTTCTAATGTGTGAACGTAGAGTTGCATCACTTGGCAGCGAGTCATAGTCCCATACATTTTGAGTTAACTCTTCACTTGTTATAAGCCTTGTATCATTGTTTAAAAAGTATTCTAAGAGTTTAGAGTCTTTAGCTCCTAAAGATATAGTCTCTCTACCCTCATAAATTTCATTTTTAAGTGAACAAAAACTCATTTTTTTAGAGATTTGTATCTCCTCATTTGTATCAATGTTAAAAAGTCTTTTAGTATTTTCAATTCGGGCATGTAACTCTTCAAGTTCAAAAGGTTTTTTGATATAGTCGTGTGCACCAAGATCAAAAGCACGTTGGAGATAAGCTGTATCTGTGTAGGCTGTTATAAAGATAGTGGGAGTTGTATCACTGTATGAACGTAACTCTTCGAGTAAATCCAGACCATTTTTACCAGTTACATTGATGTCAAATATAAATAAGTGATATTTCTTAGATGCGAGGAGTTTATGCACCTCTTCAGAGTTAAAAGCATAATCAACATTAAAACTCTCACGAAGATAATCTAATAAAATATCTGAGAGCACTGCATCATCTTCCATAAGAAGTATATTCATCCATTCGCCTTTAAGTAATCTTAGCATATTTAAAATAACTTGGATTAAAAGAACTACAATTAGATACAATATGAAAGAATAAAACGAGGAAAAATTTCTTCTTCATGATATTATTTTCTTATTTTAGACACTGTCCCACTCAATGATAGAGAAGATAAAAGCCCAAGGAATTACAGTCCATGCATAAAGTAAATAATTTTGAAAAGTCAGAACCTCTTTGCTTATAAAGATAGATAATATAAATATACCGGACTTAGAGATTTACTCCTCACTACGAGAGTCGGCGTTTAGAGAAGATGGTAGTTTTATAGCTGACTCGCCAAAGGTTGTAAACCTTGTTTTAGAGTCAGGTGTCGAAATAAAAAGTATCTTAGCTACACAAGAATACTATGATGAATTTTCTCTTCTACTTAAAGATAAAAACATCCCTAAAAAATACCTCACTACAAAAGACGAGATGAAAAAAATAGTAGGGCATAAGATACATCACAACTGTATGATGCATGGAATCCGTCCTAGAGATATAACTATCGAAGATTTAAGTGATGAGGTTTTACTGCTTGATGGTATAACTTCGGCTGAAAATGTTGGCTCTATTGTAAGAAGTTGTGCTGCTCTTGGTGTTAACTCCCTTGTTATCGCAAATGAAACACCTCACCCTTTTAACCGTCGTGCTCTTCGTGTCTCTATGGGGTACTCGACATTTATTAAAACACATATGCATAAAGATATTAAAAAAAGCATACAAGAGTTTCAAGTCAAGGGTTATAGAGTTTTTGCAGCAGAAGTAGCAGAGAATGCAACACCACTTTCCCTTGTTAAAACACCAGATAAATGGGTACTAGTGATGGGGCATGAAGGGCGAGGAATAGCAGATGATATTCTCTCACTTTGTGATGAAATAGTAAGTATAGAAATGCAAGCGGGTGTCAAAAGTTTTAATGTTGGAGTGGCTGCTTCACTAATGATGTACAAATTTATGAACTAAGTGCTATAATTCTAATAAAGATACTATTATGAACTTCTCTTCACTTTCACTCTCCCCAGAAATGCTTACAACACTTGACTCTCTTGGATATAAAAATGCTACGGCAATTCAAGAACAAACTCTTCCTCTTATTTTAGAGGGAAAAGATGTTATTGCTGAAGCAAAAACAGGAAGTGGGAAGACTGCTGCGTTTGGTATTGGGCTACTCGAAAAACTTGATGTAAAAAGATTTCGTGTGCAGTCACTTATCATGTGTCCTACTCGTGAACTTGCTGACCAAGTGGCAAAAGAGCTTCGCCGTATCGCTAGGTTTAAACATAACATAAAGATTTTGATGCTTACTGGTGGTGAGAGTTTTGGTCGTCAGTTAGGTTCTCTTGAGCATCAGGCACATATCATCGTAGGTACTCCTGGCCGTATTTTAAAGCACTTGAACAAAGAGAGTTTAGAACTCTCAAACCTTACAACATTAGTACTTGATGAAGCCGATAGAATGTTAGATATGGGTTTTTTAGAAGAGGTTGAGTCTGTGATGGCATTTACCCCAAAAGAGAAACAGACTCTTCTCTTTTCAGCAACTTATGATGCAGAGATTTTAAATATCTCAAAGCGTATTCAAAATGATGCAGTGAGCGTTAAAACAACAGCCGTTGAAGTAGCTAACAAAATAACAGAAGAGTTTTACGGGACAAGTTCTAAAGAAGATACATTTGTAAAAATTCTTTCACAGTTTACACCTGAGAATGTCATCGTATTTACAAACACAAAAGTAGAAGCACGAGACTTAGCTGAGAACTTACAAAAAAGAAAGATAGATGCACTCGCAATTCACGGAGACTTAGAGCAGTACGAAAGAAATGATGTTTTAGTACAGTTCGCAAACAAGTCTTGCCCTATTTTAGTAGCAACGGATGTAGCTGCTCGTGGACTTGATATTAAAGAACTTTCAATGGTTGTAAACTATGACATTCCTTTTGGTCGCGAGACTTATACTCATCGAATTGGTAGAACGGGTCGTGCTGGAGCTGAGGGAATCGCCATCTCTCTTTATACACCCTATGAAGCTGAAAAAGCAGATGAGTATAAAGATGGACAACGTGCATTTTTAGATGATACCGACCTCAAAGGAAGTACTAACTTTCAACTCAAACCTAAGTTCGTTACACTTGTCATCGAGGGTGGTAAAAAAGACAAACTTCGTGCAGGTGATTTACTTGGTGCTCTTACTGGTGATGCTGGTTTAAATAGTAGTAGTATTGGTAAAATTGACATCTATGATAGACAGGCTTATGTAGCTATTGAGACACGTTTTATTGATGAGGCGGAGAAAGCTCTCAAAAACGGAAAAATCAAAGGAAAAAAATTCAGTGTTTGGATTTTATAAATATTTATTATTTTTAATGATAGTTTTGTCTTTAAATGCAGGAGCAAAAGAGATGAGTATATATGATTTTAATGTAAAAAATATCGATGGTAAAAGTATCTCTATGAGTGAGTATAAGGGTAAGGTACTTCTTATCGTAAATGTAGCTAGTAAGTGTGGATTTACACCTCAGTATGAGGGTCTAGAAAAACTTCACGATACATATAAAGATGAAGGTTTTATGGTTTTAGGTTTTCCATCAAATCAGTTCATGTCTCAAGAACCAGGGACAAACCAAGAGATAAAATTCTTTTGCCAAAAAACATATGAAGTTGAGTTTGATATGTTTGCTAAAATTGATGTAAACGGAGAAAATACTGCACCACTTTACAAGTTCTTAAAAAAAGAGCAGGGTGGTTTTTTGTGGATGGATGCCATTAAGTGGAACTTCACAAAATTTCTTGTCGATAAAGAAGGAAATGTTATCAAACGCTACGGCTCGGCAACTAAACCCGCAGAGATAAGTGAAGATATACAAAAACTTTTAAAATAATGAAACTAAAGTATTTAAACCACTACCCAGAACAGACTCAAACACAGGTTGTAAAACTTATAGAGTCTGGAAACTTAGCAAAACATCTTCTAAAAAAGTACCCAAAACCGCATGCTATGAAAAATGACAAGAGTCTTTTTAAGTATGTCATAGATATAAAAAATGAGTATATAAAAAAGTCTCCACCTCTTTCTAAAACACACTATGATGGAAAGATAAATGTTATTCACAATGCCTTAGGTACACATCACTTTATCTCTCGTGTTCAAGGGAATAAACTAAAAGCAAAGAATGAGATAAAAATAGCTTCTATGTTTAAGTTAGTTCCAGAACCTTTTTTAGAGATGATAGTTGTTCATGAACTGGCCCATTTTAAAGAAAAAGAGCACAACAAAGCCTTTTATAAACTGTGTGAATACATGCAGCCAAACTACCACCAAGTAGAGTTTGATTTAAGGCTTTATCTCACGCATGTAGACTTATATGGAAAAATGAAAGAGTGGATTTAGGGTTTAGTCTCAATATCTACTAGTTCAACTCTCTCACAATCTTTTTTGATGAGCTTTTTGTTTAAAGCATCTTCTTCTGCAAGATCTAAAATATCGGCAAAATCATCTTTTAAAACTTCAAACGTATGTAACTCTTTTTGTGTCTCTATTTTGATGACAGAGTCATTTGGTTCTGCATTTAAAACTAGGTTTCTAAAACCTTTGGCATATTCGCTTTTAATGATTTTAGCTATTTTCTCATTTGTGAGTAAGTCATTTAAAGAGAGCTCCTTGTTTAAGTCCGCTTTGCATAAAATTTTATAAGTTACCAAAATAGTCCCTTTCATAATAGTCCTTGATAGTTTGTTGATGGGGAATTTTACTATCATTTTTACGAGTACTTTAAATATATGACATTTTGCAATAGATTACTTAACACTTTTGTAACACTACTTTTATACTATTTCAAAAAGATTTACTGAACTCCTTAAGTGGTGTGAGAATTGAGCAGACAGGTTCTGTTATTGGGCATATGACTTCTGTTAGAATGCCTATGAATACTGAACCTTATTCTCTTTTAGTAGCACTTTATGATGAGAGTTTTTTTAGTGAGTGATGGGTGTGGGTAAATGATTATGCTGCGTTTGCACTGTTGATATTAACTGTGACAGGGAGTATTCGGTGGTATAGAAAAAAGAAACCTTGAAGAGGTCTTCTTTAATCCATCCATTTTCGAGGGTCGTAACCATCAGTTGGCCTTATTATCTCTTTTTTTTGTAAAGTTTTTTTCATTAAAGAGTTTTCTTCTTGTGTGAAACCAAATTTTGTATAAAATTTTATGAGCTGCTCGTTTGCATATGTTTGGGTTATCATTACTTCTGATACAGCTGAAATCTCAACTAAAAACTGCTCCATCATGGCAGTAGCCACTCCTTTACTTCTATACTCTGGTAAAACTGCTAGACTAAGTTGAGGAGTATTACCCTCTAACTCTCTAGTCCAAATAGCACCGACTATAGTGCCATCAACAAGAGCATACAGTCCTAAATCCTTAGGTGTTAAACCATAAAAGTCATAATATATGTTTAGATTCGGGGCATCTTTATGAGCATACTTTGTCATATCTTTTGTGATTTTATTCTCGCTAGAGCGAAGGAAATAGAGGGTAGGTGTCATATGTACTCTTTTTAACGAATTATACTATGAAAATAGCTATTTGTCTTTTAATCATGATTTGTGTTATACTATTCTATTTTATAGATATTTTTTAGAAGGAGGATATTGTGCAAGTAGCTCAGTATACATTCCAGTCACCTTCACCAAGTCAGGTTCAAGTTGGAAGACTTAATCCTTCTTCGGTTAAAGAAGATCAAACATTGTCTTCTTCCGCAGCAAATCCGGCTCAGGTAGAGGCTCAAAGCTTTGAAGCAACTCAAGTACAGGAAGTAAAACCATCAGTCACTGTTAACAGCATTGATGTTTATGCTTAAGAGTTAGAGAGTTTACTTTTTAACTCCTTAAGTATCCACGGCCATTCCCCAAATCCACTATCAGCATTTATATGCCCAGCATTCTCTAAGATTTTTAGTTCTACACCTAAGCCTTTTTGTAACTCTCGGAGTCCTTCTATATGCATATATGGATCATTCGTTGAACCGATGAGAAGAACTTCTTTAGCAAAGAGATTTTTTGGTATTTTTTGAGGAAAAAATTCTTTGATTTCTTTAACTTGACAGCTCATACTTGGAGGTGCTATAAGGTAGAGTTCTTCGATTGTTTTAAGTGTACCCGTATTACATAAGTGAAACCAAAGTGTATTTGCTAGTGAGTGACAGATGACTATATCTGGTTTGAAATCTCTCAAAGCCTCTTCTAACTCGTCTTTCCATACATCAAGTTTTGGTGTATCAAAGTTTGAAAAACGCAGGAAGTTTACACAGCTATACTCTTTGATTAGTTCACTCGCTAACCATGACTGCCAATGTGGATAATCACTTCCACCCCAACCATGAAGTAAGAGAACTTTTTTATTCATTACTCGACTATTTTTTTGAAGTTTTTTAGAGTGATAAGTCTGAGTTTATCACTTTTTAGTTCTTTTAACTCTTTAGAAAAACCATTTTTTGAGACTATCACTAAAATGTCTGGAGTTATACCGGCAGATTCACATGTCTCTTGAAGTTTTGTGAGTTCACTTTTTTTGATTTTTGCATTTGAGTATCTACATACACCTGCAATAATCTGTTTTGATGTCGTTTTTGCATAGATATCAAGCTCAATGCCATCTTCAAGGAAAGGACGAATTTCTTTAATTCTGTCTTCTTTGAAGTTGAGTTTTATAAGCTCATATGCTAGTTGTATAAAGGTAAGTTGTACAAAGTCACTCCCGCGTTTTACATATCTCTCTTCTAACTCTTTGTAGTCACCATCTCTAATACCTTTAAAAATAGGAGAAACAAAAGCAAACCAAAATCGTAAAAATGGAGAGTTGAAAATAGCTGTCTGTTTGAAAACACGAATAATTTTTGCTTCACTTAGTTCAAAAATTGCATTTTCACCAACCTCTTTTGCAACACTTGCACGTTTAAACGCAGTCTGCAAACGTGAGTCTCCCATGGCTAAACCAGTGAGGATAGAATGGTGAAGTGGAAGACCATCTGTTAGTTCTGTGATATCGTTACGGATGTATCTAAAGTCAGGAAGGATGAGATCCTTTATAAGCTCAATTGGCTCTTTTGAAGTATCTAGTGTACCCCAGTCTACACCGCCAAATATAGAAAAAAGCTCTATCGCAGTTTCCATATCTTGTGGTTTGTGTTCTTTATAAAATGTTCTAAATTGCTCTAATAGAGTATCTTTACTTAGTATGATGGGCAAGCCTTTATTTAAGTAAGAGCTGATTTTATACCCTCTTACCTGTGTATATGACATTATACAATAACTTCATTTTATATGCTTTGTGACTACACAAAGACTACACACTTTTTCTGTAAAATACTTTAAAACAAACAAAAAGGAAAGAAAAATGTCAAAATTAAATCTTACAGCTCTACTTTTAGGAGCAGCGTTATTTACAGGTCTTGGTGCAGTTAGTTTAAGTGCAGGAGACAAATGTGGTGCTGGTAAATGTGGT
>DDCH01000012.1:0-36135 GCA_002335055.1 Sulfurimonas sp. UBA2011 | reverse complement strand
AATGTGGTGCTGGTAAATGTGGTGATTCTAAAAAAGAAAAGAAAGTTGAGAAATGTGGTACTGGAAAATGTGGCGATGCTAAAAAAGCTCATACTGAAAAATGTGGTGCTGGAAAATGTGGCGATGCTAAAAAAGCTCCTGCTTCAAAATGTGGTGCAGGCAAGTGTGGTTCAAAATAGTCCTTACAGACTGTATGTAAACTCAAGAATCTTTTCTTGAGTTATATTTTTATTCTCATTTTATCCTCTGTAAAACTTACATCCCCTTTATCGAGAGTCTTAATTTCTAGTAGTAATAATAAGAACTATTTTATCATGTAAGTCTCTAGATATATTATCTTGAATGCAATTACACAAACACTGCACACTAAAGAAGTACAATGTTCCAAAGATTAAAGAAGAGGAGTTTATATTATGTGTATTAGCAAACTATATAAAGAGTTTACACGATTGTGTGAGTATACGAAGTCTCTAGGATTACTTTTACTGAGACTAATTTTAGCCTATACTTTTTTTGCACCGGCAATGATGAAGTGGAATGATATCGGTGCAATTGCACAATGGTTTGAGCATATGGGAATTCCATTTCCAACTCTAAATGCATATATGGCAGCAGGAACAGAAATCTTAGGAGTAGTTCTTTTGACACTAGGACTTTTAACTCGTTTTATCTCTATTCCTCTTATGGTGATTATGTTTGTAGCTATCGCAACTGTCCACGGTGAAAATGGTTTTTCTTTTGTAAATGAGGCAGTCTCTTTTACAGATGCATATGTCAATGGTACACAAATTAGTGGAACAATGATACAACTTCAAAATGGTTACGAACTAGTGTTGTACTACACCTTAATGCTTTTTGTACTCATTGGTAGTGGCGCAGGTAAATTTTCACTAGATAGATTGATATTTGGGGAGAAGAACTAAATAAATAGAAAGAGTTGCAACTCTTTCTATTTAGTGGATGTAAATATTAGAATATATAGCTAACACCAACTTTTAGTGTAGTAGGACTCATGCGAATACCTACTGTATTATTATCGCAGATAAGCTAAGTGTTTTTTTTATTTATTGGTATTGTAGTACACAAAAAATACACACTGATAGGTTATAATAGTAAAGATAAAAAAGGAGCCTATTATGTGTATGCCTCATGGAGCCAGTGGCTCAAAAAATAATGCTTCTATCAAAAAATCATTTTTTAGTATACTTTTAGACTAATGGATTACCTCAAAAGAAGAGCCTTTTTAAAGGCAGGTTTTCTCTCATCAGCAGTTATCGTGATGAATGGTTGTAGTGTATTTGTTATAACAACTTCTCGTGACACTATTAAAGTTCTCCAAAATGATCTTTTTCCAAAAGCAAAAGAACTTGGTATAAATACAGCTGACTATATAGGGATCGTTCTTAAACATTCGCGTATCAGCCAAGAAGATAAAGAGTACCTTAAAAATGGTGTAAAGTGGCTCAATGAGAGTGCGGTAGAGATGTATAAAAAACAGTATACAAAACTTTTAGCCCATGAGCGTCAAGAAGTTTTAAAAAGTTTTGCACAAGAGAGCTGGGGTAGTTCATGGTTAGATACTATTCTACGTTATACCTTTGAGGCAAGTTTTGGTGACCCAATATACGGCTCAAATAATAATAAAGCAGGCTGGAAATGGCTAGAATTTACTGGTGGTGAACCTAGACCAAAAAAGGTGTATTTATAATGTATGATGTATGTATTATAGGAAGTGGAGCAGGTGGCTCACCCATAGCATATGAGCTTAGTAATGCAGGCTTTAATGTGGTTGTACTTGAAAAAGGGAAAAACTACAAAGAAGAAGATTTTTCTAAAGATGAGTTAGCAGTTTCGCGTAGAGATATGTTTACACCTCCTTTAAAAGAGCAGAAGCATATTATCAATGAGTACTCACAATCTGGAAAATTTGTCCGCTATGACGGAGAAGAGTCAGGCTGGAATTTTTGGAATGGTTCTATGGTTGGTGGAAGCTCAAACCTTATGAGTGGGTACTTTCATAGAATGAAACCAAAAGACTTTAAACTTTTAAGCTCGTATGGAGAGGTTAAGGGGGCAAATGTAATTGACTGGTGTATCTCTTATGATGAACTTGAACCCTACTATGATAAGGTAGAAAAAGTTGTAGGCATAAGTGGAAAGATAGTAAAACATAAGTTTGCTGAACCCCGTTCAACACCAGATTTACCTTACCCAATGTTAGAGACAAATGGTGTAACAGATTGGTTTGATAAGGCTTGTAAAGATTTAAAATTGACAGCTATTCCGACTCCTAGGGCTGTATTGAGTCAAAATGCATTAGGACGTGATGGCTGTTACTATTCGAATTTTTGTGGTAGTTATGGCTGTGCTAGTGGGGCAAAAGGAAGTGCTAGAGCTGCACTCCTGCAAAAGTGTGATGCGGAGATTATTACTGATGCTTTTGTGTATAAACTAGACTCCAAAGATGGCAAAATAACTAGAGCGTATTACTACACAAAACATGGAATCAAGCATATAATAAATGCAAAAATATTTGTACTCTCAGCTCAAGCGATAGAGTCCTCGCGTTTACTGCTAAACTCTAAAAATAAAGACTTTCCAAATGGTATGGCAAACTCTAGTGGAGAACTTGGTAAGAACCTTGTGTTCTCAGCAGGTGGTAGTGGAAGTGGTAGGTTTATCTTCGAGAAGCTTACAAAAGAGCAACAATCAGCCCTTATGCAACCAGGACTCTTTTTTAACAGAAGCTTGCAAGATTGGTATGATTATGATGATGGTTGCCGTACTTATAAGGGTGGAACTATTGACTTTCTATTTGAGCATCAAAACCTAATAAGTAGAGTAAATCGTGAAATGTATGACGAAGAGGGGAATCTTCTGTGGGGTGAAAAACTAGCAGATAAAATTCATAAAACACTTACTACTTCACGGGTTTTAACATTTGAAGTCTTTAATGATTGGTTACCTACTGATAACTGTAATGTGAGTGTTGAGGATGAAGCGAAAGATAAGTGGGGTGTGCCCGTAGGTGTTATAAACCTAAACTCCCATCCTCAAGATTTAGAAGTCGGTGAGCACTTAGCAAAAAAGGCTGTGAAAGTTTTAGAAGCAATGGGTGCAGTTGAAATAGACTACTCTATCTCTGCCTCTCCACCACCAAACCTTGTTGCAGGTGGCTGTCGTTTTGGTGATAATCCCAAAACTTCAGTTTTAGATAAAAACTGTAAAGCACATGACTTAGAAAATCTCTATGTAACTGATGCCTCTTTTATGCCAACAGGAGGAAGTGTTCCATATACTTGGACTATTTATGCTAATTCTTTTCGTGTGGCGGATGTTATAAAGGAAAAGTTGAAGGCTAGTAAATACTAAACTTAGTGTAAAAGGGTCTGTATAGCGGTATCTATGCTTGCTCGTAGCTTTTGACGGTTTATTGGTTTTGTGAGGTAGTTCACTACATCAGCATCAAAATCTTGTAGCAGTTTTTGGACTTGGTCTTTACATCCTAAAGAAGGTAGTCCATCGCCATAACTTTGAGCTAAAATATGAGTATATAAAAGGAAAACATATATTTCATATCATTATGTAGTTTAGCTATACTTACATTTATGATTGAAGACACATTAATAAACTATCTTATTCTTTTTATTGTACTTGAACTCTATGAGGTTCAGTGGCAAAAAGCAAATACAATAATAGGGATGCTTGCTCGAATGTATTCACATTATACAAAAAATATTTTTGTATTTTTACTTATGCATCCCACTTTTTATTATGCCATTATGTTGATGATTACAAGCGACTATAACACATATGCTATTGCTCTTTTTCTTATAAAAGGCATAGATATCGCTACAAAAATGATACTGCTTAAAAAAGTGTTTATAGACAAAGAAGTGTCAGAGGAACTTACTTTAGCACTCTTAGCTCCTCTTAATAGGGCAGTAGCATATATAGGACTTTTTGTGTATCCACCCCTTATATATATGGTGTTTAGGGGTGGTTTATAAACCTAAGTCACTAAGACTTACATAATGCTATGCCTCTGTTCGTTCGTATCTAAGCACTCATATGCAAACTTTACCGCAATTCTATTACCCGTAAATGCCCAAAGTTCTTTTACAAGTTGATACTCAGTCTCTTTTGTAAACTTTTTTTGTAAAAAAGAGACTATTTCATCACGACTTGTTGGTTTATAAATTGTTTATACTAATATTCTACAATTGTAGAATGTAAACAAAGGATTAAATTGTGAAAAATATAATGACAAAATTGATTTTACTCATCTTAGCTATTTTTGGAGTGGTAATGGGCAGTATGCTTTGGGCTAAAAAACCACTTCCAATAATACAAGTAACACCGATGGAAGTGCAAAAGACTATCGTGTTTGCTGCTGGATGTTTTTGGGGTGTTGAGAAACACTTTGATCATTTTGATGGTGTTGTAAGTGCTGAGTCTGGTTATGTAGGTGGTAACTATGAAAATCCTACATATGACGATGTTCTTAAGTACCGTAACCTAGGAGCCAACTCAAAGATTGTGAACTATACAGAAGGTGTTAAAGTTATCTACGATACGAGAAGGGTAGATGCCCTAACACTAATAAAATCTTTTTGGGAACTTCATGATGCAACACAAAGAAATGGACAAGGCAACGACATAGGAAACAACTATAGAAGTGCACTCTTTTTTACAAATGAAGCACAAAAAAAAGTAGCCTTTGAGACAAAAGAAGCATATCAAAGGTTACTTACAAATGCGGGTTATTCAAAAATAGTCACAGAGATAAAACCCTTAGTAAAGTTCTATAATGCAGAGGGCTATCATCAAGATTATTTAGCAAAAAATCCTTTTGGTTACTGTCCTAACCATGAAACAGGTGTAAAGTTTAAAAAAGAGATGAAAGAAGTTGTTATAGTAAAACCTCTTGGGGGCAAAGAGATTATAGTTATCAGCTCTTCTATCTACTGTCCTTACTGTGAGAAGTTTGAAGAAGAGGTGAGTGCGAGTTATAAAGGCTCACTTCCTATGAGAACAGTACTTGCAAGTAGCCTTAAAGGTTTTGATATAGAGACAAAAATCTTTGCAACTCCAACTATACTTTTCCTAGAAGATGCTAAAGAAGTTATAGGTCATGTGGGTTATATGGATAAAGAACTCTTTTATAAAACTTTAGGTGCTTTTAAACTCGGACGTGGCTCACAGGCTTATCAAGTGGCATTTCATGAGGGAACTGATGCACCCGGATGTAAGCAGTACAAAATCTTTGAAAATACTCCTGATGGTGTTTTTATAGATAAACTTAGTGGAGAAGTTCTTTTTGATACTAAAGATCGTTTTCACTCTGGGACTGGATGGTTAAGTTTTTATAAAACAGTAGATGGTGCTGTTATAGAGAGAGAAGATTATAGTTTTGGTATGAAAAGAGTAGCACTAGTATCTAAAACAAGTGGTATCCACTTAGGACATGTATTTCCTAGAGCTGATGGTCGTAGACGCTTTTGTATAGATGCAACAGTTTTAGAGTTTGTTCCTCGTGCTGAGGTTAAGTAGAAGGTATATTTACTGAGTCAGAATTTTATTGTACATTCTTGTTTGGTGTGATACTTTTGTCATAGATAGAGCCTGAACAAGAGCTTCAAGTATAGGCTCTTGCAGAGTTGAGAGCATATAGATAGAAGTGTTACTCTCATGGTTTTGACACAGTGCAAAAAAGAGAGTGACCCCATGATTTATATCTTGGGTTTTTATAGTAATTTTATACCCATCTTTATAAGCAAATAAAAATGCAAAAGAGTCGGGAGTATTTTTGATAGCTTTATAAGTTACACCTTTATCTAAAAGTAGAAATTGATAGTACTCACTTTCCCTGTTTTAAAGACAGAAGTAGTTACATCAAAGTAAGACTCAAATTCAAACTTCTCGTAAAACTTTTCTTGTCCTACAACACTATCAAGTGCAATTTGGCAAGTTTTTAGATGTTGGAGTGCAAAAGAAAATATCTTCGCACCATAACCTAAACCTCGAAACTTCTTAAGCACTAAAAGACTACTTATAAAAGCAAACTGCTCACTCTCTTTGAGTGCTACAACATAACCTATAAGTTGTCTGTTTTGGTAAAAAATAAAAAAGTCATTTGGGTAGGTTTTTAAAGAAGTGCGAATATGAATACCTTCGATATCCCACTGTTCTTCTTTAGCATATTTGTAAAAAAGCTCTAAGTCATTTTCTTGGAGTTTTTGTATTTGCATAAAAGGGTTTATTTACCCTCTTTGAAGTTATCTACTTTTCCTATGGCACACGATACAAAACTTTTTGCTTTCATGCTCGTGTCTTGGATAAATCCAAAACTCTCACCAGCCACAGGGTAACCAAGACCTTTGAGTGCAGTGTGAAGTGCATCTGTCTTTTCCTCTGCTAAGTCTAGAGTTATTTCTCTTGGCATTACTTCTAAGTTTACTTCTATCTCACCAAACTCATCTTGTAGTTTGTTTGTAAGTGTAGAGGCACATCCAGAGCATTTAACATTTTGTACTTTTATAGTTGTTTTCATTACATACTTCCTCCGCATTTTCCTGCACCACATTTCATGGCAGGTTCTTCTGTTTTTGGTTTTTCTTTCATCATTTTATCATGTTTAAGTGCATCACCACATTTGCCAACACCACATTTTTGAGTACCACACTTAGTTGACATCTTATTTGTCTCTTTATGTTTTACACATTCGTATGCTTCTTTTGTATTTTTAGCTTCTATAACACAGGCTTTTCGGGGATCGTTTTCTCTCATTTGTGAGAGTATATTTTTTTTCTTTTTTGCAAGAGCACCTTTGCCATCAAACATATTTGCACCACATTTTCCAGCACCACATTTCATGCCAGAACTAGCACTCCCTTTGTCTTCTTTTTGTACCTCACTACAAGCACTAAAAGTAAGTGTAATTCCAAGTAGTAGTATAAATAAGTTCTTAAGTTGCATCTTTTCTCCTGATAATTCTAAGTCAGATATTATAACTCTTTACTGTGGCGACTCTGTGGCTAGAAAACTTCTTTTCTAATGGGCATTAGTTTTTTCAGTATGAGTGAACGCCAAGCCCACTCTAGTGGTCCTATAATAAAAAATCTAAACCATAAGATACTGATAAAAATCTGTAGAGTATAAAGACAGAGTGCTAAAAGAGAAATCTCTACTAAGCCCATAGTTCCAAAGTACCCACTAAAGAATGGATAGAAGATAAGATAACCAAAAAATGTATGCATGAGGTAGTTAGTAAAAGACATACGACCAACATATGCAAAACCTTTAAAGGCTTTTTTAAAAAATGACATTTGGTATAAGTAACTGAGTATATGTATGTATGAAAGGGCTAAAAGCACCTGTCCAGTTGCAGAAATGAACTTATAGAGTACATTTGTTAGGTCGTGAAAGTAGCTTGACATTGAGCCACCAATGATAAATGAGAGGTAAGTAAACGCAGAGCCAGATACAAAGTACAGTAGAAGTAGCTTTTTAGAGTTTAAATAAACTCTAAAGTAGTCTATACTCATCATATAATAACCTAAGATAAAGATGGCAAGTACCTTAGTTAAGCGCCCAGAAGGGATAAGGTCTAAGTACCTCCAGTAAAGGTTATGCCAGTTTGCTTGTAGTACTTCTATAAAACTTCCCTGAGTAAAGATAGAAGTTAAGGCCCCAGGTGTAATATCGATATATGTCTTATATGCTAACGAGTCATGCTTAAATAAGTCAGGATAATATAGTGCAAGAAAAAGGTCGTAAATGAGCCAAATATAGTATAAAACTATGGCAGATGTAAGCAGGTTTTTTAATGCTAAATTTCTAAATGGAATGAGTAAAAGTCCCATAGCTCCATAAATGAGTAAAATATCTCCAGACCAGAAGAATGCATGAATACTTCCAAAAAGCATCAAAAATAGTAGAAGCCTAGTATAGGTCTTTACAAAAGGTTTTTGGTTTTCTCGGTGTTTATCAAACTGAATAAAAAAACCAATACCAAAAAGAAGGGAAAAAAGTGTATAAAATTTTGTATCTATAAAAAAGAGAAAAAGAGCCTTTCCTATAGAGTTGTACTCGTAGTAGGGAAGGGTCTCTAGAAGAGTAAAGGGGATAAACTTGTATCCAGACCAAGACTGAATATTGGCAAGAATGATACCAAAAATAGCAAATCCACGAATGACATCAAGTATCTCTATTCTCTTCTTTTTTAGCATGTAACTCTCTTTTAGACATTATTTCAAATAGAAGCGGAATTATTATAAGACTAAGTATAGCAGAACTTATAATTCCTCCAAGCATCGGTGCTGCTATCCTCTGCATGACTTCGCTTCCTATACCATGAGTGTACATGATAGGTGCTAAACCTGCAAGAATGGCAAAAACTGTCATAAGTTTAGGTCGTACACGCTGAACAGCCCCCTCGTAAATAGCATCATTTAATTCTTTAATCCCAAACTGCTCACCAAACTTTTTCTTAGTATCATCCACTGACTCTTGTAAGTACACTATCATGACGATAGCAGTCTCCGCAGCCACTCCAAGTAGAGCTAAGAAGCCAACGATAACCGCGATACTCATAGCAAAATTAAGCATATCTACATAAATAAGCCCACCTAAAAGTGCGAAAGGTAGAGTGAAAAAGACTATAAGTGTGGGGGTCATTTTTCCTAATGCAAAGTAGATAAGCACCAAGATAGAGAGTAAAACTCCGGGAATAATCCAAACTATTTTTTTCATAGCAGAGTCAAGATACTGAGACTGTCCAGCCCATTCTACATAATAACCCGGTTCAAACTTTATCTCATCTATAAACTTCTGTGCATCCTGCACATACTCTTTAGCCGTTATACCCTCTTGTGGAGTGATATAGATAAAAGTAACTGGTGTCGCCATCTCTGACTTTATTACTGAAGCAGACTGTTTGTAGTAGATGTCAGCAAAGGTACTTATAGGAACAAAGCCAAGTTTCGTTTTAATCATAATGTTTTTAATGGAGTCTAGGCTTCGTCTTTCATCACCTTCTAAACGCAGTGAAATTGGATAACGCTCTAAACCCTTGTACATAGTAGAGACTTTGAGTCCACCGATAGCTAAAGATGTGTACTCCAAAAGAGTGTTTTTATTCATCTCGTAGCGCGCCATAGACTCTTCATCTAGGTCAAGATAAACAAAGTACCCAGTACTCGCTTGATCTGCAAAAACTGAAAGTGTTTTATCGTAAACACGAAGTTTTTCTTCTATGATTTTTCCATATTTTTGTAGACCCTCTGCATTTTGACCATAGAGTTTGATGCCGATAGGAGTACGAATACCACTAAGAAGCATATCTATACGACCGCGAATTGGGTAAGTCCATGAGTTTGTGAGTCCTGGAACTTGTAGAGCATCTTCCATTTCTTGGCGAAGTGAATCATAAGTTACTCCCTCTCTCCACTCTTCTTGAGGTTTGAGGCTGATGATAGTTTCTAACATTCCAAGAGGAGCAGGGTCAGTTGCCGTTCCCGCTCGTCCTGCTTTACCAAAGACCATTTCAACTTCAGGAAAACTTTTGATGATTTTGTCTGTTTTTTGCGTTAGTATTTTTGCTTGGTCGATACTAATACCATAAGGAGTAACAGGCATATACATAAAAGTTTGCTCATTGAGCATTGGCATAAACTCCCACTTAAGCGAGTTAAAAAGAGGGTACATATAACCCAAAGAGGCTACAACTATAACCATAACAAGGTACTTAAGTTTCAAACCATACACGATAATAGGGTGATATAACCAGATGAAAAATCTATTTAAAGGATTTTTATTTTCAGGTATGATTTTCCCTTTTACAAAAAAGACCATAAGCACAGGAACAAGTGTGATACTTAAAATCGCCCCGGCAGCCATAGCAAATGTTTTTGTATAAGCCAGAGGAGTAAAAAGTAGACCCTCTTGACCAGAGAGTGCAAATATAGGTAAAAAAGATACAACTATGAGCGAGAGTGCAAAAAATATAGGGCGACCAACAAGTTGAGATGATTTGAGTATTACATCTATTCTTTCTTCGTTTGTTGGCATTCGTCCATGTTTGAGTTCAAACTTATATAACATCTTATGTGCATTTTCTATCATAACTATAGCGGCATCCACCATCGCACCAATGGCAATAGCGATTCCTCCAAGACTCATGATGTTTGAACCAACCCCAAAGAGTTTCATAAGAGCAAATGTAGCACCAACTGTGAGTGGTAAAACTATAAGCACTATTAGAGATGAACGAAAATGTAATAAGAAGAGACCAATCACGATAATAACAATGATACTCTCTTCTATAAGAGTCCCTTTAAGTGTTTCAACTGCTCCGTCAATTAGCCCCGAACGATCATAAACAGTAGTAACCTCTACACCTTCAACTTCTAAGTCAGCCATCTTCGCTTTAATACGCTGTATGGCAGAGTAAACATCCTCGCCATAACGAACAAGGACTATTCCTCCGACAACTTCACCCTCACCATTTAAGTCAGCCATACCACGACGAGGAGCAGGAGTGAGTTCAACTCGTGCGATGTCTCCGATAGTAAGAGGTACTCCGCCTTTTGTTGTGATAACAAGAGCACGAATATCATCAAGGTTGTTCACATAACCTTTAGCTTGAACTATCCACTCAAAACCATTTTCTATAACTATACGGCCACCCATATCATTATTGTTGGCTTTTAAGACATTTGATATATCTTGGATACTTAGGTTGTACTTTATAAGGTTGTCGTTGTTTAGAGTGACTTGGTATGTCGGCACAAAACCACCAACACTAGCAATCTCACTAACTCCATCAACACCCATAAGTGCATACTTATAGTAGTAGTCTTGTATGCTTCTAAGTTCTGCAAGATTTTTTGTTTTTGATGAGAGAGCATACTCATACACCCAACCAACACCAGAAGCATCTGGTCCAAGTGTAACACTCATGTTGGATGGAAGAGATGACTGGACAGATGCAAGTTGTTCTAAAACACGACTTCTTGCCCAGTAAAGATCAGTATCATCTTTAAAGATGATGTAGATAAGCCCTGTCTCATAAGTAGAGTAACCCCGAACAGTATCGATGTTAGCGATGGCTAAAAACTGAGCCACAAGAGGATAAGTCCCTTGTTCTTCAACGGTCTCAGGTGACTGACCATTCCACTTTATCTGTACTATAACTTGTGGAGGAGAGAGGTCTGGAAGAGCATCAAGAGGAGTATTTTTCATACTCCAAATACTAGCGGCCACTAAAAAGAGCATAGTCATAAGGACCAAAAATGTGTTTTTTATACTAGCTGCAATAAGTTTTTCTATCATAATATATTCCTAATATAAGCCATTTATCTGAGCATCACTATCCATCATAAAGAGGGCATTACTTACTACTTCATCACCTGCATTTAAACCTTCTGTGATTATGTAAGTGTGAGGGTTTAGTACTTTTACATTTATCTCAAGTGGGTCGTACTCACCTTCATATTCTCCAACTATAAAAACATAAAACTTACCATCTTTACGTATAACTGCATCTGTTGGTAGAGTTAAGTAGTCTTGCTTTTTATCTTTAGAGATGACACTTGCATACATTCCGGGAAAGAGTTCTTTGTTAGCATTTTTTAGATGTAAACGCAGGGTAAGTGTTGCTTCTTTTGGATCTATGTTTGGGTATAGTAGAGTTGAGGTTGCAGTATATATTGTATCGTTACTTTTAAAAGAGACATCAAAAGAGTTTGCATCTTTTAACCAGCTTAGGTCATCTTCATAAACTTTTGTCTCAACCCAAACTTCATCTAGATTTACTATCTCATAGAGTTGTGCTTTGGCATTAAACGCAGAACCATGAGAGATAGTCTTTTTAAAGATATAACCATTAGTATGTGCATAAATAGTTGTGTTAAACGACACTTTTTTTGTTCTTACAAGCTCGTTTATCTCTTTGTGGTTTACGCCTAAAAGTTGTAATTTTAACTTTGCACTTTTGAGCATTCCTTTGTGTTTTTTGTTTTTTGTGTAGTTATATGAGTTAAAATAGTCCTCTTTTGCCTTATAGACTTCAGGGGAGTAAACAGTAACAAGTGGCTCGCCTTTTTTTACATACTTGTAGATCTTATCAGCATATATTTTCTCGACAAATCCACCAAAACGCGGTGCGATATGATGGACTCTTGCATCATCAGGTTTTACAAAACCAAAGTTCTTTCTCTGATGGTTTGTACTCTCTTGTTTTACTTTGACAGTCTGTACTGAAAAGAGTTGTTTAACACTTGCTTCTTTAGCCATAAGAGGAAAAGAGAGCAGTGTTAATAATACTAGTTTGTTTATAAGTCTCATTTGATTTCTCCTGCGAGTTGTAATATTAAAGCATTTGCTTTGTTGTAGTTACTCACTGCATTTATACTTTTTTTCTCTAAGGCAAGACGGTCAAAAAGAACATCTATATACTTAAAAAGATCTCCACCAGTTGAGATAGATGAGTTAGATAACTCAAACATATGTGCAATTTGAGGGAGTGCATCATCTTGAATGATATGATAGATTTGGTATGAAGAGAGCATCTGTGCATAGTAGATTTTGAGTTCGCTTGAGATAGCGATTTTTGTATCTTCTTTTTGGCTCAGTACTGAGAGTGCTTGGGCTCTTACTTGTTCCTCTAAAGCATCTTCAGTTCCGTACATTGGAAGAGAGAGTGCTAGACCAAAGTTAAAGTAGTTGTCAAAATTTTCTCTGTAAGAGTAACCAGCGAGAAGGTTTAAATCAGGATAGTTATTTTTATCTGCTACTTCTATTTTAGCATTTTCTTTTTTGAGCTCTTTATTTTTTATAAGTAACTCAGGGTTGTTCACTAGTCCTTTATTAAAAGAGTCTAGATCGGGTTTTTCTGCGATTTCTAATTTTATCTCTAGATCTTTTACATCAAATGCAGATAGATAAGAGAGTTTTGCATAGGATATATAGATTTTTGCACTCAGTACACTTTTTTGAATCTCTAAATCAGCCAAAGTAAGTTCTGCTTTCATGATACCTATATGTTGATTGTCCTTAACACTTGTGTAAGACTCATAGAGTTCTATGTTTTGTTTTGTAAGCATTATGTACTCGTTTGTGATTTTATAGAGTTCACGATTTTCCCAGATAGTAAAGGCTTCTGTTTTTATTTTTTGAACCATTGTGGCTTTTGCTGCAAAGAGTTGTTCTTTGAGTACTTCGTCCTGTGCTAAGGTGATAGCTTGTTTAGAATCACGCTTACCATAGTAGGGAAGTTTTTGTTTTATAGTAAGAACAGTTTGGCTCATAGGCTGAGATGAGTCTATACTATTTGTTGTAAAGGAAAGTTCAGGATTTGAGAACTGGTTTGCTACATCGCTTGCATGTTTGTTTGCTTTTATTTTAGCATTGATTGATTCTAGAGATGGACTGTTTAAAAGAGACTTATTTATCACTTCACTCAGGCTAATTGCACTAAGTGTTGATGTGATAAGTAAGCTACAAAGAAGTAAATTTTTCACTTATGTTTCCTTAAAAGTTTATACTAGTTTTTACTCGAGATTTTTTACCTATTTTGTTTGATAAGAGCAGTATACTAAAAAAGTGTGGTGTGTTTGTGTTGGGCTTGAAACTATATATGATTAAGTTTAGGGTATTTTTAATTCTCTTCTTTTGGCTACAATAAGTCTATGAAAATATTACTTTTAGAAGATGACACTGCTTTGGCAAGTATTTTAGTTGATTACTTAGAAGATGAGTATGAGGTAGTACAGACTTACAGTATAAAAAAAGCTTTAAGTCTGAGCGAAGAGTTTAAGTTTGACCTCTATATCTTTGATATAAATGTTCCTGATGGGGATGGTATCTCACTGCTCAAAGAACTTCGTACATTTAATGACAATACTCCTACTGTATTTATCACGGCCTTTCATGATACAAAGTATCTAAAGGCTGCATTTGAATCAGGAGCAAATGATTTTATAAAAAAACCCTTTGACCTTGAAGAGTTAGGACAACGCATCATAAATATAAAACGTCAGTTTGGACTTGGATCAAAGATAAGTATAGAAGAAGAAATCATCTTTGATATACATACACACACAGTGCAAACACTGAGTAAGACTTATACAATGACACATAAAGAGAGTGACTTTTTGCATTATCTGTATCAAAACAGAGCAAGAGTTGTGAGTAGTGATGAACTTCTTCAAAATATCTGGGAGTATGATGAGATGCCGAGTGATGATGCGGTGAGAACTGTCATAAAAAACCTTAGAAAGTACATAGGTAAGGAACATATACTTAATGTAAGAGGGGAGGGTTATAAGTATGAATGATTTAGAAAAGCGCTCCTTTTACTCTTTTTTGACAATCTACCTAGTCTCATCTCTGTTTTTTGTTTTACTCTCTTCTTTTTGGTATTACTCTTCACTGAAGGCTTCTTTAGAGAATGAGACTTACTATAAACTCACACACTTAGCAGATAGTATCTCAGGTCGTATTATAAATGCTCAAATGAAAGGTATAAAACTCACTCTACCTAGTGAAGAGGGTTATGGTTATATGCTTGTACCTGTCCATGAAAAAGAGGCTTATAAGGTTGGTTATTTTGAGAAAAATGGGTATAAAGTTCTTGTTTCTGCTTCACCTCAAGAGCATCTAAACATTGAGTATGTAGTAGTGAAAACACAGGGATACTTTAAAGAACTAGACATATTAAAGTCTGATGTGGTGACACGAGCAGGTTTAGTTTTTTTAGCTATATTTTTTATATCATTTATTTTAGCGAAACTTTTTATGAGACCTGTACATAAACGCATAGAGCAGATAGAAGAGTTTATCCAAGATGTTTCTCATGAGTTAAACACTCCCATAACAGCCCTAAAAATGAGTGCAAGTCGTGCTATAAAAAAAGAGGTATATGATAAAAAAATCCTCACAAACATCTCAATAAGTACCAAACAACTTGAGACTATATATAACTCACTCACTTACTTGAACTTTAGTGATAAACAAGAAGAGAGTGCCGAAGTAGCCCTTGGAGATGTAGTCAAGAGGGTTGTAAAGTACTACTCTGAACTCAGTGATGCAAAAGGTGTAGAAGTCAAAGTAGATATAGACCAATCCTCTTTAAATATCATAGAATCACGAGCAGAACTACTTATCTCAAATCTACTTTCAAATGCTATAAAGTACTCAATGCCTGAGACTACGATATATATAAGCCTAAAGAAGGGGCTATTTATCATAAAAGATGAGGGTGTTGGAATCGCGAAAGATAAACTAGATTCAATTTTTGAGATGTATAGTCGTGATTCTCAAGTTGCAGGTGGTTTTGGTGTTGGTCTGAGTATAGTCAAACAGATTTGTGATACTTATAAGATAGAAGTTCAAGTCTCATCTGTTTTAGGTGAGGGCAGTGAGTTTAGACTTCTTTTTTAGTTTATATAAAAAACTTTTGTGCTTTTTTTGTGAGTGAAGATATTGGTGCTTCACTCATTTCCTCTATGTCCAACCATTTAGTTTCTTTACTTACTTTTTCTGACTTATAGAGTTTAACCACTAGACGATACTTAGTATATGAGTGTTTAAATTCTGCGATAAAATCCTCTTCAATTGGCTCAACACTTGGAAGCACTAACATATCTTTATACATATTTTGTGTTGAGGTCTCTAAGGCGATTTTATTGTCTTTGATACAGACTCCTAAAAAAAGTTCCATATTTTCATAGACTGTTTTTTTAGTCTGAGTATAAACCTCAGCTTCACTTTTACCTAAACAAGAACTCATGAGTGGACACTCTTCACACTTAGGATTTTTTGGCAGACAGACAAGTGAACCTAAATCCATTAAAGCAAGGTTATGACTTCGAGGTTCTTTAGCATTTACAAAAACTTCTGCCTGTGTCCATAGAGTTTTTATCTTAGGGGAGAGCAGTGCAAAGTGGCGTTTAATGACTCTTGCAATATTTGTATCAACAACTGCTACATTCTGTCCAAGACCAAAACTACAAACTGCACTTGCTGTGTACTCACCAATGCCCGGAAGATCCATCAACTCTTTAGGAGTTTTAGGTAGTCCACCAAGAGAGAGTTTAGCTGTTTTATGTAAGTTTCTAGCTCGGGAGTAGTACCCAAGCCCACTCCAAGCAGCGAGAACTTCATCTTGATGTGCATTAGCAAGCACTTTAAGTGAGGGAAACTTCTTTAGAAACTGAGGATAATACTCATCTCTCACACGATTTACCTGTGTTTGTTGGAGCATAATCTCACTGAGATAAACATGGTAAAGGTTATCTGTTAAACGCCATGGAAGTTCATGGCGTCCATGTGTTTTATACCATTCTAAGAGTGCTTTTTGTGCTTTTTTCATACAGTCTTTTTATATAAAATTCTAAATCTAGTGTTAGAGATATTAGAGTCCTCTGTGATAAGATCAAAACTCATCTCTTTGAGATTATTATTTAAAAACTGGTCTATCTCAACATGAGTCAAAGGCCAAGGTGGCCCTCCCTCTCCAAGCTGTTTTTTATGAGCAACTACAAGAATTTCACCTTCTTTTGCGACAGAATCTGCCACTGCTTTTATCATTTTTGTACGAAACTCACGAGGGAGAGATTGAATAGTAAGTGCTTCAAAAACAAAGTCAAAATGTTCAAAGTACTTATTTGGCATATCAAATATATCTTGTTTCTCAAAATTTATACCAGCACCCTCAAATCTTTTTTGAGCGATATCTAATGCAGTTTGTGAGATATCAATAGCAAGTGTGTCGTAGCCTGTATTTGCTAGGGCATAGGCATCATCACCCAAGCCACAGCCGATTACAAGGGCTCTACCTTTATGTTCAGTTTTCTTGTCTAAGTATGTTTGAAGTAGTGGGTTTACATCTTGCCTTGCCCAAGGTATATTTACATGAGTATTCTTATTTTGTTTATAAAAGTCTTCAAACCATTCACTTGCTTTTCTTTCTGCTTGCATCAATGTTTTCCTTATAATGAAAGTATAGTGTAATTAGAACTTAAAATTGATATAATAATTGTATGAGGAGTCTATTATGTGTAGAGTTAAACATTTAAGAAAAGATGAGCAAGAAATAGAGCCTCTTTTTAATGGAGCTTTTACAGAAAATAAGCCTATACCATTTCCTAACCGGAGTGGAACAAGTGCATACTCAAACATCTTTTACTGGGCACATCTTGTAGCTCATGAGACAGCTGAGTTTCCCCTGCATCCGCATGAGGGTTTTGAAATAATGACCTTTGTCTTTAATGGTGCAGTTGAGCATTATGATACAGTTTCAAAGGTCTACACTCCTCTAAAAAAAGGTGATGTACAAGCTATCCAAGCGGGAACTGGTGTTTCACATTCTGAGCGAATAACTAAAGGTACAGAACTTTTTCAAATCTGGTTTGACCCTGATTTCTCAAAAACTATGACACAGGCAGCGACTTATAAAGACTATATGGCAAGTAGCTTTTTTAGTAAGAGTGATGGTGGCAAAGAGACACTGGAATATATGACTGAGGATGGTATAAAAACTATAACTGAGGGTTTAGAGATTAAAAAAACCATATATAAAAGTGGTATATTTGATGAAATTCTCAATCCTTCGTTTACTTACTCATACTATCTTTTAGATGGTGAAATAGATATAGATGGAGAGACTATTGTAAAAGATGATTATTATGTTTTACAAGATGCCTCAAGTGTTGTTTATGATGTGAAAAATAGTGCAGAACTTTTTCTTATAAAAACACCAACAGAGATAAAATATAGACGATTTATAGAGAGATACTAAAAGGAGAAGAGATGGAAGAAGCAGATTATATTATCTTGTTAAGGAGTCTATTATGGATGCGATACGCATAAAAAATGCTTTATGGGGGGCTTTTATAGCTGATTCTGTCGCTATGCCTGTCCATTGGTATTATAACCGCGAGTATATAAAAGAGGGTTTTGGTCGTATCAAGTGGTTTGAAGATGCTCCACATCCACACCCTGAATCTTTTATGGTGGGTAACTCCTACCGTCCAAACATCAAAAAAGCACAAGAGTTAGGTCGTCCCTTTGACATCGCACATGAACATATCCGTTTTTACAATACTAACTATAATGATTTTAATTTTAAACTAGCTGTTCATGCAGGTGAGCATAAAAATGCAATGCCCAAGAAGGATGAACGATATCACTATCATCATGGGCTAAAAGCTGGTGAAAATACACTTGGAGCAAACCTTATCCGTGTTTTAATGCGCTCTATCATCAAAGAGGGCAAGTATGACCAAAAGGTGTTTATTGAAGATTTTATACATTACTTAACAACTCCAGGTTTAAACAAAGACCCTTATACTGAGATATATATTCGTGCATGGTTTGAGAACTATAGTGAGGGAGTTCCTCCTCATGCTTGTGCAGAGGAACAAAGAAATGTTTGGTCGATAGGCTCAAATGGAGGTATCATTCGTCCACTTATCTTATCACTTACTTCTAAGTCTTCTTACCAAGCATTAGGTGTGGCTCTGCAACATCAGCAGATAACACACCGTTCTGATAATGTAAGTTCTGCTCTAACCGTATTAGTACCACTTTTACATAAACTTCTAGAAAAAGCAGAACCACTCTCAGCCTTAAAAGAATATGCCTCAAAAGTACAACTAGCAAAAATAAGTGGTGCAGAACTCTCAAAAGCTTATGCAGATCACAATGGACCGGGAAATATCCCTAAAGATATAATGTGGAAAATTCATACTGAGTTTTCAGATAGAGAACTAGACTTAGATATGTTAATCAAACACTTTAACGAGGATGAAATTTTAGGTCCAGTTTTTACAACAGGATGTTATCCTGAACAGTCCTTACCTATTTTAATGTATCTTATATATAAAAATGGATTTCACTTTAAACATTCTGTTATGGATAATGCAAATGCAGGTGGTGATTGTGTTCATAGAGGAATCATACTAGGAATGTTAGTGGGCGCTGGTAGCGAAGAAGTACCAAATAAGTTAAAAACGGGTTTAGTAGAGTACGATAGTATAAACGAAGAGATAGAGGCGTTTGTTAAAGTTATACAGAGCACACATAAGTAGTCTGTATAAGATTATAGTTTTAGTCCTCAGGTGCAGCAGCAAATAGAGCTTTTTTATTATCTACCCACTTTTGCATCCCGCCTGGATCATTCATAAGTGTAATCATGTCTTCTATAACAGTTACATGTGCTTTATCGCCTTCACTAAACATTTTCATCCCATGGGCACGACTTAATTCCGCCATTTCATCAAAAGTCTCTGCTTTAAATTCTATATCGCAGGCACCGCCTAGTTGTTTACATGTCATTGTTTTCATATTTTTCCTTTTTATAAGAGCTTAATTTTGCCTAATTATACATTATTCTAGAGGATAAGTTGAGTATTATAGATATTTTAGAGTATATTTAAGTTCAACAAAATTATTTGGAAATACTTTTACTTGTGCATTTTCAAGTTTTACTTCATTAAAAATGTCACCAAAAAGAGCTATGCCTTTTTCTAATAATATAGGGGCTAAAGTTAATGTCATTTCATTTATAAGACCAAGGTTGATAAAGGTAGTTATTGTGACACCACCATATGGCTATATCTAATCTTAGCGTTTGTAGTAGCTAACAAGAGAACTCTTCTTTATTGTATGTGCATTTATCATGTAACCTACAACAGCTTGGTTAGTGTTTTTATCTAGGTCTAGTTTTTCTATATCTAAGGCGTAAACTGTGAAAACATAAGTATGAAAACCATCATTTTTAGGTGGACATGCTCCTCCAAAACCTACAGTTGAGTAGTCATTTTTCCCTTCAACTGTTCCTTTTGGAAGTAGTTCTGAACGAGAAGCATTTGTAACTATTTTACTCTCTGATGCAGGGATGTTAAAGAGTGACCAGTGCCACCATCCACTTCCAGTTGGAGCATCTTTATCGTACATAGTTATCGCAAAACTTTTTGTACCCTTGGGTGCATCCTTCCATGAGAGTGCTGGGGAGATGTTTTTCCCTGTACAACCAAAACCATCAAACTCTTGGGCACTGATGAGCTGACCAGCTAAGTCTGTACTTTGTAGTGTGAAGTTGGCTCCATAAGTGAGTACTGTTAGCAAGACTAAAGAGAGTAATGTTTTCATTTTTTTCCTTATTTTGTAAGATTATTTTCTAATTTTAACAGTTTTTTCTTAACATCAAGACCACCTATATAACCAGTGAGTTTGGTACCTATATCAGCTAAACAGAGTTTACCCTCAAGTGAGCCGAGTATGAACTCTGTAAGGTCAGTTTTGAAGTAAGATATATGTATGGTATTCATGTAGTAAGTGTAACTTTAAAATTAATAGAGTATTAAATTCATCTGCTAGTTTTATAAAACGAATGAAGTATGTAAATACTAAGCTACAATCATAAAAAATAAGGATTACTTTATGCCAAAAAACTCTCTTTCACATGAAAAACTAAATGTACTAGGAGGACCACTTGAACCTTGTTCACTTGATCCAATAACAGGTTTTTTTAGAGATGGTTCGTGTAAAGTAACTCCAGAGAACAAAGGAATGCATGCGATTTGTATTTATGCGACGCAGGAATTTTTAGACTACTCTAAACGCACAGGAAATGATCTCTCAACTCCAATGCCACAGTTCGGTTTTAAGGGTGTAAAAGCAGGGGAGTCTTGGTGCCTTTCAGGTGTACGTTTTGCACAATCAGTTAAAGATGGAAATGCTCCACATATCTTTATACACTCAACTCATGAAGCTATTTTACAACTTGTAGACTTAGAGACTTTAAAGTCTTTAGCAATAGATTTAGACTAAGACAAATATTTTAAAGTTTCTTGATACTTTTATCATGAAACTTTTGCCACTTACATCTTTTTTTGTTTTTTATAGCATAGATATTATAAGTAAATTTTCTTCCACACTCTTGACACAAAAATGTAGCTCTATTTTTAGCCTTGTTGTAAGTGACAAATAAAAAGTTTCCAAGTTGGTCACCCTCTTTATAGATAACTTTTTCATTCTTGAGGTAAGATTTCTCAGTTAAAAGAGCATCTTCTTTTTGTTTTGTTAGCCAAGTAGGTTCAAAGTCTTCTTCAAAATCATCTTCATTCATTGGATGTAATGGTATTTAACCAGCTCTCATTTTAAGTAAAGCAGATATATCTAAGACTTCATCATACTTTACAAATGCAGAACTTCGCTTCTGTATGGCAAACATTGTCATTCTATCGGCTAATTCATTGCCTTCATAACCAGCATGGGCTTTGATATGTGAGAGTTTTACACCATGTTTGATCTCGTTGTAGAGATAGTAGGCTTTTTTGATGATTTCTAAGTTTTTAATCTCGCCACCTTTTTTAGTCCAACCTTTCTTTTCCCATGATATAGACCATTTACTTATACAGTCAATGGAGTACATAGAGTCACATTTGATACTTACATCATTCCCGGCTGCTGCTTCTCTTTGAGCGATAAGTAAAGACTCATACAAAGCTCCGAGTTCTGCTGTATTGTTTGTTCCCATTGGCTCATAGAGTCCATACCAAAGTTGTGTGAGTGAGTCATTTCTATATATAGCTACACCTGAACCTGCTTTTCCAGGGTTTGGTGTACATCCACCATCACAGTAAATAGTAACTGCACCCATGTTCATAGCTGTACTAACAGGTATTGGAGTCTGCTCTATTATCTCTACTTGTGGCTCTTTCTCTTCCTTGCGAAACTTCTGAAGTGCCTTATAATTAGCTATGATTGTTTTTCGAGATGTTTTAGCTTTTATATCTCCCAGTAAAACAAAAAGTTCCGCTCTTGCATCTGAAAGTTCTTTACCAAGTGATAGGGCGATATAGTCTTCTTTATTTGATAAATCAAGCCCAAGTAAAATAAGCTGTTCTTCATTTACCGCGCCTTTTTTATCAATACCAAGTTCAAGCAGGGCCTCTGTAACCACTTGCATTAGTTAGCCACCTTAGAGAGGTCAACGGGTATAAATGTTTTAGCATTATACTCATTAAGTTTGCCCTTCTCATCTAACTTTATAGCCCACTCTCTATATTCACTTCTGTCTTCTTTGTACTCCATTATAGGAACAGCTTCCCCACAGCTAGTCTCTACTGCATAGATATTAAAACGAAAAAAGTTACGGACAATATTATTTATTTCACCAAATTGTTTTGCATAAGCATCGAAGTCTGCATCATCTCTCTCAACAATCTCAGCCTTACAAAAAAGTCTTAATATTTGAGGTTTACCAACAAAAGCATTAAAAACAAGGGTAACTTCTCCACCTGCAACAGTATCTCTATATGTTCTATTTCCACTTCCAGGGTACTGCATAAAAAGTAGAGTACTTTCATCTAAAACACGAATGCTGTCATAACCTTTTGGTGAGAGGTTTACTTCACCACCTGAACATGATGCAAGATAAAAAAGTTTCGCCTCTTGTATAAACTCTATATCTTTTTCTTTTAACTTTTTATATTGTTTACCCATTTATTACCCTTTTCTAAACACGATTTGTAATTTTAGTGCACTATTTATCTTTTTTACATCATCTGATGTTTTGTTTATTATATGATATTTATTATTTTTAAAGGAGAGTGTTTCATCTAAATAAGTTGCTTTCTAACAAACTCTTTATAATGACCTTCTTCATTTTCAAGCTCCGCATGAGAACCATTTTGAACAAGTCTTCCTTCTTCTAGGACATAAATCCTATCTGCATTTTTTACAGTTGAGAGACGATGAGCGATAGTGATAACTGTTTTATGCTCTAGTATCTCTTCAAGAGCTAATTGAAGTTTCATTTCAGTATGCACATCAAGAGCAGAGGTAGACTCATCAAAGATAACTACACTAGGATTAGCGATAATCATTCGAGCGATGCTTAAACGCTGTCTTTGGCCACCTGAGAGTCTCACCCCATGATGCCCGACAATCGTATCAAGTCCTTCATCCATCTTAAGTACCATATCATCAAGTTGTGCCGTGCGAAGTGCTTGATGTATCTCTTCATCACTAATACTTTCATCACCCATAGTGATGTTAAAACGCAGAGTAGAGTTAAAAAGTATAGGCATCTGTAAAACAAGATATATCTTTTGGCGTAGAGAGCTTTTATTTAACTGTTCTATCGGTATATGGTTATAGTTAATCTCGCCACTTGTCTTTTCATAAAATCCAGAGATAACTTGTGCAAGTGTTGTTTTTCCACTTCCACTAGCACCGATAAGAGCTATTTTACAACCCTGAGGAATAGATAAAGAGATGTTTTGAAGGATCTTTTTACCGTTTGAGTAAGAAAAGTCGACATCTTTTAAAGTGATATTTACTTCGTTTGTAGCCAGTACTTCTTCTCCACTCACTTCTGTTTTAAGAGTAAGAATTTTGTTGATGCGCTCTAATGCTGACATGGCAGCAGAGTAAGAGTACTGAAAGCCGAGCAGGTCTTGGACTGGTGTCATGATAAACCAGATATAACCAAACATTGCAAACATCATACCTATACTTAGGTCACTATAGGCTACAAGTAAAAGCCCACTAGCACGAAGTATTTCAAACATGATGAGAAAGATAGTATATGAGAGCCTCTCATAGGCTACATTTTTATATCCATACTCATTGGAAGTTGTCTGGATATTACCCGCGAGTTTTATAGCACGAGAGAAGAAAAACTTTTCTTGGTTACTTGCTTTTATCTGTCCAAAAAGCTCTAAACTCTCACCTACATCTTCTTGAAAATCTGAAATAGCAGCATTCTCTTTTTTCTTGAGTCCACCCACCTTTTTAGACATTTTTTTACTCAAAAGCATAATGACAGGTTGGATTAGAAGGATCATAAGACCTAAAATTGGGTCGATACTGAGCATTACAATTCCAATGGCGAGAAGTGTTAAAACAGAAGAGACAACCTTACTAACAGCTGTTATGATAAAACTATCAAGTGTGTTTACATCTGTAACTAGATTAGAGGTTATAGCACCACTTCCTATGGTTTCATACTCGTTCATAGAGGTGATTTGTAAGTGCTCTATAAGACGTTCTCTAATCATAAATGTTACATACTTAGAGATGCGAGTAAATATTTTTGTCAAAATTACAGTAAATATATAATAGGTAAAACGTAAAAATATCACCACTAAAGCAACTATAAATATATAGTTAAACGCAGTGGTTGAACCAAGAAAGGAGTTTATAGTCCCTATAAAAAGTCCTGGTTTATTTAAAAGGACTTCATCGACCATAACAGGGAGCATTAAAGGAATAGGCACACTCACTAAAATAGCAAAGAGTGTTATGACTTGCCCGTAAATAAGGATTTTTTTCTTTTTCAGAATAAGCTGAAAAATTGTTTTTATTGTAATCTTGTTTTGCATAAGAGAATTATATCTCTTATTTTGTTTGTACAACAGGCATCGTTATAGGTTTTGTGACCGAGTTTACTTCAAGGTCTGCAATATATAGTTTTGCATATTCATAACTCAAATCTTACCCTGAGTAACTTTTACACTGATTAAGAGTTTTCTGTTATTGCTTGTGATATTCTAAGAAGAGTCTCTTCTTTAGCAATTATTTCCATTATTACATCAATATTGGGTCCACCCATCTTTCCTAGAAGTGCTACACGAAGTGGCATACCAATTTTTCCAAATCCAATTTCCATCTCACTCACAACCTCTTCCATAAGCGCATGATAATCACTAGCAAGTTGTGGATCATTAGTTTTAAGTTTTTCACTATAAGCCTTTAAAACATCAAAAGCATTATCTTTAAAAGCTTTTTTAATTGCTTTTGCTTCAAAAGTAGTTGGTGTTGTAAGTATCTCAGTTACTAAAGGTGCTAACTCTTTTAAAGTTTTTGCACGTTCTTTAAGAGCATCTAAAATTGTTTCTTTTTTCTCATGTGCAGTGATATCAACATCGTATGGAAGTAGAAGTCCAGCTAACTCATCGTTAGGAGTGTTTTTAATATAGTGAGAGTTTAACCAGTCAAGTTTTTCAGTATTGTAAATACTTGCTGACTTGTTTATGTCCTTAGGGTTAAAAAGTTTTACCATCTCATCAAATGAAAAAATTTCTTGATCTCCATGAGACCAGCCTAAACGCACAAGAAAGTTAAGCAGTGCTTGAGGAGTGTAACCCATCTCTTTATAGTCCATAACATCAGTGGCACCGTCGCGTTTAGAGAGCTTTTTACCGTTTGCATTATGAATCATAGGTACATGATAAAATGCAGGGATATCAAATCCTAAAGCCTCGTAAACAACTATCTGTTTTGGAGTATTAGAGAGGTGGTCATCTCCACGGATAACTTCGTTAATGCCCATGAGGTGATCGTCAATAGCGACAACAAAGTTGTAAGTTGGAGCTCCATCAGCACGTGCTATAACAAAGTCATCTAAGATATCTTCTGCTTGAAAACTAATAGTCCCTTTAACGCCATCTTTAACAAGAATTTCACCAGTTAATGGCGCTTTTATACGGATAACAGGTTTTACACCCTCTGGTGGTGTACCATCAAAATCACGGTAACGGCCATCATACATAGTACGCTCTTTGTTTGCCATCTGTGTTTCACGAAGTTCTGTGAGCGCTTCTTTAGACATATAACACTTGTATGCTTTGCCTTCATCTAAAAGTTGTTTGATGTACTTTGCATAAATCTCATCTCTTTGACTTTGGTAAGTTATCTCACCATCTGCTTCTAGACCTAACCACTCAAATGCTTTTAAAATAGCAGCAGTTGCTTCTTCAGAATTACGAGCCTTGTCCGTATCTTCTATACGAAGTACAAACTTTCCACCACGGTTTTTAGCCCAAAGATAAGAAAAAAGTGCGGTTCTTAGACCACCGATATGTAAGTATCCAGTTGGAGAAGGAGCGAAACGAGTAACAACCATGTAAAAGCCTTTGTTTTTAGTAGTAGAATTTTAGCTAAAAGTTAGTTAAAACTGCTTTATATATAGGAATGAATAGAGATGTACTCTTATAATAAATAAATTATTTTAAGGTCGATATTGTGAAACTATTATTTTTACTTTTTTTAGGTTTATCTCTTTAGGGAAATAACAGCAATGATAAGCTTGACCCTTTTATAAAAGCTCAATCATATTTTAATGAACAAGAGTATGAAAAAGCACTTCCAATTTTACTGCAATGTACCGAGAAATCTAAAAAACCTGAAACCGCATATAAACTTGCAAGGTGACATATATTTATAAAAAGTTTCTTATTGACATAATCGTCAACCCAAGTATTACAAAAGGTTTTGGTATTAGTATCTCTTGATAAAAAGATGTTTAGCTATCTGTTTGGAAAAAAAAGATAAAATTACATCTATAATTTTAATATTGGAATACCTATGTATAAAATACTTTTTACGTTACTCATTAGTTCACTTTTAAATGCTGAGCTTTATAATGGCATTGCTATTGTTGTAAAAGACAAGGCAATTACACTTCTTGACATAAAACATGAGATGGAAATATCTAAACTCAGTGCAACTCGTGCTGCAGATGTCTTAATCCGCCAAAAACTTGAAGAAGTGGAAATTGATGATAGAAAAATTACTGTTACTTCTTCTGAGGTTTATGATGACATCAAAAAACTAGCTGCGAGAAATAATATGAGTACGAGTGACTTTTATGATGCAGTCCGTGAGTCAAATGGTATGGGTTCGATGGAGTTAAAAGAAAAAACTAAACAGAAGTTACTTTCTCAAAAACTCTATCAAGCTATCGCTTACTCTGCTGTGAGTGAACCAAGTGACTTAGAGGTCCAAGAGTATTATGAAATGCACAAAGATACATATAAACATCCAGCTTCGTTTACAGTTATAATTTATGATGCGGACGATAAAAATAAGCTCCAAACAAAAGTAGATAATCCTATGTTTTATTCACCGAGTATTAGAACAAATGAGCAGGTGCTTCCTTATTCTAAAATTACTCCAGAGTTAGCTTCACTGTTAGAGAGAACATCCCTAAATAGTTTTACAAATGTTATACCAAATGGTAAGGGTGGTTTTATGAGCTTTTACATCAAAGAGATAGAATCAGCTAAAGCAGGTGGACTCTCTAGTGTAAGGTCTCAGATAGTTAACTCTATCGCATCACACAAGAGAGAACAAGTTTTAAGTGATTACTTCGCAAGACTTAAGCACAATGCAGACATCAATGTTATACGAGAAGTGAACTAATGCTCAGTGATGCAAACTTTATAAATATAGCAACAGAGATAGCAAGTGCTTCAAAATGTGTCTCAAAACAAGTAGGTGCTGTTATCGTAAAAAATGGTCGAATTTTAAGTACAGGTTATAACGGTACTCCAACAGGTTTTATAAACTGTTGTGATCATTGGAATAAGGAGTACACAGCCGAGCATCATGAGTGGAGTAAAACTTATGAGATTCATGCAGAAATGAATGCTATTATTTGGGCAGCACGAGAGGGTATAAGTATAGAAGGTGCAACTATTTATGTAACGCTAGAACCTTGTAGCGAGTGTTCTAAAAATGTAATTGCAAGTGGAATAAAGCGTATTGTTTATGCAAAAGAGTATGAGCATACACATTCAGCTGTGATCTCAAAGTTTATCAAAGATAATGGTGTTATAATTGAAAAACTTTTTGAAAACTAGTTTAAAAAATCTGTTATGGCAGACGCTGGACGACCTATAATCGCTTTATCACCTTTAATAAGCACTGGACGTTGTATGAGTTTAGGATTTTGTATCATCGCCTCAATAAGGGCATCTTCATCTGTAACATTTTTCAGATCAAGCTCTTTATAGATATCTTCTGTTGTTCGCATCCATTCTCTAGCACTTGTAAAACCTAACATTGTTAAGACTTCTTTCATCGTTTGCATAGTGAGTGTTTCATCTAAATATTTAACTACTTCACTTTCGCATTTATCTGCTTGGACAACATTTACTGCCTCACGGGATTTACTACATCGGGGATTATGCCAGATTTTTATTTTCATATATATTCCTTTATTTATTGCTATTTTACACTATAATTGTTCTAAAATAATTTAAAGAATGCAGCTAGAAGAAAATTTTATAATGAAATAGCTAATTTTGGAAAAAAGTTAACCGCACTTGATAGTATGGAAAATACATATGTCAAAAAAGAGGGTCAAATTGTAAATGATCCTTATGTAGATTTTTGATTTTTACCTGGCATCGATAAGAAGAGTGGTTTTATCACAAAAAATATGCTGACAGTACCCATCTTTAGCAAACTATGTAAGCGAAAGTTTAGAAATAGTTTTAATGTTAGATAATTAGTAAAGGTAGTAGTGAGCCTCATAAGCGAGTCTCATTACTCCAACTGCATAATTTGATGAGTTGTTATACCTCATAATCTTTTTTGTATAAACTTTCATTTCTTGTAACTCTGGTTTACCCTTTGTAAAACAGTTATAAAGCTTACCACTTTTACTTGTCTCATATACAAATGAAGCATCTTTTGTAGCGAAATAATACTCATACCACTGGGCTTCTACCTGCGGAATATCGGGCATAGTATCCCAGTTTATAAGTTGTGTAAACGAAGCCTTCTGGTGGAGGAAGTTTGCAGCTGAGACTATTGCATCTTCCATCTTACTTAGATTAGCCACCTTGTTTTTATAAGACACTGCATAAATAAAACTATTTGGCATAAACTGAGGTATTCCAACTGCTCCCGCATAGGAGCTTGCTAGGTTACATGCTTCAGGTATTAGTTTGGCTTTGTAGCAATGACTTATAATCGAAGCCATATTTGTTTTACCCATCTTTAAAAGCCACTTCTCTCTTGGTGAGTTTGGCTGCGTTCGAACTACCATAGTGTTAAAAACTATAAATGCATCGTGACTCGGTTTAATCTTTCCAAGTTTAGTCTCTTTTAAAAGTATAGCGGCAATTATCTCGCGGTTTACACCATATTTTTTTTCTATATAGTCATAGACTTTTTTATACTTCTGAAGATTCTCCATCATTTTTGGTACATAACTTACAAGTGTATTATTGGCTTTTTTTTCTTGTGCTTGGTGATGTTTTATTTTACTTGGTTGGAGGTAAGTCCAACTCACTTCATCATACTTTTGTGTTTTAAAGTAAGATGTTAAAAACTGGTTAGCATACTTATAGGAAACACCAGACTTGATAGCAGCTTTACAAACATCTGAGTAGTCTTTATTTTTAAAAGTACAATTGCTATATTTTGCTTGGAGTAGTGTGCTAAGTGTGAGGAGTATGAGTAATAGTTTAATTTTCATTGTTTATCTCTTTTAATCTTTTTATTGTACCTATATCGTGCCACATCTTTGTAAACACTTCACCACTTATCTCCTGTTTGTCGATACTTTCTCTTAAAAGTGGAGTGAGTGATTTCTTTTGAATAGGGATAGTATCAAAAAATGCATGAGCATAGTACCCTATACCTGAAAATGTGAACATTTCATTAGCTTCATTTAAAACTAAATTATTTTTAAGACCAAAGTCTCCTTGTGTGTTATGTTCTGGATTAGCTACTAAAATAAGATGTGCTTTTTTCCCATGTAGGTCAAAACTAGAATCAAATTCATACTCACAAAATACATCTCCATTAACTACTAAAAAAGTTTCATTCCCTAAAAGTGGTAGTGCTTTTTTTATACCACCGGCAGATTCGAGAGCACCATCTTTTTGCTCATCTGAGTAAAGAATTTTAATACCGTATTTTGAACCATCGCCTAAATACTCAGGTATTTTATATCCTAAATGAGCGATATTTATGACTACTTCTTTAAAGCCATTTTTTATTAGTTTTTCTATGTGCCAGAGTATAAGTGCTTTACCCTGTACTTCTATAAGTGGTTTTGGAATCTTATCTGTTAAGGGGCGCATTCTTTCTCCACGACCAGCGGCTAATATCATCGCTTTCATCTTAAAGTGCACACATTTTGTTCTTAGCATTGTTGAGTTTCTGTAAAAGAAAAGCAAACTCTTTTGTCTCTTCATATCTGAGAGCTGTTTCAATTGTATACTTCAGTACGAGGGGAATATCTTTAAGGTAGCCATCTTTTTTATCTCTAAGGTATAAACGCGAGAAAATACCAAGTACTTTTATATGGCGTTGTAGTCCCATAAAGTCAAACCATTTTAAAAAGACTTTATCGCTTACATCAAGAGCCTGTTTATCTCGAAAGTAAAGGGCTAAAGATTCTATGTCTTTTCTTCGAAACTCTATATAACAATCTTTTAAAAGTGAAACTAAGTCATAAGTAATAGCACCAGTCATTGCATCTTGATAATCAATCACACCAATCTCACTCTCCGGTGTAAGCATAATATTTCTAGAGTGAAAATCTCTATGAACAAAGACATCTTGAGGCTGTTGTAAAACTATCTCAGATATAGAGTCTAGTGTTTTTTTTATAAGTTCTTTTTCCTGTGCATTTAAAGTGAAGGAGAGTTTTTTTTCTAAGTACCACTCTTTCATTAAGTCCATCTCAAAATGGAGGAATGCTTTGTTGTAAAGAGGAAGAGACTTAGTTTCTGCATTTTGCATTTTTAGTATCTCATCTATAGCATTTTTGTAGTGTGTTTTAAAGTTAGAACTGTTTAACTCATTTTGCAGTTGTAGGTTTCCAAAATCTTCCAAAATTAGATAACCATCAACTTCATTTTTCTCTAAGATTTGTGGTGCTTTGACTCCTGCATTTAAAAGTCTGTGTGTGACATCTATAAATGGAGCAAGAGATGCTAACTCTAAAGAGCTATCCATCACTATGACAGTTTTATTCTCTTTAGTTAAGCGGTAGTACTTACGAAAACTAGCATCTGCACTTACTACAGTGAGTACATAATCAGCATAAGGAGTAGTTTGTATCCATCTTTGTATCTTATCCATATATGGCTCCCAGTTGTGAGGCTTTTGTAGCACCTGTGATAGAGCATAAGTCTACTTCTTCTTTATGGGTACGTTTATAAGCGAACCATGCAAATGCCATAGCTTCAAGAGCATCACTATTTATGCCTAGCTCATCACTGCATTTGAGTACACAAGTATTAAGCTCTTTAAGTCTTTGCATAAGAAAAGTATTTTTTGCACCACCACCACAGACTATAAGGGTTGAAATATCTCTCTCTTTTAAATCATTTGAGATACTTAGTGCTGTAAGTTCAAGAAGGGTTCTTTGTACATCTTGCTCGTTTAGATGTGAAAAATCTGTAAGTTTTTCTTCAAGCCAAAGAGCATTAAAGTACTCTCTTCCTGTACTTTTTGGAGCAGACTTTTTAAAGTACTCATCATTGAGCATAAGTGTTAAAAGTGCTTTAGAGAGTTTACCACTTAATGCAAACTCCCCATCCTTATCATAAGGTTTGAGCTGCGTTTGACTCATCCACCAATCAAGTAAAACATTACCACAGCCAGAGTCCCATCCCAGTACTTTGTCCCTGAGTATTGTGATGTTTGCCATTCCACCTATGTTTAAAACAGCGACATTCCCCTCTAAATGAGAAAAAAGAAACTTATGAAATGCAGGAGCCAAAGGAGCACCCTGTCCACCATTTACTATATCCATTCTCCTAAAGTCGGCTATTGTAGATATTTGTGTTTTTGAAGCCACTATATTCGCGTCACCCAATTGCATAGAAAAAGGAGTATCACCATTTGGTGAATGCCAAAGAGTTTGCCCGTGAAGACCGATGGCAGTTATATCCTCTCTATTGATATTAAAGGCGAGTAAAAAAGTATTGATTGAGTTGGCAAAGAGAGTTCCTAGTCTATGGTCAAGAACACCTAAAGAGAGAAGTGTTAGCGGTATTGCTATAGCTTCTAAAACATCTTTTTTTAAGTCTAGGGGAAATGAGTACTCGTGAGAATGAAGAAGTGTACATGAGGTGTCGTTAATCTCACAGAGTGCGATGTCAACACCATCAAGACTAGTTCCAGACATGACACCTATGTAGACTTGTTTCTTATTTATACTCATCTCTTCTCCTTTGTCTTTAATTGCATTATAGCAAATGATACTGCTGTACCGATAGTTATCTGCCACGCAAAACCTATACTAAAACCAAAAGTATATGGCTGGAGTATAAGAACAGTTAAAAATCCACCAAAAAGAGCAAAAGGAACTGTTTTTTTACTTCCTCTTGAAGTAAATATGGCAGAGAAAAATACTCCAAGTAAGCCTGTATATGCAAATGCCATTACTCCCAGAGCGAAACCTATGAGTGAGAGGTCGGCATATCTTTGCCAAAAGTAACTCAAAATTGCCATAAGAAAGAGTAAAAAGGCGAAGACTAAAACAGCATTTCTTGAGGCCTTTATAAAATGGGCTTCGTCTGTTGAAGCATCTTTCTTGAGTTTGTATGGTCTATAGAGGTCTTCGATGGCAACCGAACTTAATGCCCCAAGAACTGAGTTTGTACTTGAGAGTGCAGCGGCAATCGCTCCAACTGTTACAAAACCTCGTATACCTTCTGGCATCTCGTTGAGTATATAGTACATAAAAACAGTGATTTTCTCGCCCTTAAAATTTTGTAATATATCTGTACTTTGGTAGTGCACAAAAAGTAAAGCACCAATGCTTAAAAAGAGTAAAACTATAGGGATAGTAAAAAGGATGGATAGTATAAGTGAAGAAGACGCTTCTTCTTTAGTTTTACAAGTAAGTACACGTTGTGTCATATCTTGGTCTAGTCCAAACGCAGCAATGTTAAGGAGTAACCAACCACTTAGTAAGCCTATTATACTAAACTTTCCATCTAGACTTGTATCTATGAAGGTGAGTTTATTGTTTTCTTGTAAAATTTCTAGAATTGCGACATCACTAAGTGAGATATAGAGATAATAGACAACTAAAAGACCTGCACTTACATAAGTGATAGCTTGGATGACATCACTAAGTATGACAGACTTTACTCCTCCAAAATAGGTATAAGCTAAGGCTCCAAGAAGAAGTATGAAAATAGAAATCATCATATGTGGGAGTAAGATATCTAAAAATAGTATCATACTAATGGCAAGAGCTGCGATATAGAGCCTTGCCCCACTTGCCATTATTCGCCCTATTAAAAACATAATTCCAGCTTGCTTTTTAGCACTCTGACCATAATGAGACTCTAGAAGTTCATAAACAGTGATGGCATTAATAGCATAAAATTTTGGTACAAAGAACTTTGCAACAAAAAAAACAGCTAAAAGAGAGGAGAAGTAAAAACCGATAAGAGTAAAGTTATGAGTATAAGAGAATTCAGGAACACCAAGAAAGGTTGCTGCAGACTGAGTAGTGGCAAGTATACTAATGGCAACTGCGAGAAGTGGCATAGAGTTTGAAGCTGTAAAGTACTCCCTACTTGTATGTATCTTTTGTCGAGAAAACCAGTAAGAGCTAAAGGCTAAAACAGCAAAATATGCTAAAAATATGAACCAATCAAGTGAAGTGAAGCTACTATTTATCAAGAGCTACTCTAATTTTTTGCATAAAACTTCTTCCTGGGTCATTTTTCTCTGTTCTGTAAGACTTGTCTCTTTCTAACCAAAGTTCTGAGTCTTCATAGTTTCTATACTCAAAATGTCCAAGAATATTTTTGATGCTTGGGTACTTATCTTTTAGATAGTTAATAAGTGCGATGTTAGAAGTGAGTTGTGCGGCTGTTAAGTCCTCTTTTGTATTGTTTTTCCCACCGACATTTTCTATACCTATACTTGAATAATTTAGGCCTATCACATGTCGAGCCATAACATTATCAGGCATAAGTTGATGGATAACACCTTTGCGGTCTATGAGGTAATGAGCTGAAACATTAAGAGCTGAAGCTTTTGATATATCTTTTCTATCACTAAAGAGAAGTTCAGGGTTGAGCCTCTCGTAAGATTTGTTAAAGTCCATCATAGCAGTCCAATGAACAACTATATTTTTAGGAATGATTTTAATATCTTTGACTTGAAGCCCATAATGTGTTTTAATGTACTCTTTTGTAAGTTCTCTTCGTTTATCTGTAAATACAATAGGCTTTTGAATAATGGCATTTTTTGTATGCATATTTTGTATGCGTTTATTAGCTTCTTTGATTTTTGCTAAAGCAATCTCACCGCTTTTGACCTGCTCATATATAGTATTAACAATATCAGAAACACTATTATGTGCAAGTTGATTTCCAAAGAGTAAAACATCTACTCCTGCGTTTATAGCTAGTTTGGTACTCTGTGCTAGCGTATAGTGTGCAGATATAGCTTTCATCTGCATATCATCACTGATGATAAGCCCTTTAAAATGGAGCTCTTGGCGAAGTAGTTGTGTGTTGGTTTTATGAGAGAGAGTTGCTGGGTATTTACCATCAATAAAAGAGTTAAATACATGAGCGGTCATAATTGCATCAGCTCTGTTTTGTCCAATAAGTGTTTTATATGGCTCTAGCTCTGTTTTAGTCCATGTTTTACTGACATCAACAAAACCCTTATGCGAATCTCCTAGAGATGAACCATGCCCTGGAAAGTGTTTTAAAACAGAGATAATATTCTCTTTTCTTTGAGAGTCTATCACTATAGAAGCATATTTCACTACATCTTTACTCTTCTTTGCATATGAACGTTCAAGTCCAACAATAACTTTGTTCTTTGGATTCACACTCAAATCAACTACAGGTGCAAAGTTAAGATTAATGCCCAAGTTTTGGAGCATTTCTGACTGAGACTTGTAAATACTTTTAACATCATAAATATTCATCGCAGAGACTACTTTAGCAGAGGGAACTCTTATAAAACCATACTTAGGTTTGAGCCTAGCTACTCGTCCACCCTCTTGGTCTATACCGATGAAAAGAGGTTTTGTAGAGTATAAATGTAAGTCATTTATTAGGTTCTTTAATTGATAAGGATTGAGTATGTTCTTCACTCGTTTTTTATCATTATAAAACCTGTCAAAAAGAATAACACCACCTAAGTCATAGTTCTCAATATCTCTTACAATCTGAGAGTTGTAAAAAATAGCTTGCTCATCAAAACCTACAATAAGCATTCTACCTATCATTTTTTTAAGCTCTGTATCTTCTTTAGGTGCTGCACTAAGTAGTAAAATTGTTTGTAAAAGTAGTAAAAATATTTTCATTAGTGTACCTCTTTTTTTAGTAGAGTATTTATATCATTAATCACTTTAAATATAAGTGATTTTGTCAGTTCTTTTGTAATTGTTTGTGGCTCAAAATGATCACTCACTACTTTGAGGATAAAAAAATTCTTTATTGCAGGAGAATGAGTAACAGCATCTAAAAATCCGTAAGACTCCATATCTACTAAATCATACTTTGGCTCACTCATAGCTTCATCTACACAAGTGATGCTCTTTTGACCCTCTTTAAAAGGGTAGCGTATGTCCTTATATCTTATTTCACCTATCTCTAGTAGTGAACCTATATCATATTGTTTGTCCGCACCACATATTCCTACATTTATATATATGTCTTCATCACTTATGTCATAGTGATTAATAAGGGTCTGTGTAGCTTCCCTTGCATTGATTACACCCATTCCAGAGAGTATTATTTTTGTAGTTTCATCACAATAAAGAGTATATTTTCCTAGTTTTGTTTTTGTGAGTTTATACTTATCCATAAAAGCCTGAGCCTCACTCTTTAATGCCATAACTATATAAATCAATGAGTTTTCCTTTAGAGTTAATTTTGTTATTATAGTGAAAATACATAAGGAATCTTTTTATGGCACTTTCAAATCCTGATTATTCTAATTTAGATTATGAGACAATGGCAAAAGAGATGGAGTTATCAGCGGGAGATACGAATGATTATTTTGAATATACTCAATATTTAGAAGCCATACATACAGCAGTCTCTACAATTAAGATATAAGTAATTATATTTGGATATACTTTCAGTTCTCTTCTTTAGACCTGTGCAATGGTTACTAAAGGTAATGTGTCAGGGTAGGAATACAGCAGCACGCTTTTAGTGATTATGTGCCGCAGGTATCTGGAGAAGAGTCTCTCTTTTAGAAACATTTCAACAATAAATTTTCCCACAAATCATTTTATAATAATAAAATCATAATTTTTAACTATAATAAGTCTATTAAATATTAAAGGCAACACTAATGCAAAAAAGAAGTTTTAAAAAAGGG
>DDCH01000005.1:11225-90176 GCA_002335055.1 Sulfurimonas sp. UBA2011 | reverse complement strand
AATGGGATTATCAATCGGACTTGTAGGACTTCCAAACGTAGGTAAATCAACAACTTTTAATGCACTTACAAAGGCACAAAATGCAGAGGCGGCAAACTATCCGTTTTGTACAATTGAGCCAAATAAGGCCGTTGTTCCTGTTCCTGATAAACGTTTAGCACAGTTAGCTAAGATTGTTAATCCTGAAAAAATTCAGTACTCTACTTTAGACTTTGTTGATATCGCAGGTCTTGTAAAAGGTGCTTCTCAAGGTGAAGGTCTTGGAAACAAGTTTCTTTCCACTATTCGTGAAACAGAAGTAATCCTTCAAATAGTTCGTTGTTTTGATGATGAAAACATTGTACATAACGAAGGAAGTATTGACCCTATTCGTGATGTTGAGATTATTGAAGGTGAGTTAATTCTTGCTGATATTGAAGTCCTTTCAAACCGTATGGATAGACTTAAAAAACAAGCAAAAGCTGATAAAACGGCTAAAGCTGTTTTAGAGTTTGCAGAAGAACTTTTAGAATTTTTAGCTGATGGAAACTTAGCAAGAAACTATGATAAGACAGATACTGATGAGTATAGACAACTTGTAAATGAAGTTCGTTTTTTAACTGACAAAGAAATCATGTACGGTGCTAATACTGACGAAGATGGTCTTTTAGAAGATAACGAGTATGTAAAACTTCTAAAAGCACATGCTGAGGCTAACAACTGTGAGCTTATAAAACTCTGTGCAAAAGTTGAAGAAGAGCTTATCGGTCTTGATGATGAAGAAGCACAAGAATTCTTAACAGAAATGGGTGTAGAAGAGTCAGGACTAGAGCAAATAATCCATAAAGGTTTTGGTAAACTAGGTCTCATGAGCTACTTTACAGCGGGTGTACAAGAAGTTCGTGCATGGACTATAAAGAAAAACTCAACTGCACCTAGAGCGGCAGCTGCTATTCACAATGACTTTGAAAAAGGTTTTATTCGTGCAGAAGTTATCGCATTTAATGACTTTATAGAAAATAATGGTGAAGCTGGTGCTAAAGATGCTGGTAAAATGAGACTAGAAGGTAAAGAGTACATAGTACAAGATGGTGATGTTATGCACTTTAGATTTAATGTTTAAGGTAAGAATCTATACCCATCATATAACCAACCATAGTATTACGCAAGCGTAATAATCCATCATTAAAAAATGCAAGAGGTTTCACTTCGAGTGCTTCCTCTTTGTACTCTAACTTTACCAACTCTTCACTATCTTGTGCTTCAGCTATCATAACCTGTAGTTTTTGAATCTTATCTTTACACTTCTGAAATATTTTCTTTTTTTACAAAACCACTTTTTAGTACTTCATTTATAAGGGCATTACTTAAAGTTGAACTAGACATACTCTCTATAAGATCTAATAAACTATCTGCTTTTCAAATACTTTTTTATTGCTGAAGATTGATTCTAAAAGCTCATCTCTTTCAGCTTGATACATAAAGATTACTTCAGTTTTGCGATGGTTTGGGCGAACTTTACATTATCACCTGTAGCTACATTTACATCTAACATATCTTTTTCACTAAGTATTATGATAGTAGAACCCATTTCAAAACAGCCAAAGTCATCACCTTTATTGAGGTATAAATCTTTAAACTCATATGTTTGAGGTGATGAAGCAATTGCATTTGTTTGTATAAGAGGCTCAAAACTCACCTGCATAACACCAACATTTAAAGCACTTACAAGGATTATATAAAACTTTTTACCATTACTTGCTTCGCATAAAATAACTACTCGTTCATTTTCTATAAAAAGGTTAAGACGTTTTTTAAGTGATGGCATATTCACAGGGTAAAATTTTCCCGGAACATGAACAGCTTTTAAGACCTTAAGATTTGTCGGTATATGATAACGGTGATAGTCTTTAGGTGAGAGGTAACAGTTTATAAAACTACCATTCTCTACTATAGCTTTTTCCTCATCACTAAACTCAGTCCCAATAAAATCAGCACACTTATAACTCATACCCTTGATTTGCAGTGCATAATCATCTGTAATAGTTCCAGCCTCAGAAATAAGAGCGTCACATGGAGAGATAAAGTCCCCAACATCTAAAGAAAATGTTCTTGCCTCTCTAAAGTGTCTTGTAAAGAGTGCATTTAAACTTTTATATGTACTTGGTTTAGAAAAGTCACTCATATCAAGTCCCATGAGAGATACATATGATTGATTTACTATGTTTTGAAACCATTTTGGAAACTCTTTACTCGCAAACTTACCGAAGTTTTGAGAGAATAACGATGTTATATGTCTTTTGTTCATTAACGATTCTGTCCTTAGTTTATTTTTCTTTTACTTAAACTCATTCTTTAGCTCTAAGCTATGATTAGAGTTTTAGTACTTCATTTCCGAAGTTAACCTTAATCTTACAGGGAAATTAATTTATCTTTCTCTTAGCAATCTCTTCTAATAACACTGTTGCATACGAGCCTTTTGGAAGAGTAAAGTTAAGTTCATACTGTGCTTCAATTGGATTAAATCGCCCCTCTATGTCCGTTGGATAAATCCAAGCAAACCTACGTGCTCCATCTGCATTTATCTCATCATCAAACTTTTTTTCTATCTCTCCTGCTAAACCATCAGCCACTCTTACTTTTGTACCACAAAGTAAACCAGTTACAGAGATATCATGTTCATTAAAACGACTAAAATCATTTTCAGTTGCTTCAAACTCAAAAAGTTTACCCTTAGGATAATGTTCCATTAGGTCTCCACTCATTAGCTTGAATGCATGTGATTGTGCCTTCATTTTCTCTAGTTCCTCGAGAGGTATTTCTAGTTGAGAGGCAAGCTCTTTTGGCTCAAAACTACTTACAAGTGAGTTGATTTCAAGACGTTTTGAGAGCCAATTATTAAAAAGGTATGACTGGTAGGCATTTATCAGTAACTTCTTTACTCTAGGGTTACGTTCTCGTGCCTCACCTTTTGCAAGTTTTTCACCTAGTATATGGTTGTCCCCATCATTACCAAAACGCTGATAACCAAAGTAGTTTGGCATACCGTTGTTTTTAATATTTTTTAGTGCTTCATCAATTTTTATAGCACTCGTTGGATTTACTTTTTTAATCTTTATGTAAAAACGATTTCCCTTTAAGTGCCCTATTCTAATCTTATTGTTATGGTATGTTTTAGAAATAATTTTGATACCTTCAAAATTAAAACCTTCCATAGCCTCTTCATATTTCTTATGTAAAGAGATATACTGTTTTGTCATGGCATGCTTATCTTTAAGCCCTGCATAACCTATCTCTCTGTTTTTAATGCCAAGGTAGCGTGCTATTTGTCCTACCATCTCATTTGTAGAAAGGTTTTTCTTTCTTACAAGTAGTATAAGGTGTTCACCTTCTCCTGAAAACTCATAAATTGGTAATTCTTCAACAACAAAATCACGTGGAGATTGTTTAAAGTGAAAGTCTATACTTGCATGAGCAAGTGAGTAAAATCTATTCATAATATTCTTATCCTTAAAAATGATGCGCTTTGCATCTGTTTGTATATTTATTCCTAGATGCATAAGCAAAAATTGTGATTGGTGTCCTTGTCTGCTGTGCTCTTCGTTTAAGTGCTTTAGTGTCACGCTTATCAAATGCTACTAGCATTTCATATTCTTCTCCACTACAAGCTACACTTTTAGCTATTTTTTTACTAAACTCAAGACCTATACGGTTAAGTGATGTCATCTTGGCTAGGTCACTAAAAAGACCATCAGATATATCCATACCAGCTTTTAAAATTCTTTGTGATTTTTGAACAAACTCTTGTCTGAGTTTAATATCTATAAATTTTGACTTTTTATGTATTTTTCCATTATTAAACAACTTCTTTAACTCTTTTGCTGATTTTCCAAGAGTACCTGTATATGCTAGGGCATAACCATTTCTTACACGTGAGCGTAAAAGTGCTTTATCAGTTGTAGAAATGATAGTTATAGTGATATCTAACTTAGTATTACTTATGGTATCACCACCTATAATATCAATACCGTATTGTAAAGCAACTTTTTTAAAACCCTCAGCTAACTCTTGCATATCCTCACGACTCATACACTTTGGCATAGCCACACTTAAGAGTGCATACTTAGGTACAGCATTCATAGCAATAGCATCTGAAATATTTACAAGCATAGCTCTTTGGGCGATTTGTCCATAAGTAAGCCATTTCTTTTTGTAATGTACATTCTCAAAAAAAGCATCTTTAGAGTAAACATAACCCTCAATAAGTGCCCCATCATCACCGATATGACGGCTAGTAAACTGTGATATAAAATAATTCTCTAAATTCAATTAATCTTCTTTAAGCATATATTAACAACTGTCAATATAAAATAGTAGGCAATTATAACATTTTTAGGAAAAATATACATGAAACACTCGATGAAAAAAATATTTCTCAACTTAAACACCTACCTATTTTTTGTACTACTCGTCTCATTTCTTGCAATGATGCTTACATAGAGCAACAACTATCATTTGAAAAGGTAAATAATCTCAACAAACAAAAAGAGATCATCAGTTCTTTAACAACACTCAAAAAAGATGATATCGAACTTGCACTTATTCAGTTTAATGGAAAAAGTACACAACTCCACCAAGAAATTGATAAGTTAAAAAGTATTTACAAGTATGACTATTCAGACAAGTATATTTTCTCAAACTCGAAAGAGTACCTTTCTGATTTAGATAGACTATCAACTTATACTACTGCATTTAATAACTCTGCACACAGTTTTTATGTAAATAATAAAGATGAGAAGACTCCTAATCTTGCACAACAAGAACTAGCAACTGCATTTGCCAATATTACAAACCATATAAATAATATGCTCATCAAAAACATAGGATATAGTCAAGGAAAATTCAACATTATTAAAGTTGCTACAATTATTATATTTGTTTTAATACTCCTTGCAACTATGTGGTACAGAAAAAGACTGTTCTCTATTTACAAAGATATTGAATTTTTATACCAAGTAGGTAAAAATAAAATTAATCATGAGATTTATACACTTGAAGCAGATACTATCTCAATGAGAATGAATAGAAAATCAGTAACAACAGACAATCCAACTATGATGGATCCAGTAACAGGTATCAATAATAACAAGGGTATGATTAACTCATACTCAAATAAAAAGCACCTAAAAGATAGTAACTTCACCGCTGTTACTATCATAGAGATAGACAACTTTTCTAAAAGTAAACGTGCCTTTTCTCAAGAAATGACACAAAGTATTCTTAAAAAAATTGCATATACTATATCTTTACATGAACAAGCGATAGATGTAATAGCAAGAACAGACTATAATCAGTTTACTCTAATTCTCTCACGTACATCAAAAAAACAAGCTTTTAAAGATGTAGAGCTTATCCGTCAAAGTATTGAAGAACTTAAGTTTAATATTTCGGATAAAGGTCCCGTTGTCATAACAGAAAGTGGTGGATTTATAATTAAACCAAACAATACAAATCTCGATGAAACAACTCGACAAGCAAAAGAGATACTCCAATATGCAAAAACAACAGGTACAAACAGAATTTTACAAACTAGGGATATGGCTGAGAGACATATGTAAAATAAGTGTCTCAAATAGTAACTTTTTTTTAACTAAACCCTTTTTACACCCCTGTTTAACCTTTCATATAAATTTTTGCGATACAATCAAGCTTATAATTAGTTCTAATTTTAAGGAAATTTAATGAGTATTCCTATTTATACTTTCGATGCTATTATTGTTGGTGCAGGCCTTGCGGGTTGTGCAGCAGCAAGAGAGTTACAAAGTGCAGGTAAAAAAGTTGCTGTTATTACGAAGCTACACCCACTAAGAAGTCATTCTGGTGCGGCACAAGGTGGAATTAATGCAGCGTTTAGTGATGAAGATAGTGTTGAGCTTCACGAGTTTGATACAGTAAAAGGTTCTGACTATTTAGCAGACCAAGATGCTGTTGAATTTATGTGTTCAAATGCACCAGAGACTATTCGCTGGGTTGAAAAAATGGGTGCTGTGTTTAGCCGTACTGCCGATGGTAAAATCGCACAACGTCCTTTTGGTGGACAGTCTTCTCCACGTGCTTGTTATGCAAAAGATAGAACAGGTCTCACACTATTACAAACTATATATGAACAAGCAGCTCGTATTGGTGTTAAGTTTTGGGATGAGTGGTATGCAGCAGATATCATCTATAAAGATGGAAAAGTTTCAGGTGTTATCGCTTTTAATATCCGTGACATGCAAATGGCAATTTTTAATGCTAAGTCTGTAATGTTTGCAACAGGTGGTTATGCTCGTGCTTATAAGATTAACTCAAATGCTCATGCAAATACAGGTGATGGTCTTTCAATCGTTGCTCGTCATGGTCTTCCTTTAGAAGATATGGAATTTGTACAGTTTCACCCCTCAGGTCTTTCAGGAAATGGTGTTCTTATCTCTGAAGCAGCTCGTGGTGAAGGTGGACGTCTTATTAACTCTGAGGGTGAGCGTTTTATGGAAAAATATGCTCCAAAAGCAATGGAACTTGCATCTCGTGATGTTGTTGCTCGTGCTATTTTAAATGAAATCAGAGAAGGTCGTGGTTGTGGTCCAAGAAAAGATGCTGTTTACTTAGATGTAACACACTTAGGAAAAGACCTCATTATGTCAAGACTTCCTGAACTTCGTGAGTTAGCTATCACATTTTTAGGTCTTGACATGATTAAAGAGCCTATCCTTATCTCTGCTACTGCACACTATTCTATGGGTGGTATTCCTGTAAATATTGCTGGTAATGTTCGTTTAAATAACGATGAACTTATTGAAGGTTTTTATGCAGCTGGTGAGTGTGCTTGTGTATCTGTTCACGGTGCAAATCGTCTTGGTGCAAACTCAGTTCTTGAAGCACTTCTTTTTGGTCGCTACGTTGGTAAAACAATGGCTGTAGAAATTGATAAAATTGAACTTCGTGTTGCAACACAAGATGATGCTGCAACTGCACTTGCAGAAATAAACTGGGCTTTAACGAACAATGGTTCTGAAAAAGTGCCAACTCTTAGAGAAGAGTTACAACAAAGCATGACTGCAAACGCAGGTGCATTTAGAACAAAAGAGACTCTTGACACAGTTATCGCTAAAATCAAAGAGCTTCGTGCACGTTTTAAAAACATCCGTATCAAAGACAAGTCAAAAGTATTTAATACTGAACTTCAAGAAGCTCTTGAGTTTGGACATATGCTTGATTATGCTATGTTTATCGTAGAAGCTGCTGTTGCAAGAAAAGAAAGTCGTGGTGCTCACTTTAGAGAAGATTTTGATACTCGTAATGATGAAGAATTTTTAAAGCACACAATGGCATATATGGATTCAGATGGTAACATCAAACTAGACTACATGGATGTTGTTTTAGGCAAACATGAGCTTAGAGCTAGAACTTACTAAAAGAGGAATAGAAAACTTATGAGTACAACTACAATTAATACACAAAAAGTAAACTTCAATGTATTTCGTTTTAATGCTGATGAAGACTATCTTCCATACTATGAAGATTATTCTATGGATGTTACTTCTGAAGAAGTTGTTTTAGACATCTTAAATAGAATCAAATGGGACCATGATGGAAGTTTTTCATATAGAAGATCTTGTCGCCACGGTATCTGTGGAACATGTGCTATCAAGGTAAATGGTAAAGTGACTCTTGCTTGTAAAGAGTCAATGACTGACATGATTGAAGTGTTTGGTAACGATCTAGTTATCGAGCCACTTAGTAAAAAACGTGCTATCAAAGATTTAATCATTGATAAAGCTGATTTCTGGGAAAAGCATGAGCAAGTAACACCTTATCTAGATACAGAAATTGATGAAAATCCAACAGCTGAAAATATAGTAACACCGGCTCAGGCTGATACTCTAGACGAAGCTGACTTATGTATTCAGTGTGGTGCTTGTCACTATGCTTGTCCTGTTGTTGAGATTAGTGATGCATTTATGGGTCCAGCTGCGTTTGCAGCAGCTTATAGATTTGAAGCTGATGTTCGTGATGATAATGAGTCAAGACTTACAGATGTGAACCAAATGGGTTCAGGTGTTTGGGACTGTGTAAAATGTTTTGAGTGTGCTGATGCATGTCCAAAAGAGATTAACCCAATTGAAAAAATTGGTAAACTACACAATATGCTTTTCCAATCAGGTAAAGCAGAGTCAAATATCGCAACACGTCATGCTGTTGGTTTTGAGAAATCAATTAGAAAAAATGGTGTTCTCGATGAAGGTAGTTTAGTACTTTACTCTGAACTTGCTGGAGTTGTAAAACATGTACCAGTTGCACTTAAGATGTTTAGTAAGGGTAAAATTGTTCCTCCATGGGGCATTATAAAATCAGATAACCTTGATGAGATTCAAAAACTTGTAAAATCTTCATCAACTGCAAAGTTCTAGGAGTAGATAATGGGAAAATTAAAATACGCACTTTTTACGGGATGTACTGCTAAACAAAGTACACCTGAGCAAATGATGTCAACTATGGCAGTTGCTGAGAAACTTGACATTGAACTAGTAGAACTTACAGAAGCTTCATGTTGTGGAGCTTCTCACCTACAAGACTATGATGACTTTTTATCTTTAGTTTTAAATGCTAGAAATATTGCTTATGCAGAAAAGCATGAGTTAACAATGGTTACTATCTGTAATACTTGTCAACTTAATACTGCTATGACTAAGCATCGTTTAGATAATAGTGCTGACTTAAAGAAGAGAGTTAATGAAAAGCTTGGAGAAATTGGTTTAGAGTACAAAGGTACTTCAAAAATCACTCACTTCTTATATGCTATCATTGATGACTTTGGTCTTGATAAACTCAAAGAGATGGTTGTTACACCACTTAGCCAGTTTAACATCGCACCTTTTTATGGTTGTCATAATATCCGTCCTTCAGAGCTTCAAAATGAGACTCATGATACTCCGGAAAATTCTTACAACCCTACTTCACTAGATGATTTAATCATCGCATGTGGTGGTATGACTGTTGATTATGAACAAAAAAACAAATGTTGTGGTTTCCATGCAGAGCTTCAAGCACCTAAGGTTTCAGCAATTTTAACTGGAAATGCTATCGCTGGTGCTATGGATGGTAATGCTGACTGGATAGTTACTCCATGTCCACTTTGTCACTTAAAACTAGACACACAAACAGGTCACGCATCTGAAGCTATAGGACGTGAAGTTTCACTTCCTGTTCTTCATATGCAACAGATGATCGGTCTTGCACTTGGTTGTCCTCCTGAAACATTAGGTATGAAACACCATGTTACAAAAGTAGACTTCGTTTAATCTACTCTTCCCTTCCCGCTATTGCGGGAAACCTTCAATCTTCACTCTCAATAATAACTTTAACAATGGAGACAATATGTCAGACTCAATAGAAATAATCTCGTGGAATGTCAATGGAATTCGTGCTGTACACACTAAAGAAGCACTTAAATGGATAGATGAACGTCAAACTGACATACTTTGTCTCCAAGAGATAAAAGCTCTTCCTGAGCAGATACCTGATGGTCTTTTTGATAAAGAGTATGAAGAGTTAACTGTAAACTCGGCCGAGAAAAAAGGTTATAGTGGAACAGCTACATTTTCAATGCTCAAGAACGACTATAACTCTACTGACAACCATATAGATACTATGAATGAGGGTCGTATAGTTGAGACTCACTACGATGACATAGTACTCTTTAACATCTACTTTCCAAATGGTCAAAAAAATCAAGAACGTCTTGACTACAAGATGAAATTTTATGATGACTTGCTTACTCACTGTGAAAAACTAAGAGAAGAGGGAAAAAGTATCGTTATCTGTGGAGATGTAAATACAGCCCACAAAGAACAAGACCTTAAAAATCCAAAAGCAAACTCTAAAACATCTGGTTTTTTACCAATAGAGCGAGAATGGATAGATAAACTCTTGGACCATGGTTATGTAGATACATTTAGATATGTAAATGGTGATGAAGCTGACAGATATAGCTGGTGGTCTTACCGTTCAAGTGCAAGACTCAAAAATGTAGGCTGGAGAATAGACTACTTCTTCATCAGTGAAGACTTATGTGAGTCTCTTGAAGATGCTTTTATTTTAGACTATATAACTGGAAGCGACCATTGCCCAGTTGGAATTAGACTTGCTATCTAATACTTAAAATCATATTCAGGGTAATTAAATGGCAACAAAAGATGGAAAAGATTTATTAAATCAATAGAATTTGCTATGTTTGATACTAATTACTTTATACCACTAACACTCTTTTGGGCCATCTCTTTTGCATTACTTAAATATAGAGCATTATAATATTTGTATCACAAGCTATTAATGAAGATTTCTGTAAACTTCTATAAAAAAGGATTATTATGGATATGAGTATGCATATGGAAGCTATAAACTTAGTGAAGTCATTAAACGGGACATATAAACAAAAAGATAAAGAGATGGTAGTTCAGTTACTCCAAGAGTATAAGCAGAAAAATAACTGTAGTTATAAACATGCTTATGACAAAATGGTTGAGGAGAACCCCTCGTACTCTACATATACATCTTGGAGACGTAAACTAGAGAGTTAAAAAGAGTCTTACTTAGCATAAATTACGATATATACTGCGGCAGAGATAAAACATATAAGAAAAGTAGCTGCAATGATTTTACCACTACTTTGATTCTCTTTTTCTCTTTTTGCTTTTTCATCTTTATATTCTTGACTTGGCATTTATATTCCTTTTATTTAATTTACTTTTTATTCTAAATATTTTAAAATGGTTGTTTTAACATAACCCACATATTTGAGCCCTCATCACCAAACACCATCTCAAAACGCACGGGGAGATTAGCAGCAAGTGCTCTTAAACTAAAACCTACATCATACTTCAGGTCTTTAGTCAGAGTCGCTAAATTATACTCAGGAGCCACTCGTCGAAAAGAACCATTTGAAACCAATCTATAGGGACAGGACTCCACTTTTGATCATGCATAGGATTTAGTTCAGGAATAAGTCTGTACTCAGCAGTTGCATATACAGCTGCTTTATCACTAAACCTATTCATATCATAAGCACGCATTCTTGTAAAACCACCAAGACGAGCACCTTCCCACATCGGTGGTGCATTCTTATCCAAAACTGTATTTGACCCTCTTTGTGAAGAGTCCCAAGAAGGAGAATAAGCAGTCCATGCACTTAATGCTACTACATTTTGTCTAGTCCAAGAAAAGTTAGGCATCTCAAAGTAGTGAGAGTATCCTGCTTCAACAGAGTTCCAACTCTGAGTAGAGTTTGCAAAACCAAAGTCTACAGATGCTTTTAGTATCATGTTATAACCACGAGAAGGATTATCTGGATAGTCAGTATTATCATGTTCAAGGTAGAGTCTAAGACCACTAGTGCTTAAAGAAGGCTCTTTTGTGAATTTATCAGCTGTCAGTTTGTTGTAAAACAACTCTGTACCAAAGATAGTCTGACCGCTTACAAAAGGAATTCCATTTCCTTTATCCCCTCTGTTTACAGCTAAACCACGACTGAGTTTGATAATAGGAGTAATACTGTCTTCACCCTCACCAATAGGAAGAACATAACGAAAGTCTAAGGAAGCCCAGTTGTTAAACCCCTGTGTTTGCAAAGGTGAAACACTTGTAACCTTCTCTTCATCTAAGTTTTTTACAGAATCATTAGCCCCATTTAGATAGAGTCTTTGATTTGGATAATAAGCATATGAAGCAAGTAAACTAATAAACATTCGATTTGAGAAAAATGGTTTATATCCACTAACTGCTAAAAACATACCCTCAGAACGAGCTGTATTATCTTTTTGTATGCCAACCTGATTTATATTTTTAACAGGAATATCTTCACCCATAAATACAGTTGCAACAATTGTCATCTGCGGTTGAATAAAACCGTTAGCAATTCCAACTACTCCACCCGTAAGCCCCATACTATCAGAACTAAATGCATAAGGAAGTGCTATCCATGTACCATCCTTCCCTTTCTCGTCAGATACATCTTTTACTATAAATTCTGTTGCAAGTACATTCACTTGTAATAAAACTGAAATCAGTGCAATATTAGAGAGAGAATGTATTTTCATTATTTTGTCTTTGGTCTAAATGCCTTAATAACTTCTTCGTTTGTCTCCATAAACGGGCCTTCTAAAAGGTCTATACAGTAAGGAACAGCTGGAAAAACTGCATCCAAACACTCTCTTATAGACTTTGGTTTTCCAGGTAGGTTAATGATAAGACTTTTTCCTCTGATACCTGCTGTTTGGCGTGAAAGTATAGCTGTAGGCACATACTGAAGACTCACCTGACGCATAAGCTCACCAAAACCTGGCATCATCTTCTCACACACATTCTCAGTAGCTTCAGGAGTCACATCACGAAGTGCTGGACCTGTTCCACCTGTTGTTACAACTAAACAGCATCCCGCGTCATCACATAACTCTTTCATAGTATTTTCTAGTATATCTTGCTCATCAGGAATACATCTATAAACGATTTCAAACTCACTTTTGAGGTAATCTTTCATAGTGTCTTGAATTGCTACTCCAGATATATCTTCATATATACCCTTACTTGCTCTATCACTTGCTGTAATTACACCGATTTTTATTTGACTCATTTTTACTACTCCTTTAACTTATAATTTTTTATGACAACTGCAAAAAGTGATTTGCTTCTTTTATATATGTTACAGTTGCAACATCTAAAAATAGTTTTCTAGCTTCTTCTACATCTATTACTGCATCTTTTGAACCAAGATACACTTCAATGTTGACACCCTTACTTTGTAGTTCTAAAAGGTCTGGTACACTCCACTGGTATGATAAGAGTTCTTCAAGTTCTTCTTTTTTTTCTTTTTGAAACTCTAGTTCTTTTACTGCATACGGCATAAAACAAGTTTTGATAAAATTTTGCATATATTTTTTTCTATCTTTTGTATAATACATCATCTGTACTCTATGAAACTTTCCACCATGCATCTCAAAAAATACAGGAGAAAGTAGTTGCAGAGTATCTACACGTTTACCCAGTTTTAATTGTTCTTGTGTATATTTTAGAGCTTTAATGGTTCCATAACTAAAACCACTTACTGTATATGCACCTTTTTTTAAAAAAGCCTCAAAAAGGCACTCTTCATTCTTTAGTGAAAATCCGCTATAAAACTTCATCGAGTAACTTTTTCACATCTGATTTAGAGATACTTTCTCTCTCTAGTAAAATAGACTCTATACTTTCTAAAGTAGTATGCATTGATAAGAGTAGTGTTTTACACTCTTTGTACAGATTCTCAAGCATTAGTGTAGACTCATCTTTGGCAGGGAGTAGTGATGAACCCATCCCATACTCTTGACACATCATTTTCACTATCTCTTTTGCCTCAGATAAATCAGTAACAACACTACTCGAGTGCTCACCATACTTGATATCACAAGCGACAGTTCCCGCTAAAAGCATTTGTACTCGTGCTTCAAGTTCTTGTTTGATAAAAGGTTCATTCGTAGCAGGAGTTAATTTTTCATTTGAGAGCATTAACTTTTCAAAAGGTATATCAAAATGTGTTGCAACAGCAACTTTTGCCGCTTGATAAGTGATACGAAAAGCTTTTTGTTTATCGTTTAACATCTGCAATTTTTTCTTTCCAAACATTACCTTATCTTTTACTTCATAAAAATGCTCTATTGTTACATGAAAACTATTTTGACGAAGTGAAAGAAGAGCTGCTTCATTTACAAGAGCTGCTAATGCTGCACCATTAAAACCAACTGTCATATTTGCTACGATTTTCACATCTACCTTGTTTGGTACTTTTGTAAGGTATTTATCAAGTATCGATTCTCTCTCGCGTTTTGTTGGAAGTTCTACAAATATCCGTCTATCAAAACGTCCAGCACGAAGAAGTGCTTCATCTAGGACTTCTATCTTGTTTGTAGCTGCTATAACTATAACACCACTGGAGCCTTCAAAACCATCCATCTCGGTAAGGAGTTGGTTGAGTGTGCCTTCGCGCTCATCACTTCTCTCTCCACCGCGTTTTTTACCAACAGCATCTATCTCATCGATAAATATAATACTTGGAGCATTTTTCTTTGCTGCTAAAAAAAGTTCATGCACACGTTTTGCACCCATTCCTACATATATCTGTACAAAAGAAGCACCACTTTGGTAGTAAAAAGGTACATCTGCTGCATTTGCTACAGCTTTTGCTATCATAGTTTTACCAACACCTGGAGGGCCTACGAGTAAAACACCCCTAGGCATACGAGCACCAAAATTTTTATATCGTATTGGATTTTTCATAAAGTCTATGATTTCTTCAAGCTCTATTTTAACATCACTAATACCACCTATATCATCAAAACTCACATCACTTTTAGTAGCTACTAGTGACTCTGAACTCATGGCAGGAGTCTGTGTTGGAGTACTTTTTTCTATGCCCTTCATAGAAAAAGAGAGCCCCTCTTTCTTTTGCCAAAAACGAAATACAAATGAGCCTATACCTAACAAAAGAATAATAAAAAGAATATAAACTACTACATTTGATTCATTGCTTATCTCAACCTTGTAATCTACAAACATTCTAGGTGTTACTTGTGAAGAGACAATTTTAAAAAGTTCATTGCTTGTTTTTAGATAAACATACTCTTTGGATACTATAACCTTTTGCACACTCTTATCTGATAAAATTTCATTTGCTTGAGAGAGTGTAATAAACTTAGAAGTGTCGCGAAGAACTGCAAAAAGGATCAGTGAAATAATGATAAACGCAGATATATAAATAACTAAACGATTTACCTTAGATGTTGGCATAGTTCATCTCCTTTTTTACTTCGTAGTCCTTTATTGTAATCCAATTACCAATAAGATCTTCTTTAGAGTCTACTATGATTTTATTAAAGTATTGGTCAAGACCCTGATAGAGTCCGTCTTTTTGAGACTCTATAAGAACTTCAAGTTCACCTGTGACAGCTTTTCTAAATTCATAGTTTTTCATATTTATGAGGTCTTGAATCTCATGAAGTCTCTGTTTTGCCACTTTACCATTTACCTCTGGTTTCATAGTTGCTGATGGAGTACCATCTCGTTTAGAGTAAGTAAAAGCATGAAGGTGTGTCAGTGGCAAATCTCTTGCATTAGCCATAGCTTCACTCCATAACTCTTCACTCTCACCTGGGTGACCTGTTATAAAGTCAGTTCCTATGGCATAGCCTTTACTGCTAAGTAATTCAAAGAGTTCTTTATCTTGCTTAAAAACATTACGTCTGTTCATAAGTTTTAGCATTTTAGGAGAAGTGTGTTGGAGCGCTATATGCATATGCTTCTCCATCCAAGGCTCACCTAAAATCTCTTTAAACTCATCCGTTATCTGTATAGGTTCAACACTTCCAAGGCGAATTCTTCTAACACCACGAATTTGAGACATTTTTTTCATCAGCGAAGCTAAGGATGTTTTTGTATCTTGCCCGTATGAGCCAACATTTGTCCCTGTTAAGATAAACTCTCCAAAACCATTAAGGGCTAAACGCTCTATCTGCTCTAAAATTCTAGATTCACTCATACTTCTAGCATCACCACGAACAAAAGGAATGATGCAGTAAGAACAACGAAAGTTACAGCCCTCTTGTATTTTGATAAAAGCACGGCTTTTACCAACAAAATCATCAACAATGACATCATCGATATGGTTTAAATCACCTGGGTCATAAAAAGGCTGTTCTTTTTTTAAAAGGGAATCTATTTTCTCTTTTTCACTCTGTCCAAAAACACCATGAATTCGTCCTTCTTTTAAAAGTGACTCACCCTTAGTATGTGCACCACAACCAGTAAGAAAGACTTTAGCACCATGGCCTTCTTTCTCAACACTAGAGATGTATGCGCGAACATTAGTATCTGCGCCATTAGTAACTGTACAAGAGTTTATAACGATAGCATCAGCCTCTGACTCATTGAGGGTAACTTCATAGTCTTTCATTGAAGACATCATAACTTGAGAGTCGTAAATATTTGTTCTACAACCGAAGGTCTTAAAAAATACTTTTTTTACCCCAAGGGCACTTCTGTTAGGGCGCACTAAACTATCCTCTCTTTTTCATCAAAAGGAGGTGTGCGTTTTTCCTGTGTTTGAACATATAGTTGTTGTGTTGGGTAAGCTATTGTTATATCGTCTTCTGCATTATATGCATCAACTATCTCAGTAGAGATTACACTTCTAAGTGTAAGTGTTGCATATGCACTTGTAAGATACCATGCTTCTATATCCATACCATTTGAGTTGATAAAAGAAAATATTCTTGGTTCAACATTTGTGTTTTTTAAACTATAGTGCTCACGAAGTTTATTTAACTGCTTTCTTGTGATATCTGTATAACCCTTAGAGAACTTCCTACTCACCCTTTTTGCTATTTGCATAGCCTTTTTATGGTTAGAATCAAAAGTAATAGTGATTTTCACTCCATCCCAAACTGTTTTAAGAGAGTTATGAGTATAGTTTGAAATCATACGTGTAAACACATAGTTATTTGGTATAAATATTATACGTCCAGCGCGGCGGTTATGCTCAATTGAAGTAAGTGTAATATCTTCAAACAAAGTAATACGAATCAGTGAAATATCCATTACATCGCCTACATACTGCATTCCATCCATATCAACACGGATTCTATCACCTACATGGATACTTCCACCAAAAACTATAACTAACCAACCAAGTATAGACATAAACCAGTCTTTCATCGCGATGGCGATACCAGCAGAGGCAAAACCTAAGATAGTAACGAGATAGGATACATTTTCAATATAATTAAAAAATATGATTAAAATAATGAATATAAAGTTCGTAAATGTAATGATTTTATTTGCCATATAAAATCGTTCATTATCTGTAATGTACTTCTTCACTACAAGTTTAAGTAAGAAAAATATCAGAAATACAACTAAAATAACCATTCCAATTTTCATTAGTCTATATACTTGCTTTTCTATACCTTTATTTATACTAATCTCAATAATCTCTAATCTTTTTTGATATACATCAAGTGTTGCATTTATTGTATCAAGAGCTGTCTCAAATCTATCAAGTTGTGTCAGTTTATATTTTTTTGTTTGTGTGTATTTTCCACTAGGATCTAAAATCTCTAACTCTTTATAGATAGTATGTTCATTACTTAAAAGATTTATTATCTTCATCAAAGTATTACGTTTTAGTTTATACTCTTCAAAATTTACAGTAAGTTTCTTAATCGTAGAAATACCTGTAAATATATCAAAAGGATTTGTTATTTTTTCTATTTCACCAATGGCTGGTGGTGTTATCAAGTCAGCAAATGGAACTGAGCTTTTCCCTTTTAACTTTTCTATCTGTGTTGTTACAATATATTTTTTAGAAACAAGTCCATCTAACTCATCTTTATCACTGATAGTTTTTGCATATTTTTTTAAGTGTATGATACGCTTTTCAATCTCTGCTAAACTCGCTCTAACCTTAAGTGAAGTCAAGTACGAAGCATAACTTTTAATCCAAGTGTTTTCACTAGAGATATCTTTTTCAAAATCACTTAGTTTTTGTTCATATGTTTGAATTTGGCTTGCATTTAATATTCTAAGTTCTTGAGTTAGTTTTGTATTCTCTGCTGAAAAAACAGATACACTAAAAACTAAAAAGAAAAATATAAAGAATTTAATCTGCATTATTTAGCTCCAAATGTATCTAATACTGATAAAACAAGAGATTTTTCACATGTATCAGTTATTTTTACACCACCAATACCTACCGGTAAAATAAAAGTGATACTAGAGTCAGAACTTTTTTTATCTAAAAAGAAAGTTTCATAAAAGCTATTTATATCAAGAATACTATACGATGTAGGAAGGGAGTACTTATTAAGTAGATTCTTCACTCTAAGAGCTTCGTTCTCACTCATAAGTCCCATTTTCACAGCAGTATCATTTGCTAGAACCATGCCTATAGCTACAGCCTCACCATGAAGATATTTTTTATATTTAGTTTCATTTTCTATAACATGTCCAAAAGTATGTCCATAGTTAAGTGCAGCTCGTATGCCATTCTCTTTTTCATCTTGTGCTACCACTGAAGCTTTTGTCTGTACAGCTTGTTTGATAACATCTTGAAGAATGTCTGCATTAGTTAAATCTGCTGTTTCTAAAAATGTAAAAAACTTTTTGTTAAAAGTTACAGCCATTTTAACTATTTCAGCTACACCAGCACCAAATTCTCTCGCGGGGAGTGTTGTTAAAAAGTATGGGTCGATTAAAACAGCTTTAGGTTGATGAAATGCACCTATCAGATTTTTTCCATAACTATTATTCATACCTGTCTTACCACCAACACTCGCATCTACCTGAGAAAGAAGTGTAGTTGGAATCTGAGTAAAGCTAATACCGCGTTGATAAATACTTGCAGCATATCCAGTCATATCACCAATCACACCACCACCAAAAGCGATAAGCATAGACTTACGGTTAAACTTATGGTTAAAAAGTGATTCTAAAATTGTATTGATTGAGTCTTGATTTTTATACTCTTCCCCATCAGGAACGGTAATGATATAAAGCTCTTTTGCAGTCACTTTAGAGAGAAGATAAGATAAGTGTAGTCCAGCAACTTTAGGATTTGTAATAATAGCCACTTTTGTGTCAAAATGAATAGGTTTAAGTGTGTTAATTGTGATGTCGTATGAGTTGTCTACTACTTGCTTGAGTGCGATGTTTACTTGCATAATTTATCCATAATTTTATATGTATAGATAATACTCAAAATAAGCTAAATTATAGTTGCACCGGAATAAAGATTTGATGATAATCATCCAACTTGTAGTAAAGCTTCTCACTATCCGTTGAAAAGAGTGAATAAATACGCCGAGATGTAAGTTTTTTTGTAAAAGGAAGCAGTTGCATAAAGTTCTTTTTTTGCATTAATTTTGAGATGGGATTTTCATTTTCTTGATATACTTTAATACTTTTAGAAAAGATAGTAGAGAGGTTATTGTAATGTTCTATAACCTCTTCTTTGTCATCTTGATGTTCGTGAGTATAGTTATAAATTTCTATATTAAAATTCATCTGTTCAGATATATCAAAAATAGTAGCTGAAATTTTTTCTAGGTCTTTATTGTTTGAGAGTATTAGTGCTGCATCTTTTAGGTTTGAGAAGCGTTTATCTGAGAGTTTAAGTACTGGAACATGTGCTTCATACATAGCCTGTCTTACGTAATAGTCAGAAAACATCTCTTTTGAGATAATCACAAGTCCTATATGGTAGGACTTAATATCTTTATGAAAAGTTTCTCTTAAATTAACACTATCGTAGTCAATATGAATGATAACATTCATACTTCTGAGGCTTTTAATGTACTGAAGTGCCTCTATATTTGAAGGATTTACAACTTTTATAATGAGATCATGTTTAAACTGTCTGTGTGCATATACTGAACGTCGTATAGTCTCTTTAATCGTATCATGATTTACAATATTCATATCAATGTAGAGTAATAGATTTGAGCCAAAAGGTTCAGGAAACTGTCCTAACTCACGTTTAATTGAACGATATACAGACTTTAAAACTGCTGGTTCACCTACTAAAACAAGTAGATCGTTTGGTTGAATCATTTTTCGTCTTGAGGGCATTATTAGCTTACGGTTTCTATATATTGCAACTATTCGCCAGTTTTTTTGCTCAATTGCACCTATATGCCTATAAACAAAAGAACTTCCAAAAGGAACAAGCACTTCCATTATTTCCCCCTCACCCACACCAACATTTTGAGCGATAACTGGTACATTTGGTAGGTAGTCTAAAAGACGAGAAGCTACAAGTTCGTTAACATTTACTAACTCAACATTTGCATCTTCATTTTGCATATTCCATTTGTTTAAAATGATAACTCGAAGTTGTTTTTTAATGGCTCTGATGTTTTTCATTGTATTTTCTACATCGATTTGTGAGTCCATAGCAATAAAAACTTGTATAAATTCCATCTTTAAAAGGTTAGATAACTTGTACAAACTTGTAGGATCAAACTCATAAAATTTAAAACGTGCTGGATTTACATCATCAATTTTTTTCGCTTTTGTTTGAACTATATAATAAATATTTTCATTAGTGTATGTCTCACTTACTCTTTGAATAAAGTGTGCTCCAACATTTCCGTCACTAATAATTAATATCTTTTTCATTTTTAGTGTCCCCTTTTCAGTGTATCACAACTTTTAATCCACATCTCTTTATCTGATTCTCTCCATATCTTATCTATAAAATAACCTGTGATTTTAATCCACTCTAAAGTCTGTTCATTTGAAGTAAAAGAAGTAGATTCTTCCCACACAGCTATTTTCCTTCCATCTATAGTCGCATAAATATTTGCCTCTGTTTTGACTCTATAGGTATATGCTACAGTCTCAGTTTCAACTTCATCTCTTTTAAACTGTTCTTTCATAAGAAGGGTAGGAAATTTATTTTCATCTTCAAGACTTTGGATATTCAAACTTTTTTTAATTATTACAGTATTTTTTATTATTTTAGGAAATCTTGTTTTACAAACTATTTTATTTTTTTCTTTGAGTTTTATAGACTTTTTAAGACTATTTATTTTATTTTCCAAAGTTAGTATTTTATTTTTATAATCTTGTTTTAATATCTTAGTTTGTTCTTTTTCTTCTTCTAGTTGTAACTCAATTCCTGCCAAATCACTTTGGACTCTAACATAGGCACTTCTAAGTTGACTTATATCATTTACAATGGATTCTATTCTTTGTACTTCATCTGCGTTTACTATACTCAAGAAGAGTAGTAAAAATGTAAAGAAGTATTTCATTAAGAACCTTTTTTTAGAAGTTTGACACCCATTTCAACATGATTAGTGTAAGGAAATTGATCAAAAAGTGCCATGTCCATCACAGTATGTGTTTGAGTAAGTATATCTAAATCCCTTACCAAACTTTCAGGGTTACATGAGATATATACTATATGCTCATAACGCGATATAAAATTACAAGAGTCTGTATCCATACCACTTCGTGGAGGGTCAACAAAGATACTGTCGATATTATATTTATTTATATCTATCTCTTTCATACGACGGTACTCTCTACCACCATCAAGAGCATCAACAAACTCTTCTACAGCCATACGAACAAACTCAATGTTTTGGACATCATTAAGCTTCATATTTACCTTTGCTGCATTTATAGATGGCTTTGAGATTTCTGTTGCTAATATCTTTCCAAATATAGCTGCAAAAGGTATTGTAAAATTACCAGCTCCACAATAGAGTTCAAGTAAATCACCACTAGCACTAGAGTACTGCTTTATTGCCCAAGTAACCATGTCTTCATTTACTCTCGCGTTTGGCTGAGTGAAACTATTTTCTATATGATGAAACTTGTAGTCTCTATCATTTATACTCAGTGTTTCCGTAATATAATCTTGACCAATGATAACTTTTTGTTTTCGACTACGTCCAATTATATAAATACCTAGTTTTTTTGCTATCTCTTTTGCTTTAAGCTCCCAAGTTTCATCAAGTTTTCGGTGATAAAGCATGGAGATAACTATTTCACCAGAACTTGAACTTAAAAAGTCTATACCGAAGAGTTTAAAGCCTATCTCATGCTCTTTTATACTTACAAGTAGTTTTGGCATTAGGTCTGATATATACTCATTTACCTGAGGACATTCTTCTACAAAAACTACACCATTTTTAGTGGCATTATTCATTGCATAACGGATTTCATCACCATCGTGCCATAGTTTAAATTCACTACGTGAGCGATAATGTTGGTCTGGTGATTCAAAAACACTAATCTCTCCATCATAAAAGGAAGAGAATCGTTCTTTATTTAAATCTAGTTTATCTTTAAGTTGTCCCGCATATCCATTCTCATATACAATACAAGCACCACATTCACCAAAATGTTTACAATCCATAATTTCGTACCTATTTTCTATTTTATCGAAGCTATCAAGTTACCGATTAGAAGACTCCAGCCGTCGATAAGTACAAAAACAAGTATTTTAAAGGGTAGAGATATCATAACTGGAGGTAGCATCATCATACCCATAGACATCAGTATGGAAGCTACAACCATATCTATAACTAAAAAGGGCAAAAAGATTAAAAAGCCTATCTCAAAGGCTGTTTTAATCTCACTAATCACAAATGCAGGAACTACTATAGATAAAGGAACGTCCGCAACACTCTGTGGGTTTTCCATCTTACGAATACGGAAGAAGAGAGCTAAATCCTTCTCTCGTGTATTTCTTATCATAAAGTTTTTCAGAGGTAATGTTGTTTTTTCATATGCTTCATCGTAGCCTATTTCTTCTGCTATATAGGGTTTTATACCATTCTCATATGCTTTTGTTCCAACGGGTTCCATCACAAAAAAAGTAAGTATCATAGCAAGCATGACTAAAAGTTGTGTAGGAGGGACTTGTTGTGTACCCATAGCTTGGCGTAAAAATCCAAAAACTATAACAAATCGTGTAAAAGTTGTCATTGCTAGAACCATAGAAGGTGCTAAAACAAGGAGTGTTAAAACAACGAGTACATTTAAAGATGATACTAGTTGCTTGGGTGTGTCAGGTGCAGAGAGACTAAAGTTCATCGTTGGTATAGGAACAGCTTCAGCCCCAAAACCTAAAGTGGCCATTAAAAAGACAAGGATTATTACTTTTAACATTATTTAGATGAAGCCTTATCTAAAACTGACATTGTCATAGCTCCTAAAAGAAGAACCATAATTAACACTATACCAATGACCGTACTTAAATCCATTTAAAAGCCTTACGTAATTTTAATTAATTGCCTAATAATACCACAAAAAATATTAGTATCTAGTAATCTAAATATGTTTGGAGTAGTTTTTGCATATAAATATTACCTTTAGTCTTTAAACTACTTATATTTCCATCTTTATATATTATTCTGTCTTCTTTCAAGTCATATGTCAGACTACCCTCGTTTGTTATAAGTCCAAAACCGTTTTTATTCATGATGTAGGCATTTTCTTTGTACTCTTTACAAAAGATATCTCTACTCCATTCAAATTCACTATGGGAAATATTTAATTGTGAAAGTAATGTTGCTGCTATATCACGCTGAGAAATAATTTTATCTATATCTTTTCCACGATACTCTTTTTTAATCACTTCTCCGTAAAAGAGCATAGGTATATGATGCCATCTTTTATCTGCCCTGCTCCAAGCTAATGGTGTATGGTGTGAGTGGTCTGCTACAAAAATAAACAGTGTATTTTTATACCAAGACTCTCTCTTCGCATTTTTTATAAATTCGCCTATAGACTTATCTGTATAATAAACTGAGTTTAAGTAACCCTTATCACCATCGCCCCACTCTATAACATCTTCCATAGGTTGATCGTATGGTGAGTGTGAACTTAGGGTGAAAATAGTGCTAAAGAATGGCTCTTTAAGTTGTGATGATTTTTCTTGTAAATACTCCAACATATAACCATCATGATAACCTAAAACTCCCTCCTTAGATGAGTCCATATTTATATCGCTATGCTCTTCTATGATATCAAAACCATTTCCATACATATATGAAGTAAGATTACCATAACGCAGTTGTCCACCGAAAATAAAACTTGTTGCATAAGCATTCTCTTTTAACTTCTGTGTGAAAAATGGTAGTTTATAAAACTTAGAAGGTAAGTTTGTTACATAAGTTCCAGCAAGTGCAGGCCAACCTGAAAATATGGAGGGTAATCCCTCATGTGAGAGTGTTGAACTTGCATAAGTATGAGTAAATAAAATGCCTTCTTTAGACATTTTCATGATGTTTGGTATAACTTCTTGGTACTTTTCATTTTTAATAAAATCACCTGAGAGACTCTCCCAAATCACTAAAACAATATTTGGTCTATCAGTCGTTAATATAGACTCTCTTTCACACCCCTCAGGTGTTGCCATAAGCTCTTTTAAAATAGCTTCTCTTTTTGCATCATCAAGTTTAATCTCATAAGGATTTTCTCCATTTATAATAGCTTGATTTTCTGTAATACTATGTATGAAATTATAGACTGTACTTATTGCAACATCGTTATAAACCTTATGCTTTGAGAAGTAAACTGTACTTTGAGAAATAGGTATCTCAGCCCAACCACCACGTGCTCCTAAAAAGATAAAGAGTGGGAGTATAAACAGTGAAAAAAGTACTACTTTATAGTTGTGTTTAGCATTTACATCATAAGTAGAAAATAGTTTCTTACAAAGTGCATAAAAAGAACCCAAAACTACAACTAGTATGAGTGTTAGAATAACTGTCAGTATGATTGGATTTGAAGCTATAGCTTCATCGGGATGCTTTAAGTAGTTAAAAATTTTAAAGGTTGGTTTCTCTTCCCATTCGTTATATATTCCGAGTTCAGCGATATAGATAAATGTAGAAAGCACAATCACTCCAAATGTATAGATAAAGAGTAGTTTTTTTATGATTTTAGATTTAAAAAGTGTGTTTATATTTAGTAGTAACCATGGGATTACAATGAGTATAGATGTAGTTGCTATGTCTAGACTAAGAGCATTTACATAGGCTAAAAAAGTCTCTTTTATAGGCTGAGTAACTACTTGAAGTTTATCCCAGTAATAAATGACAAAAATTGTTCTAAAAACTTCTATAAAAAGAAAAAAAAGAAAAAACTGTTTTACTAAAAAAGAGAGATTGTTTTGCATATAGGGGAAACCTTTAAAAGATAGTTAGTTGTATTTTTTATTATACCCTATCCTCACTTTTAATGCTAAGGATAAAATCTATTACTTTTTTTTCTGGCATTTCACATGGTCTTAAAAGACCAGGACCAATATATGGATAATAATTAAGACTAATAAACCCACTACCGCCTAACTCCTGTGCATAAAGTTTTATAAGTTTAGAATTCAGTTGGGTTTGTTTAGATAATAGGTATCGTTTATCATAATAATAGACATCATAACTACCATCTTTTAGAGATAGAATTTTAGTATGAAATAGTTTTTTTAAAGGCATTTAAAAACTTCTAAATGCACTTGGTATAAGAGCATCACTTCCAATACTCATAGCTATATCTAATTCTCTAATCAACTTATTCTTATCTTTAGGTAATGTTCCTGCAAGGTGGAGAGCATTAGAAGCATGATTAGATCGAAATATGATTTTATTTTTAGGGTTTAGTTGTTCTAAAAAACTTCTCTGTTCTTTGAGGAGTTCTTCATCACTTATAAATGTAAAATCACTAAAGTGCTTATAGAAGTTTTCTTTTGCATCTTCTTCTAAACCTATCTGCAGCGTACTAAGATAATTTATTCTTGTTTTATTCACTATATTTGCTGTACCTTGTATGTGTTCTATGCTATATTTTGCACCACCTAAACCTAAAATAACAGTCGCAGATATTTTCATGCCCTTTGGAACTTTGTTTAGAGACTCAATTATTTCAGTTTGGCTAACACCTTTAGTGATTTTTTTTAAAACTATTTCACTGCCTGTTTCAATGCCGTAGTAAATAAGATTTAATTTATGCTCGGCCAAGAGTTCTAAGTCTTGTGTTGATTTTTCAAGTAGGTTTTGTGCAGAGGCATAAGTTGATACTCTTCTTAGTTTAGGAAATGTTTGGTTTAAATACTTTAGTATTGCACATAAAGTATCTGTAGGCATTGCTAATGCATCACCATCTGCCAAAAAAAACTTATGTGCTGATGGATAAGTTCTTCCTAAGATATCTATATCCCTATAAATCTCTTCTAAACTTTTCTCTTGGTATTTTTTTGTTTTATACATAGAACAAAAAGAGCAGTTGTTATAACTACATCCTAATGTAACTTGAAGAATTATATTTTCTGCCTCTGCTGGTGGACGGAAGAGTGGGTAATCATACTTTATCATTTTGGTATTTTAGCCTTTAATAAACAATGATTAAGTCCGAGAATACTCAAGAGCCTCTTTTTAAATCATTTGTAGTGTATAATAAGATAAATAAATTTCAGGACAATACTCTTAAATGTTAGATAAATTTTATAAAACACCACAAAAAAGTGCTTATTTTCTCATTTTAGTTCTGGCAATTTTCTCAATTCTTTACAATGCTATTTTACCTCTACATGGTGATGAAGCTTACTACTGGATGTGGAGTCATGACTTACAGCTAAGCTATTTTGACCATCCACCTATGATAGCCTACCTTATCTATTTTACAAACTTTATCTCGCAAAGTGAATGGGGAGTAAGACTCGTACCTGTCCTCTCTATGAGTATCTCTTCAATTTATCTTTACAAACTCACAGCTCTTGTAAGTGATGAAAAAACTGCTTTAAATGCAGTAGTCATCATCTCTGCTGTCCTTTTAACTCATGCTGGTTATATCTTTGCAACTCCAGATGCTCCACTCATTCTTTTTTGGACACTTTCACTTTACTACTCGTTTAAGGCGATATTTGAAGGGAAACTACTAGATTTCATTTTAGCAGGTCTATTTTTAGGGGCTATGATGATTAGTAAATACTCTGCAATTATGCTACCACTGAGTATACTTATCTTTATACTCACTAAACGCAGAGACCTACTTACAAACCCTAAGCTTTACCTCTCTGCTCTTATGGCAACTCTTGTAGTCATGCCTATGCTTTACTGGAACTACGCACATGAGTGGATAAGTTTTCTTTTTCAACTTGACCATGGTTCAAGTGACTCTTACTCTATACAGCCTTGGCTTATTTTAGAGTTCGTATCTTCTCAGTTTGGTGTATTTACTCCTGTCTTTACATGGGTTTTATTTTATTACCTTGCTAAAGAAAAGCTTTACTTCAAAGATGAAAAACTTTATTTTATAGCACTGAGTGTAGTAGTTATTTTAGTCTTTTTTCTTTACAAGAGTTTTTATGTGAGTATGGCACCGAGTTACTCAGCACCGGCATACATTGGTGGAGCTATTTTACTGAGCATCATTATCAAGCAGTATGAACTCAAAAAAAGTTTTATCATCGGTCTCTCTATCGCGATATTTTTTACTCTTTTAGTCAGAACCGCACTTTTAACTCACTTGCCAGAGCTTCAACGCTTTATGTATAAAACAGAAGATGTAGTTGCTAGAATGTACACACATGCTAAAGAGGGAGACCGGTTTTATGGGGCACATTTAACTACTGCTGCATACATAAAGTTCTACCTACCAAACCATCCTGATACTGATGTAGCCATAGACTCAAGGTACTCTTACTACGATATGGTTCGAGATGAAAGTACATGGCACCAAAATGGTTTAGTACTTTGTAGAAATGATAAACGCGAGCCACAACTTCATAAGTACTATAAAAATGTAGAACTCATAGACACATACAAGGTCTGGAATAAACGTACATTTTACACATATAGAGTCTCCAATCCAAAACAAATTGAGAAAAAATGAATAATCTTATAACTCTTTTACGTCCACATCAATATGTCAAAAACCTCTTTGTTTTTGCACCTCTTATCTTCGCGTTTAACTTTAACCAAGAGAGTGTTTTTAATGCGACTATCGCATTTATACTCTTTTCACTTCTTGCTAGTAGCATTTATGTTCTCAACGACTTTATGGACATAGAAGAGGATAAAAAACACCCTACTAAAAAAAATCGTCCTCTTGCTTCTGGTGCTATATCTTTAACAAGTGCTAACTTTCTTTTTCTTGGGCTTTCATCAAGTACTTTAATAGTTACATATATCTTCTCACATGAACTCTTTGCAGTTTTAGTTATGTACTTCGTGCTTAATATTTTATACTCTTACAGATTCAAACACATAGCTATTGTGGATATTTTCATTATCGCTACAGGTTTTGTCCTACGTTTATTTGCAGGTGCACAAGTGACAGACACTCCCCTTTCTATGTGGATAATCATCATCACTTTTTTACTCGCTATCTTTTTAGCACTTGCTAAACGCCGTGATGATGTTCTGCTTTCCATAGAAGGCAAAGAAACACGTAAAAACATAGACGGATACAACCTAGAGTTCGTAAATGCAGCTATGGTTCTTATGAGTGGAGTAGTCATCCTTAGTTACTTACAGTACACAGTTTCACCAGAAGTTATAGCTCGCATAGGGAGTGAGTATCTTTACCTTACAACTATGTTTGTCATCCTCGCGATTCTTCGTTATATGCAGATAACATTCGTAGAACAACAAAGCGGTAGTCCAAGTAAGATAGTTCTCAAAGATACTTTTATAAAAGTCACTCTTATTTTATGGCTCATTAGTTTTGTAGGGATTGCAAAGTTCCTATGATAGCTATCCGTTATATCATTTTTGCTATCATATCTACCATAGTAAATCTTTTTTTTCAGTGGTTGAGTTTTTTTGTGTATAGTGGTTTTTTATCACTGTATCTCGCTATGTTTATCGGAACACTCGCTGGTTTAGTACTAAAATATATACTTGATAAGAAGTACATATTTTTTCATGAGACAAAAGGTGCAAAAGATAATACTAAAAAGTTTATGCTTTACTCTCTTATGGGAGTTTTTACGACCTTTATATTTTGGGGTTTTGAGATTGGTTTTGATTATGTTTACGACGACGAAAATGCGAAGTACTTAGGGGCTGTAATCGGTTTAGCCATAGGTTATGTAGTCAAGTACAATTTAGATAAAAAATTTGTTTTTAAGGACTAAGATTTGAGTTTACAAAGCTGGGGAATGTACCCTCTCGTTGATAATGAGACTATCAAGTTTCAAAGTGAGACAGAACTAAATAAGAAACTACTTGAAGCAGATGAGCTTATAGCTTATGGAAATGGTCGGAGTTATGGCGACAGTGCCCTTAATGACACTGTCGTTCATATAAGACCTTATGACTACTTCTTAAACTTTGATGAAACTAATGGCATCTTACATGTTCAAGCAGGAGTTTTACTCTCTGAGATACTAGAAGGGGTAGTGAAACGCGGCTGGTTTTTAAAAGTAACACCAGGTACAAAACTCATCACAGTTGGTGGGGCTATCGCGTCAGACATTCACGGAAAGAATCATCATATCGAGGGATGTTTTAGTGAATGTGTAGAAGAGTTTAACATTATGTTAGCAGATGGTGAGATTAGAAATGTCACAAAGGGCGAAGAACTTTTTCTTGCTACTTGTGGGGGTATGGGTCTTACAGGAGTTATCTTAGATGCAAAAATATCACTTAAAAAGATAAACTCTCAGTTCATAAACCAAACAACCATCAAAACAAAAAATCTCAAAGAGACTTTCGCTGCATTTGAAGAGTACAAGACACTTCCATATAGTGTGGCTTGGATAGACTGTCTTGCAAAAGGTGAAAACATAGGAAAATCCCTTCTTATGGTTGGTGAGTTCGCAGATGATGGAGACTTAAGATACAAGCCAAAATCAAAACTCAACATACCATTTAACTTTCCCTCTTTCGCTCTAAACACTTGGAGTGTAAAAGCTTTTAACTGGTTATATTACTGGAAATCTCAAGATGGTGTATCCAAACAAAGAGTACATTTTGATAGCTTTTTTTATCCACTTGATAGCATTAGAAACTGGAACCGTATCTACGGTAAAAATGGTTTTACTCAGTACCAGTTTATACTGCCAAAAGAGTCAAGTTTTGATGGACTAGAACGCATACTTGATAAGATATCAAAAAGTGGAAAAGGTTCGTTTCTTGCAGTCATTAAACTCTACGGAAAAGAAAATGAAAACTATCTCTCTTTTCCTATAGAGGGTTACTCTTTAGCACTTGACTTTAAGATAGAAGATGGACTTTTTGAGCTTTTAGACGAGCTTGATGAGATAGTTGTAGAGTATAAGGGTCGAATTTATCTCACAAAAGATGTTCGTGTGAGTAAAGAAACATTTGAGCATGGATATGACAAGATAGAAATATTTAGAGCGTTTAGAGAAAAAAACAATATGAGTGAGAAATTTAACTCACTACAAAGTAAAAGGTTGGGTTTATGAGTTATGTTTTAATAGTTGGGGCAAAGAGTGATATAGCAAAAGAGGTCGCTAGAGTTTATGCGAAAAATGGTTATAACTTATACCTTGCTGCGAGAAAAGTAAATGAGTTAGAAGAGTTTAAAACAGACCTAGAAGTTCGTGCAGATATCACTGTAGAACTCATAGAGTTAGACATAACAGCTTATGAGACACACCAAACTATGTATGATAACTTGAGTGAAAAACCTCTTGGTGTTATTGTAGTTTCTGGTTATATGACTGAACAACACAAGGCAGAGAAAGAGTGGAGTGAAACACTTAATACTATCAATGTTAACTACACTGGAGCGGTAAGCCTTTTAAATATCATAGCAAATGACTTTGAAGAAGAGAAACGCGGTTTTATAGTGGGTGTAAGTTCAGTTGCAGGTGATAGAGGTCGTAAAACTAACTACATCTATGGAAGTGCTAAGGCTGCGTTTAGTGCTTACCTTAGTGGTCTCAGAAATAGACTGTGTGAGAGTAGCATTAGCGTTCTTACAGTTAAACCAGGTTTTGTAAACACAAAAATGACAGAAGGTTTAGCACTTCCAGCGAAACTTACAGCAGAGCCAGCAGAAGTTGCACAAGATATTTACAATGCACAACAAGCAGGTAAAAACACTCTGTATACAAAATGGATTTGGCGTTACATCATGCTTATCATCACACATATTCCAGAGTTCATCTTTAAAAAACTGAGCATCTAAAACAATGACAATGACGAAGACATATACAAATGAGATAAAAATAGTAGGGCTAGTACTTTTAGCAAAACTTATCATCCTAGCACTTATCCCTCTAACCGGTGATGAAGCCTACTTTATAAAGTGGGCAACACATCTAAGTAGCGGTTACTATGATCATCCTCCTATGGTTGGATGGCTCATCTACCTTATGAGTTTTATCAGCGATGACATCATCTTCTTTAGACTATTTTCTTTTATGGCGGCTATAACGGTTGCGTTTAGTATCTATAACATCGCTAAACTCTACATAAACGAGAACAAAGCCTACTTTATTTTCTTACTTTTTTTAGTCTCTCCTGTAGACATCTTGATGTCACTTTTTACAAACGACATTCCACTCGTTCTTTTTGGAACGCTCGGAACTCAGTTTTTTCTATACTCTCTAAAGAAAAAGCAAACAGTGCGTTATGCCCTACTTGCAGGTCTCTTTTTAGGCGCTGCATTTTTAAGTAAGTACTTCTCTGTCTTTTTGTTTATCTCACTTTTTGTTTTTTCCATCACCGTGTACAAAACAAAATCGATTAAAACACTACTCATAGCGATGCCAATAGTCCTTTTAGCCATCGCCCAAAACATGTACTTCAACTATAACTGCTGTTGGAACAACATCATGTTTAACTTCTTTGCTCGTACTGAGAGTCACTATAACTTTGAGACATTTTTAAACTTTCTACTTAACCTAGTTTATGTTGTAACTCCATGGGCATTTTGGTTTTTGTACAAAAGTAGAAAGAACTTTGTAAAAGACGAACTACTTATACTTGTCTCACTTATACTCGGAGTGATGTTTCTTGTGTTCTTTACAGTTTCACTTAAAAACCTTATGGGTATACACTGGTTTATACTCTTCATCCCTTACATCTTTTTACTCTTCGCATATTTGGACGATGAGTACCTATACAAACTCTTTAAGTACAATGCTATCTTTACAGCTATGCATATAGTCATTTTATTATCTGTACTAACGGCTCTACATCTACTACCAAACTCAGTTTTTAAATCAAGCTACTTCTACGAAGATGCAGTGCTAAGTTCTAACATGAAAGAGACTTGTGAAGTTTTAGATACAAAGTATGGTGATAAAAAACTCTTCTCTACGGGTTACACAAACGCAGCAATGTTTAACTACTACTGCAAAAAAGATATGCCTATGATCTTTAGTAACTCTGTTTTTGGTCGAATGGATGATAAGCTTGTAGATATACGTACACTTTCTAACACTAACTTCTACATCTTCAACAACCGCGAGATACAATCAAAAGAGTATGAAAGTGTTTGTAATGATGTCGAAGTAGAGACATTTAGAGTTGAAGATGCTCTCTTTTATGTAGCGGAGTGTCAAGGTTTTAACTACGACAAGTATAAAACTCACTACCTAAACATACAACAAAAGAAGTTCTATGACATACCAGACTTTTTACCTCAGGGAAAATGTTACTTTAACGATAGATACTATGAGAGCACCAAGTGAGACTTGCACTCTTTGACTTTGATGGGACACTTACTACAAAAGACTCTCTTGAAGAGTTCGTAAAGTTTGCAGTAGGAAAACCTTCTTACTACTTTAAACTAGCCCTCTTCTCTCCCATTTTCTTCCTTTACAAGATAAAAATCATGGATAACTCTTATGCCAAAGAGCTGCTTTTTCGTCTCTACTTCCATAAGATAAATGAAGATGAGTTTAAGAAGAAAGCCCAAGAGTATGGGGAGACAAAAATAAACGATATCATCAGAGAAGACATCTACGAGAAATTTTTACAACACATACAAGATGGAGATAAAGTTCTTATAGTATCTGCATCGATACGCTCTTGGCTCCAACCATGGGCAGACAAACATAAGGTAGAACTTCTTTGTACTGAACTAGCATTTAAAGACAAAATATTTACAGGGCACTTCGCCACAATTAACTGTCATGGAAAAGAGAAACTCCGTAGAGTACAAGCACACCTAAACCTAGATGACTATGAAAAGATATACACTTACGGAGACAGTAGCGGAGATGATGCCATCCTCGCTATCGCTGATGTCAAGGTGATAGTGAAGTAGTCTTTTAAAAGTCTAGTGGACTTATGAGTTTTGTTTTATTCATCTCCGAAACCACATGTGTATAAATCATAGTAGTCTCAACAGACTTGTGTCCTAAAAGTTCCTGGATAAAGGGGTCTGACCCCTTCATTAAAAAAGAGTATGGACGGGGACAATTTTTTTTAGAGATAAACGAAAAAACTCTTTTTCACAATTCTTTATGAATTTTGAAACTTTTCCTATTGGTAATGATGGATTCAGAGAAATAAGAAAAATTTTAATTGATCAAAAAGTAATAGAAGGAGATGAAAATGGCTGGAACTATTAAAATATTAGGTAGTGTGTAAAATCTCTGAAAACATAACAAATCGTAGCAACAAAAATATGTTACCCTAGCCGAAACAAGCTTTTAAGACTAGAGAAATTTAGATACCATTGTAGAACTTAAAAGACTACAAAACAATTTTATTAAAACAATTGAATTATTCGCTGGTGTTGGTGGATTTCGTATTGGTTTAGAAAATATTAAAAATCGCAATAAGAATTTTAATATAATTTGGAGTAACCAATGGGAACCTTCCACTAAAATACAACATGCTTCACAAATATATGAAAAACAATTTGGAGAATATAATCACTCGAATGAAGATATTTCAACTGTAAGAGTAATTGATATACCAGATCACGATATGCTTGTTGGTGGATTTCCATGCCAAGATTATTCCGTTGCAAGTACATTAAAAAACTCACATGGAATTAATGGTAAAAAAGGTGTTCTATGGTGGGAAATATATAGAATACTTCAGGAAAAAAAAGACAAACCTCCTAAATATTTATTATTAGAAAATGTGGATAGATTATTGAAGTCTCCTGCCAGTCAAAGAGGTAGAGATTTCGCAATTATATTATCCTCTCTAAATACTTTAGGTTATGCTGTAGAATGGAGAGTAATAAATGCTAGTGAATATGGTATGCCTCAAAGACGAAGAAGAGTATTTATTTTTGCTTCAAAAAAAGATACTAACTTTTACAATAATTTAAAAAATAATTCTATTTCTGATAACTTAAATACAAAAGGATTATTTGCTAAAACTTTTCCTATTAAAGAAATTAACAAGCAAAAGATTATAACAAAAAAATTAAGTGATGACTTAGTAGATATTACAAATAATTTTAATATAAAAACACCAAAAATTAATGCTTTTTGGGAAACTGGATATATGATAGATGGTATTTATCATACATCAAGAATAGAAGTAGATTACAATGGCGAATATTCTGTTCTTGGAGATTTTTTACAAGATGAAGATACTGTACCAAAAGAATTTTATATTAATGATCAAGAATTAAAAAAATGGGAATATCAAAAAGGTTCCAAATCAATTGAACGAGTTAATAAAATTACAGGACATAAGTATACATATTCAGAGGATAGTATGGGGTTTCCTGACTGCTTAAATAAACCATCAAGAACTATAATTACTGGTGAAGGTGGAGCAAGTGCCTCAAGATTTAAGCATGTTATTCTTGTTAATGGAAAACATAGAAGATTAACACCAATTGAACTAGAACAACTGAATATGTTTCCTAAAAACCATACAGAAGGTGTTACAGATACAAAAAGAGCATTTTTGATGGGTAATGCATTAGTGGTGGGAATTGTTGAAAGATTAGGAAATACCATTTTAGAAGAGATAAATTAATTTGAGTTTACTTGAAAAATATGATAATTCAAATATAACATCAATTGTAAACTATGCAAATAAATTAGTAGGTAAAACAATTGATAATGTATTAACTGCTTCCAAAATAAATGATGAAATAAATATCAGGAACAAGGGTGCAATTGGAACTATTATTGAAGAATATTGGTTTGGAATAAAACCAAACTCTTCCCCACTACCTGATTTTGACAAAGTTGGTGTTGAACTTAAAATAATACCCTAATACAACAAAAAACTAAAATTGTAGTAAAAGAACGAACAAAAATTTGTAGTATTGATTATAAAAAACTAATTTTAGAAACTTGGGATAGGTCACATGCCAAAGAAAAATTAAATAAAGTTTTATTTATATACTATTTGTATGATAAAGATAATATAAAAAATTCACTAATTAAAAAAATTGATTTATGGGAATTAAATCAAGGTAATAATGAATTTATCATTAAATATGATTGGTTAAATGTTCAACAAAAAGTTAAAGATGGTTATGCTCATGAACTTAGCGAAAGTTTATGTAAAGTTTTAGCACCAGCGAGAAGTGGGAGTGGTGGTAAAGATAAAAATGGAAAACTTAAAGATTTAGTTATTCAACCAATACAAACATATAGTATTGAAGCTTTAAAAAGGTCATTTGCTCTTAAACAATCGTTTACTAATCAAAGATGGAATGAATTAAATAAAAAGATTAAATATGAATCAATAATTGACTCTTTAAATATTAATAAATTTGACAAATTTGAAAATATTATTTTAGAAAATATAAATAAATATGAAGGTAAATCAATCCAAGAATTATCAGATATATTTTCCCTTGATATAAGTAGTCGAAGTAAAAACCAAATAGCTACAATTATAAAAAAATCAATAGGCTTTAAAAATGTTAAATCTAATATTAAAGAATTCGAATAACTTGGAATAATACTTAAAACTATTAAAGTTAGAAAAAATGACAACTATCCATTTGAGGCTATATCATTTCAAACTATGAAATTACAAGAACTTATAGAAGAAAACTGGGAAGAATCAACTTTTAAAGAATATATTAATAAAATTTTATTTGTTCCAGTATATTCAGATAATAAAGACTCTACACTTGAAGAAAAACATATAGGTAAATCTTTCTTTTGGTCACCATCAATGGAAGAAGAAAATAGTATTAAAAAAGAATGGGAACAATATAAAGATGAAGTAATTAATGGACAGTGTAAAGTACATAAAGTAATTATAAAATCAAAAAAAGGTTTTAAGGAAGTAAGTAAATTAGCAAAAGAATCTGAAACTTTAACAATCCATATGCGACCACATGGAAGAGATTCTAATGATAGAGATGACGATACTTTAGGTAATAGTATAGTTAAACAGTGTTTTTGGTTAAATAAGAATTTTATACAAAAGTTATTAAATGAAAATAGCTAACTTTCATACTAATTAAACAGACAACAAAACATAGGAACACAAAAAATTACCTAACGGCAATTTATGGTTCTATTCGACCGTTATTTAAATAACTCCCAAGGTTTAGCCCATTCTAGTAAAGTTTTTTGTGCTTCATCAGATAAAAACCTCTCTCCATCTAAAGGTGGACAAACAAAAGAAAATTCTTCACCATTTAATGTAAACCCTAAAGCGTAAGCATGAAGGTATCCGCGGTCTTCTTTTTTTGCTTCATCAGCATTTGCATATCTAACATCACCTGCTATTGGGGATCCTATGCTCTTTAATGCTACTCTGATTTGGTGAGTTTTTCCTGTATGTGGTTTTACTAAAAATATACGCTCACCCGCTCTACATGTAGAGCTATGAAACTGTGTTATTGCTTGGTTTTCTTTTGTTTTTAGAAGCTTGTAAGTTCCACGGCGAGAGGCTCCCATATCAGCTTTTACCCAGCCTTGTTTTTTCTTTGGTTTTCTTAGACTCAAAGCTAAGTAAAACTTTTGTATCTCTTTGTTTAGGAACATTTTCGCAAAGCTATTCGCAACTTTACTTGTTTTTGCCAAGATAATTAAACCAGAAGTCATTTTATCTAGTCTGTGAACACTATATAACTGCTCTACATGTAACTGCTTTGTAGCTAAAACTACAAAACCAGCTTCACCGTCTTCACTATGGAAGTTGAGATTTTGTGGTTTGTTAAATATAACGAAGTCATGATTTTCAAAGATTATTTGCATAGATTAATTATAGCAAATTAGTTTTGAGGGAGTGCTTTTGGTGTAACATCTACCCCTAGTGCTGGAAGTTCTTTTTTTGGTCTATCTAAATCAACTATTTGTATATCATCATAAAAAGTTATGATTCAGACCCCCGTATTTTTCATAAGTCCCAAATGTCACAGTAATTTCTACTAAAATAATTAACGGTGGTAAATATGCTATGTTCTTGCATAAAGGAGCATATGAAAACTTAAAGGCTAATGATTACTTAAGTCAGCTATTCTAACTTACTCGTCAATCCTTTTCCAAAAGCTTCTTCTATATAGGGAGAAATTTGCCATTCTTTTTTAAATTCTTTGTATTCTTCTACAACTTTATCAACATTTGAAATATCTTCAAAAAAAGCTCTAATCATAATATTTTTAGGTGTATGTTCCATATCTATAAACTCTAATACTTGTGTACGATAACCCATGATTTCTAATACGTTTGCTCTTAAACTATCAGTAAGTAATGAAGATAGTTTTTCTTTAATAATTCCGTATTTTAGCAAAGGAACCATTTTTTTATTTTTTATTTTTTTACGTAACTCATGCTGACAACAAGGTACTGCTAAAATAACTTTAGCTCCCCAGTTTACGGCAGTTGCTAGGGCATCATCTGTTGCAGTATTACAAGCATGTAAAGAGATAACCATATCTACATTTTCAAATTCATTGAACCCTTTAATATCTCCTTGTACAAATCTTAAATCATCATAATTTAATTTGTTTGCCAAGTTTGAACAAAATTTTATTACATTTTCTTTTAAATCTAAGCCAACTATTTCTACATTGTAACCCATTTTTAATACTAAGAAATCATAAAGTGCAAAGGTAAGGTATGCTTTTCCACATCCAAAATCAATAATTCTGATAGTTTTGTTTTTATCTAAATAAGGAATACAATCAGACACCAACTCCAAATAACGATTTATTTGTTTAAACTTATCATATTTTGAGTTTATAACTTTACCATCTGCTGTCATAATTCCTAGTTCTACTAAAAATGATGTTACTTCACCTTCATTTAAAATATACTTTTTCTTTCTATTATGAGAGATCTCTTCAAACTTCTTAGTAGCAGCTTTTTTATTTATCTTAGCAACACCACTTTTACTAACTAAAATATGATAATCAGACTCTAGTGTATTTATCAATGCTTGTTTAAAATATGTTTTAAGTAAGTTGTCTATTTCATTTATTGAATCAATCTTGTTTAAGTTCTTATGTTCTACATTTTTATCATAAATATATTCAAATTGATATTTTAGTTCATTTTTAATCATTACTTTTTTTATTGTTGCTTTATTGAAAGTTTTAAGTGATTTATTTCGTATACCACTAAAAGTGGCAAACATTATTACTTCATTGTTTATTATTCTTTGTGATAGTTTTCTTATATCTTCCATAATGTTTAAAATTCCTTTTGTAAGTAACAAGTCTTATTATTAAAACTTTTTGGTATCATAGCAAAACTGACTTCATTTATGTATTAAAGCAGCTGACGAAGAAGAAACACCCCTGTGAGTGAATATCCACTTTTAGGACAAAAAATATAACAAATCTTAGCAAAAGATAGGGGTCTGACCCTATTTGACTACTTTTCTGACAAACTGACATTAAAATATCCCATGTTTACTATTTAAGTTACTATAGTTTAAATAGTGAAAGGATGAGTCATGGCAAGACGACCTAGAATAGATTTAGCAGGTTTTCATCATGTAATTAACAGAGGTGTTAACCGTTCAAATAATAAACTTCTTGTATTTCTGAGTAAGCATAGGATTTTTAAAGGTGTCCTTAAATAAGATTCCATAAGATAAGTAATAGGACAAATAGATGAACATTAGTTTTTCACATTTAGATATATACAAAGAATCCCAAATTGTCCCCTATTTAGAGGGTGAGTCTGGGATAGGTAAGACATCGATTATAGAGCAGTATGCTGCGTCAAAAGATATGGATTGTATCATTATGGGAGTGGCTTCCTTAGATCATATAGAGTTTTACGGTAGGACAGTTTCAACAGATATTGTAGCAGGCTTTAATGATCAAAAATTTACTGTATTTAAGAAGTCTATACCTAACTGGGTATCAACAATACTTCACAATGATAAAAACAATAAAGAAACACTTCTTTTTATAGATGAGCTCAACCGTGCAGAGCCACAAAATCTTCAAAGTTTAATGAACCTAATACTTAAAAAAGAGTTTGGCTCTGACAGTATTAAATTACCAGAGTCTTTGTTTATTGTCTGTGCTGGTAATCCCATAGATGACGGTAATTACCTTGTTGAGTCACTTGATAAGGCCATGCTAAGTCGAATGGCCATAGTAAAGGTTACAACTACTCTTACGTCATGGAAAAAGAATTATGCTCTTTTGCACGATAAGAAAAATAATAGACAAAGGGTTCACCCCTTAATCATTAGTTACCTTGAAGATAATCGTGCTGACTTTTTGCTTGAAAGCAATGAAGATGATATGAGTGATCCGGGAATGGATCCAAGAAGATGGGATATGATTTCTAGACTACTGTATTCTTATGAAAAAACTGAAAAAAATGCCAATGATTTGGTAAGCCTTTTATCCACCCTATCTAGTAAAGAAGTTACCCCTAAACTTGTCAACTATCTTAAGAGCTCTAAAGTTTTGGTATTCAGTAAAATTCAAAAGCAACTTGCAGATTTTTTACACTTACATAAAGAAAAAGACTTCAAGGAATATTTAGTAAAAGAGAAGAATGACACTTCTCTTTATGATGAACTTATAGAGTCAATACAATCCAAATTGGATGACGCTCAACCCGTAACTCAGAGTAATATTCTTAGCTCTTGCTTTTTCGCCCTAGAAGCGCAGAGTGTAAGCGATGATATATTTGCAATTATGCTTAAGCTAAGTTCAGCGGAACACATTATGTCACTAAAAATTGGTATTGGTGCGGCTGAAACTTTTATAGATAAGGTAGATGAAAAATATAGCTTAGGTATCAATAAAAAAGTATCTGAGGGTGTGGTGAAACATATAAATAAAACCAATCCATATATAGCAGAACTCCTTCGAGGGCAATAATATGACAGCATCTTACCTTCATGAAAATCTCATGCAAGCCTGTGAAAAAGGAAATTTAGACGAGGTAAAACAGTGGCTAGCTGACGGTGCGGACGTCAACTTAAATATCAAACTTCCTAAGAATGCTTTAGATGTAGCCGTAAAAACAGGCAATCATCAAATTATTAATCTACTAGTAGAGCATGACGCTATCATAAAAGAGTATGTGCTTCAAAAAGCCATAGAAAAAGACAAAAATTATTTGAATCTTTTAATTCCTGATTTTAAAGCGTGCACGGATGAAAAACTTCTTACCGGGACGATTCTAGCCGCCATTAATATAGGTGACTTAGACCTCGCAAAGCAAGCCATTGAGCAAGGTGCAAAACCAGCTTCACTGTTTTTATCTGCTATTTTAACCATTGCTAATGTAGAAATATTACAATTGTTAATTGAAAATGGTTTCAACATACATGCGGATGCAAACATTATTTTAAGCGAATGGATGGGCTCATCTGCAATAAATTGGCATGGAGAGAAAAGGAGTAAAAGACATGATCTATTAAAATTTATCATTGAGTATCATTTACAAAGGCCAAACTCTCTAGAAGGATTTAAATCTTGGAATCAATCTGACAAATCACGTTTGTTTAGAATGGGATTAGATACTAAGGATTTGAACATGATGAAATTTGCAGTTTTGATAGGGGTAAATAAAAATGAATCCCTTAACTCTGCACTAAATCTATATTACACAAAAAAACAAAATGAAGAAGTTAACTACGAAATAATCGAATATATTTTAAACTCAAATATAATCTTCAATAAAGTTATCATTTCAAACGCAGTATGTTTTAACTATACAGAAATTTTGAGTGCACTTAGCAATAATGATGATTTAGAATATGCCTATGAAATGGCCTATAGTTATGAAAACGATTCCTTGCAAAAGGATTTTATTGACAAAGGTATTTCTAAAGAAGCACAACACTTTACTAAAATGAAAATTTCTGCCATCAAAGGCAATATTAAAGACTTACGCAATGCCGTTAACAATGGTGCTAATCTAGATACATTAGGTACTGATATTATTGTCGAAATTATAAATAAAAATCACGTAGAAATACTGAAATATTTTCATGCTTCAGGCATAGTGTTTGACCGATCTTATAATAACTGCCTAAATAAGGCAATGAATGTTCACAATGCCTATGAAAGCATAAGCTACCTCATAGAATTAGGCCTTGATATAAGCAGTATAGGAAACTTACCACGAGAGTACAAAAAAAAATACCCCTCATTTTCTGATATGTGGGAAAAAAGATATAGAAATATCTTTAATTACACTATTTATTTAGCAACAGAAGTTTACCCAAAGCGTGAAGGCAAGAAAAAAGAAGACGTCTTAGAAAAAATTGCAGAGTTTTCAACACTCCCTTATGTTATAAAAATGTCTGAGGCTGCATCACTTGAACAGTAGTCAAGACTACCTCTACTCCATGAAAACCATTGAGTCTATCATTGCTAATCCTGATAGTAGTTGGAAAACAGTATTTAAAGAGATGATTATTTCTATGATAGCTTCTAATACAAATGAGTTGCTGTGGTATGCAAATTTTCTAAGCAGGTGTGAATATGAATTTCATTTTGATGAATCATTTGTCTCATCCGTTTATTTTAATGGGAGAAATTTTGTTATTGTCGTGAATCCAGTGATACTTGGGGTTATTCATAAAGACCAAATTATTGCCATACTTAAACATAGTGCGGGACATATAATTAACCATCACTTTGCTCGAGGAAACTACGACGATAGCATCAATAAAGAAGTCATAGAAACCGCAAAAGATATAGTGATTAATGGATGTAGAGAGATTCCTTATATTAAAGACTTACCTCGTACTGGTAACTATAAAGACTCACCTATTGCAGCACTTTTTTATCAGTCACTTTTCCAAAAGTACTCAATTGAAAGTTATGAGATTGGTAGAGAGTTTGAATATTATGTCGAGCTCATACAAGAATCTTTAAAAGAAGGTTCTTTTAAAGAAGCTCAAGATAATGTTGAATCATCTGCCTCTGACTTAGAAAATAGTTCTGATGATGAGATAGAGTCAAAATCTTTATCTGATAAAACCATAGAAGCCTTAAACAATGGTACATGTAAGATGGATAACCATGTGTATGGTCAACAGCTACAAGTTGCCGTGGAACTTAATGATAATGTATTAAACTCTTTCATGGATAGCACATTAAATGAAATGATACATGATTCAACAGACTTTGCAAGAGGTTTTACACCTGGTGAAGCAACTGGGGTACTAAGTAAAATTGAAAAAAGAAAGTCACACAAAGATTGGAAAAAGATACTTAACAAAAAGGTGCGAAACTCCTTAAATAATTCTATGCGCTACAGAGAACCAAATAAGTCCAGACAACATCCCATTTTCCAAGATGATTTAGACATATATGGATACAGCCCTGGAAAAAAACCTAAACTAGCCGTTGTGCTTGATGTATCAGGTTCTGTTGATGACGAACTTCTTAGTTCTTTAATGTCAGAAGTGCAATCAATCCAGAGAAGATATTCTATTAAAAGTCTTACTCTCGTGCAAGTTGACGCCGAGATAAAAGATATACAAAAATTTGGAACTAAAGATAAGTTCATAAAGAGACAAGGTAGTGGAGGAACCATCATGGAACCAGGCTTTAAGGCCTTATTAGAACAATCAAGTCGTGAGATACCTGATTTGATAATATGTGCTACAGATGGAGATATAGAAAAAAGTTTTAAACACGTTAAAATCCCAAATAAAGTACAGGTTATTTGGCTTATTGAAGAAAAAGGTAGATTGTTGTTTGATGTAAGTCAATATCCCAAACAGCAAATGCATGTTATTAAGTTTTCAGTATAAAAATAGAACAGTGCGCAAAAGAATACGCTGAACTAATAAGGTACTAATTCAAAAGCAATCTTCATTACAATTTCCGCTAGAGTGCAGAGTGCTATCAAACCATGTTTGTAAGTCTTTTCCATACTTATATTGGGATAACTCAGATCTTTCTATGCCTCTGCTAAGATATTCATCATAAAGACTATCAAGGGGTACTGCTAAAGTTTTTTTCTCATGCTTAAGCCAATTATCTAAGAGTATAGCAAAGTCACTTTTTCTATCTTCCCAATACTTTCTTCTCAATTGGATGTGTTCTTTACTACCCATCATATGCCCCCAAGCTTTTGTAATTCATACTAAGAGATATATTTCACTAAATCATTATCAGTAGGATAGCCTGCAACTTCATAACCATCCTCATCAAAAAAACATTTTCTACCGGTGTCCATATTAACGCATACAAGTGGGTAGTCATCGTCTTCACGAATATCTTTGATAATAAATATATTACCCATACTACTCTTCCACCTCTGACCTACTTTGAACTCTATAAATTCATATTCCACTGTTTTGACTCTCTCATTCAAATTTTATATCTATTATATCTAATACAAAAGTATACATAGTTTATAAGCACTCAAAAGAGAATAGAAACTTTGCTATACTAAATGCTTATTTAAATTGATATTATCAGGTAAATATATCCTCTTATAAAACATTCAAACAAAGGCTTTACCATGCAAAACAGACTTTCTAAAATCTATACTCGTACGGGTGACAGTGGCACTACTGGAATGGCTGATGGTAGTCGTGTAACGAAGGATAGTTTACGCATGCATGCCATTGGTGAAGTCGATGAGTTAAACAGTATGTTAGGTGTAGTCATTCATAAGTCCCAAGCTGGTGAACTTAAAGAAGACATGATTACCATTCAACATGATTTATTTAACTTAGGCGGACAACTAGCGATGCCTGAGTACCAAATGATAAACAAACAACGTATAGAATGGTTAGAAAACACCTTAGACACCATGAATGATAAACTAGAGCCACTAAAAGAGTTCATCTTACCCGGTGGTGCACAAGAAGCATGCTTTTGTCATATGGCACGAACCATTTGTCGTAGGACTGAACGTTCATTAGTGTCATTACACAATGAAACACCCATTAGTATTGAACTACTTTCTTATATTAACCGGTTGTCTGACTGGTTGTTTGTAGCCGGTAGGGTTATAAATAAACATCAAAATATCGATGAAGTATATTGGCAGTCTGATAGAATCAAGAAAGATACTTAATTTAATATAAAAAAGGATATATATGTTAGATCTTGGAGCACTTAAATCTCTTTCAACAGAAGAGTTTGAACAAATGCAAGCAGAAGGCTTTGCAGTAATTGACGTAAGAAGAAACGACGAATGGGAGCAGTATGGCATCATTGAAGGTAGCCATAAGATTACATTTTTTGATGAGAGTGGGAGCTATAATATTGACAAGTTCTTAGCAGCATTTAGCAAGATAGTAACAAGCAAGGAGCAGCCTTTTATTTTAGTCTGTGCTCATGCACGTAGAACAAAATCAATTGGCGAGTTCATGAGTTTAAAGCTTAACTATAAAAATATCTATGAGCTAGAAGGTGGAATTAACTGGGGTTGGATTGACAAAGGTTATCAAACGGTTAATCCATAAAGTAAAATACTGAAAAATAGAACATATCAACGTTTATGCGTATAGTTAACGCAAACTATGCGAAGTATGACAATCAAAAGATACAAGAGAAGCGGTCATTTGTGGTAAGATAGATACAAATCAAGATACATTACGAGTGAAGATTATCTTTACATTCTCATACGATATATAGAGTACAACCCAATAGAAGCTCGTATAAATCAAAAAGTCGGCGAACACCCTTTTACACTTGCATCGCTTATTTTTAACTCTAAAGAGCATTATCCATGCTGTAATGAATCACTACTGATAAATCAGTTTGATATTCAAACACTACATGAATTTTCAGATGAATATTCTCAGGTAGATATAGCTTTTTATCTAAAGCTATCAAAATCTTTGATTTCAAAAGTAGTTAAAAGTGGAGATTCACTCACTGGGGTGTAATTTACAAAAAATAGCAATAGTAATAATTAAGTTAATTTAACAAGATTATATAGACTATGAAAATTCCAGAAGACAAGATTCATTGACTTATTTTGAAGGTAGATTTGGGGATAATACAATAGAGATAAATAGTTATAACAAAACTAAGTACACAATAAAGGAAAATAATATGAATAGAAATGCTAAAATTCAAAAGCTATATGATAAACGTCTAAAACGTGCTCGTGCGAAGTTAAAGACTTCTTCTAAACCAGCCTATATTTCTAAAGCTGATAGAGCTGCAGCAGAACTAGAAAACTCTGCTAATCCAAGTCAAGTTTAAGTCCACGAGCCTTAGCGATTCTCTCAAGCATAGCATTGAGTTTTCCACTTGAGCGTATCTTAATGACAGCTGATATAACACTATGAAGTGCTACATGAGTAAGATATATTGACAGGTCTTTACAGTTAGACTCTTCCATATTTTTATCTAAAGTTACCTTTTGTGCTTCACTGAGAGTAAACCCAATTTCAACTGATGCTTCTTCACTGGATTCTTCTGGAGTTCTTATAGTGAATTTTTGCATCTTTAGGGCTACAACTTTTATGTAGTTTGTGATGTCATCAAAGCCATTTTCTTGCACTCTTGAATCTATAGTCTCTTTTTGTGATGGTGTTACTTTAAAGTTTATGTTCATAGGAGAATTTTATCTTCTTATTCATTAACCATTAATCATAATTTGGATAAAATAATACTCATATGAAAAATATCATCAAATTAATTATTACTATTGCTATTTTTTATTTTCTTTTTAGAGAGATTGACTTCGTAGAATTTAGTAAAATCATCTTCAATTCTCACGGTGGATGGATACTAGTTGCCCTACTAATGCAACTAACTTCTACTTATCTAGCAGCATACAGATGGTTTAAAATCTCACAACTTTTAGTTTTTAAAGAAAAACTCTCTTTTTATGTACAAAGCTACTTTAAAGGGACGTTTTTTAACCAAGTCTTACCTTCAAGTATAGGTGGTGATGCAGTTCGTATCATAGACCTAACACGAAAAGAGTATGAAAAGAAAGAAGCCTTTTATGGTGTTTTTGTAGATAGAGTTGTAGGTTTAGTAGGTCTTCTAGTTCTTAACCTTTTAGCAACACTTATCTTCTTTGGTACTTTTGATAATGACTTTTCTTTACTTATCATTTTTATCACGGTTGGAGGAATCATAAGTTTTTCACTACTTTTTCAACTCCATAGACTTACATTTTTGGCAGACATCAAGTTTTTAAACCTTTTTGTACGTTTAGCAAATAGACTAAACTCTCTCTATGCTTCAAGAATGCTACTTATCAAGCACATAGGCATTTCGGTTGTCGTCCACCTTTTCTCAGTACTTACTATGTATGGACTCTCTTTAGCACTAGGTCTTGACCTAAGTTTTCAGACACTGCTGATAGCTGTTCCACCTGTATTTCTCCTTACTATCGTACCTATATCTTTAGCTGGATGGGGTGTTCGTGAAGGTGCTATGATAGGAATCTTTATGCTTATTGGCGCAGACCAGACAAAAGTACTTGCGATGAGTATACTGTATGGTTTACTCCTTATTCTAAGTGCTGTACCAGGTGCTTACTTCTGGATAAAAAGTAAAAAAGCTACGTAGTCTAAGAACTACTTTTAAAAAATATAACTAGATACAAGGATTATAATGAACGTAGATACAATGAGACATATAGATTATTTCGCTGGAGTACCACTAGTTTTTGGTGCAACACTTGTTAAGAAAACTCTTGACTTCCTTATGCCTCCTAAAAAAGAAAAAGCTAAAAATGTTCTTTTAATTGAACTCTCTGAGATGGGAAGTGCTATTTTAGTTGATCCTGCTATGCGTAAACTTAAAGCAAATATCGAAGGTGAACTCTACTTTGTTATCTTCACTAAAAACAAAGCATCTCTACAACTTCTTGGAACTGTAAAAGAAGAAAATATCTTTACAATTGATGATAGTGGTCTTGTTGGAATTTTAACTAGTACACTCAAGTTTTTTAAATGGTGTAGAGAAAAAGATATTGACTCTGTTATAGACCTCGAACTTTTTTCTCGTTTTACAGCCCTTTTAACTGTTGGAAGTGGTGCTCTTAAGCGTGTAGGTTTTCATGCTTTTCATAACGAAGGTCTTTACCGTGGTGACCTTTTAACTCATAAAGTAGCTTACAATGCTCACCAGCATATAGCAAAAAACTTTATCGCTCTTGTAGATGCTCTCCTTTCTGAGAAAGAAGAGCTGCCATATGTAAAACGTGTTATCTCAGATGATGAGATTGTTATTTCTAAAGCGACTATTTGTGAAGAGGAACAGTCTTCTATCATTGCCACAGTATCTGGAAAGTATGAAGATTTTGACAAAAATAAGAACCATATCGTTTTAGTAAACTCTAATGCTTCTGACCTTCTTCCACAACGCCGTTGGGATAGAGAAAACTACGGTGAAGTTATCAAAAAAATGTTAGCTGCAAATGAAAATGTAGTAGTACTTCTTACCGGTGCACCATCTGAAAAAGAAGGTGCGCAACTTCTTACTGATTATGTCAATGACAAACGCTGTATCAACTTTGCAGGTGGAGTGAAGTTCTTAGAACTCCCTGCTCTTTACTCAGTATCTGCGTTTATGCTTACAAATGACTCAGGTCCTGCACACTTTGCATCTATCACTGATATGCATACTTTTGTTATTTTTGGCCCTGAAACACCAGCTCTTTATGGCTCACTTGGCCCTACTACACCTATCTATGCAGGTATGAGTTGTTCTCCTTGTGTATCTGCTTCAAACCACCGTAAAACACCATGTACAGATAACCAATGTATCAAGATAATTACACCTGAGTGGGTATTTAACACGCTAAAATTCAAACTAGATGCACTTGCTAAGTAAGGAACATCTTCCTCTTTTTTATCTTCTCTCTTTTGTAGCTGTATTTAGGCTACTCATAGCTCCTCACTTGGGGCTTGGTGCAGATGAAGCTCACTACCTTATTTATGCCCTTAACTTAGACTGGAGTTATTTTGACCATCCTCCTCTTGTTGGGTGGGTTCAGTATATCTTCACTTCTGTTTTTGGTATAAATGAACTTGGGGCTCGAATAAGTGCTATCACTATTGGATTTTTCACTTCTATTTTTATATACAAACTTATCTATCAAATAAACTCAAATGCAAAACTAGCTTTTATCGCTATCTTAGCCTTAAATGCTATGTTCATTTTTAATGCCCTATTTTTGATGCTGATGCCAGATACTTTACTTTTTTTACTTATAGTTCCTATCATCTTTGCTGTTGATGCACTACAAAAAAATGATAGTGTTAAAAACTGGTTTATACTCGGTGTTTTGATTGGTTTAGCAGGTCTTTCAAAATACACTGCTGTTCTTTTTGTTCCTCCTATTATTATTTATTTTATCTCTAAAAAAAGATATGAACTTTTTATATCACCTAAGATACTTATAACTATTGTAGTTGCCCTTTTTATCGTAAGCCCAGTTCTTTACTGGAATATGCAAAACGACTGGTCAAGTTTTGCTTACCAAAGTAACCATGTAGTAGGAAGTCCACATATAAACTGGCAGGGATTTGCTCAGTCACTAGTTGCACAACTAGTAGCCTATAACCCTTTTCTTTTTACGCTCTCATTTTACGGACTCTACCGTGCATTTAAGTCAGGTAATGATGTTTTATTTATAGCAGCACTTTTTGGAACTACACTACTCCTATTTTTCACTTATTCAAGTCTATATAAAACTGCTCTACCTCACTGGTCAGCACTCTTTTATCTTCTTTTTGTTCCTATTGGTACTTATTATCTATATGAGAAGTCTTTGTCTTGGAGACGATACCTAAAGTTCGCCATAGGTTTTGGGCTAGTTCTCTCTTCTCTTATTTACATTGAGATAGCGACAAAAATCATCCCTCTTCCAGATGAAAATTCTATCCAACTTGATGTGTATGGCTTTGAGAAGATTATGAAAGAGGCAAATGAACATATACAAGACCCTAGTAGTGAAGCCATTGGTATTACACTATGGACACTAGCATCTAGGGCTATAGTTTATAACGAAGTTTATGACTCAGAGGTGTATCTACTTGATGATAGATATGATCAGTTTGATATTTGGGAGAGTACATCACCTTTATCAAAAGATATGATAGTTATAGACATAAACTTTGCACATAAAGATATACAGGCTTATATGATTTGTGATAGTGTAGAAAAGCTGAACTCTTTTAAACTACTTCAAACAAATACTAAAGACAATATCACACTTTACAAATGTAGTAATTATCAAGGTATTCGATGATATTTTCTAAACTACAGTTTACTCTTTTTATCACTCTTACCTTACTTTTAATAGTGCTCTCATACTTTTATATAGATAAGAGTGTTTCCCTCTACTTTATAGAACATGCTGATACATATAAGGCTTATGGTAAAGAGGTAAGTAAACTTGGAGAGTCACATTGGTATATTGGAATAGCTCTTATAGGGATTGTTTATTACAAGTTTATAAAAACACATAAACTCTACAAACAAAGATTTCTTTTTTTACTATATGCAAATCTTTTCTCAGGGATAATCAGTGTAGTTGCTAAGATTATTATAGGGCGTTTTCGTCCATGGAAACTAGAAAATGGTGAAGATGGTTTTGGTTTTTTAATCGGACAAAATCCAGACTTCTCGTTTTTAGAAAACCTCAAGTATCAAGTAGATATGTTAGTACAAAACTCTACCCACTACAGTTCATTTCCATCTGGGCATACAACAACTAGTCTTACTGTCTTTACTTTTATGATGATACTTTTTCCAAAGCAGTATTATCTATGGATAACTATCACCCTCCTTGGAGTCTCTGCTAGAATTTTGGCAAACGACCACTTTGTGAGTGATGTATTAGCGGGCATTCTTCTTGGCATTATCTCTACACTCTTTATCTATTCAAAAATGAAGGGAAAAATTGAAAAAAATTATTAAGAGAGTTTTATTTATTTTACTTGCTTTAGTTGCACTCTATGGTATTGGACGTTTTATTGATGTTGCATATGGCTCTTGGCAGTTTGTTAAACGCCAACCTTATTTAGTTGCTCAAACTCAAACTTCTATGGCTATAAAGTGGCAAACTCCTAAGTCAGAAGTAGGTAAGGTGCTCTATGGTTTAACTCCAGACACCCTAAGTCATACTTTAAATGAAGAAGAGACTTCTAAAAAGCACTCTCTAACTTTAGACAAACTAAACAAATGTACACAGTACTACTATAAAGTTATTTCTACTTCATTAAACATAGACAATAATGGTAGACATTTTAGAACACTCTGTGAAGAAAAACCTACACAGAGACTATGGGTTATAGGTGATAGTGGAAAACTAGGAGCAGACCAAAGAGAAGTCTATGCCCAACTTTACAAGTACATACAAAATGACTTCAAAGAGTTAGATATGTGGTTACTTTTAGGGGATAATGCCTACTCAAGTGGTACACAAAAACAGTTTAATAAAACACTATTTAAACCCTTTATCGAGCTTGTAAAACGATATACTCCTTGGGCAGTTGCAGGAAACCACGATGCACGTCGTTGGGCTTTTTACGATATATTTGACTTTCCAACAAACGCAGAGGCTGGTGGAACTACTTCAGGGCATGAAGAGTTCTACTCTGTAGAAGATGCTAACCTTCACCTTGTTGTTCTTGATAGCGAAACAGTAAGTCGTGCAGATGATGGTGATATGGCTGAGTGGTTACGAAAAGACCTACATGCAAATAAAAAACCATGGGTAATAGTTGCATTTCACACACCGCCTTACAGTGATGGTGGACATAAGTCAGATAGCTCGTGGGACAGTAGAGGAAGACTTAAAGATATGCGAGAAACTTTTGTACCTATCTTTGATGCATATGGTGTTGACTTAGTTCTCAGTGGACACTCTCATGGTTATGAACGCTCAAAACTCATCATAAAACATTTAGGTAAGAGTGATACTTTTTCTGCTCAAAATATAGTCCAAGATAAAAAAACAGACTATACAAAATCTTTAATGCAAAAAAAGAATAGTGGGACTATATACCAAGTCTGTGGCTCATCCGCTAAACTTGATGGTGCAACTTACTCACACCCTGCACTTCCGTACTCACTTAAAGAGATGGGCTCACTTATAATAGAGCTTACACCTACAACACTAACATCAAAGTTTTTAAATATAAATGGTAAAATTGCAGATGAATTTAAAATAACAAAAAATTTAGGAAAAAATGATGAAAGATAAAATAAGTATAATAATTTTAGCTGCTGGAAAAGGTAGCCGTATGAAGTCTCCAAAGGCTAAAGTACTCCACTCAATTAGTGGAAAACCTATGCTCTATCATATCATCAAAGCTTCTTTAGAACTTTCAAATGACATTATTGTTGTTATCGCTCATCAAAAAGAAGAAGTTCAATCACAGATGGAAGAATTTTTTGATGATATCAATTTTGTAGTTCAAGATGCACAAAACTTCCCAGGAACTGGTGGAGCCATGAAAAATGTATCTCCAAAAAATGAGAAAGTTCTTGTACTCAATGGAGATATGCCTCTTATCACAGCTGAAGCTCTCCAAGGTTTTTTAGATACTGATGCAGATGTAATCATGTCTATTTTTGACCTAAAAGATCCTAGTGGTTATGGTCGTGTGATCATCGATGCGAACAATCAAGTACAGTATATAGTAGAGCAAAAAGATGCTTCTGCTGAGGAACTTCTTACAACTACTGTAAACGCAGGTATCTATGCTTTTTCTAAAAGTGTAATTGAGACATATATTCCACAACTCTCTGACGACAATGCTCAAAAAGAGTACTACTTAACTGATGTCGTAGCGATGGCAAAAAAAGATGGACTTAGCATCGCTCCCTTACTTGTGGATGAAGAACATTTTAAAGGGGTAAACTCTAAAGTAGACCTGAGTGATTCTGAAGAGATAATGCAAAACAGAATTAAAACGCACTGGATGAATGCCGGTGTGATTATGCAACTGCCTTCAACTATTTATATCGAGTCAAGTGTGACTTTTGAGGGTGAATGTATAGTAGAGAATGGATGTCGCCTCACAGGTGAAACACTTATAAAAGAGTCGCACATAAAATCAGCTTCAGTTATAGAAGATAGCATCGTAAAAAACTCAGATATAGGGCCATTAGCACATCTTCGTCCAGCTTCATATATAGAAGATACACATATAGGAAACTTTGTAGAGGTGAAAAAGTCATCGCTTAAGGGTGTAAAAGCAGGACACTTAAGTTACTTAGGTGATTCACAAATTGATGAGGGAACAAATATAGGAGCAGGAACAATTACCTGTAACTATGATGGTGTTAAAAAGTATAAAACCATCATTGGTAAAAATGTATTTATCGGAAGTGACACTCAGTTAATTGCTCCTATAACTATAGAAGATGATGTAATGATTGCAGCAGGAACTACAGTACCTAGTGGTCTAATTAAAAGCGGTGTTTTAGCTTTGAGTCGAACGAAAATGAGAACTGTAAAAGACTACTTCTACAAACACTTTAAAAACTAAGCCTATATTAGATAAAATAAGTAAAATAAATAAAAAGACTTAAAACTCATGAATATTCCAACTACCCTACTTCAAAACAAAAAAATACTCTTAGGTGTTACAGGTTCTATTGCCTGTTATAAGTCACTTGAGCTGGTACGCCTTTTTGTAAAAGCAGGTGCAGAGGTAAGAGTAGTTATGAGTGAGAGTGCTAAAAAATTTATAACACCTCTCACATTTGAAACACTTACGTCAAACAGGGTTTTAGATGATGTCAGTGAATCATGGGTTGATGACTTTAACCATATAAAAACGACAGAATGGGCAGATACTTTTGTTATAGCACCAGCAACGGCTAATACAATGGCAAAACTTGCTCACGGAATCGCTGATACAATGCTGCTTCAATGTGCACTTGCATATAGTGGGCAAAAAATTCTTGCACCTTCAGCAAATACAAATATGCTTGATAACCCAATCACACAAGAGAATCTCAAAATTCTTCAAAATTCTCACTATACTTTTGTAGACACACAGATAAAAGAGTTAGCATGCAAAACTGTTGGTGATGGTGCGATGGCTGAGCCTATAAACATCTTTTGGAATACAACTCAAGCACTTCTAAAAGACGAGTTTTGGAGTGATAGAAGTGTTATAGTCACAGGTGGTGGAACAGTAGAAAAAATAGATGATGTACGCTTTATCTCTAACTTTTCAAGTGGTAAGATGGCTTCAGCTATGGCAGCGGCTTTATACTGCAAAGGTGCTAATGTAACACTCATTAGTACAAAATTTGATACAGGTTTACCTGCTCATATTAAGACCATTGAAGTACAAGAGACAGAAGAAATGCATGTGTCAGTAGTTAATTCAATAGACCTTATAAAAGCTAAGGTAAAAAAACAGCCTTTCCTTTTTATGGCAGCAGCTGTAAGTGACTATGTTCCAGCTAATAAGAAGAATGGAAAACTCAAAAAAGATAGTATAGGGGAAAACTGGGAGTTAAAACTCACAAAAAATAGAGATATACTCGCTAGTATAAATAAAGAGAACATTACGGTTGTTGGTTTTAAAGCTGAGATGGATATAAAAAGTGCAAAAGAAAATGCTACCAAAATGTTAAAAAATAAAAATATAGATGCTGTATGTTTAAATGTTTTAAAAGACTCTAGTAGTTTTGGAACAGATACCAATGAGGTTGAATTTATCACTAAAGAGGGTTCAACTTTAATTCCAAGTGCACAAAAGTTAGAGATAGCATTTAAGATTTTAGAAAATGCAAAAAGTGTATAAGGACTTTTATGAATAGAGCAAAACATATAGCCATAATCATGGATGGAAATGGACGTTGGGCAGAGCTTCAAGGAAAAAAAAGAGTTAAAGGGCATGAGGCTGGGGCTGAAGTAGTTAAAACCATAACTACATACTGCTCAAAATCTTCTGAAATAGAAAGACTTACTCTTTATGCTTTTTCAACAGAAAACTGGAAGCGACCACGTTTAGAGGTAGAGTTTTTAATGAAACTACTCAACACTTATCTAAAAAACGAACTTCCGGTTTATCTAGAAAACAATGTCCGTTTTGAGTCTATTGGTGATATAAAAGCTTTTTCTAAAACACTTCAAAAGACTATCAAAATGGTAGAAGAGAAGACTGCACATTGTGATGGACTTATTCAATCACTTGCATTAAACTATGGTGCACAAGATGAAATGATAAGAGCTATTAACACCCTTAAAGATTCCAAAGGCGATGTCACACTAGAGATGATGAGTGATGCATTGGATTGTAAGCATAATGTTGACTTACTTATTCGTACCGGTGGGGATCATAGACTCTCAAACTTTTTACTCTGGCAATCAGCATATGCAGAACTCTTTTTTTGTGATACTCTTTGGCCTGACTTCACACCTAAAGAATTAGAAAAAATCATAAATAAGTTCACAAAAGTTGAACGTAGGTTTGGAGGTCTTAAGTGATAGAACTTAGTATTGCTTTTGTTTTCGGTCTTTTATTTGGTTCATTTTTAAATGTAGTAATTTTACGTATTCCAAAAGAAGAGAGTGTAGTTTACGAGGGTTCTTATTGCTATTCATGTAATACTAAACTCAAACCTTGGCATAATATTCCTCTTATTTCATGGATTTTCCTAGCTGGAAAATGCTCTTTTTGCAAAGCTAAAATATCTATTCAATATCCACTTATAGAACTGAGTGCTGCATTTATATTTACCATTATCGCATCACAGTATGGTCTTAGTCTCCCCTCATTTCTTATAGCTCTAAGTTTTTTAATGCTTCTAGCATTATCAATGATAGACTTTAAATATAAAATGGTTCCCGATTCTTTAAATATTTTAGCTATTGTTTTTGCTATTTTTGGTACATGGAGTATACAAGGAGTAATTATAAACTTCCAAAATGCTCTACTTTTTGCAGGAGGATTTACACTACTGCGTTTTGTATTCTCATACTATCTTACATCATCTGCATATAAAGCTGGACTGAAAACAAAAACATCATGGAATAAACACTACGATAGAACTCCTTTAATAGAAGCAATGGGAGAAGGTGACATTATGGTTGCTGCAACTATGGGGGCATTACTTGGTCTAAAACTCACCCTTGTAGCTATTTTCCTCTCTGCTCTTTTAGCACTTCCTGTTATGCTTTTTGTCATCAAAAAATCAAAAGAAGAACAAAGAGTTCCTTTTGTTCCATTTTTAGCACTTGCCACTTTTATAGTATTTATATATGAAAGCCCAATTCTTGCATATATAAAGGCAAACTACTAAAAATGACGAGACTTAAACACTATATTACTGCTAATCTTTCTAGTCTTTTTATATCTATATTTTTACCTCTATTTGCCATAGCATCTGTAATTTTGTTTATCAAACTGGCAACATATACTGCGGTTATCCAACTAAGTGTTTGGGAAATGACAAAACTTTATATATTTCGCTTACCTGAAATTCTTTTTTATACCTTACCTATATCATTTTTCATAGCCTCAGCACTCTCACTACTAAAACTCTCAAATGACAATGAAATTGTAGTTATTTTTGCACTAGGAATTAAACCCTCATACATTATTAAGACACTACTAAGACCTGCCCTACTTCTGAGTATGGTACTTATACTAGATTTTCTAATCCTCTTTCCACATGCCACTGTTCTTTCAGCTAATTTTGTCTCTTACAAAAAGAGTGAGGCGAAGTTTAACCTCGAGGCAAGTGAGTTTGGAAATAGTTTTGGAGACTGGCTTTTATACCTTGGAAAAAAAGAGAATGATGGAAGTTTTTCTAAGGTTTTTTTGTTTAATAAAAAAGAGAAAGAAGAGATCCTCATAGCTGCTAAAAAAGCAGAACTCCTCAATGACTCAGGAATTCTTAGACTCAAACTTTATGATGGAGAAGGTTATAGTTACTCAAAAGAGAAGTTTACACAGATTAATTTTGAAACTATGATTATAAATGATACCATGAAAACAGATATGAGGGTATATAAAAGACCTTTAGAATTTTGGCTCTCAGATGATAGAGCAAAAGACAAAAAGCAGATGTTAATTACAGACTTGCTGATGAGTCTATTTCCAGTCCTTTGTCTATTTTTTGTTGTTACCATCGGGGTTGTACATGCAAGACATGGAAAATCACAAATATATCTCTTTTTGTTTGTAAGTATCATTCTTTACTACGGAGCTACTATAGGACTACAAAATACACTTGGGTTTTACACTATTCCTACTGTAATCCTCACATGGCTTATTATCACATATTCGATGTATAGAAATACTATTCTTAAAAGATTTTAGATGCGAGTAAAAATTACTCTTGCCTATAATGGAACTCACTATTTAGGCTCTCAAATACAAAAAGAGACCACAAACACCATAATGGGTCAGATACAAAAAGTTTTAAAACAACTTGCTATACACTCTAAAGTTATTGCAAGTGGTAGAACAGACAAGTCTGTTCATGCTTTAGGACAGGTCTGTCACTTTGACCTTCCAGAATTTTGGCATGACATTCAAAAACTCAAAAGGATTTTAAACGATATGTTACCTTCAAGTATCCATGTCAAACATATCTCTGAAGTTTCTGATGACTTTCATGCCAGATACTCTGCTAAAGTTCGAACATATAGATATCTCATTAAAAGAGGTGAGAGTAATCCATTTGAAGCAGACTATATTACTTTTGTAAAAGACTTAGATATAGACACAATTAAAAAAAATATTAAACTTTTTGTTGGTGAGCATGATTTTGCTTCATTTATGAAAACTGGAAGTGATATAAACAGCAGTGTAAGAGAAGTATATAAGGCATATTCATATGAGTATAAGGGTTATCTTGTTCTAAACTTTAAAGCAAATGGTTTTTTACGAAGTCAAATCCGTCTAATGGTTGGAGCGCTTCTAACACTAAACGCAGCTGATATACAAGATAAACTAAATAACACTTCAAAGAAAAGCCTTAAACCAGCTCCCGCAAATGGTTTATATCTTAATAAAATTAGCTATTAATCTCTCTAAAGTATTTTTAAAATAATAATAAAAAATAATTCCAAGTACAATACCTACTATATCAGCTACAATATCTAACATTGAAAAATCACTTCGCCCAATGAACTCTTGAACTATCTCTATCTGTATTGCAAAAACTAATAAATACAAGAACTTCTTTAAAGCCTCTAATGAATTATAACTAAGTGATAGTAAAATATAAAGAGTAAAAAAAGCTGTAAAGTGATTTGATTTATCCCACATTCCCTCGACAACACTAATATGTATAGATGTTGTTGCTATGTACTCTATACTCACTAAACATATAAAAAAACAGTACCTTTAACATATCACCTCATTTATTTTTTTTACAACTCGTGCATCCCATAAAATCTCTTTATGGTTCAAGTCCTCTACCTCTAAATAGTATCTAAGGTTCTTTACCTTCTCTTTTAACTCTCGTGCATTTTGGATATATGTAACTTCATCCTTTTTAGAAACAAATAGATATGTTGGTGCATCCACACTTTGCATATGTTCCCCAGTTCTAAACTTATAACGAAAAATATTTGAAAGGTTTATATGTGGAAATTTTCCTCTATCTACAAACTTAGACTTTGCAAGTGATGCTATGGAGTCAAAGGCACCTATGAGAAAGAGCGCTTTTACTTTGTGGTGCGAAGCTACATATGCGGCTACACTTGAACCAAGTGAGTAACCAAGCATATAAAATGGACCATAGTTTTTCTCTACAAGTCCTGCAACTTTAAGTCCATCACTCAGTATGTTTTTTTCACTAACCCTTCCGCCACTTTTACCGTATGAACGGTAGTTAAAGATGATGATTCTTGTATGAGGATAAGTCTGAGACAATTTGTTCATAATACCTACACCATCATGAGAACGGCCACTAAAATACAAAAGTGTTGCACTTGAACTTGAAGGCTCACATAGAGCTCCTTCAAGCTCTATCCCATCATCAGTAGTCATACTTAAAAGCGAACAATGTGCACCAAGTTTTTCTTCTCTTTTGTATGTAGGAGTGAAAATCATATGAAACTGCCATTGATAAAAAACAAAGGCTAAAGTTAAAAAAGTAAAAAGTAAAAATGCTATATAAATCATAGTACAAATTATAGTATACTTCCATTAATTATTATAGGATAAAGAATGCAAATATTTGGAAAATTTACTACTAACTTTGATATGGACTACATCAACGGTCATTATATCTACTTAAACGAATCAGATGAGGATACAATAACTTCAGAGGATTTGGAAAATATGCTTAAAAAAAAGCGTAAAACTGTTTGTGGTACTATCATACTTTACAATCCTGAGCTTAGTCCTGTTGGCTACAAGCTAAGTCCTTTTTTACAAGAAGATGGATTTGATAAATACGATGAGTTTGTTCCCCTAAACGAAGATCCTATGTCTTACATAGTAAATGCAGGACTTAAAAGAGTATACCCTGGTAAACTTGTAGAAATTAAGTATATATTCTCCTATAACCGTTCAAATATCGCTCCTACTCCTATCATCGAAGAGTTTGATGCTGACCTTGATAAACTAAGTTCAACACAACTTACTCGCTACGATAAAGAGCTAAACTACATAGATGTTCCAAACATTCGCCTCAATGGAAAGTTTGTTTTTCTTGGTATGGGTCATAAGTACGATAGACATCATAAGGCCATCATCGCTTATGCTCGTTCTTTAGCAAATCAAGTACAAAAACTAGGTAAAGAAGTGCTCTTTTTACATGATAACAACTACGATGCAGATGAATCACTTGAGGTGGCATACTTCTTAACACCTCTTGCAACTGGAAAGATGAAAGAGATTCGTGCAAATGCTTTTAAAGCAGTATTTGTAGAGACTCCACATAAAGTGGTAAAGATTAGACTCTAATGACTAAAGAGAGAGAAGGCGAGCTTCTTATGCTCGGTCTTTCAGTCATAGAGAGTTGGTTCCCAATACTTTCTATAATGTCTATGGCATATATAGGTGCCCTTCATACTTACACATACTCACTAATCATCGCCCTTTTCTTTTTTCTTATACTTATGTTTAAACACAAGCGATTTGGCGAGTTAAAAAACAGAACTGCATATAAAGACTTACTACTCACAAGCTTTTTTATCACTATCCTTTTTACTTTAGTGTTTATTGGGCTTAGATATACTAGTGCTGGAAATATGGCTGTTATAGTCTTTTTACAACTACTTTTTGCCTTCTTTTATTTTAATATTTTAGGCAAGGAAAAGATGGACAGGCTTCATCTACTAGGTTCTATTGTTATGGGAGTTGGAGCTATTGTCGTACTCATACCAGAGGAGTTGACACTAAATAAGGGTGATCTTTTTATCCTTGCAGGTGCAGCTATTGCTCCTTTTGCCAACCTTTACCAAAAAAGAGCAAGACAGTTTTGTTCTAGTGAAACTATACTAACATTTAGAACTGTTGTAGGTCTTCCTTTTATCGCAACACTTGCCTACTTCCTTGAACCAGCAGTATCATACCCTGCGTTTAAAGAAGCACTTCCCTATCTTCTCATCATCGGTATAGCCGTATATGTAGTCTCTAAGATTATGTGGATAGAAGCACTTCACAGAGTTTCCATAACCAAAGTTAGTGCTATGATGGGTTTAGTCCCTTTGATGACTATAGTCTTTGCATTTTTGTTTTTGGACGAGTCACCGAGTATAAGACAAGCACTTGGACTTATCCCTATTTTAATTGGTGGATATATTCTTACCCGACCTATAAAGAATGAAGAATGATTATATTAGATTTTGAGACGAACTCATCAAATGTACATGATGTCATTGAAGTGGCTGCGTTTCGTGTAAAAAAAGTAGGGAATAAGTATGAAGTTCTTGATACCTTTCACCGTTACTACTTCTCAGACTATGAAGTAAATCCTTATGCGCTAGCCGTTCATAAGCTATCTCCAGATAGACTAAAGAGATTAAGAAAAGATGTAGACTATGAAGAGTATTTTGAAGATGATAAAGATTTTATAGAATTTTGTAAAAACACCACAACACTTGTTGCACACAATATCTCTTTTGAACTGCGTCATATTGGTGACTTACTAACATTTGACAATCACTTCTGTACAATGAAAGAAAATAAAAAAATCGTTAAAACACTCAATCAAAAAGGAAATCTCAAAAACCCTAAACTCATTGAAGCTTGTAAGTATTATAATATCGACTTTGATGATGAACAGTACCACAGTGCTATCTATGATGTCACTAAGACTTTAGAGATCTTAAATAGTATGCCAACTGAGCATTGCGTATAATCAAAATGTTACATATAAACTTTACTCTTACTTATTTTGAACTATACCTTTTTCTAGTCAGTACTTTTTCCTTCACTCTTTATGCTTATGATAAACTACAAGCCTTAAAAAACACTCAAAATATATCTCGTGTGTCTGAGAAAAAACTACTCCTTTCAAGTTTTGTTGGAGGAACTTTTGGTTCTCTTATTTCTATGTTTATATTTAGGCATAAAATCAAGAAACCTTCTTTTATCATAAAGTTTTCTACGGTAGCCATTTTACAATTGCTACTTATATATTTGTATGTATATCAAGGTCTTTACATCTCCCAAACGCTTCATAAATATATTTAAAAAGAAACTAGAGTTTTCCTTTATTCTTCTGGTAGTAGTAGCCCTGCTATACCTCTCTAACAATATATACTCATCACACCAATTTAAAAACAATGACATCCCAGCTAGTTACCTCAAAAGAATCAAAGATAAAGAGCTTGATGTTTTAAATCTTATGCAAAAAAACTATGGACTCAAACTACACATTCCTATCATAGTAACAGATAAGTTCAAGGGAAAACTCTATGGACTAACCTCTTATAAAAATGGAAAAATTAAAATATATCTCAATAAAAAAGTGATGCAAGAAAGTATGAACTATATGATAGATAGTGTTATTGCACACGAGTATGCACATGCACTTATGTTTAAACTTGGTCATCTGGGTAAAACGAAGAGTGGTCATTCTAGTAAATGGAAAGAGGCATGTATTAAATTAGGTGCACAAGACTGCCGGCAGTATGTAAATATGCAAGAAGTTATCCTCTCTAAAATACCTTTTCGCTAATTCTAAAGATTTTAAAAGTAAAAATAAACTATAATATTATTTAACAATAGAATAAAAGGATTACCACTATGAATGATTATAAATACTCTATTATAGATATTATTAAAGAAGGATTTGTACTATCTAATGGTGCGAAAAAGACATTTAACTTAGCATTAGGACTACTTTTTATCATTGCATTTGCAATTGCAATGGCTATCCTCTTAAGTATGCCTGAGTTAGTCAACCTTATAAACCTGATAGTTAGTATTATTCTTCTACCTGTCTCTGTAGGCCTAGTCCTTCTTGCAGTAAACCGTGCAAGAGGTAAAGAGATTAAAGTCTCTGAGATATTTTCACATTTTGGAGCTATGCCTATGTTAATCGGTGCTTATCTACTAGTAACACTTTTTACTATCTTAGGATTTATCGCTCTTGTAATTCCAGGAATATATCTAGGAGTTACTTACTCCTTTACATTAGTTCTCGTAGCAGACAAAAAAATAGGGATTTGGGAAGCGATGGAACTTTCTCGTAAGACAATCACAGAACAGTGGTTTAAATTTTTTGGCCTGGCTTTACTATCAAGTTTAATCCTGCTTATTAGTGCTATTCCTTTAGGAATTGGACTTATTTGGACTATTCCCGCTATTTATCTTAGTTATGGATTAATATACCACAGACTTTTTGATGAAGAAGCCTAAAGTATAGATTCGTCCACTATAACTTTTTAGCCCATCGAGCAAAAAATCGTGCGGGTTGTAAACCTTTTGGTATCTCTTTACCTAAGAGTATATTCTCCGTTAGTATCTTAGCCAAGTATGGTGCTAAAACAAAACCATATCCTCCACTTCCATTTATCATAGTAAGCTGGGGATAGTAAGTGTACTCATCAAAGTTTGGTTTTTTAGTCTGAAAATGAATGTTTTTGTTTTGTAGTGTCTCATGAGAAAGCACTAAAGAACCTACAAGTGGCATGTAGTCAAAAGAGCCAGATCGCAAACCAGTATAGTCTTTTACTACTTTTACATTCTCTAGTTTTATACTTCTTGAGGCTTTTTCTAAAAGCTCCTTCCTTCCCTCTTCTACATTATATACTTCTGTAGATGTGTCAGGATGGTAGTGTACATTATGGGTAGCACCTATAGCTAACTTACCATCTTTACTAGGCGAGATAGATACAAACTGATGGATAGAGTGAGCATTTGTAGTTGTGGTCTCTATATCTATGCGGTGACCCCATATACCTCGTAGTTGAATGTATGGCTCAGGAAGTATCTGTTTGTATGCACCAGTAGCTAAGATGACCTCTTTTGTTGTGTATGTTTCGTTTATAAGCCACACTCCATCATCATACTCTAGTGTATGCACCTCTTCTTGTATGAACTGAGCACTTTTTGCCATTGCCAGACACAAAGGTTTTGCATTTACTATGCCTGCGTTTATAGAGATACTCTCTCTCTCTTGCCTCTCTGTGTCTAGGAGTTCTAAGTCTGTATGCTCTTTATAAATGTGGAGTATTACATCATCAGCTTCATCTTTAGCGATATGGTGTAGTTTTGATTTTGTTAGAAGTTTGGGGAATTCTTTCTCGTAAAAACTCATAGAGTAAACAAATGCAGTATGTAAAATCTCTTTTAACTCACCTGCTTTGCTAAACTTTGGAGAGATAAATGCACCAGCAGCACCACTACCACCACTAGCTATGCCTTCTTTGTCAAAAAGAGCGACTCTTTTACCCGCCTTACTTAACTCGTGAGCACAAGCACAGCCATTTATACCTGCTCCGATTATTGCTACATCATACATCTAACTAGACTTCTAAAAAAGATTCTATATCTTGGGCTATTATATCAATAGCATTACTCGCTTTATCGTAGATGACTTTATCAAAGTCTCTCTCAGCTATTGCAGAGCTAGCTTCTAGGTTATTTAAAATAGCATAGTCACAAAATGCAGCTATTGAGTTTACTTCTATGACATTACCACTTGTTCCTATGACTACAAAAACTGAACACTCTTTTATCTCTGCATTTAGTCTCTCATACATCGGAGCGGCTTCACCAAAAAAGACGATATTTGGTCGTAATGAAGTGCCACATTCTGGACACTTTCCATCATTAAAAGAACTCAGTGCTTTATAACCGATGTCATAAACTTTAGCACACTCTTCATCTCTACAGCGAACTGTTGGCATAAATCCATGAAGATGGATAACATCCTCTGGACTCATCCCTGCTTTTTCAAAAAGGTTATCTACGTTTTGAGTGATAACAGCTATGTCATTTGGGTATTTTTCTTTTAACTCTTTGATGACTCGGTGCGCATAGTTAGGAACTTTATCTTCTATCTCAGCTCTGCGTTTATCGTAGAACTCTATAGTGATGTCTTCATTTTTCTCTAGAGAGTCATAGTTACAAACAACTGAGATATCATACTCTTCCCAAAGTCCACCGCTATCACGAAATGTACTTATACCTGACTCTGCACTTATTCCAGCACCACTGAGTATAACTACCTTAGCCATGACTTTTAAACACTCACTTCTTTGATGTCTGCTATGTTTAAGATACTTTTATAAACACTTGCTACTAAAGACTTACGGTTGTTTTTGATATTTTCATCTTCAACATTTACCATTACATTTGTAAAGAAACTATCTAGTTCTGGTTTAAGTCCAAGTAGAGCATCTAACTCTTCTTCATATGTGTCATACTTTTTACTACTTACATCACTAAACCTCGCAAAAAGACTCTTTTCAGCTTCTTCTTCAAAGAGTCCTGCATTTACACTTGAGCTTGCGTTTAGGTCTAAGTCTTTTACAATGTTGGCAACACGGTTAAAAGTAGCACTTACTTCAGAAAAACCTTCTGAGTTTACGAGGTTGTTAAGTGCTTCTATCTTTTGACCTAATGCAAGTAAGTCTCTTTCACCTGAAGCTAAAACAGCTGCAATGATAGAAGGGTTTATCTTATAGTATCTCTTCACACGTTCAAGTATAAAACTCTCTAACTTTTCTAAATCGATAGTCTCGTATCCAGCAGATAATTCTTTCATCGTCTCTAAAATGTTGAAACTAAAACCGTACTCATTTACAATTCTGAGTATTCCGTTTACTGCCCGACGCAATGCAAATGGATCACGTGAACCCGTTGGAATTTGATTTACAGAAAAAAGACCAAGAAGAGTATCTAGTTTTATACTCATTGCAACAACTGCACTTAAAGGAGTTGATGGTAGGTCACTATCTTCACCATCTGGAAGATATTGCTCAGCTATAGCTGTTGCTACAGTTTCATTCTCACCCTGCTCTCTTGCATAGTAACCACCCATAAGACCTTGAAGTTCTGTAAACTCATACACCATTTCACTCATTAAGTCAGCTTTTGCAAGTGTAACAGCACGAGTTAAGTCTTCTTTAGACTCGTTTAATTCATACTTATCAAAAAGTCTACTTGCTATCTTTTCTTCTCGCTCTATCTTGTCAGTAACTGTACCTAAACCTTTAAAAAAAGTAATCTTTTCTAGTCCCTCAGTAGAAAGTCCGCATTTAAGGTCATTATCCCAAAAGAAAAGTCCATCTGCTAAACGCGGACGAAGTACTACTTCATTTCCAGCGATAACTTGTGAGAAATCATCTGTAAGTGCATTTGAAACAACAACAAACTTGTCAATAAGTTTGCCATCTTTAAAAACTGGAAAGTAACGTTGGTGTTCTTTCATAGAAGTGATGATAACCTCAGGAGGAAGTCTTAAAAATGCTTCATTAAAAGAGCCTAAAAGTGCAGTAGGATTTTCAGTAATAGCCACAACTTCATCAAAAAGTTCTTCGTCAACTTCTATAGTGAAACCACTTTTCTTTTGTATCTCTATAAAATCTTCTTTAATCTTCTGTGCACGAAGCTCAGGGAAAAGTGTAACACCACCCTTTTTGAGTGCTTCAAAATAATCTTGTGCACCACTAACATCAAGAGCACCAAACTTAGCTATACGGTGTAGGTAAGTAGACTTATGAGAATTTACTCCAAAAAGAGTTAAAGGAACAAGCTCATCATTCATCATCACATTTACCCATCGCACTGGACGGATAAACTTATCAGACGAAGTTCCCCAGCGCATAGTTTTACCAAACTCTAAAGACTTAATCCATTTCTCGATAATCTCAGGTAAAAGTTCTACAGACTCCTTACCCTTTACATCTTTTTTGTAGTAAAGAACCTCTTTGCCACCCTTATCAGTAGAACTTAACTCTTCAAGGCTAACACCACACTTTTTAGCGAAACCGTTTGCAGCAGGAGTTGGCTCACCATCTTTATATGCGACTTTAAGAGGTGCTCCAAAAAACTCTTCTACACTATCTTCTTGACTTGTTTTAAACTCACTGTGCCAAAGCACGAGTCGGCGTGGAGTATAGTAAAATTCAAAATCACAAAGCAGTGAATATTCTTCTAAAATCTTTGCATATTTAGTCTCAATATTTTTTAACTCTTTTAAAAGTGGTACCGCTGGAAGCTCTTCTACACCGATTTCAATAAGTAAGGGTTTTAACATAATTAGTCTCTTTTTTATATAGTTGTCGCGATTTTATCTATTTGTTGGTTAAAAACTCGTTAAAGAACGCTGGAAGTATCTATCCTAACTTTTTCACACTACAAACAGTGTCGTTCCAGGCTTGCATACCAACGATGGGAGCTGGATTTATTGGGATGACATGATTTGGATTAAATCCATTTCCTGTTCCCCCCTTTTCTTTATCCCACCAAATGTACCCATCTAAACTTCTATCTTCTATCTTTGTAAATGCTGGAATATTTTGCTTATCACCATTACTTGCTTTTGGAACTCTTCCTCCAAAATCCATACCCAGTGAATTACTTATAGCAATAACCTGAGGATGTATTCCCTCTGTCACAAAGGCTTTGATACTCATCTTCGCTACTATCTCTTGTTTTTGGGATGCTTTATACCCCTCTTTAGGTCTATAAGTAGTAATCTCAACATAATCACCTGTTTTTATATCTAGTTTTTTCGCAGTGCTGGCATTTATCCACATTGGATTATCATGTACAATTTCTGCTAGATATTTTTGTGATCCTGTTCTAGCCTGAGTATGGACTCCCCACTTAAAGGTTGTAAGAACAAGCTCATCTTCAGTGATTTCTTTAAGACCTTTTGGCATCTCAAAATGAGGAAACCCATCATCTTTTATGCCAACAGATACTGCCGCATCTTTTATGGTTTGTGAAAATATTTCAAATTTTCTTGATGGTGTTTTAAGACCTTTTCTTGGAACTCCATCTTTCATAATACCTATAGCTTTTGTTTTTCCTTTTTTACTTACATAGATAATCTCATCTTTTATAAATGAATTCTCTAGTGCTTCTTTAGAGAGAATTTTATTATAAGGTTCATAGTTTTTTGGTTTATCTTCTATCCAAACACCATGTTTTTTCATATACTCAAATCCAGATAATCCATCACGAGAAGGAAGAGATGAGAGTCTGATTTTTATAAACTCTTCATAAGAATCAAAAGTAAAATACTTTGCAACATTTTTATCTACTCTTTTTGCCACTTTTATAAGTGTATCCGCAAGGTTTTCACAATCTGCAGGTGCTTTAACAGCAGGCTGTCTTAGGGCAAAGTAAGGTGAAAGTTCATAAGCATTTCTTCCCTCTATAGTGTATCGTTCAAAATATGTTGCATCAGGTAAAATGATGTCGGCATAGTGAGCCATCTCAGAATAAACTATGTCAGAACAGACATGAAAAGGAATGATACTTTCATCTTTAAGTGCATCCACTGTAATCGATGGACCCTCAGGCCATGTTTGAGGAGCAGAAATCGTATAGGAAATATACATATCAATCTTGTGCTTTTTTTCTTTGAGCTTATCAAATGCTAGTACACTTACACGCATCTTCTGCCATTTATTCGCTAAAGGATAGAGTTTTGGATCTTCTAAATCAGTAGTAAACTTTGGTTTAGGAGGAACAGGTTTTGGCATAGCAAAGGATTTTGCCCCTTTGTTTTTCGAACCACCAAAAGCATAACCACCTTTTTTACCAACACTTCCTACAATGGCATTTAGCATGACTACTGCACGGTCATTATTTAAACCATTGTAGTGAGCTTGTGAGCCTCTATTTGTAAATGCCGCACACTCTGGAGCTGCCTTTGCAAACTCTATAGCGACTCTTTTTATATCTGATTCTTCAAGCCCACTCACCTCTGCTGCATATTTAGCAGTATAAGGTTTTACAAACTCTTTTATTTCTTCGAGCGAAGTGTTACACCACTCTTTTAAAAAGTTTTTATCTTCAAGATTATTCTCTAAAATGACATTAGCCATAGCAAGTGCTACGACGCCTTCTGATGCAGGAAAAGGAGCAAACCACTCATCACTTCTTCCTGCTGTATTTGAGAGTCTCACATCAAAAGTCACAAGCTTACACCCTTTGAGTCTACCCTCTGCAAAACGCTTGAGTAAAGGAAGTCCACCTTGATGTGTTTCAAAAAAGTTTGAACCAAAATTCAGAAGATATTTACACTCAACTGCATCAAGTGTTTCCCAACTTGTATCACCAATGGTAGTGTAATTCGCTGCTCGTTTGTTTGAAGAGCATAAACCTCTATGGTTTAGAATGACAGGTGAACCAATCGCGTCCATAAAGCGACCCGTAATATCACCCATTTTATTTCTTCCTTGGTGAAAAACTACTTGCTCAGGATGTCCTCCATCAATATTTTTCTTAATACGTTTTGCCATAGTGTCATAAACTTCTTCCATAGTGATTCGCTTCCAAAGACCTTCTCCACGTTTACCAACACGTTTAAGAGGATACACTATTCGGTCTGGATAATTTACACTAGACACACCACCATGCGCTTTAGCACAGAGTTTTCCTTGCGAATTTGGATCTTCTTTATTCCCTTCTACACCAAGGATTTCTCCATCCTTTACAAGTACATTCATTCCACATACACTTGAACAGTTCAGACAGACACTTGGTACTCTCACGATATCTTTAATATTTTTAGCAAGAGTATTAAATGTTACAAAATTTGTTAACTTTGGTACTTCACCAGCAATGGCGTTTGGAACTAAAGAGATAACATCACCAAGTTGCATCGCCATCACGGTGAGTACTGTTACCTTTATGAAATCTCTTCTTTGCATTACTCTGCCCAACTTGTTATTTCATAATTTAGAGGAGAAAAAGGTTTACCCGAAATCAATTTTTTCTTCATGAGTTCATTTGCTCCAATATGTAAAGTACTAGGTCTATCACTCTCTTTCATTTTAAAACCTTGAGCACTTGATGGAATTTCTCTCTCATCACTTACTAAATAAAGAGCCTCAGATACACAAGTCTCTATACAAGCGGGTTGCATTCCTACTTCTAGTCTATGTTCACAAAGGTTACATTTTTCAGCAATCTTACTTATGGGGTTTACATAAATTGCACCGATAGAACAAGCCTTACTGCATTCGCCACAACCAGTACATTTACTCTCATCTACGATAACTATTCCATTTTTACGACTTAAAGCACCCTCAGGACAAACACTCATACACTCAGCACTTTCACACTGTCGACACATAAGTGGCAAAAATTCTCTTTTTACCTTAGGATAACTTCCTGTATCTAAGTAAAGGTTTTGAATACGAAAAAAACCTAAAGGAGCACCAAACTCTTGTTTACATGCCACTTCACAAGCATGACAACCTACACATTTATCAGCATCTACAATCATTTTATAGTTTATCACTACTTCACCTCTTCTATTTTTACTACTTGAGCAGTGTATCCAGTACTTTTAACTGCATTTAAGAGATCTTTTTGGATCGCCTTTATATCATCAAAAGTAACAATCGCCTTTTTTGTGTTGTAAGACACTTTAACTTTTAAAACGCCATCAGTATGTTTGAGACTCTTTTTTATAGCAGTTGTACACAAAAGACAAGTCATACCCTTTATGTTTAAAGTTGCTACTTTAGTCGTAGCCAATGCGATGATAGGGAGTAGTGTTAATAACAATAGTTTTTTCATAATCAATCCAGTAAGTAAATAGCCCAATATGGGTAAGTTGTAAGTATGAGAACAAAAAATGTTCCTACACTTAAATAGAGTTTATAGTTTTTACAAAGTTTAGTAGAACAAGTAGGCTGTTTTGCTACACTCGTAAAATACTTTATCCAGAGATAAATCACTACAAAAATAGAAAAAACTGAGAAGTAGTTATGAAAGGGAGCAAAAATTTCTAAAAAAGACAAAGACCCAATACTAACACCAAAAACTAAAAAGAGCAATGGGGCAAGACAACATGTACTAGCTAGAATTGCCGAGACTACCGACCCTACTATAAGGGTATAAAAGGAATTCTCTTCTTTTCTCATTTTATCTCTTGGGATGTGATTTTATATGAAAAATCTTTTGGAGAATAGTAGTTTAAAACATCTCCATCACTCTCTCCATAAGGGTAACCAAGCATATTTATAGGAAACTGCTCAGGCTTGGGATAGAGTATAAAGTCTCTTCCCCAGTTAAAACCCATCCAGTTCATTTCCCAAGAATGAAGATATTTTTCTTTTAACTCTTGTACTCTTTTATCTGAGTATTTTAAATCTTCTACTAACTCTAGTTTTGTTATATCTGCAGGATCACTAGGAATCCAACCAGCACCCGCGATAAAGTACTCAACTTTACAATGTTGCCATGAAGAGATATTTGCAAAGCAATTTTTATCTGATGTTCCAAGTGCTTTACTAAAGTCAGATGAACCTAAACGGATACCAAAAACTTCTCGTGCTGGAATATTAGCTGCACGAAGAAGTGCTACAAACAGAGAACTTATATCTGTACATTTACCACCAAAGTATCCATTCTCTAGCATTTGGTTTACATCACCAAGACCACAACCTTTAACTTTTGGATCTCTAAAAGTTGTCTCTGTCACCCAGTCATATAGGGCTTGTACCTTAGAAAATGCATCAGTCTCATTCTTTATAAGTCTATCGGCGATCTCTTTCACTCTACCAGTAGTTGGTATATGTGCCGTTGCTTCTAAAAACTGACTTACATCTTTTGGCAAAGGTAGATTTGCTTCACTAGCTTTTTGGATCACCTTTAAACTCACACTTCTATAAGTAGTTTGTATCTCCATCTCAATACGAAGTGTTTTTTTTGTATTACTTTTATTCCACTTGGCATAAAGTATCTTTGCATTATAGGGATTGTTTGTATTTATATTTGAGTTGTCATAATTACCATTAAATTTTAGAAATTTTACTTTTTGATAATATGTCTCAAGAGGAAGAGGATTCCAGAGCTGAGCTGGAAAACTTTTTTCTTCATTTTTAAGTTCAAAATCATATATAACTTTAAATTTTCTACTATTTTCTTTTGCAAAGAGTGTATTATCAAAAAAAGAAACCACCCCTATTCCCAGTGCTACATTTTTAATAAAAACTCTTCTTCTCATATTATCTTACCCTTATAATTCTAGTCTCAATTTTGAGGAGCATTATACAATACTATGAGTTAATAAGAAAAAGCAGAAAAGGTAGTAACTCTGAAAAAAATCTTAAACAAGACAATACAACTTTTATTTAAGTAAAGAGTAAATGTATTTATTGATACAATGCCAACATTAAAACACAAGGAAATTAATATGCCAAAAGTTAATGTATACGAAAATATCGACAATGTAGAGCGTGAAGCTAAAAAAGACCTTATCGACCGTCACTCACCGTTTATCACTGTTGATGGTGAAGCTAAAGTTGGTGAAACTTTAAAAGTAACAGTTAAAATGGGTAACGAATATACTCATCCAGATGATTTCGATCACTTCATCGAGTCTATTACTCTTTTCAATGGTGAAACTAAATTAGCTATGGCTTCTTTCGTACCAGGAACTTTAGGAAATGAGAAATCTCATGCAGAAGTAACTTTCACTATCCGTCCAATGGGTAAGAAACTTAACTTAGTTGCACACGGTTACTGTACTAAACACGGTATCTGGGAATCAACTAAAGTAGAAGTAGCTGTAGCTCAGTAATTTCTCTTTTGTAAAGCAGAGTTTTATTACTCTGTTTTATACCTTCTTTATTCTTCTTTCATTCATTTATTTTAATTAAATACTTTTTGCATTATAACATCTATATAACAAAAGGAAAATATGTCATTTCAAATCGAAACTTTAAAAAAACACAATAGTGATCTTGTAAAACTTTTAACTCAAAACCTTCCTGATATGCTTTGGGTGAAAGATAGAGAAGGTACATATATTTATGCAAATCAATCACTCTGTCATGGTCTCCTTATGGAAAAAAGTACTGAAGAAGTTGTTGGAAAAAATGAAAGGCTCTTTATCTCTAAAAAATATTAAAGATGGTTTGCTGCTTTAGCATAAGCATACCTATAAGTATTAATTTAATTTAAATCATAACACTTTTTTCACTTATACTCTTTGACTGAGGGTTCATCTATATAAAAACCTTGAGAGTAGTCAATCCCAAGTTCTTTGACCTTGTTCATAACTACACTAGAGTGAACAAACTCAGCTACTGTTTTCATACCAAGTTTTTTAGCAAAACTTACAATTGTTTCTACAACTAAAAGAGCAGACTTATCGACATCGATATTTTTAATTAAAGAGCCATCAATTTTTATGTAGTCAGCTCGTATTTTCATAAGATAAGAAAAGTTTGAGTAACCACTTCCAAAGTCGTCAATAGCGATTTTAGCACCATAACGTTTTACTTCTGTGATAAACTCTTCAACCTTTTTAAAATCCTCTATTGCTTCTGACTTAAGTAACTCAAATGTGACCCGTTTTGAAGCCTCTGAATTTTTTACTTTTTCGACAATATAATTAAAGATTTTGTGATTCATTATATCTTCTATTGAGAGATTTATGTTAAACTCAAAGGAGCTATCTTTAAATGCAGCAAATGACTTTTCTATCATCTGAATTGTGATTTTATTGTATATCTTAATCTTTTTAGCGATGGGTATAAAGAGCACAGGAGAGAGAACATTACCCTTAGCATCTATGAGTCTAGCTAAACACTCATACTTAACGATATCACCTGTTTGATTATCTACTATCGCTTGAAAATAGGGTACAATTTTTGAATCTTGCACACCTTCTCTTACAATTTCTGAAAGTTCAAGGTTACGTGCATAGTCGTTCTCGAAGTTCATTCTATCTTCATAAATCCAAAAAGAAGCACCAATCTGTTTTGCATAGTCTAGTGCCATTGATACTTTTGAGAAGCTGTTCTCATTGGTAGTACTTGCAGTTGAAGCCATAGTAAAATCAATGTATATCTTAGTTTTTTGGTAAAGAACTGAGTACGATCTTATCTGCTCATACACTTTAGTTAGATACACTTTTAAATCATAAAAACTCATGGAGTCTTTTATAGTAAATGCAAATTTAGAACCTGTGAGTCTATAAAGTTGATGAACATCAAGAGTCTCTTTTAAAAACTTTGAGACTTTTTCTAGGACATAATCACCTATCACAAAACCATAAAAATTGTTTATAGTTACAAAGTTGTCTATTTTTATAAACACAAGACCATACTCTTCATTAGCTTGAAAATCTTTTCGTAGTTGATACACATTAGGAAGGTTTGTTAGATGATCTGTAAAGTAACGACTAAAGAGTTGGTGGCGAGAGTTGTTTGCACTCTCTTCTTTGTTTAAGTAGTCTAAATATATTTGATGAAGAATTATATCATTGATATTTTCGTCATCTTTTATTTCTGCTATGTTGTAAACATTTAAGACTGTATGTGTTTTATCTTCATGTTTTAGAAGTGATACAGTAACATCTGGAAATATTTTTGATAAGTTTGTTTTGAGGTTTTGAACAAGAACAGTGTTGTGAATAAATGATACGATATGAATTACAATATTTTTGCTATTGAGCTTTTTCACTTCCTCTATTCTTAAATTTACTTCGCTCGAAGAGTAAAGTTTATAACTATTTACATTCACTTCATTTAACATCTAAAACACTGCTGGTTATCTAACGTTTTATATAATAGATAATAGCATAATTTTTAATCTAAAGTATACTTTAACCGCATATTCACTATACTCTCGCTATATTTTATTACTGGTGGTTACCTTGAAGTCGTATCAAAATCTTGTCTTACTTCAGAACCTTTATAGACTTAAAGCTATAGGCTTTGACTATATCGACCATTTTAACATTAACGAAAAAACTAGTTATGAAATTCCTGCAAGTATTGAAGAACTCTCGGCAAATATATCTTCTTGTCATCTCTGTGATTTGAGTAAGTCTAGAACACAAAGTATGCCAGGTCATGGAAATCCTAAAGCTGAGCTTATGGTTATAGACTTTAGTGTTTCTGCTGCACAGGATAGCTCAAACGACTACTATACAGGTCGTTCAGGTGAAACACTCAAAAACATGATAGAAAAAGTTATAGGTTTATCTGTAGATGATGTTTTTATAACACACTGTGTAAAGTGTAAACCACTAGGTTCAAACAAACCATCTTCCTCAGAGTACAACTCTTGTAAATCTTATCTCTACTCCCAGTTAGAGTTTATAAAACCAAAAGTTTTAATGGTTTTAGGCGAAGATGCCTACACTCAGCTCACAGGAGACACTGGAAACTTTGAAGATGTCAGAGGTCATGTCATAGACTTTAAAGGAACCAAACTCATTCCCATTTACCACCCAAACTATTTACTACGAAATCCAGACTCTAAGAAAATCACACTTAATGATTTAAAAAGTATAAAAAGTTGTCTTTAAAGTTCTCTTTTAGTTCACCTCAACAAAACTAGTGCCATCTCCATTTGGAACAACCTTTATCTGCAGGGGTATTCTCTCTTTTAAAGCTTCAACATGAGAGATAACTCCGACCATTTTTCCGCCACTTTGGAGTAGGTTTAAAGCATTTAATGCAGTTTCTAAACTCTCTTCATCAAGTGTACCAAATCCTTCATCCAAAAAGAGAGAGTCTATGGCTATTTTTTGACTTGCAAGTTCTGAGAGACCTAGAGCAAGGGCAAGACTTACAATGAAGCTCTCACCGCCTGAGAGGGTACTCACAGGACGGACTACATTTCCTTGGTAAGCATCTATCACTTCAAGCTCTAGGAGTTTATCTTGGTTTCTCACAAGAATGTAACGAGTACTGAGTATGTTTAGGTGCTGATTTGCTAAGTTTATAAGTTGGTCTAGGGTTATCCCTTGTGCAAATTTTTTAAACTTTGTTCCATCAGCTGAACCTACAAGTTCGTTAAGTTTTACCCAGACTTTAAAAGACTCTTTTTTCTTTTGGAGTGAGACTATACGTTCTTTATGTTTCGTAAGATTTTCTTGGTTAAGTTCTAACTCTCTTTTATCACTTCCTATACTCTCTTGAAGTGCCTCTCGCTTTTGCCCTAGCAGAGATTGAAGTACTTCAAGCTCATCTATAGGTTTATCACTTAAAGCTTCTTTTTCATGTACTTGGAGTTCTTGTAGAGTTTGGATTTTTAGAGTCTGCGTTTGTGTATATCGCTCTTGTATATTTTTACATAACAGTGCTAATGCTTCTCTCTCATTTTTGCTCAGTTGTGCCTTTGTAAACGCGACTACATCTTCAAACTCATTTTGTGTATAAAGTTCTTCTAGCTGGGTGTTTAGTACCTTAAGTTTTTTATCATCCACTTCTATCTTGATATCTAAACTCTTTTTATGTGCTAAACGCTCTTCACTTTTCACTTTTAAACCATTTAAAGTAGTACTACACAACTGTTCTCTCTCTTGTAGTACTTTATACCCTATACCTATCTTTTGCTCATATACATCTAAGTCTGCGACATTGAGTATCGCTACTCGTTTTAAAGAGAAAGCAGTCAAACTTATGTGTAACTCTTTTAAGTCTTGTCCTATTACTTGTATCTCCGTGAAAAGTAAAGTGACTCTTGTTTCATTCTCTTTTTTGTCTACTTCACATTTATGTAAGTCAAGAAGTAGTTTATCCTTTTGTATTTGCTTTTCTTTGAGTTCTTTTATCTCTTGGATGAGTTTTAACTCTTGCTCTATAAGTTTTACTTCACTGTTGTTTTTCACTTCAAAAGAGTGTAGTTTTAAAGTCTCTTCTAAATTCTGTATCTCCACATCTAACTTTATCATCTCTTGTTTTGATGATTCTATCTTTGTTTGCCCTACTCCAACTCGTAATGCCAATTCAGCCAGTACTTTTTCTTTATGCTCTAAGTCGCGTTCCTCTCTTAATATCATCTCTTTAGTTTCATCTATATGAACTTCTATCTCTTTACCTGCATAAGGATGCTCTCTCGAACCACACAAAAGACAAGCCTCACCTTCTGTCAAATTCTTTCTATCCTCTTCATACTTTTTAAGGAGTTGTTCTTTTTCTTGTTTTTGCCTAAGAGTGATGATGTGTTTTTTCAGTGTCCCGATATTCTCAGTAGAGATTTTTAGTGTAATGTCTAGTGAATTTACAAGTACTATGTTAGTTTCATACTCTTGAGACTCTGCATCTCTCTCGTGGTTTAGTTTAGTATAGGCTTGCACTAGTCGCTTAAGTGTTTGCAGAGTTTCTAAACTTTTTAATCTGCTCTCCTCTACACTCATAACATTATCCGTACTTGCACTATCAAAACTATTCTCTTGTATAAGGTCAACTTGTTCTTGTATATAGCCATACTCTTTAAGTCTAGACTCTAAAGTAGCTCTTAAAAGTTCTAAGTTTTTCTCTTTTTGTTTGAGTAAGTTTTCTTGTTTACCTATACTAGCCTGAGTTTGTCTCTCCTGTGTTTGTATTTGTCTAGCATCTTTTAACTTATGAGTATTGAGTGTAAACGCAGTTGATTCTATGTCAAACTCTTTTTTTACATTTGTATACTCTTTATCTTTACTCTGTATCTCACTTTGAAGTTGTTTCAGTTCTTCACTTAGTTTCCCTAGTATGTTTATATCATTAACTAGACTCTCTTGGACTTGTAAAAAAGACGAAAACTTTGCAGAAACATTGAGTGCTCTGTTTGCTCGACTTAGTCTCTCAAATTTTTCACTGTTTTGCTCTTTGTCTCTTGTACTCTCCCTAAATGCCAGTTCATACTTTGTACTCTGTTCTCTTAGTTCAAAGAGTCGTTTTAACCAGGTGAGTGCAAGTGTAAGTTTTTGTAACTCTTGGTTTGTTTGAGTCTTTAAAGTGATGTTTTTTTCTAGGTATTTTTGCTTATCCAGAAGTACTTCTTCGTCTAAAAGCTCTATAGACTCTAAAACCTTTTGATCCGATTCCATTTCCTGTGCAAAAAAACGATGTTTTTCAAAAATTGCCTGAGATATATCAGCATAAATGCTTGTGCCCGTTATCTTCTCTAGTAGTATAGAACGCTCTTTTTCATCTGCTTTTAAAAAAGCATCAAAACCACCTTGGGCTAATAACATTGACTGAGTAAAACGCGAGAAATCTAAACCTGAGAGTTCTTCTATCTTTTTTGGTACTTCTCTTGATTTTTGAGATAGGATAGTATTTTGTGTTAAATCAACAAGTTCCATTTTAGCTGTTTGAAAAGCACCATCATGTTTTTTTCTTGCTCTTTTTTGTGTCCATGAAGAACGATACACTGTACCTCGTATCTCAAACTCCACTTCGCAGTAAGCTTCCCCACAGTTTCTTGACATTAAATCATTTGGATTTTTGAGTCTTGAAGTTCTACCATATAGAGCACATGAGATGATGTCAAGAACACTACTTTTTCCAGAACCTGTTGGCCCAGTTATGGAAAATAGAGAACTATCTTTGGTAAGCTCAGCGAAGTCAATCCTTGTTATGCCTTTAAGGGAGTTAATATTAAGTGATTTTATAGAGAGTATTTTCATGAGTTTTGCACCTCACTAAGAATTTGTTTGAAGTTCACTACAAGTTCTTTAACAAAAGCCTCATCTTCTAAACCATCCTTATCCATACAGCGAGTAAAGACATCTACAGGATTTAGCTCATCGAGACTTATAACATCAAAGTCTTCACTACCTAGTCTTTTTTGTGTTTGGTCTATCTTCACGGCTAAAAGTACAAGTCCTAACTCCTCTGCCTTATCTCTTATGACTTGGTTTGCATGAAAAGGGTTCTCATCATTTAAGTGTACTTCGATCCATGTACTTTTATCTTTCACACTCTCTAACTCTGCCTCAATCGTGTTTAGATTTCCACGAAGAACTAAAAGAGGTCTATGCAGTGGTATATCTAACTCAGTAACTTTTATAGTTTTGTTTTCAAACTCTACTAGATTTACTTTTTTTTGTGACTTAGACTCAGAAAAGCTGAGTGGAATTGGTGAGCCACTATATCGTATGTGATTTTTACCGACTGTTTGGTTTATATGTAAATGTCCTAATGCCACATAGTCAAAGTACTCAGCAAAAAAGTCACTACTTATATCTAATGTACCGCCTATGTATATTTCTCTCTCAGATTCACTTGTTTTACTACCTACTGTAGTTAAGTGCCCTGTAGCTATTATTGGTACATCTTCACTTTGAGAGATTTTTAGTGCTTCTTGGTAGGCATTTTTGTAGTGTTCTTTTATGCCAATTGAGAGTGAGTTCTCTTTATCACTGATAGTCTCACCACCTAAAGACTGACGCACTACATAATCACGTAAAAATGGAACCGCACAAATGATACCTTGGAGTTTTTTTTCTTTGTAGATACTAACAACTTCATCCTCATTCTCATCACCTGAGCTGATGACATGAATGTTTAAAGCTTTTAGTAGTTGTTTTGGAGCTTTGAGTGTAGCTACTGAGTCGTGGTTACCTGCTGTAATGATAACATTTTCACAGATTACAGAGAGTTTAGTTAAAAAGTTATAGTAGAGTTCAAGTGCATAGTTTGGAGGTGTCGCAGTATCAAAAATGTCACCCGCTACTATAAGTGTGTCAATGTCTTGCATTTGTATAGTCTCACTAAGCCAAGTCAAAAATGCTTCATGCTCTTCTAAACGGCTTTTTCCCATAAAACTTTGACCTAAATGCCAATCAGATGTGTGTAAAATCTTCACTAGTTATCAACCTTTTATATAATGTTTATATTAGCAAACAAGTGGTTAAATTAAACTATTTATACTCAGATTAAATTCAATCCGATATAATAGAGAAAATAATAATAACAAAAGTGATGTTAATGAAAAAACTGCTATTTTTACTTCTTCCTGTCATGGTATTTGCACAGAGTTTCATACTCTCTAATATTCCCCTACCAAAGACCTATGTACAAGACCTTGATCCTTATGAGTGTGATCATTCATGTAGGCAAGAACTACTAGACAGTGGTATGATTTTCTCATTTTTAGCACATGCTATAAATAAACTTCCAAACAAAGAACAAAATGAAGCACGTGTTCTGCTTGTCTCTATCTTAAACCTAGGAGCATTTCATAGCTCAAATGAACTCCATATTGCCATGCTTTTACCTTATAAAAAAATAGGAAAATATGCCGCATCTACTACGAATGCAAGTTTTGCTTATCTCATGACAAAAAGTCATCCTTTTACACTTAAAAGTTATAAGGTACATAGTGAAAGCATTAAAGATTTAGAGGCAGCACTCCAAGAAATACGAAAAGATGGATTTGAGTACATCATAGCACCGCTCACAAAAAAAGGGGTTAACAACATCATAGAGATAGACCCTGCCCTACATATATACTTTCCTACTATCAACAAACATGATGTAGATACAGCATCTGCTTTTCTAACTTTTGGAGCAATTGATTATATACAACAGAGTGATTTACTTCTAAAAGAAGCACTCTCGCCTTTGGTTGTTTTTTCTGATAAATCTACAACAGGAAAGAAACTTGCACTCTACCAAAAAGAGCAGTTTTTACACCCTAAGGTAGACATGATAGAGACTAACTCAAGTAGCAGCTCATTTTTTGATGATGCTATCAGTGCTTTTTCTTTACGTGACATAGAAGAAGAAATAATAGAAGAAATAAT
>DDCH01000005.1:0-11022 GCA_002335055.1 Sulfurimonas sp. UBA2011 | reverse complement strand
ATAGAAGAAGTAATAGAAGAAGTAGAAGAGACAGAAAAAAATGCTATTAGTTACTTTGTTTCAAAAAGAACTACAAACCTTGAGTATTATCTTAAAGAGAAAGAGGAAGTTGTATATGCTTCATTTTTTATAAACACGCCTATCATCAAAAGTGCTATGATAATGTCACAACTCACTCTCTACGATACAAACGCAACAAATGTCCTCTCTACTCAAATCAACTACGACCCTCTTTTACTCTCAATGACTCAGTACAGAGACAGAAAAGACATGGTTGTAGCAAACTCAATAACAGAGCATAACAATGTTCTTATAGAGACAAATGCCCTACTTGGAAATGACATAGTATATGACTGGATTAACTATACAACTACTATTGGTGTGGATTATTTTTACTCTCTAATCACTAATGAAGAAAGAACTTACAAGACTAAACTAGAAGACAATCAAATGATTTATGATATCGAACTACTCCAGCCTTCTCACTCTAAGTTTAAGAAGTATGTACGACCTTTTAGAGAGCCTCGTATAGAAGAAATAGAAGAACTTGATGAAGAAGCTTTAGTCGAAGAGACTGAGTAAAAGCTCTTTTGTTTTAGCATCTATCTTTTGAGGTTTGCCCTCAAAGTTTATGTAAGCAAGAGTGATTTCAAGTTCAAAGATTTTCACTTCATCTCTGTAAACATATTGTTTTAAAATAAACGAAACAGCTTTGAGTTTTACAAGTTCAGACTTTATCTCTAAGATATCCCCAAGTTTAGCACTTGCAAAAAAATCACCCGTAACTCTTCTTGCTACAAAATGACCATTCTCTAGTATAGGTGTCAGACCTCTCTCATAAAAGACCTCAGACCGAGCCCTCTCACAAAAGTTTAGATAGTTAGAGTGATAAACCACTCCTCCAGTGTCTGTGTCTTCATAATAAACTCGTATCTTCATTTAAAACCCCTTATAATTTAGCATCTTCGAATATGGAGATATAAATGCCTAATCTGATCCCTTATCTTCTATTTTTATATCATCAGAGATGATAAACACTGGAGTATTATGTACAGCAAGCATAGTCGTAGCACGACCTATAGTAAAGGCATATTTCTCATTCTCATAAATAATAGAAATACCACTCATCATATCCATGTATGCTAGTGCGCTATCTGGTAAAGTACGTGAAGAGTTTACATTTATAAACTCTAACTTAACGCTACTAATATCCTCTCCGTCATCATCTTGAAGTACAAGAGTCATAACTTTCGAAGTCTCCGATGTTGTTCTTATTGAACGTACTTGGGCTCCTACAAAATTCTTATATTTCTTTAATAGTGAATTAATCTCTTCCATTATATTTCCTTGCATAATTATGTTGATACCTTAGCATAAAAGGCTGTTTCTAAGAGCATTTCTGGTCGCTCTATCTACAAGTGTGAAAATCTCATCTACTTCATCTTTTGTAGATGATTTTTTATGACCTTTAACTTTAATGAATTCACAATCCAAATTATCTATTAGTTTGAAAAATTCTTTATACAGTTCATGGTTCTTTATCAGTTTACCCTTACCTGTAATATACTTATTTTTTTCAAACCTATCTCTTCTATCTTTAAGACCAATAATATTTTGACAATCACTATAAATGACTATTTTATGATTTCTAGAACTAATATCACTTAAAGCCCATAAAAGTGTTTCGAGTTCTAATTTTGTGGAAGATGTATTAGTGAATTTTTTCACTTTAACTTCTTTTTCTAGTTCACAAATATAATCTAACTTATCTAGAAGTAGGTAAGCTCCAAATCCAATTTCACTCTGAGGATTGACACTTCCATCTGTAAATAAGTAAATTTGAGGCTTAGTTTTATTCATATTTTATTGTACTGTAATATTTTAAGAATTTTCGGTACTTGTAGGAAAATGAATATTCCTAGAAAACTCGCATTTGCACTCTAGAACTCCATCACTACTTCTTTTGATTTTTGGATGTAGAGTAGTGCATTTGTAAAGGCAAATTGATCCACTTCTTCTATACACTCTTTGTCATATTTTAGTAAATAGTCAATTCCATCCACATCAATGCCTTGAACTTTTTGTAAGTAAATAACATGTATGAGTAAATCAGCTAAATCACTTACAGGGATTATGTCTCTAAAATCTTTGTTAAACTCATCTATATAGTCGTCACATATAATTTCATTTGACAAAAGGAGTATCCATAAAATAATATTATCTAGTTTCTCTGGTGCTTTTATCTGCTTTAAAAAGTCACTATATATCTCCGGTTTTTGAGATAGTTCAAGAAGTTGTTCATTCGCTTGTTTAATTAAAAAGTCGACTCTTTCTCCACTAAGTTTTTCATTTTTGTAACCCTCTAATACTGGTATTGCGATTTGAGATGTATGCATGATGCCTCTTTATATTTAATATGTAATTATAGCGAGCTTTTCTTGAAGTCTATTTAGGTAAAACCCAATTATCACGTACAAAATGACAAGTGTAACCATTAGGTATACGTTCTAAATAGTCTTGATGCTCAACTTCAGCATCCCAAAAATCACTTGCTTGTGTAACTGGAGTAACCACAGGAGCTGGCCATAAACCAGAAGCATCTACATCTTTGATAGTCTGAGTAGCTACTACTTTTTGCTCTTCATTTGTGTAAAATATTTCAGAACGGTATGAAGTACCTCTATCATTACCTTGTTGGTCAAGTGTAGAGGGGTCATGAATTTGAAAGAAAAATGCAAGTATATTTCTATAAGTAGTTATTTCATTATCAAAGCTAATTTCAATAGCCTCAGCATGCGTTCCATGGTTACGGTAGATTGCATTTGGAAGAGTTTCATCCCCTGTATAACCTACTTTTGTAGAGATAATACCATGCTCTTTACGAATCAAATCCTGCATACCCCAAAAACACCCACCTGCTAATATTGCTTTTTCTATACTCATAATTTATACCTTTAAATTTTTTGCTAGTATACTTATCATCACCTTTAAAACGCATAAGAGAAATAGTGGCTATTCTAAAACATAACTATTAACTTATTTATAAGTCCTTTTAGTCAAGGCAAAGTGAGTAGAATTTGAGAAAAGTAAAGGGTCCATCTATATGGAGCAATTTAATGCTAGTCAAGCTATAAAAGATTTTATGCATCCAACTGTATACACAGGTGTTAAACCTATTTTTCTTGTGGCTGAAGAGTTAGTAACTGACATAAATGTAGGTCATATTTGCGAGGCGGTTTGGGTTGGTGTTAACTCTAGCGAGGAGTTTACTTACATATCTAAGTTCGCTGTTAGCGGAAAAATGATTTTAGGAAAATATCACCAAGCTCATGAGATGGAGCCATTTAAAGGGAGACTTGCCCTTGTAAATGAAAAGAATTTAGAAAATGTAGTTTTACATAGAAGTATAGTTGCACAGATAAAAGAGTTAGAGACTAAACGATATAAACTACTTGATGAAATACAAAAAGACTTTGATGATTTAAACGAGCTTTATTTACAAGGTGAGGAGCTTTATCTCTTTGAAAAAAAAGATGGTAAGTGGGATGAAGAACTTTTTAGTAATTTTAATATCAACATTCCATACAAACTTATAGATGTTCAAAAGAAATCCTCTGAGCTTCATTTACATCTCAAAAAAAGCACAAGTTCAAAAACAAAAATATATTCAAATACCGATAAGTTTTATGGATACTTTATAGGATCCCAAGCTGATATAACTGGTTTAAAACTGCGAGATGAGAGTTATTTGGCCGGAATAGTATCTTTACAAAATAATGCAAAAACAATTATAAAAAAAATACAATGGTTGGACTTAGATGATTCTTCAGTACAAGAAATTTTAGTAAACCTTCCAAAACATCCCTTTGAAGATTATTTTCATTATGTTAAAAAAGAAGATGTTCGCCCTATAGATGTAGATGAAGACTTAGTCGATATTCTAAAGCAAATAATATTAACTCATATCCCTGAAAACAACAGCCCTTTAGGTATGGAGTTTATACCCATAGATAAACTGCTCTTTATCTTTCATATGATAATTCTAAGAGCAGATGCACTTATAGCTTTAGAGACCTGTGATGTAGTCTATGAACCACCGGCCATAGTACTTGGATTTAGTGGTGAACATCAAATGCCACCTAAGTACTTAGTACCTATCACTCATGTAGCAGATGCTTATAAACAGTTTCCTGACTTTCTGAGTGTTTGTAAAAATTTTAAAAATGAAAAAATCTAACTATGTGAAATGCTCTTATTTATAAGCTTTCCATCTACACCCATTTTATAAGCTGCTCCAAAACCCAGTACTAGGCTTTTTTCTTTTGGCGATATTTTGATGATTTTAAAGTCTTTCATTTCTCTCAAAAATGAAAGTTTGTCACCGTATCTTTCATCAAAGAGTTTAAAAATCTTTTCTGTGTCTTCTTCAACATCACAAGATGCACCAAAGTAGAGTCTTTTTCTTGCATAAATATGGTCAGCTGTTGCTTCATCTTCTATGATGAGTATATGTGCTTTTTTTGTCTCTGCCATATTTACGAAATGAGGCAGATTTTGGCTTACACTTACAAAATACTCTTCACCAATTTTTACAAAAGGTGCATAGTTTGTTAGAGGTTCGTTTGTTGTGCTTGTACTTGAAATCACTAGACTATATTTATCTTTGTCAAAGTCTTTAAACTCTTTAATTATCTCTTCATTAGTCATTTTTATCCCTTTTGTTTTTTAGAACTTCTTGCTCATCATAATTTTTTTGTGCTTCTATGCTTATAAGGCTATTCTCATCAAACAAACCTTTTAGTGTATCTAGCGATGTACTTGGATTTTGTGCGATTGCTAATTTCACTTCTTCACTATCTGCTTCATCACACAACTCATCTAGTGCTAAAGCTGGTGTGTTTGGATTCTGTGCTAACTTATACTGAGTATATAACTTATCACTGCTCTTTACCATCATCTCTAAAATCTCAGGTGAAGTATTGGTATGGGCTGCGATAGCACCCATCATCTCAACCTTGTCATACCTTAGTAAATAGACTAAGGTTTTAGCACTTGTATTTGGATGTCTTGATATAAAAACTTTACTATCTTCAGAATTATTTTTATCTCTTGCAAACGCATCTAACTGCTCTGTAGTCATTACTTTAACATCTCAGCCACAAGTTTGTTTACAACTTGAGGATTTGCTTTTCCACCAGTACTCTTTAAAACTTGTCCAACAAAAAAGCCTAAAAGTTTTGTGTTTCCAGTTTTAAACTTCTCAACATTATCTGGATTTTTCGCCATAACCTCATTAATAATAGCGGAGATAATAGCTGGGTCACTTATCTGAACAAGTCCCTTGTCTTCGACTATTTTACTTGGGTTATCTCCTGACTTTACCATCTCTTGGAAAACTTGTTTTGCTATTTTGTTTGAGATAGTTCCATCATCTATGATTTTTACAAGTTGGGATATTTGACTTGTAGAAAATTTCAACTCAGAAATTTGCATCTGCTTTAACTCTCGTGCAACTTCATTTGTCACAATGTTAGCTAAACTCACAGGGCTATTAATCTCTGATAATGCCTCTTCGTAAAATGCTGAGAGTTGTGAATCACGAGCAAGAGTATTTGCTACTTCGGAGTTTAGTTTTAACTCTTGAGTATACTTAGTAAAAAGTGCAGTTTGTGCGTCACTCATAGCAACTACTTCACCATCTACCTGCTCTTTTTTTGCTCTTATCTTTGGAACTGTCTCAGTTTTAGTTTTCTTTTTATCCCAAGAACCTTTAAGACCTACGATTTTATTAAACACAGGTTTTGCATCTGTATAGTCAACAGGGTCAGCATAAAAGTACCCTTGTCTCTCAAACTGAAATCTCTCATCAGGTTTTTCATTTATCACAGCAGGTTCAATGTATGCATCTTTGATTACTGTTAAAGAGTTTGCATTTAAGTCTGCTACTCCCTCTGGTGCTTCAACTGAGAAAAGTCTGTCATAGAGTCTTACTTCAACTTTTATAGCCGCGTTTGCATCTACCCAGTGAATAGCACTTTTTACTTTGATGCCAGATGTGTCTGAACCACTTTTAGACTCTTTTGAGTACTCAGCCTTTATCTCTATAACATTACCACTAGTATCTTTTATAACTTCCTTACAAGTGATGATATAAGCACCTTTAAGTCTTACTGATTGCTCAGGAGTAAGACGGAAATAATCCTTTGGAGGATTTTGCATAAAGTCATCGCGTTCTATATAAATCTCGTTCGAGAAAGGAAGTTTTCTACTTCCCTCTTTTGGAACATCGTGAGGATAATAAGAAGTTTCTATCTCTTCATTTCCCTCGTAGTTCACTAGTGTTATTTTTAAAGGATCAAGTACACACATAACGCGAGGTACTTTAGGGTTTAAATCATCACGAATACAAAACTCAAGTTGAGAAACATCAACCATTGAGTTTGCTTTTGCTATACCTACTGAATCACAAAAAGCAAGAATAGACTCTGGGGTATACCCTCTACGTTTGTATCCAGCTATGGTAGGTAAACGCGGATCATCCCATCCGTCTACTTGACCACCTTCTACGAGCTCTAAGAGCTTACGTTTACTCATAACAGTATAGTTGATGCCTAAACGTGCAAACTCATGCTGGTAAGGACGCTCTGGAGTAAGACCAAGAGTTTCTAGTACCCAGTTGTAAATATCACGGTTGTTTTCAAACTCTAGTGTACATATAGAATGAGAAACACCTTCTATATAATCAGACAAACAGTGAGCAAAATCATACATAGGATAAACAGCCCATGTCTTACCTGCACGAAAGTGTTCAACATGACGGATACGATACAGTAAAGGGTCACGTAGTTTCATATTCGCTGCTGACATATCTATCTTAGCTCTTAATATATGTTCACCATCTTTAAACTCACCATTTTTCATTTTCTCAAATAGTTCTAAGTTTTCTTCTATAGTTCTATCAGCATACTTACTACGTTTACCAGCTTCTTTAACAGTTCCACGGTACTCACGGATTTCATCTTCTGGTAGAGAATCTACATAAGCCTTACCCATTTTGATAAGCTCAATTGCATAATCATAAATACGAGGGAAATAATCAGAAGTATAACAAACATCATCTTTCCACTCAAATCCCAACCATTCTACAGCACTTTTGAGAGCCTCAACATACTTAGTATCTTCTTTTGTAGGGTTAGTATCATCCATTCTTAGGTTACAGTGACCATTATAATCACGAGCGATACCGAAGTTTATAGCAATAGATTTAGCATGTCCAATATGGGGAAAACCATTAGGCTCTGGTGGAAACCTTGTAACAACTTCTTTAACCTTACCTGACTTTATGTCTGCTTCAACTATTGTACGTAAAAAATCTTTTCTCTCGCTCATTATTATTAAACCTTTTGATACTTTTAATACTTGTATTCTATCAAATTAGAGCTTATAAGATAAGTACTTTTATGGCATAAATCCTATATATGCAAGAGATACTAAAAAAAATATACCTTTTTAAAGAACTAAGTGAGGAAGAGCTTGATAGCCTTGTCGTTATCTCTTCATTTAATAGTTATAAAAAAGACTCCTTACTTTTTATGAGGGGCGAGATTGGAGAACATCTTTTTATCCTCATTGAGGGTGATTTAAGTGTTTTTAAACATAACAATAAGGGTAATGAAATTGTTATTGGCTTTTTCTCGCCTTACTCACTTATTGCAGAAGCTGCTCTACTTCGAAATCTGCCTTTTCCATCTGGTACACGATTTAAAACTGATGGTCGTATCTTAAAAGTTCAAATAAATAGTTTTAGACGTTATTTTTTGACTAACCCTAAAGTATCTACAGAAATAATAAATTCTCTCCTTTCTAAAATACAACTGCTACAGCAGAACATTCACCTTAATATAGCCTCGACTGCTAAAGAGAAAACATTGCACTTCTATGATACTAACTCTTTAATAGTCTCCAAACTCAAAAAGTATGAAATCGCAACCCTTCGCTTTTAAATGATACAAAACTACAGAAAACACCTAGTGGTTACGAGCTAATTAAATAGGACTATTTTTATCCTCTTTCTTGACAATTATCATTTTTCATATCCCTTTGTTAGTGTAAACTTCTCTTGATCAAACAAAGGATTTATAAAATGACTGAAGAAACTAAAGCAATAATCAAAAGTACTGCCCCTGTATTAAAAGAACATGGAGAGGCTATCACTCAAGCTATGTATATAAACCTTTTTGCAGCACATCCTGAAGCAAAAGAGTTATTTAAAATGCTGCACCTGATCAGTAGAAAAAACTTGCAAATGCTGTATATGCATATGCTGCTAATATTGACAACTTAGGAGCACTTGGTAAAGGTATAGAAAAAATGGTTTCTGTACATGTAAAATCAGATATTCAAGCTCACCATTACCCACGGGTTGGAGAAGCTCTTTTAGCTGCTATTAAAGAAGTTCTTGGAAATGTGGCTACTGATGAAGTTATCAATGCATGGTCTGATGCTTATACTTTTTTAGCTGGAGTACTTATAACTAAAGAGAAAGAAGTTTATAAAGCATAAGTTTAAGATCATAAAAAAGAGTCTATATGGCTCTTTCTTATGAGTTTTCTCTATCACCATATCCAGACTTGAGTTGTGCTTGTTTAGCAAGTATCTTTACACTTTGACTTATCTCACCATTTGCCATATGATAATGCTCATGTAGTTTTGCTAAAGACTCTTCTATTTTAAGAGATAAACTCTCACTTAGTTCATCTATTTTATTTCTCATCTCTAGAACTTCTATATCTCTATTTTTTGTAAGATTATTAGATATAAGACCTAACTGTGCTTGAGATTTTACATAGTCTGACTTTACAGCCTCTACATCTTTTATAATCACTTTTAGTGTCGTATAAATATCGTGAAGTCCACTATTTTGTTCTTCTAACTGAGTCATTTTCTTGGCAGATAAAATCATCTGCTTCATTATAAGCTCACTCTGAGTCCTAATGTTTCCTAAAGTACTCTCACCTTCACTCAAAGATGTTCTTACACTCTCCGTATGAGATTTGAGACCTATTATTTGAGATTCAAAAGACTTTGTTACACCTGAGAGTTGACTCAGTGTATGCTGGACTATACTTGTAGCTATCTCATTAGAGATATTTTTCATACTATGGAGACTCTCTTTGAGTGTATCGATGTCATCAGAGATACTTCCTCTACTTGTTACACCTTTTTTAAGTAAAGAATTTAGCTTATTATAATGATCTTGTTCTGCAACTCGTAGTATATCTATATGCTTATGCAGGACATTATCAAGCTCTGGTAACTGTACCTCAGTAAAGTACTCAAAACCCTTATTTACAGCCTCATACCAACCTTTCATCTCATCAAACTTACCAATAAACTTTGTTTGGTTCAACTGAATAGTATCTAAGGCAGTTACATCTTCTTTAAACTGAGACCGTATCTCTTCTTGTGCTTTTCGCTCTTCTTGTTGTGCTGAAGTCATTTTAGTTTCTATCTCAAAAATAAACTCTTTGAGTTGTGTTATCTCACTTACTAAAACTTTTACAAACTCTTCTTGAGTTCTAGCACTTTGTGAGAGCTGTGTTTGGTGTAAAATATTCATAACTGTATAGAGTAAAAGTGAAACTAAAAGTGGGAAAAGAGACTCTCTAGTTATTAAGAGTATATCTGTACTCTCAGGATGAATGATAAAGTGAACAAGTGTAGCGATAGAGCCAATCCCTATCATTAAAGGTGCATAGTTAATCTTGTTAGGATGTTTAATAATAACGATTTGTCGTACAAAAAGAAGCCCCATAAAGGCAAAGGCTAAAAGTATGTCACTGTCAAACATTTTCTCTCCTGTATTTATATATAACTATTTTATCATAATTTTTTATAAAACGATAGAGAGTATCTCATGGGGTTTATCGACTTTATTTTTTAAGTCAGTCTCAGAAGAAAAGCCCCAAGTAGCGAAAAGTGAGTCTATATTTGCATTTTGTGCACTTAAAATATCTTTTGAGTTATCACCTATCATCATCGCCTTATCTTTTGTCTTGTCGTACTCATAATGTTCTAGGATACGGTAGAGCATTTCAGGACTAGGTTTAGAATGACTTACGGCGTCAGCACCAATGATCACATCAAAGTAGTGCTCAACACTTAAAGAACTCAACATTCTTTTGGCAAATTTTGTAGGAGCATTTGTGGCAACTGAGAGTTTTACATTTGCTTTCTTTAATGCATCTAATATTTCTTGTATACCGGAATAAAGATAAGGACTTTTCACACACTGTTCTTCATAGTGTGCTTCAAAAACAAGCATATCTTTTTTGTGGTACTCCTGTGTCCCATAAAAAAGTTCAGGAAGATTTCTAACCTCTTTATTTATCGCTTCAACGATAAAGTCTTCACTTAAAGGTTCTAAACTATAATGGACATTTCTTACATGGTTCACAGAAATTGTTATGTCTTTTTTAGAGTCTATTAATGTTCCGTCCATATCAAATATTACTATATTTTGCATTATTTCATCTTTTCATAAATTTCGTACAAAGCCTAATTGCCCTATATTTCTTACTCCTAGAGCACTTACTTTCATATTTTAAGTTATTCTTGTAAAGTGATTATACCATACAACTAGAGTCAAAAGGTGACCCCCGTAGTGACCTCCAATATGTAATACAATATAAGAGTTGCTGATGTGGGGCTTGATTGTCAGAATTATAAGTGGAGAGATTTTCTTATAAGAGACTTTTTTTCTTCTATGTAGCTTTTTTCCTCCACTTTTCTTAAATGCAAGGGGAATATTCTTAACTTTTCGTAAGCCTGCTCTTAATCAGCATATATATAAATATATTTTTCTTCTCAGTAAATATACAGGAATAAAAATATATAATTTACACTTATAATTTAGTATAAGTAACAATTATAATATATTATAATTAACACTTATATTATAGTTAGCTTAGTCAAAGATATACAAAATTTTAATTAAATGGAAAACAACATGAATATGAATCG
>DDCH01000014.1 GCA_002335055.1 Sulfurimonas sp. UBA2011 | reverse complement strand
CTCCTCGGGGTCACCACTTACATAAATACAATCCACAAACAACATTAAAATATTTTAACACATTCCATTCTTTAATTCACTAGAATAATTGTATTTAACTCTTTAAATATTATGCCTGATAATATGGATAATGACAGTATTAGAATTGGCGATTCTTATTTGCAAAAAAAGTATAAAAAGACAAACCAACAGTATCACCTTTTTTATCTATCTTCTCATTACATACTTTTATAATTTTATCTTGTATCTAGTAAAAAATGGGGATGAGAAGTGTTAAGCAGGTAGCTAAAGGGCAATCCTACCCTTTAGCTATAAGAACTAAGGTTTATTACATAGATGTTAGATAAGTAATTCCAAATGCTATTACAGCAGCTCCCATATACCCTGCACCATACATAAATGATGAGATAACTTTTATAACAGGCTGGTATGACCACTTAACAAGTAGAATTATCCATGATCCAACGAGAGAAGGCATAAAGATATAAGCCATCATTTCTGCTGCACCAAGGCCATTGGGAATAAATACTAACTGAAGAACAATTAAGTCAAAAGATAAAAGAATTGCAATGTACAATACCATATAACGAAAAGTATTAAATTCTCCCATACATTCTGAGAGTTTAAGCTCTTCTGTGAATAGACCTTTCATGTCTGAGAAGTTTGCATTAACTAATGACTTCTCTTCACAAATAAAAAATACAACTAGCCCAAATACTAAGGCTGATGCGAGTGTAATTAATAAGATACCCATAATAAATCCTTCGATGTTAATTTTGAATCAATAATATTGTATCATAAAAACTTATAAAATATTCCTTAAGTTTAATTACTTTTTTTATAGTTCAAATATGCTCTGGTTTTCTTGGTTTTCTTAATATAATGTATAGGAGATAGGTACATTAAAAGTGATTTCTTGTTCTGGTTTTGGGAGTTTATTATCTATATTATTGATCGTCTGAACTGCTCCACGACTTAAGATATCACTACTTGAAGAGATCACTACTATATTAGAGATTTGAGCTTCTACAGAGACTGTAAAGCGGACTAAGACTTCTCCTTGAATACCCCTTTTCCTTGCTCGTCTTGGATAATGTAAGTTCTCTTGAAGTAAAACAATAATTTTTTTTATATTCTTATCTATATATTCTTTCTCAGCGGCTACTTTTACCGGCTTTTGCGGTAGTTCTGCTTTCTTTTTTATATCTTTTTTTGGTTTTTCTTCACTAAAACTCTTTGTCTCAACAACTTCATCTTCTAGTACAAGAACCTCGTCTATAATTACAAGCTCTTCTACTCTTAGTATTTTATTTTTATACTCTTTTTTCTCAGTTGCTATCTTTTGAACTTCTCTCTTCTTTATATATTTTACTCTTGTCGTTTTTTGCTTATCTTTTACTTTGTTTAGATTCTTTTTGATTGAAGGAGGAGCTGGGAGTTCTACTGCTTTATTTGACATACTGCAGAGTGATATACATAAAAGAGGTTCTTTTTTTTGGTCTTTTAGTCCTATTGAAAGTTGATCATATGTATAAAATAGTGCTATAAATATAACTATATGAATAATAATAGAAAATATAAAAGAATTTGAGTGCCGTATCATAAAGGAATATTATCAAAATAAGTGTTACAGAAGTGTTAAGTTATGAGTAGTGTGTGTAAAAATTGCGTATGCAAAAGCATACTCAATGTATAAAGGTATAAACTAGATAGCTTCGCTATCTTCTTCACCAGTACGAATACGGATGATTTTTTCGATGTCACTTACAAATATTTTACCATCACCTATTTTACCCGTACGAGCAACTTCAACAATAGTGTTTGTAGTTTTCTTTACCATATCTTCAGAAACAATCATTTCCATTTTGATTTTTGGTAAAAAGTCTACAACATATTCAGCACCACGATATAGTTCTGAATGACCTTTTTGAGAACCGTAACCCTTAACTTCACTTACAGTCATTCCAGTGATTCCGATTTCAGCTAATGCATCTTTTACATCTTCTAATTTGAAGGGTTTAATTATTGCTTCAATTTTTTTCATTTTTGATCCTTAAAAATTATTTTATATACACTCACTCTATTAAAAGTTAGTGTATTTTTCGCCGTGAACTGATTCATCAAGACCAATAGTCTCGCTCTCTTCATCTACACGAGACCCACCAGTTAATGCAGTAGCAATATAATAAACTACAACAGTACCAATTAATGTAAATAGACCAACAACTATAACTGATTCAACTTGAACCAGGAATTGACCCATTCTGTCTCCAGACTCTTTTAGTGGTCCATCCCATAGTAAATCGTTATCTTTTACAGCCAAAAATGCAGTTGCAAGAGCACCAAATAAACCAGCTAAGAAGTGGATACCAAAAGCATCTAAAGAATCATCATAACCAAGTTTCTTTTTAAGTACAGTAACACCCCAAAAAGCAAATAACGAGCCACTAGCACCTAAGATAATAGCACCAGAAGCGTCAACGAAACCAGCAGCAGGAGTAATAGCAACTAGACCGGCAACAGCACCTGAAGCAAGACCTAAAAGAGTTGGTTTTTTGTAAATTACCCACTCAGCAAGCATCCATGTGATTGCAGCAACTGCAGTGGCAAGAGTAGTAGTTAAGAAAGCTAAGCCAGCGATTGCATTTGCACCAAATGCAGAACCACCATTAAATCCATACCAACCAAACCATAGTATAGCAGCACCTAAAGCAGTAAGCATAACACTTGCGGGCTTCATTGCAGTTTTAGGGTAACCAACACGTTTACCAACTAAAATACCAAGAACTAAACCAGCTAAACCACCATTCATATGAACAACAGTACCACCAGCGAAGTCTAAAGCACCAGCGTCAAAAAGGTAAGCGCCCTCTCCACCCCACACCATATGTGTAATTGGAGCATAAACTACGAGTCCCCAAAGAGCAACGAACACTAACCATGTAGAAAACTGAATTCGTTCAATAACTGAACCAGAAGCGATTGCAACAGTAATAGCAGCAAATGTACCTTGAAACACAACAAATATATAAGTAGGGTATGTACCACTAAGGTCATTCCAAGCAATACCACTTAACATTACATGTCCAAATCCACCTATTACCTTTTGAACTGTAGCCGACTCAGCTGTTCCAAATGCGATTGAGTAACCTGCAATAATCCATACCACAAATGCTACCACAAATGATCCAAAAACCATAGCATATGTATTTAATACATTTTTACTTCTTGTCATACCACCATAGAATAGTGCAAGACCAGCTGGTGTCATAAGTAATACTAATGCAGTAGACATCATCATCCATGCAGTATCTCCCGTATCTAGTGTAGCTTCAGCAAATGATAAAGATGGTAAAGCAAGTGCTAATACTACAAGCCATTTCTTCATGTGAATCCTTTTTTTTATAATTTCAAATTAAGTATGACATAAAATCTTTCATTATTATTTTTTATATTGCTTAATTTTTAATCATTTTTTAGCTATACAATAATTAAAATATTTCAGAGTAAATATAGATATCCTTAAGATATTTTTAGATATTATAATCAAAATTATTCTTAAATCTAATAGGGTGTATTAATGAGCGACTTGCTAAATAATGACGACATACAACAGATAAATATAGAAACAACTCTTCAAAACTCTTACCTTGACTACTCAATGAGTGTTATTGTAGGACGTGCCTTACCAGATGTAAGAGATGGACTAAAACCTGTACATAGACGTATACTATATGCGATGGATAAACTCAACCTTTCTCATGGTGCAAAGTTTAAAAAATCAGCACGTATCGTTGGTGATGTTATCGGTCAGTACCACCCACACGGTGATAACTCTGTTTATGATGCACTTGTTCGTATGGCGCAAGACTTCTCAATGAGAATGGAACTTGTAGACGGTCAAGGAAACTTTGGTTCTGTAGATGGTGACTCTGCTGCAGCTATGAGATATACTGAAGCTCGTATGACAAAGTATGCTGGTGAACTTCTTAAAGATTTAGAAAAAAACACAGTAAATATGACAGATAACTACGATGGAACAACAAAAGAGCCAGATGTAATGCCTACTCGTGTTCCAAACCTACTTATTAACGGTTCTTCAGGAATCGCAGTTGGTATGGCGACAAATATTCCTCCTCATAACCCTACTGAAATCATGAATGCACTTAAAGCACTTCTTGCTAACCCTAAAATAACACTTCCTGAAGTTATGGAACATGTTAAAGCCCCAGACTTTCCAACAGGTGGAATCATCTTTGGTAAAAAAGGTATTACAGAAGCATATGAGTCTGGTCGTGGACGTATTAAAGTTCGAGCAAAGACACATATCGAGCAGACTGCTAAAAAAGAGATTATCATTATCGATGAGTTACCTTACCAAGTAAATAAGTCTCGTCTTATTGAGAACATTGCAAATCTAGTAAAAGACAAAATGATAGATGGTGTTTCACTTATCCGTGATGAGTCTGATCGTGATGGTATGCGTGTTGTTATCGAGCTTAAACGCGATGCAATGAGTGAAATAGTACTTAACAATCTTTTCAAACAGACTAGTATGCAAACTACTTTTGGTATTATCATGTTATCTATCTTAAACCAAGAGCCTCGTATTTTTGGAATTATAGAAATCCTTAAGCAGTTTATAAATCACCGTAAAACTGTAATCATTCGTCGTACTATTTTTGATCTTGAAAAAGCAAAAGCTCGTGCACATATTTTAGAGGGACTTAGAAAAGCTATAGATATTATTGATAAAGTTATCAAAACTATTCGTGCTTCAGAGGATGAAGAAAATGCTAAAGATAATTTAGTTTCTGAGTATGATTTCTCTGAGATTCAAGCAGCAAGCATTGTTGCTATGAGACTGGGACGTTTAACTGGTCTACAAATCAAAAAAATCGAAGAAGAATTAGCAGAACTCGTAGAACTCATAAACTATCTTGAATCTATCCTTAAAAGTGAAGATGTACTTAATGGTATCATCTCTGAAGAATTTGATGAAGTATCTGCAACATATACTGAAGGACGTCGTACTGATGTTGAAGATGATTATGATGACATCGATATCGAAGACCTCATTCCAAATGAGCCAATGGTAGTTACTATTACTCACCGTGGTTATATCAAGCGTGTACCTCTAGCTGCTTATGAGAAACAAAAACGCGGTGGTAAAGGTAAAACGGCTGTTACAACTTATGACGATGACTTTATAGAAAATTTCTTTACTTGTAACACTCACGATACTCTACTCTTTGTAACTGACCGTGGTCAACTACACTGGTTAAAAGTGTACCGTATACCTGAAGGGTCTCGTATTGCTAAAGGTAAGGCAGTTGTAAACCTTATCAACCTTGTAGCAGGTGAGAAAATTCAGTCTATCATTCCTACAACTGACTTTAGTGAAGATAAAGGTCTTGTTTTCTTTACTAAAAACGGTGTTGTCAAACGTACAAACCTAAGTGAATTTAGTAATATTAGAAGTAATGGTGTTCGTGCAATTGTTCTTGATAAAGATGATGAGTTAATCACAGCTAAAATTGCTAACCAAGATATTAAGTACCTTTTCATAGTTACAAAATTTGCACAGTGTATTAAGTTTGAGATTGAAAAAACTCGTGAACAAGGTCGTTCAACTCGTGGTGTGCGTGGTATCAAGTTCAAACATGAGGATGATGAAGTAGTTGATGCTAATATCATCGCTACTGATGAGCAAGAAATTCTTATGATTGCTGGAAAAGGTATTGGTAAACGTACTGATGCTGGTGAGTACAGACTTACTAACCGTGGTGGTTCTGGTGTTATTGCTATGAAAATGACAGCTAAAACTGGTAAAAATATCATTGGTTGTCTTATGGTTGATGAAGAGATGGATATGATGGCACTTACAAAAAGTGGTAAAATGATTCGTGTAGATATGCAAACTATCTCAAAATCTAGCCGTAATACATCTGGTGTGTATATCGTTAAAGGTGATGATGTTGCATCCATTTCACGTTGTCCAAAAGAAGAGAAAGATGAAAATGAAACTGAAGAAGGTTCAGAGACACTAATACTAGAATAGTATTTACTTAGTCTCTTTGAATAGAACAACGGGGAGCAAAGTGCACCCTTTAAGAATACTATATGAAATATTAATTAATCTTAGTAACGATTCTTAGTGCTACTACTTTAAGTGCAGATAAACCTCAAATGAAAACAGAGACTGTAACAGTACATCTACAATAAATGTAAACTATCAAGTATGTACTAAAGATCACTCTAGTAGTGAAAAAGCACTTCAACATGTGGCACCAGTTATTGCTGAAGTTAGTAATGTTGAGTCAGCACAAGTAGATGCTTACAGACTAATTGCAGAAAAAGTAAAAGGTGTCCGTATTGATGGTCAAGACCTTATCAAAAACATGATGGTAAAACGTTCAACTATTCGTACTTCAGTTGCTGCAATAGTTAGAAATGCAAATATCGTTGAAACTACATTTAAAGAAGGACTTTGTGAAGTTGAAATGGAGATTGTAATATCTCACGCTCAGTTCAAGTAAGCCTTCTTTTTTTTCTTCTTTCACTTGCAGCTAATGCAAGTGAATACCTCGTTAAAAATGCCACCCTTCATAATGAAACACTAAAAATTTCTCATGCTATGCAAAAATGTGATGGTAAAACATACAATCCAATCATATTTGAAACACGAGACGATAAAAACCTTAAAAAAATTCTCGAACACAACAAAGAGAAATTTATAGACTACATACATAAACTAGGCCTAATCGTAGAGCATAAAGATAGTACAATCAACTTTCAATATACTTCTACAACTATTCTCATACTCAAAACTAGATGCTTCAAAGTCGATTTTAATGATAATTTTGTTAGAATTTCACCATTAAAGTAGGCATAGAATAGGACATCAATTGAAAATTGCAATCGTGGAAGATGATATTAATATGAGAAAATCTCTTGAAATCGCTATGAGTGATTATAAAGAGTTTGAAGTTCAAACATTTAAACATGCAAAAGATGCACTCAAAGGTCTTGATTCTAGCTTTGATTTAGTTATCACTGATATAAATATGCCCGGTATGGATGGTATAGAACTAGTCAAAGAGTTAAATGGCCGTTATGAAGTTATCATCATGACTGGAAACGCGACACTCTCAAAGGCTATAGATTCCATCCACCTAGGTGTTAAAGACTTTTTACTCAAACCTTTTGATGTTGATGCTCTTATCGGTGCGATTAAGTGTGAGAGTAAGGTTCAGACTCTTCAAAAGACAGTAAGAAAAACTAAAAAAACTAGCAGTGGATTTTTAGGTAAAAGTGATACACTTACAAAAGTGCTGAACATCGCTGACAAAGCATGTAAAACAGATGCAAGTATTTTACTACTTGGTCAAAGTGGTGTGGGTAAAGAAGTTTTTGCTTCATATATCCATAAAAACTCACCACGAGCTAAAAAACCATTTATCGCTATAAATATGGCTGCTATTCCAGACAATCTTATAGAGAGTGAACTATTTGGGTTCGAGAAAGGTGCATTTACTGATGCAAGTGAAGCAAAAGCTGGTCAATTTGAGTTAGCAAATGGTGGTACACTTTTTTTAGATGAAATAGGTGAAATACCTTATGGTGTTCAAGCAAAACTTTTACGTGCTTTACAAGAAAAAGAAGTACGTCGCTTAGGTGCAGCAAAGAGTATAAAAATAGATATACGAGTAGTTTCCGCTACAAATGCGAACTTAGATGAGAAAATAAAAGATGGCCTCTTTAGAGAGGATTTATACTACCGTTTAAATACTATTCCTCTTCATATCCCTCCACTTAAAGAGAGAAAAGATGAGATACTACAAATTGCAGAAGCCACCTGTAAGAGTAACTGTGAAAAGTACTCGTTTGAATTAAAAACATTTTCAAATGAAGCGAAGTCAGAGTTACTCGACTACAATTGGCCAGGAAATATTAGAGAACTTATCTCTGTAGTTGAACGTTCAGTAATTTTAAGTGAAACAAGTGAAATACAAAAAGATGAACTCTTTTTGAATATTAGAAAATAAATAATAAAATATAAAGAGAGTAATTATGAGTCAAAAAAAATATAATGTAGCGATAGTCGGAGCCAACGGAGCAGTTGGAGAAGAGATACTTAATGTCTTAGCTGAGATAGACTTTCCTCTAGAGAGACTTATCCCACTTGCGAGTTCAAGAAGTGTTGGTAAAAGTGTTGAGTATAATGGTGCATCTTTACCTATTATCGAACTTACTCATGATGTATTTACTGAGTACGGTATTGAGATAGCTCTTTTTTCTGCTGGTGGATCTGTGAGTGCTGAGTTCGCTCCATCTGCTGTAAAAGCGGGAGCCGTTGTTATTGACAATACATCTGAGTTTAGAATGGATGAGAACACACCTTTAGTTGTTCCTGAAGTAAATCCAGAAGATATTAAAAAGTGGAGACAGACAGGTATCATCGCAAATCCTAACTGTTCTACTATCCAAATGGTACAAACACTTAAACCTCTTGATGAGGCATATGACCTACTTCGAGTTGATGTAAGTACTTACCAAGCAACATCAGGTGCTGGAAAAACTGCTATGGAAGAGTTAGTACACCAGATGCAAGCATTTTTTGCTTTTACTCTTAGTGATGCTGAACACAAAGCTTTTAACCAACAAATAGCTCTTAATGTTATTCCTCAGATTGATGTATTTACTGACAATGGTTACACAAAAGAAGAGATGAAAATGGTAAATGAAACTGTTAAAATCTTAAATAAAGATGTAGCACTTTCTGCAACATGTGTTCGTGTACCTACTCTTCGTGGTCATGCAGAAGCACTTACTCTTACTTTTGACTCTGAAGTAAACACAGACGAGGCAAGAGAAATTTTATCTCGTGCTCCTAATCTTGTTATTTTAGATAATCCTGACGAAGCACTTTATCCTATGCCTGCAACTTGTGTAGATAAAAACGAGACTTTTGTTGGTCGTATTCGTAGAGATTTATATTCAAAAAACATGTTACACCTTTTTGTAGTAGCTGACAACCTTAGAGTTGGTGCTGCGACAAACGCGGTACGTATTGCTCAAAAATGGATAGAGTTCCAAGAAGAGGAGATCTAGATAATGGATAAATTCTTTGAAAGTAGTCTTTGGGCTTCAAGATTTATGGTACTTTTGGCTGTTGTTTTTGGTCTTATCGGTGCTGTGATTCTTTTTATAGTTGCTTCTATTGATATTTATGAGAGTGCAAAATATGTTCTCAACACGTATATCAATCATGAACATTCAGCGACATTTCACGAAGATGTTGTAGGTGGAATTATCGGAGCTGTTGATTTATACCTTATCGGTGTAGTTATGCTTCTTTTCTCTTTTGGTTTATATGAGCTTTTTATCTCTGAGATAGATGCGGCAAAAGATGAGTCAGGCAAAGGCAATAAAATTTTAGCCATTCATTCACTAGACCAGTTAAAAGATAAAATCTCTAAAGTAATCGTTATGGTACTAGTAGTTGGATTTTTTCAAAAAGTTGGACATACTCAGTACAATGGTGCCTTAGATATGCTCTATTTCGCACTTTCAATCACTGCTGTAGCCGTAGGTTTATATTTCCTCGGTAAAGTCGGGAAAAGTCATTAATTAGTTAGAAAATTATTTTAAGGAATAAGAATGGGAAAAATATTTGTAGATGCATGTTTTGGAAAAGAGACACCATACACTCCAGTATGGATGATGAGACAGGCTGGTCGTTATCTTCCAGAATATATGGAACTACGTGCAAAAGCTGGAGACTTTCTTAACCTTTGTCACGATCCTAAGGCTGCTGCTGCTGTAACTATTCAACCTTTAGACATCGTTGGTGTTGACGCTGCAATTTTATTTACAGATATTTTAGTTATTCCTGATGAGATGGGAATGGACCTTTCTTTTGTTAAGGGTGAGGGACCAAAGTTTTCTGATCCTTTAACTTCACAAGCTGACTTAGACAAGCTCATTGGTGGCGACGAAGCTGCAAGTAAACTAACTTATGTTTTTGACACTATTAAAATCCTCCGTAAAGAACTTGACGAACGCAGTGATAACATTGCCCTTATCGGTTTTGCTGGTGCACCTTGGACTCTTGCTACATACATGATAGAAGGACAAGGAACAAAAACTTATAACATCTGTAAAAAGATGATGTATTCTAACCCTGAACTTTTACATAACATTTTAAGAGAAGTAACAGAAGTTTTAAAACTTTACTTAGAAAAACAAATAGAAGCTGGTGTAGATGTTGTTCAGATATTTGACTCATGGGCAGCTGCTATTGAAGTTGATAACTATGATGAGTTCTCTTGGTCTTATATGGTTGAGATAGCTGAGTACATTAAAGCGAAGTATCCACATATTCCTATTATCATGTTTCCAAAAGGTATTCCTGCGTTTTATGACAAGGTATACGGAAACTTTGATGTTTTTGGTGTTGACTGGGCTACTCCGATGGAGTATGCAAACGAAAAACTTGGTGACAAGTATGTTCTTCAAGGAAATATGGAGCCATGTCGCCTGTACTCAAAAGAGCAAACAACTGCTTCAGTAGAGAAAATCCAAAAAGTTATGAATGGTAAACGTCATATCTTTAATCTTGGTCACGGAATACTTCCTGATGTACCAGTTGAAAATGCAAAACACTTCGTTAGCGAATGTCAGCGTGTCAGCAAAAAATAATATAATATTCGGACCTATAAACTCACGCCGTTTTGGTATGAGTTTAGGCATCGATCTTTCCCCTGCACTCAAACAGTGTAACTTCGACTGTCTTTACTGCGAACTTGCCCCTGCCCTTACTATGGATAAACAAGTCAATACTATTACAGTTGAAGAAATCATCACAGAACTTAAAACTCACCTCAACTCTAAGATAGATGTCATTACCCTTACTGCAAATGGAGAACCTACACTCTATCCACAGATGAGTGAACTTATAGATGCCATTGACAAGGTAAAAGGTAAAACTGAAACACTTATACTTACAAACAGTGCAACACTTGTAGACCCAAATGTATATAAAGCACTTTTAAAACTAGACCAAGTAAAACTCTCACTTGATGCTATAAGTCCAGATGTTTTTAGAAAAATCGACAGACCCCATGAGAGTATAAAAGTAGAAGATATAGTTGAGTGTGTTATAGCTTTTTCTAAAGAGTATACTGGGAAACTCTTCATTGAGATTTTGTTTGTACATGAGATAAACGATACAAAAGAAGAGATACAAAAACTCAATGATGTTTTACTTGATGTAAACGCAGTGAGAGTTGACCTAGGAACGATAGACAGACCTCCGGCTTATCCTGTTATGGGTGTGAGTTATAAAGAGCTTCACACTATAGCAATGGCGTTTGACACAAACCTTCCTATACACATAGCTTCGAGAATACATGCAGAACCAAATAATGCTTACTATAATGATGAAGAAATACTTAACACTCTTGATAAACGTCCACTTACACGTGAAGATACAAAACTACTTTTTGATGAACCTACACAAAAAAGTTTAGAGTGCCTCATCAAAGATGGTGCGATAAGTGTTAAACATGTAAGTAATTTAGAGTTTTTAGTACCGAGTGAAAATTTAAAAAGAAAGAGAAACAAATGACATCTTATGACAACCTAGAATTAGAAAATATCTTTATCCCCTCAAAAGTTCCATCTAAAAAACTGATGATTATTTTACATGGTCGTGGAGACTCATCTGCAGGCTTTGTTGGTTTTCCTCCATTTTTAGCACTTGATGATATGAACTACATACTTTTTGATGCACCTTTTGAGTACATGGGTGGTAACTCATGGTATCAACTCCCTCCTGAACAGCTTCCAGGTATAGAGTACTCAAGAACTCTACTCACAAAAGATTTAGATACTCTTTTTGAGAGTGACTTTAATGCAGATGAGAGTTTTCTTTTTGGTTTTTCTCAAGGCTCACTTCTTACTTTTGAGTTTGGAGCAAGATATCATAAGGTTCTTGCGGGTTATATCGCTATCAGTGGTTACATTTATAATGTACCTACACTGTTAGAAGAGATGAACCCAGATGTAAATGCGAAGAATTGGTTATGTACTCACGGAACTAGCGACGGTGTTTTAGCATACGACACTTCTAAAGAACAGATAGAACAACTTCAAGATAGTGGTTTTGACATAGAGTTTGTTACTTATGATAAAGACCATAGTATTGACAGAGATGAGTTAACTATGATCTCTGAGTGGATTAAAAAGAGAAGCTAAACAACCCAAGCTTCATTTTCAAAAATGATTTCATCGTCTAGTTTCACTGTAGTTATATCTACAAACACATCTACATGAAACTTCCCCTCACCTCTTTTGATACCAGGTTTAGCATACATTCCATGTTTTCGACCAAGTGAGAGGTGAACACCACACATTCGCTCATATGTTCCAGTATCACCTACTACTCGTGTTTTACTAAACGCACGGTTGAGACCAAATCCTAGTTCTCTTACTTGTATACTTCCCTCACCCTCACGAATGAGATTAAGAACTTCATCAAATGCAGGTGTTGTATTCTCAGTTGCTATCACCTTGCCTTTTTCTATGATAAGGATTGCTGAAGTTTCTGGTTTGTTTGTTCTATATGTAGTGTTACTAAAGACTGATATTTTCACCCTACCGTGAAGTGCTTCAAGGTCTTTTGCTTCCGTAAAGACTTCACCTATAGGAAACTGACCACCAGTATTTGCCATCTGAGAATAATCCCCGATGTTAAGTTTTGTACTCTCAAATGAGCAGTCATAGTAAAGATACTCACCGTCACTCTCAATAACAGCACCATTAGCATTATCTATCTTTTCTTTAAGTGTATACCCAACACCTCTATAATACTCTTTATCATAAAGTAAAGAATCTATATAAGCAGGAATTTCCTCCTCGCTCATACGACTTACATGAGGATGTTCTATGACTTTTATCTTAGCTTTAAAGAGTTCTACTCGAATTCTAAAAGCATTTAAACGAAAGTTTGTTGACTGGATAAGAGCAACAAAGTCTGACTCGTTTAAGGCTGTTAATATTTCTAGGATTTCTTCTGGCGGAGTTGTATCAAAGTCGATGAAAGTAGCTTGTGGAAGTGCAGTTTTATAAGCGTTATATAAAATGTTGGAGAGACTAGAGTTTGTATCGTAGACTACTACTGCGTTTTGATTGTCGGTATGCTCAAAAACATCTTTTACTATACTACTTATATTTTTGTGTGCATTTGTGTTTATACTATCATCTATGTTCATGGCTAGAATAATACTATATTATTAATGAAAAGATGAATTATTGTAAGTATAATACAAAATATATATAGAAGGAATAATGATGTCATCAAGTAACTTAGTTTCAGCACTAGTAAAAAAAACTTCACTCAAATATGAACAAGTACAAAATATATTAAAACTCTTAGATGAGGGTTCAACTATTCCTTTTATCGCGAGATACCGTAAAGAGATGACAGGTGGAGCTGATGATGAAGTGCTTCGTGAGTTTGAGACTATTTACATTAGTTCTAAAAAACTACTAGAGCGAAAAGAAGAAGTCTCGCGTTTGATAGCAGAGAGAGCTACTTTAACTGATAGTATAAAAAGAAGTATAGAAGATGCTGATAATCTTAGGACTTTAGAGAGCATTTACAGACCTTACAAAGAGAAAAAGTCCTCTCGTGCAACCATAGCTATGGCAAAAGGTCTTAGCTCTTTAGCCAACATCCTACAATCAGCAAGACTTTCAAAAAATGACTTCATGAATGAAGCTAAAAGGTTTGTAAAAAAAGATGTTACATCTCTTGATGAAGCTATAAAAGGTGCGCAAGATATACTCGCTGAGAGATATGCTGAACAAGTAAAAGAGAGAGAAGCTATACGAAACTCAATGTTACAGTATGGTGCGATTGAGACAAAAAAAACAAAAACTTTTAATGAGTCTGGTGTTTACAAAAACCTAGCTCCTTCGTCTCAAAAAGTAGCCTATATTCCTTCTCATAGATATCTTGCCATCATGCGCGGTGTTAAAGAAAAAGAGTTGTCAGTAAAGATAAGTGTAGATACTGAGAGAATCTTAGAAAACATAAAACGCTATAAAATTCCTAAAGATGCTTCAAGTTCAAAAGACTTACTCTTTTTAGCATACAAAGATGGACTTAAACGCTTACTTCTTCCTTCCATTGAGAGAGAAGTTCAAAATGAACTCAAAGAAAAAGCAGATATAGCTGCTATCTCTTTTTTGGAAAAAACCTTTCACAACTTCTTATGACTCCACCTGTAACTAAGATGGTACTTTTAGGTGTAGACCCTGCGTTTGTGAGTGGTTGTAAACTAGCTGTCATAGATGAAAATGGGAACTATCTAGAGTCTGCTGTTATCTATCCAACTCAACCTAGAAATGATTATGAAAACTCTAAGGCTGTCATTTTAAAACTCGCAAAAAAGTACAATATAACTGGAGTCGCCATAGGAAATGGAACAGGTTCAAGAGAAACTCAAGAGTTTTTTGCAAAGATCAATGCACAAGAGAAGACTAACCTCAAGTACACAGTAGTATCTGAAGCTGGTGCATCTGTCTACTCAGCTTCACAAGTATCCCTTGATGAGTATCCAAACTTGGATGTAACTATAAGAGGGGCTATCTCAATAGCCCAAAGACTTCGTGATCCAATGGCTACACTTGTCAAAATAGACCCAAAATCATTAGGAATTGGACAGTACCAACACGATGTAGATCAAAAACTCCTGCAAAAAAGACTCGATGATGTAACTAGTGACCTTGTAAACAGAGTAGGAGTAGATATCAACTCGGCTTCAGCATCCCTTCTTTCTCATATAGCAGGTATTGGTGCGAAAATCGCAAAAAATATCATAACTTACAGAGATGAAAATGGAAACTTTACTAGTAAAAATGGGCTCTTAAAAGTAAAAGGTTTAGGGAAAAAAGCATACGAGCAAGCAGCAGGATTTATACGTATAAAAGATACAAAAAATGTCTTTGATAATAGCGGTATCCACCCTGAGAGTTATGAGATAGCAAAAAAGTTAGTAAAACTAGACTTAGATACTTTAAATATCAAAGAGACTGCACAAGCTTTAGGAACTGGTGAAGCTACTCTTAGAGATATCATCAAAGAGTTAGAAAAACCAGGTTTTGACCCTAGAGAAGACCTGCCTATCATCCCTTTTAAAGAAGGACTCACCGATATAAAAATGCTTAAAGAAGGTAGTTTTGTTTCTGGAATTGTCCGTAATATTACTGATTTTGGTGCGTTTGTGGATATTGGGCTTAAAAATGATGGCATGATTCATATCTCTAAAATGAGTGTAAAAAGAATCAAGCATCCACTAGAAGTACTTTCACTCAACCAATACCTTCCCCAAATTGAAGTAGTCTCAATTGAAAAAGACAAAGTTGGACTTAGTCTAAACTAAAATCTACAACTATTTTTTTGCCAAAACCTAAAGAGTTATCAGTCAGTTTAAAGTGTTTCACTTTTATCTGCCATAGTTTAGGGTTTAGTTCTTTTGCATATGGAAAATCTTTCAAATAGAGTTCTTCTAGTTCTTTATCTACTAAAGAAATGAACTCACCACTAAACTGTAAACCTTGTATCTCAGCTACATTTTTTGTCTCAAGTAAAATATTGCCTGCTATGTTTTTGTTTAAAAGAATATTTTGTATATGGAGGGTTTTCTCACTACTTGCAACTATAAAACTTTTTGTATTTGTGTCATATGAAAAAAAAAGAGAACAGACACTTAACTCATCTGGGGTAGATGTAGCTAGACTCATCACATGGTGTAAACTTATAAAGTACTCAATTCTCTCTAAATCAGTCAAAACTAGAATCTATCTAAAAACTGGTCCATACTTGCTGCACTTGTAATTGAGTGTTTATTTAACATCATCACAGCTGTATCATCATGTTTTAAAGTATCAAAAAGTTCATCTGGGTTATGCATGTTATAGTAACTTTTCATAAATTCTATAAGTCTTTCAAAATTATCACTTCGTACACTCATTTTTTTATGTTCTTTATATTCATCCCAATCAATTCTAGTCAAATTAATATCCTTATTTTAATAATAGCTATTTTAGCGAAAGTGCTTTGTCTAACTTCTTAATAATCTCTAACATTTTCTCTTGCGATACGGCAAAATTCAAACGCATATAACCTGAACCCTCTTTACCAAAGCTAATTCCTGCATTTAATCCAAGTTTAGCATCTTGGATAAAAAATTCTCTGAGTTTTTTATCCCTAAGACCTAAACCACTACAATCAAGCCATGCAAGATAAGTCCCTTCAATAGGAGTAATCTTTAAAAGTTTTGGATATTTTTGACAAAGAGTACGAAGCATTTCATAGTTTTTATAAAGATGTACTTTTAGGTCTTCTAACCACTCTTTTCCATCTGTATAAGCTGCTTCGTAAGCAACATGAGAAAGAACAGAACCTTGTGCAAAATGTACTTTTTTATATGCTTTTTCAAATCTCTCTCTTAAATCTTCATCTTGTATGATTACACTACTCATAGCAAAACCAGCCATATTAAATGTTTTTCCAACACCTATCGCTGTGAGTGTAATTTTTTTAGCCGCCTCACTCAATGTAGCAAAAACTGTATGCTTATTTGGTGCGTACACAAGGTCAGAATGAATCTCATCAGCGAACACCACTATATTATGCTCCACACAAACATCTAAAATAGCTTCAAGTTCCTCTTTTTCCCATACACGTCCAACAGGGTTATGAGGAGAACAGAGTAGGAGAAGTTTAGTATTAGGTTTTATTTTTGATTTTAGATCTTCTATATCAAAAGTATACAGACCATCACTATTTACTTTGAGGGGATTTTTTATAAGCTGACGGTTTAGTCCATTTACAGAGTGAAAAAAAGGAGAGTACACAGGTGTGTGCACAATTACACCCTCGCCTTCTTCACTAAAAGCTTCAATAGCTACAGCCATAGATGCAACTACAGAATGAGAGTAAAACATATCTTCAAGTTCAAACTCAAATCCATGCTCTTTTTTCATCCAAGTACGTTGTGCGTTAAAAGCACTATTTGGTACCTCTTCATAGCCCACTATTGGATGCTCTAAGCGTTTTTTCACTGCATTTAATACAAAATCAGGTGTGTCTATATCCATATCGGCAACCCAAACGGGTAAAACATCATCTGTACCAAAGAGTTCTTCTCGTAAAATGTACTTCTCTGCGTTTGTATCTTTTCTACAAGCACTTACAGAGAAATCATAAGACACTACTTTTTCTTCCAAACACTTACTTCAGAGATAGTATGTTGGTACTTTCTCGCTGTTTCTTTAATAACAAATTCTAAATCTTGTGTATGGATAAGCTCAAACTTTTCACCTAAAACTTTTTCTAATGAATCAATAGTTTTAACCTCTTCTCCTTCCTCATTAGTAAATCCACCTAACCAGAACTCTTTTGCAGTAGAGCTTTCTTGCCATGTGTATGGAGAAGTGATAACTAAGATACCATCTTCGTTAAGTCTCTCATTTATAGTCTCTAAAAATAGCATAGGATTATAAAGTCTATCGATTAAGTTTGTAGCCATGATCAAATCATAACCCGTAAAGTTAGCCTTTAAATTACAAGCATCACCCTGCCAAAAAGATACTTTTTCTTTTAAGTCTTCATAGCCTAAGTCTTCAATAGTGATCTTTTTTTGTACAGCTATTTCGCCCTCTTCTTTAGTGCTAAATGCAAGATAACCATCATCTTTGAGTTTCGCTCCAGCTTGAACAAAACGTACAGAGAAGTCTATACCCTCAACAGAGTCAAACTCACGAGCAAGCTCATAAGTTGCTCGTCCAGTTGCACAACCTAAATCTAATGCTTTTTTATTATTTACTGCAAATGCACTTGCTACTCTTGCTGTACTTACTGCAAAATTCTCAACTCCAAAATGTGAAGCTCCATATTGAAACTCACAGTACTGTGAAACTAACTCATCACTCTCATATATATCTGACAATTCTTCTTCCTTTTTTTGACTTATAACATATCTAAAACCTGCGTTTTGATAAAAATGTTTTCTAAATGCATAACGTGAATGTTTTGTGATAAGATTACCACTACTTGCCCATGATGAGCCTAAAATAAGAGCATGTTTTTCATCAAATGTTGGCACAGAAAAATCATCATATGCCTCATGAATCACAAAACCTTCAAATGGTCTTATCGGTGTACGACTCCACTGCCATACATTACCAACTACATCATAAATACCGTTAAAATTAAATTCATTTACAGGACACGATGAGGCATAATGATAAAAATCAAGATTAGCCCTACTCTCATGAAATACTGGTATATCTTTAAGTAAAGCCTGCTCATAAATAGCTCTGTACTCTACTTCACTTGGTAACTGGTAAGTAAAACCATCTTTTTGACTTTTATAACGACAAAATGCTTCTGCTTCGAGTGCATTTACATCTACTGGCCAATCTTGGGGCATATCAATAATACTACTTAATGCTCTATATTTATAATCATTTTTCTCTTTGATCCAAAATGATGGATGTAGGGCTTTAGTGTTTTTTAAAAACTCTCTGCCTTCTTCATCCCAGAACTCTTCATTCTCATAACCACCATCTTTAACAAAAGAGAGGAACTCAGCATTACTCACAAGGTATTTAGCTGCTTCAAAACTCGCAACACTCTCTTCATAAACACCATATTCATTATCCCAACTATATATAGGATGTGAATTATCAACTCCGAGTTGTAAATCTACTGCGTTTATGTTTATCATCTCATTTTCTGGTGCATGGTTACTATGCTCACATACTTTAAACTCTTCTACATCTTTTACTAGCTCTATTGGCATTTGGCGGTGAAGCACTAAAGAAGTCTCAAGATGAATCCTCTCATGCTCTATCCCCATAAGGATAACCCACATAGGAGACTCTTTTGTAATAGGCAAAGTAAGTGGTAAGTCTTCTATAAGTGTGTTGATTAAACTACGTACTTTTTGTCTATACTCACGAACCGCGTCTACTTTTGGCCAGTTGTATTTACTACCATCCATCTCATCCCAAGACATTTCATCAACACCAACAGCAAAAACTGACTCATAGTCTGCATTTATTCGTTCTGTTATTATCTTCATACTCATAAGTTTGTTTATAAAAAATGTAGCAGTATGTCCAAAATAAAATATCATTGGATGACGTGTTATTTCAGATTTTTCATAAAAAACTGTATCGTCTTTTAAAATTGTAAAAACTTTCTCGAACAAATCAGATGTATTATTAAAATACTCTTTTATTTCCAAGCGCTTGGTAGTTACACTTTCACCATCTAGTGAAACAGTATATTTACTTAGTTTACTCAAATATCTACCTTTTAGTTTGATATAATGATTATATGCAAATTATTCAAAGTAACTTATTAAAACAATTTTCAAAACTCACACAGGGTTTTACAACTAAGAATAATGGTAACATCGCTTTTCATGTTAATGATGACAAATATAAAGTTATTTTAAACCATAAAACTTTAGCTAAAGAGTTAAAATATGATGTAAACACTTTAATTCATATGAAACAAGTCCATTTAACTAAAATAAAAATTATAGATAAAAACGATACATTTTTGACTCCTCCAACTTGTGATGCACTCATTACTGACAAAAAAAATATTCCCCTTATGGTTATGGTTGCGGACTGCTCACCTCTTCTTTTTTATGATGCAAAAAAAGAAGTTATAGCAGTTGTACATGCCGGTCGAGCAGGAGCATTTTTTAACATTATAAAAGTTACACTTGACAGTTTTAGGGAAGATTTTGATTCAAATATAAAAGATATCTATGTAAGTATTGGACCTAGTATAGGAGAATGTTGCTATCAAGTAGGAAGTGAGATTTATGAGCAAAGTAAAAAATTAGACCTAGACTATGCCATAAGCAAAAAGAACAACTCGTATTTTTTGAATATCGATAAAATATTGTATAAACAGCTTTTAGATGAGGGGGTTTTAAATGATAAAATAGAATTTTCCAAAGAGTGTACATCATGTAATACAGAGCAGTATTTTTCTTACCGAGCCGAAAAAAAGACAGGTAGATTTAGCGGTCTACTAATGCTTAGTTAAATCTCGTAAAAGAAAGTCTGATATGCTTTATCTAAGTCACAAAGTTTTATACTAAAGACCTTACGAGCCTGTTCTTGCATATCAGCCCAAAAGGAGTCTAAAACTACACTAGCCCCTACATTTTCACTTGGGACAAATAGTTTTCCCTCAAGTGCTTCAACTATGTCTAAAACTAAGATTTCCTGTGCATCACGTGCTAACTTGTACCCACCATTCACACCTCGAATACTTATTACTAAAGAACTTTTTTTTAGACTTGAGAGTATCTGTTCAAGATAACCATGTGAGATTTGTGTCATAGCAGCTATCTCTTTTATCTGCATTAGTTTTGCATTTGGAGACTTATAAAGGGCATGCATTGCAGCTACTCCATAAATGCCCTTAGTAGAGATACTAACCATTTTAGCTCAAAAATTTCTTATAAAGATAATAAATTTCACAACCTAAACAGTAGTTAAAAATAACCTCTAAAAAAACACAGATTAAAAGAACTATAACTAAAATATACATAATACTTGTAAGTTTTAAAAGAGCTGTTAATGTAATCAAAACAGCAAATATAAGCCCAAAATAATTTGCTAATCTTTTTGGAGCAGCATCAACTTTTACTGATTTTAACTTTAAAATATCTTTTGTTGCAGATGAAAGTATAAAAAGAAAACTATACTCACGTTTATAAAAAAGTCTTGTTGAAAAATCAAGAATTAGAAAATATAAAATAGGAACTTGAGGTGTAAGTACATAAATGACAATAAGCATTCCTGTATAAAATGCATTGATTCTAGCGATATTTGAATCAATTGACACAAGAGAGATTGGACAAGACTTATTATTCATAGCTTACCTTTATTATTAAATTTTCACCATAATAGTAAGTTAGAGTTTTAAAGTCAAGTGAACATAGTAATTCACTAAGGTATTAGCCTTTTATTTTTTCTGCTAACTGCGAAGGAAGGATTCCTAGTGACTCTTCTATAAGTATCGTATTACCATGGGTGATGAATTTGTCTTCATATTCAAAACTAGTAACTTCTACATCTAAAATTTTCTCTTTTGCTAAAAATTCTAAAATTGCAGAACCAACTCCACCCATTTTAGCACTGTCTGAAAATATGAACCATTTTTTGTGCTCTTTAGCCATCTCTCTAAGTATATCCTCGTCAAGAGGTTTTACAAAACGTAGGTCTAAGATACTTACTTTTTCATCAAGAAGTTCTGCCGTCTCATATGCTCTTCCTACACCCTGACCATAACCTATTAAAAGTATATCGCTATCACTTGATTGCAGTAGTTGAGACTTTCCTAACTCGAACTCAGTCGCCTCTACTAAAGAAGTCTTTTTAAAAGAACCTCTTGGGTAACGAAGCGAACATGGATGCTCATACTCAGAAGCAAACTTCATGGCAAAATGGAAACTTTTTTCATCGCGAGGAGCAAAAAGTGTCATATTTGGAATAGCTCGTAAAAAACTAATATCAAATGCACCCTGATGAGTCTCCCCATCTTCACCAACTATTCCAGCACGGTCAAGTGCAAAAACAACGGGTAAGTCCATCAGACATGTGTCATGTATAACTTGATCAAAACCACGTTGTAAAAAAGTTGAGTAGATAGTACAAAAAGGTTTAAACCCTTCCTTTGCTAAAGCACTCATAGAAGTTACAGCATGTTGTTCTGCAATTGCAACATCCCAAAATCTATTTGGATACTTCTCAAGAAGTTTAGTAAGTCCCGTTCCACTTGGCATTGCAGCAGTTGCACCAACTATTGTGTCATTTGTCTCACATAACTTTAGAAGTGCCTCTGTATAAATCTGTGTAGCACTTTTATCTGTACTTTTTTTAGAACTTGAACCACTATCTAAATCAAATGGACCAACACCGTGCCATTTTTCCTCTTTGCCCTCAGCAATTGCATAACCCTTACCTTTAAGTGTTTGTGCATGAACTATTACAGGCTGTCCCATGTTTTTTGCAGTCTCTAGGATATCTATGAGTTGTTCTATATTGTGTCCATCAACAGGACCTATATAGTTAATACCCATCTCTTCAAACATCAGTCCTGGAGTGATAAGTTTAAGAGACTCTTCCATACGTTTAGCTATGTAGTGTGCACCCTCTCCAAAATTATCTACAAAACTTTCTGTTGTTTTTTTAAAACGCTGGTAAAAAGGTGAAGCCATAGCGGATGATAACATTCTACTTATCGCACCAATAGGTTTAGCAATACTCATTTCATTATCATTCAAAATAATTACCAAAGGGTATTTTCTATCCCCAAGTTCATTAAGTGCTTCATATACCATACCAGCAGTCATAGAACCATCACCAATCATTACAACCGGGATACGACTCTCTTGCTCACCTTTTATAGCTATAGCCTTAGCTGCACCAACACCTAAAGAAATAGAGGTTGAACTATGACCTGCCACAAAATAATCAGCATCATTTTCACTCGGTTTTGTATAACCACATAAACCATTAAACTCACGCAAAGTATCAAATTCTTCCCATCTACCTGTTAAGAGTTTATGTGCATATGCTTGATGACTCACATCGAAGATAAAGGGATCTTTTTTGATGTCAAATACTTTATGCATTGCGACTATCAGCTCTGTAGCACCAAGAGTTGAACTCAGGTGTCCACCATTTTTACTTACAACTCTGAGTATTTCATCTCTTATATCTTGACATACTATTTCTAATTCTTTTGTATTTTTATCTTTTATATTCATTCGTTTATTCACTTAAAGCTGCGCGCCTTACCCTCTCAAATCTTTTAGTAATTTGTGAGTCAATATTACCTGCATCACTGAGTACTATAACTCCGCCTTCACTTATAGCGCTGTCACTCACTACACTTACATGCTTTAGTTTACCAACATGTTCTGAAATCACACCATGGTTGTTTGGGTTTACTTTGAGTGTAACTTTTGAGGCACTTTGTAAATCTTTAAGTAACTCATCTGAGAGTACTTTAGCAATTTCATTTGCACTGACACCTATTTCTACTTTAATAACTTCTTTAGATATATCTAAAGCAGCTGTAATTAACTCTTTTTTTATGCCCTCTAGTGATACTTCAAACTCATTAGCACTCACTTCAAGCTTTTTTACTGAACTAGCAAAAAGTTCCATATTCTGAGATGTATTTTTACTCATATCTTCTTGTACTTTAGCTACTCCAGCTTTTATGCCCTCTGCAAAAGCTTCTTCTTTAGCTTTTCTTAATGAAAGTTCATACTCTTCCTCTTTTTGCTCTAACTTCATCTGTAACTTGATAAAATTTGATGACATTTCATCTGTTTTTTGCATTAAAGATTCAATGAGAGACTCTTTTGAACTACTACTCAAAGCACTAGAATCTACATCTTTAATTTTAGCTCGTGGTGTAAGTTCTTCGCCAACAGTCGAGACATTTTCATTTTCATTTCCACTAGATATAACTTTAAAGTTATACTTGTTGACATTGTGTTTGGCTAGGTTATCTTTTCTAATTACATGTACCATATATTACTCAATCATCTCTTCTGTTGAGCCCATCTGGATAGCACCAGACTCAGCAAGACTATTCACAGTTTCAACAATTTTTCTTTGTGCTGTTTCAACATCTTTCATTTTAACAGCACCGAGGAACTGCATCTCTTCTTCCAAGGCATCACGAGCACGTTCACTCATAGCCGAGAAGAACTTCTCTTTTAACTCTTCTGGTGAAGATTTTAGAGCTAGCATTAACTCACCCTTATCAACGGCTTTAAGTGTCTCTGTTATTGCAGCTTTATCAAGACCTACTATATCTTCAAAAGTAAACATCATCTCTTTAATGAGTGATGCCAACTCTTCATCCACCTGCTCAATAGTAGCAAGAGTTGATTTAGAGCTTTTAGCACCAAGTCTGTTAAAGACATCTGCCACAGCACGTGGACCACCAACTTCCACCTTATACGAAGCTAGCGATTCAAGCTTAGATTCAAGAACTGCGGAGACACGCTTTATGACTGATGGTGATATATTACCCAGTCTTGCCATACGCATAGCAACTTCACTTCTTAATTCATCAGGAAAATACTGTAAAGTGTCTGCGGCTTCAGTTGCATCCATATGTGCTAAAATAAGTGCAATAGTTTGCGGGTGCTCGTGCTGAATAAAGTCTGAAAGTTGTTGTGGTTTAATTTTTGATAGATATGCAAAATTCTGTGTATCTTGCATATTTTTACTAAGTTTATCAAGAACTTTTTTTGCTTCTTCTGGACCTAGTGTTCTATAAAGAAGTTCTCTTGCATACTCAAGACCACCATTTGTAAGATACTGTCCTGATTGGAAAATTGCATGAAACTCTTCAAGAATTGCAGTAGCAACACCTCTATCAACAGTTGTATTTGTTGCAATATATTTTGATACTTCAGTTATATTTTCAACACTCATAGCTGAGAATATACCTGCAGTTGTATCCTCTCCAAGCTGAAGTAATAAGATTGCAATTTTTTCAGCCATGTGCATCTCATCAAATACTGCACGCTGTTGTTGTGTTAAAGCCGCCATTTATTCTCCTTATCCAACTCTAGGAAGATTTGCATCTGCCTCTTCACTTAGAAGTGCTTGAAGTAATGAAGCGATATCTTCAGGTGCTTCATCAGCCATACCTCTTACCTTATCTAAGATAACTTCATACTTAAGTTCATCTTCGTTAAAATTCTTTCCAACACCTAGTTGGTCTTCAACTTTTTTACGCATCTGTTGTACTTTTTCAACTAAGTCTTCTTCTTCATCGTCTTCTATGTCAAGAAGAGGTGCCGTAAGACTGTCTTCCTCTCTTGATATTTCAAGCATTCTATCTGCGAAAGGTGAGATAACTTTTTTGTAGAGAATAAGTAATAGTAAAAGTACAAATAGATACTTAAATGCACCCGAAAAAGGAGCCAAGTAAGTAGCTATAAACATTTTACTTTGAGTTACACCATCTATAGATGGTGCAGTTTTAATTCTATCAAACTGAAGGTTTTGTACTGTTATTTGATCCCCGCGATTTTCATTAATACCAATTGCACGGCTTACTAAAGAAGAGAGTGCATTAATATCTGTCTCATTAAGGGCAACATATTCTATTTTTTCTGTAACTTCGCCATTTGAATCAAGTGAAGCCTTGTACTTACCATCTACAACCACTGCTGCAGTAATTCTTTTGATTCTTGCAAATTGACTTTTTGTAGTACTAACAGTTTTTCCTACTTCATAATTTGTAGTTCCAGAGTTTTTAACATACTCTTCACTTGTCTGATTACTACTAAGGCCTTTTACTGGACCAATATTACTAACAGTTCCAGGTACACCACCTACTTGTGAAGGTTTACTTCCTGTTCGTTTCTCTTCACTCACCTGCTCGCTTCTGACAACATTTTCAGGATCGTATATTTCACTCGTTGAATTTTTGATAGAAAAATCAAACTCTATTGTCACCTGAGCTACTACTTTTTCAGTGCCACCAACAAAAGGAGAGACAACTTCAAGAATTTTTCTCTGTCTCTTTTTCTCTTCTTTGAGTTTATAACGTTGTTGCACTAATGAAAGCTCACCCATCTGAGCCATTTCATCTTCATCACCAAGAGTATTACCATCACTACTTACAAGCATAACATTTGATGAAGTCAGCTTAGGAACTGCTGCTGCTACAAGGTTTTTAATTCCTCTTATCTGTTTTGATGAAAGACTTCTCCCTTCATTCACAACAACCATAACCGACGCAGTTGGATCTATCTGTTTTGAAACGAAAAGTGTATCTTTTGGAAGAGCTAAACTAACAGTTGCACTCTCAATAGGCCCAAGTGCATTAATAGTACGAGAGAGTTCACCCTCTAGGGCACGAAGATATTTAATCTTTTGATCAAATGAAGTTGCTCCAAACTCTTGTTTATCAAAAAGTTCAAAACCAACACCTGAATCCTTAGGAATACCTAAAGAGGCGATATTTATTCTTTCTTTATAAACAACACCTTTAGGAACTTTTATGATATTATTTGCTTCAAGCTTATATGGCACTCCATCTTTTTCAAGTTGTGTAACAACTTTTGCAGCATCACTAGAACTAAGAGAATCAAAAAGAACTTCATAAGAATCTTTTGTATTTTTTGTTGATGTAAAAACAACTAAGAAAATTAAGAAACTAACAATACCAACAACAGCAGCTGCTACAATCATTTTTTGTTCTTTAGTTAACTTATCGTAAAGAATAACCAGTTGTGAAAAAAGTACCTTAAAGTCCATTAATTTCCCGCATAATTTTTATAGTAACTCTGCCGTCAATTCAAAGAAACGACTATTTTGTTCTGGTGTTCCTACTGTTACACGTAAAGCATTCATGCCATAACCACTTAAGTCTCTCACTATCATTCCTTGACGCAGTAATGCATCAGAGATTTGTGTAGAACTGCTGTTTTTATTTAGGCATAATGTAACAAAGTTTGTATAACTCTCTATTATATCTATTTTTTGCTTAGTTGCAAACTCTTCGTAACGTTTCATCTCACTAAAGCATAAAGCGATACAATTATTTACAAACTCTTTCTCTTCTACCGCTACTGATGCCGCTTCAAGAGAAAGTGTAGTAATATTAAATGGAGGACGAAGTTTATGTAACTCTTTTATAATTTTTGCACTACTTATTCCATATCCAACTCTCATACCTCCAAGACCATAAGCCTTAGAAAAAGTTCCTAAATAGATTACATTTGAAAACTTTTCTATAAGATCTTTTGGTGAAATATTTTTCTTTTCATCCTTAAATGCTGCATACTCCATATAAGCACCATCAACTACAACTAAAGTGTCTTCATCTATTTTTTCGATAAAGTCCATCATCGCTTTTGCATCTATAGCATCACCTGTTGGATTGTTTGGAGTACAGAGAAAAATCACATCTGGTTTTTCACTTTTATACAAGGAGTAAAACTCATCTAAATTATGTTCTTGTGAAGTTGTTCTAATTATCTCAGCACCTATGTGTTTTGCATAAATCTCATACATAGCGAAAGTAACAGAATTTATAAGTATTTTCGAGGAAGCATTAGCTTTAGCATGCATGATAAATTCGATAACCTGATCACTTCCACTTCCGATAATTAAATTCTCTTCTTTTATCTCAAATCTAGCTGTTAAAGCATTTTTGAGTTTTCTCATACTATCATCAGGGTAGAGTGCCATATTAGAAACTATCTTAGTTACAGCCTCTTTTACTTTAGGTGCACAACCATAAGGGTTCTCATTTGAAGCTAACTTCACTATATCTTTTGGCTTTATTCCAAACTCACGAACAACTAACTCTATGGGTTTACCCGCTTCGTATGTTTTTATATTTTCTAGTTTTTTATTAAATTTCATTTTTAACTCTCACCCTTTACATAAGATCCTAACCAAGTCACTTCATTTGAGTGTTTTCTCAGTACATTTTGGATTTTTTCTTCATCAATATGACCATAAAAGTCTATATAAAACCAGTAGTCAAAACCACCATCTTTATCTTTTGATGGTCTAGACTCAATCTTACTAAGATTTATATCCTCAGCATCAAAGTCTTGCAAGAATCCTACAAGTGCTCCTGCTTCAAGTGCACCTGTTAAACGAACTAATATTGAAGTTTTGTCATCCCCGCTCACACCATTTTTAAAATCACTCAGGATTACAAAACGGGTTGCATTATCTACTTCATCTTCAATGTTCTCAAACATAGCAGGTACACCATAGAGTTTTGCTGCTATATGAGAACAAATAGCAGCAGAGTTTTCATCCTTAGCTGCTAGTATTGCAGCCTTTGCTGTTGACTCAACAGGAATTTGCTCAACATTATCAAAACCATGTTCACTCAAGAATTCTCTTGTCTGGCCAAAACCTTTATCTTTTGAGTATATTTTATTTATGTCTTCAAGTTTATGTGCTTTTGTTGCAAATGCCATGTGAATAGGCATATAAAGTTCAGCGACTATTTTTACACTTGATTTGGAGAGAAGGTCTAAGGTTTCACCAACGATTCCATCTCGTGAGTTTTCAATTGGAACAACACCAAACTTCGCACTCTTATTCTCTAAGGTTTTAAATACAGCCTCAATAGAATTAAGGGACATATAATCACTCATAGCACCAAAACGACTCTCAGCTGCTTGATGTGTAAAACTTCCTACAGGCCCTAGGTAAGCAATACGTTCAGGAAGTTCAAGGTTACGAGAAACTGCAAAAATTTCTAAAAAGATAGCTTCAATTGCATTTGCATTTAAAAGACCTTCTTCTGACTCACTTATACCAGTAAGACGAGAGATAATGGCCTTTTCGCGCTCAGGTCTATAAATAGCACCACCGGTATCACTTTTAATCTCACCCACTCTATGAACTACATTCATACGCTTATTTAAAAGTGTTAAAATTTCAGTATCAATTGCATCTATCGTATCTCTACAATCTTCTAAAGTCTGCCAGTCGCTTCTCGCTTTCATATTTTCTCCATTATCTCTTGCATATTTTTATATACTAGGTCTGGTTTTAAATTTTCGTCTAAGAGGGGAACTATCTCTTGTGCTGTTTTATACTTACCACTTGTTACAAAAATAGTCTTCATACCAAGCTCTTTAGCACCGCCAAGGTCACCCTTAACATCATCACTAATCATAGTAATAGATTCATACTTAGCATTTTCATCTTGTTCTTGTAGCTTTATCAGTGCTTGTGCATAAAAAGCCGTACTTGGTTTTCCCACAACATCATAAGGAACACTCGTAGCAAATTCTAAAAGTTTCAGTACTGCTCCAACACCCGGGTAGCGTTTATTGTTTTTTGCATAGATTGATGTCTCATGCATTCCTACAAGTGAAGTACCCCCAAGTAAAAAGTCTATCATTTGAGCATACTCATTCGAATTAAAATCTTCTTTAGTTGCCACAAGTAGTGTTTTGGGATTTATAAAATCTTGCTTATATCCCATGCCTATTAAAGTCTTTAAAAATTCAGGTGACCCATAAGCCGCAACACTACTTTTATCTACTCGTGTTGATAAAAGCATCAAGGGGTCAATATATTTCTCGTAACTAAACTCAAAACCTATAGAAAGAAGATACTCATAAAAATCATAAGAAGCTTTTTTTGTGTTGTTTGTCACTATCATATATGGAATATTCTGATTATTTAAATGTGTTATAAATTTGATACTCCCCTCTATTGGGGATTTATCGATATCACTGATTAAAGTACCTTGAACATCTATGAAGTACAAATATTGCCCCTATTTTTCTAAGAACTCAGTCTCTAACGCAATCAAATCTTCAAATGTCTCACGTCTACGGATAAGTCTCACTTCACCATTTTGCAGTGCCACTTCGGCACTACGACCACGAGTATTATAATTACTACCCATACCAAAACCATAAGCACCAGCACTATTGACTATCACTAAATCATTATGCTCTAGTGGAGGTAGTGGATAATCTTTTGCAAAAAAGTCTCCACTCTCACATACTGGCCCTACAATATCTACAGGACGAGTCTCTTCTTTTGAGTCTGTTATAACATCTATCTTATGGTAAGCACTATAAAGAGCAGGACGAAGAAGGTCATTCATAGCACCATCAATTACTACAAATTTCTTATCACCATTTTGTTTCTCGTACAGTACTTTACTTACAAAATAACCAGCGTTTGCAGTTAAAAAACGCCCTGGTTCACATAGTATAGTCAGGTCAAGTGCATTTAAACATCCTAGAATTGCCTGTGCATAATCATAAGGTTTGATTGTAGTTTCATTATCATATTTGATTCCTAAACCACCACCAATATCAAAGAACTTTAGTTCTATATTGATACCAGATAAAGAACGAACTAAATCAGCAACTATTTCAGCTGATTCACGAATAGGGTCAAGCTCTGTAAGCTGAGAACCAATGTGAAAATGGATACCTACTGGATCTAAAAACTCAGAGTTATTCGCTTTTATATACATACGTTTAGCAGAGCTTAAATCTACACCAAACTTATTGTCATGTAGACCCGTTGAGATGTATGGATGAGTTTTAGGGTCGATATTTGGATTTACTCTCACACTAATACGAGAAACTTTTCCCAAACTTTTTGCCATAAGTTCAACACGACCAAGTTCAGCTTCACTTTCTACATTGATGTAGAGTATATCTTTTTCTATGGCTTCACGAATCTCATCATCAGTTTTTCCAACACCTGAAAAGATAATTTTGTATGCGGGAACACCTGCTAAAAATGCACGTCTAACCTCACCAATAGAAACACAATCAGCTCCACTTCCCATCTTCGCAAAATGTTTTACAACACTAAGGTTTGAGTTTGCTTTTACAGCATAAGCTAAGATAGATTTTCTACCTTTAAATGCTGCTTTTAATTCATTGTATTGTGCTGTCATATAGTCAAAGTCATAAATGTAAAGAGGTGTTTTGTACTGAGTAGTTATTGCTTTAAAATCAATCATAAAAATTCCAAATTCTTTTTAAATGATTTTATCTAAAATGTGCTTATAGAGGTGTTAAGTAGACATCCTATATTTACGCCACTGTCTTAGTGCTATTAAAAAAAGTAAAACTACAGGAGCTATCACCCCTACTTCACTTGAAATAGTTTTGTTGTTTGAGAGTTCTATAAGCATAAATAAAACACCCCAAATCAGTAAAGTTGCTAAAATCGCTCCAAAACTAAAAAGAGAAACATTTAAAAAACGTACACTAATAGGGACAAAAAAGAAGATGATAACAATCAAACACGGTACAAAAAATGGATATATAAATATCTTATAAAGGGCCCCTTTAATACTACTTGTATTCATATTTTGTTCTTTCAAAAGTACTATTGCATCGATGGCATTTTTAATAGTGAAATTCACCTTCCCCTCATATACTTGATCAAGTATCTTAGGACGAAAGCCTTCAAGGATTTTTAAGTCATTAGTTTGGGTCACAACAATTCCAGCTGATGTAAAACTTAGATCATCAGGTTTAGAGATAATATCTGCCTCTTTAATAAGCCAATAATCATCTCTATATACTGCTTCTTTAGCAATAATCACTTCTTTTAAAGAGTCATTTTTTACACTAAAAACACGTATACCTTCTGCTTTTTCTTGTAGAGGAAGCATTTTTGAGAAGTAAACATACTGTCCTTTATATGTAAAAAAAAGGTCTCTTGTAGGGCTTAAATATTGATTGTTTTCACGAATATTATTTGAAAACTCATCTGCCCTTGCAAAACTAGACCAGGAGTGAAGAGAGATAAAAAGAAGAATAATTGCAGTTGATACAACAACAAAAGGGCGAAGAATATCAACCCTTGAGTATCCTAAAGAAAAAAAAGAGACTAAAGCATTAGAGCGAATAAGAAAGATTTTTGTGCTAATCATTGCAAAAACAAGTGCTAAAGGGAGTAGCATATCTATAGCAAAGAATGCTTTATATACGAGATATATCAAAATAAGGTTTGCAGAAGATGAAAGACTCTCTGCATTTCCCATATAATCAAAACCTACCATAAACAGAACAAGGGCTGTCATAATCACAAAAAAATACTTTAGGTAGTGAAATGCTATGTATTTAAATGCTAGCATTACTCTTCCAGCTGTGGTTGTGCTTTTTGTGTGAATAAAGAGCTCGTTTCTTGCATTGTATGATCTAAAAGATATATAAGTGCATCACAAGTCTTATCTATCCATATTTTTAGATATTTTTCTTGTTCTAATGTAAATTTTCCTAAAACATAAGAAGTAACTTCTCCCTTATGCTCTGGTTTTCCTATACCCATTCGTATTCGTATATATTCTTTGCCTATGTTTGCATCGATAGACTTTAAACCGTTATGGCCACCATGACCACCACCAAGTTTAAAACGCAGACTACCAAAAGGTAAATCTAAATCATCATGTATTACAACTACATCTTCGAGTTTATAAAAGTTTTTCACCTTAATAACACTATCCCCAGAAAGGTTCATAAAAGTTTGTGGTTTTAATAAAAAATGATTTTTTGCTTTGTAGGTTTCACCTAAAAATGAAGAGGATGTTACATTGTTTGCGTTAAAGCGTTTTTTTAGTTCATCTATAAGCATAAAGCCTATGTTATGACGAGTTTGTTCATAGTCGGTACCAGGGTTGCCTAGTCCGACTATTAACATAATTATTTTGCTTTAATGATACTTATTAAAGCAACACGATCAGCATCAAGAACAGTGATATTTGCTAAGTCTGGAAGATCACGTACTAGTTTAGAAGCATTTACATCCATCTCTGTAACATCAATTTCTATTGTATTCATTAAGTTTTCTGGTGTACATTTAACAGTTAAACGTTCTTTAGCCATGTGAACAAGACCTTTGTTCTTAAGACCAAGAGCCTCTCCAACTGCTACTATAGGGATGTGGAATGTAGCTTCAACACCTGTTTGTGCAACCATTAAATCAACATGAAGTAAGTTTCCTGTAACTGCATGAGACTCATAGCTTTGAACAACTACATTTAACTCTTTACCAGCAACTGTAACTGGGAATGCTATAGTTTCTTTATTACGAACAGTACGGATATACTCATTTGATTTGAATGCAGCATTGATATTCTCAAGACCTTTTCCGTAGATATTTGCAATTAGATAACCATCTTTACGTAGGGCTTTTGTAGCACCTGTGTTTATACTCTCTCTAACGATACCTTCTAACATATTATTTCCTTGTGTTTAAAAATGGTTGAAATTGTACCCATATATTCTTTAAATATTACTTTAAGTCGAAGATATCCTCATCATCGTGAGTTATCTGTATACTTTCACTTTCACTTGTACTTGTACTTGTTTTATCACCTATTTTACCGCTATTAAGACCACTAATTTTAAGTTCCAAGTCAGATGCTGATGTCGCATTTTTGAGAGCCTGTTCTTTAGAAATGAATCCATCATTATATAAATCCAAAATTGACTGATCAAAACTTTGTGATTTATAATGCTCTTTTCCAGCTTCAATAGTATCTCTAATCTCGTAATCGCGGTTTTCCATAATGAGTTTTTCTATTCTAGGAGTTCGTACAAGTACTTCCATTGCAGCACGTCTCCCCCCATCAATAGTTGGAACTAAACGCTGAGAAATAATACCTTGAATTACTCCTGCTAAAGAAAGTCTTATACGATTTTGCTCATCTGATGGAAACTGTCCAATAATCCGGTTAATTGTCTCTTTAGCATCTATAGTGTGAAGAGTTGAGAATACAAGGTGACCCGTATCTGCTGCATGAAGTGCAAGGTTAATCGTCTCTTTATCACGCATTTCCCCAACCAAAATAATATCGGGGTCTTCACGAAGGGCAGCACGAAGAGCTGAACCGAAGGAAAGTGTATCTTGCCCTACTGAGCGTTGGTTGATGATACAGTTTCTATCTTTATGCACAAACTCGATCGGATCTTCAATAGTAATAATATGCTGTTTTCTTGTAAGGTTTATCTCATTGATTATAGCAGCTAATGTAGTTGATTTTCCGGAACCAGTTACACCGGTTACAAGGACTAAACCTCTATCTTTTTTAGTAAAACTTTTAATAATATCAGGAAGGTGTAACTCATCAAACGCAGGTATTTTAACAGGAATAACACGAAAAACTGCAGAAACTCCATCCATCTGAAAAAAGATATTTACACGAAAACGATTGTTTTCATCAAAAGGATAGACTAAGTCAAGCTCTTTTTTCTCAACAAATTCTCCAAAACGCCCTTTTAACAACTCTTTTGCAAAAGTCATTGCATCTTCTTTTGAAAAGATTCCACCAGAAAACTGTACAATATTCCCATTAATACGAGCACGGATAACAGCATTTGCTTTTATATGAAGGTCGCTACCTCCAACTTCAATCATTTTCTTTAAATGAACACGTATCTTTTTTAATTGCTCAAATGTTAATTTACTTACATCGACTTCTGTATTTATATCGACTCCAGTATCTCTTCAAATGCATCTTTAAAGGCCTCTAAGCCTTCTTCTATTTGAGTGTCTAATACCGCCTCAAAATTTATACCTATCTCTTTTATTTTACTAAAATGTGCATCAATAGTTTCTTTTTTTATAGGTAAGGCATTTTTAGTAACAGAGTTTTTTGTAAAGGCAATAATTGTATCTACAGGAGCTGTATTTACAGTGTTGTATGCAAGAAGGTTTTCTATGTAATAATCAGGGGCTAAACTATCACCCTTGACACCCGTACTTGCAAATAGAGCACGACATCCTTTTACATCCATCTGCTCTATAATCCTATAGATACTAGCTGTATTATAAATACCACTCAACGAGACATCAATACCCTTTAAAGCAAGCTCTTTATCTAATGCCCTGTCAATACGCGATACAAAGATACTTATAACTGTATCTACTATCTTATCGTACTTATATACACCCCGTTTAAAAGCATTCGCACAAGAGATAGCCTGCTCTTTTTTAAAAACAAGTGTAGCGTTTACTGGGATACCAACAGAAGTCAACTCTTCCATAGCAATATATCCAGCCTTTGTTGCAGGTACTTTTATCATTATGTTTGGACAGTTAATTGTTTTAAAAAGTCTCTTCCCCTCTGCTATAGTTGCATTCGCATCATCACATAAAGTTGGATCAACTTCTATACTTACATATCCATCATCTTTCTCATCATAAAGAGGTCTTAAAATATTAGCAGCTTTTTTTATGTCATAAATTGCTACTGCTTCATATTTATCTTTAGCTGAGATATCACCAAGAGAGTTTAGTTGTTCTTTGTATGCAGAAGAGGTTAAGATGGCATTTTTAAAAATAGCGGGGTTAGAAGTTGCACCATTTATAATTTTTTTATCTATTAAGTCTTTAAATTCATTATCTAAATAATCTCTTTCTATAAAATCTGCCCAGAGCGAAAACTTTAAATCTTCTATGTACATTCCATACCTTCTCTATTTATTTTTATTTTATTATAACGAAGAAAATATAAATTATAGAAGTTTTTTCGGAACTTGTATACAGAACTGAGTTCCATCTTTTGAGCTTTTAACTTCTATTTTGGAATTAAACTGTTTTTGCATAATCATTTGTGACATATAGAGGCCAAGTCCTGTTCCATTCATCCCTTTTGTACTATAGTAAGGTTCAAAGATGGACTCAAGATCTTCTAAAGGCACTCCTCTTCCGTTATCATCTATAATAATTTCAAACCTACTTTTTTTATCTAGTATTGTTATTATTATTGTCGGGTTTGCTCTTTTATGCTCAACTAATTCATCAATTGCATTATTGAGTATGTTTAAGATTACTTGCACTAGTTCATTTGAATAAGTCTGAATTAAACCATCTGTACTTTCTTCAAAGTCAAATGAGATACCCGCACTATTCATACGTGCTTTTGTAAAATTCACTGCACGGTTTACTATTTCACAAATATTCTCTTCATTCATATCTTTATTTGGTGCAAAGTAAGTTTGAAAATCATCAATAGTATCAGAGAGATATACTACAGTATCACTAATATCCTGTAAGGCCTTATCCATATATGTATCATCACTCTCCTTACCTAACATTTTTTTTAGCTGTAAATCGCTTATACTTAATGTTACAGTTGAGAGAGGTTGCCTCCATTGGTGTGCTATCATACTGATCATTTCACCCATTACTGCTTGTTTTGACTGTAATGTTATAAGCTTATCTTTGTTAGTAATTTCACTTACCTGTCTTCTGATTGTATTTTTTGCTTCATGAATTTTTATTTGGTAACAATAGGCGATTATACTAATAATAATCAGAACAATTGATATATAAATTACTTGAAATTGAGTATATGCGATATCAATAAAAGGCTGCATAGGTGCAAGGATAAGCATACCGACCATAAAGAAGAGCCACTTAATTGAATTCTTCATATTTTGAAAATATAGTAAAACAATAGGGTAGGTAAATATCCAAATATGTTTAAGTTGGTTAGGTTCACTCACATATATTAACACTAAAAAAAGTAATGTAAACTGTGCTGTTTCGATAAATGAGACAAGTTTTAATGATCCTTTTTTACAGCGAAGTAATATAAATAATAAAAAGTTTACCATCATCAGAGTTAGTTCAAATGGAATTAACCCTGAAATATCATAAAGTAAATTAATACCTATTCCTATTGATAAACCAACTGTAGATAAAAGAATAGCTATATTGATCATCAGAAACTTATTTTTTAAGTCACTCTCATCCTCACTATAGGTCCATCCACTTGTAAAAAAATTTGTTTTGCTAATCATTACATTCCATTATGGTAAATAAATTTTATTTTGTAACTCATTATACTCTAAACTCACATCACTATCTAAAGTAATACCACCACCACTTTTATAAAAGTAACCTTTCTCTGTCTTTTCTATGAAACGTATCATCACTCCACTATCAAAACTTATACCATCAAAGAGACCAAATACACCTGTAAAAAAATTACGCTCATATCCTTCTATCTCATCTATGATTTCTAAAGTACTTTTTTTTGGGGCACCACTTATACTGCCTGCTGGAAGTAAAGCATCTAAGATATCACCTATATTTTCATGCCAGTTTTCACTAAGTTTACCGCTTATCTCTGAGCTAACTTGCAAAAGTTTTTGATCCCCTGTTTTTATCTCACTAATATAACGAAACCTCTCAACCTTTACATTTGATGAAACTATGGAGAGGTCATTTCTGAGTAAATCAACTATCATTACATGCTCTGCTTTCTCTTTTTTATCTTCTAAAATCTTTTCTCTCGCATTTGGTATAGCACTGTTTATTGTGCCTTTCATTGGGAAAGTATGGATTTTATTGTCATTAATTTGAATAAATTTTTCAGGAGAAAAACAGACAAACTCATCCTTATATCGTAGTTTATAATGAGCATTTGATGTATTAAATATCTCTTTTAATGATAAACCTGTCTTTACCTCAGTAGCTTGAGTCAGGTTTATCACATATGTTTTTCCCTCTTTTATCTTCTGTATCATTTTGGTAAACTTTAAAGAATAGTCTAAAAAGTTTATGGCTTTAGTCTTCAAAAAATGGGAGTGTCTTTTATATGGAAAGTTTTCATTAATACTAAAATTAATATCTTCTTTTTCTAAATCTTTAAGAAGAATAACCTTAATATTTTCACCCTTGAAATCACTTATAAATAAAAAAGGTTCTCTGCTTTTGCCTAGAGTGTTTAAAAGTTCTACATCCATATGGTTTAGGCTATAAGTTTCTTTAAAATAGCCATACGGATATTTACACCATTACTCACTTGATCTAAAACCTTGCAACGATTATCATTAAGAAGTGCATCACTTATATCAATATTTCTGTGAACTGGACCGGGGTGAAGAAGGATAATATCTCTATCCCCAAGTAGTTCTTCTGTGATACAAAAGTCACTAGCATAATCTTTGAGTGAGGCATAGTTTTGAGAAGAATGACGTTCTGTTTGTGTTCGTAAACTCATTATAGCATCCACATCATCTATAATTTCAGATAAAAAGTGTGTCGTTTTAAGTGAAGTTTTTGGCAAAAAGTGAGGAGGAGCTACTAAAATCACTTCCATTCCAAAACGTGATAAAAGTTCTATATTTGAATTAGCTACCCTAGAGTTTTTAATATCCCCAACTATAGCTATTTTTTTACCTTTTAAATCACCAAAGTGCTCTTTTAGTGTATATAAGTCAAGAAGAGCTTGAGAAGGGTGAGCATGTGCTCCATCGCCTGCATTTAATATACTCGCTTTTGTATGTTTTGATAGAATTTGCGGTACACCAGAGTTTTGATGACGCACTATAATAGCATGCGGGCCCATAGCATCAAGGTTCATAGCAGTATCAACAAGAGTCTCACCTTTTTTAGTTGAACTTTGTGATACATCTAAATGCACTATCTCCGCTCCTAATCTTTTGGCCGCTATCTCAAAAGAGCTTTTAGTACGTGTAGAGTTTTCAAAGAAAAGTGTGATGATAATTTTATCTTTGAGTATTCTCTCAAAAGCACCAGTACTAAACTTTTTCGCATCTGCTAATATCGCTTCTATCTCTTGTATAGTAAAATCATCAGTGCGAATCATGTGTGCCATTTAGTTCCTTTTTCTTATAAACATTTTAGAGATTATACAAGACATCGCAAATTGTGTCAATGTCTTCATCTACTTTTAACACTTCTATATCTTTACTTAAAAAGTATGGTTTACTAATAATATCAAAACCTTCATCTTCTTTACGCTCATTAAAAACCATCATGGCATCTATATTTCTACTTTGAAGGGCTCCAAGAGAGAGCATACTATCATTGATACAACCAAGTGCACAATGAGTTACAAGTAAACCAACTGCATTAAAAAATGGGATAAGATCTATCATCATAAAGTTTCCATCAACGGGTACAAGTAATCCACCTGCCCCTTCAATAATCAAGACATCACAAACCTCTTCTTGTCTTTCAATTGCATTGTTTAAGACAGCGAAATCAAGTGCCTTACCTTGTGAGGCTATAAAAGGTGCAGCTGGAAGCTCATAAGAGATAGGAACAACATCAGTGATAGAAAAATCTCTACAAGCAGGATTAAGTTCTTTAAGAGTTCGAAGCAAAATATCCCCATCAGGGTAAACACCATTTATGACACCTGTCTCAATGAGTTTAATAACCCCTACTTTTATACCTTTAGAAGTATAGTTTTGCATAAGTTTGAGAGTTGTGTATGTTTTACCAATATCAGTATTTGTTGCAGTTACAAAGATTCTTTTTTTCATAAAGAGATTATATCTATTTTAATTTAAAGAAAGGAGATATAAAAAATATTGCTAATATTGAAAAAGTGTGGATTTTTGATTTATGATACTTAGATTTGGATGTTTGTGAGAAGGAGCTTACATAAGTCGAGTGACTGAACACATCATCCGAAGATGAGTGTCAGAAATTAAAAAGACTAGTTTTTGCTAGTGTCTACAATTTTACCGGCGCTGATCCACGGCATCATCTCACGAAGCTTGTTACCAGTAACAGTAATAAGTTTCACTTGATCATTAGTACGCTCAGCATTCATACGAGGGTAACCTGATTGACCTTCAAGGATGAAGTCTTTTGCAAAACGACCATCTTGAATTTCAGTAAGGATATCACGCATAGCTTGCTTAGACTCGTCGTTGATAACACGTTTACCAGAAACATAATCACCATACTCAGCAGTGTTAGAGATAGAATAACGCATATCAGCGATACCACCCTCAAACATTAAGTCAACGATTAGTTTAAGTTCATGAAGACACTCAAAGTAAGCTAACTCTGGAGCATATCCAGCTTCAGTTAATGTCTCAAATCCTGCTTGAACTAAAGAAGTAACACCACCACAAAGAACTGCTTGCTCACCAAAAAGGTCAGTTTCAGTTTCGTCTTTGAAAGTTGTCTCGATGATAGCAGTACGACCACCACCAATAGCAGATGCGTAAGAAAGAGCTAACTCTTTAGTGTTACCTGAAGGATCTTGACCAACAGCGATAAGGTCAGGAATACCAGCACCTTTTACATATTCAGAACGAACAGTGTGTCCTGGAGCTTTAGGAGCAATCATAGTAACATTGATGTTAGCTGCAGGAATAACACGACCATAGTGAATGTTAAAACCGTGACCAAAAGCGATAGTTGCACCATCTTTAAGGTTAGGAGCTATCTCTGCTTCATAAATTTCTTTTTGATTTTCATCTGGTAAAAGAATCATTACTACATCAGCTTTAGCAGTAGCTTCTGCAACTGTAAGAACTTCAAAGTTTTTAGCTTCAGCTTTAGCCCATGATGCACCATTCTTGCGAAGACCTACAACAACACTAACTCCACTATCTCTTAAGTTTTCTGCGTGTGCGTGTCCTTGAGAACCAAAACCGATCATTGCAACTACTTTGCTTTTGATTAGGTCTAAACTAGTGTCTTTGTCATAATAAACATTTAATGCCATTGTATTTCCTTGAGTAAATTAAGAACATTGTCTTAAAAATTTGTGGCATTATAGCCAATTATATGTAAAACTTTCATTAGTTTTTCCTTATATTTTTTCATTGCTTTATATATTTAATCTCATCCATGTATAATACTTGAAAATTTCCCTTGAGCTTCAAGGAATAGGTGGAACAGTTTTCTAAATGTCATTACATAAACAACAAATAAGCATAGAACACAAGTACCGTGGAAGTGTAGTCTTGCCCGATAATACAGAAGCAAAAAATATTTTTTTTCGTACTAAACAAGCATATGCAAACCACGAAAAAATGGGTGTGAACATTCTTTTTTCAAAAGCTAAACTAGTAAAACTTAAACGCTATCAAAAAGGTTCTTCTGAATTTGAGTTAGAAAACATTGAGCTCTATATTGAGATGGGAGAAATTTTAGGTTTTAATACTGATGATGCGGTTAAACTCAAAAACAGCATACTTTTCACTAATGATAGTGCACATACAAGTTTTAATATCACTAAACGACTCAAACTGATTAACAAACAACACAAAGGTAAAACTAATAAAAATTATCTATTTTGGGATATAGAAAACTTTTCAAGTATAAGTTCTATTTTTAATGACATCATAGATAAGTATGAAATAGCAGATGAGTGTATCTATCTTGCAGCCAACCCTGACTCTTTGTATCTTAAACGTGCAGAGTGGGAAGCAAACCTTTATGATTATGGTAAAACACTTAACTCATTTAACTTTATCAAGTGTGACCATGGAAAAGATGTTGCTGACGATGTTCTTTTAGGTAAATTTGTTGATGCTAAGCTTACAAATGCAAATGTTTTTATACTTACATTTGACAGAGAACTAAAAGAACGATTTACTGATGCTACAGATCAAAGTAATAACCTCTTTATTCTGGGAAAATAAAATTCTCTAGAACTTCTGCCTCAGGTTTACCCAGATAGTAACCTTGGGCGTAATCAATGCCTAATTCTTTTACAACATTAAATACTGCTTCGTTATGTACATATTCTGCAACTATTTTTTTACCTAATTTTCTAGCAAAGACTATAATAGTTTCAACTACAAGTCTTGCATTTTTATCTTTATCTATATTTTTTATCAAACTACCATCGATTTTCATGATATCTGAACGCATTTTTGTCATATGCTCAAAGTTTGCGAAACCTGAACCAAAATCATCAATTGCTATGGATGCACCTACTCTATAAACATTCTCTATAAACTCATCTACAACTATTGTATTATCATTTTCTTGTGTTTCTAGAATCTCTACAGTTAATTGAGCAGCCACCCCATGCTCTTTGATTTTATCAAAAAGAAATTGTCTTGTTTTTTCATTTGTAATATCACTAAAAGAGAGATTAATAGTAAAATTAAGTCCATTTTTTTTAAAATAAGTAAAAGATTTCTCAATCATAATCTCTGTGATTAAAGGATAAAGTTTAATTTTTCTACTTACTTCTAAGAATGAAAATGGTGAAAGAATTTCTTCTTTGTCATTAAGTAAACGTACTAGTGCCTCATACTTCTCAATTTTTCCTGTTTGAACATTTACAATTGGCTGAAAATACGGAAATACTTTATCGCTTGTTATTGCATTTTTTACTGTATTTGCCATGTTAATATTTGCCTCATACTGTTTTGCCAGTTTAAGATCTTCATTAAATATCAGATACTCTTTACCTGTGCGTTTAGCTAATTTTAGTGTCATATCTGCATTTACTAAACCTGTTCTTTTCTCATTTATAAGGGCAGCAGACAGAGTTACAGAGACATGCGCAAAATACCCATTTGCTACTAAAAAATTTTCAGACTCAATTGTACGTATGCAGTACTTTATTTTCTCTTCTATCGCTTCAGGATGTGGCTCAATATACATAATTATTGCGAACTCATCTGATGGTAGTTTAAAAAGCTCTGCATCTTCTTCTTTACTCAACATTTGTAAGATAAATGCTAGTTTTTTTAAAACTTGGTCTCCTACTTCATGGCCATAAAAGTCATTTATTATAGTGAAATCATCAATATTTATAAGGATAAGTATTTTCCCTAAACTTATATTGAGTTTTTTAATCAAACTCAATCTATTTGGTAAACCTGTTAATGCATCATAATATGCTTGTTTATAGATATAATCAGCACTCTCTTGTATTCTTTTTTCTAAACTATAGTTTAACTCTTCCAATTCCCTCGAAACAGTATTAGCGAGATGCGCCATAACATGATGTGCATCTATATCAAAGTCACGTTCTAGAACATTCTCCTTATAATCTAAGACAGGCCGAGAGTTTTTCTCTTCACTCATAACCAACAGAGTCATTGTTTCATTGAGTAGTTGATTTGACTTTCCTTCATGGTAGAATTCACCATAGGTAAAAAAACCAGAAACTGCACCGATATTTGAAAGAATATCTAATTCATCATACATATACTCTTTCATAAAACGCCGTCTAGCCATACATGAGTAAACAAATATAGCCTCAGGTTTGTACTTAATCTTACTCAGCATTTTTCGTGTTGTATAGTTAGTATTTTTCAGTATATCTTCTATATCCCCTACACCAAAACGAACCTTTGTTCCTTCTTGTATGTTACCCGCAAAAGTAAGGGAACCATCTTCATGCTTAAGTACTACAGCACGTCCTACAAGTACACCATCTACTTCAAAAACGAGAGGAAATTCAATACCAATATTAGGTAATCTTACTGCTAATTCATGACCCATGTATTTAGCATAGATATCTACAGTACTCATACCATCTATTTCATAAACTCTATTATTTATCGCTTTTGTGACAATTAGTTCTTTTCCAACGGGTAACCAGTCAAATGAATAGCTAGTTGTAATGTTTAAGACCGTACCACTCAGAGAGACAGCTACGGCACCATTAGAGGTCATTTCATTTTTCGTAAAAACATACGTTTGGATAAGTTTTCCATTATCACCTGCCAGTCCACCTGAAAGAATCACATCAGAAGATACACTACTGATACCTTTAGCATACTCCTCCCCATTTGTACTCAGTCCATCTGTAAAACTAATAATGAGTTTTGTATCTTCACTTATAAGTTCCTTTGCAATATGTACACCTGTTTCATAACTGTTGTTAAAAGTATTTGTATGGTTTATAATAGTCGATTTTAATCTTGTTTGATTAAATGTAGTAAAAGTAACTATATTCTTTTTATCTGTATAAACATCTGAACCATTAATAATACCATCACTTGTTGTACCAAGGATAACTGTATTAGGAAAAGTATCTGCAAAAAAATTCTGAATATTTTTCAACTCTTTTACATCTGTACTTGTGCAAAAAAGTTGTATCAGTGTCTGTGGTGAATCTAATGACTCATCACTTAGCATCCCTAGTACTTCTTCTGGTTTAAGAAACTCAAATGTAAAATTTTTTATTCTTAATACTATCATAAATTTTTATTAAAAAAGTTTTATTAAGTAAAACATAGAGAATAAGACTATTTGGTGTAACATATAAATGATAAATGATAAATGAGTGTTTTCCAAGTGAGGATAAAAGTGTGTTAATCCTATTAGTTTTATGGAGTATCTCATAGTTTAACAATGTTTCTTGTATCTTGTAATACCCTGCTGTGAGTCCAAGTAGATACACTCCAAACCAAGGTACTAAACTCACCAAGTCTTGTGTATACATTTTGGGTAAGTTAAGCGGTTCTTGCAATACATTATAAAACCAGTGCATATTGAGCCAAGACATGTTATAGCCGATAATTATAAATATTCCTATAACAAGAGATATTTTTGGAATCTTTAAAAAAGGCAAACCTATTATCGTGATTAAAAGAAAAAAGTGCAGTATCCCAAAGTAAATCCACGAGGAAGGAAACTGTGTATAGCTGCCAATACTCACAACTAAAGAGGCAAGACTTAAAAGCATTACTCTTTTAAACATTTTTTTTACTATCGATACCATTTTTATGAGTTATTTGAGCACTTATTCCTGCTAAGAGGATAAATATACTCACTATAAAGTAACGAAAGTATTTCCAAAAGTCGCCATGTTTTAAATCAAAATCAACATATCCAAAATTATCTAAATCAAAACAGAAATGAAAAAGAACCATAAAAACAATGGCCATACCACGAGCTATATCTAAACCCTGTAGTCTCATTTTTTTTGTTTGAGCTTATAGAGATAGCGTTGTAAAATTATCATTGCAGAGATAGAATCAATCCTTCCATCACGAATGTACTTTATCTCACCCTTCATTAGGTTCTCGGCTTCAAGTGAACTTCCCGCCTCATCTTGAAAAATAACTTCACCCTTAAAATCTACAAGATTCATAAAATGCTCAATACGTCTTCTCATCTCATCTTCACTACTTCCACCAAGAGGGATACCTATGACTACCGTCTCAATCTCCCACTCTACTATAGCTTTTTTCACTTCATCAGAGGCTTGGTTTCGGTTTTTTCTTATAATAGCGGGTAGTGGTGTCACTAAATCTTTATGTGCTGAGTAAGCGAGTCCAATACGTTTAAGACCCAAGTCTATTGCAATATACTTCATCTTATTTTCCTAAACAAAAAGAGCCAAACATTTTATCAAGCATCTCATCATTTTCAAAAGGTCGTGTTATACTTGCCATCTCTTTAACAGCTTCATTAAGATGAAAAGAAAATATCTCTAATTCTTGATCTTCTAATGGCACAAATGATTCTTCTATATTTTTCATAGTTTCTTCCACTGCATTTATCTGGCGAGAAGATATAAGCATAATCTCATCACTGCTATTACTTCTATCCATAATGTTTTCTAATGCCTTTACTAAACTACTAACATCATCTTTAGAGTTTAATTCTAAATCAAAGCAGAGCGATGACAAAGAGAACTTGTGCTCTAAATCTATTTTATTTTTGATCACTATAACTTTTTTAGATTCTCTTGCATTCTCCAAGAGTTTAACTATTTTTTTATCTTCATCATCTGCTGCTCTTGAACTATCAAAAAGTGCAACAACAATATCACTTTGCTCAATTGCTTCTAAACTACGCTCAATTCCAATTTTTTCTATCTCATCATTTGCTTCACGTATTCCTGCTGTGTCAACCATACGGATAAGGTGTGTACCTATTTTCACCTGTTCTTCTATAGTATCCCTAGTTGTACCTGCTATATCACTTACAATCGCTCTATCAAAATTAAGAAGAGCATTTAAAAGTGATGATTTACCAACATTTGGTTTTCCTATTATTGCAACACGAAAACCTTGCATAAGGCCTTCTCTTAACTTGGAAGCTTGTAGCGTTTTATTTAAAAGTTTATAGAGTTCATCTAGTTTAGACTTTATCTGAATTACTAAATCCTCAGGTAAGTCTTCTTCAGCATAATCAATAGTAACCTCACTAAATGCGAGTATATGAATAATCTCATCACGAACATCTTCTATAAAATGCTTTAATGAACCCTTCATCTGTGCTGCTAATATTTTTGCTGCATCTTCACTTTTAGCCTCTATGAGTTGTGCGATAGCTTCTGCTTCACTCAAATCAATTCGTCCATTAAAAAAAGCACGCTTAGAAAACTCTCCAGGAGTAGCCAGTCTCGCTCCAGCATGTACAGTCGCTTTGAGTATGCTCTGTGCCACGATAAAACCACCATGACACTGAATCTCAACTACATGTTCTGCTGTAAAAGAGTGTGGTGCTTTAAAGTATATAATGATTGCTTCATCAATAAGAGTATTTTGTGAGTCGTATACACAAGAAAGTGTTGCATACCTTGGCTCTACTGTAGTTCTTTGTGTGAGTTTTTTGGTGATTTCTAAAGCCTTATCCCCACTAATACGGATAATCGCTATGGAACCTATGCCATTTGCAGTTGCAATGGCACTAATAGTATCTGAGTGCATTTTAGTTGTTGTAATCGTTTATGATTATATATTTTAATCCATCACGAGTTGAACGAATTACTACATATTTTTGAGGATATTTTGCACGAAGTTCTTTAAGTGCAATTTGCACTAAAACACCATCAAGTATTTTTGTCTGTGCACGTCCATCTCTATCTATATTTTCATATACATTTATAAGGTAACGGCTTATAGACTCTTCTTGATTTTTTAAGAACTCTGCTATCTCTAAACGCAGTTCTACTTCATACTTGGAGTTTATCCAGTTAAAAATCATATATGAGAGTGCCTTATATCTATAACCCTCTTTACCTATTAATAGTGCTGCATCATCACCTTTAAATTCAATCAAAAGAGTTTCACTGTCATATGTGCTTACTTCTATACTATCAATTGCAAAACAAGTGAGTTTAAAAAGTGCACTTATTTTAGTCTGTACTTCTTCTACAATAGAGTCTAGATTTGTGCTTGTTTGAACTTCTTCTTCGTCCTCACCTCTTTCATCATACTCATCATCATAGTCCGCAGTAAAATCTAGTCCATTTAAATTATCATCATCTTCATCATCCTGGTCACTTACAAAAGAAGCCGGCATAATCGTATCATTTAATACTATCTGTTTTTTATAATTTTTTACATATTTTTCTTTTTGAACTTTTCGAACTTTTTTACTTTCACTTTTTTTTGGAGACATAGAAGTCTCTTTTGTACTTTTTTTCTCTTGTTTTATCTCGGATTTTGTCTCTTTTAAAGGTTTAGAGTCTTGTTCTTTTTCTTCTAAACGAATAACTACAATAATTGCACTTTTTCTAAAGAAACCCAAGAAACCTTTACTTGGGACCTGCACAACTTCAATTTTTAGTTGTGTAATCGAGCATTCTAGTTTACTTGCAGCGTTTTGATATGCTATATCAAGTGTACTTGCTTCAATTTTTAACATAATTATTTCTCTACTTTAGCTGCTTTGAGTGCATCTTTGGCATTTTTGAATTGCTGATTAACAATAAACTGCTGTAAAATTGAAAAGAGATTATTTACAAACCAGTAAAGAACTAAACCTGATGGAAAAGTTACAAAGAAAAATGTAAATATCACAGGTAACCATTTCATAACCTTCTCTTGCATTGGATCTGAAAAATTATTTGGTGTCATACGTTGCTGTAAAAACATAGAAGCACCCATCAGTACAGGCATAACATAGTATGGATCCATACGAGAAAGATCATTTACCCATAACATCCATGGAGCACCTTGAAGTTCAACTGCATTTAATAAAACACGATAAATCGCAAAAAATACAGGAATTTGCATAAGCATTGGAAGACAACCACCAAGAGGATTAGCACCATTCTTTTTGTACATATCCATAGTAGCTTGGTTTAAACGCTGTGGGTCACCCTTATACTTCGCTTTAAGATCTTTGATTTTAGGTGCAAGATCTTTCATCTTCTGCATAGAAACCATACCCTTATAAGTTAATGGATACAGCACAAATCTGATAATAGCAGTAAGTGCAATAATCGACCAACCCCAGTTTCCAAAAATTCCATGTAACCATGAAAGAAGTGCAAAAAGTGGTTTAGCTGCAAATGTAAACCAACCATACTCTATTGCATTTGTAAGTATAGGATTAATAGACTCTAGTTTTTTATAATTCTTTTGACCTATGTAACCACTAAACTCTATGTTTTGTGTTCCATCAAAATATACAACTGGATTATCTTGTGTATCTCTTTCTACTATTATAGTTCTATCTTTAGAAAGTCCGTACATAATAGTTGCTGTGTATTGGTCAAATGCAGAAAGAAGTTCAACACCTGAAAAAGACTTACGCCCCTCAGCATCCCCATCCTCTATAATTGTTACAATTTCATCATCAGTATAAACCATAGCACCAACAACTGTCATCATCTGTTCATCTTCATTTACACGAGGACGTTGGCCTAGATATACATAATAACGTTTATCTTCACTCAAAGAGATACTTATATCATAGTGACCATCATCAAAAAATGTTATCTTTTTACTTACTGTAAGGGATGAGAGTTCCTGTGTTAAAGTTACACTTTTTGCACTACCGTCAATGTTAAGCTCATTAGCACTAGTTGTATAAGCTACTGATGATGCTTCTTTATTTAAGCCCTCATCCATAAATCTTATATAAAGTGGTTTAGTACCTTTTGAAGGTATTAACTGTGCATGGTTATCTTCTTTATCTCTAAACTTCTCTTCACGTAACTCTTTAGAAGAGATACGTCCTAGTGTGTCTATTTTAAGAATAAAGTGCTCATTTGTTACAGTTACAAGGTTATTTGAACTACTTGTCTCAATTGCTGTAATAACATGTCCAGCTTCCGCTTCTACATTTATACTTGGAACTCTTACTGCACTATTTTGTGCTGTTTGAACCTTAGTATCTTGTACTACTTCTGACTCAACTGGTGGAAAAATTGCTGTATAGCCTACGAAAAAAATTACTGATAATAGTACAGCTACTATTAATCTCTGGTTTGGTGACATTTTGTCTAACACATATTACCCTTTATATGAAAAAATTTTTATTATATAATGTTGGTTCTTTTTATTTGGAACCAGCCAATATTTTATACTTCCTACTTCTAATTGAGTAGGTTTACAGTGGAGCTTATATAGCAATGGATGCTCGATCCCTCCATCAAATAATTGATTACAACGTAGTATTCTAGTTAAAGAGTGGTAAAACGCACTTGAAATTGAGTTATTTTCGAAATTTAATCGTGCATATTCACTACAAGTGGGATAATACCTACAAGAACCGAAGCCAATGAGGGTAAAAAACTTTTGATAAAGCCATAGGAGTTTAAGTAATAGTTTTCGCATTTTTTAATACTTTGATAAAATCATTTTGAAGTTTTTCATGGTTAGAATCAAAGAGACCGACTTTTGCAACGAATACATAAGAGCCATCTTTGAGTTTTGGAGAGTGTTCACGAAATAATGCTCTCATACGACGTTTAGCTCGGTTACGCTTTACAGCATTTCCTAACTTCTTTGTCGCAGTAAAACCTACTTTATGAGTTCCATTGTGAGGAAGAAAAAATAGAACAACACTGTTTGAGTGTTGGTTTTTTCCTTTGTTGTATACATATTGAAACTCCTTATGGAGCTTCAGTGTATAGTATCCGCCTAAACTGACAATCTTTTACGACCTTTAGCTCTACGACGGTTTAAAACTCTACGACCGTTCTTAGTTGCCATACGTGCTCTAAAACCGTGAGTTCTTTTTCTAGGTGTTGAATGGGGTTGGTATGTTCTTTTCACTACATATCCTTATGTAAAATTAAGTTCGAAATAATACAAAAATTTTACTTAAAGTGTTGTTAAGTCACTATAACTTCTATGTTTTCACCTTTTTTTACAAACTCTACATTTGACCCTTCGCCTACTTCTCCACCTAAAATCAAGTCAGCTAGTTTATCTTCAACTATCTCATATAGGGCACGTTTAAGTGGTCTAGCACCATATATAGGATCAAATCCAGCTTCGGCTATATATCTTTTTGCCTCAGGACTTAAAGTAAGTGTAATATCTCTATCTTTTACTTTTTTGACAATACCTTCAAAGAAAATATCAACAATTCCTACTATATCTTCTTGCCCTAGTGCATTAAATATAACCACATCATCGAGTCGATTTAAAAATTCTGGCTTAAATGCCTGTTTTAATTCATTCATAACCATAGCATCAAGTTCTTCACCTGGCTCATTTGCGATTATCTTATCGCTTGCAAGATTCGATGTTAATATAATAATAGTGTTTGAAAAATCAACTGTTACACCTTTGTTATCTGTTAAACGTCCATCATCTAATACTTGTAGTAAAATATTAAAAACATCGGGATGGGCTTTTTCTACCTCATCAAAAAGTATAACTGAGTATGGTTTTCTCCTAACAGCTTCTGTCAACTGTCCGCCCTCTTCATAACCTACATAACCAGGTGCTGCACCTACAAGACGAGATACTGCATGTTTTTCCATATACTCACTCATATCTATTCGAATAAGAGCTTCTTGGTCATCAAACAAAAATTTTGCAAGTGTTTTTGCAGTCTGAGTTTTACCTACTCCTGTAGGCCCTAGAAAGAGAAAACTACCTATTGGTGAGTTCTCATCACTTAAACCAGCTTTATTGCGTTTAATAGCACGTGAGACTGCATGAGTAGCCTTTGATTGACCTATAACAGTTTTGTTTAACTCATCTTCAACATGAAGTATTTTTGTCTGCTCAGATTGAAGCATTTTATTTACTGGTATATGTGTCCAACGCGATACAACACCCGCAATAGAGTCTTCATCAACACTATTTTTGAGAAGTGTTCCTGCTGCTTGTAATCTATCCCAGTTTTCATTTATAGTTTTTTCTTTTTCTATAAGTTTAGGAATATCTCCATACTCAATCTCAGCGGCCTTATTAAAGTCACTTGTATTTTTTGCAAGTTCTGCTTCTCTACGTTTAGCCTCTATCTCACCCTTGATAGAAGATATTTTTTCAAACACCTCTTTTTCAGTCTCAAACTGTGAAGTAAGTTTTTGTACTTCTTCTTCTATATCTGCGAGTTCTTTTTCTATTTCAAGTAAGCGCTTCTTATTTGCAGGAGTATCTTCCATCTTGAGTGCTTCTTTTTCTACCATAAGCTCTGAACGTTCTCTTTTTGCACGAGATAGAACAGTTGGTTCAGACTCTATCTGCATTTTTAGTTCGGCTGCTGCTTCATCTATAAGGTCAATAGCCTTATCTGGTAAAAATCTATCCGCAATATATCTATCACTTAAACGTGCTGCTGCAACAAGTGCACTATCTGTGATAGTTACATTATGGTGAGTCTCTAAACGCTCTTTAATACCGCGAAGTATCTGAAGTGACTGGTTAACAGTAGGTTCATCTAAGTTTATCGGTAAAAAACGACGCTGTAAGGCTGTATCTTTTTCAAAATACTTTCTATACTCTTTAAGTGTAGTTGCACCAATAGTATTTAACTCACCACGTGCCAGTGCTGGTTTTAAGATATTTGCAGCATCCATACTTCCCTCAGATGCACCTGCTCCAACAATAGTATGTATTTCATCAATAAAGAGAATAATATTTCCATTCTCTTTTACCTCTTGTATAACTGCTTTAAGTCTATCCTCAAACTCCCCTCTATATTTTGCACCAGCAATCAGAGAACTCATATCAAGGGCAATAACTCGTTTATTTTGTAGCGAAGTTGGGACATCCCCTGCATAAATTTTTTGTGCAAGTCCCTCAACTAAAGCTGTTTTACCTACTCCTGGTTCACCTAAAAGCATAGGATTATTTTTCGTTTTACGGATGAGAATCTGCATCATACGAGTTATCTCTTCATCCCTACCGATTACAGGAGAGAGTTTTCCCTCTGCTGCCTCAGTCGTTAAGTCTATACCGTACTTAGCTAAAGAGTCTAGTGTTTCATCTGCACTTTGAGAGTCAATCTTAGCTCCTCCTCTTAGTGCTTCTATATTTTTAGTAAGTTCTAATGTATCTATGTACTTAGGAAGTATGCTCGAATATGGTGCAGAACTTAGGTTTGCAAGTAAATACGTATCAACAGCTAAAAAAGAATCCCCATTTTGTGCCATAAGGCCAGCACCTTTTTCTAAAGTGTCTACAAAACCCTTTGAAAGCCTGATACTTTCTTTAGTTACACTCGAAATTTTTGGAAGTTTCTCAGTCAAACTCTTTACATCTAACTCCATTGCCACCTTATCTACATTCATCTTTCGTAGTATTTGATTTAAAATAGAATCCGAGTTTGTAAGAAGTGCCCATAAAAAATGCTCACTCTGTACTTCTTGATTTTTGTTATGTAAGGCCAAAGAGATAGCACTCTCAATTGCTTGTGTTAAATTGTGTGTTAATTTCTCAAAAATATTGTTATTCATTTCATTCTCCTTCTGTATTCTAAAGTATAGCAAGTTGAGTCACCCTTTGTCAAGTTTCTTGTTCAGTTACATTCATATCTAGCTTTTATAACTTTCTTAATATTATTTCACTATAATTTCATTAAAGGATTGTATATGCCAACTGTTTTAGAAGCTTTACAAAATCGTTCTTCGAAAAGAGCGTACAGCGATAAAAAAATACCTCAAGAAACATTAGAGAGTATACTTACTGCTGCAGGGATGACACCAAGTGGTGCTAACATGCAACCATGGGTCACTTATGCTGTAAGTAATGCTGACACACTCAAACGAGTTGGTGATGCAGTCATGACTAAAATGGATGAGGGTATAACGAATGATCAGTTTATTCAATACTACCCTGTAAAGTGGACAAATCCATATAAGAAGCGTCGTATAGTAACAGGCTCAAACCTTTATAAACTTATGGAAGTTGACAGAAAAGACAATGATACACGTATAGAGATGTGGAAAGACAACTTTAGATGGTTTGGTGCACAAACAGTTATATTTGTATTTACAAATAAAGCAAATATCGATGGTTCTCAAGGAGCTCTTATTGATTGTGGTGCATATATGCAAAGTGTTATGCTAGCAGCACAAGACTTTGGTATAGACTCTTGTCCTCAAGGTTCTACTACTGAATTTGGACGAGTTGTTGCTGAGGCACTTGGTGCTCCAGATGACATAGCACTTTTATATAGTGTAGTCCTAGGATACTCGGATAAAGAAGCGAAGATAAATTCTTATCAACCTAAGCGTGTAAATCTACAAGAGTCTGTAACTTTTATAGATTAATTTTTACGCTTGTAACGCTCAAGCATACTTCTATTACCACTCAATCCTCCGCTATGTATATATAAAACACTCTCTCTAGTATTTTCTAAGAGAGATAACCACATAGAGGGTGCATATAATAAATCAAACTCTACACCACTTTCCTTAAGTCTTTTGTATATATCAAAGAACTCATCATATAATTTTGCAAAATGATACTTTTTTTTAGGTTCTAAAATAATTAAGTTTTTAGGGATTTTATGGAGTGCTAACATCTGCTCTTTTAGATAGCCTACACTACCTATACACGGTGTTGTATAAATTGTATACTCAGGTAAAGAGAGTGCAAGGTAGAGTGCTGTAGTTCCTGTTCCTGAAGGTGTAGCTATAGCTTTTATATCTAAATATTCTTTTTCTTTAAACTGTTCTCTTAACTCTCTTGCTAATACTTCTAGTCCCTCTTTTGCCCTTGTATCTGCACCACCCTGGTCTATAAGTAAAATCTTCTCATCTAAGTCTACACGCAGTCCTGCAATATACTCTTTATATAAGTCATACTCAAGCTCTACTATGTCCATACCAAGAGAGAGTGCTTCATAATAATTTCCGTATTCTTGTTTTTTTATAACTGGACTGATTGTTTTAGTGTAGTAGATAAACTGCCACTCTTTATTTTTACATATTGCTGCAAGTGCAAGCATTGCATTTGATTGCGTGCCACCATAAGAGATAAGTTTTGTAAATTTATTTTTGGGAGTTTCTAAAAGAGTATAGAGTTTTCTGTATTTATTTCCAGAGAGATAAGGGTCTATAGTCTCATCTCTTTTTATAAAAAACTCCCGTCCTTCTAAAGTGATTTTAGAGATAGGAGAAAGAGTATAGTTCAAAAGTGATTATCTACTTGATCGTAGCTTTTTTCTGAAGTGCTGCCATTTTTGATTGCATTACTGACTTGAATTTTTCCATCTTTAGACGTTGTTCTATAGAAGGTTTAACATCTTTAAAACTTTTAGTTGCTGCATTATTTTTTTCTTGAAGATAAATAATATGGTAACCAAACTGAGTTTTTACAGGTGTCATTGTGATAGTACCAACATTCATAGTAAATACTTTATCATTAAATGCAGGAACCATTCGTCCTTGAGCAAAGAAACCTAAGTCCCCACCTTTTGATCCACTAGGTCCTGTAGATCTACTCTTTGCTAATTCTTCAAATTTTGCTTGTAACTTCTGACCACTTAAAGGTTTTAATTCATTAATAATTACTTTAGCATCTACCTCTTCTTTGACTAAAATATGACGAGCATGTACTGCTTCTTTTTCGTTAAATTCTTCTTTGTTTTTATTATAATAATCTTTAAGTGTAATATCTGAAATTTTAATATCATCTACAACTTTTTTCTGCCATACTCGAATAGCAAGCTCTTTTTTCATACGTTCTTCAAGTTTTTTGTATTCTTCTTTATATTCTTTAGTTTTTAAAACACCTGTCTTTTTTGCATCACCATAGATAAGTTCTTTACCTATAAGTTGTTGAAGTACTTGTTGTCTAAATTCAGCTTGTTTCTCAGCAGGCACTTGGTTGAATCTTCCTTGAGTAGCATTCATTAGCTCTGTATTAACTGCTTGTTGTGTAATTGCTTTTCCATTTACTGTTACAAGAGTATTAGCTAAAGCAACAACTCCTGTTAATAATACTGCGGATAAAATTTTTGTAGCTAGTTTCATTCGTATTCCTTTGTTTTATAAAGTGAGTTTATTACGAATTAACTAATAGTTATTAAACAGTAGGGATTATGCTCTTGTCTTTAGATACTTATTGAGCATATCTTCAAGTTTATCTCGTGTGAGAGGTTTAGCCATATAATCATCAAGGCCACTCTCCATAAGCATCTCCTTATCACCTTCCATTGCCATCGCTGTTAAAGCTATTATTGGTGTTAGTTTATTTATATTCATGTTTTGCTTAATATCTCTAGTGGCTTCTATACCATTAGAGGCTGTAACTACAGAGATATTCTAGCCTTGAAGTAGTATCTGTATAAGTCTTTGATTAATAAGGTTCTCTTCAACTACAAGTGCATTTAGTTTGTAGTTTTTCTTCTTCTTCAAGTAATAATACTACAGGTGTGCTTTTGGAGTATTTACTCAATTCTAGCATCCAAGAAGAATCATTTTGATTTGCTACAAATAAAGCATCAATACCCTCATAAACATTTTTATCAAGTTGCTTTGATTTTACAACATCTAAGGCAAAAGAGCATAGGTATATAGTCAAAAAGTTTGCTTCTTCGACTTTCTTTTGATCTAGTAAAAGAACCTTCACTTTTCTCTTTGGCATCATTTTATAGTTTTGTCCACGTGCACCTTTGAAGTTAAGAACAAAATTCACATAAGTCCCTGCATCTTCTTTTGACTGAATACGAAGTTCTGAACCAAAGAGTTCTACTAAACCATGAGAGAGAGCAAGACCAACTCCTAGTCTCTCATCTGCATACGAGCCTGTTGTAAAAGGTTCATTAATAAGTGCTATTTGCTCTAGTGAGATACCTTTACCATTATCTCTTACTCCAAAGCCTATGCTACAGTCACCATTTTTTTGGCGTTTAAGTAGTTTTACCTCAATGATAACCTTACCACCTAGTGGTGTAAACTTAACAGCATTTTGAATAAGAGAGAACATGATTTGATTGATTTTTTTTGCATCAGTATAGAGTTCTTGTGGTAGTTTAGGATCTATAAAAGTTAGTACCTTTACACCCTTGTCCATTCCTATCTTATAAAAACTGTAGGCTAATTTTTCCATCTCGGGTAATATATTGAACTCATACGAGTCTATTTCTAAACGTCCACCTTGGAGTTGTGAAAGTTCTAAAAGTGTTTCAATATTGTTCATAAGACTTGTAGAAGACTTACTTATCATATTGATATATTCACTTTGATCTGCATCTAATGATGTTTGTCTAAAAAGCTCTATAAAACCTAAAACACCATTCATAGGAGTACGAAATTCATGTCCAATATTAGCTAAAAACCGTGTTTTTAATTTTTCAACTTCTTTTGTTTTTAACTCTGCATTATATAATTTTGTTACATCTTCAAGTTCTAAGATATAAAAAATTTTGTTTTTTATTGAAGCATGACATTTAGCACCTATTATTGCAACAGCCCCTCTGTCTTGGGAAATAGTTATGCGATAACCCGAACTGTCATACTTTTTTATATAATCGAACCATGACTTATCAGACTCTGTAAATATCTCTTCATTTTCACTTAAAAATAGGTCTCTCACACTATCGTTTTGTGTTATAAATTCATCTATATCTTTATATTTCATCTTTTTAAAAAAAGTTTTATTGGCGCCAATCCAACCCTTACCTTGAAAAAAGTATAACATCATAGATTTAGAATTGTCTACAATGCCAGAATAAAACCCTTTATCTAGGTACTGCTCAAACAGAAGTTTAGTGTCTGTTTGCATAGGATGTTTTTTTGTTTTTTTTAATGAGAACAGTGGAAGAACACCCATTAATATTTTTTGTGTCTTAAATAATTTTAGTTGATTATATCATAAACAATGCTAAACTACCGTTATGATAAAAAAAGTAAAAAAAGCCACAAAAAAAGAAATTTTAGCAATTCATCAGCTCTTTATTGAGCGTTATGATGATGCTGTAACTGAACTTTCTTATACAAATGCTTATGAGTTAGTTGTAGCAGTTGCACTCTCTGCTCAGTGCACCGATAAGCGAGTAAATATTTTAACTCCGCCTCTATTTGAAAAATACCCAGGAACAAAAGAATTAGCAAATGCAGAGCTTGATGATGTTAAGTCTTTTATCAATTCATGTTCATTTTTTAACAATAAAGCAAAAAATATCATTCTTATGGCACAAAGAGTTGAAGAAGTGTACGGTGGAGAAGTGCCACTAGATACAAAAGAGTTACAAACACTTGCAGGAGTTGGTCAAAAAACTGCGAATGTTGTAATGATAGAGTACACAGGGGCAAACCTTATGGCTGTTGACACTCATGTATTTCGTGTTGCACATAGACTTGGACTTAGTGATGATAAAACAGCTATTGCCACAGAGGCTACACTTGTTAAAAAGTTTAAAAATGATCTACATGCATTGCATCAAGGTATGGTATTATTTGGTCGCTATATATGTAAGGCTAAAAATCCAGACTGCGAGAAATGTTTTTTAACTGAGTTTTGTAAAACAAAAGAAACTTTTAAAGTTTAGGTATAAAAAATACTACAAATAAATATGATAAAAATAAGTCTTTTAATAATGGTAAGTATACTCTTTAGTGGCTGTGTGAACAAGCATGGTATATCTGCAAAGTATTATAGTGATTGTAAAGAGTATTACGATCTTCAAGGCTATTACCACAAAGAGTGTGGCAAAGATGATATTATTACTTATAAAGAGATTGGCGAAGCTTTAAAGAAAAAAAAGCCTGAACCTACTGAAAATGTTTACTAAAGGAGACTAAAGATGAGCACAGGATTAATTGTATTTTTTGTAATCACTAGCATTATTGGTGTTGGTGTTGTTGTCTTTAGTGTTGATAGTATCGGTGCTAAGATTTTTGGGACAGATGATAAAAGACAAAAGCAAGTAATTACTTTACGGCTATAAAAGTCGCAAAGTTTGCCCAACGAAAAAGCACTTCACAGTGTTTAAAACCTGCATTTTTCGCCATTTTTATGTTCTCTTCTTCACTATAAGGAACAAGTACATTCTCTAATGCCTCGCGTTTTTGCATTATCTCATACTCGGAATACCCTTGTGTTTTCTTAAAATCATAGTAACATTCTATAAGGTCTTTGTTTAGTTTTGATTCATGACTAATCACTTTTTCACTAAATATAAACACACCCTCAGTCTTTAAATTAAGTGCGATTTTTTTAACAAGTTCTTCACGAACAAGTGGTCTGATAAACTGCAGAGTATAGTTACTGATAAAAACATCAGCCTCTTTATACTCGTACTCTAAGATATCAGCATTTACAACTTCGATATCTGCACCATAAGCTTCACATTTACGACGAGCTTGTTTGAGCATAGCTTCTGAATTATCTAAGCCTACTAAACTAGCGTTTACACTTAAATCTCTATGTATGTTTAGTAAAAGAGAAGCTGTAGAGCATCCCAAATCATAAACAATTCCACCCTCAGTTAAATTTTTATGTGTAAAAAATTGTGTGATTTTTTGGCTCTCTTTATAAAAAGGAACACTGCGTTCTAACATATCGTCAAAAACGGCTGCGACTTCTTCATCAAATTCAAACTGTTTTTTTATCGGTTTTGTAAATACTTTATCATTCATAATGCAATTTTATCCTAAATAGCCTATAATTATTATATTGGCAAACATGGTTATAAATGGAAGTCGATATCAAAACACGTATGTTACTTTTTTTAACACTAAGTATATGGAAGATATGGGCTTTCTTACCCAATAAACAACTAAAAGATGATGATAAAATGAAGGGCTCTGAAGATAAGCTCATTGTACTAATACTCAAAATCATCAAAGAAGAAGATAAGAGATAAGAAAGAAACTAGTGCTTGCGCTTTAGTCTCTCTTTATAAGCAGAAGCAGAGTACTTACCCTTAGTATCATTCTCACCTGATTCATGCTCATATATAACACCTTTACTTTGAGGTTTATACTGTGTTTTTTGTATTGAAGCTTTAGAATCAGTTTTTATAGAACTAATAAGTCCACTTTTTAAATTATTTAAAATACTGAGCACTATTTTTATATTTTTTTCATCAACTGTTAATTTTATTTCACTCATTTTTGTCCTAAGCATACTAGAGGTTCTAGTTTCTGTCCATCGCGTTTAAATCTTTAAAAGCTTGAACAACTCTATCTACAAGAGTCTCTTGTCCAGCACGTAACCATTTACGAGGATCATAGTACTTTTTGTTTGGTTTATCTTCGCCATCAGGGTTTCCTATCTGAGACTGTAAGTAATCATTATGTTTTTTAACATAGTCCTTAGTCCCAAGCCATGTAGCCCACTGAGTATCTGTATCAATATTCATTTTTATAACGCCATAACCGATTGATTCAGCTATTTCAGATGCGAGAGAACCTGATCCACCATGAAAAACAAAGTTAACTGGTTTATTACTCGTTCCATGTTTTTCATTGATAAACTTTTGAGAATTATCTAGGATTTTTGGAGTAAGTGAAACATTACCTGGTTTGTAAACGCCATGAACATTTCCAAATGAAGCAGCGATAGTGAAGTGAGGGGATACTGCACCTAAAACCTCGTAAGCTTCACATACATCTTCAGGTTGCGTATAAAGAAGTGAATTATCCATGTCAGTGTTATCAACACCATCTTCTTCCCCACCTGTACAGCCAAGTTCTATCTCTATACTCATACCGATTTTGCTCATACGTTCTAAGTATGCTTTACAAGTAGAGATGTTGTAATCTAATGGCTCTTCTGAGAGGTCAAGCATATGTGATGAAAAGAGTGGTTTACCCTCTTTAGCGAAGTGTGCTTCACCAGCATCAAGAAGTGCATCTATCCAAGGAAGTAATTTTTTTGCTGCATGGTCAGTATGAAGAATAACCGCAACACCATAAGCTTCCGCCATCATATGAGTATGAAGAGCACCAGAGATAGCACCTACAATCGCAGCTTTTTCATTCTCATTACTCAAACCCTTTCCAGCATAGTAAGATGATCCACCATTACTAAACTGAATAATTATAGGAGAGTTTACTTTTGCAGCAGCTTCTAGGACTGCATTAACAGAGTCTGTTCCCACTACATTAACAGCTGGAATAGCAAAACCAACTTTTTTTGCATGTTCATACACTTTTTGAACATCTCTTCCAAAAAGAACTCCGGGTTTTACAATATCTAAAATACCATTACTCATAAACACTCACCTCAAAAAATTTAATTTTGTAATTATATTGAAAAGTTCATTTAAAAGAACTTTATGCTAAAATGCTAATAAAACGAAATTAAACAATGAAAAAAATACTTACAACTGATATAGTTCTGATCGACATTATCAACTTCTCACAACTTACATCAGCACAGAAGTTAGAGATTGTAGTGTTTTTAACAAAAAGTTTTTAAAAAATGATACAAAAGATGTTGGCTAATTCAAATACACCTTTTTCAAAGGGTTTGGCCCTATTTTAGGTTTAAGTTTTAAGCACTTTCAGAACATATTTCTAAAAATATAATGATTTTGAGGGGATAAGAATAGCTGCAGATACTGGTGAAATTAATGAGTTTGAAGATATACTAGGAAGTAAAAACTTTATAGGTGATGGCCTCAATGTTCTCCTCGCCAAAAGAGAACTTAAAAAGTCAACTGTACAACATTTTAAAGATAAACATGGATATGAAAAACAAGGCTGTCTTATTTGGTTGAGAAAGTCTGGGATCATTAATCCTCCAAACATTAACTAGAATTCAATTATATAAAAGGAACAAGATGAGATTAACGGTAGATGAGTATTCTAAACATTTTAAAATGTCAAAAGAGATGATCCACTCAAAACTTCGTGCTAAAAAGCTTAACTATATTATAGAGGATGCAATTACATATATAATAGTTCCACAAAGTTCATTAAACCAAGAATTAAGAAGTGAAATTCATGCTAAACGAGATACCCTTACAAAAGAAAAAGTAGTACCAAATATAGCTGTAATTACAAAACCTAAAACAACAGTTGCCATGGTACTAGGACTTTATCAAAAAGAAAATCAACAACTCAAAGAGAAAATACTGCAACTTGAAACTAAGATAGATAAACTTATAGATGATAAAGAACAAATGTTACGTGATGAGATGGCAAAAATTGAGCAAGTATATAGTTCAAAAGATGAACAACTTAAAAGTATTTTAGAACTAGTAAATGCTAAACTAGCTGCTGAGGAGTCCCAAACAATTCACGAAATAGAAACTATTGAGAACAAACAAGAGATTATAGAACTAAAACAGTATCTTAAAACACTTGATTTAGAAACTTATCAGAAAAAAGTAATTAAAAAAAGATTCTTAGCCGTATATAGTAAAGATGTTCGTGTTATCAAGCAAAATGGTAAGCTTTACCTAGACTTTTCTAAATATGATTATAGTGATTTGCTAGAATACTAGCAAAGTCATTATCTTCTAAACTCCACTCCTCCTTTTAAATATTCATCAGTAATTTTCTTTTAAATTTTCTTTAATCTAGCTAATATTTTCTCTATTTCTATAAATAGCACACGGTTTACCGTGTATTATATAAATTATAATTATCTTTAAGATACTATTAGTTTATATTAAATACTGAATATAATATAAATCATACAATTAATATACAATATTATATTATTAAATATGTATTTAAGTATTTAATCCGTATAATACTTTCATGCAAATTAATGATCTTTTTAATATCCTCCATAACTCGTTAGAGTCTCAAAATAACGGAAGAAAAATATCCTTAAAAGATATGGCTTCTAATTTTGGTATTTCAATGCGTACATATCAAGACTGGAAACTAGGTCGGGCTAAACCACAAGCCGCTGCTACAGTTATGAAAATGTTAGGAAGTTTAGAAGATGATGAAATTATTAGAACTGTGAGAAAAATAAATAAGTTATAGGAGTTAAGTAGATGAGCGCACTAACAACAAATGAACGAGATGGTCTGGATGAAGTATTTTTATCCATACACACACACACAGATAAGTATAAAAAAATAAAAGAAATTTCTTTTTTACTCATCTCTAGTAAGCCTAAGTTTAATATAACGAGACTCATAAAAGTGGCTAAATATGGACTTATAGAAACAAAAACAACACAATTCCTGCTTAATTTAACTAAAAAGAAGAAAAATTTAAGCAAATAAACTATAAAGTGTCTCTAGCTGAATTATTTCGTTCTTAACGAAAGTTCGGAAATATTTTAATCCAAGGGTAAATTTATGAACAAAGCTCAATTCGTTGAATTAGTACAAGAAAGTGGCGAGTACAAGACTAAAGTAGAAGCGGAAGCTGCTATTAAAGCGTTTACAGACGCAGTTACAGGTGCATTAGTTAAAAAAGAAGATGTTTCTTTAGTTGGTTTTGGTAGTTTTACTGCTGCGCTTCAAAAAGGAAAAAGTGGTAAAGTTCCTGGTACTGATAAGACTTATACTACTCAAGATAAAATGGTTCCTAAGTTTAAGGCTGGTAAAGGTCTTAAAGACCGTGTAGCTTCAGGAAAATAGTAACTTCAAACAATACCTCTTTAATAGGTATTGTTTTATCACCGCAATGAATATACCTTCTCTCACATCTTTTTTTAAAAAGACATCTACACAACTAACTACTCTAGATACAATTCTTATCAAAAGACTTAAAAATCTTTCTAAAGAAAGTAATCTAATTGTTCTTAAAGATGTAAATATCTATCATCATGCCTCAGTTTATAAGATTGGGCTTATTGTTCTTGACAGTCTACGTGGTCTTTATCTATTTGAATCAAAAGAGTGGACATATGGTGTGTTAAAAAAAGCAGATATACAAAAAGCCCAAAAACAAGAAAACTCCAATGATACTTTAGCGTATGAGAATACTCAAAATATTATCAAACAGAAGTTTAATGCACTTACAAACAATGATTGTGTACCAATTTTCAACTACCTATTGATGGAAAATTTAAATGCTGATGAGTATGAGCATTTAAATGATTCATTTAAGTCTTTATTGCCTCAAGAGAAGATTATCTTTAGTGATTTCAATGAAGCAGATATCTTAAAAAAACTACATAATTCTTGCCAAGAGAGCAATGACTTACCGTGCATAGATGATATTTTAGGGCCACTTTTTATTCAGTATAGTATATTAGGGCATGAAGGGGATATGCATCTTTGTAGTGACGAGCAAAGAGCATTTATCGATAAACCTTTAAAGCCAATCACACATTTAACAGGTTTGCATGGAAGTGGAAAAAGTAATCTTTTACTTCTAAAATCTATTGTAGAGATCTTAGATAAAAAATCTAAAAAGATTATCATTCTAAAAGCCACTGTCCTCGCATGTGATATCTTAAAAAAGAAGATTTTAACTATTACCGAGCATGCTATAATTGACATTGACTTAAGTTCTATAGAAATCATCACTCCCTTAGAACTTCTAAATAGACATCTTTTAAAAGTAGCAAAAGAGAGTGTATCTCATATAAAAGTCCACCCTATACTAATGAAAAAGACTTACCATGCTGCTGATACACTAATGTGTGATGATTCTGACCAATTACCATTTGAATTTATAGAGTACTTAAACCATATACAAAAGAAATCTACCTTAGTACTTGTCAGTACACTGAACTGTAATGCAAACCTTAGTAAAAATTTTAGAATTTTAAACAGAAAAGTCAACTTCTATAAAACGAATCCCCATGCAAAAGCATTACACCTGATATCAACTCTTCTCGCCAAAAAAGTTAAAAATATTCTTATAGTAAGTAACTCTATGAGTAGGGAAAAACTTAAAGATGATCTTCATTCATTTATAGAAGAAGTGCCTGGATTTATCAATAGCTCGACAGCTCTAATTAATCAAAATTTTAATAACTTACTCTTTTGTAGCTATTCAGATATAAATGAGTTAAATACGAATCATATTATTCTTATGGATTTATGTTTTACAAGCGAAAATGAGATAGAATATGCCTTTAATTTAGCACATACATCAGTTGATGTAGTATATGAAGAAGAGTGTAAAGAGATTAACGAACTAAGGAATAGATATGAGCAATGTCAAAAAGAGTAATGAAGAGTGGAAAGCACAGTTAAGTCCTGAGGCCTATTCAGTATGTAGAGAGCATGGTACAGAAGCACCTTTCTCTGGTGAATTTAATGACAATAAAGCAGATGGTACTTACAAATGTGTATGTTGTGGCACTCCTCTTTTTGAGTCAAATACCAAGTTCGACTCTGGGACCGGTTGGCCTAGTTACTTCGAAACAATCGAAGATTCAGTAACTGAGATAAAAGATGGTACTTACGGGATGATGCGAGTTGAAGTTGTTTGTAGTACCTGTGATGCGCATTTAGGGCATGTTTTTCCTGACGGTCCAGAACCAACTGGTCAAAGATACTGTATCAACTCTGTCTGTTTAACATTTGAGGAAGAGTAATATGCTCAAGTTAAACACACTTCTTTTAACACTTCTTTTAAGTCTTAGTATTATCTCATGCAGTTCTGAACCAATTCAAGCTACTAAAAGCATAACTACTCCATCAATAACAAAAAAAAGTGTTCAACACCCAATAATAGTACTCACAACGAGTCAAGGGGATTTAGAGATAGAACTTTTTTCTGATGTAGCTCCTTTAGCTGTTGAGAACTTTATGACTCATATCAAAGATGGTTACTATGATGGTATTGCTTTTCATAGAATTATCAAAGACTTTATGATTCAAGGTGGTGACCCAACTGAAAGTGGTACGGGTGGAGAATCTATCTGGCATAAAGATTTTAAAGATGAGTTTGTTAACAAGACATTTGATCAAGCCGGTATTTTAGCAATGGCAAATCGTGGTCCAGCTACAAATGGAAGTCAATTTTTTATTACAACTGCTGCTACACCTTGGCTTAATGGTCACCATACGATATTTGGCAAAATCACAGCTGATTCGTTTGATACACTTTCAAAACTAAATAATATTTCTGTAAATGGAAGTAAACCTGTTAAAAGAGTACAAATCAATAAAGCATATATAAAAAGTGAAGGAAAATAATGGAAATCCAAACAATGAAAAAACTCGAAGAAGAAGCTTTGAAAAAAAGTGGTACAGATTTTACACGATTAGGTTTTGCACTATTTTTTATGATTGCTGTACTTACTTATAGTTTTATGAGTAATGGCGGAATTCCTAACAATATGTTCTTAGCAGTAGCTGCACTAATCGGTGCATATATGGCTATGAATATCGGAGCAAATGATGTAGCAAATAATGTTGGACCTGCTGTTGGTTCAAAAGCTATGACTATGACTATGGCAATTGTAATTGCTGCTGTATTTGAAGCAGCTGGTGCACTTATTGCCGGTGGAGAAGTTGTAAACACTATTAAAAAAGGTATTATTGACATCTCTGCGTTTGGTGGTAATGCTGATCCTTTTATCTGGGCAATGATGGCCGCACTCTTAGCTGCTGCACTTTGGCTTAACTTCGCAACTATGATGCGTGCTCCAGTTTCTACTACTCACTCTATCGTTGGTGGTGTTATGGGTGCAGGTATTGCAGCTGCTGGATTTGATATAGTAGACTGGGGTACAATGGCAAAAATTGCTGCTTCATGGGTTATATCACCTGTTCTTGGTGGTGTGATTGCAGCAGCTTTTCTTTTGTCGATTAAAAAGTCTATAGTATTTAAAGACGACAAGGTTGCCGCCGCAAAAAAATGGGTTCCTGTTTTTGTCTCCATTATGTCATGGGCTTTTGTAACATACCTCACACTTAAAGGTCTAAAAAAGATATGGCCTCAAATAGTTGAGATGCTTAACTACTTACCACTTGTAAGTATAGAGATGACAAATAAACCTTCTTTACTCACTGCTTTAGTAATGGGTGGTACAGTCGCTCTCGTAGTTTTCTTTTTGGTAAAAATAAAATTATCTTCTAACACAACGGTTATGAAAAACACAAAAGTATCAGTAAATACTCTTTTTACTATTCCTCTAGTTTTTGCTGCAGCACTTCTTAGTTTTGCTCACGGTGCAAATGATGTTGCAAATGCAATTGGCCCCTTAGCTGCGATTAATGATGCTATTGTAAATGGTGGTATCTCTAGTAAGGCTAGTATTCCCCTATGGGTTATGGGGGTTGGTGCACTTGGTATTGCACTTGGGCTTGGGCTTTATGGTCCTAAACTTATAAAAACAGTAGGAACTGAGATAACTGAACTTGACCAAATTAGAGCTTTCTCTATTGCAATGGCTGCTTCTATTACAGTTATTATTGCTTCACAACTTGGTCTGCCTGTTAGCTCAACGCATATCGCTATCGGTGGTGTTTTTGGTGTTGGTTTTTTACGTGAGTACTTACACTTAAGTGATACAACAACTATAGAAGAAGACAAAAGTATCATCAAGGATGAGAAGTCAAACCTTCATGCTTACAGGGCTGAACTTGCTACGTTAGAAAAACAAGATGAAAAGAGTACAACACAATATGAAAGAGTAGTTGAACTTTATAAATTTATTGCGGATGAAGAAAAACTCATTAAATCTACTAAAAAGCATATCAAACAGACAAAAAAAGTAGAGTATGTTAAACGTAATGCTGTGAAAAAAATAATCGCAGCATGGTTAATCACAGTTCCTGCAGCTGCTACATTAGCAGGATTATTATTCTTTATGATTAAAGGTATCATGGTTTAGACCTAAACCTTATTAAGAGCCTCTTGAAGTTTTATAGCTTGGGAGTGTTCTAAAACATCATGTACTCTCAGTATTGAGGCACCATTTTTGAGTGCTTCTAGATGCAACGCAAGTGTTCCTCCTAATCTATCTTTTACCTCTTTATTTTCATCTACCTTCGCTATCATTGACTTTCTCGATGCACCTATTAAAAGAGGTCTGCCTAAACTCATAAAATGTTCTAAATGTTTTATCAGTTTAAGGTTATCATTTAATGTTTTACCAAATCCAATGCCTACATCTAATATTATATTTTGTATTCCAAAAGATTCAGCTTTTTTAACTCTAGATTCTAAAAATATATATACATCATCTAAAATATTAGTATACTCTGGGTTATCTTGCATAGTTTGAGGTGTACCTAACATATGCATGATCACTACAGTAGCACTATATTTAGCACAGAGTTTACAAACCTCATCATTGACTAAACCTGTGATGTCATTGACTATTTTAAAGCCTGCGTTTAGTGCTTGCTCTATTACTATAGGCTCATAACTATCTATACTGAAGTCTACTTTTTCATAAAGTTTTTTCACCTTTATCATTTCTAAAAGTGGTTTTACACGAGATAATTCTTCCTCGGCACTGACTTTTTTTGCATTAGGTGCAGAAGAAACCCCACCTATATCAATTATACTAGCACCCTCTTGTATCATAGACTCAATCTTTAACACCGCACCCTCTGCATTAAAACGGCTATCCGCATAAAAACTATCATCATTAGCATTTATAACACCCATTACTTGTACATGTGTAGGCATTTTTACAGAAACTATCTCTTTTAATTTATGAGCTAAGTCTTTTAAACCAAATGGCTGTGCTAACTCTTTTTTTGCTAATATTTTAAGTTGTGCAGTTGTTGCTATAAGTATACACTCTACAGTAGGTGTTTTGGCGAGTACTGTTCCTCGTGGAACTGCTAAATCTGCACCTATGGAGAGAGCATCTTGTTTTAAGATATTAGCCCCTCCAACATTGAGGTCTTTTATTTTTAGGATGTGTGTTTTAGCTTTGGCAGCTAAAATACTAATACCACCAGAGTCGACATTGATATCTTTTAAATATTGTTTTATATCAATGGAATTACTCAGCTGTTCAACTACCATTACTTATCTCTCGCAAAACTCATGAGTAACATTGCTAAAACACTTTGTGGTCGAGAGTTTAAACTAAGTAGTCTATATGCTTTGTCAAAGTTATCTAACTGCAAAGGTGATAAAATAAGCATATCAACCACTGTCGCTCTATGAAAGAGTGCTTGGACTAAGTCTTTTGCTTCCTCTTTTTTCACACGTGCATTCTCTTTTAAAAAACTAAATACATCCTTATAATCAAGCCGTGCTAGATTTAACTCTAAGTCATGAACTATATGGTGGTTATTAATTTTTAAAATAGGAAGACGAGAACGGACAGTAGCAAGAAGGTTTGATTTTGTTGGACTTATGATTATAAATTCTATATTTCGAGGAGGTTCTTCAAGTAATTTAAGTAGAGAGTTTTGTGCGACATCGGAGAGATCACTCGCACCTAAAATAATATACTTTGTATTTGACTCACTAATATAGGACTCAGCTAAAACAGCCTTAGCATGTTCTAGTTTAAATACCTCTCCCAGTACAATAAACTTCACAACACGAAAAGGCTTTAACTCTTCTTCAAGTCTACTTACTTCTGATTCAATATCATCAGAAATAATAATATGACCTTTAATGTTAGGAGCTTGCATCTACTTCCCCAAACATCGTAGCATTAAGTGATGCATCAAAAAGTCGGTAAAGCTGTAAGAGTTTTACATCTAAATCTTTATCATAAGACTTTAGAGTAAAAGCATTATTAAAGTCTTCATCAAACATCCAATAGTAACTATTATCTCTTCTTTTAGCAATATCGCAGCGTTTATCATTACCCTTACCTATATACCAAAAGAAGCAGTCTTCTTTATAAGAGAGAGAAATCATATCATCTACGATATCTATCATCTCACCACCATTAATACTGTTGTAATGAATACAGATGTTATCTATGCTGATAATTGGGATAAGAGGACGTTCTAACTGCTCAGTATTCACAGATGAGAGTATGTATGTCTCAAGCCATTTATGTTTTTCATCTGTGATAAGAATAATTGTCTTACCCTGTAGTATTTGTTCTAGAGCATATGCAGTTGTTTTAGACCATTCAAAACGCTGCTCTTCGAGCCATGAGAGGCTTGCACCCTCTTCACGTATAGCATCTAAACTCCATTGTGCAAAATCGGGTGCATATGAATTTGGCATAAGATTATTTATCTAACTCATATGCAGCATGAAGTCCACGAACAGCTAGTTCTGCATACTTTTCATCAATAACCATACTTACTTTTATCTCTGATGTAGAGATCATGTTGATATTAATGTTATTTTCAGCCATAGTAGAAAAAGCTTTTGCAGCTACACCAGCATGACTTCTCATACCTACACCAACTACTGATACCTTACATATATCTTCATTGTAAGAATCTGCACTAATCTCACCATCTTTAACAAAACCATCAACTATCTTTTTTGCATTATTAAGATCATTTACAGGAACAGTAAAGTCAATATTTGTATTACCATCATGTGCTTTATTTTGAATAATCATATCAACATTTACCTCAGCAGTAGCAAGACGGTTAAAAATATCCGATGCTATTCCTGGTCTATCTTTTACACCCATAAGTGAGATACGTGCTTGGTTTCTGTCTAATGCTATTCCGCTTACTAATGGTGCTTCCATGATGTTTTCCTCTTTTGTTATTAATGTACCCTCTTCATTTGAAAAGCTTGTACGTGTTACTAAGTTTACATTTAATTTTTTTGCCATCTCTACTGAACGATTTTGAAGTACTTTTGCACCTAGGGATGCTAACTCTAACATCTCATCATAAGAAATTTTATCAAGTTTTTTAGCTTTAGGTTCTATTCGTGGGTCAGTTGTATAAATACCACTTACATCTGTATATATTTCACAAAGGTCAGCTTTTAGTGCTCCTGCTATAGCTACAGCTGAAAGGTCACTTCCACCACGACCGAGTGTTGTTACATCACCCTCTTCATTTACACCTTGAAAACCAGCGACAACAATAATTTTTCCTTTTTTTATAGCATTTTTCATTACTTGAGTATCAATACGCTCAATACGAGCTTTTGTATGATGGACATCTGTTACTATACCAGCCTTACGACCCGTCATTGCCGTAGTATCATGACCTATTTCTTGAAGAGCAATAGCAAGTAGTGATGCTGTAACTCTTTCACCTGCAGATAGAAGCATATCCATCTCAGGTGCTGCAGGATGCGAAGAAAAATGTTCTGCATATCCTACAAGTTTGTTTGTCTCTCCACTCATAGCAGAGACAACAACTACTACATCATTACCATCTTTTGAAGTTGCACTGACACGGTTAGCTACATTTTGGATTCTATCTAAATCACCAACACTTGTACCACCAAACTTTTGAACTATTAACATTTATAAAAGTTCCTCTTCTTTAAAATAATTTATCACTTGCTCATATACAGCTTTTTTAAAGTGTGCTGTATGATCTAAAATTTCCTCAGGGCTCACAAATTTATGTGCACAGAATTCTGGATGTTCTGTTTCTAGGTTAATTTTTGCATTTTCGCTGAGTTTCATTAAAAAATATCTCTGCGTTTGGCCCTTATATGGCTTCATCTTATTTGCTATTCTTGTTGGAAAGTCATAAGAGATCCACGCAGGGTACTCTGCAACAATCACGGCATCTTTTGTTCCAATCTCTTCTTCCATCTCACGAAAAAGTGCTTCTTTAACCTCTTCGCCCTTGTCAATTCCACCTTGTGGGAACTGCCAAACATTGGCTAAGTCATTACGTTCTGCAATAAAAATTTCTTTTATCTCTGGATAGTTACTTGAAACAATAATCATCGCCACATTTGGACGATACTCAGTTTTTATATTCATATATGTACCTATATTATAATTATTGCAATTATACAAAAAAAGTGATTAAAATAAGATAATTTATAGCTTTGAAGATACAATAAATTAAAACAAGGAAGCACCTATCCACAAAGAGGTAAGTAAAGAGTAAAACAATGACATAATGGAAGTATTTATTGATACACTTGAAAACACTTTCATAGCAGATGTAATTTACTAAATTTAATATATTTAGGTTTATGCTATTCTTCTGAGTATTATCTTATTGGGTATATTTATATCTATTCTCATCCTACTTTTAGCACTATCATAAGTTAATTCGTTATACTTCGCATTATGTTATTATATATCCATATCCCATTTTGCGATTCTAAATGCTCTTACTGTGCTTTTAACTCTTATGTTGATAAGTTTCATCTCAAAGAAAAGTACATGGACTCTCTTTTTATACAACTCAAACACGAACTAAAAAGATTTAAAACACAAGCAGACTCTATAGAGACTATTTTTATTGGTGGCGGGACTCCTTCTACTGTTGCACCTGAACTATATAAAGATATTTTCACTTACTTAAAACCTTATCTAAAAAAAGACATTGAGATAACAAGTGAAGCTAACCCCAATAGTGCAACATATGAATGGCTAAAGGGAATGTATGAGCTTGGTGTGAACCGCATTAGTTTTGGAGTACAGAGTTTTGATGAGAAAAAACTTAAAGTACTCAACCGCGCTCACTCTCCTCAAATGGCAAAAGATGCTATAAATAATGCAAAAAAAATAGGCTTTAAAAATCTCTCACTTGATTTAATTTATGCAACATTAGGTGATACAAAAGAACTTATTGCTCATGATATAAACACTGCGTTTACTCTTCCATTAAATCACATAAGTGCATATGCCCTCACTATAGAAGAAGGCACTGCGTTTGAGCATAAACCTCAGATGAGTAGTGAGCAGTTAGAACTTACATCTTGGATATTTAAGACTATCGAGGCGAAGGGGCTACCTCAATACGAGATAAGTAACTTCGGAGAATATAACTCCTCACACAATCTTGGGTACTGGAAGTATACAGACTATATGGGAGTTGGCGCAGGTGCAGTTGGTAAACTAAAACTACAACGTTTTTATCCAAATCCAGATATAGAAGAGTATATTAAAAATCCTTGTATTATTAAAGAAGAATTATTAACTTTAGAAGATAAAAAAATTGAACAATTTTTTCTAGGTATGCGCTCATGTGTTGGAATTCATGCTGACTTATTTAGTTCTAGCGAGAGAAAACAGGCAGATATACTCGTAGAAGAAAATAAACTCGACTTAAAAGCAGATATATTTTACAACAAAGATTACCTTCTAGCAGATGAAATAACTCTCTTTTTAACTTCATAATCACTCTTTAATCATTCTTTGGCTAGAATTCTCATATTAAAATAACTAAAGGTTCACTATGTTTGGTATGGGTTTCACAGAAATACTTATAATTGCTGTTATTGCGATACTCTTTTTAGGTCCAGATAAACTTCCTGGTGCTATGATATCTGTCGCGAAATTTTTTAAATCTGCTACAGGGGCGATAGGTGATCTTAAAGATACATTCGAAGAAGAAATGAATGTTAGTGATATGAAAAAAGAAGCTCTTGCTTATAAAACACAACTTAACGATGCCACTTCAATCTTCACAGAAGCAACAAATCTAAAAGCTCAAGTTGGTTCACAAATAAGTTCTATGCTTGGGGATGACGAGGAGATAGATGATGACAAAGCGATAGGCGATGACAAAGGGAGAAGTACTAAAACTCCAGAAAACACAGCACCAAAAGTATCTCAAAAAGTGACCTTTAAAAAGAAACCTAAAAAAGAAGAAAATATAAATGTTTGATGAAATCCGTCCTCACCTAGTAGAACTCAGAAAAAGGCTTGCTATTTCAGCAGGAAGTCTTATAGTTATGTTTTTTGTAATGTTTTATTTCCATGAACCTATACTTACTTGGATGGTTGAACCACTCAACACTGCATTAATAGAAGTAGGTAAGAAGTCTGTTCATGCAGCAGATGGAATGATTACTACCTCTCAAGTTGGTGGTGCATTTTTTGTTGCCATTAAAGTTGCTTTTTTCGCAGCTATCATGGGTGCTTTACCAATTATACTTTCACAGATATGGATGTTTATTGCACCTGGTCTTTATGCAAATGAAAAAAAGATGATTATCCCTTTTGTTCTTGGTGGAACTATTATGTTTGCAACTGGAGTCCTCTTTGCGTACTATGTTGTTACTCCTTTTGGATTTGATTTTCTCATTACTTTTGGTAGTTTTAAATTTACACCTCTTATCAACATCGAAGATTATGTCGGCTTTTTTACTAAAATAATGTTTGGTTTTGGTTTAGCATTTCAGCTTCCTGTTTTTGCTTACTTTTTAGCACTTTTAGGACTTGTAGATGATAAACAAATGATTGCATTTTTTAAATATGCAATTGTTATTATCTTTATAGTTGCAGCACTCTTAACACCTCCAGATATACTGACACAGCTTCTTATGGCTGGACCATTAATCATCCTTTATGGTCTCTCCATTATTATTGTAAAAATGGTAAATCCTGCTGAAGATGAAGACGATGAAGAAATGAACACAGAAGATAAAAACGAAGACGGGCAGATACAGACCCAAGATAGACTCGAAGAGTCAAAATAAAAAGTTTATAAAGTTGAAATATATCAATGCATAAAGAATACCTAACCCTTAGTTATGACTTCTCTCTTCCAGAGGAGCTTATAGCAACCTACCCCACCTCTCCTCGTGACCATGCTAAACTTTTAGTTTATGACAAAAAAACCGATACAATTACTCATGCACATTTTTATGATCTTGAAAAGTTTATACCCAAAGAGTGTGCTTTGATTTTTAATGATACTAAAGTTATCAAAGCAAGACTTTTTGGGAAAAAACCAAGTGGTGGTAAGATAGAACTACTAATAAACCGTGCACTCAATGCCAATGACATCAATGTCTATATCCGTGGTAAAGTAAAAGTGACAAGTGAAATTATTTTTGATGAAAACTTAGTTGCAAAAGTACAACAACTTCATGAAGATGGAAGTAGAATAGTGAACTTTTATCAAAATGATGTTCTACTGCGTTTTGAAGACTTACTGCCTATCATAGACAGTATCGGACATATTCCCCTTCCTCCTTATATACAAAGAGAAGATAAGCAAAGCGATGCGAGTGAGTATCAAACTGTATTTGCTAAAGAAGAAGGTGCAGTAGCTGCGCCTACTGCATCTCTTCATTTTACAAAAGAACAGCATGAGAGAATTTGTAAAAATTTTCAGCATGCATTTGTCACACTTCATGTAGGCAGTGGTACATTTAAACCCGTAGATGCAGAAATAATAACTGATCATCCTATGCACTCTGAGTATTATGACATCTCAAACAAGGCTAAAGATATACTCGATTCTACTATACCTATACTTAGTATTGGGACAACCTCTACAAGAACTATAGAGTTCTATCATAAACACGGTAAAGTTCAACGGGGTGAAGCTAATCTATTCTTGCATCCAAACAACAAACCAAGTAGAGTGAACCACCTTCTTACAAACTTTCACCTGCCAAAATCAACTCTTTTGATGTTAGTCGCATCATTTATAGGACTTGAAAAAACACAAGAGTTATATGCAGAAGCCATAAAAGAAAAGTATCGTTTTTACTCGTATGGTGATGCTATGTTACTCATCAATTAAATTCTGTACTTATAAGAGTTTGCACATGCCATTTTTGATTTCTATCTCTCCACTAAGTTCCGCTTCAAAAACTCTGTTAGGGTACTTTTGTAAAGCCTCTTCATATCTTGGATTGGTTTTACAAAATTCAAAAAAATCGTCATGCTTTACAGCTTCTAAAAAATCTTCCTCCGTAAATTCTTTTACAAAAGCCTCAATATCATAAATAGCTATTGCCTTACCTTCTGAGAGTAAGTTATTAGTTGCTTGGCTCTCTCCAATTCTATGAGACAAAACATATATCTCTTTACCCATTGCAAGTGCATACTCAACACTTCTCATACTTCCAGAGTTCAAATCTGCATAAGTAACTATAAGTACATCACCCAAAGCAACTACAAGTTCATTTCTTAGTACAAAGTTATACCTAGTTGAAGGTGAGCCTTCTTTGAACTGACTTAAGATTAAACCTTTTGACTCTATGTTTGATATAAGGTTTTTATTTATCGAAGGGTAGCGTTTATCTAAGCCTGTAGCTGCGACCATTATAGTATTATCTGCACCAGCTGATGTATGAGCTATTGCATCTACACCGATAGCTCCACCACTTACTATACAAATACCACCATCAGAAAGTTTTTTAGCTAACTCACTTGTTTTATGTTGCGCATATACATTAGGTTTTCTACTTCCGATGATAGATATTTTTTTCTTTTTGAGTAAAGAAGTGTTCCCGATAGAGAAAAGTTCTTTTGGGTACTTCTTCATATTTTCAAGTTCATTTATATGAAAATCAACTTTTTTTATCATATTAGAGTCTATTAATATAGACTAACTCCACATCTTTAAGTAATTCTTTTGACTCATACAGTGCTTGAAGAGTATTTTTATGAGGATGGCCAATTGCTATGGCTGACCCATGACTTTTTGCCACTTTTATAGCTTTTTTAATCTGCTTAAGTACATAAGGTTTATCCATATGGTGGTCTAAAAAAACATCTCGAGATACATATTTTAGTCCAAAGTTTTTAAGTACTTTTGGGGCTTTAGTTTGTGCTGTAGTTCTACTATCTATAAAGTGAATATTATTTGCACTAAGAGCAAAAATAAGTCTATTCATAGCCACTTCACTTGAAGTAAATTTACTCCCTGTATGATTATTAATGTATTTTACTTTAGGGAAGAGTTGTTTAATCTCTTTTATCCTCGCAGAAATTTTAGTTTGTTGATCATGAATACGAAGAGTGTTTGGCTCTTCCGCACTCCAATTTTGTGCTTCCATAGGTAAATGGACCATGTATAATTTTTCAAGTTTGGCAAGTTTTGCTGTATTTGGTCTTGCCTTACTAGGAGGTAAAAAGGACATAGTTAGAGGTAGTCTTAAACTCTTTATTGCTTCTACTTGAGTTTTTGTCCCTACATCGTCTATTATAATTGCTAAACGAGCTTTATGAGGAGTAATAACTCTTTTTCTTTTTGCCATTTTTGGTGTATTTACCAAAGAGTTTCCATCAATTTCATGCGATGCTGAGATATAGTCTTGTGTCTCTTTAAGTACACTTTTTAGTCGTGTATTTACACTGAGTTGTTTGTTACTTAGGCTGTTTTTCAATTTTTTTAGCAGTGCTTTTTGTTTGGTATTTTCCTTAGAATATAACTTCTCTGTTTTACTTTTTCCATCAGAAAAACCTATATAGTAACCAGCTAATAAAGTGCTTAGAACAAGAGCGATAAAGGCTAATATCCATGCGATATAGGTAAGTATTTTAGTTTTAGTTTTGTTTTTTTGACTCTTTTTTCTTTTTGCCATTTGTATTTATTCTTTATGTTGTTTTACGAAACTATACCCTCTTAAATATTAATGTATAATTTTTATTGCATATTGCCATAAAATCCTAGTTAAATTAATAATAACCCTTTAAGCCATATTTATGTATAATTTCGGTTCCTTTCTCTTTGTAATATCTTTATTTAAGATATTATATATCAGAGCATTTGTGCTTTTATCCGAGGGGGAAACATACGCCATAACGGCAAATACCAAGAGGAGATCATATTATATGAGAAACTACGAAAACTTAGTAATCGTAAAACCTACATTAACAGCAGAAGAAATTCAAGCAAGCGTTAAAGCTATCGAAGAAGTTATTACTTCAAACGGTGGTGAAATCATTGCTACAAGTCCAATGGGAATGAGAAAATTAGCTTACCCTATTGAAAAAAACGAACGTGGTTTTTACCATGTTATCTATTCATCAATTGCTCCATCAGCAATTACTGAAATTGAAAGACGTTTCCGTATTAACGAAGAACTACTTCGTTTTGTAACTATTAAGTACGATACAAATCGTGAAATAGCTGCATTTAACGGTATGGTTGAAAAAGCTAAAAAAGCAGCAGAAGCTCCAGCGAAAGTTGAAACTCCAGCAGTAGAAGAAGCTCCAACTGAAGTTCAAACAGAAGCACCAGCAGTAGAAACAGCAGCTCCAGCAGCTACTGAAGCAGCAGCTGAGTAATAGTCTTAGACTAGAAAATTGAAGGAAAACGCATGTTCAATAAACTAATTTTAGTTGGTAATCTTACACGTGATATCGAACTTAGATATTCTCAAAGCGGAACAGCAATAGCAAAAACTGCTATCGCAACTTCTCGTAAATTCAGCAGTAATGGTGAAAAGAAAGAAGAAGTATGTTTTGTAGATGTTACATTTTTTGGTAGAAGCGGTGAAATTGCAAATCAATATCTTCGTAAAGGTAGTAAAATACTTGTTGAAGGTAGATTAAATTTTGAACAATGGGTAGACCAAAATGGACAAAAACGTTCTAAACACTCTGTGATAGCAGAGACTATGCAAATGCTTGACTCTAAAGGTGATAATCAAAGTAGCGGATATAATGCTCCTTCGAATGCTCCTGCAGAAGATGCAAATCAAGGTGGTGGATACAATGCTCCAACGCAAGGTCAAGGTCAAAGTTACCAACAGCCTAAGAAACAAGAGCAACAGTCGTATCAAAAACCTGCACAGCAACAAAGTTATAACAATAACCAAGCCGCGCAGCAGCAAAGTCGTCAAATGCCTAGTCCAGATACTGTACCATCTTACGATATTAACGAAGATGAAATTCCATTTTAATAGATAACACATAAGGAAAAACCATGGCAGAAAAAAGAAAATATAAAAAAAGATATTGTAAATACTGTGAAGCAAAAGTTGACTTCATGGATTATAAAGATGCAGGTGCATTACGTTTCTCACTTTCAGAGAGATACAAAATTATGCCAAGACGCTTAACAGGTAACTGTAAACGTCACCAAGATATGATAAGTATCGTAATTAAACGTGCTCGTGCAGCTGCACTAGTACCATATACTGTAACTCGTAAACAAGTTGTAGTAGCTCCATTCGAAAACCTTAAATAGGTTTTCTTTTACTCCCAATTTCTTGGGAGTATTCCCCACATCCTATTTAGGAATATTTTTTGCTTTACATAACTAAAAAGCGAAGCAACGAAAAACTCTCTCTTAATCGTTCGTATGAAACTATGTCTTATCTATTTAGAGAACAGAAAAAAGCTATATAAGTTTGGTTAACACAAGCACTACGAGAAAGTGGTTACAGTTCATCACAACGTATAGAATATAGTAATATAGAGTCTAAGAAAAAATCTAAAAGAGTAAGTTTTAAAGTGATTTTGAAATAAGTTACAGAAGGGTAAAGAAGAAGTAAACCAAACTCATAAAGAGTTTAGGTTTAAAAGTTATGGATTAACCACAAGATGGTACTTCACCATCAGATGCATATTTCCATACAAAGTCATAAAGGTTATTAATGTCTTTTTCTTTCATTTTATTAATTTTTTTCACACCATGAGAACAGATAGCTTTCCACTCATCTTGAAGTGTACCAGCATCTTTGAGTCCAGCCCATTCTTGACGCGAGTGCTTAGTAGCAAAAACTGCACCATTGTTAAGACCATCTTTTTTACAAACTTTTAGTTTTTTAAGATAGTATTTTTGACCTTTTTTAGCATCAGCCATCGCACTTGTAGTGAAAACTGATCCAGCCACCATAGCAGCTAGTAATAATGAAGTTATTTTTTTCATTTAATATCCTTTTTATTTTTAATATGTCTGTTGATATACTACACATTATTATATCAATTATAGATTAATCTTATGCACTCAGACAATAAATTCAAGTTTCTTCTTTAATTTGTTACGCTTGTCTATCTCTTGAAGATTCTTTAAAATCAAGTCTTATTTTATCTTGCTTAAGTTTCTTATATAGTTTGAACTTTGCTTGATCTAAAGCTTTAGCATCATAAGAAAATTCTTCTAGTAACTTTTCATCTGAGGTTTTAGCACTATCCATTGCAAAAAGTTTTAACTCTTTTTTTGTAAGTTTTGATTTTAGAATGCCATAAAGTTCTTTATCTTCTACTATTAAGTCCATTGCATCTAAAACACAACACTCAGCTAATCTTTCTCTAAAAGTATTCTCTTTGTGGTATTGTCTCCACACTGTATTATCTAACATTAAATTTTCTCCAGTATTAAAGTAAGGTCTTTCTCTTTTATTATGATGCTTGCCTCTGCTTCTAAAACAGGTCTTGCACAAAATGCGATACGAGTTGCTGCATGTTTAAACATACTCAAATCATTTGCACCATCACCACACACTAATGTTTCTTCTTTACTCACACCTAAGATGTTTTGTAAACGCTCTAACATGTCACCCTTAGAGTGCGAAAACATCATATCTCCACCAACTAAACCAGTTAGTTTACCATCTTTCTCGTGCAGTACATTAGAAAAGTCCGCATCGTAACCTAAAATATCTTTTGCATATCCAGTAGCACTTCTAAAACCACCTGAGAAGCAAACCACAGTAAGACCTCTGCGTTTAAGTTCAGCTATGGTCTCTTTAGCACCTGGCATAAAAGGAAGGTTTTTACTTATTTTCTCTACTACTGAGTAATCAAGACCTTTTAGTAAACCTACTCTTTGTTGTAGTGACTCAAAAAAATCGAGTCTTCCACTCATCGCTTCTTCAGTAATTTTTGCGACTTCTTCACCAATTCCAAGCTCATGTGCAAAGAAATCAATAGTCTCTCCGTCCATAAGTGTAGAATCAAAATCAAATACAGCTAGTTTTAGCATTAAATCTTCTCTCTTTTGTTATAATTGCGACATTATAACTAAAGAGGACTTTTATTTGTTTGATACTTTAATAGAAAAACTATATACTAGCACATATATTACTTTAGAGACAACTCCTGGGCACTCCCCTCTTTTTGCTCCTACCGTAGAAAAAATAGCAGAGTTAGAACTTGATAAATATGTAGATGGATTTTCAACAACAGACAATCCCCTAGCAAAACTAAAATACAATGCACTTTTTGCAGCTAAAATGTTACAAGATAGATTCAATAAACCTGTCATTGCAACTATGGGTATGCGCGATAGAAATAAAATAGCACTTCAGTCTGACCTACTTGGTGCAAATGAAGTTGATATCCGTGCTATCTTAGCACTTACTGGTGACCCTGCTACTATGAGTGATCAGCCTCGTACAAAAGGTGTTTTTGAAGGTGATAGTACACTTCTTCTTGACATCATTGCTGCGTTTAATGCAGGCATGGACTATGCAGGGAAACCTCTAAAGCACCAGCCAAAGCATATCTCTGCATTTGCAGTTGTAAATGCTTATGCTAAAAACCCTAAAACATTACAAAAAAAGATACAAAAGAAGATAAAACACGGAGCTATAGGAATCATAACGCAACCTGTCTATGACTTAGAGAATGCAAAACTTTTACTAGAACTTCGTGATAACGCGAATAAAGAGTGTTGTCCTGATAAGAAAAAAGCTGAACTTATTTTTGGAGTTTTTCCTATAACTAAACTAAGAACAGCACAGTTTCTCTCAGCACATGTTCCAGGTATAAATGTTCCTGACATCTGGTTAGAAAAATTACGTATGGCACATGAAAAAGGTCCAGAAGAAGAATACAAAGTAGGATTTGATTTAAGTAAAACTCTTTTTGATGACTTAAAAGCCCTACACCCTAAGATACACTTAATGACAGCAAACCAGTTCGAAGTTGCTCGCGACATACTAATATAATTCAAGGAATATTATGATTGATTTAAAACTACTACAAAAAGATTTTGAAGGTTTAAGTACAAAACTTATGCGCAAAGGTGTAAGTGAAGACATCTTAAATGAGCTAAAAGAAAAAAATGAAACACTTAAAACTACAAAAGTTGCATTTGAAGACTTACAAGCTATTCGTAATGCTATGAGTAAAGAGTTTGGTGTATATAAACGCGAAGGCAAAGACATCAATGAACTTAAAGCAAAAATCGAAGCGAACAATGTAAAAGTTGATACTGCCTTAGAACTACAACGAGAAGCTCAAGTTATCTTAGAGTCACTTGCGATGTCTGTTCCAAATATGCCTGATGACGCAGTCCCCGATGGTAAAGATGAAGATGACAATATAGAACTCAGAAAGATCCTTGTGCCAAAAGAATTTACTTTTAAAGCAAAAGAACACTGGGAACTAGCAGAACAAAATGGATGGATAGATTTTGAACGTGGTGCTAAACTCTCAGGAAGTCGTTTTAGTGTCTCTTATGATATGGGAGCAAAACTAGAACGTGCGCTTATTGCCTTTATGCTTGATTTCAATGGTAAACGAGGCTACCATGAAGTAAGTGTGCCTCATATGGTAAACAGAACAGCATTAGAAGGTACAGGTCAACTTCCAAAGTTTGAGAATGATTTGTATAAGATAGAGGGACAAGATATGTTTATGATTCCTACAGCGGAAGTTCCATTAACAAATCTTTTTCAAAATGAGATAGTTCCTTATGAGCAACTTCCAATAAAAATGACAGGATATACGTCTTGTTACAGAAAAGAGGCGGGAGCAGCTGGACGTGATACTCGTGGTATGATTAGACAGCACCAGTTTCATAAAGTAGAACTTGTTTGTATAACTAAGTCTGAAACAAGTGACACAATCTTTAATGAAATGATTGAATGTGCATCAGATATCTTAACAGCATTAGAACTTCCCCACCGTTTAATACAACTATGTACCGGTGACTTAGGCTTTTCAGCTGCTAAGACGGTAGATATAGAAGTATGGTTACCAGGACAAGATCAGTACCGTGAAATCTCTTCTATCTCAAACACAAGAGACTTCCAAGCTCGTCGTGCAAAAATAAGATATAAAGATAAAGAGACAAAGAAAAATACATTTGTAAACACCTTAAATGGTTCATCTTTAGCAGTTGGTCGTACACTTGTTGCTATTATGGAAAACAACCAAAACGAAGATGGAAGTATAGATATTCCTGAAGTTCTAAAACCTTATTTAAACATGTAATTCAAACTTTTATAGGTAGTAATAAATAGTCACTACCTATACCTTCTTCTTGTATTCCACACTTTAGTTCAAATTCAAATTTTAGAGTTTGATATAATCACTATATTTTTCCAAAAGTAATTTTAATTTTGGTTCTATGTATGTTTTACAAAAAGCTTTGTCTTTATTCTTTTCATAGTAGTTGAGATATTTTTCTTGATTGAGGGTAAAGCTTTTAAAAGTATACACTTTCGTAATGATTTGTTTTTCAAAAAGCTTCTGTTTTTGCATTAAAATATCTTGAGCAGATTTTCCTTGCTCAGGAGTGAAGTTATATATAGCAGAACGGTATTTTTTTCTAAAACTATGACTCGAGGTGGAACTGTGTGTTAAAAGGTGTACTTCTATTAAAGTGCTTAAAAGTATTTTTTTTTCATCAAAGTAGACTATAACAGCTTCACTAGCTCTACTTGCTTCTACTGCAGTAGAGCAAATCCAACCTTGTTCTACCCTATGTACAGCACTTAAGGAGTTAAATATCGCTTCCGTACACCAGTGACACCCTCCACCAAATCCTATTTTTTGCATTAATCAGGTTTATAGTTTAAGCACAGCCACAACCACTACCACAGCTTTCATTATCTGCTGCTTCCATTGTCCAGTCATCCGTTGAACCACAACCAACATCACAAGTAACACCTGTACTACAGCCTGAAACATCAGTAGCATTAATATCTACTCTTATTACAAAAGTGTCATTATCAGCTCTTTCTGTGTAAAAAGTATGTCGAGAACAAAACTCTTCATTCATAAATTCTGCTACGATATTTGCATATTGATATGCTTCTTGCTGTGTTTTAAATGTATTATTATTTGTATATTCACTTTTTTTAAAACATGAACATTCTGTTTGCATTTGTACTGTATACATAAAGTATTTCCTTATTAGTATTTAATTATCTAATTATACTGAGTATAAGAGAAATATATAGAGTCCTAAAAAAAGTAACTCTAGTATATAAATATTTTTTTACTTTAAATTCAAGAGAACTATTGTAGAAAGTTCACATAAGATTAAGAGTAAAAACTTATATAAGGTAGTATTTTTGCTATAATTTACTCAAGTAAAATAGATAAGGTTTTTAATGGCAGAATTAGAAGAAGAGATAATTATTATTGATGCTAGTGAAGCTATTGAAGATTCACATGCAAGCGATGATAATAAAGAGGAAGAAAACTCAGGTTTTAAGCAAAAAAAACCACTAATTTTCGCTCTTATAGCAATAGTTCTTATATTTATAATTATTGTTACTTTTTTAAGTTTAAGTTCTCCAGAAGAAGACAGTCTCCCCTTTGATGTAGACTTCTTAAAGGAAAAACTAGCAAAATCGAATACCCCTGTTGTACAACCAAGTAAACTAGAAAATATGATAGTAAAAGCAAACTATCTCTATAGTAATGGATCAAAAGAAAAAGCACTCTCTCTATATGCAAGTATTGCACATTACAGCGAAGCAATCTCACAATATAACCTTGGAGTAGCACAACTTAAAGATAAACAGTACCAAGAAGCCTTTACTACCTTTTCAAAAGCTATAAAAAATGATGAAAAAAGATGTGTAAGTGCAATAAACGCAGCAGTATGTACTCTGCATCTCAAAGATGAAAAAAGTTTTAAGTATTATATAGGGCTAGCCTATGCATACTTGCCTTATGAGGTTAACTCACCTCTGTACTCATACTACTTCACACTTATAAGTTACTACAAAAAAGATTATCTCAATGCACTCAATTCACTTAAGAACTCTACATCTACTGAGTATCCCAATATACAAAAAAATCTAAGTGCAAAAATAAATGCACTCTACCAAAATGACTATATAGCTATAGAGGTTATGGAAGAGAACTATGATGATTTAGATGACTTTAGTCTTGGACTCTTATATACTAGAGTAGGAGACTTTCTCCTTGCTATCAATCATTTTGAAGAAGCAATTATTAAAAATATTCAACCTGTTAAATCACAACTTGCACTTGCACTTATAAATATAAAACTAGGTCACTTACAAAAATCTGCTTCTCTGATAAAAAATATTACAGATATGTATCCTGATGAAATTTATACACATTATCCAATTCGAGTAAAACTCAAGTCTTCACTCTTTGATGTAGAAAAAGCACAAGTACACTACAGAAAGACAATTTTAAATACTAAAGATACAATTTATCAAAAGATTTTTGCTTTTTCTCCCTACAAGATATTTAATGCAAACCAAACTATTAGTTATATACGTAAGGGTAATGCAAATATATACATAGATAATATCCATTCGGCAAAAGAGTATCTTAAAACAAGTTCTAGCTCATCGAGTATAAATATAGGAATCACCAAAGCCATAAAAAAAGCTCTGCACTTAAAAATACGAGATGCAAATCATGATTTACTCGCTTTAGTAAAAATACAACCTAAGCACTCTATTTTACAATATAATTTAGCTTTAACTTATGCACAGATGGGAGACTTCAAAAAAGCTAATGAGCACTTTTTACGTTCATACTATCTGGATGCAAAAAATTACCTCTCAGGAATTTATGCAATTATGACTAGCCAGCTCCTGAACAAAGATTCTAAAAAAATTCGTTCTATGATTACAAGTGCGGTGAATGATGAAGAGATAAATGAGGAGCAAGACTTATATAAAACACTTCTGTTTATCAGTGACAACAACTATTTCTCAGCTGTTGACTGGTTGGATAAAGACTATAAACAAAGACCCTTATATCTTTTACTTGATACTATAATCGCTTTAAAACTCGATAAATTAGAAGTAGCTAAAAAAGCAAGTAATACCCTTACTATACTACTTCCGGATGAGATACTGCCACACTTATTATATATTGATTCACACTACTCTAAACTAAAAACAAAAGAGTATGCTTTTAGTGTTTTAAACTATTTAAAAGGTATCCATTTTAGTTTCAATGATTTATATTATGGGCCTAACATTACCCGTTATTTGTATATACAAGAGAACCTAATAATAGGAAGACTTTATTTCTTGCGTCAACAACTTAAACATGCCCTTGAAACTACAAGTAATGAGACATATGAGATAGAAAGTGCTTTAGCCCTAGCCTCACTCTTTGATAAGCAGTTCGAAGAGTCATATACCCTATACAATCACCTTATAGATGAGCTTAAAGTGCAAGATGCATATACATTGTTCTTAGGTGCTCTAGCATCTACAGTCGCTTCTCATCATGAAAATGCGATAGCTTTACTTGAGTTATCAAAACTTAAAAATGGTAGTTTTTACGAGAGTCGTTATGCATTAGCTTTATTATATTTAGAAGCTAAAAATAATAATGGAGCAGTGATTCAATTATCTAGAATCAAAAAAGATGGATTTATATCTAATTTCTTGGATTTTGAAGTAAATACAAATGAGTTGCTCTTTAAGAAAAATAACCCATAAGTGATTCTGAAGCTTTTAACTCTGAGTCTATAGTGATGTTAACTCTAAAGTTTTGTGGTAAATAAATACTTGTTTTACCATTTAACATCAAACCATATCTTGTAGTTTGAAGAAGCTTCTGTTTTGTCTCTAACTCTATAAAAAGAGGTGCAAAACTTCTCTCAAGTGTATGCATAATTTTAAATTTATTCTCTTCTAAAGTTACAAAAGATATTTCTGCATTTTCATTGAGTGTTGTAAAAAGTTTAGAGTTTTTTGAGGTACGTGCACCATTGTATTTTAGTAGTTGACTTACACTTGCATTCGCCGGAACTCGTAAAACTGACACATCACTACAGCTACTTAGTATATTTATTTTATATGCATACTCATCATCTTCTAACTCTTCTATACTCTCTACAATCCCATCTACAGGAGAGAGAAAACTTCTAGCTTCAAAGACAGAAAGTTCACGTTCTGGATTTCTAAAAGAGTAAACTATGAAAAGTGTAAGAAAAAATGTAAGAAAGGCTAAAAAATCAAAGTCAAAAAGTAAGAATAGTATAAAAAAGGCTAAGCTATAAAGAAAATAACTTATGCCCTCTTTGGCTAAGGGAAGTAAATTACTCTTCATCACTCTTCGTTTGAGACTTATTTATCATAGAAGCATCAACTTTTAACTCTTCGGTTATTTCATCAAAAGTATTATCTACCTTGGACTCCATATTATTCTTTTCCTCAAAACTGATGAGAATTTCACGAACTTCATCACCTGAGATATTTTCTTTCTTATAAAGTAAGGCTACCATATCTTCTATGGCATCTCTATACTCTTCTAAACGTGCTACGACATCTAGATAATGTGATGCAAGTGAATCTTTTATAAAAGTATCCATATCCTCTGCCATCTTATCACTATACTCACGTGTTGCCTGTTGTGCTCCACCTAAAAATGATTGACGAGATTTTTCAAGAACCATCAGTCCAGCTATATCCGTCATACCATATGTTTGTACCATAGACTTTAGAATGTCTGTTGCACGCTCAAGGTCATTTCCAGCACCTGTAGATATCTCACCTATAAATACTTGCTCTGCCGCACGACCACCAAGAAGAACATCTACTTCTGCCCACAGCTCATGGCGTTGCATCATAAATCTATTTTCTTCTGGTTTATTTAAAGTATAACCTAAGGCTGCAAGTCCACGAGGAACTATTGACACCTTAGATACTTTTTTCGCACCAACTGTTGTTTCTGCTAAAAGAGCATGACCACTCTCATGGTAAGCAACTATTTTTTTCTCTTTTGGATTAATACGACGAGATTTTTTAGCAAGACCGGCTAAAGCACGTTCAACTGCTTCAAAAAGATCTTTTTGTTTTACAGTTTTTTGACTTTTACGTCCAGCTAAAAGTGCACCTTCGTTTATAATATTTGCTAAGTCTGCACCCGCTAAACCAGCAGTTAAACGAGCAACTTCTTCAACATCAACATCTGCATCCATCTTTACACTTTTCATATGTACATGAAGAATTTTAACACGACCTTCAAAGTCAGGTTTATCAACAAGTACTTGTCTATCAAAACGTCCAGGACGAAGGAGTGCTTGGTCTAAAATTTCAGGTCTATTTGTAGCTGCTAATACGATAACAGGAACATCCGTACCAAAACCATCCATCTCAGCTAAAAGTTGATTCAGTGTTTGTTCTCTTTCATCATTTCCACCCATGTTCGCACCACTAGCACGACTTTTACCAATAGCATCTATCTCATCGATAAATATAATACTCGGAGCATCTTTTTTAGCTTGTTCAAATAAATCACGAACACGAGCCGCACCAACACCAACAAACATCTCAATAAAGCTAGAACCAGTTACAGAGAAGAATGGTACATCAGCTTCACCCGCTACGGCTTTTGCTAAAAGTGTTTTACCGGTACCAGGAGCACCAACAAGAAGTACTCCCTTAGGAATCTTAGCTCCAATTTCTACATAACGTCCTGGGTATTTTAAAAAGTCGACTATCTCTTGAACTTCTTCTTTAGCCTCTTCTACACCTGCAACATCATCAAACTTTGTATCTGGTTTTTCAGAGTTAACCATTTTTTTAGAGTTACCCATGCCCAGTAGACCACCGCCCATACTCTTTTGCATACGACCGGCAAAAAACATCCAAATACCAATGATAAGTAAAAATGGAAATAACCATCCAAACATTTCAGTAAACCAATTTGTTTCAGAAAAACCTTGGTACTCAATACCTTTTTCATCAAGTGCTTCAACTAGTTTTGTATCACCCTTAACTATACGAGTTGTATAAACAGTTGCACCATTAGATGCAGTTGCTTTAATGTAACTCTGCCCTATTTCAACCTTACTCACACTTTTAGAGTTTACTAGTGCCTTTAGTTGTGAGTAACTCACTTGTTCAGTACGTTTTGCATTGCCTAAGGCCCCGCCATTTGTACTCGAAGCATCACCCACAAGTATTTTAAATACACCTATTATTACAACTGAAAAAATTGCAAATGTAATGAGAGGGTTTTTATTAAAAAAATTGTTATTATCGTTTTTATTATCGTTATCAGCCATTTTTATCTCTTTTTATTTTCTTTTTAAAATTAAAGTAACCCATTCGTCTTGAGCTATTTTTTCTATCACTTCACAATCTTTATAGAAGTTTAACACTTTTGTTTCATACTTATCTAAAATACCAGATAAAACTAAAGTAGCATCATCTTCTAGTGCTTTTTTCAAATCATTTGCTATAAATGTTAAAACATCTGCAACAATATTGGCAACTACAAAATTATACTTTTTATCTACTAATGAAGAAGAACCTTCCCATATCTTATTAAAAACTAAACCATTAAGCTTAGCATTCACTTCTGAGTTTTCAACTGAGATTGGGTCAGTATCACAAGCATCAACACTAGCACCTAGTTTCATGCATGCCATACCTAAGATACCACTTCCACAACCAACATCTAAAACTCTGTCCCCTGCAGTTACATATTTTGATATTGCTCTTAAAGCAGAAGCCGTTGTAGGATGATGTCCCGTTCCAAATGCTAAAGCAGGGTCAATGACAATGTTTAATAAGTCAGGGTTTGGTTTATCCCATGTAGGATAGATATAAAACTTGTCAATTGCTAAGGGTTTGATACTCTCTTGGTAAGTTTTCACCCAGTCGCTATTTTCGAGTTTTTTTTGTTCACACTCAAGTTCAATAGACTCTCCAAGTGCTTTTTGTAATGCTTCAGTAAACTGCTCTAGTCCCCAGATAATTGTATCTAAGTCATCTTCACTTCTTATGATAAACCCTGTCTTAGTTTCTTCAAAACCAACAGGTAGGGTATCTGATAAAAAATCAGAAAAAAGTGAGTGGTGAGAAGAGAGTTTAACTACTAACTGATAGTAGTACTTCGTCATTACTCAGAAACACCCATAACAGCACCCTTAAGGATATCTTTATAACCTAAACGAGCTAGAGTATTTTTAATAATACGATGCATTGTAGAACTCTCATCAACAACAAGTAATTTCAAATGAAATCCTTTATAAAATAATTTGCAAATTTAATATTAGAATAATATCAAAATTTTGATTTGTTTACAATTAATTAAGTAATTTAAACATTTCAGGAAGGTCGAGTGTACCTTCATAGTATGCCTTTCCTATGATAACACCTTCAACTTCTTTTGTCGCTATTAGTGCCTCAATATCACTCTCATCTTTGACTCCACCACTCGCGATAGTTGCTAGGCCACAAGCCCTAGCAATATCTAAAGTAAAGTCTACATTCACACCACTCAGTGTTCCATCTTTACCAACATCAGTACAAATGATAGCCTCAACTCCTGCATTTGCGAACTCTTTAGCTAAGTCCGTTGCTTTCATCTCGCTTACTTCACCCCAACCCTCAACCGCCACATAACCGTCAATTGCATCTATTCCAACAGCTATTGGATACTTTGCAGCCATATCTCTCACAAACTGAGGGTTTTTAACGGCAATGGAACCTAAAATAATTCTATCTATTCCAATTTTTAGCATTTTTTGTATTGTAGCCTCATCACGAATACCACCACCAAGTTCTAATTTAACATTACAGTTTGCACGAATCTTGATAATAGCATCCAAGTTTTTAGGCTCACCGGCAAAGGCACCGTTTAAGTCAACTAAGTGTACCCACTCAGCACCCATCTCTTCAAACTTTTTCACAAGTTCATGTGGCTCTTTTGAGTATACTTTTGCACTATCCATAAGACCTTTTGTAAGTCTAACTGCCTGTCCATCTTTTAAATCTATCGCTGGGTATAAAGTCATAATTATTAATTTTCCTATATTTTTATAAAGTTTTCTAAAATTTTAAGTCCATTTTCATGGCTTTTCTCTGGGTGTGGTTGTATTCCCATTATATTCTCATGTGCTATAGCAGAGGTAAACTTATAGCCATACTCTGTTTCACCAATTATATCTTTTTCATTAGCACCTGTTATATGAAAAGTATGGACAAAATAGAGATAGTGATTTTCATCTAAACCATCAAAGAGAGGATGATTATTTGTAAACATTCTATTCCAACCCATATGTGGTACTTTTAAAGGTTCTGAAAATTTTGACTCATCAAAAGCTTTTATATCACCTTTAATCAGTCCAAGTCCCTTATGATTACCAAACTCTTCACTACTATCAAAAAGCAGTTGCATACCAAGGCATATACCAAGAATTGGTTTTTTACTTAAAGCGAATTCTTTGATTGCATCAATCATATTATATTCTCTCAAATGCTCCATTGCATCACCAAAAGCACCAACACCAGGAAGAATTAACTTATCATACTCTTTAAGCTTTTTTGGGTCACTCTCAACAACTGTCTCTTCTCCGAGTTTACTAAAAGCATTTTGCACACTTGCTAAGTTACCCATTTTATAGTCAACAATTCCTATCATTAATTTTCTCTCGCAAATTTAGTATTTGTAAACTTAATATATATAGCTAAACTCGTTATGAGTATAGCTACCCCTATAATAATATAAATAGCATACATAAGTTTGTTCGGGTCTGTAATAGCGAACTTAAATACGAGCATCAATGCCTCAATTGAGAGTGCAATAATAATACTTCCTAAAAATTTCACCATGGTTTTATGAGGACCTGAAATATTATTTTCCTTATGTTGTCCTAAGACTTCTTCTACAATCAGTGTTTTAGCCAGATCAAATATGGCCAGTGAAAGTGTGAGTAAAATCGTCGCTTTAAACATCGCATCAATTGATAATATATACAAGCCTATTTTTTGTGTAAAAAAGTCTTGTATCGCATGTGTAAATAGTAATAAAGCAATCGCCATCAGTGAAAATGCAAAAACAGCATATGTAAATTTAAATATACGGGCAAACATTATATCTTGTGTATTCATATGAGAGATTTTTAATACTCCCTCAAAAGGCATATCTAAACAAGCTACATATTTTAATTCACCAGTTTCAGAGAAGATGGGTGCTGAAGCTGTAACCGTTAAGTTCCCTGTAATTAATGATGGATAAGGATCGGTAATAGTACAACGTTCTTCTCTTACAGCACGGTAATAGTAAGCACGGTCTGCACGAATTTTTCCTATATCTTGAGATATCTCTTTGCTACCCGCATATGTTGGTGTAACTTGAACACCTTGAGCATTTAAGAGATATACACCTTCACAGTTTTCTAAATCTGCCTTAATTTTACGGAGACGAGGTAAAATCATCTCCTCACTTAAAGAGGGTAATCTGTTTGGAATATTTTTTGAAAAAAGGTAACAAAAATAAGCTCTAGCTTTTGTTCGACCTCTACTAAAGAGTTCTATGTCTGCTGCAACCATTACTGACTCCTTGAAATTAAAATTAAACGAATCATATCAAACTTATACTAAATCACTTATTTCTTTAGGTGTCTGCTCTGTCTTTTGAGCGAGACTTGGTTTAAAGACTCTTTTAATTATAGACTTAAGACCTGTTTCGTTTGCTTCATACTCTGCTTCTGCTTCTTGCAGTGATATTTCCCATGCTGATGAAAAGCCTGGTGCTCGCATCTGCATTTTTCTTAAGGCATTATCGTAAATATTTAAAAGTCTAAGTTCTGCACGACCAGGTTTTTGACCTAAGGTCTGTACACTAATACGAAGGTTTTCATTTTCTTTCTTTAATGTCTTAAGTTCATCTTCTTGAACTTTACTGCCATCATTAGTTATCTTCATCTGTCTATTTAAATGTTCTTTATACTCTTTAATCTCTTTTTTATATTTTGAAACTTCAAATCTAGACTTTACAAAACTTAAGAACCAGCCAAGTACAACCCCAGCGATAATAAATAAAATAGTCTCAAAACTCAACTCCATATACAATTCCTTTTTAAAATTTATATTACTAATATTATATATAAGACAAGTGTAACAAAATTGAGTTAATAATTAACTATAGCCCGATATAATACTGAAACTATTCCATATAATAGAAGGATATTAATGTCAGAAATATCAAGAAGAGGTTTTATAAAAGGTGCACTTGCATTAGGTGCATTACCTCTAGCTGGACAAGCAAGTCCACAAGCCAAAGAAACACTAAAATTTATTCATATAACTGATTCGCATATGGATTTAAGTGATAGTGATAGTGTTGATTCTATGAGACTTATGGCAAGTTTTATAAATGAAAACTATAAAGACTTAGATTTTGTAATGTTTGGTGGTGACAACTTTAACAATAATGTTAAAGGAAATAAAGATGCAGAGGTTTTTAAAGAAATTATAGAGACACTTCACTGCCCAGCACTTGTAGTTCGCGGAAATAAAGAGTCAAGCCCTAAACCGCAAGATGGTATTTATTCTAATGAATTTAAATCAATGTTTGTTGATGGAAAAAATCTTCAAGTAAATGCTAATGATTGGCTTTTAGAGATAAAAGGTTTTAATATTTTAGGTCTTGACAGCTGTATAAAAGATGCCAATAATGGACTTTATACTGAAGCGACAATGGCATTTGCAGAAAAAGCACTTCAAAACAAAAAACCTACAGTTGTTTTAAATCACCACCCATATACAAACTATTGGGGTGGAACTGAAGAAAAAGATATCCATAAATATGTTTTAAACAATACAAAAGAAGTACAAAATAGACTCTTTAGATATCACAACCTAATTCTTACTCTCTCAGGTCACAAACATATAGACTCAGTAAAAGACTTAGACCATACAAAAATGGTAGTAACTCGTGGTTTTGTAAGACCACTTGACCTTGATATGTACCCTATGCGTTATGTTGAGATAGAAGGAAATAAAGTAAGTGAGAAGTTAATTTATACTTCTTAGATATAATTACATTAATGAATAAAGATATTAAAAAAATTGCGATAGTACGCCTCTCTGCACTGGGAGATATAATCAACAGTGCTGTAGTTTTGCAGTTTATCACTAAAAACTATCAAAATGCAAAAATAGAATGGATAACAGAAGAAGTATTTGCACCTCTGTTAAGCCTTCTCCCCCAGCTTACATCCGTTCATACTATCAATCTCAAAAAAGCTAAAAAAGAAAAAAGCCTAAAACTCTTAACTACAAGTATAAAAAAGATACAAAAACTGGGGAACTTTGACATTATCATAGATATGCAGGGTTTGATCAAATCAGCAGTTATTTCTCGTATAGTTGGTAAAAGTACACATGGTTTTGATAAGTCTTCAACAAGAGAATCTTTAGCAACTCTTTTTTATAAGTCTACTTCACATATATCGTATGAGAGTAATGTCGTAAAACGCAATGCTTTTATAGTTTCAGATGCTTTGGATTTTGAGATAAGTGATGAGATGCTACTTAATAAAAAGCCAGTTTTCTCAATCGATACAGAGTATACACTCTCACATGAAAAAAAGAATGTCGCTTTTGTAATAGGTGCATCCTGGCAATCAAAAATATATCCTAAAGAGTTGATAGTTAACTTATGTAATGCACTTAAAGAAAATGCTTACATCATTTGGGGAAGTCAAGAAGAAAAAGAAAGTGCACAGTGGATAGTGAAGAACAGTATTTATGCCACACTTGCACCCTCTTTAGAACTTACAGAACTTGTATCGTACATCTCATCTATGGATTTACTTATCGGTAATGATACAGGTCCTACACATATAGCATGGGCACAAAATATAGCTTCTATTACTTTACTTGGTCCAACAACAACTCGTATGATTTATGAAACACCAAAAAACATAGGTCTTAAATCGCCATCAGATGTAAATATTTTAAAAATAAATAAAAATGACTACTCTATAAAAGAGATAAGTAGTGAGAATATCATCAACACAGCCAAGGAACTTTTATATGGGTTATAAACTACTACTAATTTTAGAAAAGATATTGATGTTGTTGCCTAAGAGTTTTAGAAAAGCTTTTTTTTCTTCTATAGCAACTTTTGCTTACCATATCTCGAAAAAATACAGAAATATTGCACGAGTAAATATTCATTTTGTCTTTGGTAATACTAAAAGTGAAGAAGAGATAGAGGAAATAGTTCGTTATAGTTTTAAAAACCTCATCTTTAACTTTTTACATATTATGGAACTTAGAAATATGTCTCTGAATGAGCTAAAAAGTATCATAACAGTTGAAAATGCAGAGGTAGTTAACAAAGTACATGATGAGGGACGTGCTGTCATATATATAACTACACACTACTCTTCTTGGGAGTTTGGTGGTGCTTCTCTTGGTGCTTTTGTAGAACCTGTGGCTGGAGTCTATAAAAAGATGAAAAATGAAGTGTATGAGGAGTGGTTACTCCAAGGACGTGCAAGATTTGGTAATACAAACTTAGAAAAAACTCGCGTAGCTAAAGCCCTTATAAAACTTATTCGAGCCAAAAAAGCAAGTGGAATTTTAATAGATACAAATATAAATCCAAAAGAAGGAATCATGATAGACTTCTTTGGTAAACCTCTTCGTCAAACCTATACACCTGCATATTTAGCACGAAAATTCAATGCGGCTGTTATTCCCGTTACTATCAGAACAGACGATGAAGATAACTATACACTGATGCTGTTTGATGAGATACCAGTTGAGCATACAGATGACGAAGAAGCAGATATACTCAAAGCCACACAGCTTCAAGCTGACTGGTTACAAGATCTTATAAGAAGAGAACCTAAGTTTTGGTTTTGGCTACATAGACGTTTTAAAAACGACCATCCAGAAATTTACAACTAGTTATTTTGATTTTTATCTAAACACTCTTTACTTCTTGCTTCAAATAGTTTAAGTATAGTAAAGAAAAAGGCAGTAATTGCAGGCCCCACTATCATTCCCCAAAAACCAAAAGTACTCAGTCCAGCGATAATAGCAAAGAAAATCACTAACTCATTCATTTTAGTATCACCTTCATTTAAAAGACATTGATTTATCTCTCTTATGATGATTGGTTTGACAAAAGTATCTGCAACTATAGAAATAACTACTATAGAATATAAAGCGATAAAAACAGCATTGACACTATTTCCTACTGAAAACTCATATGCCATAAATGGTAACCACATTAAAATTCCACCTACAACAGGAATCAAAGAAGCAAAACCATACATGATGCCAAAGAGTAAACCGTTATAGCCCATATATGAGATAGCTGCTCCAAAGAGTATACCCTCAAACATTGCAGTAGTAATAATCGAGTAAAAAACTACACTCATTACATCTGAAAGTTCTCGGGCTAAAAGCGTACTCTCTTCTACTGACATCTGCACAATTCTTTTTAAAAAATCAACCATTACAGCACCATTGTAAAGTGCGAAAAAGTAAAAAATTATGACCAGAAATGCATTTTTCAAAAAAACTGCACTAAAAGCACCAACATAACCTGCAATACTAAGTGCATTTGAAGTCAGTGAATTTATATCTAAGACTTTTACACTCTCAAGCAGATAAGGTTTTAAAAATAGTAAATATGAAGGTGGTTTATCTACAAAAGCCCTGATACTAGAGACAACTTGATTTAATGTCTCAGAAGAGAGATTATTAAGTTCTATTGTTAAAGTAGTCAAAAAGTAACCAAGAGGAGCAAAAAAGAGTACTGCTAAAAGAAGACTAGAGACTAAGGCAGAAACAAGTTTATTCTTTAAATAATGTTCTAAAAAACATTGAATACTTGAAGTAGAAATTGCTAAAAGTCCGGCGATAAGGATAACTAGTAAAAATGGAGAATAAAGATAATACATTGCATACAAAGATATTACAAAAAGTGCTGCTATAAAGAACTGAGGTTTCAAAATATTGTTCCTTCTTCATCAATACAGTCTATATTAAGAACATCATATGTTGCTCGTGTTGCACGGCGTCCCTTTGCTGTTCTCTCTAGATAACCATTTGCGATTAAATAAGGCTCTAACACATCTTCAACTGTTCCTTCATCTTCACTTAAGGAGGCAGCAATTGAACTCAGACCCATTGCTCTACCCTTGGCAGCTACTAAAAGATTAAGTAAACGTAGGTCCATCTCATCAAAACCATGTGAGTTTATCCCAAGTTCATTAAGAGCATACTCTGTTCGTTTTTGGTTTATATGATCTTCTTCTGCTACTTCTGCAAAATCTCTCACACGACGGAGTAAGCGCAGAGCTATTCTCGGAGTACCCCGGCTGCGTTTGGCTATCTCAAAAGATGCTTCTTTTACTATTTCTCTCTCTAATTTATTTGATGCTTGTGTAATTATTTTTGCTAGTTCATCAGAAGAGTAAAACTGCATACGAAAACTCATACCAAATCTATCACGAAGAGGGTTTGAAAGCATTCCTGCCCGAGTTGTAGCTCCTATAAGAGTGAAACGCGGTAGGTCTATCTTAACCGTTTGTGCAGCAGGACCACTCCCTATAATGATGTCAATTCTATAGTCTTCCATAGAGGAGTATAGTATCTCCTCAACAGCAGGAGAAAGACGATGAATCTCATCTATAAAAAGAATATCACCCTCTTCTAAGTTAGTTAAAATTGCTGCTAAATCACCACTTTTTTCTATCATTGGTGCAGCTGTAACTTTGATGTTAGTATTCATCTCATTTGCGATTATAAGTGCTAGGGTGGTTTTACCAAGTCCAGGGGGGCCGTAAAAGAGAACATGGTCAAGTGCTTCTTCGCGTTTTTTACTCGCTTGTATAAAAACACCTAGGTTCTTTTTTATCTGTTCTTGCCCGATATACTCACTCCAAGCATCAGGACGAAGAGTAACTTCATTACTCTCTTCTTCCATACTAAAAGTCTCTATCTCAACAAGTCTATCATCCATAAAATCACTCATTAACAAATCCTCATTAGCAATCTACACATTAATAAGTATGTTCCTCTTTTGGAAACTCTTTCTTTTGAACCTCATCTGCATAAGAAGCGACTGCATGGCGAACTAAAGATGCTCCATCTATATACTTCTTTACAAACTTAGGAGTAAACTCTTCAAAAAGTCCTAACATATCTGAGAAAACAAGAACTTGTCCATCGACATCAACACCAGCTCCTATACCGATAACTGGAATACTTACTGACTGTGCAACACTCTTAGCAACATCAGCTTTAACACCTTCTATAACCATACAAAAAGCTCCCGCACTCTCTATAGCTTTAGCATCTTCTATCAGTTGAGCCGCTTCTTCCTGCGTTTTACCCTTAACTTTATATCCGCCTTCACTACGAACAGACTGAGGGAGTAAACCTATATGGCCACATACAGCTATGCCATTATCAGTTAGGTATTTTACAGTTTCAGCCTTATCAGCACCACCTTCAATCTTCACACAATCTGCCTGTGTTTCTTGAAATACTTTAATCGAATTTTCTAAGGCACTTGTCTTGTTTATATAAGTACCAAAAGGCATATCTGCGATTACAAAAGTGTTTGGTGCACCTGCACAAACAGCATTAGTATGGTAAATCATCTGCTCCAGTGTTGCACTAATCGTATCACTTTTTCCTGCAAAAGACATATTTAAAGAATCCCCTACTAAAAGCATATCTGCATTATCAGATAGAAGTCTTGAAAAAAGAGCATCATATGCTGTTATCATTACTAAAGGTTTAAGACCTTTACTCTTTTTTATTGAAGAAATTGTTAGTTTTTTACTCATTTGATTACTCTTTATATATTAATTAAAGTATTTTAACTAAAAATTGCTATAATTTGAACTATATAGGAGAATTTGTAGATGGGTGTAAGAAGTGATTTAGATGCAAACTTTGATTTTGAAATTGTTGATGAGTTTTTAGACCACTACTCTATGATGGTTGAGAGTATGGAAGTCATGATCATTGACCTTGAAAAACCCAACAGTTATGACAGAAGTATAAATGAACTTTTTCGTGTCTTTCATAATATAAAATCAGCTTCAGGTTATCTGCAAATAACACAAATGGCTAAACTTTCTTCTTTCATAGAAGATGAACTTGAAGAGTTAAGAAAGGCCAAACCACCTATCAGTGAAGAGACTACAACTTGGCTCCTAGATGTAAGCGATATGTATGCAACTTGGCAAGAAGACTTTAAACTTGATAATGTACTTACACACATAAGATACTCTTTACTAAAAATACCAGACTTGGACAAATAAATTGAAAAAACTAGTAGCATATATTACATCTGGATACCCAGAAAAATCATTTAGTATTGACTTAGCATTAGCACTTGGTCAAAATGGTGTTGACACCCTAGAATTTGGTGTTCCCTTCTCTGACCCTGTTGCAGATGGCCCACTTATAGAAAAAGCCAATCATAGAGCTCTCGCTTGTGGTTTTAAATTTAAAGACCTTTTAGAGATTTCTGAAGTTGTCGCTCCCGAGGTAGATACTTTATGGATGGGGTACTTTAATAGTTTTTATCAACAGAATCTAGAAGAGTTAATTCCTCTTGCTCAAAAACTCCAAGTCAATGGACTTATCATTCCTGATTTACCACATGAAGAAGCTCTTCTTTATAAAGATCTTTTTAAAAACAACAATGTTGCAAATATCTCTTTTGTAGCACCAACAGATAGTGAAGCACGCATAAAAGAAGTTGTAAGTGATGCACAAAAGTTTATCTATATGGTCGCATACACTGGAATCACAGGTTCGGGACAAGCTGAAGACTTACAACCTTTTTTAAGTAGTATCAAAAAATACACTCAAACGCCAGTGTATGTTGGTTTTGGTGTAAATGCAAAAACTGCAAAAGATAAAGTAGAAGGTGCTGATGGAGTAATCGTTGGAAGTGCTTTTATAGACATACTTTTACAAGAGTCTCTCTCTTACACACAAAAAATCTCTCAATGTTGTGAATTAGCAAAAATAATAAAAAGTGAGATCAACTAGCTTTTTAAAGCTGGTCTCCCCACGAGGACTCGAACCTCGAGCTATCCCTTAGGAGGGGACTGCTTTATCCAGTTAAGCGATAAGGAGGTTATTTAATATAATGATAATTGTTTTTGATTGATTGGTTGCGGAAGCAAGATTTGAACTTGCGACCTTCGGGTTATGAGCCCGACGAGCTACCGAACTGCTCTATTCCGCGACATTTGTAGATTAGTTCATAAGTTAAATGAAGTAATTTTGAGGTTTCTATTATTTTAGTATGGTGCGCCCGACAGGAGTCGAACCTGTGACCGCTGGTACCGCAAACCAGTACTCTATCCAGCTGAGCTACGAACGCACACTATCTCTTGTTTAAGAGGTTGAAATTATAGCCTTATAAGCTTATAGTATTCTAAAACTACTTTTCAAATTTATCTAAAATACTTTTTACATCTTTATTTTGAATATAAAGCTCATAATTTTTTCGTACATATGCTTGCATAACAGACTTAATCTCATTATTACCTTCTATATTGAAATCCTTTTCCATTTGCACTTCTAAAAAATTAGCAAATTTATCATCGACATCAACATCAAATCGACGACCACCAATATAAAGCCCTATTTTTTTACTCATTAAAATTTAGCCTAATATACTTTCGATCTTATTTACAATCTCTTCTATTTCTAAATCTTTCATTGTATTTTCGTCTCTTAACTTGTCTATTTCCTGATCTTGAATTTCTCTTTGTGCCTTTAAAGTTATTAACTCATTTCTAATAGTCTCATTTTCACTCTTAAGTACATGGTACTGTTTAAGAACCTCTGATACCTTTTCATCTAGTTTTTCTAAAGTTGTTTGGTTTTGCATAAAGCTTCCTAATTGTTTTATCTTTATAATTCTAGCATAATTCAATCCCTGTAGGTAACTATTATCTCTACTTTGGTATAATTTATTTATTATAAATCAAGGTAAGTATATATGAACAATTTCGAGCAATACTGCACACAATTTGTCCAAGCAGTTGGTAATAAGGAAGGTGCTGTATCTCCTGTTATAACAGCATCTGCTGCATTTGGATACGGAGATGCGCAAACAGCTGAAGGTATTTTTGATGGAAGCATTAAAAAACCACTCTATTCACGAATGGGTAATCCCACTACAGCAAAACTTGAATCAATCATGGCTAAGATGGATGGTGGTGTTGGAGCAGTAGCAACAAGTTCAGGAATGGGTGCAACAACACTAGCAACAATGTCACTACTAGAAGCTGGAGATGAAATTATCAGTATTGGTGGTTTATTTGGTGGTACTTATGCACTTTTTGATGAAACACTCAAGCGATTTGGTGTCAAAACATCTTTTTTTGATGTAGATGAACTAGAAAATATTGAAAATACTATTACAGATAAAACAAAAGTTATCTTTTTAGAGAGTGTTGGTAATCCAAATATGCGTCTTCCTGACATTAAAGCTATAGCATCTATTGCAAATGCAGCGGGTGTTGCTTTAATTGTAGACAATACTATTACTCCACTGAGTATTTTTCCTTTATCACTAGGTGCAGACATTGTAGTTTACTCTACTACAAAAATTATTTCTGGTAATTCTTCAGCTCTAGGTGGTTGTGCAGTATTTCGTGCAATTAACGATGGTGATGACAAGTTTAAGAGTTCTCGTTATGAGTTTATGAAAAAACCAATAAAGGGTGCTGGAAAAATGGCACTTATTCCAAATGCCAAAAAAAGAGCACTTCGTGACTTAGGTATGAGTGCAAATGCTAATGCTAGTTACCAAACTCTTTTAGGTTTAGAAACATTAGCCCTGCGTTTACCAAGAATAGTTCAAAGTGTAGAAATTATTGCAAAAAGTTTGAGTAAACAAGGTTTAAACATTAACCATCCTTGTTTAGAGTCTCATCCCCATCATGATAGATATAAAACTGATTTTTCACAAGGCTGTGGAACACTTTTTACTATTGATATGGGTTCAAAAGAGAGTGCTTTTAGTTTTATAAACAAAACAAAACTTGCAACAATTACAGCAAATATTGGAGATAATAGAACATTAGCACTACATATGGCTTCAACTATTTATAGTGATTTTGATACAGACACTAGAAAATTCTTAGGTATAACAGATGGACTCATCCGTATATCAATAGGTTTAGAAAATCCTCAAGATATAATTGAAGATTTTTTAAATGCGGCAAAGTAGGTAATCAATGTCAGAAACTAAAGAACTAGAACTCTTAATAGATATAGAAGTAGAACATCCAAAAAAATTCAAAGTCTATCTACTAAATGACAATTACACTTCTATGGACTTTGTAGTTGATATTTTAATTACTATTTTTCATAAAAGCTATGAGCAAGCAGAAGCAGTAATGCTTGACATTCATAAAATGGATAGAGGTTTATGTGGTGTGTATACGAATGAAATCGCGGAAACTAAAGTTATACATGTAGCAAAACGTTCGCAATCAAGTGGTTTTCCACTTAAAGCAATAATGGAAGAGGAATAATATATGATCAGTCAACCTTTAAATGAAATTTTTCAAAAATCGATATCTTTTGCTAAAAAGATGCGTCACGAGTACTTAACAATAGAACATGTCTTTTTTCTTCTACTAGATTCAGAAGAAGGTGCAAACATCATCTATAAATGTGGTGGTGATGCAGAAAAGATGCAAGAAAAACTTTTAACATATATAGAAACAAATATTGATGCCTTTCCAAAGGGTGTAAATAATGAACCTTATGAAAGTTTAGCACTATCGCGTTTGATAGATAAGATGATAAGACATATCAAATCAGCACAAAAAGATGATGCTAAAATAGGTGACTTACTGGCAGCTTTATATGAAGAGGAAAATACTTTTTCATTTAAACTACTTGCAGAGTACCAGATATCAAAACTAGATGTATTAGAAGCTATTTCTCATACAGATGAAGATGATGAAGACGATGATGAAGACGAGAATAAAAAGTCTTTCCTTTCAAAGTATTCTATAGATTTACTAGAAAAAGCAAAAGAGGGTAAAATCGATCCTGTAATAGGACGTGATGCAGAAATTAAAAGAGTTACACAAATTCTTTGTCGACGTAAAAAGAACAATCCTATACTTGTTGGTGAACCTGGAGTTGGTAAAACAGCTATTGCTGAAGGTTTAGCACTAAGACTTGCTGCAGGTGATGTTCCAAAAATCATACTAGACTCAAAACTATATGCACTTGACTTGGGTGCTCTGTTAGCTGGAACAAAATACAGAGGTGATTTTGAAAAACGACTCAAGGGTGTTATGGATGAGCTTAAAAAGCAACCAAATGCCATCCTCTTTATTGATGAGATTCATACACTTATAGGTGCAGGAAGTACAAGTGGAACTATGGATGCAGCAAATCAGCTAAAACCTGCTTTAGCATCTGGTGAACTTAAATGTATGGGTGCTACAACTTTTGCAGAGTATAGGAATGGCTTTGAAAAAGACAAGGCACTTAGCCGTCGTTTCTCAAAGATAGATATTGATGAGCCTTCAAAAGAGACAAGTTATCTTATTCTAAAAGGTCTACAAGAAAAGTATGAACAACATCATAATGTTAAATATACTAATAAAGCACTAACTGCAGCAGTAAATCTCTCAAAGCGCTATATTACAGATAGATTTTTACCAGATAAGGCAATTGACCTTATAGATGAAACAGCAGCATCATTTCACCTTAGAAAAGATAAACGTGTAAAAGTAACAGCGAATGATATTTTAGAAACTGTTTCTGCTATCATCGGAATCTCAAATGCAAATGTCAAGGTAAATGAGACAAATGCTCTTAAAAATCTTGAAGCTACTATAAAAGAGAGTGTTATAGGACAAGATCAAGCAGTTGAAATTGTTACACAAGCTATTAAAATATCTAAAGCAGGACTTACTCCTGAGCAAAAGCCTATAGCATCTTTTCTTTTTTCAGGTCCAACAGGTGTTGGTAAAACAGAACTAGCAATTACACTGAGCAAAACTCTAGGTATTCACTTTGAACGCTTTGATATGAGTGAATATATGGAGAAACATGCTCTCAGTCGTTTAGTTGGAGCGCCTCCTGGGTATGTAGGTTATGAGCAAGGTGGTCTTCTGACTGAAGTTGTCAAACGCCATCCATACACAGTAATACTTTTAGATGAAATAGAAAAGGCTCATCCAGATTTAGTAAATATACTTTTACAAATAATGGATAGTGCAACTTTAACTGATAATAATGGTTATAAAGCAGATTTTCAAAATGTTGTATTGATCATGACATCAAATATTGGGGCTACAGCAAGAAATGTAATGGGCTTTAATAAAGATGAGTCACTAGCAGCTGGTGAAGAACTAAAATCATTTTTCACACCAGAGTTTAGAAATAGACTTGATGCTATAGTTGATTTTGAACCATTAAACATTAAAGTAATAGAATCTATTGTAGAAAAGTTTATAAAAGAACTCAATAATGACTTAAAAGAAAAAAAGATTACTGTTACTTTAACTAAAAAAGCTATAAAATACATAGCGGATGAATCATATTCGCCAGCTATGGGTGCAAGACCGCTTAAGCGTTATATTCAAAATAATATAACAAATAAACTAAGTGATGAGATACTCTTTGGAAAACTAAAAAATGGTGGTTCAGTTAGTGTTGATGCAAAAAAAGAGTTGGAATTAACATTTAAAGAAATTTAGTGCAAATTCCAAAACTCTTCGAAGACTCATATGAGTTTCCAGATCCAAACAGTGCCAATGAAGATGGTATTGTTGCTTGGGGAGGAGATTTACATCCCTCTAGACTTATCAATGCTTACCAAACTGGTATATTTCCCTGGAACTCTGAAAATGACCCTCTCCTCTGGTGGTCACCAAATCCAAGACTAATTATGGAACTCAACAATTTTAAAATAAGTAAATCACTCAAAAAAAGTATGAAAAAGTTTACATATAAGTTTGATACTAATTTTATAGAGGTACTTAATCAATGTTCAAGTACTATTAGAAACGATCAAAATGGCACATGGCTACACAAACCCTTAAAACACTCTTTTAGAATGCTGCATGATATAGGAATTGCTCACTCAGTTGAGAGTTATTTAGATGGTGAACTTGTTGGTGGGTTATATGGTATTGTAGTAGGAAAAGTATTTTGTGGAGAATCAATGTTCTCACATGTAAGTGATGCTTCTAAAGCAGCTTATGCAGTCCTTGTGAAGCACTTAAAAGAGTGGGGATATGATTTTGTAGATTGTCAAGTTCCAACAGGTCACTTACAAAGTCTAGGTGCCCATGAGGTACATAGAGAATATTTTTTAATGCGTTTAAATAATGTAAATATGGAAAAATTAGAACATAACTGGAGAGTAGAAGATTCAATTATGGTTTCATAATAGATTAAATCAGTGGTAAAAGTAATAAT
>DDCH01000013.1 GCA_002335055.1 Sulfurimonas sp. UBA2011 | reverse complement strand
ATGGTTTGGTTAAGCCCTAAGAGTACAAAAGAATTACATATCACAGAGACAAACTGGCCACTTACAGGTACTACACCATATTCACCTACAAGTGAGAAAGAGTGTGTCAACGAAGAGTCTTATGCAAACTTTATGCTACGTTATTATCTTTTAGCCTTTGCTTCACAACAAGTCGATTCAGTATCTTGGCATCAGCTCATTGCTCCTGGTTATGGACTCATCGACAACAGAAATGGCATTAGAAAAAGAGTAGCCTACGAGACATTTAAATATATGAATCAAACTCTTCATAATGCTCAGTTCCTGCGTTTAGACATCAAACGAGACTATTATATACTCCAGTGTTTAGTGAATGACACTTTACTTCAAATTCACTGGTCACTCATTGATACAGACCTACAAAACGAAGAGTTTTTTGAAGTTTATGATAGAGATGGAAAACATATAATCCAAGAGACTTTACAAATAGGCCAAAAACCAACTTACATTTATGTAAAAGATGCAGTAAAATAATGTTCATGCATAAAAAAATACTAAACTCTCCCTTATATATTTGGATTGCTTTTGTTCTTTCTTCTATCTTGTTTATCTTTTTTTCACAGATTGATATAGACTTTTCTTCTCTTTTTTATCAAAATGGGTTTTATCTCAGAGGCTCTCTTTATGAGACTTTCTTTTACAAATCTGTTCCTATTATGATTAGTACTTTTGCCATAGGAAGTATCACTCTTTTTCTCTATAATACTATCAGCAAAAAAAATATACTTGGAATTGATAAAAAGACCATTCTCTACATTATTTTAGTTCTCTCCCTTGCTCCTGGGCTTATAGTCAACACTACATTAAAGGAAAACTGGGGGCGTGCAAGACCTATGGACATAGTACAGTTTGGAGGTAACAAAGAGTTTACTCCTGCATTTATACTCTCAAACCAAGGTGGAAACTCTTTCTCAAGTGGTCATGGTTCTGCTGCATTTAGTATCTTAGGCTTTGCTCTTTTAGCTAGAAGTAGAAAAAAACTTTGGATTACTTTAGCACTTAGTTATGGAGTTGCCGTAAGTTTTGCTAGGATTATAGGTGGTGGACACTTCTTAAGTGATAATCTTACATCTTTTTTTATAGTTTACATCGCTACTTATGCACTTTATGGCTATATAATCGAGAAAAAAATATGAAAATTCTAATCATTTTACCAAACTGGTTAGGAGATGCTATTATGGCTACCCCCGCTATTGAGCTTTTGGCAAAGCACTATACAGATGCTAGATTTACCTTTGTAGGAAGTTATGTAAGTATAGAAGCACTCAAGTATCATCCTTTATGTGAAAAAGCCATTATAGATGAGACAAAAAAAGCTCCGTCGCGTTTACTTGCAACTTATAAACTCGCAAAAGATTTAGGTGAGTTCTCATTGGCAATAACTTTTAGAAACCAAGTTCACTCCTCACTTTTACTACGTTTTACAAACACTGTTATATGTTTAGCAAAAAGTTCATGGCATTCAAGACTTCTACTCTCTCACACTCCCAAGATAAAAGCCAATCAACATTTAGTAGAGCAGTACAGTGAACTTGCCATGATTAACACTGATACTTTTGATGGTATCAGTCCTGCTCTTAAACTTTACATACAAGAAAATTCCTTTCTCAAACCTACACTTGGTTTAAATGCAGGAGCAACATATGGCAGTGCTAAACGTTGGTATCCTGAGCGTTTTGCAGAAGTAGCATCTGCATTTAAGGATAAATACAACATTTTAATTTTTGGTGGACCTAACGAAGTAGAGATGGCCAAAGAAATAGAAGAGAATCTAATAAGACTAGGTGTAAAAAACTATACAAATATGGCAGGAAAAACTTCTATACAAGAACTCTGTGCAAATATTGGAGCTTGTAAATTATTTGTTACAAATGATAGTGGGCCTATGCATATTGCTGCTGCTTATCAAATTCCAACAGTTGCTATATTTGGGCCAACAAAGTATAAAGAAACATCACAATGGAAGAATGAAAAAAGTGTAATTGTCAGAAAAGTGATGGAGTGTAGTCCATGCATGAAGCGTGAATGTCCCTTAGGGCATCACGACTGTATGAAAAATATTACTTCGATAGAAATTATTGAAGCACTTAAAAGTTTACAAGCTTAAAAAGCGAACTTAAAACCTGCATAAAATGAATCATTATAAACTACATTACCAATTGCTGTTTTGTAGTTTGTATTAATATTTCTATACCCTATTGTTACACGGCCATTTTCAATCATCTCGATATCAAAACTCATACGATACTCTAAAAAATCTTTTGCATCAAGAAAGCTCAAAGAACCTGGTGCATAATAAACTGAGCCATTGACAAACATAGGAACTAGTTCTTTAGTAAGTATAGTATAATCAAACTCTAGACCTAAAGGCAATGAAGAAAAACCTTGTGTATAATTAAGTTTAACACCCATGCCAACACTCAGTCCCATAGTTCCAACTACTCTTTTCATTAAAAAGTTAACTTCAAGGTAGCGATCAAAATCAGTCCAAGAACTACCATTCTCTACTTTTCTATTTTCTTGTTGTCCATTTAAAATTTTTCCACCAAAAAAAATAGTACCTGGCTCAATACCATCATCAAACTGTCCCATATCAAACTTTACACCGAGTTCTAAGTCTCTATCATTGATATTCATTTCTGCAGTATGAAGAGCAAAAGCTGATATCACCGTTGCTGTAATTAAGAGTAACTTTCTTAACATGTTTGTCCTTGAATTTTTTCTATTGTTTTTGTTGTGCTTTTTCCATTAACAAAATCAACCAGTTTCAACTCACCAGCAAATTCTGTTCCGACGACAGCTTTTCCTTCGTAGTCACCACCTTTAACAAGAATATCTGGTGCTATCATTTTGATAAGGTTCAAGGGTGTATCTTCAACAAATGGCACAACAAAATTAACAGCCTCTAAAGCAGCAAGTAAATAAGCTCTATCCTCTGCTATATTTACAGGTCGGCTAGGACCTTTTAAACGTGATACAGACTCATCAGAGTTCAAACCAACTATGAGTATGTCTCCGAAGCTTTTAGCAATTTGCAGGTACTTAACATGCCCTACATGAAGTATGTCAAAACAACCATTAGTAAAAACTATCTTTTTACCATTTTCTTTTGCATGCTTTACCAATGCTGCAATATCTTCAAAACTTTTTATATGAGCATCTGAAGTACTTTTATGTAGGCTAGCCTCATACTCCTCAATCTCTGAAATACTTACAGTTGCAGAACCAATTTTTCCAACAACAACACCAGCTGCAAGGTTTGCAAACGCTGCAGCCTCTTGTATATTTTTTCCAGCACAAAGTGCAAAAGCTATAGAAGCGATTACAGTATCACCTGCACCTGTTACATCAAAAACTTCTTTTGCAACAGTTGGGAATGTCTCAACCTCTTTATCTAAAGTAGCAATCCCATCTTCTGAGAGTGTTATTAGAGATATACCTAGGTCACATTCAGATTTGAGTTTTAAAAGAGCCTGTTCTAAACTTTTAGCATCATTAATCTCTATATTTGTTGCTAAAATAGCCTCTTTTTTATTTGGTGTTAAAAGATAAGCTCCTTTATATTTAGAGAAATCATTCCCTTTTGGATCGACTAAAACTTTTACATCATTAGTTTTTGAAAGTGCTATAACACCTTGACACAGTTCCTTTGTAAGAACACCTTTCCCATAGTCAGAGAGGATTATCATGTCATATGATTTTATAGAAGACTTGAGTGCTCCCAGCATATTAGATACAGAGTCTGAACTTATCTCATTTTTACTTTCTCTGTCATAGCGTAGTATCTGCTGGCTTACTGCAATTATACGACTCTTTTTCGATGTCTTACGTCCACTTTGAGTGATAATATTCTCAGAATCTACACCAATATCATTAAGCATACCAAGTAATTCTTTACCGTTTTCATCATCACCGATAATACTACTTACACTTACCTTTGCACCTAAAGTTTTAAGATTATTTATTACATTTCCAGCACCACCAAGTACTGTTGTCTCTTTTGCAATGTCCACAACTTGAACAGGTGCTTCAGGACTGATGCGTTCACATGAACCCCATAGATAATGGTCAATCATCAAGTCACCGATAACTAAAATATTAGGATTTGTTTTTTTTAAGATATTCATCTACTTTACTTCTACTTCATATATACGTTTAATCTCTGATACATAAGCCTTTATACCATCTTCCATCTCATATGCTGGTTCGTATCCAAGTGCTTCTTTAGTTGTAGTGATATCTGCTTCTGTATGAAACTGATATGAACCGATGAAAGGATTTGGAATATACTCACACTTCAACGATGTACCTAGTTCAGACTGTAATATATCCACGATATCTTGAAAACTTCTTGCTTTTCCTGTTCCCACATTATAAATACCGCTTTGTTTTGGTTGCATAGCTTTAACATTTGCTTGAATGATATCGCCAATGTAAATAAAGTCACGAAGTATTTTGTCACTATCTTCAAAAAGTTTAGGATTTTTTCCTGAAAGTATTTGATGTCCAAACTGAAGTACCATAGATGCCGTTGAATTTTTAAAATACTCACCTGAACCATAAACATTAAAATAACGTAGTCCTACTATACTAATATCAGTTTTCTTCATATACTCACGGCTTAAGTTATCCATTGAAAGTTTTGAAAAACCATATACATTTTGAGGAGCTTCTCTACCAACTTTTTGTGGAGACTCTGCATTTCCGTATGTAGCAGCAGAAGAAGCATAAATCATGTTGGCCTTATGTGACAGAGCTAAATCAAGTAAATCTTTATAAGCATTCACATTTGTTTTAATCATAAGGTCTTGTTCTAATGCAGTTGTATCACTAATAGCTGCCTCATGAAATATATAATCAAACTTGTATTCCTTTTTTAGACATAGGAGTAATTCTTTATCATTAATATCGCCACTAATAATCTCACCAGTGAAACCAATGAGGTTTTTATAATGCCCGAAACTTTTTAAATTACCATTACTAAGTGTCTCTCCACTTCTAAAACAATCTAAAATTACCACTTTTGCATTAGGATGATTCTTTTGAAAGTAGAATGCTAAGTTAGAACCAATAAAGCCAGCACCACCAGTTATTAATATTGTTTTATTTTTTAAATCGTCTTCAATGTATCTCATTTTACACCTATAGTTATTTATTTTAATAAAATGATACCTTTTAATTTATTAACAAGTATTTAAGATGCAAAGTAATATAATCGTTTAGAAACATTAAATTAAGGAATTCAAATGAAAAAAATAATAATCGCTTCAGTAACAGCACTAACATTAGCATCAACTTTAGCAGCAGGTGTAGTTGCAGGTAAATGTGTTGGTTGTCATGGTAAAAGTTTTGAGAAAAAAGCTATGGGTAAATCTAAAATAGTTGCAGACATGACTCATGCAGATATCGCAGTAGCTCTTAAAGGTTACAAAGACGGTTCTTACGGTGGTCCAATGAAAGGTCTTATGAAAGCTCAAGTTGCTAAATATAGTGATGCTGACTTAGATGCTTTTTCTCTTAAAGTTGGTAAATAAGTAACTCTTAATGTGATATCCTTCTTTGGGATATCCATTATTCAGGACGATAGTTCTGTTTCTTTAAGTCCTCTTTTTTTCTCTCTTTTTCTATAGCATCATTTAAATCTTCAACACTATCAAACTTTGTGGCATTTAAGAATTTCTCTTCATCATCAAACTGTCCATTTTTTACAGCCCAAAGAAAGCCTAATAGTGCTAATACTCCCAAAAACAGTGAGCCACCTAACATCATACTAACTATCCAACTATCCATATACTAACTCCTACTCCATTTATATTTTATACGTAAAGAATTTCCCACAACTAAAAGGGAACTCAAACTCATAGAGAGTGCTGCAATAAGTGGAATGATATACCCTGCCATTGCTAGAGGAATAGTAACAGCATTATAAACAAGAGAAATTCCAAAGTTTTGTTTTATAAGACTAAATGTAGTAGATGAAATTTTAAATGCTGCAAGTAAAGATATTAAAGAGTCATTAAGTAAAATAACATCTCCTACATCTATAGCTATATCGCTCCCACTACCCATAGCGATTCCAATATCTGCTGCACCAAGTGCCAGAATATCATTAACACCATCTCCCACCATCACTATTACTTTTCCCTTTTTTTGTAATGCTTGTACAAACGAAAGTTTACCTTGTGGGGATAGATCAGCATGTACATTATTAATACCTAGCAACCTAGCAACCTTGTGAGCACTTTTTTCGTGATCACCTGTGAGCATAATCGTTTCTATATCTTCTCTCTTCAAATTCTCGACAAGAGATGAAGCACCCTCTTTTACAGTATCTGCAAGCTCATATATTACAACAATTTTTTTGTTTATTGCTAAGAAAAAAAGACTATTTTCACTAATAAAATCAGACTCTAAACCATTATCTAACATAAACTGTAAATTACCACCCAAAATTTTTATATCATTATACTCAGCAGATATACCTCGAGCTACAACTTGATTAAAAGAATCAAAAATCACTTCTTCTGGTTCCTTATCTTTTTTAAGAAAGTGCACTAGACCTTGAGAGATTGGATGACTAGATGCTTTAACAAGTGAAAAGAGTAGTCTTTTATCAAAATCATGTAAAATTATTTCCTCAATAACATCAGGTTTACCAAGTGTCAATGTTCCAGTTTTATCAACTACTAAAGTAGTTGCTTTTGCCATTGTTTCTAGCTGTGCTGATTCTTTAAAGAGTATACCTTTTTTAGCTCCTATGTTTAGTCCTATAAGAGTTGCCACAGGAGTAGCTAAGCCTAAGGCACAAGGGCAAGAAATAATAATAACAGATACACCAACCATCAAAGATTCTTCAAGACTGTGTGGCCAAAACCACCAAACAAAAAATGTTAAAATTGCTAAGACTAGGACAACGCTCGAAAAGTGTTCGGAGAGTCTATTTGCAAGTATTTCTATCTTTGGTTTTTTACTTATAGCATTTTCTAAAAGTGATACTAGATTTGATATAGTTGAATGTTTAAAATCTCGTGAAACTCTAAAGTGGATATCAGCATCAATACTTACAGTACCACTAATAACACTCTCCCCTACTTTTTTATATACAGGCTCACTCTCACCAGTTAAATTTGACTCATTAAATGAGCCTTCGCCTTTAAGTATCTCACCATCAAGTAAAATTCTTTCACCTGATGATACAATTATAATATCACCAATTTTTACATCGTCAAGTGCGTATGCAGTGATTTGATTATTTTTAAGTACATTCACCTCACTTGGTAAATGCCGGCCAATAATATCTAAAGAATCAGCTGCATTTTTTTTACTTATTACTTCTAAAAACTTTCCAATTAATACAAAGGTAATAATCATACTAACCGAATCAAAATATGATTCACCATATTGTGTTATAGTTATATATACAGAGTAAACATATGTTAAACTAGCACCTGTGGCTACTAGCAAGTCCATATTTACTATATTATTTTTCAGCCCATAGTAAGAACCACGAAAAAATATCCAACCACTATAAAAAAGTACTGGAGTTGCAAGAACACCCTCTGCTATATTTAAAATTGTTTTAATTTCTTGTGTCATACCACTAAAAAAACCAGCATATTGAGCAACTGCAATCCACATAATATTCATAGAAGCAAAAATAGCAACTGCCATACGAAGATAATAATCTTTTCTTTCATTATTTGCATGAACTTCTTGTAATGATGCATCATAAGGATATGCATTGTAACCTACAGCCCGTATCATATCTACAATATTTGAGAGTTTGACAACTTCATCTAACCAAACAATATTTGCTTTATTATTTGTAAAGTTGATTTCAACTTCAATAATACCATCCATTTTATGTAGTGCTTTTTCATTGAGCCAGATACAAGCAGAACAATGAATTCCTTCAATAATTAAAGAAACTCTACTTGTTCCATCGCTATTTATTTTGACAAACTTATCATAAAAAGCAGGAGCATTAAAATTGTTAGAGTTTTCATATTGTGTACTTGGAGCTGAAAGTTTTGTATTAGCGGTTTTATCATAAAAACTATCAAGTCCTTCATCACTTAAAAGATGAAATACTCCTTGACAACCTTTACAGCAGAAGTAATTAGTTTTATCAACAATCATTACTTCTTCATTAAATTCTAAGTGACAATGAGAACAGCACACTTTATTTGACAAATTCAAACTTACCTATAATTCTGTTTTTTTCTAATAAATCAAATCTTTCAATTAAACCACTCATACAAATATAAACTCCCGGTTTTTGCATTGCTTTACTAAAACCTATTGCCATACCAAGATTGAAACTAGCTTCAACTTTATCAATCTCAAAAGGTACCATTGATCCAGTCAAAATTATTATTTTATCTTCAAAAACTTCAGCGAAAAATTCTGCACTTAAGTGCATAGTGTCTGTTCCATGAATTACTATAAAAATGTTTTCTTCTGATTCTCTAATAATATCAGCTAGTTTACTTCTATCATCTAAGGTCATATCTAAACTATCTTTATAGACAACTCCAGCTAAAGGGAATTTTTGATTAACACTTTGTAAAATTAATTCTAAAGAATTATTATCAAATGGGACTTCTAGTTCACCAGTAATACTGTTATAACGTTTATTAAAAGTTCCACCACTATTAAGTATCAACATTTATATTTTCCATATTTGATCTAAGTTATATACGATTTTTGTTGCTTTAGACTCATTAATTAGTTTAGACTCATCAAAAAGATAAGTCTCTAACAGACCAGCATTAAGTCCTGATTCAATATCCCGTTCTTTATCTCCAATAATTATAGAGTTAAGTAAATCAATATCATAATCTAGTTTTGCTTGCAATAACATACCAGGAGAAGGTTTACGACACTCACATTTTCCAGAGATATTTTCATGATGGGGGCAGTGATAAACATGGGAAATTTTTATCTTATACGATAAAAATTGTTTAATCATAAAAGAGGTAAGCATAGAAAAGTCTTCTTCACTGTAATAACCTCTTGCAATACCAGATTGATTAGTCACAACTATTATTATAAATCCAAGACTTTGATAATGCAGACATAAATCTAATATGCCATTGATGAATTCAAAGTCTTCTATTTTGTAGAGATATGCTTTTTCTACATTTATTACACCATCTCTATCTAAAAAAAGAGCTTTTTTCATATACTAAAGAGAAACACCATCACCAAATATCTCTTTTTCTATAATATCACAAAGAATATGCCCTATCAATATATGTGACTCTTGAATACGAGGTGTAGAATTTGATGGAACTATTAAAGCTATATCAGCAAGTTTAGCCATTTCGCCACCATCACGACCGGTTAGGGCTACTGTCATTATATTCTTTTTCTTTGCTGATTCAAATGCTTTAATGATATTAACTGAATTACCAGAAGTAGAAATACCTATAAATATATCACCATCTTGACCCATACCTTCAAGTTGACGAGAAAAAACTTGATCATAACCATAGTCATTTCCTATAGCTGTAAGAGCAGATGTATCAGTAGTAAGTGCAAGTGAAGGTAAAGATGGTCTATCAAAACCATAACGACCAACCATTTCTGCTGCGATATGTTGCGCATCTGCTGCACTTCCACCATTACCAGCTAAAATTGTTTTTTTATCACCCCTATATAAAGTAACACATTCTTTTGCAACAGACTCAATTTTATTTAATAAGTCTTCATCTTCATAAATTGTTTGTTTTGTTTCAAATGATTTTTTAATTTGATCTTTAATATATTCTTTCATAGCTAATCCTAAAATTGTATATAAAAGAATATCATAATAGTTATAACAAAAAAGTAAATCAGTGGTAAAAGTAATAAT
>DDCH01000008.1 GCA_002335055.1 Sulfurimonas sp. UBA2011 | reverse complement strand
GGAAAGAGTTTTTTCGTTTGTTTTGGTAAGAGAATATATGTAGCATTTATCTACTATAAATACTTCTTCTATACACTTTACTTTATTATGTTGCTGTCTATTAACTCTTTAGATATAAACTTTTAATTACAAAACAAGTATCTATATATAGAAGATACATTATAAGGAATATATTATGGGTTTATACGATCGCGATTATGCACGAGGGGATACAGCCTCTTATGAAACACAAAGCCGTGGTGAAACACAGATAATCTCTTTTGTTAAAGAGACTTACAAACTATTTGCTGCTTCAATGATGGCTGGTGCTGTTGGTGCTTATGTAGGTGTTCCTTTAGCGGGAACAATTGCAGCATACTTCTGGCCGCTCTTTGCTTTAGAAATTGGTCTGCTTATTGGGCTTCAGTTTGTAAAACGCAAGGCTGGTATTAATCTTATGGTTATGTTCGCATTTGTATTTATGACAGGTCTTATGCTAGCACCTTTACTTGCACGTACACTTGGTATGAGTGGTGGGGCATCTATCATCGGTAATGCTTTTGCTATGACATCCGTTGTTTTTGGTGCTATGAGTTTTTATGCTATCAAAACTACTAAAGATTTTACTGGATATGGAAAACCTCTTATGATTGCTCTTCTTGTAATCATTGGCTTCTCAGTACTCAACATCTTTCTTGGTAACCCGATGATACATGTAATCATCTCTGGTGCTATTGTTATTTTATTTAGTATCTTAGTTATATATGATACTCAAAATATTATGCGCGGGGCCTATGAGACTCCTATTGATGGAGCTATAGCACTTTACTTAGACTTCTTAAATATCTTTACAGCACTTCTTCAGCTTTTTGGTATTTTTGGAAGTGATGACTAAGTTGTTATAAATACAATTTCAAACTCTAAAAATGAAAGAGGATACTCTCGCATAAGCTTCTTAGTTTGTGTGTATGAGAGTACATTTCTCGAACCACTTACCCCTGACCTCTTTATATAACGAAACATTTCTCTTACACTCTCAAACTCTAACTTATACTCTAATATCTCAAAGTTTGCATTAAAATATTTCTTTTGTAGTCTATTTACCTCTTCTTTATCACGCAAGAGAGGTTCTATACCTGCTTTAGTATGAAGTGTTTTAAAAGTCCCTGAGGTAAAGATAGCTAAAGAGAGTTTGGTATTTAAGCCTGCTAGTGTAGAAAAGAGTGTATCTAAGTCTTTTGACCATTGTAGTGCTGATGCGGAAAATATATGTTCAAACTGATACGACTTTAAACTCTCAAAGAGTTTCTTGTCATTAAAGTCTCCATACATTACTTCTATATTTTTTGCTTTTGGGTGCAGTTCTAGCATAGCTGGAGCAAAATCAATGCCCACAAACTTCTCATAGTCCCATGTGATACTCTTACATAAACTTCCATTACCACAGCCTAGGTCTAAAATAAACTGAGGTTTACTTACCATATCGTCTAAGAGTTTGTTAATAACTTTCTTTTGAATAATATTATGAGACTCATACTCTGGTGCATGCTTAGAAAATTCTTCGCTTATTTTCATTTTTTATTAACGATAAGCGAAAGTATAAAAAGTGAGATAACTGTTAGAACAATTGTAGCACCTGAGGGAAGCGAAAAGTAAAAAGAGAGACTCATTCCAAAGACTACACTAAAGAGTGCAAAAAATAGAGATATGAGTATAGTGTTTTTAAAACCTACTCTATACTGCAGGGCAGAAGAGGTTGGAATAACCATAAGTGCACCAATAAGTAAACTCCCTACCACACGAATAGAGAGTGCTATGATGATTGCTACAACAGTTACTAAAAGGAAGTTAAGTAGTTTTACTTTTATTCCACTTGTTTTTGCTACCTCTTCATCATAGCTTATAAAGTATAGTTCTTTAGAAAAAAGAAGTAATAAAACCAAGGCTGGTGTACCAAACATCGCAATAGTCACAACATCTTCATAACTCACAGAGAGTATAGAACCAAAGAGGTAGGAAAAAAGAGAGTTATTAAATGCTCCACCTAAAGAAACAATGATAACAGCTAAGGCTAAAGAGCCAGAAAGGATGATAGAGAGGATTGCATCAGAATACAAAGAAAAATTACTTCTTAGGTACTCTATAAGCCAAGCAGAGAGTACTGCTACTATCACTGCAACCCATAAAGGGTTATATCCAGCAACCAATCCAACAGCTACACCGACTAATGCAGAATGCGCCAGAGTCTCACTCATAAGAGAGTAGCGTTTAAGTACTATAAATGTTCCACTTATTGAAGCTAATATTGCTATAAATATACCTGCTATAAAAGCTCTTTGCATAAACTCATACTCAAACATCTCTAACATACATGATCCTCGTGCTTATGGTTATGAATAAGATGTGCATCTATTCCATAAAGAGTAGAGACATCTTCACATGAAAGTGTCTCTTTTGGATCATTACAAATAGTTGCTTTTTGATTTATAGTAAAGAGTCTCCCTATATCATCTGCTATTACACCAATGTCATGAGTTATAAAAACTATAGTAATTTTCTCTTCTTTATTAAGTTTTGCTAATAATTTATAAAAACGCTGCTGTGAAACCATATCTACACCAGTATTTGGCTCATCAAGAATCAGTATCTCAGGGTTAGAAGCAAGTGCACGAGCTATCATCACACGTTGGCGTTGCCCTCCTGAGAGTGTTCCCACCATCTTTTCTTTGAGGTCTACTATATCCATCTTAAACATTGCATCTTCTACTATTTTTGCATCTTCATTTGAAAAACCAGCGAAGATTCCACGATTAGCGATTCTTCCCATTTTAACTATATCTTCTACAGTTGCAGGAAAGTTCTCATCCACAAGTGAAGCACGTTGTGGAACAAAACCTATTTTATACCACTCTTTAAAGTTTTTGAGTTTTTTACCAAAGAGTCTAACTTCGCCACTACTTGGCTTTTCTAAACCTAAGAGCATACGAATAAGTGTCGTTTTTCCACCACCGTTTGGCCCTATAATAGCGATATACTCACCATGAAAAATTTCCAAAGAGATTTGAGATAAAATATCTACACCACGCACACGAAAACTTAAGTTTTTCACATCAAAAATAGGGACTTTAAATGTTAGTGACAAAGCATAGCCTTTTTTAATTTACTGAGGTTTTGTAGCATTAAAGATTCGTAAGTAGCATTTAACCTTGCTTCGTTCGCCGTAATGTTACCTAGAGGTTGCAAGACATCTATCTCTACATTAGAATCACTAGCAATGGACTCTATTACTTTAGCATTTACAAAACTTTCATAAAAAATCGTTCTTATCCCAGTTTCACTAATTTCTTCTAAAACTCTTTTAATGTCACTTGCACTTGACTCAGCTTCTGGAGAAAGACCACTTAATGAGTGTATTTGAAAATGATACTTCTGTGCCAGGTATCCTAAAGAGTTATGGTTTAAAATAAGACTTTGTATCTTACAAGATGATAGTCCACTTGTATAAAGAGTATCTAGTTTTTTTAACATCTTTATATATGTATCTCTATTTGTCTCATACATCTTTTTATGCTCTGGTGCAATAATTACAAGTTCTCTTGTTATCACTTCTACCATTTTTTGCATATTTTCAAAATTTAACCAATAATGAGGGTCCAGTGTACCATGCGAGCAATGATCATCATGATGTGCATGTTCTTCTTTATGATCATGAGTCTCTAAAGCTCTTAAGTATACAGACTTACTCATGTCAAGTGGTGGTGTAGCAAAAGAAATACTTTGAATCCAAGGCTCAAGCCCTGCACCACTATAAAGTACTAAACTACTTTTTTCTATTTTAGCCATTATTTTTGGTGTAAGTTCAAAACTATGAGGGTCTACACCAAAAGGGAGTATGTTTACAATTTCTATACTCTGTCCTGCTATATGTTGCGTTATATCATATAGAGAAAATGTACTCACAGATACAAGTGGTTTATCTAGTTGTATCTTTGAACCAGAACTAAAGGCAATCAGTTCTAAGAATAGGAACAATACAAGTAAAAAAACTGCTACAATTTTAAAAATCTTCATTCTACACCATTTATAAATTTATATTTTTGTAATTATACCCTTTTAAACACAAGTTTGATTATAGAAGTTTATTTAGATATAATTCGCCACTTTAAATATAATAGGAATCTATTAATGACAACTAGTCTTTTACTCATAGTTCAAATCGTTTTGGTGATAATAATTGTTATCGCAGTACTTCTACAAAAAAGCTCTAGCATAGGTCTTGGTGCATATAGTGGATCAAATGACTCTGTATTTGGTGCAAAAGGTCCAAGTAGTTTTTTAGCAAAAGCTACTTTTACTATCGGATTTTTATTTGTTGTAAACACAATTACTTTAGGCTATATGTACTCTCAAGCTTCTCAAGCTTCAGTTCTTGATGCTATGGTTGAAAACACAAATGTTGTAGCTCCAGCAGCTATTGAGACAAAAGAAGGAAATAAAAATGTTAAATGAGATTTTTGACAACTGTAATACTAAGATGCAAGGTAGTGTTGACCATATGCACCGTGACTTTAAAACACTAAGAACTGGTAAGGTTCTGATTTCTGTTTTAGACAATGTTAAAATTGATTACTACGGTACACCTACACCACTAGATCAAATTGGTTCAGTAATCGCTGTTGATGCTACAACTATAGTTATAAACCCTTGGGAAAAAAATCTTTTACCTGATGTTGAGTCTGCTATCTTTGCTGCAAACATTGGTGTAAACCCAAACAGTGATGGTGATGTAATTAAATTATTTTTCCCACCAATGACAGTTGATCAACGTAAAGAATCTGCAAAACAGATGAAAACAATGGGTGAAAATGCAAAAGTATCTATCCGTAATGATAGAAAAGATGCAAATGATAAAGTAAAAAAACTTGAAAAAGATAAAGAAATCACTACTGATGATTCTAAATCTGCACAAGATACTATCCAAAAAACAACTGATAAATTTATTACTCAAATTGATTCTGTTCTTAAAGACAAAGAAAAAGAAATTTTAAAGGTTTAATGATGGATGTTAAAAAAATTTATATGGATGCTGATGCTCTTTTAGAGGGTCACTTCAAGTTAAGTTCTGGAAATCATTCACAGTTTTACCTTCAATCTGCTAAAGTCCTTGAAGACCCTAAAACTGCAAAACTTTTAGCTGAAGCCTTAGCAGTTCAAATCAGAGCAAGTGGGTTAGAGATAGATACAGTATGTGCACCTGCCTTAGGTGGACTTATCGCTGGATTTGCTCTTGCTACTGCACTTGATGTACGTTTTATTTTTGCTGAGCGTGTTGAAGGTGTTATGACTATTCGCCGTGGTTTTGAAGTAAAAAAAGACGAGAAAGTTTTAATGTGTGAAGACATCATTACAACTGGTGGTTCTGCGATGGAAGCTGCTTTTGCAGTTGAAGCCTTAGGCGGAATAATAGTCGGTGCAGCTGCTTTAGCTAACCGTGGTTTTTGTAAACGCGAAAACTCAGACATAGAGACTAAGCCAAATTGTAAACTTCCACTAGATATACCATTTTTTGCTCTTGCCGATTTTACATTTGAGATGTATGCACCTGATGCATGTCCACTTTGTAAAGATGGTAGTGAAGCTATCAAGCCTGGTTCAAGAGGGAATTAATTTCTCTCTTTTTGAATATTCCCCCTATCTCTATCACTTAAAGTATCATTAGCATTTTAGATAGCCTGACCTAATCCAGAGACTAAAGCTAAAAGCTTTTTAGAGATAGCTAAACTTCCTGCATCCTTTACTGACTCCTGAGTTTATCAATTGATCCTTTAGTTGTAGGATACTTATCTAAGTAGTGTACTCTTTTCTTGGGAATAGTCTAACTGACAACTTATCATGCGCTCAACGAGTACTCTAGCCACTTCAAGTTTTCCATCAACAACAACTGTAATATCCAAGTCCCCAAGTTTTTCTTTCTCTTCAAGAGAGACTACTTTGACTATTAGGTTAGCATCTCTAGAGTGTTTTAAAACTGCTTCACATATTAGTCTTTTTTTTTCTAAATTATCTAGTGTTACTATAATAGCTGCAGCCTTATCGATGTTGAGTGCATTTAAAATTTGACTCTTTGAGGCATCCCCTAGGTATGCTTCTATCTCCTCATCCAAAGCCTCTTTTACATGTTTGTTAGAATTGTCTACAACTATATATGGTGCACCTAACTCTTCAAGCTCTTGCGTAACAAACTTTCCAACGATACTATATCCACATACAATAACATGGTCGTGCCTAGATGCTAAAGGTGTCATATCTGTTACAATATCTGTAGTTTTAATAATTTTTTCAACAAAAGCATTAATACGAGTTATAAAAAATGGTGTCACTATCATAGAAAATATTACGACTAAAACCAATAAACTTACCAAAGACAAATCCATAATATGTCCCGCTGATGCTAGTGCAAAAATCACAAAAGAGAACTCACCAACTTGAGAAAGTGCTAATGCACTCTTAAGTGATGTAGGGCTATTGTTTGATAAGCGCAGGAGTGCAAACATTATCAAAGCCTTTAAGATAAAAACTATAATAAATAGTCCTATAATCGTACCTGTATTGGCAAAGAACATATTAAGATCTACTTTCATTCCTACAGTCACAAAAAATGTTCCAAGTAAGATGTCTTTAAAAGGTGCTATCTCTGACTCAACCTTATGATGAAACTTTGTCTCAGCTATAATCATACCCGCAACAAATGCTCCCAGAGAGTAAGTAAATCCCATCTCAGAAGCAAAAAGAGAGGCCCCAACTACGATAAAAAGTACTGAACCCATAAAAAGTTCATCAAGTTCGGATGAAGCAGAAAAATGAAGGAGATATGTCACTACTTTTTTTCCAACTACAAAAAGAAGCCCAACTACAAAGATTGCACTCAAAATTGTATGTACAAGGATGATATAAATACTCTCATCACCCTCACTTGTTAAAAAACCAATAAAGATTAAAATAGGGATAACAGCTATATCTTGAAATATAAGAATTCCAGTTGCTCTTTGGCCATAAGGAGTGTAAATTTCCTTTGAACTTTTTAGGTAACTAAGCACTACAGCAGTTGAAGAGAGGGAAAAAGCGAGTGCTATAATAATAGAAGCTGTCGCATCAATATTAAAGAAGTTATATGCAATCACATAAATGATGAAAGTACTTAATCCAACTTGCAGTAAACCGTTACCAAAAATCTCTTTTTTCATACTACCCATCTTGGCTAAGGATATCTCCAAACCAATAGTAAACATAAGAAACACTATACCAAATTCCCCTACCATCTCTAACTCATGGGAGTGACTAAGATCAAAAGCATATACAATAATAGTACCTGTGAGTATATAACCTATAATTTGACTTATACCTAGTTTTTTTAAAAAAATATTGACGACAATGGATATGCCTAAGGCAATTATAATATAAAGAAGTATGTTATTCATAGCAATAATTATAACATATTACATAATATAACAAACTATAAGTAATATTTATACTCATTTTCACTTATTAGATATAAAATTATCTCATCAACTAAAAAATGAACTTAATAATGAAAAACGCTTCTCTAAAGATATAGGTATAATAAATGTAATTTCAATTGCAGAAAATGTGAATATTAAAAAGAAAAGACTATAGCTAGCTTTTACTTATAGATAAGCCCTTACTTAAAATAGCTAAATACCTAAAAGATGCTCCAGAAGTTGGGCCCTATGTATTATCATCAAAAAATGATTTCGCACTCTTGCATCAAAATGGTTATTTTATGTAAAAGATACAAGAAATACTCTCAATGGCCTGCATCTTTTAGTAATGCCCATTGATAATCTTATCAAAGAGATAGAGTCAAATAAAGAAGACATTTTAAAATCTATAGCGACACAAACTCTCTTTTTCCTCTTATTTTTAGGCAGCATTGCTATTTTATGCCTTTTAATCTCTTCAAGTCGTTTTTCTAAATAAGAGATTAAACAAGTTTATAATATAATTGCATCTATAATTTAAATACTATATGGAGCTTTTATATGACTAAATACATCTTTGTTACCGGTGGCGTTTTATCTTCTCTTGGAAAAGGGATAACTGCAGCGAGTGTTGGGACACTACTAAAGCACTCTGGTTTTAATGTAGGTATGCTCAAAATCGATCCATACATAAATGTCGACCCTGGAACTATGTCACCACTCGAACATGGTGAAGTCTTTGTTACTAAAGATGGTGCTGAAACTGACCTTGACATCGGAAACTATGAGCGTTTCTTAGATGCTTCATTTTTAAAATCTGCTAACTTTACAACAGGACAAGTTTACTCTTCTGTTATAGAGAGAGAACGTGCTGGTGGTTACCTTGGCCAAACTATTCAAGTTGTTCCACATATTGTTGGTGAGATTGTTAACCGTATCAAACAAGCAGGCGATGCACATGACATCTTAGTCGTTGAGCTTGGTGGAACTGTTGGAGATATTGAAGGACTTCCGTTTATGGAAGCTATCCGTCAAATGAAACATGATGATGAAGTTGGTGCAACTTTCTTTATCCATGTAACACTCATTCCTTATATCAAAGCAGCGGGTGAACTAAAATCTAAACCTACACAACATTCAGTTCAAGAACTTCGTCGTATTGGTATTACACCACAGATGATAATCGCTAGAAGTGAAAATGCACTTCCAAAAACTTTCAAGAAAAAACTTGCTATGAGTTGTGATGTCAGTCAAGACTGTGTAATCGAAGCACTTGATGCTAAATCAATCTATAGTATTCCTGTAACATTTTTACGTCAAAATATTTTAAAACCAATTGCAAAAGAATTAGGACTTCCTGACCTTAACCCAGATATGGAAAAATGGGATACTCTTGTTAAACGAATAGTACAACCACAAAAGAAAACTATTGTTGGTTTTGTAGGAAAATATCTTGAACTAAAAGAAGCTTACAAGTCACTAACAGAGTCACTTATCCACTGTGGAGCACACTTAGATACTCGTGTAGAAATTAACTGGGTTGATAGTGAAGAGATAGAAGAAAAAGGTGCTGAGGCCCTTTTAGCTGATTGTGATAGTGTTCTTGTTGCTGGTGGATTTGGTTCTCGTGGTGTTGAGGGTAAAATTCAAGCAATTCAATATGCTCGTGAAAATAAAGTACCATACCTTGGTATCTGCCTTGGAATGCAACTTTCACTTGTTGAGTATGCAAGAAATGTACTTAAATTAGAGGGTGCTAACTCAATAGAATTTGATGCAAATACTCCACATCCTATGATTTATCTTATAGATAACTTTTTAGACCAAAGTGGTGGTATGCAACTTCGTACTCATGAGTCCCCAATGGGTGGGACTATGCGTTTAGGTGAGTATCCTTGTGATACTAAAACCGGTTCTATTATTCGTAAAGCATACAATGGTGCGAAAACAATAAATGAGCGTCACCGTCACCGTTATGAAGCTAATCCAGCATATCGTGAAGCTTTAGAAAAAGCTGGAATGATTGTTACGGGTGAATCAAATGGTCTTATTGAAACAGTAGAAATCCAGGGTCATCCTTGGTTCCTTGGAGTTCAGTTTCACCCTGAGTTTACTTCTCGTCTTCAGACTCCAAATGCAGCCATACTTGCATTTGTTGAAGCATCTTTAAACGCAGAATAAATATCTCCATACTTAAAAAAAGAATGACATTTAGTCATCTTTTTTTATAGTCTCACTTTTTTACTCTATAATACTCCTATGAACTTAGAAAACTTAACGAAACAGACACTTTATGAACTTTTATCCAAACGTTTTAGTAAGGATGAAAAAAAACTCTCAGACATTCCTAACCCTGCCCTACTTTTAAATGCTCCAGAGGCTGCACAAAAAATAGCAGAGGCGATTAGAGCTAACAAAAAAATAACGTTAGTGGGTGACTATGATGTAGATGGTGTGAGTTCCACGGCTATTGTTGTAGATTTTTTTAGACAGATTCCTTATCCTCTTGAAGCTATTATTCCAAATAGATTTCGTGATGGTTATGGCGTTAGTCCAAATGTTTTAGAACGAATAGATGCTGACTTAGTTATAACAGTTGATAATGGTATCTCTGCTGTTGGGGCTGCTGCAATCTGCAAAGAGAGAGGTATTGATCTAATCATCACAGACCACCATACCCCAGGAGATATTTTACCCGATGCTCTTTTTATCGTAGACCCCAAACTGCAAGAATGTGAATATCCCTTTGAAGAAATATGTGGAGCACAAGTAGCTTGGTTACTGATGGCTTTAATAAAAAAAGAACTGAACTTACAAATAGATATGCGACAGTTTTTAGATATCTTAGCCATTGCTATTATCGCCGATATTATGCCTCTTATCGATATAAACAGAGCGATAGTCAAAGAGGGTTTAAAGCTCATAAGTACTTCTTCAAGACCATCATCAATCATCATAAGAGACTTTTTAAATAAAAAGACCATAACAAGTGAGGATATAGCTTTTAGTATAGCACCGAGGATAAACTCAGCTGGACGTCTTGAAGATGCAAGTATAGCCTTAGAGTTTTACACAGCTTTAGACACAAACGCAGCATACAAACAGTTTGAACTCTTAGGCCAACTCAATGAGTTACGCAAAGAGACTGAAGCTGCAACAACCAAAAAAGCCATTCTTGAAGTTAATGAAAATGACTTAGTAATTGTAGTGAGTGGAGAAGGATGGCATGAGGGTGTTGTCGGCATAATTGCCTCGCGTTTAGTTGATAAGTTTGGTAAACCAGCTATTGTACTCAATTTGGAGGATGGAATTGCTAAAGGAAGTGCCAGAAGTATAGGTGATGTTAGTATATATGAGCTTATAAAAGAAAATGCCTCCTACTTAGAAAAGTTTGGTGGTCATAAAATGGCTGCCGGAATGGGATTAAAAGCAGAAAATATAGCTGCGTTTAGAACTGCGATAAATGAGAGTGCAAAAAAAATCGACCCCAAAGATTTTGAGCCAAAAGAAATGATAAGTGGTGTTTTAGATACTGATGATATTGATTTAGAATTATTATCACTTTTAGAAAGTTTTGAGCCTTATGGTGAAGCAAATCTCCGCCCCTCGTTTTTACTCCAAGATGCAGAGGTTATAAATATTAAACTAATGGGTGCAGATAAGTCACATTCACGCATAGAAGTACGACAGTACCCACACCAAAGAAAAACAGTAGAGATAATAGCCTTTAGAACTGTTTACGAAATGCCAAAAAATAGAAAAATTACCTGTAGTTATAAGGTTGCAAAGAACGAGTTTAACGGCAAAGTAAATGTACAACTCCTCTGTAATAAGATTTATTAAGCAAAAGCCGTGTAAAATAGTCATACTTTAACATAAGGTGGTTTATGCAAAACAATTTATTGCGCCGTAATGCCATTAAACTTATGGAAAGATCGTAATTGCTGAATTTAATTATAAAGGACCTGCCCCAACTATGCCACTTGCATTTGAAAACAGAGATGGTTTTGGTGGGTATTTGATCTTTATATGTTAAAACCTCTGTACCAATATCTTATACTCACTGGTAGGTTCTAATTTATAATGCTTATAAAACATAACTGCTATAAAGCGCGTTCAGAGATTACAGCATTTACTCTTTTGGATGATAATACTATAGCCTTTAGTACAGCTATGCATGGTGCTAATATTTTCTCACATGAAAAATGCAATGCACTAAAAAATATCTCAATTGAATTTCTTGGACAAAATACAACTGCAGTTTGTTTTAGTAAAGACTCAAATATTTTAGCCTTTGCAAATAATAATATTATTTATATAGTCAATACGGAGAATAAATTACTTTTACAAAAGATTCGGACTTACGAAGGCAGCATACAACTCATTGAATTTGCTCCAAATTCAAAGTACCTCATAACAGGTACAAGAGATGGTCGAGTAATGAAGTATAGATATGATGGCTGCTCTGGACTCTCATGCTTATGCTCATTTGGACAAATCGAATATAAGAGTACAAGAGCTGTCAGAAACAACTATGTAAGTGCTTTTGCTTTTTATGACAACCTACTGGCATGTACTGGATATGGGGGAAGTATAACTATACTTAAAATAAATTCTCTCTCTTCAAAATATACAATGTATCCCTCCGCTCTACGTATTAATGCCTTATGTTTTTACAATAAAGACACACTAATCAGTGGTAGTGTTGATGGTATACTACACATACACTCTCTTAAACAAAAAAAGATACGAGCAACACTTTACACTCCATTTGACAAGATAAACACCATACTTATAATGCCAAACCCTCAATATGTAATGGTGAGTGGTGCCTCAGAGCAACTCTGTATTATTGATGTAAAAAATGCAAAGCTTATCAGTACTTCATATCTAAAATTTAAACATAATGTCTTAAATATCACACTTACAAAAGAAAATAATCTACTTGTAATTTTAGACTCAAAAGAATTTTTTAAAGTTGAAATACCTAAGGCTGAACAACTTAAAGATTTTATACTAAGTGAAGACTTAGACAAGGCTTATGCCCTTATAGATATCGATCCTATGCTAAAAGACACACGAGAGCATAAGTGTGTTGAAGTAATGTATAATAAACTTATTTCTCAGGCCATAAATGCCCTGATAAACTCAAATACTAAAGAAGCACGACTTCTTATACGGAAGCTTAACGATGTCTCAAGCAAAAAAGATGATATCAAGTCTATCTTTAAAGCCTTTGAGTTGTATCCAAGGTTCAATACTCTATATTTAGAAAAAAAATATGCTTTAGCATATGCCCTAGTAGATAAACACCCTGCCCTTAAATATACAAGACAATATAAAAAAATGGAAGAAGTATTTACAGAGGCTTACTCTTTTGCTCAAAAACAGATACTCATAGGTCGTCATGATGTAGCAGAGGAAATACTCTCAGTTTATATAACTGTTCTTTCAAAAAAACCAATGCTGTACCTTATACTAAAACAGAATGAAGACTTTATCCAGTTTTCAAAAGCTATAAGTGAGAAAAATTTTAAGACTATAGAAAAGATTATAAAAAAGAATGATATTTTTTCACAAATACCTACTTATATCAAACTCAAAAAATCTGTACAAATAGCACTTGATAGCATACAAAACCATATTAATCAAGGTGATATAGATAGTGCTATTAACACTATCAAAAAGTATATGCAGACACCAAGTATAAAAGAAGAACTTCAAGACTTATATAGAGATGCAAAACTTGTGAAAAAACTACAAGAAAGTTATAAGAATAATGATTTTAAGTCTTGTTATGAGATTATAGACTCTTCTCAAAACCTTTACTCCCTAGAATTAAGTCAACTCCTAGAAAAGCACTGGTCTAAACTTGTCTCTGAATGTGAAGAATATGCATTTAAGGGTGATTTTTCTGCTATTAAAAAGAAGTTTGGTCTGCTGATAGCTGTAAAAACTAGATTAGAAAAAATAGGAGATTTACTGCGTTTGAGTTTTCATACAAAAATTAAAGCACTTTTATCTAAAAAGAGTTTTAAAAATGCAGAAAATATTATCTACTCTTATACAGATACATTTGGAACAGATAGTGAAATACTGCTTATCATGAGAACTTACGAAAAAGCATCAGGCATTAAACTAGCATTCACTGTAAATCAAGAGACTAGAAAAGCTAGAGATAGTTGGTTAAATGCACCAATTATTAAGAGTTAACCTGCATTAAGTCAATCAAAGCACTAGTACTGGTATCAAAATCCTCTTGATATGTTGCACCTTGAGAGATAAATTCTTCCATTTTAGTTTTCTTATCTATGGCTTCATCTAGTTCTTCATCACTACCTTTAGTATATGCCCCAATTCGGATAAGTGTTTCATTCTCTTTAAGTAATGTATATAATCTACGAAACTTCATAACAGCCTTAAAATGATCTTCACTAATAATATCGTTCATCACACGAGACACTGAGTTTAGAATATGTACAGGGGGATAAATACCAAAGTCTGTCATTTCACGTGAAAGCACAATGTGTCCATCTAAAATAGAGCGCGATTGATCGGCAATAGGGTCACTCATATCATCACCTTCGATTAAAACTGTAAAAAATGCAGTAATACTTCCCTTGCCTTCTTCTTTTCCTGCACGCTCCATAAGTTGTGGTAAAAGAGTTAGAGATGAAGGTGGGTAACCTTTTGAAGTTGGAGGTTCACCAAGTGCTAAACCTATCTCCCGCTGGGCCATTGCAAAACGTGTAACCGAATCCATAATAAAAAGAACATCAAGCCCCTTATCTTTAAAAAACTCAGCTACACTCATAGCAGCAAAAGCACCATACTTTCTCATTAATGGTGAGTCATCACTTGTTGCAACTATTATCACTGTATTTGTCAAATCTCCACCAAGGTTTTTTTCTATAAACTCAGGAACCTCTCGACCACGCTCACCGATAAGTGCAACTACTTTTATGGGAGTATTTGCACCACGGACAATCATACCCATAAGAGTAGACTTCCCTACCCCACTTCCTGCAAAGATACCAAGTTTTTGACCCTTACCGCATGTTAATAGACCATCTATACTTTTAACACCAACACTAAAAACTTCATCTATCATACCGCGTTTCATAGCAGCGATTGGAGCTTTTATAATCGGACTTAATTTAGAATCATTTATAGCACCTTTACCGTCAATAGGTCGCATAAAAGGATCAACTACTCTACCTAAAAGGGAATCACCAACAGGTATATTCAGACCTGTTGAGTCCAAGAAAACTTTATCTCCCGAAGCAAAACCCTCAACAAATGAAAAAGGAGTTATAAAAAAAGTCTTACCATCTATCTCTGTAACCATTCCAACAATATCTTTATTTGTTTCATTTGAAACTATTTTTACCATATCACTGATACTTACATTAAGACCATGGGCTGTAATAATAGTTGCATTTATTTTTACAACTTCACCAAAAGATACTGCATAGCTTTTTGCTCCTGCAAGTCTATCTTTGAGTGAACTCAGTGACATTTAGTACCTTGTACCTGTTGGAGAGTTAATAAGAGAAAAAAATTCTGCACGAGTCTTTTCATCTTTTTTAAAGAGTCCACGAAGGGCTGATGTAGTTGTTGTGGAGTTTATCTTCTCAACACCACGCATTTCCATACACATATGACGTGCTTGAATAACAACGGCTACACCCTTGGGTGCAATTGCATCCATAATGGCATCTGCTATCTGTTCTGTAAGTTGTTCTTGAATTTGCATACGACGAGCAAAAACATCAACTACACGAGGAATTTTGGATAATCCAACAACTTTTCCGTCTGGAATATATGCCACATGAACACGACCAATAATAGGAAGAAGATGGTGCTCACAAGTAGAGTAAAACTCTATATCACGTATAAGTACCATCTCTTCATTACTACTTGTAAAAAGTGCCTTTGAGAGTATCTCTTGTGGGTTTTCTTTATATCCACCATAGATGAACTCATAAGCTTTTCTAACACGTTTAGGAGTCTCAAGTAAACCCTCTCTGCTAGGGTCTTCACCTACATGAAGTATCATAGATTTTACTGCATTTTCAAATTCATTTGTTTGATTATCTGACAACTTTTTGCCTTAATAAAGATTTTTACAATTATAGCATAACGAGAGTGAGATAAGTTTTTTGAAGAGGGAAAAGGCTCTCCAAAAAGGAAAGCCAATGAATGCTAGTGAACTAACATATGTGGAACAATAAGTGGATATTTTTTCATTTTTCTAAAGATATGTTTACGAACAACTTGACGAACATCATTTTCTAATGCACGAGAGTTTTCAATAAGACCTGGTTTGATATTTGTTAAGAAAATATCTAATACATCTTCTATCTCTTTGGCAAATGCTTTATCAAGTCTATCTGGAACGATACCAAATGTAGTAACTTTTGGTTTATCTAACATTTTAGAGTTTTGCTTACTAATTTCAGCAACTATCATAACTACACCATCAGATGCAAGTTTTTGACGGTCTAAAATGATATCATCATCAATCTTATGATTGTTTTGATTATCTATGTAAGTCTTACCAGTTTTCACTGTTTTAACTTTTCTCATATATTTAGGTGCTACTTCTATCTGCTCACCATCTGTCATAAGAAGAATATTTCTCTCAGGAACTCCACACATCATACCAGTCTCGCGGTGACGCATAACATGGTTATACTCACCGTGAATAGGTAAGAAGAATTTAGGATTTACAAGACGTAACATAAGTTTTTGCTCTTCCATAGAAGCATGACCTGAAACGTGAATGTCTTTACTCATAGCGATACTTGCACCTGCACGTTGTAGGTGGTTAATCATACCAGAGATAGACCCTTCGTTACCGGGAATAGCACGAGATGAAAGAACGATTAAATCACTAGGTTTGATTTTAATATGTCTGTGCTCACCAATACTCATTCTAAAGAGAGCTGAATTTGCCTCACCTTGAGAACCTGTTGTAACGATAAGAACTTCTTTATCTTCAAGGTTTGCAACTTCATCAGGGTCAACAAAGATATTTTTAGCAAAACGTACATAATCATACTGCATTGCAAGTTCAATATTTCTCTCCATTGAACGACCAATAACACAAATCTTACGACCATACTTAATACCATATTGAATAGCTTGTTGTACACGGTGAATGTTTGAGCTAAAAGTAGAAAGAAGAATGCGACCTTCTGCTTTACTAAAGATTCTATCTAAAGCAGGAGCAACACTTAACTCCGAACCTGTTGCAGTAGGGTTATGTGAGTTAGTTGAGTCAGAAAGAAGACAAAGAACACCTTTATCTCCATAATAAGCTAAACGGTGTAAGTCAGCAGTATATCCATCGACTGGAGTATAATCTATCTTAAAGTCACCAGTGTGGATAATCGTTCCCGCATCAGTAGTAACAGCAATAGTAGACGAGTCAATAATAGAGTGAGTCATATGCATCCACTCAATCTTAAAGTCATTTCCTATCTCGTAAACTTGACGTTTAACAATAGGGTTAAAATACTTTCTATGCTCTTTAATATGATGTTCATCAAACTTGTTACCAATCATAGCAAGTGGAAGTGGTGTACCATATATAGGGAATTGCATCTCTTTATAAAGATACGGCATTGCACCAATATGATCTTCGTGAGCGTGAGTAATAATAACTGCAACGATTTTATGTTGAATTTCTCTAAGATAAGCGAAATCAGGAATTAAAATATCAACACCGTGCATAGTCTCATCTGGAAAACTCATACCGATATCAATAAGAATAGCCTCGTTATCAGTCTCCATAACCATGATGTTTCCACCAATTTCACCAAGTCCACCTAGTGGAGTAATACGTACTTTAGCCTTAGAGTTAAGGTCAAGTTTGTAGTGTGGGTTAAGACGTTGCTTATGTGCTTCTTGATTTTTAACAACAAATGATTTTAAGTTTTCATCAACTGGAGTAGGTTGTCTACGGTGACGGTTTTTGTTTTTGTTACGGTTGTTGTTAGGTTTGTTACCTGCTGGTTTATCACCATTACCATTTCTATTTTGATTCGGATTAGGTTTACGGTTATTATTAGGTCTTCTATTGTTATTTCTATTTTGTGCCGGTTTAGCTGTACCTTCTTGTGTTTTCACTTCTGGTTTTGACTCTGTTGGCTTTGATTCTGTTTTTGCTTGCATGTTTGCTTGCATATTTGGTTTTGCTTCTGTTTTAGGTGCTGTAGTATTTTCTACTGACCCTCTGTTTTCTTCTTCCATCCAAACTCCTTTGTATATTTATATTATTTTATAGAGTTGGTGATAGTCCTTAGTGTCAACCTGATGAGGACGAATCGTATGTATTAGATTCAGTTTCTCAAAAGCTTCAATTAGAGTTGGTTTATCATACTTTTGTGAAAGATTTTTCATAAGAGTTTTTCGAGGTTGCGTAAATGCAACTCTAAGCATATCCTCGAACTCTTTATCAGATCTATCAGAATTTTTTTGTATGAGAAAAACAGCGGAGTCTACTTTTGGCTGTGGGTCAAACGCAGTTGGAGGAACTTTTGTGACTATAGTCGCTGTTCCTACACTTTGAGCAATAATACTCAAAGATCCAAATACTTTTTCTCCAGCAGTCGCACAAAACTTCTCTGCAACTTCTAACTGAACCATTACTAGTATATTTTTACACATCGGATCTGCGAGTGCTTTTAGTATGATGTTCGTAGCTATATAATAGGGCAGGTTAGCCACTAAGTCATACGCTTCATCTACTAAAGTGCTCTTCCAAGCTTGTAGAACATCCCCACAATTTATGTGGAGTCGCTTGGTATCGATCTCTTCTTTAAATGTACTTTGTAATAGTTTACACAAATCGGTATCTACCTCAAAAGCTTCTACACTTCTGACATCAACTAAAAATTTAGTTAAATCACCTAAGCCAGGTCCAATTTCAACAAGTTTATTCTCATTTTTGGGCATCGCTTCGACGATCTTTCTTAAAACTGATTGGTCTTTTAAAAAATTTTGTCCGAACTTTTTCTTTGCTACTACACTTTGCATATTCATAACAGCTATATTATACTAAATATACTTATAAAAAGGTAACAAATATAAAAAATTACTATATTTACTACTTTTTAACACATATTTTAAGATAAAGCCTCTATTTTTTCATCCGAAAGAGCAGTTAACCTGTGTTCTAGTCTCTTTATCTCATTAAGCAAATCATTCTCAAATGCCTGCATAGTCTCATAGTATTCAAGTGCTAATGTTTCTTCTATATTAGAAATAGGTTTTTTATCAAAACTTAGCATTTTAGAAAAGAAACCTTTCTTTTGACTTTCACCACAATAAATATAAAAAACATTAGAATACATCTCATGTAAACCAATATGTAGCTTTTCTATATTATCCATACATTCTAAAGGATTGTTTGAAAGTCCATTTAATTTTTTTCCATCATTATCAAACCATTTTCCAAAATCAGATTCTCTAGCATTAACAGGTAATGTTGGTTCATTTATATCTATCTTGTCTATCAGTATCTTTGCTTTTTGTACCCACTTTGTATGTGCAGTGTTTGCTACTCGTAAATGTCCTAGCACATCTTCTTTTATCATTCAAGCCATTCCTCTTTATATTATATTGTATTATATTATATTAGTATATTAAATAGATGTTAAACAAGTATTTTCTCGATGTTTCACATGAAACATTTCTAGCTTAAAAAGCATTACTCAATTATAAGTCTAAAGTAGTATAATTCAAAATATATAATATAAGGGTTCTATTAAGTTACAAGTAACTAGAATTAGAACTTTCCATAAGGTACCTTAAGTATGAACTATTTCGCAAAAAGAATCATTCCTTGTTTAGATGTGAAAGATGGACGAGTTGTAAAGGGTGTTAACTTTGTCGGTCTCAAAGATGCAGGCGACCCAGTAGAAGTAGCAAGACGCTATAACCAAGAGGGTGCTGATGAGTTAACATTTTTAGATATTACAGCTTCAAGTGATAACCGCGATACTATAGTAGATATAGTTGCCCAAGTTGCACGAGAAATCTTTATACCACTAACAGTTGGTGGTGGTATACGTAAATTAGATGATATCTATAAACTACTCAATGTAGGTTGTGATAAAGTCAGTGTAAACTCTGCTGCTATCAAACGACCAGAACTTATAAATGAAAGTAGTAAACGCTTTGGCTCACAGTGTATAGTTACCGCAATAGATGTTAAACGAACAGACTCAGGGAAATACCATGTATTTTTAAATGGTGGACGTGTTGATACGGGTCTTGATGCAGTGGAGTGGGCGAAAGAAGTTGTAGATCGCGGAAGTGGTGAGATACTTTTAACTTCTATGGATGCGGATGGTACAAAAGCAGGTTTTGAACTCAACATAACGCAGCAGATAAGTAAAGCTGTAAATGTACCCGTAATTGCAAGTGGTGGAGCAGGAACAATGGAACATATAAAAGATGCTTTTGAAGCAGGAGCTGACGCGGCACTTGCCGCTTCTATTTTTCACTATAAAGAGATAGATATCATGGACTTAAAACATTACCTCCATGAACAAAATATACCAGTACGACTATAAAATAATAAATAAATTTAAGGACATAAAGAAATGATAATATGTGCAGGAAACAACGAAACTTTTAACTTTGCTCAACCTATGGGTGTTGGACTTATAGAGGTTGCTATGAATTTAACTAGACTCTGTCTTTTTGATAAACCAGAGTTTATACTCTTTGTAGGAAGTGCAGGGTCTTATGGTGATGCAAAAATATTTGATATCATTGAAAGTAAGACAGCAGCAAATATCGAACTTGCTTTTCTCTCAAACGATGCTTATACACCTTTAGACAATGTTGTAACAACAAACGAAACTGATGTGAAAGACATAGTTGTAAACTCATCTAACTATATTAGTACGAATGAAGAACTCTCAAAAAACTTTTTAAAGTTTGGTGTAGGTATAGAAAATATGGAGTTTTTTGCAGTTCTTAAAATTGCTCAAGAATTTAATATACCAGCTGGTGGTGTCTTTTGTGTTACTAACTTTACTAACACTAACGCTCATGAAGATTTCTTAAAAAATCATGAAGAGTCTAAAAAACTTCTTAGTGAGCATGTTAAAAAACGTATTAAAGAACTAACAAAAAAATGAGTCCTTTAAAACCCTCTTTAATGGACTATACTCTTACAGAGTTAGAGTCACTTATCACTCCAAAGTTTAGAGTCAAACAAATTTATGGCTGGCTTTATCACAATTTTGCTTCTAGTTATGAAGATATGAAGAACATACCAAAGGCTATGAAAGAAGAGCTTTCTCAAAAGTATTTAGTGAATCCTCTGAGTATCAAAAACAAAGAAGAATCAACTGATGGCACAATAAAGTATCTCCTAGAACTTCAAGATGGCAAAACAATGGAGGCTGTTTGGCTAAAGATGAAGGACGAACAGTTGGATGAATCTGGAAATGTCTGCCAAGAAGCCAAATATACTATCTGTGTTTCTACACAAGTTGGTTGTAAAGTAGGCTGCACATTTTGCCTAACAGCTAAGGGTGGTTTTACACGTGATCTAAGTACAGGTGAGATAGTAGCACAGGTAGTAACACTTAAGCGTGATAACAATCACAAACACTCTCGTAAGATAAATATAGTCTATATGGGAATGGGTGAACCACTTGATAACCTAACAAACTTAGCAAAAGCCATAGAAATTTTTAAAGAAGACAAAGGATTATCAATAGGTGGTAAGAGACAAACTGTTAGCACAAGTGGGCTTAGTTCAAAGATAGATAAACTAGGAGAAATGGACTTAGGTGTTCACATTGCTATCTCTTTACATGCTGTTGATGATGAACTCCGTTCAGAGCTTATACCTATGAATAAAGCGCATAACATTCAATCGATTATGGATGCTGTTAAACGCTTTCCTATAGATACCCGTAAGCGAGTAATGTTTGAGTACCTAGTTATAAAAGGGAAAAACGATGATATAGGTAGTGCTAAAAAGCTTGTAAAGTTACTTGCTGACATAAAAGCTAAAGTAAACCTAATCTATTTCAATCCTTATCCTGGTACTCCTTATGATAGACCTAGTAAAGCTTCTATGCTTACTTTTCAGGACTACTTAGTTAAACATGGTCTTCTATGTACTATAAGAGACTCTAAGGGTATAGATATAAGTGCTGCCTGTGGTCAACTTAAGGAAAAAGTCGAAGGCGAAGACTAATGAGCTCTTTTTCTGCGGTAGATATAGCTGAAATCCTTATCATCATTGTAGTCTTTGCAATAGGTGTAGGTGGTTTTATGTATGCTGCACTTAAGGACGATGAAAAAAAATAATGTAACCAAAATGACACTTGAAATATGCTAGAATAACTCTAAATAAATTTAAGGAAGCACTTATGTCAGAAAAAATGGATGCAGATAGAATCAAAGAAATATATAAACTTTGTAAGGGTCACTTTGGTGATATACGTTTTGTAGGTATCAAGTACCATAATAAAATAGGTTGGATGGCTAAAGCACAACTTGGTGATGACTTTGAGAACTTAACTGCAGATGGTAAAACAAGTTCTGATGCACTACGAAATCTTAGAGCACGTGTTAAAAAAATTATCAAAAGATATAATGGAGTTTAATAGAGTGAAGTAGTTCATTCTTTAGAAGCAAAACGACCAACACACCAGGGAGGCCGTCTCTGAGTGTAATAATATCATACTTTTCTTATAAACAAATAATAAATTCAATCTTACTAAAAAAACTGACTTTTCTCAAAATTTTTCTTAAAAATTTTTTCTTATACAAATAAATTTTGAAATTTATTTAAGAGTGTGTAGTATTCACACAGTGCTCTAACTTGTGAATAGCGAACTCTCTTCTTCTAACTAAATTTTGAAATTCTTTTAAACATAAAAAAATATTTATATAAATATTTGAATAATAAAAAATATTTGCTACTATAAAGACCTAAATATAGGGCTTTTCTCTAAAATAGTTTTAATAACACAACATCTTAGATATCAAATATTCTTATACTAAAGTTATTCACATCCATACTCTTAAAACATAACTTTAAGAAGTCTGTCTTACTTTTAATATTATACACTGTTGAATATAACTCAAACTCCAGCTCACAAGCATGTAGTAAAAGTCTTGAGGCACCACCATTGTTTATTCTATCTAATGGAGAGAGCTCCTTATCTAAAAATTTTACTAACATATCTTCAGTTTGTCCATAGATAGGTTCACCAACTATAGTATGTTTCACGTGAAACAGGTGAACACGTATTTGATGTTGTCTTCCGGTATGAGGAGAACATTCTACTAATGTCATATCTTTATCAGGAAAATAATTAAGAGGTTTAAAACTTGTTTTAGAAGCTTTACCATCTTCATGAACTTTTACTATCATTCTAACCATCGCACTTGATTGATCTTGTGAACGAAGGAGTGGAGCTTCAACGACAAGTTCTTCTTTCATCTCTCCATGAACCATTGCAAAATACTTTTTCTTCATATCTCTTTCTTGAAACATCATCTTAATTTCACGTTCACTAGTTTTATTCTTTGCACATAAAACAAGTCCACTTGTCTCTTGGTCAATACGATGAGCAATATTGGCATCACGGCCATACTGGAATTTTAGTTCATCTATGAGAGAATAGGGTGTTCGTTTTGTCTGAGGGTGTACAAGTACTCCACTTGGTTTATCAAAGACAACAAACTCTTCTGACTCGTAAGTAGGTTTAAGTCCTCTAGTTATAGGTTCAAAATGAATGAACTCTATTTCTCCTTCTATCTCACCAGCAGTTTTAATCATCTTTTCACCATTAACTAAAATACGGCCCTTAGATATAAAACGCTGAGACTCTCTTTGGGAGTATCCAAGTTCATTCATCAGATAGAACACTGCTCTTTGTTTTGTCTTAACTATATATTTATTTTTTACAAATGGCAACTGAAGTCCTTTAGTGTTTAATTGGTTTATTATGAATATTCGAGTAAAATGTTATTCATATATAGCGAATTTTAGCGCAATAAACTTCTTAATAAAAAGGTACACAATGGTAGAAAGATATTCACGTCCAGAGATGGCAAGTAAATGGACTCAACATGCAAGATATGCAGCATGGTTAGAAGTAGAAAAAGCAGCGGTGAAAGCTTGGGCAAGACTAGGTAAGATTCCACAAGAGGATGCAGATAAGATTGTAAAAAATGCTACATTCTCGGTAGAACGTATAGAAGAGATAGAAGCAGTAACTAGACATGACCTTATAGCATTTAATACTAGTGTGTCTGAGAGTCTAGGAGATGAGTCTAGATGGTTTCACTATGGTATGACTTCATCTGATGCTGTTGACACTGGTGTTGCAATTCAGATGAGAGATTCTTTAAATATTGTTATCGATGGTGTTAAGACTCTGATGGAATCAATCAAGAAGCGTGCAGAAGAACATAAGATGACTTTAATGGTTGGACGTTCTCATGGTATCCATGGTGAGCCTATCACTTTTGGTCTTACACTAGCTGTTTGGTATGATGAAGTTGGGCGTCACCTTTTAAATCTTGAGCAGACTATGGAAGTAATCGCAGTAGGACAAATCTCTGGAGCTATGGGTAACTTTGCTCATGCACCACTGGAACTAGAAGAGTATGCAATGGAAGAACTTGGATTAAAATATGAGCCATGTTCAAACCAAGTTGTTCACCGTGATCGTTATGCTAGACTAGCAACTACTCTAGCACTACTAGCTTCTTCAGTAGAAAAGTTTGCCGTTCAAGTAAGACACCTTCAACGTACAGAAGTATATGAAGCTGAAGAGTTTTTCGCTAAAGGCCAAAAAGGGTCTTCTGCAATGCCTCATAAACGTAATCCAATTCTGACAGAAAATATTACAGGACTTGCTCGTATCATTAGAACTTGTGTAACTCCTGCAATGGAAAATGTAGCACTATGGCATGAGCGTGATATCTCTCACTCTTCAACTGAGCGTTTTTGGTTACCTGATGCTTTCATTACTATGGACTTTATGCTTCACCGTATGAACAATGTAATAGCAAACCTTACAGTATTCCCTCAAAACATGATGAAAAACCTTAACCTTACTGGTGGACTTGTTTTTTCTCAACGTGTTTTACTTGAGTTACCACTTCAGGGGGTATCTCGTGAAGATGCTTATCGTATCGTACAAAGAAATGCAATGAAAGTTTGGGAAGAAATTCAAGCTGGTCGTGCTACTACAGATGAAAATGGTGAGTCACTTTACCTAAACCATCTCTTAGCAGATGATGAGTTAAGAGAGTCTCTAAGCGAAAAAGCAATTCGTGAATGTTTTAACTATGCCTACTACACTAAAAATGTAGATAATATATTTAAACGTGTTTTTAAATAACAAAAAATCTCTATAGCATAGCCACTTTGGTTATGCTTCGTATTATCCTTAATTATACATCTTCATAAGCTAGTAAATCCTTAAAAAAAAACAATTAATTCAATAGATTTTAAGAGAGTTAAGATAAAATATTTGTACTTTATATACATGATTTTTTATGTGATGGTTAAAATGAGTAAATGAATCTAATTCTACTTAGCTTAACTATTATGTAAAAAATCTGAAGATATATAATGTTAGGAAGTGTAAATGATAACAGTAATAAAAAGAAATGGAAGAACAGAACCTTTAGATATCTCTAAGATACAAAAATATACAGCTGCAGCTGTTAAGGGTTTAACTAATGTAAGTCAAAGTGAACTTGAGGTTGATGCACAGATTCACTTTCGTGATGGTATCACTTCTAAAGAGATTCAAGAAACTCTAATAAAAACTGCTGTTGACAAGATAGACATAGATGCACCTAACTGGACTTTTGTAGCATCACGCCTTTTCGTCTTTAACCTTTATCACCAAGTAAATGGTTTTACAGGTTACTGCAAACTAGAGAACTATTTTCTTAAAGGTGAAAAAGAAGGACGTATCCTTTTAGGCCTAAAAGAGATGTACGACCTTAATGAGTTAGAAAAACACCTAGTTCCTGAACGTGACTTTCAATTTAACTATCTTGGTATAAAAACTCTTTATGATAGATATCTTATTAAAGATAGAGATTCTAATCCTATAGAACTTCCACAGCATATGTTTATGGCTATCGCTATGTTCCTAGCACAACGCGAAGAGAACCGTCAAGAGTGGGCTATCAAGTTTTATAACATGATTAGTACATTTCAAGTTATGCTTGCAACACCAACACTAAGCAACGCAAGAACAACAAGACACCAACTCTCTTCTTGTTATATCGGTTCAACTCCAGATAATATTGAAGGTATCTTCGATGCTTACCAAGAGATGTCTATGCTTTCTAAGTTTGGTGGTGGTATCGGTTGGGATTGGACACAGGTTCGCTCAATGGGTTCATTTATTGATGGACATAAAAATGCAGCAGGTGGAACAGTTCCATTTCTAAAAATTACAAATGATATTGCTATTGCAGTTGATCAACTTGGTACTCGTAAAGGTGCTATCGCAGTTTATCTTGAGCCTTGGCATATAGATATCAATGACTTTTTAGACCTTAAGAAAAACTCTGGTGAAGAGAGACGTCGTGCACATGATCTTTTCCCATCACTTTGGTTAAACGATATGTTTATGCGTCGTGTTCAAGAAGATGCAATTTGGACTCTTTTTGATCCTTATGATGTTAGAGAACTAACAGACATTTATGGTGAAGAGTTTGACAAACGTTATCTTGAACTTGAACAAGATGAGTCACTTGTAAAAGAAAAAATCAAAGCAAAAGACTTATGGAAAAAAATCCTTACTTCTTACTTTGAGACAGGTTCACCATTTCTTTGTTTTAAAGATAATGCAAACAGAGCTAACCCGAATGATCATTACGGAATCATTCGTAGTTCAAACCTTTGTACTGAAATTTTTCAAAATACACAACCTAACCATTATAAAATAAAGTTTATTTTTGAAAATGGTGAAACTATTTCTTATGAAGAAGATGAACTTGTAACTGTAGATAGTGGTATACAAAAACCAGCAAAAAAAGTAACAGCTTTAGACTCTCTAGGTGGACTTCCAATCTTTGTAGTAGAGAAAGAAAAAGTAAATGGTTCAACTGCTGTTTGTAACTTAGCTTCTATAAACCTCTCTCGTATAAATACAAAAGCAGAGATAGAAAGAATCGTTCCTATAGCTGTTAGATGTTTAGATAACGTTATAGACCTAAACTTTTATCCTGTTGAGAAAGTAAAACGCACTAACATGAAATCTCGTTCAATCGGCTTGGGTGTTATGGGTGAAGCTCAGATGTTAGCAGAACAAGCTATTCCTTGGGGTACTCAAGAACACTTCGATAAAATAGATGAAGTTATGGAATCTGTATCTTATAACACTATTAATGCATCCGCTGACTTAGCAAAAGAAAAAGGTCCTTACCCTGAATTTGTAGGTTCTAAGTGGAGTCGTGGTATTTTTCCCCAAGACCATGCAAACGCAGAGGTTATAAATTTAGTTGACCGTGGTGGACTTTTTGCTTCTACATACGAGTGGGATGATTTAAGAACTAAAGTAAAAGCACAAGGTATGAGAAATGGTTATTTAATGGCTGTTGCTCCTACTAGTTCTATCTCTATTCTTACAGGAACTACTCAAGCTATTGAGCCTGTATTTAAACGTAAGTGGTTTGAAGAGAACTTATCTGGTCTAATTCCAGTTGTTGTTCCTAAACTCTCTCCAGAGACTTGGGCTTATTATACACCTGCTTATGACTTGAACCAAACACTACTTATCAAAGCTGCTGCAATTCGTCAAAAGTGGATAGATCAAGGTCAGTCACTTAACATCTTTATCACTTTAGATAAAGCAAGTGGTAAGTACTTAAATGAAATCTATATGCTCGCATGGAAGTTAGGTTTAAAATCAACATACTATCTACGTTCTCAATCTCCTGAAGTTGCTGGAGACGTAGAAGATAGAAGTATGGAGTGTGTTGGTTGCCAATAGGCACTTTTACATGAAACCCCTACACCTAAATGAACTCCCTGCATTTAATGAACGTTTCTCACATTTTAAAGATGCTGAGTTTCGTTCTTTAAATATTATCTCCCCCCTACAAATTCAAACTACATTTGCTGTTCAAGATAGTGCTAGAGCTTTTGACTGGATAACAATAACACTAGAGTTTAATGGTGTAAGTGATGCGAAGCTTTTAGAGAACAGCAGCCTCTATCTCATAGATATGTCCGATGGAGCAAATATCATAAAAAATGAAAATTTATTTGCTTTTGGTATTGGAGAGTGCTATAATATATCAACAATAAAAAGCTCTTCCTGTTATATAATATCTAATACTCTTAAATATGAAGAAGGCTTATTTTAAAGGAATCCAATGATTTATGATGTTCGTGGGGAACTATTAGGCTTTCCTGACACACACACAGTTACAATCACAGAGATAGATTCTCTCTTTTCTACACTAAAAGATATAAACAATGACAATAAAAAACTTGCACAAATTGTTCTTGAACCTAAAAAATATCCAGATTTCGGTATGACTGAAACTATCAAGTCACTTAAGGACTAAAATGAGAATCGTCTGCCCTCATTGTCTTATGGTCAACAATGTACCTAAAAAAGAAAGCTATGAAAAAGCTAATTGTGGGAAATGTAAAAAATCTCTTTTAGAAACAAGCCCTGTAACACTTAGAGAGGCTAATTTTGATGAAGCAGTAGTCAACAGTGACATAGCAGTTATAGTTGACTTCTGGGCACCATGGTGTGGTCCATGTAAAATGTTTGGACCTACCTTCGAGAAGGCTTCAAAAGATTTTCCACTTAAAGCCCTCTTTTGCAAAGTAAATACCGAAGATGAAAAAACTCTGGGTGCTAGAATGAATATTCGTAGTATACCTACACTCATCGTATTTAAAAATGGTAAAGAAGTAAAACGTATTAGTGGGGCACTGGATGAGACAAGTCTCAAACAGTTAGTCTCTCAGTTTATTTAGAGAAAATAATTGAGTTATTCTCTAAGTAAGTCTTTTACTAAGTAGTACTTTAGTCCTTAATATACGAACAACAGTAATCTGTTGGTGTTGTAACTTTTACATCAAACGATGAATTTGCTCCAACGTTAAAAGTTTCAGGAGTGCTCAGTGTTTTCCATTCTTCTCCTGGAAGTTTAACATCAATTTTCCCACTCATTATTTCCATAATCTCAGCTTCGTTAGTTCCAAAAGTATACTCACCAGGAAGCATAATTCCTAAAGACTTGATAGTCCCATCACTAAACTCTAGTGTACGAGATGTTACATTACCATCGAAATAAATATTTGCAGCTTTTACTGCAGTTACATTTTCAAATTTTGACATATTGTTTTCCTTTTTTTGTTTGTAAAATAATACCCTAAAATAGTATATACAATAGCCTGAATAAGTAAAATAACTAACTCATTACTCACCATACTAAAACTAGCACCCATTTGGTTTAACTTTAAAAAGCCAAATATTGCAGGTGTAGATGAAAAAAGTACAAGGGGTGTTACTATCTCTCGAGAACTAAGATAATGACTCGTTTTAAAACCTGGAACAACGATAAGCATACCTGCTAAAATAGCTACTATTTCGTATCTTGAGTGCTCTGAGGCTATAGGCATAATAAAACCCTTGACCTCGGTAAAAATATTATAATCATAGAGTCCAAAGGCAGATAAGGTGTTAAGATACAAACTAACAGAGATAACACAAGCAAGAACAAGTGAGATATCTGAGAAATGCTCAAAAAAAGCAGCACGTTTGTTACTCTTTACTTTTAAATGAGCTCAGCATCTTTAATGTTAAAATAGATAACGCTGCCCACACTATAAGCGAGTAGTGTTATAAAAACATCGCTAAAGTTGCATTGGAACTATAACTAAAAAACAACTACCAAATATAGAAGCAAGGGGTGTTGTTCTTACATTTATAAACTCTTTTATATTTATAGCCATTTTTATTTTCTAAGTCTTACACGCTGAGAATGTGTAATAGCAACAGCCATAGCATCAGATATATCTAGTGGTTTTATCTCTTGTTTAATTTTTAAAAGACGCTTTACCATAAAATTCACCTGTTCTTTTGAGGCTTTACCTTTACCAGTAAGTGCTTTTTTGACTTGCAGAGCAGTGTATTCACTAAACTGTCCAAATTCTTGAAGGATTTTTAGCATGATAGCTCCTCGGAACTGTGCAAGTTTTATAGTTGTAGCTGGATTATGTGCATAAAAGATATCTTCCATAGCAACTTCGTCTATACTAAACTCCGAAAAAATTCTACCCATTCCCTCTACCATTTGAGGTATCTGAAACTGTAGGTCTTCTGCTTTCATTTTGATAAGTCCTGCTGCGACCAAAGATATTTTACTATTTTCAAGTTTTATAAGTGCATAACCCATATCTCTAGTTCCAGGATCTATTCCAAGTATAATCATCTAAGAAACTGTTACATCACCAAAAAATAGTTCACGATTTTTATCAAAATTATCTGCGAGGGTACCAAAATATCCACCAAGCTCACGAACTATCTCTACATTTGGTTCTATATAAATTTTATTCCCTTTTTTTTCCATAATAATTATGTTTGCTTCTCGTAACTCTTTGAGGTGTTTAGAGATAGTAGGAAGAGAGAACTCAAAATGTTCAGCGATAGTACTTACACAGGTTGTATGAGCACTCACTTCTACTTTTGGATCTTTTTTATCAATACTACAAGTATATCCACCTGTAAAAACATTTTTAAAAATTAAAAATCTTGTTTCATTCCCTAAGGCTTTGAAAATTTTTATCTTTGCTTGCATATCTAACATAAAGTTCCTTGACATTTTAATTGTAAAAGTATACCATATCACTATCTATTTAGTTAAATACCTAATTATGCATTTAATTATTAAACTTAATGAAAAAAGAGTTTTTAAACATAGTAACAATTCTTGCACTAACATCTACAAGTGCTTTAATGGCAGGATTTGCAAATACTGATAAACTTTTAGCATCTGCTAAAAAAGAAGCTGGCAAAATGAATCCAACAGCCTTAAAAATTCTCATCGATAAAGAAGAACCTGTTATTGTTTTAGATATAAGAGAGAGTGAGCAGCGTAGTGAAGGTGAAATCTATGCGGATGAATCTTATGCAATAACATGTGGAAACCTTGAGTTTGTTATAGGTAACAAGGTAAAAGATAAAAATGCCATTATAATAACATACTGTCGTAGTGGTGGTCGTGGAGCACTTGCAGCACAACAACTTCAGCACTTAGGATATAAAAATGCCACAAACCTAAAAGGTGGACTAAAAGCATGGGCAAGATCAGGGTATCCAGTTGAGACAGGATTAGGGACAGTTATAATTACAAAAGAAGAAGAGTAAGCTTTTGTATTCTCAAACAGGTACATAACTTATATACTTTGTACCTGTTAATAAATATCCTATACCACCTTACATGTAGAAGAGATAAATCTTTGTACAAATATATTCCTAAAAATCCACCAAAGGCAAAAGTAGCTACTCCTTTTGGTGATATTTTAAGTCCTACTATAAATCTTTTTTTAAAAAACTCCAGCCAAACAAAGTGCTAAAACAACTCCAAAAATAATACCAATATTCTACATACTTCCAGTATGAGTTAAAAATGATTCACTAAAAGTGTAACTTCTTTTGTACTAAACACAGATAAACTCTGCGCATCAGCCCCAAATAACATCATAAATTTTCCAAACCATATACCAAGTGAAGAAATAGCAAAAACACTTACAGGCATTGTCCAGTTTTTTATAAATATTTTTTTGCTAAAAATAAAAGTATAAATGAAAATATAATAGTAAGTATAATTGCTCCTAGGTAACCATTAAACCCATCGTATTTAAACAGGTCAGGTAAAAAAACTCCTCCTTGGAACTGCTCTCCTGTATATGAACTAAAGTATGATTTTCTTACAAATATAGACTCTCGTTGAGTGCTAAAACCTAAAAAACTCACATACAAAAAAAATGATTGTAACAAAAGCACGAGAAAAACCACTTGCTAGGTCTATAAGTGAACCAGTTGCACAACATGAACTCATAGCCATTCCAAAACCAAACATCAAACCTCCAAGCATAAGTCCAAGCTTTATGGGATAGATACTTAACTTGTATGCACTTTCTTCAGCAGAGATAATAAATGCAGTAAATACAGATGTAAGTATAAAAATATAAAGAATTGTTTTTGTTGTTTTAGAACTTTTAACACTATATAGTTTATTTACACTTCCTGCAAACCCTATACTAGCCCGAACAAGTGCAAACCCAAAAGCTAGTCCTATCAAAAAACGAACTAAAATAATAAAATAAAATAAAAAGTTTTAGTGATTCTAGGTACTTATTAAGTAAAATTTAAAAAGCGTGAATAACTTCTTATTCACGTATTCTTTTAACCCTATTTTATGGAAATACACAGTACTATTCACCTAGATATCTTAATAATAGGGTTTAACGTGAATATTGGTCAAGAAATACTAGAATTACTCAAAGAAGAAGTCACCGAGAGCGAATATAAGCGCTATATTAGACAACTTCAATATGATGTGAAAAAGTCAACACCAGAACTTGCTATATTTTATGCTCCAAATGCTCTAGTACTCAATTGGATAAAAAATAAATATACTTCAAAGATAGCCCATCTCTTTGAAATAAAATCTCACAACAAGGTAACTGTGCAAATAGCCCTTAAAAACAGTATATTTAAAAGTAAAAAAGTAAAAAATGTTGAAGTTAAACATGGAAACTCTCTTTTAAACCCCTCACACTCTTTTTCAAACTTCATGGTTGGCGGTTCTAATCAGTTTGCTTATGCGGCTGTAAAGAGTGTAAGTGAAAATGCAGGAAGAGTTTATAACCCTCTTTTTCTTTATGGTGGAGTAGGACTTGGAAAAACTCACCTAATGCAATCAGCTGGTAATATTTTTCAAAATGAAGGAAAAGTTGTCATATACACAACTGTTGAGCAGTTTTTAAATGACTTTACTCGAAGTATTCGTAACAACACTATGGAGCGTTTTCGTGAGAAGTACCGTACCTGTGATGTTCTTCTCATTGATGATATTCAATTTTTATCTAATAAAGAGGGTATTCAAGAAGAACTCTTTCATACATTTGAAGCTCTAAAAGGTGATGGCAAACAGATTATATTTACAGCTGATAAACATCCTAAAAAGATTGCTGGACTTGAAGCAAGACTACAGAGTCGTTTTGAGTGGGGTTTAGTAGCAGACATACAACCCCCAGAACTTGAAACAAAAATCGCCATTATTGAGAAAAAATGTGAGATTAATAAGGTTATCCTCTCCAAAGACATTATTAACTACATCGCAACTGTTATAGACTCTAATGTTCGTGAAATAGAAGGAATACTCTCCAAACTTCATGCCTATTCACAACTTATGCATGTAGATATTGATATAGAGTTTACAAAAAATGTACTCAAAGATCAAATTGCAGAAAAACGTGAAAATTTAACTATGGATAATATAACACAGTTCGTAGCAAAAGACTTAAATATAAAACCAAGTGAAATTCGCTCTAAGGGCCGTAGTAAAAATATAGTCTATGCAAGAAGAATAGCTATATACATCTGTCGTGAACTTACCCAAAATACTATGCCTCAACTCGCTCAATACTTTGGTATGAAAGACCATACTGCTATCAGTCATACTATCAAAAAAATTAATTCTCTTATTATAGAAGATGAAGATTTTAAAGTAAAAATAGACGAGTTAAGTAATAAGCTTACAAATATAGAATAAAAAAGATATAATTGTAATAGTGAATAGACGTGAGTAGACTCATATCAACTCATCACGTCTAAGTAAGTACTGTTATAGGGCTTTGAATTGGTTTTTCACTTATTCACATGCCCCTACTACTACTTACTAAAATTATATAAATATATAGGGAATTTAGATGATCATAACTATTGGTAAATCAGTATTAGAAAATATACTTATACATTCAGCACCTTTTCTTGAAAAAAAAGATACTTCACAAATAACTTCTCATGTTTACTTAAATGCTTCAAACAATAATCTAACTATAAAAGCTACTGATTATGAAATTGGTTTTTTAGTTACTACAGATAATGTAAATATTGAAAAAGAAGGAAGTATTACTGCTAATGGTAAAAAGTTCTTAGATATCGTTCGTATACTAAAAGATGGAAACATTAACTTAGAAGTAAAAAATGACACTCTTCATATAACTCAAGGTCATTCTAACTTTAAACTACCTACTTTCTCTTTTAATGACTTTCCAGAGTTTCCATCATATGAAGGAAAAGCTCGTATATCAATAGAGTCACATACTCTCATAGAGTCATTAAAAAAGATTACCCCTGCTATAGATACTAATAATCCTAAATTTGAGCTAAATGGGGCTCTAATTGATATCAAAATGGATAGTATAAACTTTGCATCAACTGATACACGTCGTTTAGCTGTAGTAAATATTATAAATGCTAGCCAAAGTGAACTAAGTATTATTATTCCTAAAAAAGCAATCATTGAAATTCAAAAACTTTTCTTTGACAATATAGAGCTTTATTATGATGATACTAACCTAATAATCCACTCTGCTCAGTATACTTTTTTTACAAAACTAATTAACGGTAAGTTTCCTGAATATTCTCGTATTATTCCAAAAGAGATAAAAACTTCACTTTTACTTCCAAAAGCAATTATGATCGATTCTATTAAACAGATCACTACAATTTCTTCTGATTTAAAGATTACATTTTTAGGGGATGTTATTACATTTGAGAGTTTAAGTGATGACAACATTGAAGCAAAAACTGAAATTGGTTTTTCAACTGGATTTAGTGAACCATTTTCATTAGCAATTAATTCACGTTATTTACTGGACTTTTTAGGAAGTATAAATAATTCAGAGTTTACTATAGGACTTAACGAAGGGAATTTACCTTTTATATTAAGTGATGATAATTTTAAGACAGTTGTTATGCCTATAGTTATTTAAGTAGAAAATTCTACCTTTTAAAGGTAGAATTATTTTATAGATTTACTAAGCGACAGCTTTACCACTTGCACATTTACCTATTATAGTTTTACCTTCCCAAGTAGAAAATCCATTTTTTAAATCTGTTAATGTTAACATGAAATAGATACAAAAAATAGTACAAATGAAATAATTTTCATTAATAGACCTTTTTATGTTAATTATAGCTTATATTTTTAGTATAAATATTATTTTTAGTAAAACTTCGATAGAATAGCTTTAATTATGTAAACGGAGTTATAAATGGAAAATTACGGTGCTAGTAATATTAAAGTCCTTAAGGGATTAGAAGCTGTTAGAAAACGTCCTGGTATGTACATTGGTGATACAGGTCACCGTGGTTTACACCATTTAGTTTATGAAGTTATTGATAACTCAATAGATGAGGCAATGGCTGGGCACTGTGATACCATAAATATTACACTTACAAAAAATGGAACTTGTAAAGTTACTGATAATGGTCGTGGTATTCCTACAGATATACATCCAGGTGAAGGGATATCAGCTGCTACTGTTGTTTTAACAGTTCTTCATGCTGGTGGTAAGTTTGATAAAGATACTTATAAGGTATCTGGTGGACTTCACGGGGTTGGTGTTTCAGTTGTAAATGCACTCTCATGTGACCTAAAAATGACTATTCATCGTGAAGGTCAAATTTTTGAGCAGGACTTTAAAGAGGGTATTCCTCAAGAAGCACTTGCTGTAACTGGAACTACTCGTAAAACTGGAACTACTATTGAGTTTGCTGCTGATCCTACTATATTTACTGATACTATTACTTTTGAGTATGAGTATTTATCACGTCGTTTCAAAGAACTTGCTTACCTAAATCCATTTATAACTATCAAGTTTAACGACGAACGTGATGGAAAGAAAGAAGAGTATCACTTTGAAGGTGGTATTGCTCAGTATGTTACTGACATGAACAAAAAGACTACAGTTGCAGATGTTTATAGCTTTACTCAAAAAGTAGAAGATATAGAGTTTGATGTAGCACTTATGTACAACGAGTCATATGAAGAAAAACTGTCATCGTTTGTAAATAACATTCGTACTCCAAATGGTGGTACACACGAAGCAGGTTTTAGAGCAGCACTTACTCGTGTTATCTCTAACTATAACTCTAAAAACGGTGCCGCTAAAGAGAAAGATGTAAAAATATCTGGAGATGATGTTCGTGAAGGTCTTATAGCTATCGTCTCTGTTCGTGTTCCTGAGCCTCAGTTTGAGGGTCAAACAAAAGGAAAACTTGGAAATACTTATGTACGTCCACTTGTTCAAAAAGCAACAGGTGAAGCACTTTCAAAATACTTTGAAGAAAACCCTATTCAAGCTAAAGCAATTGTGAGTAAAGCACTTGCAGCAGCACGTGGTCGTGAAGCAGCTAAAAAAGCGAGAGATTTAACTCGTAGAAAAGATAGTATGTCAGTTGGAACACTTCCTGGTAAACTAGCAGATTGTCAGTCTAAAGATGCAAGTATCTGTGAACTTTATCTAGTGGAAGGGGATTCTGCAGGTGGTTCAGCAAAAATGGGTCGTGACCGTATTTTTCAAGCGATTTTACCATTAAAAGGTAAAATTTTAAATGTTGAAAAAGCACGTTTAGAGAAAATTCTAAAGTCTGATGAAATTACAAACATGATTACAGCTATGGGTTGTGGAATTGGTGAAGAGTTTAATAAAGAGAAACTTCGTTATCACAAACTTATCATTATGACGGATGCGGATGTTGATGGTAGCCATATTCAGACACTTCTTCTAACTTTCTTCTTCAGACATTTCCGTAGTGTAGTAGAAAATGGTTATCTTTATCTTGCACAACCACCACTTTACCGTTATAAAAAAGGTAAAAAAGAGATTTACTTTAAAGATGACAGAGAGATGAACGACTTTTTAATTGACAACGGTATAGAGTCTTTAGAGAACCAAACTCTAGGACATAATGACCTTCTTTCTTACTTTAAAATGGTTGATCATTATGCTGGAAGTTTAGGTGCATTAGAGCGTCGTTATGCACTTGTAAGTCTTATCCGTCACTTTATTGAAAATCCAGACTTGATTTCTTTAGGTGCGAAAGAGCTTTTTGCTAAAGTTGAAGTATTTTTAGAAAGTATTGATAACAATATCCTTACAAAAACTATTAACGAAGAGACAAATGAAATTCACCTTTTTGTACAAACACAGGGTGGAATGGAAGAGTTACTTATAAATGATGACCTCTTTACAGCACCTCACTTTACTGAAGCTGACTTTGTTTATAAAAAGATTCAAGAGTGGGACTTAGACTTTAATGAAGATATTTTAAAAGTTCTTGAAAATCTTAAAGACTATGCAAAAAAAGGTTCTTATATCCAGCGTTACAAAGGTCTTGGTGAGATGAATCCTGATCAACTTTGGGAAACTACGATGACACCTGAAAACCGTGTACTTCTTCAAGTTACAATTGATGATGCAGAACTTGCATCCGATGCATTTACACTCTTTATGGGTGATGAAGTTGAACCACGTCGTAACTATATAGAAACACATGCAAAAGATGTAAAACACCTCGACGTATAGAGCACGTTTTATGTTACTACCACAAACTAAAGAGAGAGAGTATCGTTTTAGGTTAGCACTTAGAATGGGACTCCCTATCTTTGGTCTTATTTTAGCCCTTCTTTTTAATACCCTGCTTGATAATTATGAAACACTTCAAAGTTCTTTTTATATTGAAGCCGTTCTTCTTTTAGTTTTTAGTATTTATTTTATTCTTTACCTTATCTATAATGGTTTTGACATAAAGATAATAGACGATGTAAGTAAAACATTTACACGTGAATATCTTTTTAAATACCTCAAAGAAAAACTTAAAAAAGAGAAAGAGTACACACTTATTCTTATTAGTATAAATAACCTTGATGATATTAATTTACGTTACGGAATTAAAAATGGCGATAAGGTTTTACGAGAGGTGGCTCTTTGGGTGGCTGAATATTTAGGGGCACAAAAGATTGAAAACTTTCCCTTAGGACATATCAAAGGTGGAGATTTCATCATTGGTCTTGAAGGACTTCGTAATGAGTATTTAACTGTATTAGAGTTACTCTGTCTCAAATCAAGTGAGTTTCAAGTTGATGACATAGAAGTTAAACTCTCTGGTGCTATAAGTGATACAAACCATTCTCATGAACTTGATCATATAGTTGAAAATCTTTTTGAACTTCAAGAAGAGAGAAAAGAGTTAAAAAGAAGTACACAAGAGAATATAATGAACCCTAATGAGTTAGAATTTTTTGTGATAGATGCGATTAACAAATGCTCTCTTAGTATCATGAGTCAAGATGTTTACGAGGGCGATAAGATAGCCTTTAAAGAATGTTTTATCAAACTAAAATCTAGTGATGGAAAACTTCTTTATCCTAAAAACTACACAAAAGTTATAAATAAACTAGGACTAATAATCGAGTATGACTTAATGGTTTTAGAAGAGATAATTTCACAAGTATCTAAAGGTTCTGAGTTTATTTATGCACTAGGAATCTCACCAACTTCACTACGAAATACTAAGTTTTTATCTACTACAAAAGAGTTGTTAAAAAACTCAAAGAAAAAGATTATGTTCATTTTATCTGAACATGAGTATTATAGCCATACGAATAAATATAACTCTATAATACAGACACTTAAAGATGTAGGGGTTATGATAGCTATAGACAAGTTAGGTTCTTATCATGCAAGCTTTTTATATTTAAGAGATTTAAATATAGATGTTATACGCTTTGATGCACAGTATTCAACATATGAAAAAATGAAGAATAACAGTGCAATTATTGAGGGTTTTAAAGTTATGGCTACACATAAAAAGATTAAGACTTGGATAAAAAATATAGAGACTTTAGAAGCTTGTGAAGTAGCTAAAGAGTTTGATATAGACTATTTACAAGGAAGGTACTTCAGTCCTTTAACTCCAATTTACGAAAGTGATGTTAGATAGTTTTTTAACCATTTTTGTGCCTCTTTTGGAGTTTTAAACTTTCCCTTTTTTTGTGCCTCATACGTTTGAAGTAAAATTTCACTAAACTTTTTTGATGGGATTAGTCCACATTTTATAAGTTCTTTGCCTTGTATAAGAGCAGCTAAGGGAGAGTCAAATATAGATAATGTTTTAGCATTGTCTTTGAGTATATTGATTTGATATGTTTGTTTACCAGCATGGTAGGCATCTAGATATAAAAGAAAGTGCCCTATATTTACTTTTTTTGCTAATGTATATAATGTATAGGCACTAGAGTCATCGATATCAAAATCTTTTTGGATTTCTATATAAAGACTTATGTGTGTTAATAGTTTTAACTCATTACTGAGTTTTTTAATGAACCCCAGTTTCTCTCTTGCATATATAAGGGATAAAAATATAAGTATATTTAGTTTTTCATCTTCTGTCTTATGTTTTGCAAAATAATCAACTTGTTCATAGTTTTCACTAAATCCGAAGTGCTCCATTAGGTTCAGCCGTTTAAGTAAAACTAATCCTATAGATGGAGAAGAGGACTTTAAGAGCATTTTTTTTAGCTCTTCATAGATTCTTTCCTTTGGTAATTCTTCAAGGATATTTTTCTTTATAAGTTTTTTAAAAAGTTCAAACAGTTCTTCATCGAGTTTAAAGTTAAATCGTGAACTAAACTGAATACCCCTAAGTATTCTTAAGGGGTCCTCTACAAATTTATCCATATCCACAGCACGAAGTATTTTGTTTTGTATATCTTTTTGACCACCAAATGGGTCTAATAGTTTTTGTTCCCTTACATCATAACCCATAGCATTTACAGTAAAGTCACGCCGTGAGGCAGCAGATGTAAAATCAAGGTTCTTGTCAGTTATAACACTAAAACCTTTGTGTCCAGATCCAATCTTAGAATCCTCTCTAGGCAGGGAAAAGTCTAATTCTAAGTCATGAAAATTAAGTTTACATACTCCAAAACTCTTACCAACAGTATTTATATCACCAAACTCTTGTAGAATATTTTCTAAGACTTCTAAAGAATCAAGCCCATAAAGTTCGATGTCTATGTCTTTAGAGTCTAACTCTAGGATATTATCACGTATATAACCGCCTACAATTATAGGTTTTATCCCAAATAAGTATAGTTTATCAAATATGATATTTAATTTATTCGGACAATCAAACATATTACTCTTTTTTATTTTATTAAAAATATTAAATAACAAAAAATTATTTAAAGATTTTTCTTTGAAAAACAGAATAAAATTATGTATAAATCTATTCTGTTTTTTACAATAAACCTTTAGTGTATAAGTATATCACTTATTTTACATAAATCTAATATTTATTTGGATATAATTCGCAAAATATTCCAAAAAGGAACCCTTATGCAAAAAATAAGAAATATTGCCGTTATCGCTCACGTTGACCACGGTAAAACTACATTAGTTGATGGTTTACTAGAACAATCAGGTACATTTGGCGATCATGAACAACATGATGAAAGAGCTATGGACAGTAACGATATTGAAAAAGAGCGTGGAATCACGATTCTTTCTAAGAACACTGCTATTCGTTATAATGGTTATAAAATTAACATTATTGATACTCCGGGACATGCTGACTTCGGTGGTGAAGTTGAACGTGTTCTTAAGATGGTTGATGGTGTTTTAGTTCTTGTTGATGCTTATGAAGGTGTTATGCCTCAAACAAAGTTTGTTGTTAAAAAGATGCTTGCACTTGGTATCAAACCAATTGTTGTAATTAATAAGATTGACAAACCTTCTGCTGAGCCAGATCGTGTTGTTGATGAGATGTTTGACCTGTTTGATCATATGGGTGCTACTGATGATCAACAAGATTTCCCTATCATCTATACTGCTGCTCGTGATGGTATAGCTAAGATGGATATGTCAGATCCTGATGGAGATTTTACTTGTATTTTTGATGCAATTATTAACGATGTTCCTGAACCTAAAGGTGACGCGGCTAACTCACTTCAAGCACAAGTTTTCACACTTGATTATGATAACTATGTTGGTAAAATCGGTATTAGCCGTATTTTTAACGGTACTGTTAAGAAGGGTGATAACATTATACTTGCAAAAGCTAATGGCGAAATGGTTAAGGGTAAGATATCTAAACTTATCGGTTTTCTTGGTCTAAACCGTATGGAAATTGACCAAGCTGAAGCTGGTGACATTGTTGCATTTGCTGGTATGGAAACTGTTGACGTTGGTGACACTGTTGCTGATCCACAAAATCCTGTAGCACTTGACCCTATGCACGTTGAAGAGCCAACTCTTACAGTTGTATTTGCTGTTAATGATTCTCCTCTTGCTGGTAAAGAAGGTAAACACGTAACTTCAAATAAACTTCGTGAGCGTTTAGAGTTTGAAATGAACACAAACGTTGCTATGAAACTTGAAATAGTTGGTGAAGGTAAGTTTAAAGTATCAGGTCGTGGTGAACTTCAAATTACTGTTCTTGCTGAGAACATGCGTAGAGAAGATTTTGAGTTCTCTATCTCTCGTCCAGAAGTTATCGTTAAAGAGGTTGAAGGCGTTAAGTGTGAGCCATTTGAGCATTTAGTTATTGATGTTCCTGAAGATCTTTCTGGTGGTGTAATCGAGCGTCTTGGTAAGAGAAAAGCTGAAATGAAGTCTATGCTTCCAATGGGTCAAGGTTTCCAAAGAATCGAGTTTGAAATTCCAGCTCGTGCACTTATCGGTTTCCGTGGTCAGTTCTTAACAGACACAAAAGGTGAAGGTGTTATGAATCACTCTTTCATCGAGTTCCGTCCTTATAGTGGTGGTGTTGAGTCTCGTTCATATGGTGCTCTTGTATCTATGACTGCTGGATCTACTCTTGCATTCTCACTTTTTGGTATTCAAAATCGTGGTACTCTTTACATCGGTGTTCAAACTGAAGTATACGAAGGTATGATTGTTGGTGAGCACTCACGTGATAATGACCTAGTTGTTAACCCTATTAAAGGTAAGGCACAGTCTAACGTCCGTTCATCTGGTGCTGATGAAGCTATTAAGCTTATTCCACCACGTGACATGTCTCTAGAGCGTGCTCTAGAGTGGATTGAAGATGATGAGATCTTAGAGATTACTCCTAAGTCTATTCGTATTCGTAAGAAATTCTTAACTGAATCAGAGCGTAAGCGTCACTCTCGTAAATAGCGTTACTTTTGTATCTTTTCTCTTTTGAAAAGATACATTCTTTCTTTCCCCTAATTATCTAATTTATCACCTGACTAGAGACCTAAGTCTTTAAAAATTCTACTATCTTTTTTTCAAGCCAATATACTGGTTTAAAAAAGTTTCCTTCAACAAAACCGACATGTCCACCTTTATTTGTGATATATAGTGTGACCTGTTCTGATAAATCCTCTTTGTTTGGAATAACTTCAGGAGTCATAAAAGGGTCATCTTTTGAATGTATGATAAGTGCTGGAGTTCTTATGTCTTTTAAAAACTGTTTTGAACTACATTTTTCATAGTACTCTGCTGCGGATTTAAAACCATGTATGGGTGCAGTATAAGTATCATCATATTTGTAAATACTATTGAGTTTTTTGATGTCACTGCGTTTAAAGTCTAGTAGAGTTTGCATATCATGTTTGTCATACTTTTTATAAAGGAAATATTTAAGGTCTCCAAGTAATCTGTATTGATAGTACTTGGCGAAGCCTTTATCCATAGCACTGGCACAAATATCGAGTTGCATTGGTGGGGAGACAGCTACTACTTTACTTAGCAGTGATTTTTCTTTTTCTTCTCCTAGTAGTTTTAAAAGCATATTTGCACCCAAAGAGTATCCAACCCCATAGAGTTTACTTTTTGGAAATTCTTTATGTATACTTTTTATAAACTCTAAGGCATCACCTGTTTCACCGCTATGATAGGAACGAGGATGAAGGTTTTCTAATATTGCACATCCTCGAAAGTGCATTAAAACACTGTTAAAACCATTATTTGAGAGTTCTTTCATTAGACCTTGGATGTAAGGGGACGTATACGATCCAGTGAGCCCATGAAAGAGTATAACTATAGGAGTGTTTTCATTTGACTTATCTGTATGGTGCCAGTAGGCTTCAAGAAAGTCACCATCACTGAGTCTAAACTCTTGTTTTGTAAAATTTAGAGGAATGGCTTTTCTAAAAAATGTAGAGAAAACAGTTTGTATATGTCTATTTTGTAAACTAAAAGAGGGTGAAAATTCTTTTATTTTTGACCCTTATCTTGAAAGATTCTATCAAGTGTTAAAAAGATATTTTGACTAGCACTTTCCATCTCTTGTAATGCTTGCATAATATTTTCGTTATTTAAATTTTCTTGGGTGAGATTGTCAAAAACTTTTTGTGTTGTATTATGCACTAAAGAGTGAGGAGTTTCTAGACTTTTAAAAGAAGATGAATTTGAGAAGTTTTCTTGACCATCTCCTTCGTAGTACCATTTACCTAAGCGACAGTTATGATGATCAACAAAAGGAAACTGTTCTTGGAGTGTTTGGACAGAGTAGTATGTGTTAACCTTCCATAAATCATTGACTCTCTCTTCTAGTAGTTTGTTTTGCTCAAGAAGTGTTGGATTCTCTTCTTTTAAATTATCGCATAGCTCTTTAGATACCTTATTTGTTCCGAAAAATCCCATAAAAATCCCTAAATATAACTTGATAACATTTATTAATATTAATAAATGCTATCATATAAGATATAAAAAGATGCTGAATAATTTTACTTTAATATGTTGGAGGCTATAATCATATACTTAATTAATTGGAGCTCAAAAAATGGATAGAAAAAAGATTTATAACCCCGAATCAACTGAAAATGTCAACGATAGAAAAATTTTCGGTGGTAACCCAACGGGTATTTTTGAGCTCAATAACATCAAATATCAGTGGGCATATAATCTTTGGGAAATGATGTTAAACAATACATGGTTTCCTAAAGAAGTAGATATGACACGTGATGTAAATGACTACAAGAACCTTACAACAGCAGAAAAAACAGCTTATGATAAGGCACTTTCACAATTAATCTTTATGGATTCACTCCAAACTAACAACATTATTGATAATATTAATCCTTATGTGACTTCTCCTGAGGTCAACCTTATTTTAGTACGTCAGTCATTTGAAGAAGCTCTTCACTCACAAAGTTATGCAGTTATGGTTGATAGTATCTCAACAAACAGCGAAGAGATTTATGAGTTATGGCGTAGAGATATGATGCTTAAGACGAAAAACGATGCTATTGCTAAGATATATATAGAGCTTGCAAAAAATCCAACTGAAACAAATTTTGTTAAGGCTTGTTTTGCAAACCAGATATTAGAAGGTATCTACTTTTATAGTGGTTTTACTTATATCTACACTCTTGCACGCTCAGGTAAAATGTTGGGAAGTGCACAAATGATTCGTTTTATACAACGCGATGAAGTAACACACTTAGTTCTTTTTCAAAACCTTATAAATACACTTCGTAAAGAGCTACCAGAACTTTTTACACACGAGTTAAAAGCAGAAGTGATAGAGATGTTTAAAGAGGCAGTAGAGTTAGAGACTGAGTGGGGACAGTACATCACAGAGGGACAGATTTTAGGTCTGACAGATGATATTGTTGCACAATATATTAAGTTTTTAGCAGATGAAAGACTTAGTGCTGTTGGTTTTGATAAGCTTTACAATGTTAAGAATCCTATCAAATGGGTAGATGATTTTTCTAAGTTTAATGACCAAAAAACAAACTTTTTTGAAGGAACTGTGACAAACTACTCTAAGGGAAGTCTTTCGTTTGATGATGACTTCTAAACCTAAAGAGCAGAATCTCTGCTCTTTACTCTTTGAAACAACTCCTAACTACTCAACAAATCTTCAAACGCTATTGCAACTTATAGAACAGACTAAGACTAACACTATTATACTTGCACATGAAGTATGTTTGACAGGTTTTGATTATGATAACTTGCAAAAGGCTACGGACTTTAGTTTGTATGCGACAGAAGAACTTCTTTGTGCCTCCAAAGATAAAACTATTGTTTTAACAATGTTAGAAAAAATAGAGGGTGAAGTTTTTAATGTAGTAAAAGTTTTTCATGATGGAAGAATCCTACACGAGAGAGCAAAAACTAGGTTGTTTAGACTAGGTAATGAAGAGAAGTATATGAGTGAAGGTAAGGATGAAGCTTTTGATATTTTTGAGATAAATGGCATTAAAATAGCTATTTTTATCTGTTTTGAGCTGCGTTTTAAAGAGTTGTGGTTAAAAGCCGAGGGTGCTGATGTGATTTTAGTACCTGCATGGTGGGGAAAACCACGTAGTGAGCATTTTAAAACACTCACACAGGCTCTTGCACTTATGAATGAGTGTTATGTGATAAGTTCAGATGCATTAAATGCAGAGTGTAGTGCGATGAGTGCAATCATAACACCACAAGGTGAAGTGACCCTAAATGGGAATAAGCCTTGCTTAGTACAGGCATATAATCAAAAAAATATAACTTTAATGAGAAGATATATAAACATAGGTATAAACTAGTTTGGATAAAATTACAGCAACAAGAACAGCACGAATGGCGGATGAGATAGAGAAGATATATTCTTTATCTCCAGAGGTAAAAGAGGCAATAGCTAAAACAAATAGAGAAGCATTTGTGGCAACAGGTTTTAAACACAGTGCATATAAACTTGATGCTCTTCCAATTGGAGAAGCACAATTTATAAGCTCACCTCTAACAGTAGCAAAAATGACAGAGTATCTTTTTCCCCGTGGAGCAGATAGAGTTCTTGAAATTGGTTGTGGTAGTGGTTATCAAGCGGCAGTTCTTGCACAACTTTTTAGGGGTGTTTTTACTATAGAACGCATAGAACCACTGATGATTCAAGCAAAACAACGTTTTAAAAATCTTGGTATTCATAATATTCACACACGTACAGATGATGGACAAAATGGTTGGGTCTCTTATGCACCTTATGACCGAATACTCTTCTCAGCAACTGCAAAAGAGATACCAACAAAACTCTTTGATCAGTTAGCTGATGGAGGAATTCTTGTAGCTCCAATGGAGAGAGATGGGAAACAAGTTATCACACGTTTTATAAAAAATGGCGATAGTATAGAAGAAGAAGAGTTAGAAGATTGTGACTTTGTTCCTGTTTTGGATGGAGTGCAACATTAGTGTAAAAATAATGAATTTAAGAAATCTCTCGATATATTTACACAACTTGTTGAAGAAGAGACTAATTATGATGCTGCATATATCTTAGGTTATATGTATGAAAATGGAGAGGGTGTAACAAAAAATCTTAAAAAATTTCAAGAATATTATAAATTTTCTTCCAATAGATGATGAACTAACAAATGAGACTATGCATCAGATATACTTAATCTGGGTGAAGTGTATAGCGTTGCTTACACACAGTTGTCTTTTTGGCAGTTTTATGCGGATTCCGCTTACTTTAGAGAGTCAAACTATAACCCAGAATTTTTTGTAACCATTCTTTTAGCGGATGCAATTACCCGAGATTTTTTAAAAGGGACAAGAATTGGTCTTGCACATCAATCCAAGGGAAGAGGTGGTAGAAAGGAGCGCTCATGGAACTATGTACATGCCGCTCTTTTTTTTCAGTACAAGTCTTTTTCTCTGAGTTGAAGTTTTGGTATAGATTAGAATCCTGATTTAATTGACTATATGGGACATGGGCAAGTTCGTTTTATATTTCCATATAAAAAACATATTGCAGAACTACTTCTGAGAAGTAATTTTAGTGATACTTATGCAGTAAAAGTAAACTATTCTTCTCCTCTTTTTGGAAGGAATGACCTCTTTGTATACATTAAAGCTTTTAGCGGATATGGAGAGTCTCTAATAGACTATAATCATAAGATAGAAAAAGTAGGAATAGGATTTAGTACATCTCGTTAGGATTGATACGAATTATATAAGACAAACCATTGTTATTGAATTTTCAGTAAAATCTATTAAAATAGTTAGATAATATTGAGTATTCTTAACTATAAGTTATTTTATAGTAACATAGTACATATATAAATCTAGGTGGTTTTATGGAAGATATGTACGGTTTAAAATACAGTAGACCAGAAGTGGTTTTACTTCAAGATACAGGTATCGGAGTGGCTGAGACTGCTGCTCGTACTTGTTATGACTCTTTTTCAAACAGTGAAAACCAAGTCATCAAAGATTTAGAGACACAGATGCCAGATGATGGTATGTTAGATGAGCTCAACGCGATCGATGATTCTGCACTTTTAGATGACCTTGCTTGGGCATACTTTCATCACTCCATACTCGAACATGCAAACCTCTCATTTTTAATCCGTGGGACTTCTCGTGGTGTACTCCAAGAACATGCTCGTCACCGCATTCAAGCTATATCTGTGCGTTCTACTCGTTATACTATGAGCTCACTTGTCAATGCTTTTGTTGCTTCAAAACAGGGTGGAGATAAAGAGTTTTTTATAAATACTATTCTCACTTTTAATATGTTTGTAACAGCTGATGAAGACTACAACCGTCTTGAGATTGGTGGTATGTATGAAAAGTTAGACTTTCAGTTTAACAAGGTAGAAGATTTTTATGCAATCAGTGTTGCTAAAAGTTCACTTCCTTTTTTAGAAGAGTTTTGCGGAAATAGTGAAGGGCTCTATAAAGCTTTACAAGCTGGAAAGAAAAAACGTAATGTTGGTGATGCTTTTAAACACATCATAAGCGATAATGTCAAAGTAGATATGGTTGTGACTTTTAACCTTCGTAGTCTTAAAAATTACTTCACTCTACGTGATAGTGGGGCTGCATTTTTTCAAATCCGTTGGCTTGCTCAAGAGATGATGAAAGTCACACCTCAAAAATATCTAGATTTAATTATAAAGAAGAAAAATGTATAAATATGTAATATTTATTGCCTTAGTCCTGAGTGGCTGTGCAAATTTTACAATAAATAGCACTATGTGTGATCAAGTAGCTCGTGAGCCAGGTACTACAATGCCTCAAGAGTGTATAGACTATAATGAAATAGATGCAGACAAGGCTTTTCATAAAGTAGTACAAGAGAAAAAAGTATCCGATAAAGATATAAAATTTGATAAAGAAGAAAATGAATAATGGCAAATCGTATAAGAACTAAAGTTCAATGCAGGGAGACACTAAATGCCGAGTCGTAGTAGTATATGTGAACTGTGCGGTAGTGATGATGGTGTTAGTGTAGTTGAACTACCTGTTAGTGATACAAGTGAAGAACAGAGTGTTTATCTTTGTACAAACTGTAATACTCAGATTGACTCAGGAGACTTAGACGAATCTCATTTTAATTGTTTAAATGACTCTATGTGGTCAGAGACTCCAGCTGCTAAAATCATGTCATACATCCTTTGGAGTAGACTAGGTCGTCAAGATATGATTGAGATGATGTACCTTGAAGAGGATGAGCTAAAGTTAGCTGAGTTGGCTGTAAGTGCAGAGGCTAATAAACTTGTGTACAGAGATGCTAATGGTGTCGAACTCCACACAGGTGACTCTATAGTAATTCTCAAAGACCTTGAAGTAAAAGGTGCTGGATTTACTGCTAAACGCGGAACTACTGTAACTCGGATAGGCTTAGCTCCAGGTGACGAAGGTCATGTTGAAGGTCGTGTTAATGGCACAAAGATTTTTATAAAAACAGAGTTTATTAAAAAAGCCTAATGAAAAGAGATGACAGATTTCATAAGATAGACAAAGATTTTCGTAATCCTTTTGCGAGAGATAGGGACCGTATAATTCACTCTGCTTCATTTCGTAAACTCGAGTATAAGACACAGGTGTTTTTAAACCATGAGGGTGATTTCTTTCGCACTCGTCTTACACACTCTATAGAAGTCTCACAAATTGCTCGTTCTATTACTTCCACTTTAGGGCTAAATGAGTCTTTGGCAGAGGCTATAGCACTTGCCCACGACTTAGGACATACTCCTTTTGGGCATGTTGGCGGTGACACCTTAGATGAATGTTTAAAAGCAGATGGTTTTTTTAATGGTTTTGAGCACAACTTCCAGAGTTTTCGTGTAGTTTCGCGTTTAGAAAAACGCTATAAAGATTTTGATGGACTTAACCTTACTTTCGCTACTTTAGAAGGTATACTTAAACACTCATTTCCTTATCATAAGTCTTTTTTACCAGCTTCAATTCATGAGCAGTTTAATCTTGATAAACACCCTTCTTTTGAGGCGATGATAGTAGATAGAGCTGATGAGATAGCATATACTAGTCATGATATAGATGATGGTGTAAACTCTGGACTCATTAGTTTTGAGGACTTAAAAGAAAGTGAATTGGTACGAGAGATTCTTAAAAAGGTTGAGCACGAAGGTGTGACAGATGAGGACGAAGAGATGTTTCGTTATAGATTTAGCTCACACCTTATAAATCATCTTGTATATTCACTTTTAGAGTACTCTGAGCCACGTTTAAAAGATGAAACAAATCTTACTCCTATTGGTATGGAAAAAGACCTAGAGACAAAACTCAAAAAACTCAAAAAACTTATGTTTACAAAAATGTACCAACATAAAAATATAGTACGTAAAATGTATGCAGGCAAACAGGCTATAAAAGGTCTCTACAATGGACTTATGGAAGATGATAAAATGCTTCCAGAATTTTACTATAAACAGTTACAAACACGAAAAAAGCATAGGGTGATTGCTGATTATATAGCAAGTATGAGTGATAGATATGCACTTAATTTTTACAATGAAATGTACGGAAAACTTTGATAAATGAAAGTTTTTCTTTTTATAACTTTTTTTTTACTCTCCCTAAATGCATCTCATTTAGACTCAAATACTACTCTTGTTGATAATATTTCAAGTGAAGAAACTGTAGTTCAAGAAGATGAGAATCTTACAAAAAATGATAAGAAATTACCTACTGGGGAAGTTATAGTTGTGCATGATGAATCTGGTTTAAGTGATGATGAAGTTCGCGAAAAAGCGAAAGATTCTGATGTCTCAAAAGTATCAAAAATTCAATTAGATTTTTCAGAAGTATCTCCAAATCCTCTTAAATATGACTGGGTAAAAACAAAATCAGGAGAGTGGTTTAAGGGAGAGATAAAAGCACTATACGATAATAAGCTAGAGTTTGATAGTGACGAGGTAGGACTATATACCTTTGATTTTGATGATGTGGTTTGGATAAAAAGTTATCATATCATCAGTGTAAACATAGAAAACCTTGCCTCATTCCCTGGAATCTTACGTATAAAAGGTGATGAAGTAAAAGTCATTCAAGGTGAGAATACATATGATTTTAAACGAAAAGATATAGTTTCATTTGCTCCTGATGGAGAATATGAGCGTAATTTCTGGTCAGGAAAAGCGACTATAAGTATAGATATACGAAGTGGTAATACTAATCAATATGATTATAGTGCTAAAGTAAATGTACAAAGACGTACATCTGAGTCTAGACTTATATTGGATTACCTTGGACGTATTACAACTAAAAATAATCAAGAGACCGCAAATGACCATCGATTAAATCAAAAATATGATAGGTATCTCACAAGACATTTTTTCTGGACACCAGTCTTTAGCGAAATATATTCTGATATTTTTAAAAATATCAAAGAACAAGTCACTTTAGGTTTTGGTCTTGGTTATACCTTGGTGGATACAAAAAAAGTCAGATGGAGTTTTTCGGGTGGTCCTGCCTTTGTGTACACAAAGTATAACACGATTTCAGAGGGAAGTGATATAGATGATTTTTCGCCAGCACTAGAGTTAAGTACTAGATATAAAAACGAACTGAGTAAAATCACAGACTTTACAGCTACTTATAAACTTACATACACAAATGAGGCAGCAGGTACTTACAAACATCATATGCTAATAACTTTTGAAAATGAACTGACTTCACGTTTAGACTTGGATATCACAGGTATTTGGGATTATATTTTAGATCCTAAAGAAACATCTGATAAGATTATAGCAAATCCAAATGATTTTCAACTATTAGTAGGTATTGGAATGGAGTTTTAGATTTATAGAGTTTTTGTTTTATTGAGTTGTTTGGAAGATTTAAATTTTAGAAGTTTTTGTGCATAAACGCTAGTCCCGAGGGACTAAACGATTACAGACGTGATTCGTAACGTCTCATCATATAAAGACGCTTAAGCATTTTCTTACGAGAAGCTATTTTGAATTTCTTACGTTTTTCAGTTTCCGTTTCGTGGAAACGGCGAGCACGAGCTTCAGTAACGATTAAGTTACGGTCAGTCTGCTTTTTGAAACGACGGTAAGATGCATCAAAGTTATCATCATGGCGTAGTACTATACCTGGCATATCACATCACCTACTTTCTTTTTTAAATTTGATTGACATTATAGCATAAAAATAAGAGATTTCAAATTAATCTTCATTACAACTAGTATTTACTGTAAATTCATACTAGTATACGATGACCAAGTATCTTTTATATGTAAGATAATTAGTGATTTTAGTTTATTTTAAGCATTTTATAGGTCTTGGGAGTATTTGTATATTTCCTTTTATAGTATCAAGTAAATAATGAAGATTCTCATCAAGTGAGAGTTTATATATAATCCACTTTCCCTCTTTTTTTGACTCAATGAGTAGGGCTTCTCTCATCTGTTTTAAGTGTCTCGATACTAGAGGTTGTGATAGCTCCAGAGTATCACATATCTCACAAACACAGAGTTCATGTTCGCGTTTGAGAAGGGAAAGTATCTTGACTCTATTTATATCACTTAAAGTTTTTGCCAATGTAACTAGTTTTTGCATCTAATCTCTTTTAAAGTTAAAATATATAACAATATCGTTATATGAATTATAGCATAAAAGGAAAAGAAATGAAAAACTTACTTTTAGTACTAGTTTTAGCAATGAGTTCACTCTTTGCATCAAGCGTAACAGACACTTATCAAACTAAATATCAAATGAGTGATGGACAAAAAAATATGTACAAAAAGAACACTAGAAGTGTGAGTGCCTTATTGTATGATACTGATAAGTCTAAAGATATGCATAACAAGAAAGCTAAAAAGCAAGAGCCTGCGAAATGTGGCAGTGTTAAGATAGAGACACACTAGATGTTAGATTTTCTTTTAGAATTTATACAGGCTCTATATTATTTGAGTAATGCTATGGCTCTGTACATCTTGTTTGGACTCATTTTCGCTGGAATTTTACATGAGTTAGTACCTGATACTATTGTTAAAAATCACTTGGGTCAAGACTCTATTTGGTCTGTTATAAAAGCGACACTATTTGGAATTCCTTTACCTGTATGTTCTTGTGGAGTTCTCCCTTTAGCAACTAGCATTAAAAAGAGTGGAGCTAGTAATGGCTCAACACTTTCTTTTTTAATTTCTACTCCTATTACAGGAGTTGATTCAATCCTTGCTACATATGGTATGTTTGGTTGGGCTTTTACTATCTATCGTGTCATAACTTCTATGATTATCTCTATAATCGCTGGAATATTAGCGAACTTTTATGGAGAAAAAGAAGAAGAATTAGTACAAGAAGTAAAATCTACATTTAGCATGGCACAGCCTACTGAAACAAAAAAATCTACTATGAACTTTTCTGCTGTTCCAACTCCAAAGATAGAAGAAATAGACGAAGATTGTGAGGGTGGAAGCTGTTGCTCTTCTGTAAGTAAGGAGAAAAAGAGTTTTTTAAAACTTATACAAGATGCATTTTCTTATGCATTTGGAACACTGCTGAGTGATATAGCTTCACCTCTTTTAGTAGGACTGCTTTTAGGTGCTCTTATAACAGTAGCTATTCCTGAGAACTTAAGTGCGATACTTTTAGAGTACTCTTGGGTTTCATACCTCATAGTTATCGCTATCGCAGTGCCTATGTATGTGTGTGCAACAGCATCTCTACCTATAGCTGCAGGACTTATGCTTGCGGGTGTATCTCCAGGTGCTGCGTTTGTGTTTCTCTCTGCAGGACCAGCGACAAATACTGTAACTATAGGTGTAGTTAAGAAGATGCTTGGTACACGAACACTTTACATTTACCTTGGAACTATTATCGTTGGTTCAGTAGTTTTTGGATTTGGACTTGATTATATTTTAAGTGGTGTGGATGTCAAAGACTTAGTGCATCTTCATGAAGAGGCATCACTCCTAGCGATAGTTTCTAGTGTAGTACTTTGGATTTGTGTACTTTACTATATGCTTAAACCTTATTTCGCTAAAAAAGATGTGTGTAATGGCGGGAGCTGTTGCTCGAATTAAGGGACGGAATGTCCTTTTAATCTAAATAGAGACTATGAATTAGTATTTTATAACTTTGATTATGTTTTGTTGATTGATCGCCTGTAATTACGAGTGTTTCATTGTCATCATCAAAGTGAAAATTCTGCTCTGTCATTTTTAATTGTGTTTCAAATTCAATGTCATTTATCTCAGGTAAGACAACATGTATATCACATGGTGTATGAATATTAAAAATTACAGGGGTCATTTCACGAAATATTCTCTCATCCCCGACATGGTAAGCTACTTCAAACTTATGAAAGCCCATTGCTGTCTCCGGCGTGATGGCATTCCAGGCTAAAAAAGTGCTAATCGCCTCTTTGTTTATTTCTTCTTTCGTAAGTGACATATTGATTCCTTTATCTTATTACTATGGAGTAATTTTAGCTATATTTGACTTAATTACAAATGTAGAGATAACTATACTTATGGTAGTATTGTAATATAAAAAAGGAAATTAAATGATATATAAAATTACAACAGATACACCAATCCAAACTGTAAAAGACGAGATGATGGCACATGCAAAAGAGGCTGGATTTGGAGTTCTTGGTACTTATGAGTTCCAAAAGATACTTCAGAGTAAAGGAATGGACTTAAATCAAGAGATTACAGGGTATGAGCTTTGTAGTCCAAAAGCAGCACAAGATGTTATGAATGAACTACCTGAGATGTCAGTTTTTTTACCATGTCGAATCTCAGTGTATGAAGAGAACGGTAAAACAGTTTTAAGTACTGTAAATATTAATGATGTTATGCCTACAATAGATGCTAGCCAAGACTTTAAAGAGCACATGAATAGTGTTTATACGAAGTTCGTAAGTATCATGAAGTCTTGGAACTAAGATAAAAGTATAATACAACTATGAAAAAAAATCCTCACTTTAGTTTTATTGTTTGTATGAGCTTTGCAGTAGTTCATACCTTTGCAATAGATATACTTGACACTCACAAGTGCCAAGTAAGTGAGTATGTTGAAGAATTTTCTCAAGCTGTGCACTTAAACAAACACCTACTAAAGATGTTACCAATAGAGTTTTAACCCAATCATAGATATAATACATCTATGATTGCACAAGACTCCATAGAAGCCCTTAAAGCTCGACTTGATATTGTTGATGTTGTTGGGAACTATGTGGAGCTTAAAAAAGCAGGGGGGAATTTTAAAGCCCCTTGCCCCTTCCATGATGAAAAATCTCCTTCTTTTGTAGTAAGCCCTCAAAAACAAATATATCACTGTTTCGGATGTGGAGCGGGTGGAGATAGTGTTAAGTTTGTTATGGAATATGAAAAACTTAACTACCCTGAAGCTTTAGAAAAACTTGCGGAAAACTATAATTTTACACTCACACACACAGATAACAAACATAACAAACCCCGCTCACAAGTTATGGACAGACTCAATGAATGGTACCAGACACTACTTACTACCCACAAAACTGCGAATGCTTATGTGCAAGAACGTGGTATTTATGAGAGTAGTGTTGAGAAGTTTGGTATTGGTTATGCACCTGATTCAAACGGCACACTTAATTATATTCGTGCACAACAGTTTGCTATAAAAGAGGCTATAGATATGGGTGTGGTTGGATATGAACCATCTCGGAACCAAACATATGCTCGTTTTATTGAACGTGTTACTTTTCCCATTCACTCTGCAAATGGTTCTATAGTTGGTTTTGGTGGTCGTACTATCACTGGGCATCAAGCTAAGTATGTAAACTCCCCAGAGACCCCCTACTTTAACAAGTCACGTCTTTTATATGCATATCATTTAGCAAAACAAGCACTTTACAAAAAGCAAGAGATTATTATAACAGAGGGTTATTTAGATGTTATTATGCTTCATCAAGCAGGATTTGATAACGCAGTAGCAACTTTAGGAACAGCACTTACCGTTGAACACCTTCCACTTTTAAGAAAAGGGACTCCACGAGTTGTGATGGCTTATGATGGAGATAAGGCAGGTAGAGCAGCTGCTCTTAAAGCTTCTAAGCTTTTAAGTGCGAGTGGTTTTAACGGAGGAGTTGTAGTTTTTGAGGGAGGACTTGATCCTGCTGATATGGTAAAAGATGGAAGAGTTGAAGAGTTGGCAAATATGTTTAGAGATCCTAAACCTTTTATAGAGTTTGTTTTAGATGGAATACTTTCTCTTTACGACTTAAAAAACCCTAAGGAAAAAGAGTCCTGTATGGGAGAGGGAGTAAGTTACTTAAAAACACTCTCTCCTCTACTCCAAGAAGAGTACAAAACATATCTAGCCTCGCATTTAGGTGGAATGGGAATCTCTCCATCATTAGTAAAACTAAACACAGGTATGCAACAAAATACTAATGCCCCACTTATACAAAAGAACTCACATAAAGATTTTTGGGAACTAGCACTTATAAAAACTGTTATAGAAAAACCAGAGTTAATAAATCAGATACTTGATGTGCTAGATCCCTCTTTACTTCAGTTTCACTCACGAGAGTTCTCTTTGGCGTTAGCGGGAAAAACTGATGCACCTGAACTTATGTCTATTATAGTTGATGAGAGTATAGTTGTGCTTCAAGATGAGGAAGCCTTAAATGCAGAGCTTATTACTTTTCTTTCACGGTATTATGAAAGAGAACTTAGAAAAGTAAACCTTGCCCAAAATATCTCTTTTGAAGAAAAAGCCTTTTATATAAGAAAGTTTCGTGGAAAAATCGCACAACTTAAACAGGGCGTACTTGTAGCATTTAATAGTTAGTATCATCACTATGTAATTGACACTGAGTTTGCCCATGCTCTGCAACAAGTTCATGTAAAATGGCAGGTAGATGCAAAAGTGACTTTGATGTTTTTAATGCTTCTTTACTAACACCCTTTATTTTGACAAAGTTTAAGAGTGATTCTCCTCTTGTTGAGATATATACAAAAGAAGGACTCCTTTACATATAGAACAAGTATCATAGAAACTAGTATTCAAGGTCCAACTTATTGTAGGTGAAGAGGTAATATGCCTTTATGATAAAGAGGAAGTATTTGCCCCTACCTATCAAAAGGAAGATATTTTTGAAGTTGAGAATTTGGATGAGGACATAAACGATAGCGTAGACTACCTACTAGAAGAGTTTAAAGAACAATACCAGCACCTGCAACTATAGATACAACTGCACCTTTTGATGAAAAGACAGGAACTATCCGTTTTAATAACGATGGTTCTTCCCCCGATCAGCAAGTGAGACTCTCTTTTGGTACAGCCAATACATTTGATGGTATGACATCTTTTGATAGTTATTCATCAACTTCAGGTATCTCTCAAGATGGTTTTGCAGGTGGAGATTTAATAGGAATTAGAATCGATCAGTCTGGTACTTTAGTAGGTTCATTCACTAATGGTCGTTCATTTGGTTTAGCACAAATTGGTATGGATAAGTTTACAAACAATGAAGGTCTCTCAGCTGCAGGTGAAAATGTTTATGACCAAACTGCTAACTCAGGTGATCCAATCATCGGGATAGCTGCATCAGCAGGACGTAGATTTATCCAGTCATCTGCTCTTGAAGCATCAAATGTTGACCTCTCACATGCTCTAACACAACTCATCATCATTCAGCGTGGTTTCCAAGCAAATGGTAAAACGATTACGACTTCAAATCAACTTCTAGAGACTCTAATCGGTCTTAAAAACCAAGGGAATCCTCCCTAGTTTTTTCCTTTAATTTCTTTTTGATATAATTATCCTAATATTTTACATTAGGAATTTATATGCAATTCTCTGCACCCCTCAAATCAAACTCAAAAAAAGTAATGTTACTCGGTTCAGGTGAACTTGGAAAAGAAGTAGCTATTGAAGCGCAGTGTTTAGGACTTGAAGTGATTGCAGTTGATAGATATCAAAATGCTCCTGCACATCATGTAGCACACCGCTCTTATGTTGTAGATATGCAAGATAAAGATGCACTTCTTGAAATCATCTACCGTGAAAAACCTGACTATATTTTACCTGAGATTGAGGCTATAAGCATTGATGCTCTTTTTGCAGCTGAAGATAAGGGGTACAATGTTATTCCTAATGCAAATGCAGTAAGCAAGACTATGAATAGAAAAAATATTCGTACATTTGCTGCAGAAGTTTTAGACCTTAAAACTGGTCCTTATGAGTTTGTTACAACTGCAGAAGGTTTGTTAGAAGCAAGTAAACGCATGGGTTACCCTTGTGTTATAAAACCTGTTATGAGCTCTTCTGGTCATGGTCAGAGTATCTGTAAAAGCGAAGAAGATGTTCCTGCTTCATGGGAAATAGCAAAAGAAGCTAGGGGTGATGCGAGTGAGTTAATCGTTGAAGCTTTTATCGATTTTGATTATGAGATTACTATGCTTACGGCTCGTAATGGTAAAGAGACTGTATTTTGTGAGCCTATAGGACATGAGCAAAAAGATGGTGACTATGTGTTCTCATGGCAACCAATGCAGATGAGTGAGATTGCAAAACAAAAGTCAGAAGATATGGCTAAAAAAATCACGGATGGTTTAGGCGGTCGTGGTCTTTTTGGAGTTGAGCTTTTTATCAAAGGCGATGAAGTTTATTTTAGTGAAGTAAGTCCACGTCCACACGATACTGGTATGGTTACACTTATCACTCAGTCTCAGAGTGAGTTTGCTCTTCACCTTCGTGCTGTTCTTGGTCTCCCTCTTGGATTTACTTTTTATGGTGCTGGTGCATCAGCTGCTTATAAAACAGAGATAGCCCACTCAAATGCTCCTGTTATAAAAGTAGATGAGTCACTTTTCTCAGATAACTCTTTTGTAAGAGTATTTTCTAAACCAGAAGCGCATAAAGGTCGTCGTTTGGCAGTTGCTCTTGTTTACGATGAAGTTGACTCTGCATTAGAACAAGCGAGAGAATTAATCCTAAAAATCAAGGACAACTAAGATGAAAATAGTTTTACTCGATGCCCTGACATTTGAGGGTACAGACCTCTCGGCGTTTGATGCTTTAGGTGATGTAGAAGTATTTGCTACAACATCGCCCCAACAGATAGCTCAGAGAATAACAAACGCAGAGGTGATAGTTACTAACAAGGTTGTTATTTCTAAAGAGTTTATGCAAGGTTCTAAAAATCTTAAACTTATCTGTATAGCCGCAACTGGTATGAATAATGTAGACCTTGATGCAGCAAAAGACTTAAACATAGAAGTGAAAAATGTTGCGGGTTACTCAACTGACTCAGTGATACAACACACTTTTTCTATGCTTTTTTATCTTCTTGGAAGTTCTCGTTATTATGATGAGAGTGTCAAGGATGGTTCTTACTCACGAAGCCCGATTTTTACAGATGTAAGTCGTCCTTTTTCTGAGATAAAAGGGAAAAAGTGGGGTATCATTGGTCTTGGTAGTATAGGTCGTGGTGTAGCAAATATTTCCAAAGCTTTTGGTGCAGAAGTATTTTACTACTCAACAAGTGGTGTAAACCGTACTGAAGACTTTCAAAGAACAAGTTTAGAAGATATGTTAAAAACTTGCGATATTATCACCATTCATGCACCGCTAAACGACAAAACAAATAATCTTTTAGACTATGAACAGTTGTTAACTTGTAAAGAGGGAACTACTATCCTTAACCTAGGACGCGGTGGTATCATCAACGAAGATGCAGTTGCTAAGATTATTGATGAGAAAGATATTTCTTTTGGTTTAGATGTTTTAGTCAACGAACCTACGAGAGAAAATCATGCTCTTTTGAGTGTAAAAAACAAAGAAAGACTCTACATCACGCCACATATCGCTTGGACTTCTATAGAAGCGAGAGATAAACTAATAGCGGGTGTAGTTCAAAATATAAAAGATACATTCTAGAAAATATGATGGCAGAAATAGCACTTTTTATTTCTGCATTTCTCGCAGCGACTATTCTCCCCTTCTCTTCAGAAGCTGCGTTTTATCTTGCCATAACAAATGAGATGCCAATTCTAAATGCCATGTTATCTGCCTCATCTGGAAATATTCTAGCTATCATATTAAACTACTATCTTGGTTATTTTCTTTATGAGAAAACAAAAACAAAACTCTTCACTTCTCAACTTGGGAAAAAGTCATTTCTTCTAGGGCATAAATATGGTTACTGGGTATTACTTCTCTCATGGTTACCTCTTATCGGTGACGCACTAACACTTGTTGCAGGTCTGGTGCGTTTGAAGTTTGTTTGGTTTGTTCTTATCGCTGGTTCACTTAGAATACTACGATACTATATACTAACTCTTATGATATAATTTACTTAATATAAAAATGGAAAAAATATGAATAAAAAATGTGATGTTTTAATAATAGGAGCGGGGGGAGCAGGACTAACAGCTGCTCTTAATGCCAAACAAAGTGGTGCAAATGTAATAGTGCTTACAAAAGAGTACCCAACACGAAGCCAGACTTGTATGGCTCAGGGTGGAATAAACGCAGCCCTTGGTAATGCAGGAGAAGATAGTGTAGAAGATCACATCGCTAACACTCTAAAATCAGCACATGGTCAAGCAGACGAAGAAGCTATAAAGTTTATGTGCGAGCAAGCACCAAAAGCCATAGAGTGGTTAGACAGCATTGGTGTTTGTTTCTCACGCACCGAGCAGGCTACAATCGCACAACGTGCCTTAGGTGGAGCAAGTGCCCCTCGTGCTTGTTATGCACAGGATTATACAGGTCTCAAAATTTTACATACTATTTATGATAGATGCCTTGAAGCTGATATAGAGATACAAAACGAGAAATATTTATTAGAGATTTTAAAAGATGACAAAGATACTGTTTGTGGTGCAAAAGTCTTAGATATTCGTAGTGGTCAAGTTGAGATATATGAGGCAAACGCAGTCATACTCGCGAGTGGTGGTTATAGTAGAATTTACGATAAAAACTCTACAAACTCAAGTGCTTCAACTGGTGATGGAATAGCTACAGCTCTAAGAGCTGGGGCAGAGCTTATAGACATGGAATTTGTTCAGTTTCACCCAACGGGACTTAAAAACTCTAGCATACTCATAAGTGAATCAGCGCGTGGAGAGGGTGGATATATCATTAACTCTAAGGGTGAGCGTTTTACAAAAGAGTTAGCACCACGTGATGTTTTAAGCCGTGCCATAGATGCTGAGATAAAAAGAGGGGAGAGTGTCTTTTTAGACATAAGACACTTAGGCGAGAAACTTATAAATGAGGGTCTGCCTCAAGAGAGAAAGTTAGCCAAACTGTATGAAAATGTAGACCCAGTTCATGAGCTTATGCCCATCCGACCAGTAGCACACTATACTATGGGTGGTATAAAAGTAAACCGACAGTCTGAAACTTCACTAAAGGGGCTTTTTGCTTGTGGCGAGTGTGCTAACCATAGAGTACACGGTGCTAACCGTTTAGGTGGAAACTCACTCTTAGAGATAGTTGTTTTTGGAAAAGAGGCAGGTTTAAACACAGCTCTTTATGCAAAAGAAAATGTAAGAGAAACAGCTATAAATGCAGACACTTCATCGGTTATAGATGAGATAAAAGAGTATGAAAATGTACTTGATTTTTATGCTAAACGCGAACATCTCGGTGATCTATTTTATAAAAATGTCGGCATAGTCAGAACAAAAGAAGAACTCAAAGAGGCACTAGATGAAGTCTTAGCTATCAAAGCTAACATCTCTAAGTTAGGGGTGAGTGACACTTCTAAAAAGTACAATACTAACCTAGTAGAGTTTATAGAGTTTAAAAACTCTTTGGATATATGTGAAGCAGTTGTAGAGAGTGCAATAAAACGTGAAGTGAGCTGTGGTGCTCACTACATAGCGGAGTAAATAAGATGAAGATAAGTATACAAAAAGACGAGGGACTTATAGAGTACGAGACTACTTTAGAAGATGCAACACTGCTAGAAGTTTTAAGTGATATCAAACACAATAGTGATAATAGCTTGTGCTTTAGTAGCGGTTGTCGTAGTAGCGTTTGCGGCTCTTGTTCTATGAGAGTCAATGAGGTAGAAGTTTTAGCTTGTGCATACAAGGTGCAAGATGGTGACAAGATAGAGCCACTTAAAAATGTTGAAGTGATTCGTGATTTAGTTGTAGATATGGATAAGGCATATAGTTTTAACATAAAAGCAAAAGCTTGGTTGTCACAAATTTCTTCGGGCATTAGTCTTGATGGTGAAGATAGTAAAACAAACGCAGTACAAAGCGACTGCATACTTTGTGGCTCATGTTATAGTGCCTGTCCTGTTTATGCTGTAAATGAGGAGTTTATAGGACCATTTTCTCTCACTCGTGTTTGGAAATATGTGAGTGATAAACGCGAAAATAATGAGGAACAAAAACTGACAGATGTACAGACTAACGGAATCTGGGATTGTACTCTGTGTGGAAACTGTACTGTAGTTTGCCCTCAAAATATCTCAAGTAAGGCAGATATAGAAATGCTAAGAATGAAGTCAGCACAGTATGGTTTAATGGACCCAAGTTTTGGCTCATTTGATGGTGGATTTGGATTTGATGGAAGTCCTAGTTTTTAAAACGAACACCAAACTAACAAGATATGTTATAATATTTAAAAAAAATTAATAGGAAATAAAAAATGGCCAAAGAGCACTCGTTTGATATCACTGCAAAGATAGATATGCAAAACTTTAAAAATGCGATAAATTTAGTAGATAGAGAAGTCTCAAACCGTTATGACTTCAAGGGTACAACTTATGAAGTAACTTTTAATGAAAAAGCAAAAACTTTAGTTTTAATTGCTTCATCAGATAATAAAGTTGATGCACTCAAAGATATAGTGATAGCAAAGTTTTTAAAACAGAACCTCTCTTCAAAAGTTTTAGATGAGTTAAAAGTTGAAGACTCAAGTGGTGGTAATAGAAAAATGACTTTTAAAGTTGTTGACTACATAGAGTCAAAAGAGGCTAAAAAAATCTGTGCTGACATCAAAAAGTTGAAATTAAAAGTTACTGCTAATATAGAGGGTGATTCCATTCGTATTAAAGGTGCTAAACTTGATGAGTTACAAAAGGTTATAGCAATGGTTAAAGAGGGCGAGTGGGAAGCACCTTTAGTTTTTGAAAACATGAGATAAAAAAGGGAGAATGAATGAAAAAAGTAACTGTTGCAGAGGCTGCTGAGTATTTTGGAGTTTCAAAAGAGGCTATACATAATCGTATTCGTCGTGGTTCTTTAGAAGTTGTGGTTGACAATGGTATCAAAATGGTACTTCTTAACCCAGATAAAGTAGTCAAACTAACGAGAAAACCTACTCAGGTTACAGCAGCCGTTCAAAATGATGAACGCTACTATAAACTTATACAAGAACAAAATGAAAAACTTCAATGGAAAATTGAAAAACTCGAAGGTGAAACAAGAACTCTTCGAGACCAAAAAGAGCTTATGCTGATAAATGAACGAAAAAAGATAGAGGCGATTTATAGAGAAAAAGATGAACAACTTAAAAACATTCTCTCTACTCTCTCTTCACAGTTCATGTTACTTCAAGAAAAACCTTCGGGGATAATCGATGTGAGTGAAACTCTTGAAGTAGAAATACAAGAGTTAAGTAGTCCTAAAAAAGAGTCTATAATATCTTTAAAAAAATACTTAAAATCACAAAATTATTCTGAGAAAAAATTAAAACGAATAAAAAAAGCTTTTTCTAAACGAGTAAAAAAAGATAAAAGAATTACGGAAATAAATGGTAAAATCTATCTTGATTTTACCAAACATGATTATTTAGATTTACTCTAAAATATAAGTAGGTTTTGACCTCCTTATAAATCATCTAGTTTAAGAGTAAGCCCTTTTAAGTGTGAGACAGGATGAGAATATACTAATCCATGTCCTATACCAGTTAAGTCAAGGTCATCTACAACAGCTTTGATTATAGCATCAACTTTTTTACTCTGTGTAATCATCATAAGTGTCGAGTCTGATTCTCCTTCATGCAAACGATTAAAAAAGTTTTCCATTTTTTCAATACCCATCCCTCTTGCTTTTGTTATTGTTACTCCACGAGCTCCAGCATTACGAGCAGCAATGAGTGCTTGTTCTTCTTTTTCTATCGGTACGATAATGTAAATAGCTGAAAAAGGCATCTCATAAGAGTGACGTTTATTTGTACCTTGAATATTGATAGTGGAGAGATCCATATCGTGTACATCCTCAAGTGCATGACGTAGTTCATCAAGATGGATTAACTCTTTCTCATGTTCCCCTTTTACACCAACTCTTTCTGTGATAATACCGTAAAGCATAACCGTTATCATAGGAAAAAGTGAAGCAAATGCAATAAGACCAAAACCATCTATAAGAGGGTCGCGACCTGGAATGTGTGTAGCTAGACCTAGTCCAAGAGCGGCTACTAATGGAACTGTAATAGTTGAAGTTGTTACTCCACCACTATCATAAGCGATAGGGATGATGTACTTTGGTGCGATAAATGTAAGTGCGATAACAAACATGTATCCAGCCATAATATAATAAACTATCTCACCACCAACAACAATACGATAAGCACCAAGCGAGATACCGATGGCAACACCAAGACCAACGAATAAGCGCAGGATAAAGTCATTTATCTTACCATCACTTATCTCCTTAGCTTTTCTTGCAATAGCTGTTAGTGAAGGTTCTGCCATAGTAGTTGAGAAACCTATAAGAAAACCAAAAGAGTAGATAATAAAATTGTTGTCATAACGAGTTAGCTCATAAGCCATAGTCTCACCAACTGAAAAAAGACCCATCTCTAAACCAACTATAAAAGCATCAAGACCAAGTATAACAAGACCAAAACCGATGATAACATTTTTGAGGTTGTCAATGGGTTTTTTTAGGATAATGTACTGAAAGAAAAGTATAACAGCTAAGATAGGCACAACATCTGTGATAACACTTCCTAAACCTTTTAAAAAGTTTAGTATGTTAAAGTCAACTTCTACAGCTGTTGGAGCTATGTTTTGAGTGACAGTTACTATTTCACTAAGAGGAACAGCAGCTATAGCATCAACATACTCATATACAAAAATACCATAAAACTGAACAAATATCATAGGTGTAAGCGAAGCAAATGCAATAAGACCAAAACCATCTAAAACAGGATTTCGTCCCTTGATGCTAGAAGCTAAACCGATACCAAGGGCTGCAACAAGAGGTACGGTTACAGTTGAAGTAGTTACTCCACCGAGGTCATAAGCTAAACCTACTATCTCCTTAGGTGCAAACATAGTAGCAGCTACAACCATTACATAACCCGTGATTATGTAGTAGTGGATAGGGTAACCTTTTATAATACGCCACACACCAAGCACAATAGCAAAACCAACACTAAATGCAACTACCATTCTAAGTGTTGTAGCATCTATACGCCCAGCACTGATATCAGCTGCTTTTTGTGCGATAACTATGAGGGCTGGTTCTGCTACGGTTGTACCAAAACCAATCATAAAAGCAAAAATAACTATCCACTTTGTTGAGCCTTTTTTTGCAAAGTCACTTGCAAGCCCTTCTCCAACAGGAAAAATTCCCACTTCAAGACCAAGAAGAAAAATAGCTAATCCAACACCAACTATGGTGAGCCCGATGGCCGTACTTAACCAGTTGTCAGGCACGGATTGAATGATAGCAAGTTGAAAAAACATGATAACAAGGATAATAGGTAAAAGATCACGAAATGATTCTTTTAAGAGTTGCAAAAATGACGAGATGCTTAACATATTTAACCTTTTATAATTTGTGAACTAATCATAGCAAAATTAGATGAGAATTGGTATATATTGTGAATGAAAAGCCTATATGTTTGGTTATAACAAAGTTCTTTGATGATTAAATCTTCGACAAAATGAAAAATTATAAGGACATTAGTTTTTATAGGATAATCAAAGAAGCTTTCTCTTTCTAGATTTCTTATCTTGGATACAAAAGAGGTAAGTTTTAGCGAGGTTAAATATAAGCTTAGCTAAAATGTCATTCTTCATACATGGTTCCGTGTCCGAGTGGCCGATGGTGCAACCTTGGAAAGGTTGTGTAGAGTAATCTACCGTGAGTTCGAATCTCACCGGGACCACCATTAAGACTCAAGACAAATTCTTCTTAATTTCAATATGATATAATTGTATACAATATTATAAAGGTTCTAAGTGAAAAATATCAAAGGGTATAGTTTAGTTTTTAGTCAATTTTTTTTTATTCTCATTATATTGCTTCCATTAGGCACTCCAACAAGTAATTTTTTTCTAGCACTTCTTCTAATAATCCTTGGTGCTATTGTCGGTATCTTAGCTCTGCGTGCAAACAGATTTTTTAACATTCATCCGGCTATCAAAGAGAATGCCTCTCTTGTTACTTCTGGTGTATATGCATACATCAGACACCCTATGTACACAGCTGTTTTAACAATGATGTTTGGTATTGTATTACTTTATCCAGTGGCATATGTATTTGTTTCCTATGCCTTATTAGTTTGTACCTTACTGGTGAAACTTTTTTATGAGGAGTCACTATGGAAGGCCCAAAGTAGTGAGTATCTTATATATATGAAAAGCACTAAGCGATTAGTACCATTTATTTTTTAAGGATTTTGATGAGTTTTTAGATTTGATGAAAAATATGATGTATAACTCAGAAGATATTAAAAAATTCAGAAAGTTTTTTATCAATCGTAGCGATAAATATTTTTGGAAAATATGCTTTTAAAATTTAACCGAGAGTTGGAAACAAGGAACGAAGAGTATTAAGAGAGAGATTAATGATTATATGACAAAGGGTTTCCATTCAGGTAGATATTAAGCCTGACGTTTGTTAAACCCTGATGTTCCAATTTTAGCATTGTGTATAAAGTCCCCAGCAAATGGCTTGAGATAAAGAGGAATAGCTCTTCCTTTTAGTTTCATCATGTCCAAAAGCATAGCATCAGCTACATCTTGTTTCTCTAATTTTTTAACCTCTGTAAGATAGCCAAAAAGAAGCTCCCCTAAACGCTGCAAAGATATCTTCCATGTAGAGTCTGTTTGCTCATATATCCAAAGCCCAAATGCATAAAAGTTCTTATATACAGACTCATCTTTCCATAAAAGTTCTATAGATTTTTTAAAGTTACCACTATTGTATGTTAAGTCCCAAAATCGTGCAAAACGTTTCATAGTTTGGATGTCATTAAAAGATAAATCCTTATTTCGTAAAATATCATAAGGGGGGATATTGCTATATTGCATCTCAAAATCTACATCATGGCGTTTTATATACGTACCTGAGAGTTTTTTGAGTATACCTATCTGAATCTCACAAGAACTCATAGCCATAAGTGCATCAAGGTTTGCTCCGAAACTCTCCAATGATTCACCTGGAAGACCCACTATAAGGTCAAGGTGAATATGTGCTGTTGTTTCATTCTCTAAAAAAGCAACATTTTCTTTTATCTTATCGAGTTTGAGTATGCGAGAGACATTTTTAGCAACTTCAAGGTTAAGTGTTTGTATGCCTATCTCTAACTGCAGAGCACCACTTGGGAATTGTTTTATTTTTGAACGGAGGGACTCTGGAAAATGGTCTGGTATAACTTCAAAGTGAGCAAAGTATGGAGCTTCCTTACTTAAAAAGAAGTCTAAAATACCATTTGCAGCTCTCATGTTTAGGTTAAAAGTTCTATCTACAAACTTAAAGTTTCTAGCGCCTCTTTGCCATAACTTTTCAAACTCTTCTAAGATTTCCTCGAGATTAAAGGCTCTTACTTTTTCATCCATAGAAGAGAGACAAAACTCGCACTCAAAAGGACAACCTCGTGATATCTCTACATAGATATAGCGGTTTTTGATATCATCATCTGTGTAGTACTGGTAGGGTAGTTTGAGCTCTTTAAGTTTAGGTAGGGTCATTTTTATGATACGTTCGTTTGTAGTACCTTCTTGTATACCTACACAAAGCTCATAAAACGCAGTATCACCTTCACCTTGGATGATATAATCAGCATCATCAAGATTCACACGAAAGGGCTCGTAAGTGACTTCTGGACCACCTAAAATTATTTTTGTATTTGGAGAGACTTTTTTTATGATGTGTATGAGTTCTGCGACCTCACTCACATTCCAGATATACACACCTATGCCAATAATGTCAGGTGCATTAAAAAGAAGTTTTTCTGCGATAGTTTGGATGGCATCATTTATACTAAATTCTAAAATTTGAGTACTGTTTTGGAGTTCATTCATATTTGCATAAAGGTAACGGAGACCGATTGCACTATGAGTAAAACGAGAATTTAAAGTAGTTAAAATGATTTTCATAATGGAATTTTACCGTAAATAGAGGAAAACATACATGGTAATAAAAAGGGAAACCTTGTATGTTTAAAAATTGTTAGTATATTCTCTAATTATGAAAGGGGGAAAACATAATTGAGATAGACTAATTATATGCCAATTTGGTTAATACCTCGTAAACATATAAAGTAAGTTATCAACTTAAGATGCATTCAAGTAGACGATTGGATATAATTAGAGATGAATATCTTACTCTCATTTTTTTACTTTTTTTACTTTAGTGTTGTTGGTGTCTACATTATCTTCATTCCAAAGGTTTTAACTACATTCTCTTACTCCCCAGAGCAGATAGGTATTATCTTTGCAGCGGGTCCTCTTGTGCGTTTTATACTACCGATGTTATTTATACGAGGTTTAAAACTAGAGAGAAAAGCATTTAATATTTCACTGCTTATTATGGTTTTTAGTGCTTTAGCTTTTTATACTTTTATAGAGAACTTTTATCAACTTTTACTCTCAAACATATTCTTAGGTGTAGGGCTTGGTGTTACACTACCTTACATAGAGGTAATAGCTCTAGAGCGACTAGGACGTGAAAATTATGGAAAGATTCGTCTCTTTGGTTCCTTAGGTTTTGTTTTAGTCGCTCTAGTCTTAGTAAATGTTTTAAGTAGTTCTATGATAGCTCTAGAATTTTTACTCTGTCTTACTCTTGCCACAGCAGTTTTTGCATTTTTTATAGTGCATGAATTGTATAAAATAAACAAAGAAAAAAAAGAAGATGTACAAAATGATATAAATCTTTTTAAAGATTGGAAATTGTGGTTAGGTTTAACACTTATGCAACTCTCTTTTGGTGCATTTTATAATTTTTTTACTATTTATGCGACTGATAATGGAATCTCCCTGCAGACGACTATATACTTATGGAGTTTTGGTGTAGGTGCTGAGATAATCATGTTTAGATACCAAGCACGATTTCTTCGATCTAAACTCTTACTTGTTTTACAAATCACTACATTTTTAACAGCCATTCGCTGGTTTTTAATATTTGCATATTCTCAAAACATTTTTGTTTTATACTTCTCACAAAGTTTGCATGCTTTTAGTTTTGCTCTTTTTCATTCAGCAGCTATCGCTTATCTACATCAGTTATATAAACATAAGGCTTTAGCGCAACAGTTTTTTGCAGGTATTACTTATGGTTTGGGTGGTTTTTTAGGTGCATTACTCTCAGGTGTGATTTACGAGCACTATCCTGAGTATCTCTTTTTAAGTTCTTCATTAATAGCATTTTTATCGTTTGGGTTTATAGTTTTGTGGAAGAGGAAAGTTATAAAACAGTTGGGCTAAGCCCAAAAGTTCTAGTAGGCGATAATAAGATTAGCAGTATCACTATATTTTAGAGCGTTAAGTTAAATAGTGTTAAAAAGAACTTTATGCTTTATTTCTATAAATCTTGAGAGTTGATAGTAGTCATTTAAATAAGGAGACTCGACTTTAAAAAGAAGTTGTCTGTACTTAAGATATGTCATCCATATTTTCTTACCCTGCTTTATTTTAGAGAGTTTATGAAGCTCAAAACTTACCGCTGCATTTATAAAACCTTTAAGTAGCAGTACCTCATTATCTGTTTTGTCAAAACGACGTGGAAACCATATTTCTTCGAGTGCTTCGTGTGCATCATAATATTTCTCTTCATTGAGACAAACTTTAAATTCTTCGATCTTTTCTAGTATCATTTGGGGGTATCCTCTAAAAGTTGCATATTTTTTCGCCAGTAGCCTCTACCACCCTTCAGGGAAATACAGTGCATAGTTGGAAACTTATTTCTGTACTCTTCTAAACGGTTAGAAGTTGCTTTACCACTATCGCAGTAAAAGACAAACACAGAACCATCAGGGTACTTACTAAGCTCATAAGGGTTGTAAACGACAGTGTCAGCTTTTGTCATGGGAGAAAGAATAGTATCTATTAAAATAACCTCTACTCCCTCTTTCTCTAGTTTAAACTTATTCTCTAGGAACTCTTTTTGAGTCCATTCATTTGGATAATTCATATGACATTATATATTAATTTTAATATCGCTATAATTAAATCATAAATTTTTTCAGGGGTTTAATATGCAGTTAAAGTATGTAGGTGATATGCCTTTGATATCTAAGCACGGTGTAGGTTTTGATCACACTCAACCTGATAAGTACAAGTTGCTTCATGCAGCTGTAGAACTCCTTGAAGCACTCTCTTATGGTGCAAGTGAAATAACCCAACACCTTTATAGAGCCCAAGACAAAGATCTCTCATCTCAAGAGTTGATGGATATAATTAAAAAGTATGTATCAAACCTTGAGGCTATATTTAAATCATGCGATGATAAGGCACATGATTTAATACATGATCAGGTAAACCGTGTAAAAGCAAATGATGAGATAAGTGAAGATGAGAAAACAGCATGGCTTGAAAATATTAAGATCATGCGAGCCTATTATTATCAGTATATAATCAATAAAAATGCCTATGAAGCAGCTCTTGACATACTTGGAAATGAGATACATGATGGTGGGATAAAAGAAGTGAGTGCACCTATGTTTAAAAACTATGCTTCTGTATTAAATGACTTGGTTGGAGTACTAGAGAGAAGAAAGGCACCAATAGACTCAGTGATAAAGATAGAACAAGAGCCAGATGGTTTAGTAGCTAAACTCATTATGACTCACAGCTAAGAGAGTAATGGCTATAATTAGGCATGGCAAACAAAAAAAAGAAAAATTCTAAAATAAACCAAAAAATTCGAGCCTATTTCGGTGATGACCCTTTTGATGTAGGAATTGAGAGAGTAGACTCAGAGACTTTGAGTGCGCTTTTTAATGCACTTGGTATTTACGATATTGAGCATAATAAAAAGCTTATGATAAAAACAGTCCGAATGATTTGGAGTGAGCCTGATGGTGGTTATCGCTTAGATATTTTAAAATTTTTTGAAAATAATGGTGAAACTTATAGGGGTGAGAAAAGAGAGATTCCCTCATATGATAGAGATGAAAAGATAGAGATGCTTTTAGCACAACTTGATGTAAATCAGGAAGAAGCACTAGCTCTTTATGAGGCTTTTGCAACTATAAGAAGTAAAAAAATTACTATAGAAAAGATGGAGTCAAAACTTCGTCATATTCGTTATGAAGAAAAACGTGACAGTTTAGAACAAGAACTAGAAGGTCACTTTGATATAGACGAGAGTTTTGAGTTTAATGCTTCACTCTCTTACTCCGTATACGGACAGACTTTTCATAAAATCCTCACACTCAATACTAAACCTTATGAATATGAAGTACTTGATGCCTTAGAGCATGAGACAATAGTCCAAAAGATAGGGGACGATAAGCTAAAAACTGTAAAAAATAAACAAGAGCAGATAAATAAATTTATATCTTCCATTCGAGTACCACATGCTTATCTTACAACTGATGAAATCGTTACAGCATTTCGTGCTTCACCTCCTAAGTCAAAACTACACTTTCCTCTAATAGGGGCTAAAATCCTTAAAAAGATAGTTGAGAATAAGATAGATTTTGCAACTATAGAACTCCAAGATGAAGAGGTTTTTGTAAAGATTGAAGAGTCTTGTCTACTGCCACATTCACAAACAAATCTCTACTACAACTTAGAACTTCATATTGAACTTGATGGTTTATTAGAGGAAATATGGAACTCACAGAAGTTTAACTTTGATGCCTTACGAATGGAAGAAAAAGAAGAACACGAGAAAGAGTTTTTTATAGCACTTGATGAGCTTATAAAAGAGTGTCAAAAATATGCACTTCTTTTAAACCTCAGTGATGAGGAGCTTCATTCTAAGGTATATGAATTTTTACTTGATTTAATGCCACATTCACTCAACCTTACTGCCAAAGTCAAGAAAAAAGTTGTACGCCGTTTTGTACACTCTATCTCTGACTTACTTATAAAAAAACAGCGTCAAGAGTTACTTGCTCGTACTATTCGTGACTTTAAAAACCTCTTTCCAATGGCTAGAGAGATGCGAAGAAAACTAACACTTCACATAGGACCAACAAACAGTGGAAAAACATATGCAGCGATGCAACAACTCCAAGCGGCAGATACAGGTTACTATCTTGCACCCCTACGTTTACTAGCACTTGAGGGCTATGAGGGTTTAAAATCTAAAGGAATAGAGTCTTCACTTATTACAGGAGAAGAGCAGATACTCGATGATGAGGCTACTCATATAAGCTCAACTATTGAGATGATGAACTATGAGGTTGATGTTGATGTCTGTGTAATTGATGAGGTGCAGATGATAGATGACCGGGACCGTGGTTGGGCATGGGCAAATGCCATCATAGGTGCACCTGCAAAAGAGATAATTATGACAGGTTCTTCTAATGCTAAAGAGGCAATAATTCAGCTTGCTGAGTACCTTGGTGAAGAGTTAGAGATTATAGAATTTGAACGTAAAAATCCGCTTACTCTGCTTGAAGTTCCAACAGAAGTCGCTGATGTACAAAAAGGGACGGCAATTATCGCTTTTTCTCGTAAAGAGGTCCTGCGTTTAAAACAAAACTTTGCTAAAAACTTTAGTGTGAGTGTTGTGTACGGAAACCTCTCACCTGAGGTAAGACGAGAAGAAGCACGGCGTTTTCGAGAGGGAGAGACTGACATTATGATAGCCACAGATGCCATTGCTATGGGTATGAATCTTCCTATAAAAACTATACTTTTCTCAAAAGCTGAAAAGTATGATGGTATAACAACTAGGAATCTTTTTCCCTCAGAAGTCCATCAGATATCAGGACGTGCAGGAAGGTATGGTCTGAGTGAAGAGGGTCATGTCGGAGCTTTAAATCCTGAAGCCCTAAAAATTGTGAAGAAAAACTTTTATAAAGAAGCCAAAGAGATAACTATTCCTTTTAAAGTGATGGCAAACTTGGAGCACATTAAGCTAGTAGCGAAGATTTTAGAAGAGAACTCTCTTGAAGTGATTTTGAGCTTTTTTGTACAAAATATGGAGTTCAATGGTCCTTTTTATGCCTCATCCCTTGAAGATATGCTTGAAGCTTCTAAAATAGTTGATGCTTATGATTTAGATATCGCAACAAAGTACCACCTTGCCTGCGCCCCACTCACTCTTAAATCACCTTATATTATCGAAGCTTACGAGTCTTATCTTCATGCACTAGAGTCACAACAGAGTGTTCATTACATTCATCCAACTCTTCATGGTAAACATGCACAAACAACAGATGAACTTCTTCGTGCTGAGGATATGGTCAAGGAAATCTCGCTATACCTTTGGCTCACTTATCGGTTTGGTGAACTATTTGTTGATGAGAAAAAAGCGAGAGACTACAGAGGTGTACTCAATAGATACATAGAACAGACTCTGCATCAAACACAGTTAGCGCAGATGTGTAAACTCTGTAGTGATTCACTTCCAATGAACTCGAAGTATGCCATCTGTCAGAGGTGTTTTAAGAAGAACTATACACATAGTAGAGGTCGTAGAAAACAATAATTATATAGTTTATGCTAAAATAACTTATTCAGAATAAAGATTATTTAATGGTAAAGTATATTTTAATCGCACTAATTTCAGTTTCAATTTTTTTTGGATGCACAGCAGCGGAGTTTAATGTAGGGGCTGATAGTATAGGTAGTGATACTACCGATGCATTCAATGGTTCTAAAGACTCTTCTAAATAATTTTAGAAGTAGTATTAAAACGGCTCTATATGTTTGCTCATCGCCTTGTATGGAGCCTATTTCTCTATCTTTATAGTCGTATTTAAACTTTAATTAGAGCAGTCTCAGCACTCATGTTTATTGTATCAAATATTAAAGTACTTGTTTTTTTATGCTATTAGTAAACATATGTAAAGTATAGAAGAACACCCGAGACCTACACCTACATGTTCAACAAAATGGTACTCTACATTAAGTGCTGTACTTATGAGTGAACCTGTAAAACCATCATAGTTTAAAACAAAATAATCAGCCTTATAGTTCACAAAAAGAGAATCTTTAATGATGGTGTATTCACCTTTCAAACCGACAACAGGAAGAGGAATAGTAGCTGATGCACTTGAGCTGTATGCATTAGTTGGAGTATTATTGACTGTTCCCGTAGCTCCCAAGCCTACATCTAAGGTAGTAATATGAAGACCTGTGGTAAGGGTTAGTTCTACTTTTTCGTTATGGTAAAAAGAATATCATAAGATGTATTATAAAGAACTAATTTAAACTAAAATAGGCTTTTATGCTATAATCAGTTCATATAATAAAACACAAAGGGGATGTATTATATGGCTAACAACCTGACAAAAAACGAAATAACAAACCTTGCTTTAGAGATTATTATTAAAGCGGTACTTTTAGGGGTTATTCTCTTTTATGCATTCTCCATCATTAAACCATTTATAGTCTTAGTACTATGGGGTATAATCATAGCAGTTACTCTTTCTCCTCTCGTTACAAAACTCGATAAAAAACTCAAATCTAAACGCAGCCTTATCATTACAATGTTTACTCTAGGGCTTGTTGCTAGCTTACTTGTTCCCACATATATACTTTCAGATTCTGTGATTGATTCTTCTCAACAACTTGCACACGATTTACAAGAGGGAACACTTGTTATTCCTTCGCCAAGTGAGAATGTCAAAGAGTGGCCTCTTGTTGGAGAGAAGATATATGCTCTTTGGAATGGTGCTGCAAATGACTTAGAAAGTACTCTTATAAAACTAAAACCAGCCCTCACAGAATACGGAAAAGTTATTGCATCTTCTCTTGGAGGTGCTTTAGCTGGGGTTCTTCAGTTTGTAGTATCACTCATAATAGCGGCAGTCATTTTAGCAAATAGCGAAGGCAGTATAAAAGTTTACCATGCAATTTCACGGCGTTTAGTGGGTGAACAAGGGATAGAATGGGCAGAGCTCTCAGCACTTACTATTAGAAGTGTAGTTCAAGGAGTTATAGGAATTGCTATGATTCAAGCCGTGTTAGTATTCCTTGGTATGGTCGCTGTTGGTGTACCTCTTGCATGGGTTTGGGCATTTATGGTTCTTTTTATCGCTATTATTCAAGTACCTGTTCTTTTAGTAACCGGTCCTATTATCGCGTATGTATTTTCCTACTCTGATCCAACATATGCAACTATTTTTGCTGTGTATGCTGTAGTTGTAAGTGCAAGTGATGGTTTTTTAAAACCTATCTTTTTAGGTCGTGGGATAAATATCCCGATGTTAGTGATTTTACTCGGAGCTATTGGTGGGATGATGCTTTTTGGAATTTTAGGTCTTTTTGTTGGTGCTGTAGGGCTTGCTCTTGCCTACAAACTTTTTATGGTTTGGTTAGAAGAAGAAAATGCTTCGTCTCTCGTCTAGGTTACACTTTGCTATAAAAGTCTCTTTGAGTCTTACTTTTCCCTCACTGGAAATGCTTCAGATTTTTTAGACCCTGTCTTTAAAGCCCATTTTTCCGATAAACCGATATTCCTTGGTTCTGTTCATTTAGACATTATAGAAGATATCTTTGACATTGAGATAACAGCTATAAAAAAAGCAAAATATAATACTTCGATTTTACCTGCACAAACACTTGTGTATGAATGCGATAAAAACCGTATTAAAGTTTTTATGCAAGATAATGAGGTCGCTAGTTTTTTATTCTAGTCTTCTTTCTTCTCTTCTCTTCTACCATGAACAAAAACTTCTTGTTTGATTACTCCACCGAGGGCATTATATGTGAAGCATTCTCCATGAAGTTTACCCTCAAAGTATGTTTTAGTACTTTTTACAGTTTTAGTAGCTTTTGAAACTAGGTATCTTGTTTCAACACCATGACGTTTACCATCTACAAAATACTCTTGTTTAGATAAAACACCATCTACATTAAAGTGTTTAACATCCTTAATCCCATCTTTTTCTTTTGTAAGTTCTTTTACATATGCATTTTTAGCATCATAATAAAATTTTGTAACAAGAGTATCATTCTCTTGGTATACCTCTGTCTTTATGCGTTTGCTTGGATATGTACTTGTTGTTTTTTTATCATTCATAATAGTCCTTGATGTCGAATTGTATCATACTGAGCAGGAGAAGTTAAAAACTTAGAAATTATCTGTAAAATGATACTACCAAAAAACTCCAATCGTATCAAAAATACCAGCATTAATATTGAGCTGTGGGTCAATTAATGTAGAGTTACTAGGAAGAGCACCCTCTGAGGGTGTGGTGTTTTACTTTTTAACTCGATCAGAACACAGGCCTATTTGAGACCCTAGATGCAATTCAAAGCTAGAGTTTCATGAAAACAATGACATAAACACTTTAGAAAATAGGGATAAACTAGAGAGTGATACAAGCCTACTGTTTTTTATATCAGGTAGTAGAGGGTTTCCTGTAGGTACTTTTAAAACTCAGACTAACCTTAGTCAAGAGGTAGAAGCACTCAAAGAATTTGTCAGTAGTAAGAGTATAAAAAGAGTGGTTGTTACTGTTCCTTTTTTATAAAAGCCCTTGGCAAACTAAGTGGAGCAGTAGATATGAGGACATCACTATTTATCTCTTCAACTTAAACAGGTGGTATCGCTAATAAGTGGGGCATCTAAAAAGTGGATTCCATTTCGCGATGTAAGAGTTGAGAAAAAAAATGAAAGACTATTTGCAAGTTCATCCTATATATCTTCTTACCTTTTACAAGTGGGGATACAAAAACTAGAACTTCCCTTTGCAACTGAAGACATTATAGAGATAGACTCTGAGGGTTTTGAGCTTTTAGGACGGAGTAACAAGATAATCAAATAACAGGAAAATGCATTTCTACTTTAGCGATAGAATCTCTTTTAAATATCATTTTAGTTATTCTTTACTAAAGTATAAGTTTAGGGGTAATAAATGCATATGCAAAAAGAGATGTTAGAGCAAGTAAAAAGTTTATCTGAGGCTTGGCAAAAAGAGATTTCAAATAGTCGTCAAAGCCAAGAAAAAAAGTTTCATCGTATGATGATAAAAATGCTAAAAAATCCCCAAAACAAACTTTTCCTTATAGAATTACTAGACCAGAGCTTTAGGGCTAGTGATACAAAAAGAATTACTGAACAGCTAGAGTTTTTGTTTAGTAAGTATGAAAATATTCAGTTTTTTACAGAGTTTGAAGAACTGCTCATCTGGTCCTTTAGAAATATTGGAATATATATATCTAGTATATCTGTCCCCCTATTCATAGACTATCTCAGAGATGACATTAGCTCTATAGTTATAAAAGGTGAAGATAAACTACTCTCAGCACACCTAAAGAGTCGAAAACTTGAAGATACTCGAGTAAATATCAATATAATTGGAGAGGCTGTTTTAGGAGAAGATGAGGCAAATGAGAGAGTGCAGAAGTATATAAAAGCCTTAGAAAATCCAGACATAGACTATATCTCCATAAAAATATCTACAATTTTTTCACAAATAGTTCCACTTGCTCATGAGTGGAGTGTAAGTAAAATATCACAGAGAGTAGCACTTATCTATGATGCAGCTATAAAAAATAAATTTATAAATGCAGAGGGAAAAGAAGAAAGCAAATTTGTAAATCTTGATATGGAAGAGTATAAAGATTTAAACCTTACCATAGATGCATTTATGGGGGTACTCTCAGAGGAGAAGTTTAAAGATCTTCATGCAGGTATAGTTTTACAAACATATATACCTGATGCACTTTCCTTTACAAAAAAACTCGCTTCATGGGCTAAAGTGAGAGTAGAGAATGGTGGTGCACCGATTAAAGTTAGGGTTGTTAAAGGTGCAAACCAAGAGATGGAACTAACTAAGTCAAGTTCAAAAGATTGGCCTTGTGTCACTTATGAGAAAAAGAGTGAGACAGATGCTAACTTCAAGATAGTACTAGACTTTTTACTATGCCCTGAGGTTGCAGCATATGTAAATGTTGGTGTAGCATCACATAACCTCTTTGACCAAGCCTTTGCTTATAAGTTGGCAGAGACTAGAGGAGTTTTAGAGTACTACTGTGCTGAAATGCTTGAGGGTATGAGTGAGAGTGCTTATCGAGTTTTAAAAGACTATGGCATAAAAGTGATTTTATATGCTCCAACAGCTACAAAAGCTACTTTTACAAATGCTATAGCTTACTTAGTGCGTCGTTTTGATGAAAATACCGCAGAACAAAACTTTTTAAGACATAGTTTTGGTTTAAGTGTAGAGGATGAGGCTTGGCAGACACTTATAAAAAGTTTTGATGTATCTATAGACTTGATGGATTCTCTAGCTTTAGAAACCTTAAGAACACAAGATAGAATGAATGAAACAATTACTCCGATAAGTGATGTTGGAAGCTATGAATTTAAAAATGAGAGTGATACAGACTTTTCACTCAAAACAAATATACTATGGGCAGAGGCTATAGTAGAAAAGTGGTCTAAGATAGGAAAATCAGGTGCTTATCATGCTCACTCTATGATAGCTGGGATTGAACTTGTAAGAGCAGAAAAGGTAGTAGTGATAGACAAGTCACAGCTAGAAAAAAATATAGAAGTTGGCTCTTATACAAAAGTAACACAAGATGATTTGACTCATGCTTTAGAGACAGCTCACAAGGATCTAGAGGAGTGGTCTAAGACTAGTTCAGAGGATAGAGCTAAGGTGCTTATGAATGTGGCAAATGAGTTTAAAAAAGCGAGAGCAGACCTAATAGGAATAGCCGCAGCTGAAGTTGGAAAGGTATTTACTGAGACTGATGTAGAGATAAGTGAAGCCATCGACTTTTTAAACTTTTACCCATACTCTTATGCTAAGTTAGAAGCACTTGATGGAGTAGAGTTGCAACCAAAAGGGGTGGGTTTAGTGATAAGTCCTTGGAACTTTCCTATAGCAATCCCGGTAGGTGGAATCGCAGCAGCTTTAGCTTCGGGAAACCGTGTCATACTTAAAGCATCATCGGATTCTGTTCTTTGTGGGGCTAGACTATGTCAATGCTTTTGGGATGGGGGTGTTAGTAAAAACACACTTCAGTTTGTTATAGCTGATGGTGAGTTGGTAAGTAGTACATTAGTTGCAGATCAAAGAGTGGAGTTTGTAATATTTACAGGTTCAGAAGTTACTGCATACAAGATGATTCAAACTCGTCCAAACTTACAGATAACTGCTGAGACAGGTGGAAAAGATGCAACTATAGTCACAGCTCTTTCGGACCGTGACCAAGCGATAAAAAATGTCGTAGCCTCTGCATTTAATAACTCTGGACAAAAGTGTTCGGCTACTTCACTTCTTGTTTTAGAAGAAGAAGTTTATAATGATGAGGTCTTTAAACAAACATTAGTAGATGCGGCTCACTCTTTAGAAATTGGAAGTGTATGGGACCTACATAACAAAATAGGAACTTTAAGTTCTCTGCCAAATGGTAACTTAGCCAAAGCATTAGAGTATCTTGAGATGCATGAAGAGTGGTTACTAAAACCTGAGTTCGCACAAAACAATCCATATATGTTAAAACCTGCAATACGATGGGGGACACAAAATGGAGACTTTACTCATATGAATGAGTTGTTTGGTCCAGTTCTTAGTGTAATGAAAGCAAAAAACCTAAAAGATGCTGTAAACATTGTAAACGAAACTGGTTATGGTTTGACTTCTGGCATAGAGAGTTTGGATGAGAGAGAAAAAGAGTACTTTAAAGAAAATATTTTAGCAGGAAACTTATATATAAACCGTATGACGACTGGAGCCATTGTGCGGAGACAACCTTTTGGTGGTATGAGAAAGTCAAGTATAGGAAGTGGACGAAAGGCAGGCGGGTTTAATTATCTCACACAGTTTTGTAACATTAGTACAAGTAGGTCAAAAACAAGTAAGATAAAAAGTAATGAACTCTTAGAAAAATACAAACAAGAGCTTAAGATTGATGCCTTAGAGAGAATCCTCAACATATGTGCTAATTTTGTCTACTGGGTAGATAAAGAGTTTTCAAAAGAGCATGACTACTCAAATATAAGAGGGGAGAGTAATCACATCCGGTACCTTGGTGTTAAAAGTGTTTTACTCAGAGTTGATGAGAGTACTCACCTACAAGAGATAATCTGTTCAATCTTTGCTATTAGACTTATAGGAGCTACTCTACATTTGTCACTTCCAAAGGAAAGTAAAAGCACTACTTTTACAACTTTACTAGACATACAGTCTACACTGTTTAAAGAAGAGGAGTTATTTTATGAAAATGAAGAGGAACTTATACTTTCAATAAAAAATCATGAACGCATTAGATTCCTTACACATGAGCCTATTAGTAAAGATATTTATAAAAGTCTTAGTGATGATGCAACTTATTTGTCTACGGAAATATTTGTATTTAATGGACGTTTAGAGATGCTGCACTATTATGTTGAACAAAGTATCTCGGATAGTTATCATAGGTATGGAAACCTAGGTGAGAGAAAGTCAGAGTATGAAGTAAATAAGGAGAAAGATTAGCTATCCTTTTACAGTTTCTACTCCAAGCTACACTGAGTGTTAAACATAAGGTTGCAGACTATTTTAAGAGTATGGAAGGTTTTAAAGCAAAACTACTTAGAGGTCTCTCCACTTAGGGAGTTCTGTCACTTTTATAACTGTGATTGTAGCTATGATTTTTTCTGAACAAGCGATTATTAAAATAAATCAATCATTAAGAGAAAAATACGAAGAGTTCTGATTACATACTGTAGATAATAAGTTCTACGGCTTGTAAAACATCTTTGTTAGTGAGTGAGTTAGTGTTGGCATATGCTAAAGCAGCGCCTGCTCCGACTCCCTCTTTTGCTTCACCCTCATCATACTTTTTAAGAACAGGTATCTCTGCATTTGCAAAAGAAAATTCTGTATATATTGCATTTGGAGTGTAGCTTAGTTGTTCTAGGATGTGTTTGATATTTGAGTTTGTATCGTTTGCTACCCAGCCAGTTGTAGCGATGGTTACATTGTCTGACTTTAGTCTCATTAGAATATCTTCACGGAGTTTATCAGCTACTAGTAGACAAGCTGCCATTTGTGTACCACCTGCAAGCACTACATGAAACCTACGACTAGCTTCTAGTAAAAAACCTGCACAAAAGACAAGCATATTATCACTAACTAGAGAGAGTTTCTCGAAAGTACTCATACTATCATCTACTAAAGAAAGTGCTGCATTTATAGTCTCAGTTCGTACATCATTTGGAACATTTAAAAAACTTGAAGAGAAGTCGTTTGCTACATCATACCCTAGAGCTAAAGCAGTTGCAGTTGCCGTAGTTGTACCACTTGGAGTAGACTCACCTAGGATGAGGTAAGAGCCTTTTAAATCATAAGTCCTACCAAATGCCATCCCTTTGGCAAAAACAGTCTCTGCATCTATCCCTGCACCCTCTGCAATAGAGTTTGAAGGTTTGATATCAAAGTTATGAAGCTGTGTCAGTTGTGGTTTTATTTCTAAGCCTAAGTCAAGTACTTCTATAGCACTAAAAGGGCTCAGGTTATGAACGGCCCGTGTGATAAGTGCAGGAGTAGGAACACCGGATGGCATTTCAGCAATTTCTGGCATAGAGAAGAGTTTTTGAGTTGTGATAAACTCAGCATCTAAAGTAGGAGTATAAGGAATTTTCCCAGGAATTCCAGCCTGAGTAATGCCTGCTATCTCACATGTTCTTGTTACACTTGCTGCAAGTAAAAAGTCTGCTTTTCCCTCCGGAAGACTAGTCTCTTCGTTTGTAAAAATATTATATGTTTTCATAGAGGTATTTTAGCTAAATAATTGCTAATGCCTAATGTGCATCATCTTCTTTTATAGTTTCTCTTCCTTCCTCAAATGCAGCCTTGCGTTTGACTTTGCCAAAGTATGAAGTGTCTCCTCTGAAAGAGCAGAAGCTTTTCTGTAGTTGTGATGATACCAAGAACTGCAGATCTCAGCATATTGTGAGCTATAAAGATAACTGGATGTTTTATAAAAGCAAATTTACCAAACACTCTATCGATAACATAAGCAAAAACAGTTATAAAAAGGTTAGTCAATTAAAGCATCTAAAATGAGTGACATATTTATGCTTTTATCTATATGTTCGGCAAACTCAGCGATAGCATTTTTTTTATACTCTTTGAAGTTATAACCTTGATAATTTGGGTTGATTTCTTTGAAGATATACTCTCTCATAGCGTCGTTGTCAAAGAGACCATGAATGAAAGTTCCATAGAGGTTTTTAGCACTCTTGCATCGTTTTTTAGTGATACCGTTATGTATCTCATACCCATCAACCATTAGCCCAAATATATTGTAAGAGCCTTTTTTAACAATCTTCTCTTTAGTAAATGTAACAGCACCTTTAAGACGTCCAAAACCATCTACCTCTTTAAACTTAGACTCTATAATTTCTTCATCTAAAATTTTCTCAAACATCATCTCGTAACCACTACAAATAGCTACTACATTAGTCTTTTTAGAAGAGAGTTTTTTCTCAAAACCTCTCTCTCTTAACCATTCTAAGTCATCTACAACTCGTTTACTTCCTGGTAGGATTACAAGCTCACAAGAACTCATCTCACTGACAGATGTGATGAAACGTAGCTCAATTTCGGAGTCCACTACAAGTGGTTCAAAGTCAGTAAAGTTTGAGATATATGGGAGTTTGATGACACCCACTGTGATGATGGTGTTTTGTGTATCTTGAGTATAACCCATGAGTGACTGTGAGTCTTCAAACCCAAGGTTAAAAGGTTTAAAAGGAACAACACCTAAAACAGGAATTTTAAACTCATTTTCTATGATTTTTACACCCTCATCAAAGAGTGACATATCGCCCTGAAATTTGTTTATAACAACACCTATAACGTTTTTACGAAGTTTGTTAGGAAGTAAGTTGTAAACGCCATATATAGAAGCAAAAACACCACCGCGTTGTATATCTGCTACAAGGACTATTTTCGTGTTAAATTCATCTGCTATATAAATGTTAGAGAGGTCTTGTTCCATGAGGTTTAACTCAACTGGACTACCCGCACCCTCAGCAACGATACATTCAAACTCTTCTTGTAGACTCAAAAAGGCAGATTTTACTATAGGTTGGAGTTTTTTCATATTGCGATAATATTCCCAAACATCAGTATCACCAACACTTTTACCATTTATAATCATATGAGCCCGACTAGCACCACCAGACTTTAGTAATATAGGGTTCATAAGAGGGGATGTAGGAAGTCCTATCGCCTCAGCTGCAAAAGCCTGAGGAATTGCAATCTCACCACTATCTATATCTGTGACTAAAGAGTTATTTGAGACATTCTATGCCTTAAAAGGGGCTACTTTTATGCCTTGTTTATGAAGTAGATAGGTGATAGCAAAAGAGAGAGTAGATTTACCCGCATCACTACTTGTACCAAAGATACTGAGTGAATTCATAAAAGAGCCTTTTGTTTTACTAATTATACACTCAAGAGTTTTTAAGTCAAGTAGTGCCACAATAGTTTTAAATATTTGAAGGAAATTGACATGGATATAGATTATGGACCACTGACAAAACTTATAGGAACTTGGAAGGGTGATAAGGGGACAGACATCGCTCCTGATCCAGATGAAGAAAAGGAAGTCAATGTTTTTTATGAAACCATCGTTTATACGGGTATAGGTACAGTAACAAATGCAGAAGAACAAACCCTAGCTGCTGTGCATTATGTACTTAACATTAACCGTATAGGAGATAATGCTCCCATTCACCATCAAACATCCAAATATTACCTAAAAATAGTATAAAAGCTAAAAATAGATGCTTTTGAGTATTTCTATAAACTTTACAGTAGTTTTCTTAAGTAAAAAGTGTCTTTTTAAACCTTTACTTAATGAAGTGCTAGCTTAAGTGCTTTATGAGCCTCTACATCTTTAACAGCGAAACGCAGCCAGTTATTGTTAAGATAGTCAAAACTTGCACATTTTCGAACAAGTATCTTTTTCTCGAGTAGCTTTTCCCATAACTCTTCTCCATTTGGAGTGTAGGCGAGGATGAAGTTACTGTCACTCTCTACTATCTCTGTGAAGAGTTTAGACTCAGTGAGTATGTTGTTTAGTTCTTCTTTTTGTGCTTTATGAAGCTCTCTGCTTTTTTGTGCAAAACTTTCATCTGCAAGACGCTGTTTTAAGAAGTTTAGATCTAAACTTGATAGATGCCACAGTGGTGTTTGGAGTTTTTGTATATTTTTCTTGTTTGAAAATATCGCTCCGACTCTCACCCCTGCACAAGAGTAAAACTTTGAAAAGGACTGGATAATATAGAGCCTTTTGTAGTTGTTTATCTCTTCTCTCATTGATTCTAACTCTTCGAACTCTAAAAAACTCTCATCTAAAATGATAGTACACTCATGTTCCATCCAAGCACTCATAAGCTCTTTGATGTTTTTATAGTAAGTGCCTTCTGGTGTTGAAGGGTTTACAAAAACAACTATAGAGTCATCAAGAGGTGCTTGTGTTTCATCTTCTATACGATTGATTTTGTAGATGTTTTTTTTCGTGCGCAAGGCTGCTTTTTCATACTCGCCAGATAGAGGAGCATACAAAAAAATATTCTTGCGTTTAAGGGAAGAAAAAAGCTCATAAATAGCCGTTGTTGCACCACAGAAGAGTGCTGTTTGACTTTTTTTTATCGCATACTTTTGTGCTAAAAATCCACGAAAATCTTTATACTCACTATCTGGGTACTTTGCGACTTCTTTACTTGAGAGTGAAAAGTTTATCTCAGGCTGATACAGGTTTATGTTAGAA
>DDCH01000002.1 GCA_002335055.1 Sulfurimonas sp. UBA2011 | reverse complement strand
TCTGCTAAGTTAAAGTTCATCGCGATCTTTTTGGCGATCTTTTCGCTATGGCTTAATGACTGTAGTATTAACACTTTAGGGACTTGGTATGGCTATGAGCTAGTTGTCCCCTCTGTTTTTGCTCTGCTTTTTAGCCTGTTCGCTCTTTCGGGCTTTACAAATGCTCTTAATCTTATCGATGGTATAGATGGGCTTTCGGCTTCTATCGCTATCGTTATTCTGACTTTTTTCGCTTTTTTAGGCTTTGAGTACCATAGTGACATTATCGTACTGTTTTCGACTTTCACTATTGCCTCTCTTATTGGTTTTTTATTTTTCAATTGGCATCCGGCAAAAATATTTATGGGGGATAGTGGGAGTCTTACTATAGGGTTTATCATTTGTGTGTTAGCAGTTTTAAGCTTAGAATATGTGCACCCCGTGGCCTTAGTTTATCTTACGGCGATTCCTCTTTTAGATACTCTTATAGTTATGTTAAGACGTATAAAAAGCAAAAAGTCCCCTTTTTCTCCTGACAAGACTCACCTCCATCACATACTTGTAAAGTTTTTTGCGATGAATGTCCCCAAAACAGTTAGTTTTTTAGTAGTATTGCAGATAGTATTTAGTGCTATAGGGTATATGATTTTAGACAGTATAAATAAAAATGGCGGTACAAACTTATCAGTGTTTGCTCTTTTGGGATTTATCCTTATGTTTATCCTTTTTTATATGATATTTACTGGGATAAATACAAGACAAGTTCTTATAGACACTCAAGAAGATGAAAAAGTGAAAAGCGTATCTTTATCATAATAAACAACACTATTTTAAGAGTCAGCTAAGTATGTTATAATTATGCCACTAAACCTCTAAGGAATATTTTTTGATTGTAATGATAGATAACTATGATAGTTTTACTTATAACATAGTGCAGTATTGTCGTGAACTCGGTGCTGACTTAAAAATAATACGAAATGATGAGATGAGTGTAAAAGAGATAGAAGCACTTAATCCTGAGAAGATTATCATCTCCCCTGGACCAGCTTCTCCTGATGAAGCGGGTGTTACTCTTGAAGCTATCAAATACTTTGCAGACAAATTGCCTATTTTAGGTATATGTTTAGGCCATCAAAGCATAGCTCAGGTCTTTGGTGCAAAAGTTGTTCGTGCTACAAACATGATGCATGGAAAAACATCCACTATGAGGCAAACATCAAACTGTGAATTATTTAAAGACTTACCAAAAGAGTTTACAGCTACACGCTACCATTCTCTTATAGTAGAAAAGAAGTCCCTTCCTGTGATGATTGAAGCGACAGCGATAAGTACAGATGATGAAGAGATAATGGCATTAAAAGTAAAAGACAAACAAATATATGGAGTTCAGTTTCACCCTGAGTCAATCATGAGTGAGTATGGACACGAAATAATCGGAAACTTCTTAAAGCTATGATCTTAAAGTATGTCTTCTTCCTTATCTTAGGAGTAGACACCCTTATGCTATTTTTACAGACTTCACATGTTTCCATATCATATGAAGAGGCATCACTTTTGTATGGTGACTTCTCCGTTTTATCTTCTTTAACCTCCCTTTCTCTAAACCTTTTTGGACAAAATGATCTTGCCCTGCGTTTTACGATGATTCTTTTTCATCTTTTAAGTGCTATCTTGATGTATGAGATCTCTAAACGATATATTCCCTTAGAAAGAAATCGATTATGGCTCTTGTTAGTTTTTCTTCTTTTACCAGGTGTAGTGAGTGCTGCAATCATTGTAAACTCTGCAGGAATGTTGATATGTGGATTACTTCTGTTTGTATACTTAAGTGAAAAAATCCCACAACGCTATTTAAATGTACTACTCTTACTTTATGCACTTACTGATGTAAGTTTCATTTATCTGTTTTTAGGTTTAGCCGTATATTATAGTATGAACAAACAAAAGTATAATCTTGTTTATGTCCTTGCCTTATACATGCTAACAAGTTATTTATACGGTTTTGAAGTTACAGGCTCGCCAAGTGGGCACTTCTTAGATACCATTGGTATTTATAGTGCTATCTTTACCCCAATTATTTTCATCTATCTTTTTTATGCACTGTATAAAAGGTATTTTACTGCTAAGCTAGATATGCTTTGGTGTATTTCAGCGACAGCTTTGATACTTTCTCTTGTCCTCTCTTTTAGACAGAGAATACCTCTAGAGAATTTTGCCCCATATCTTATCATCGCATTGCCACTAGCAGCACAGTCTTTTATAAGTTCATATAGAGTTCGACTCAAGGTATTCAGAAAACGGTATAAACTCGCATTTGTACTCTCTTTTATATTTTTAATATCTAACACATTGTTAGTATTTTTTAATAAAGAACTATATGTTTTTATGCAAAATCCTAAAAATCATTTTGCTTATGAAATGCATGTTGCCAAAGAACTTTCAAATATTCTCAAAGAGAGAGATATCTTATGTCTAACAACAGATGAAAAAATGCAAACACGTTTAAAGTTCTATGGTGTTACGAAATGTAAAGATATTTTATTAGTTGAAAAAAATATAAGGGCTGAAAAAGCAACGAGTGTTACTATAAGTTACAAAAATAGTGTTTTATATAGAGCTGATGTTACTATAATTAACAATATTTAGTTCACTTTAAACTTAGCATAATCAAAATCTATTTATTTAATAACTTTACGCTAAAATACCCTACAAATATTAAAATAGGGAATTTCACATGGCTCAAAAAGCGATACGCGAATATGATGCTAAGTCAATCTTAGCAAAACATTGGGATAAATACTTTCCAGACTTTACTTATGCATATGAGACTGTAATGGTTCAAAATGGATCAGAACTTAAAGAGGCTGCAAAAACTGCATCTTGGATTAAAGATAAAAAGTTAGTTGCAAAACCAGATATGTTATTTGGTAAACGTGGTATGAATGACTTAGTTCTTTTTAGAGACAAAAAGCCAGGTGATGTTACATTAGCTAAAGCTGCTTCTTGGATAGATGAAAAATCTACTGGCGATCAAAGTGTTTATTTCTCATTTGATGGTGACAAACCTACTGGTGAACCATCTGTGGACAAGTTAACTAACTTTATCGTTGAACCATTTACTCCTCATGAGCAATCAGAAGAGTACTATGTTTCTGCAACATGTGTAGGTGACGATGATGTTATCTATATGTCTGCAGAAGGTGGTATCGCAATTGAAGAAAACTGGGATGCAAAAGTTATTGAAGTAGCATTTCCAATCACTGCAACTGAAGAAGAGATAGCTAAAGCAATCCGTGCAAATGTACCTAAAGATGTAGCTGATAAAGATAAAGCAAATTTTGCTGAATTTTGTATTGGTTTCTTTAAATCATACCGTGAGTTAAACTTCGCATACCTTGAAATTAATCCTTTCGTTATGCAAGGAAACAAAATCGAACTATTAGACATGGTTGCAAAACTTGATGATACTGCTGGATTTATGATGGTAGAAGAGTGGGGTGATGTTGAGTATCCTACTGCGTTTGGTATGGAAGCAAAGTCTCCAGAAGTTGAAGCTATTGAAGAAGCTGATGCTAAAACTGGTGCTTCACTTAAACTTACACTACTTAAGCCAGAAGCTAGAATATGGACTATGGTTGCCGGTGGTGGTGCTTCAGTTGTTTATGCTGATACTATCGCTGACATGGCTGGAATCGATGACCTTGCTAACTACGGTGAGTACTCAGGTGGTCCAACTACTGGTGAGACAAAATTTTACGCAGAAACATTACTTGATTTAATGACAAGAGAAAAAGATCCAAAGGGTCTTGGAAAAGTTATGATTATCGGTGGAGCTATTGCTAACTTTACTGATGTTGCAAAAACTTTTACAGGTATTATTCAAGCATTTGAAATTTATGCTGATAAAATGAAAGCTATTGATCTTAAAATCTACGTTCGTCGTGGAGGACCTAACTATGAAAAAGGTCTTAAAGATATTAAAGAAGCTGCAGATAGACTTGGTTTATACATAGAAGTTTACGGACCAGAAACTCATGTTACGGACATCGTTCGTATGGCATTAGCGAAGTAAGGGAATAAAATGGACAAATTATATACAAAAGACACACAAGCAATTTTTTGGAATAACAATAAAACTGCTATTCAAAGAATGTTAGATTATGACTATACTATTCAAAGAAAAACTCCTTCAGTAGCTGCTATTGTTGCACCAACAAGTAACAATAAGTTTGAGAAGTTCTTTTTTGGACCAGATGAAGTTATGATTCCTCTTTTCAAGACAACTGCAGCTGCAAAAAAAGCACAGCCACAAGCTGATGTACTTTTAAACTTTGCATCTTTTAGAACTGCTTATGATGTAACTATGGAAGCACTTGAAATTGGTGGTTTTTCTTCAATGATGATTACTGCTGAAGGTATCCCTGAGCGTTTAGCTCGTGGTATGAACCAAACTGCTCGTGAAAAAAATGTAACTATCATTGGACCAGCAACTGTTGGTGCTATCACTCCTGGTGCATTTAAAGTAGCTAACATTGGTGGAACTATTTCAAATATCATTAACTCTAAACTTCACCGTGCAGGTTCTTGTGGACTTGTAACTCGTTCAGGTGGACTTTTTAACGAGCTTTCAAACATCATCTCTATCAATGCTGATGGTATTGCTGAGGGTGTTGCTATTGGTGGTGACCGTTTTGTTGGTTCTGTATTCATTGACAACCTTCTTCGTATGGAGAAAAACCCAGATGTAAAATATATGATT